>CALRMK020000006.1:0-243382 GCA_943369185.1 Caulobacter sp. UNC279MFTsu5.1 | reverse complement strand
GCGGCACCGATCACTTCGGTGAACAATGCTGGGGTAACACAGTCGGTATCATCAGAGAAAGAGACCGTGGTAGTGAAGAGTGAGGAGGAGCTGAAAGTAACGGTGATGCCAAACCCAAGTACGACCTACTTTACGCTGAAGCTGGAGAGTAAGTATGAGACCCCAGTGAACCTGCGCGTGATGGATGGAGCTGGCAGGGTAGTGGATGCGAGATCGAAACTGGGATCGAACAGTACTTTCCAGATAGGCCACAGTTACAGCAGCGGCACTTACTATGTGGAACTGATACAGGGTACGAAGCGCAAAGTGGTGCAGTTGATCAAGGCGAGAGGATAGGAGTAGTTAGTAATTAGCAATTAATAATTAGAAATTAAAAATGTTTGCAGAAGACCCGCTCTGGTTGAGCGGGTCTTTTTGTATGGGCAGAGAACTCAGAATAGAAGCATCCGGAACATTGAACATGGAAGCGGGGAAATGTAGCGGACATAAAAAAGTCCCACATTTCTGTGAGACCTTATTGAGTGACCGCGTCAGGATTCAAACCTGAAACCTTCTGATCCGTAGTCAGATGCTCTATTCAGTTGAGCTACGCAGCCATTTCCCCGTTTGGGGTTGCAAATATAAGGCGTAAACAAGAATTGACAAAACCAATCCCTGCTATCCTGCTAAATTATTTTATTTCATAGATCCCGGCTGCCGCTTTTTCAGTGATGGATTTGGGTAATAACCAGACCATCGCTGCACCAATTTTATTCAAAGTACCCGTAATCAGTTCGGTTTTACGGCGGAACATCGCATTTACGGCCAGTTTAGCTACTGCTTCAGCGGTCATATTCAATTTTTCGCCGGCTTTGACCGCTTTGGACCCCAGTTGGGCCGTACTGGCAAATTCGGTGCTGGTTCCTCCCGGACTAACGGCTGTTACCGAAACAGGGGTTTTCCGTAACTCGTACTGCAATCCGCGGCTAAAACTAAGCAGGAAAGACTTGGTGGCAGCGTACACTACCAGTCCAGGAACGGCCTGATAAGCGGCAGAACTGGCAATATTCAGGATATAGCTTTGGGAATGTTTTTTCAGTTCTGGCAGCAGCAGGCTGCAGAGTTCAACGGGTACATGCATATTTACCTGCATCATATCCCTTGTACTGGCCGGGTTTTGCCGTTCAAAAGGCCCTCCGATACCGAATCCGGCATTGTTTACCAGAATATGAACGGGATAGCCGTTCTGCGAGATCCAGGAGGCAACAGCACCCGGAGAGGAGGGGATGGCCAGGTCTATGGCGAGGTAATGAGTCTTAATCCCGAACTGGGCCGATAATTCAGCCCCTAACTGCTGTAAAAGCGATTCACTTCTTGCTACCAGCAACAGATCAATTTTCCTTGCTGCCAGCTCAAAAGCAATGGCTTTCCCGATTCCTTTGCTGGCACCTGTAATTAATGCGTAAGACATAATGATTGGGTTTGTGGTAAAACGGCGGTTCCCTTCTAAAAGCAAAAAGCCAACACAAAGTTGGCTTTTGCAATGCATTTTTAAAAATCAATGGTGCACTTTGCCGGTAAAACGATGGTAAAACGGCGTTTTACTGTTGGCGTCTTTGGGTTTGTATTTGCCGGTAACCATCGGTACATACATCACCCGGCGACGGCTTTCTTCACCAAATTTGGGAGATTGTTTTACCCGATGCCATAAACGACCATCGTGTACAGACAGGTCTCCAGCGTTGATATCAAAGCCCACTTCCCTGGCATCATCACTGTTATCAATGAAATATTTTTTGCCAAACAGTAATTTCAGCATGTTCTGTTTATGGGTGCCGGGAATGACGCGTAATCCGCCATTTTCAAAGGGGCAGGTATCCAGATGGATCCCCACATTCAGCATGGGCATAATCTTTTGCCCGAGAAACAGGTCGCGGGGAGAATCGGTATGCCAACCCATCTGGGTAAAAGTACTGTTAGGGGTGTTAATGTAATTGTTGATCACCAGCCCGTCTTTCTCGTTTTCTGCAATCCGGCCTTCGTAAGGGGTCAGAAAAGACATGAGGGATTTTAACCGGGGCTCTTCCAGTAACTGATGTAACGGATCGCTGTATAAGCTGCTGAAGCATAAACGCTGTATGGTTTTATTGCCCTGCTCATCCTTGCCGAATTTGAGGGGAATACCGTTTACTTTGTCCCGCTTCTCTTCCAGCCAGAGAGATTCCAGCCTTTTGAGTTCATTGATGTAAACAGCCACTTTCTCTTTGCTGAGAAAATTTCTGAAAACGATAACGCCATGCTCATCAAAAAAGTCAAGTTGCTCCTCCGTTATCGTATCCCCAAGCTGAAAATGACTATCCCATTTTTTCATTCCTGATCCTGTTGCGTGTATGATGACTGTAATGTTAAATTAATATTACAAAATTGTTAACTGATAAAACACAAAATGAGAACAAATCTACGTTTTTTATAGGGAGTTTTTATCCTGTTAAAGTATAAGTGGTTAATTTACAGCTTTTATGATAAACAAACCCCCTTTGAAGCTGCCATATCTGGGAGGGATACTTATGCTCTTATCCCTGCCAATGCTTGTTTATTCACAAAAAGACAGCACCAAACAGAAAAGCCTGCTTCTTTTTCCAGTTATTGCCCGTTCTATTGAAACCGGATGGTCTTTTGGTGGGTTAGGTGCTTTAACCTTCAGACCTTTCAAAACCGATACGGTATCCAGAACCTCCGATCTGGATGCGTTATTACTGTATTCCACCAAAAAACAACTGGTGGCTGCGATCACCGGTTCTCAGTATTTCAATAAAGAAAAATATATCCTGCATGAGCAGTTTTCCTTTAGTTCTTTTCCTGATAAGTTCTGGGGATTGGGACAGCAAACCGCTGACTCGGAGGAAGAACCCTATAAATTCAAACAGTATTATGTATACCTGCATTTGATGCGAAAAGTGGCACCGCGTTTATTTGCCGGACTGCTTTTCGAGAAACAGAGTGTGTGGAAAATAGAATACGAGGCAGGAGGCAAGTTTGATCAGCAGCAGGTTTTCGGGCGACATGGGTACGAGGTAGCTGGTCTGGGAGGAAGTGTTACCTGGGATTCCAGAAATAATGCTTTTGCGCCTGATAAAGGTTTCTTATACCAGTTTACTTTCAATCATTTCAGCAAGATGCTGGGGTCTGATTATGTGTATACCAATTATGTGTTCGATCTCCGTAAGTTCATAGCGGTTCGCAAATCGGTATTGGCTTTTCAGTTATTCAGTTTCAATAATGCCGGTGATGTTCCTGTGCGCAGTCTTGCTTCCTTTGGCGGTGCCAACCGTATGCGTGGTTATTATGAAGGACGGTATAGAGACAAAAATCAACTTGTTTTTCAGACAGAATACCGCTTTCCATTGCGGAAACGTATCAGTGCAGTTATTTTTGGCGGCGCGGGTAATGTGGGAAGGGATTTTACTGATTATACCCTGCGTGGACTGAAGTATTCTTACGGCGGCGGATTCCGCATCGCCGTAAATAAAAAAGAGAAACTGAATATACGTCTCGACTACGGCATTGGTCAGGGTAAAAACAATGGGTTTTACCTGCAGATAGGAGAGGCCTTCTGATCATACCTGACGGATACTAATGTTTTGCCAGTCTTTTGCCGATCAGATAAATGGGCCAGGTAAATACAAAGGCAAAAACAACATCTACTGTATAATGCACATGTTGCACCAGCACCAGTGTAGCTACTGCTAAAGAAGCGGCCAGGGCAATCAGTTTATCGCTTCGTTTGTGTAAACAGAGAAAAAACAGGAACTGGGTGGAAGTATGACCAGAGTAAAAAAGATCTTTCGTAATAAATACATCAGTACCTCCATAAAACAAATTCACAATCGGATCTTTCAGCGGAATCAAACCAACCGGAGGATCGAGGGGTAGCAGGCTGATACTGATCAGCCTCGAAAGGAACAATAACACCAAGGAACAAAGTGTAACCAGAAACAGGGAAGGATTCTGCAGCATTCTCACCCCTAAAAAAAGGGTCATGGACCAGATGACCAGAAAAGTTGCCAGCGATACATCCACTGCCGGAATCAATTGCAAAACAGGATCACTTAACTGCGTACCCTCCCTTTTTTCAATCATTGAAAAGAAAAAAGGCAAGATCACCAGAATAGCAACCAGTAATATGCTGTACACGATCGTCTTTCGTTTGAAGGACGGGTTTTTCCATAACTCACTCCAAACCAGCGCTATTGCCTGGCGGCCTTTTTTGCGGTCTTGCATCCGGTAAAAATAAGCACTACGAAAATCAGATAACAGGTTTTGTAGTGGAACGGTTTAATAATGCCAGCGCACAAAGGCCTCCATGGCCGCATATTTGGTCATACCCAATGCGGCATACAGGTTTGCAGTATTGCCATTCCGGTCTTCGGCCCGCTGCCAGAATTCGCGGCTATCGCTGCCCTGAAAGGGTACCATATCTTTTTGGGATTGATGGATAAAAATACCAAAGCGCTTTTTCATTACCTGATCCGGACTCATCGGGATCGCCATTTCAATTTCGGCAATATCCCATTCCTGCCAGGCGCCTTTGTATAACCATACCCAGCAATCTTTTACCCAATCGTCGCCAGCTGCTTTAATTCTGCGTAAGCTCTCGAAAATCACTTCCAGACATACTTTATGGGTACCATGCGGATCGGCCAGATCGCCGGCACAATATACCTGCTGTGGTTTCAGTTTGCGGAGTAATTCCATGGTGAGTACAACATCTTCCTCACCCATCGGCTTTTTATCAATGGTACCTGTTTCGTAGAAGGGCAGGTTCATGAAATGGCAACGGTCTTCTGTTAATCCTACGTAGCGGCAGGTGGCAGTGGCTTCACAGCGTCTGATCAGGCCTTTGATGGCACGGATCTCATTGGTATCACGCTGGTCTTTCTGCTTTCCTGAAATATAATTTCTGGCTGCAGTCAGGATCTCCTGACTCTTGTGATTATCGATCCCGAACATAGCTTCAAATCCAACGGCAAAATCCAGGAACCGGGTTACAAATTCATCGGTAACTGCAATATTACCACTGGTCTGATATGCCACATGCACTTCATGCCCCTGATCGTGCAGGCGCATAAAGGTTCCTCCCATACTGATGATGTCATCATCGGGGTGGGGGGAGAAGATCACACATTTTTTGGGATGCGGTTCACTTCTTTCCGGATGGGCCGGTATATGCGCCCCCGGTTTACCGCCAGGCCAACCGGTAATGCTATCTCGCAGCAGATAAAATACCTGCAGGTTAATTTCATAGGCATCGCCCTTTTCCACCAGCAGGTCAGACAGACCGTTTTCGAGGTAGTCGTTGGAAGTAAGACTCAACACAGATTTGTTTACTTTCAGGGCCATGTGTACCACCGCTCTTTTGATCATCTGCGGTGTCCACTCACAATCGCCAGTTAACCAGGGCGATTTGATGCGGGTCAATTCTGTAGCAGCTGCTTCATCGATCACAAACGTACAATCTTCGTGCTGCTGCAGTATGCTGGCCGGGATCTGCTCGGTTACATCTCCCTCTACCGCACGGGCAATAATGGCGGCTTTCTGTCCCCATCCCATCAAAATGATGCGTTTGGCTTTCAGGATATTACCGATACCCATGGTAATAGCCAGACGGGGTACTTTGGAAATATTTTCAAATTCATACGTATTTGCAATACGGGTGGTATTCTGCAGGTTCACCAGCCTGGTTCGGGAATAGATACTCGAGCCTGGTTCGTTAAATCCGATATGTCCATTCAGTCCGATACCGAGGATCTGCAGGTCTACACCTCCCGCTTTTTCCATTTTACTTTCGTAATCGGAGCAATATTTTTTGATCTCATCTTTTGGCCAGCTTCCGTTGGGAATATGGATATTGGCCGGATCAATATCTACATGGTTAAACAGGTGACGGTGCATAAAACTCCAGTAACTCTGGTACGCATTCTTTTCAATAGGGTAATATTCATCCAGGTTAAAAGTGATCACATTTTTAAAACTGAGCCCTTCTTCCCGGTGCATTCTTACCAATTCAGCATACAGGTCAATAGGAGTACCTCCTGTGGCCATCCCCAGCACGCAGTGCTGGTTGGCCGCGGCTTTCTCCCGGATCAGCTTGGCAATTTCCGCGGCAACAAATGCGGAACCCTTTTCAGCATTCTGGTAAATTTTTACCGGGATCTTTTCAAATGAGTCAACCATGGTTTGTCTGTTTTATTACTTTAACGGTTACTGGATAGTTCTGCTGCTAATTTCTATATAAAAACGCAAAAAAACGCATCTTTTGGATTAAATTCGGCATAAACCAACATTATTTGTTCATAGGATCCAGGTATTTACTGTTATAACCGGCATTCCATAACTGGTACCTTTTGGTTTGCTGCTGCATTCTTTTTTCAAAATCGGACCAGTTCCTGCTTTCTTTACGGCTCCACAATACTTCGCTTAAAGCCGTCATTCGGGGAAAAATCATGTATTCCACTTTCGAAGGGGTTTTCATGTACTCAGACCATACATTGGCCTGTGCACCCAGAATATATTTCGCGTTTTCTGCCGGTAATGCTGCCGGTACGGGTTCGTAACTGTATACTTTCTGTACAGTGAGGTAACCGCCGATCACGAGCGAATCTTCCTGTTTGTTCTGGCCATAATCAAAATACACATAACTGTTGGGGGTCATGATCACATTGTGTTTCTGCCGGGCCGCTTCAATGCCGCCCTTTTCTCCACGCCAGCTCATCACAGTGGCATTGGGGGCCAGTCCACCTTCCAGGATCTCATCCCAGCCAATGATCTGGCGGCCTTTACCATTCAGGTATTTCTCGATCCGCTGGATAAAATAACTCTGCAGGTCATGCTCATCTTTCAATCCTTTTTCTTTGATGAGTTGCTGACAGAATGCAGAACGTTTCCAGTTTTCTTTCGGACACTCATCGCCGCCGATATGAATATAAGTAGAAGGGAACAGTTGGATTACCTCATCCAGCACATTCTCCAGGAATTTGAAAGTGTATTCTGTTGGGGCAAACACATCCGGGTAAATGCCCCAGCCCTGTTGTACCTGTTTACCGGTACTATCGCCGTACCAGGTTACTTTGGCCGGATGTTTGGTGGCTTCATTGGGGAAAGTGCTGAGCTCTGGATAGGCCGCAATGGCGGCAGAGGCATGACCGGGCATTTCGATCTCCGGGATTACGGTAATGAATCTGTCGCTGGCATATTTTACGATCTCTTTCACCTGCTCCTGTGTATAGAAACCGCCATATTTTGTTTGATCGTTTCCTGTGCCGGGGTGGTGACCAATAATGGTACCATTCCGGTAGGCACCCACCTGCGTCAGTTTCGGATATTTCTTGATCTCAATTCTCCAGCCCTGGTCTTCGGTAAGGTGCCAGTGAAAAGTATTCATCTTATGCAGGGCAATATAATCGATGAATTTTTTGACAAAATCTACCGGATAAAAATGACGACCTACATCCAGGTGCATTCCCCGATAGGCAAAGCGGGGCAGGTCATCGATCTCCAGTGCGGGAATAATGAGTTCTTTCTTTTTCTCAACCGGCAGCAGTTGCAATAAAGATTGAACGCCATAAAAAGTACCTATGGCATTATCACCAGTAATCTGTACACCGGTTCTGGTTACCTGCAGATGATAAGCTCCTTCAACGGTCTCTGCTTTTTTGGCAAGGTTCAGTACGATACTGTTTTTTGCAGCTGTAGTTTTTGAAACAGACAGCTTGAAGCCATAGAATTTCTGTAAATAATCGTTCAGGAACATCGCCGCTTTCTCAACACCGGCTCCGGCTACTACCAGCTGCGTTGCGGGAGTGATACTGAAATTCCCATCCTGCATTTCTATACGGGAGGGCTGGGGAATAATGGCGGGTTCCTGTGCCTGAAGATAAACACTTACTAAAAGCGCAAGGGCAAGCAATCGTTGTTTCATGTAGGGCAATGTTTAAAAATGCAAGGTAAATCTGTGATCTATTTTATTTGAGTACAGGTAGAATTATTTTTGAAGCATGATGGTACAGTTTGATATTGGCAGACTGAAAATCACTATCCTTTGCCTGATAAATATCCGTAAACTTCTGCGGGTTCCTGTCTACCAGCGGAAACCAGCTGCTTTGTACCTGAATCATGATCCGATGTCCTTTTTTAAAGCTATGGGCCACATCAGGCAGCGCAAATTTTACCTGTGTAGGTTTATTGGGCACAAACGCTTCCGGTTTTTCAAAACTATTGCGGAATTTGCCCCGCATCACTTCTCCACGCACCAGCATCTGATATGCACTCATTTCATATTGGGATTTACCCGGCGTAGCATACGCAAAATCATCTGGAAATACATCGATCAGTTTTACCACAAAATCTGCATCGGTGGTTGAGATACTCACCAGCAGATCGGCTACGATTTCGCCGCCAAGCGTCAGATCCTCTGTTAAGATATCTGATTTGAATACCAATACATCCGGTCTGCGGGCAGCAAAACGCTGGTCGTCTGTCATGTATTCTTTGGTACGACCCAGGTGTATATCTTCCGTATACGGAACCGGTTTCGCAGGATCACTGGTATACGCAGCAAACGTGGTTACAGCACCTGCCTGTGCATCTGTAAAATCAAGTTTGCCACTGGGCAGCAGATACATGGCCTGTGGCCTGCTGTTGCCGGGTGGCCAGGCAGGTAACTGTTTCCATTCATTGGCTCCGCTGAAAAAGATATTGGCTTCTTTGATCCTGTCAACAGATCCCTTTCCTTTCAGGTAATAATTGAAGAAGGGTAGCTCTATGTTCTGGCGGTACCAATCACTGGTATTGCTGCCAAACTGTACATTGCCCAGGTAACTGCCATCATGTGCACCCCATTGTCCATGAAACCACGGACCCATCACGATCTGGTTATTATTTTTGGTTTTGCTCTCAATGGCTTTATACAGGTTCCAGGCGCCATAACAATCTTCAGCGTCAAATAAGCCACCTACGATCAGTGTGGGAATGTTGGGGGAGATATGCTGTACAAAATTCCGGGTATTTCTTGCCTGCCAGAAAGCATCATAGGTTGGATGACTCATCAGGTCTTTCCAGAATTCAATACTATCGCCCATCAGTTTGGTAAGATTGGGTAGGGCACCGGCACGCAGATAAAATTCATAGTTGTCTTTAACAGGGATCGGAAAACCAGTAGGCCCTTTGGTAGTGGGCACAGGTCTGGGTTTGCCAAATCCTGAATAAAAATTAAAAGCATCCATCAGCATAAAAGCACCATTGTGGTGAAAATCATCTCCCAGAAACCATTCGGTAACCGGTGCCTGCGGACTCACCGCTTTTAAAGAAGGATGATTACTCAAGGCAGAGAGGGTTGCATAAAAACCAGGATAGGAAGTGCCGTACACACCTACTTTGTTATTATTATTTGCCAGATTTTTGGTAAGCCAGTCAATGGTATCAAATGCATCGGTTGATTCATCGATATCGGTCGTTGCTTTTTTATTGGGATTGTATGGGCGTACATCCACAAATTTTCCTTCACTCATCCATCTGCCGCGAACATCCTGTTGTACAACATAGTAATTCTCTTTCAGAAAATATTTACGGGTAGTATACCAGAGCGGAGGGAACTTGGTTTCTCCGTAAGGTGCACATGAATACGGTGTTCGGGTAAGGATGATCGGATGTTGCTCATCGGTACTTTTGGGTGCATACACTACGGTAAAAAGTTTTACACCATCCCGCATAGGGATATAGAGTTCTTTTTTGCTGTAATTATTCATGATCCATACGGAATCTGCATTCTGTGCAAAAACGGCGAATGGGGTAAGCAGCAACAGCAAGCGGAAGATTTTTTTCATAATCAGGGATTGGGGTCTCAAAATAAAAAAGATTCCTGTGGCAACAGGAATCTTTTTTTACAGTATACAGGAAACTGATTAATCAACTTTGGTAAGCTTGATGATATTGGTAGGAAGATGCAGGGCTACCGGTGTACTTCCGGTATTGATCACAACATCACCGGAATTCACAAAACCTCTTTCTTTCAGGATCTGGATCTGGTCCTGGATAATATCGTCCAGACTTTCTTCTTCCGCATAATGGAATGCGCGTACGCCCCAACTCAGACTTAACTGATTTACCAGCGTTTTTTCTTTGGTAAAAATATACAAGGGAGAGGAGGGGCGGTAGCTGCTCAGCATAAAAGCCGTGTAACCACTTTGGGTCATACCGATCAAAGCTTTGGCCTCTACATCATCAGAGATCTTACAAGCGTTATAACAGATGGCATCACTATGAAAAGAAGGAGAGTGGGGCTGGGGTTTCAGATCGGCTTCCCGGTTATAACGATATTCTTTCTTCTCTACTTCTGCAATAATCTTACGCATGGTTTCTACCACCAGTACCGGGTGTTGTCCGGCAGCCGTTTCACCACTCAGCATCACAGCATCGGCTCCTTCCAGTACGGCATTGGCCACGTCTGTGATCTCGCTTCGGTTGGGTTTAACCCGATCGATCATGCTTTCCATCATCTGGGTAGCTACGATCACGGGTTTGGCGCGATGGATACATTTGCGGATCAGTTCTTTCTGGATCAGCGGAATCTGCTCAACCGGTAATTCAACACCCAGGTCGCCGCGGGCCACCATGATGCCATCACTTTCCAGAATGATATCGCGGATATTCACCAGGGCTTCCGGTTTTTCTATCTTGGCAATGATCTTGGTCTTGCTTTTTTTCTCATCCAGTTTGCTGCGCAGGATCACGATATCTTTTACACTTCTCACAAAACTCAGTGCCACCCAGTCGCATTGCTGTTCTATGATAAATTCCAGATCAGCAAGGTCTTTCTCTGTTAAAGCCGGTAATGAGATCTTTGTATCTGGCAGGTTAATGCCTTTTTTCGAAGAAAGGATTCCACCCAGGGTAACGGTTACTTTTACATCGCCGTTTTTTTCAATGCCGGTTACTTTTACTTCAATTTTACCGTCATCAATCATGATGATATTGCCCAGGGTTACATCACCAGCCAAGTTGGGATACGATACATAGATTTTCTCCAGTGTACCAATACATTTTTCATTGGTGAAAGTAAGTACATCACCCGCTTTTACATCCAGCGCATTGTTCTCGATTTCACCTACCCGTAATTTCGGTCCCTGCAGATCCGCAAGGATGGCAATATTATACGGTTGTGTTTTATTGATGTTGCGGATATGCTCAATGATGTTCAGTTTGTCTTCATGGCTGCCATGTGAAAAATTCAGGCGGAAAACATTTACACCGGCTCTTACCAATGCCAGCAGTTGGTCGTATGAATCACAGGCAGGGCCTACAGTAGCCACAATCTTGGTACGGTGATCCACATGTGCAAGACCTGCTTTTTTATCCATTTCTTTGTGCAGGTACTTCTCAAGGTTTTTAGACATTGTATTTTTTTTAGTAGGGGTTGCTTGTACGAATATGCGTGTATAACTAGCTGGCGAGGATCTTTACGATCTTAAACCAGTCGTCTGATATTTTCTGTTTGGCTTTTACGGCATTGTCCAGTGGTGTATAATGCAGTTTGTTGTTCAGGATACCCACCATTACATTATGTCTGCCATTGATCAGGCATTCAACAGCATGGTATCCCATCCGGCTGGCAATCAGTCTGTCTAAACAACTCGGAGAACCGCCACGCTGTATATGACCAAGGATACAAACCCGGGTGTCTGCGTTGGGTAATCTTTTTTTGATAATAGCAGCTATCTCATTACCGCCACCAAATTCATCCCCTTCTGCCACCACGATCAGGTTCACGAGTTTTCTTCTCTTTTCCTTTTCGGTGAGGGAGGCAATCAGTTCTTCAATATCGGTTTTGGTTTCCGGTATCAGGATATTCTCCGCACCGGTGGCAATACCACTGTGCAGGGCAATATAACCGGCATCGCGGCCCATTACTTCCACAATGAAAAGGCGGTCATGCGCATCGGCCGTATCCCTGATTTTGTCAATTGCTTCTACAGCTGTATTCACAGCAGTATCAAAACCGATGGTAAAATCACTACCGGCAATATCCTTATCAATGGTACCGGGCAAGCCGATACAGGGAATATCAAATTCATTGCTGAATTTCTGAGCACCCCGGAAACTGCCATCACCACCAATCACCACCAAAGAATCTATGCCTCTTTTCTTCAGGTTCTCGTATGCTTTTTTACGCCCTTCGAGTTCAAAAAATTCTTTGCTGCGTGCGGTTTTCAAAATCGTACCACCCCGCTGGATAATATTGGCTACGGAGCGGGAGTTCATTTCAAAAATATCATCTTCAATCATCCCGCTGTACCCACGCATGATACCGAAAATTTCCAGTCCATGATAGATCCCTGTTCTTACTACGGCCCTGATAGCGGCATTCATGCCTGGAGCATCTCCACCGGAAGTGAGTACACCAATCTTAGTTACTTGTTTAGCAGACATTGTAATTTTGCAATTCTTCTTTAAAGCGGTGAAACATTAACGGCAATCATTCGTAAATGTGTGTATCAAATACACGGAGTTCCAAAAATAAGCATTTGAAAATAAATGCCAAGGAATGAACAGCGATTAACAGAATTTGAGCTTGCCTGCGTACAAGTATTTTGTGCACAAGCAGTTGCGGTATTTTGCGGAAAAAGCTGTGATGCTTTGCTGTCAATGGTTTTCAGCCCTTCCTTTTCCGGAATTTATACAGGATGCCCTGTGAAAAAGTAAATATATTTTTATTTTGCAACTAACGTGTGTTAGTCAAATAGGGGGCTGTTTCGCTATGATTTTACCCGTATCGGTAAAAAGATTTCGGCCATCATACAGCGGGCGCTTCCTCCTCCATGGGTTTCAATCGTGCTAATATCGCTGTGAAGGATGGAATTGTATTTTTCAATCGATGTTATCTGCCCGGCAGATAAACTATGATAAGCCTGTGATGACATGACCAGCCATTTTTCTCCCCGCTGGTTATGCACCTGCAGCATATTACCTGCAAAATGGTTCACCTGATCGTAACTGATCGGTATGATTTCCTTCCCGGTTTCGCGGAAACTATCCATCAGAGCTTGTTTTTCTGTTTCATTGGGGATGCAGTCGAGGCAGATGATCACATAGTCATCCGCCACACACATCATCACATTGGTATGGTAAATCGGCGCACCATTCCCATCCACTGCAGTAAAAGGGATAGAACGGTAACCCATCTCCGTACAAAAGGCCGCCAATGGTTTTTCCATGGTTCTGGGCGATAAACAGGCGTAACTGATCTGGTGTTCCCTGTCCAGCACCATGCTGCCGGTACCTTCCAAAAAAAGACTTTCTTTTTCAAAATGGGTAAGGTCAACGGTCTGCTGGATGAGAAATTTTTGCCGGATGGCTTCCAGTACATGTTGTTTTCGCTCCAGTCGGCGGTTTTCAGCAAACATGGGGTATAAAACAATTCGGCCATCGGTATGAAACGAAATCCAGTTATTAGGGAAAACCGAATCGGGGGTATGCGGTTCAACTGTATCTTCTACCACCGTAACATCGATACCCTCTTTCTCCAGTACCGATATAAAACGGTTGAATTCAGCCAAAGCCTTGTTTTGTTTTTCGCTATCGGGCGAACTGATCTGGAAACTGTTGTTAACGGCGGTTTGACTGTTAAAATCAAATTGCACCGGTTTGATCATCAGTATATGAGAGCTATGCTGCATTTTTCAGATTTGGGGTAATGACAATTAGTAGATTACTGATTAATGTCCAACGACTCGCGCCAGAGCGGCATACTCATACAATGAAAACCACCCCTGGCACGTGAGAGTTCAGCCGATGGCATCAGGATGAGTGTGTCGGTTATGGTGGCTGTTTCAAGAGTGCCTGCCTCCAGTTGCTGTAACAGTTCGCCGGCTCGAATGATAGAGAATCCGGCATTCCGGAAGGCTTCTGTAGTTTTATCATTCCTGTCGTATCCCAGCACAACTCCTTCTTTTAAGGCCAGGAGGTTACAGGAATCTGTCCACTGCTCACGGGCATTATACGGAAACTCGTTATTACCGGAATAAATAAACCGCACTTCTGTTTGGCATTGGAGGTCGTTTTTGCTGATATCGATCAGCAGGTCTTCCAGACTATCAAAGGATACCGGGTTCTCCGGATCCTGCCTCTGAAACTGGAGGATCTTGATCTTTTCTTCTTTTTTTACTTCCAGGATCCGTTCAATGGCATCTTCATCTTCGTGTTTCATGGTTTTTCTGGAAAAATTGCCCAGCATCACCCATACATCTCTTTTCACCTGCGTAAATACAGTGTCTATATGCATGTAATCCCGCTTTTTCGGGATCTTGATGATGGTCACTTTATCCATCAATCCTTTCTGAAACAGGGTATTGGTGATCTTTACCGCCGCTTCGGAAGAAGTCCTTTCACTAACACCTACCAGCAGATGATTATCGCTGATCACCATTATATCGCCACCTTCCAGAGTGATCTTGCGGTCATCTTCTTCTTTGGGCATCAGGAAACTATGGTTAGAATCTGCCAGCTCAATAATATTGTTCCGGTAATTATGGAACATGGCATGGTGGAAGAATATATACTTTGCCAGCAATGCTTCCCGTGTTCTGGCTTTTTTGGCCGGTTTGTTCAGTAATACATGGTCTTTGATGGTGATACCGATATCCCGGGTAAAAATAAAATTGGGGATGGGTGCAAAAAGCAGCTGTTTGTTGTTAGACGTTCCGGAGATAAAAGTTTTCGCAAGTTCTGCCGGCGTATAATTTAATAACTGGTTCTGTACTTCATACGTGCATCCTTCAATGGCACAGACAGAAGCCACCAGTTTGGTGAGAATATCCTTGTCTTCCAATACCTGCGCCAGCAGCCATTGCAGTTCCACTACTTTTTCGGAAGCAAAAAAATCAGGATGCTCGGGTTTGTAGAAATTCCGCTGTGCTTCTTCCGCATCTACTTTTGCCAGTTTTCCCTTGATTTTGGCAGGATCCAGAAAGTAGAGAAGGATCTTGGTATAATAATCATATTCATTGCGGCGGATGGTATCCAGATGTACAATGTCTTCAAAAAGCCAGTCCTGCGCTTTTGAGGGTACTACTTTGCCCAGGCCACTGTCCGGACTGTGTACCAATAAACGTTTTAAAGTTCCCGTTTCGGAGCTTACAGATAAAGTCGATTCCATACAAAATGATAAATAATGTGATCAATGAGGAAAGGCAGTAAAATGAGGGTGGGGGAGCCTGCAGGTCAATGATCAGGCATGGAATTCAATCCACGGTACATCCATGCAAAATGGGCGGTTAGAAATGATATGGTACTGCAATGGTTCATGAAACAATGGCAAATTACAACTTTCCCGTCAAAGGATCTTTTCCGTTCAAAGTTCCCTGCGAAGATAGGATCCGGAACCGTACAAACATATCTTCACTGTACCAGTTTTCTTTTCTTGTTTTCCGGATCACTTCTGCATGCTGCTTCATCTGGTAAGCAAACTGTTTCATCTGTTCCCTGCTTTGCCATATGCTGAATGTGGCCTGTTTGAGCCAGGGTACTTCCCCAATACCCAGGGAAGTGATAAACCCATCAGCACCAGCCATTTGCGACGCTACGCCATCCACATTTTTCCAGAAACTGCCCAGTTTGCTCACGCGGATGGTAGCCCGGGTAAGGATACCGATCATGCCTTCATAGTCTGTTTGCTTGGGCAGATCCCCGAAACAGGTTTGCCCGTCCCAGGTACCATGTCCCTCGATGGGTTGCAGCAGCAGTTCCCATTTTTCACACCCAAAGAATTTCCACCAGGAAGTGAAGAAGTTTGGAGTTAGGAGTTGGGAGTCTGGAGTTGGGAGGGGAGAGTTTACTGAACCAGATTTACTCCAGACTCCAGACTCTTCACTCCTAACTAACAACACCGCCCATTGCCGCCAATCGGGTGTTTTATCAAAAGTGCCGTTGCGGCCACATCCCATTAGTTTCCAGAAACGGATCTGTTTGTTGAACAGGAGCGGTAAACGAAACACAGCCATTGACAGGAAACCTGCCCATCCCATCCATTTTGGATATCTAACTACTATCAATTGACAGATCATGACCGAAAATTATGGCTTTGTTGGGGATTCTTCAGATTCTGGTTAATTTGCCTGTATGAATCTGCTGATTACCAACATACATCAACTTGTAAATGTTCGGGCTGCTACGCATTTATTAAGGGGAAAAGAAATGGCCCAGTTACCGGTGATCGATCATGCCTGGTTACGCATTCTTGATGGAAAGATCAGTGAATATGGTACCATGAACGAACTGGCAGTGGCAGCCATAGATGCGTCGGATAAAGTGTATGATGCAAAGGGTGCCACTGTATTACCCACTTGGTGCGATAGCCACACCCACCTGGTATTCGCTGCCAGCCGGGAAGCAGAATTTGTGGATAAGCTAAAGGGACTTTCTTATGCTGAGATCGCTGCCAGGGGTGGTGGCATTTTGCAGTCTGCCCGAAAACTACAGGATACACCAGAAGATGAACTTTTGGAACAGGCCTGGCAAAGACTCCAATCATTGATGCAATTGGGAACCGGTGCCATTGAGATCAAAAGCGGCTACGGACTTACCGTGGATAGCGAACTTAAAATGCTGCGTGTGATCAAACGACTGAAAGAAAAATCGCCCATACCCATCAAAGCTACCTTTCTGGGTGCGCATACTTATCCAACCGCTTACAAGGAAGATCATGAAGGATATATCCGCCTGATCATAGATGAGATGATTCCGGCTATTGCAGCAGAACAACTGGCCGATTATATTGATGTGTTTTGCGAACAGGGTTTTTTTAGTCCTGATGAAACCGAACGCATCTGCCTTGCCGGCATGGCCATTGGTCTCAAACCCAAGATCCATGCCAATCAACTGCATCTTTCCGGTGGAACAGAAACAGGAGTGAAGCTGGGGGCAGTTTCGGTAGATCACCTGGAAACCATGGGCGAACCTGCGATGAATGCTTTGGCTGGCTCGCAAACCATCGGCACTTTATTGCCTACTGCTGCTTTTTTCCTTCGTATGCCTTTTCAGCCAGCCAGAACCTTGCTGGATAAGGGTTGCGCGCTCGCGTTGGCTTCTGATTATAATCCGGGATCCAGTCCCAGCGGCAATATGAATCTGGTAGTGGCCATGAGCTGTATCCAAATGAAAATGCTGCCGGAAGAAGCCATCAATGCAGCCACCCTCAACGGAGCCTATGCCATGGAACTAGGGCAGGAATTGGGTAGCATTACCCCAGGTAAAAGAGCCAACCTCATTTTTACCCAGCCCATCCCTTCGCTGGCCTATCTGCCCTATGCATTTGGTACCAACCTGATTGATAAAGTGATGCTCAACGGTGTATTTATTTAAGTATATTTAGGTAAGTACTGTATTTTGTTGCTGCTACTTTTATCCAGTAAAACCAAGCCATATGAGCCACTTCAAGTTTTACCATAAACAGGATATTCTCGCGCTTACCCGGATCCGCCGTTTTGAAACCAAACTGGGCGAACGTTTACAGGTACTGGCCGATCCGAACCAACTGGAAACTTCTTTACAGCAATCAGCTGCTTCTTTTGTGTTACTCGGGATCCCGGAAGATATCGGTGTAAAAGCCAATATGGGTATTGGTGGTGCCGACTCAGCCTGGCTGGCTTTCCTGCAGTCTTTTCTGAATGTGCAGAGCAATGATTTTTTTGAAGGAAGTAATATCATGCTGCTGGGGCATTTCGATTTTTCTGATATGGAGCGACTGATCGAGCAGAATGCACATGATTACGAAGAACGTCTGGCTGCTTACCGCCATGCCGTTAATGCGATTGATGATGAAGTGGAGCAGTTGATCCATATCATTACCCAGAACAAAAAGATCCCGATCGTGATCGGTGGTGGACATAATAATTCCTATCCCTGCATCAAAGGCGCTGCCAAAGGATTTTATAAGGCAGGTGTGATCCCCATCGCACAGATCAATGCCATTAATCTGGATGCCCATGCCGATTTCAGACCCATGGAAGGCAGACATAGCGGCAACGGTTTCAGTTATGCGGAAGCAGATGGTTACCTGGAGAAATACTGTGTTTTGTGTTTACATGAGAACTACCTGCCGCAGAATGTATGGATGGATATCGTGAACAATCCTTTTGTGGATTGTATCACCTATGAAGACATTTTTGTGCACGAGAAACGAACTTTCCTGCAGGCTGTAGGGCATGCGGCTGATTTTACCAGTGATACTTTCTGCGGACTGGAACTGGATCTCGATTGTATCGAACATACACTCAGCAGTGCCACCAGTCCGGCCGGTATCTCACTCAATCACGCAAGACAATTTGTGAATTTTGCAGCAGCCGACAGTAAAGTGGCTTACCTGCATATCTGCGAAGGGGCCGTTCAGTTATCGGATGGCAGAACCAATCCCGGAACAGGTAAAATGATCAGTTATCTGGTCAGCGATTTTGTGAAAGCGATGACAGCCGGTGGTTAAGACTGCCCCTCCAGTTCCATTACTTTTTCAAAAACGGTTTCGTATTCTTTCTCCAGGCGTTCGCGTTCTGATCTTGCTTTTTTATAGTCGGCTTCGATCTTCACAAATTTCTCTCTATCGGCGTAATTGGCCGGATCACCCAGTGCATTTTCAAAGCGGTTTTCTTCTTCTTTGGCCTTGGTTAACTGGGTTTCTACGTTGCTCAAACGTCTTTGTTCTTTCTGTAATTCCTTTTGCAATTCGCGGTTAATAGGTGTGGCCGGTGCTTTTTCGGTTACAACAGGTTTGGCCACCGGTGCCGGTTCGGGTTTGATATCGGGTACACCCAGTTTTTGTTTTTCAGCATTGATCTTGGCCATCCGCTCATTCCAATCTACCCATTCCTGGTAAGTACCTTTGAATTCTTTGATCTGGTGATCCACGATCTCCCAGATCTTATTCGCCGTCATCGAAATGAAATAACGGTCGTGGCTAACGAGGATATAACTTCCCTCATACTTGTTCAAGGCTTCTGCCAGCAGTTCTACTGAGTGCATATCCAGGTGGTTCGTAGGCTCATCCAGAATCAGAAAGTTTGCCTTGCTCACAATGGTCTTGGCCAATGCCACACGGGCTTTTTCACCTCCGCTCAGTACTTTGATCTTCTTGTCTACATCATCTCCACTGAACAGGAAAGCACCCAGCAACGCACGCAGTTCCACATCTGTTTTTTTGCTTCCGCATTGCTGCAGTTCTTCCAGCAGGTTATTATTCAGTGTCAGGGCTTCCAACTGGTGCTGGGCATAAAAGCTTTCTTCTACATTATGTCCCCAGATCCTTTCTCCTTCAAATTGTTCGGTACCGGCAATCATGCGCAAAACGGTGGATTTACCCTTACCGTTAGCACCGATCAGTGCGATCTTATCACCCCGTTCTATTTCGGCTACCGCATGGTCTACAATTTTCAGCTTGCCAAAACTTTTGCTCACATCTTTCAGGTCTACCAGCACTTTACCCGGCACTTTGTCTAACTGAAAATTGATCCGCAGGTCGGGACGTTCCAGTTTTACATCTTCGATTTTTTCGATCTTGTCTAAGCGCTTTTGAACACTCTGTGCCTGTGCCGCTTTACTGGCTTTGGCTTTAAAACGCTCAATGAACCGTTCCTGCTGGCGGATATAATCCTGCTGGTTCTCAAACGCCTTTTGCTGCATATCTATCCGGATCATTTTCTCCTGCTCATAAAACTCGTAATCGCCCGAATAAATATGTAATTGCTGCTGGTACAATTCCACGATCTTATTCACCATCCGGTTCAGGAAAAATTTATCGTGACTCACAATCACTACACTGCCCTTGTAGTGCAGCAGGTATTTCTCCAGCCATTCAATCGAAGGAAGGTCAAGGTGGTTGGTCGGTTCATCCATCAGCAACACATCCGGCTGCTGCAGGATCATTTTAGCCAGCAGTACCCGCATGCGCCAACCTCCGCTGAATTCTTTATAAGGTCTTACCAGGTCTTCGTTGCTGAAACCCAGTCCGTGTAAAACTTCTTCCGCTTTGTGGTGAATATTATACCCATCCAGTACATCCAGTTCATGCAGGGCATCGGTATACCTGATCAGCAGGGCCTCATTTTCAGAATCCTGCTCCAGTTCATGTCCCAGTTTCTCGATCTCTTTCTCCAGTTCACGCACCCTTTCAAAAGCGCTTAAAGCCACTTCGGTGATATTATCGTTGGTATCAAAGCTCAGCAGATCCTGGTGCAGGTAACCAATAGTGGTTTCACGGCTCTTTTCTACGGTTCCTTTGGAAGGTGTGTATTCACCCACCAGCACTTTCAGCAAAGTGGATTTTCCGGTACCATTATACCCGATCAGGCCAATCCGGTCGCCGGGCTGTATATGCCAGGTGGCATCTTCAACAATCACCCTTGCACCAAACTCAAACGTAACATTCTGGAATCCTATCAACATCTATTAACAAGTATTTAAGTGCGCAAAGGTAAATGCAAACTGCTCCCAATTCTATTTGCTTTAATTTTGGGTACTAAATTTTTCCATATGCGGACCTATCTGTGCTTCTTTGTCCTGCTTTTACTGGCTTCCTGTAAAAATGGCGACCAGGAAACAAAAGTTCAGGCAAAACCGGGATCTGCCCAAACGGCCCTGGCCCAAAGTGCTAATTCTGAAGCGTTTAATCAGTCTTTTGGAGAGGTATTAAACGCGTATTACGCACTAAAAGAGGAGTTTATCGCCGAAAAAGACTCCGGTATTGCTCAGACTTCGCGCCGGATGCTGTTGGCTACAGACAGTCTGAAACTGGATGAGTTAAAAGCAGATACCAGTGTGATCGCCACTGCCAGAACCTATTCCATGGGCATTTCTGCTGAATTAAAGGGACTATTGGGTGAGCCCAAAATCGGTGACCAGCGCCGGTCTTTTCAACTGGTGGGAGAGCAGCTGTATGATCTGATCCGGACGGTGCATTACGACGGACAGGTGATCTATCATTTTTATTGCTCAGAAGCCTTCAGCGATCAGGGGGCTACCTGGTTAAGCAACGGTATCGAGGTCAGGAATCCCTATATCCCCAAAAAAATGCTCAATTGCGGAGAACTGAAGGATACCATTGATATGCGGCACAAACTATAACTGAATGAACAAGGGCTGCGGACAACTTTACCGTTCCTTTTTTGTTGGAAGAAGATTACTATGCGGAAATTATTGATTTTGTGGATTACCTGTTTGGCCGGTATAACAGCAGTTGCGCAGGATAAATTTACCCTGAATGGTTATATCAAAGATTCGCTCAGCGGCGAAACCCTGATCGGGGCCAGTCTCAGCATTCGGCCCGAAAGCAAAACGGTGCTGAGCAACCAATATGGGTTCTACTCCATTACCGTTAAAAAAGGGAAACTCATTCTTACCTGTTCCTTTGTAGGATACCAGACCAAAGAGTTTGAATTGACCCTTGATGATAACCGCCAGCAGAATATTTTACTGGTACCCAATTCTTCGCAGATCAATAATGTAACGGTGTATGGCAGGCGCAGAGATAACAATATCAAGACAGCCCAAATGGGCAAATTTGAACTGAGTATCAATACTGCCAAAGCTTTACCTGCTTTTTTAGGAGAAGTGGATATCCTGAAAACCCTGCAATTATTGCCGGGTGTACGTAATGCCGGCGAGGGTAATGCCGGTTTTTATGTACGGGGTGGGGGGCCAGACCAGAACCTGATCCTGCTGGACGATGCGGTGGTGTATAATACGGGTCACCTTTTCGGCTTCTTTTCTGTGTTTAATTCAGACGCGATTAAAAATGTGACATTGATCAAAGGTGGTATGCCGGCGCAATACGGCGGGCGACTTTCGTCGGTGGTAGATGTGGCCATGAAAGAAGGTAACCAGAACAAAACACAGGTTGATGCCGGTATCGGTTTGATCGCGTCCCGCTTTGCTATTCAGGGGCCTTTGAAAAAGAACAAAGCCTCCTACATGATCTCTGCCCGCCGAACCTATATTGATGCTTTGGCCAAACCCCTGATCAGCAAAACCAGCGAATACTATGGTTCCGGTTACTATTTCTACGACCTGAATGCCAAAATGAATTACCAGTTCTCTGAAAAAGACAAACTGTTTCTGAGCGGTTATTTCGGAAGGGACAAATTCAATTTTAATAATACCAAACGTTCCTTCAGCACTACCATCCCCTGGGGTAATTCCACCGCTACGCTGCGCTGGAACCATGTGTTCAACAAACAACTTTTTGCCAATACCACACTGGTGTATAACGATTATCGTTTTGCATTGGATGGCAGGCAGAATAATTTCAATCTCAATCTTTCCTCAGGCATACGTGATCTTACTGCCAAAACTGATGTGGATTTTTATCCTGTGCCCGAGCATAAGATCCGGTTCGGGGTTCAGTATACCTTCCATACTTTCCTTCCGAATATCCTGAGCGGCAACCAGGATAGCGTGGTGTTTGCTCCGAATAACTCTTCTAAAAAATTAGCTAACGAAATTTCCGCTTATATCCAGGACGACTGGGAAATCACACCTGCCCTGAAACTGAACATGGGCCTTCGTTACAGTATGTTTCAGCAGGTGGGAAGATATACACTCTACAAACGGGATGCATTCGGCAATAAACAAGACAGCACTGTATTCGGGCGGGGCCAGAATGTAAAAACCTATGGTGGTATTGAACCCCGTGCCACCCTGCGGTTTACCATCAACCAGAATGAGTCTCTGAAATTTGCCGTTACCCGTAACCTGCAATACATACACCTGGTTACCAATGCCGGTTCTACACTGCCTACGGATCTCTGGGTGCCCAGTACCATACGGGTAAAACCTCAGGTCAGCTGGCAGTATGCAGCGGGCTATTTTAAAAATTTCGGAGAAGGTATGTTCGAAACTTCTGTGGAAGCCTATTTCAAAACCATGGAGAACCAGATCGAATACAGGGAAGGCTATACACCCTCTTTAAAAGATCCGGAAGAAGAATTTGTCTTTGGTAAGGGGTGGAGTTATGGGGCGGAGTTTTTTGTCAACAAACTGAAGGGAAGGCTGACCGGTTGGGTAGGGTATACACTCAGCTGGACCTGGCGCAAATTCCCGGACCTGAATGATGGACTGAAATATCCCAGTCGCTACGATCGCCGCCATGATCTGTCGGTAGTGGCCAGTTACGAACTCAATCAAAAATGGAGACTCGGATCGGTATTCACCTATGGAACAGGCAATGCCACTTCTTTACCGGAGCGGTTTTATTTTGTTGCAGGCGTGCTAACACAGGAATTCAGCCGCATCAATGCCTACCGGATGAAATCCTATCACCGCATGGACATTTCAGCTACTTACACACCACAGCCCAAAAAGATCCGGAAATACAGTAGCAGCTGGGTATTCAGTATTTATAACCTGTATAGTCGTATGAATCCTTATTTCATTTATTACGATCAGGAGGGAACGGCTACGGCAGGTACCCTGAAAGTAACGGCCAAACAGGTATCCCTGTTTCCGATCCTGCCTTCTGTAACCTGGAATATTCGTTTATAAAGGGCGCTTCAGTTAGTCTTTGGGAACATAATTGATGATGATTTTCGCATTCCTTTGTTCATCAGAACTGAGGAATACTTCATAGCGTTCCTTACCCGCTGTAATTACCATCAGGGCCGTATTGGGGGGGATCTCTCCGAGGTTTTCAGCTACCATCACCAATTCGTGACGATTGTCTGTTTTATTGTTCCGGATCTTCAGCTTAATGGGCCTGGTATTCAACTTGCCACTGCTGATCACTAACTCATTGTTGTGGTACAAAGAGATCGTGTCATTATCAATGGTTCCATTATCGTAAATATCGATCTGTATATCTTCTTCAGATGTGGTAATGGTTTTCACCAGTTTGTTTTCCCGCTCAACCAACACTTTCGGAATCGGCATTTTCCGTTCCCTGTTCTCGGTTTTGGGTGGGGTAACTGCTTCCGCTTTCTGTGCATTCACCAGTTGCTCCGGTATTCTGTCTGCCGGATTATTCAACGGAGTCGCTGTTTTAGTAGCTGGTTTTTTTACAGCAGCAGCTGGCGTTTTCACCAATGGTTTGGCAGGAATCACTGGTTTTTGCGAGCCGGGCTTTGCGGTTGTTTTGCCAATGGATTGTGGGGGAACAGCTTTTGTAATAACAGGTTTATTGGCTGTGGGCTGTTGGGTGCCCGGTTTTTTGTCGGTTTTGGAACTGAGGGCCGATAGGATCTTACTGGTATCAGCAGGTTTCTTTTTCAGCAAAAAATCTTCCTTTTTGAAATCTGATTCCACCACTTTTTCCAGGTAAACACGGCCGCTGCCGCAATCGCCCTTGTCTTTTACATTTGTTGAAATAAAAGTGCCCGATATCACTTCCAGCTTGCCAATACGGGAGTAATCCAGGTAACAGGTCATCAGGCAGGGCTCACTTTTATCACCGATCTTGAGGTCAACCAGTCTGGTCTCTTTGATGATCAGACTTTTGGAAGTGGGGGTGTAAATCCCGTTCAACTCTGCTTTTCCATAAAAAACCGTGGTTTTGTACGAATAAGTCACCCCTTTCACACTGTTATTACGCTGTTGATCCAGCTGGATCTCATATTTATAGGTCTCTTCTTTGAACCCCTCCCGGTAAATCCCGCTCGATGAACTGAAATAACCACGCCAGATCCCAGTCATTTTCTGGGCCTGGGCGGTAAAACTGAGCAGTAAAAGAAAGAAAAGAGGCAAATTCAATCTCATATAACAAATCTACGCTTGCAATATAGTAAGCCTTACTAAAGAACCGTTAAGGTTTTTCCTCCCAAAACCGGCTTGCCCCGTTTTAGGTGCCGTTTATTCTTTACTTTTGCATTTCTAAAAAAGAGGTTGATTTACAAGAGTATGATTAGTATCAGTTTCCCGGATGGCGCAGTAAGACAATACGAAAGTGGTGTTACTGCTTTGGATATCGCTAAGTCGATCAGCGAAGGCCTTGCTAAAAAAGTATTGGCCGCAAGCGTAAATGGTCAGGTATGGGACGCTACCAGACCCATCACCAGCGATGCTTCACTGAAATTATTAACCTGGAACGACGCAGAAGGTCAAAACACTTTCTGGCACTCTTCTGCCCACCTGATGGCAGAAGCGGTGGAACAATTGTATCCCGGTGTGAAATTCTGGGTAGGACCGGCCCTGGATAAAGGGTTTTATTACGATATGGACCTGGGCGACCGTAAAATGACGGAAGACGACCTGCTGGTGCTCGAGAAAAAAATGAATGAGTTGGCCAAACAGGGCAATCGTTATATCCGCAAGGAAATGCCGAAGGCTGAAGCCGTTGCCTATTTTGAAGAAAAAGGAGATGAATACAAACTGGACCTGCTGCAGAACCTGACCGATGGCGAAATTACTTTCTATTCGCAGGGCTCTTTTACCGATCTCTGCCGCGGACCACATATCCCCGAAACCGGTTTGATCAAAGCCATCAAACTAACCAATATTTCCGGTGCCTACTGGAAGGGGAACGAGAAGAATAAAATGCTGACCCGTGTATACGGCGTTACTTTCCCTAACCAGAAAGAGCTCGACGAATACATCGTGATGCTGGAGGAAGCCAAGAAACGCGACCACCGCAAACTGGGTAAAGAACTCAGCATTTTTACCATGGATGAAGATATCGGCCCGGGCCTGATCCTCTGGATGCCCAACGGCAGTATCATCATTGAAGAACTGGAGAAACTGGCCAAGGAAACAGAAGAAGATGCCGGTTACAAACGCGTGGTTACCCCGCATATCGCTAAAGAGAATTTATACATCACCAGCGGACACCTGCCGTATTACCAGGATAGTATGTTTCCACCCATGGAACTGGATGGAACCAAGTATTACCTGAAAGCAATGAACTGTCCGCACCACCATAAGATCTTTGATGCGGAACAGAAGAGTTACAAGGACCTGCCTTACCGTTTGGCAGAATATGGTACCTGTTACCGTTACGAGCAGAGCGGAGAGTTATTCGGACTGATGCGGGTACGTTGCCTGCACATGAACGATGCGCATATCTATTGCACCAAGGAACAGTTTGCCCAGGAGTTTAAGGCGGTGAACGATATGTACCTGAAGTATTTTGAGATCTTCGGTATTGATAAGTATGTAATGCGCCTTAGTTTGCACGATCCTGCTAAACTGGGTCAGAAATATATCAATGAACCTGAACTGTGGCTGGAGACCGAAGAAATGGTTCGCCAGGTACTGATCGAAAGCGGAACGCCTTTTGTAGAGGTACAGGACGAAGGTGCTTTCTACGGCCCCAAGATTGATGTACAGATCTGGAGTGCTATCGGTCGCGAGTTTACACTGGCCACTAACCAGGTAGATTTTGCGCAGGGCCGCCGCTTCAATCTTTCATTCACCAATAAAGACAATTCACCGGAAGTGCCTTTGATCATTCACCGTGCACCGCTGGGTACACATGAAAGGTTTATCGGTTTCCTGCTGGAACATTATGCAGGTAAATTCCCGGTATGGCTGGCGCCTTTACAAGTGAAGATCCTTCCGATCAGTGATAAATTCATGGATTATGCCCAAGCGGTTCAGAAACAACTGAAAAAAGCAGGTGTAAGGGTAGAAGTGGATGACAGGCAGGAGAAGATCGGGAAAAAGATCCGTGATACCGAGCTGATGCGGGTACCGTACATGCTGGTGGTAGGAGAGAAAGAGATGAACGAAAACCAGTTGTCTGTACGCAGACAGGGTAAGGGTGATCTGGGAAGCCAGGAAATTGCTTCCTTCATGGAAATGATCAGGGATGAAATAGAAAATCGTAAATCAGGCGAATAATCGCCAATTGTATATCTTTAACAACAAATCAATTATTCACTAAACAAGTTTTAATGGCATTACCACCAAGAGGGGGCGGAAGATTTAATCCCAGGTTTAACAGGCAACCCGAGCCTGAACATCGTATCAACGAAAGAATACGGGTACCACAGGTTCGACTGGTTGGCGACAATGTAACGGTTGGCGTGTATTCCACCATGGAAGCGCTGAAAATTGCGCAGGAGCAGGAGCTGGACCTGGTTGAGATCTCTCCAACCGCCGATCCCCCTGTTTGTAAGGTGATCGATTACAAAAAGTTCCTGTACGAGAAGAAGAAGAAGGAAAAGGAAATGAAAGCCAATTCCAAGCAGAGCGAAGTGAAAGAGATCCGCTTTACACCGGGAACCGATGATCACGATTTCGACTTTAAAGCCAAACACGCAGAAAAATTCCTGAAAGACGGTAATAAAGTAAAAGCCTATGTTCAGTTCAAAGGACGTGCGATCATGTTCCAGGACCGAGGACAGCTTTTATTGCTGAAATTTGCAGAGCGCCTTGCCGAATCCGGTGTACTGGAAAGTATGCCCAAACTGGAAGGAAAACGAATGTTCGCCATCTTCACTCCAAAGACGAGCAGCAAGAAAAAAGCAGCATCCTAGTTAATTAGTAATTAATAATTAGTAGTTAGTAATATATTTTTTAATATGTATATGACTGCTAATTATTAATTACTAACTACTAATTACTAATTTTCCCTCTTTATGGTTTGAAATATAGCCAAATCTCCTTACCTTTGCAGCCCATTTTCCCGTATGGCTCAACAAGTTTCCTGCCTGTGCAGGAACGCCAGCAGGGTGTAATCTTTCAATAGATTATTAACATGCCAAAGGTAAAAACCAACTCAAGTGCCAAGAAGCGCTTCAAGGTTACTGGAACCGGAGAGATCACTTTCCAGAAAGCTTTCAAACGTCATATCCTGACGAAAAAATCCAAAAAACGCAAAAGAGCGATGAACAAAAAAGGTCTGGTAGGTTCTACCAATAAGGACTTTGTTCTGCGTTTATTACGTTTAAAGGGCTAATACAGCCATCAGAAAGTTATCATTCATTCAAAAAATTAACCTGTTCGCTGAATAGCAACCGGTTCCAAAAAATTATAGTATGCCACGTTCAAAAAATGCAGTAGCATCAAGAGCCAGGAGAAAAAGAATCCTGAAGCAAGCAAAAGGCTTCTACGGTAAGCGTAAAAACGTTTATACCGTTGCCAAAAACATCGTTGAAAAAGGTATGACCTACAGTTATGTGGGCCGTAAACTGAAAAAGCGCGAATACCGCCAGTTATGGATTGCGCGTATCAACGCTGCTGTAAGATCTGAAGGGATCACTTACAGCCAGTTCATCAACAAACTGAGCACAAAAGGTATCGATCTGAACCGTAAAGTACTGGCCGATCTGGCTATGAACGAACCAGCCAGCTTTAAAGCACTGGTAGATTCTGTAAAATAAGATCAGTCCTGAAAATAGGTAACCGGAACAGGTAACTGTTCCGGTTTTTTTGTGCCGTTTCATGCCGTCCCGGCGCTGGTTTCTCCTGCAGAGGGAGACATAAAAGCAGGGTTTATTTTTTTAGCCGATAAACTGAACAAACTGTTATTTTTGTACCTGCTAAAAAAGCATGTTCACTCTCTAACCCACTACCCGTAAATGAATAATACCTACACTTCGCTGGTTAACCAGACTTTCCATTTTCCGCAAGAAGGGTTTGACCAGAATGATGATGGTTATCTCGAATTCAATGGCCTCGACCTGAAATCGCTGATTGATAAGTATGGTACGCCGATGAAACTGACCTATCTGCCCAAGATCGGTATGCAGATCAACAAGGCGAAGAAGATGTTTGAAAATGCTTTTAAAAAGCACAAATACGAAGGAGAATATTTTTATTGCTATTGTACCAAGAGTTCTCACTTCTCTTTTATTGTAGAAGAAGCCCTGAAGCATAATATCCATCTCGAAACATCCTACGCGTATGATATCGAGATCATCAACCGTTTGTACCAGCGCAGAAAGATCAATAAGGAAACCTATATCATCTGTAACGGTTACAAACAGAAGAACTACACTTCCCGGATTGCCAAACTGATCAATACCGGATTCAAGAATGTGATTCCTATTCTGGATAACAAGGAAGAGCTGCAGGCGTATAAACGGAGTGCCAAACAGCCATTCCGTCTGGGTATACGCGTTGCAGCAGAAGAAGAACCTAATTTCCCTTTTTATACCTCCCGCCTGGGTATCAGGGCCAAAGATATCCTGGAATTTTATGTGGATGAGATCGAAGGATATGAAGATAAGTTCCAGCTGAAAATGCTGCATATCTTCCTCAATAAGGGCATCAAAGATGATATCTATTACTGGTCGGAACTGAATAAGATCATCAACTTATACTGTCAGCTGAAAAAGATCTGTCCCGAACTGGATTCGATCAATATCGGTGGTGGTTTCCCCATCAAACATTCACTGGGATTTGAATATGATTACCAGTTTATGATCAACGAGATCGTTAGCAATATCAAAAAAGCCTGCAAGAAAGCCAAAGTGCCGATGCCGAATATCTATACAGAGTTTGGCAGCTTTACTGTTGGGGAAAGTATGGCGCATATTTACAGCGTGATCGGACAGAAGATCCAGAACGATCGTGAGTGCTGGTATATGATCGATTCTTCCTTCATCACCACCCTGCCGGATACCTGGGGGATCGGTGAAAAATTCCTGATGCTGCCGGTGAATAAATGGGACAATGAATATCACCGGGTGGTATTGGGCGGTATTACCTGCGACAGCCATGATTATTACGATTCTGAAGAACATATCAATGAAGTGTTCCTGCCCAAGATCGCTTCAACCGATCCGAAAGATGCGGCTGATAACAAGGAACCCCTGTATGTAGGATTCTTCCATACGGGTGCCTACCAGGACCAGATCAGCGGTTACGGTGGAATCAAACATTGCCTGATCCCTTCGCCCAAACACGTGATTGTGGAGTATGATAAAAACGGGAAACTGATCGATTGGGTATACGCTAAGGAACAAACGGCGCAGAGCATGCTCAAAATCCTGGGGTATCTGCGGTAAGGACAACCTAACTGCAATGCGGAATTGAAAAAGGGAATGGTAGATTTATCAATAACACTTATCTATCCTTAAACAAAACAATCGTGAAATCAGGCAGTATTCCGGAAAATGAAATAGCTCGTATTGCCGCATTGCAACAATACCAGATTCTGGATACGGACCCGGAGTTGGAATTTAACGACATTGTACATTTGGCTTCGCAGTTATGTGAAACGCCTATTTCACTTATTTCCCTCATTGATTCTGAACGGCAATGGTTTAAAGCCAGGGTAGGGCTTGAAGCAACTGAGACCGAACGCCAACTTTCATTTTGTGCTCATGCCCTTAACCAGCAGGAATTGTTTATTGTTCCTGATGCATCAAAAGATGAACGTTTTTTTGATAATCCTTTCGTTACCAGCGATCCGCATGTGATTTTTTATGCAGGCATGCCTCTTGTAACATCAGAAGGTTATGCACTGGGTACTTTATGTGTGATTGACAGCAAACCCAGAGATCTGACCGATGTACAGAAACTGGGACTTCAGGTATTGGGCAAACAGGTAGTAAAATTATTAGATCTCCGCCTTCAGTTGCAGCAACTGAAGTTATCAGAGGCTGCCCTTCGGAAAAGTGAAGAACAGATCAATATTATTTTTCAGAATTCGATAGATGGGGTGGTGGTTTGTGATCACAAAGGAATGATTACAGATTGGAACGCAAAAGCAGAAGATATTTTTGGCTGGACAAAAGAAGAAATCAAAGGGAAATACCTCCACGAAACCATCATACCGGAAATGCACAGGCAAGGTCATGTGGCTGGCATGAAACATCATGCAGAAACAGGAGAAGGACCCATTCTGAATAAAACGATTGAAGTGCCTGCCATACGGAAAAACGGGGAGGAGATCAATATTGAACTGGGAGTGTCTCTCATCAGCATCAAAGGTGAGAATGCATTTATCGGGTTTGTAAATGATATTACAGAACGTAAAACGGCAACTGCTAAATTAGATCAGCAGAAAGCTTTTTATGAAACCATACTCAACCAGGTGCCTACTGATATTGCTGTGTTTGATCCCGATCATCGCTACCTGTTTGTTAACCCGGGTGCTATCAAAAATGAGGAGTTTAGAAAATTCATCATCGGTAAAGACGATTTTGAATATTGTGCCTACCGAAACCGGGATACGGCTGTTGCAAAAAAGCGACGTGAAAAATTCATTCAGGTCAAAGAAACCGGCAAGCCCATCGTTTGGGAAGACTCTATGAAAGATGAAAGCGGCAAACCGGTAACCCATCTCCGAACCCTGTATCCGGTGTATAATGCACAGAATGAGCTTCAGATGATCATTGGTTTCGGAATTGATATTTCTGATCGAAAACATACAGAAGAAGAACTGATCAAAGCAAAAAACCTGGCCGAACAATTGACCGGCTCCAAAGACCGGTTTCTCGCCAATATGAGCCATGAGATACGTACGCCCATGAATGCGATTCTGGGAATGTCTCATCAATTAGCTAAAACCAATCTTGATCAATCGCAACGGTTTTACAATGAAACCATTTCTAAAGCTGCCGAAAACCTGCTGATTATCATCAATGATATCCTTGATTTTTCTAAAATTGAAGCGGGTAAACTTAGTCTGGAAAACATTGGTTTTGAAATTCGGGAGGTGATCCATAAAGCACTACAGGTAATGCTGTACAAAGCAGAGGAAAAAGGGATCAGTCTGAATCTGATTCCGATAAACAACCTGTTGTCTACCGTATATGTAGGCGATCCCTACCGGATCAATCAGGTATTGTTGAATCTGCTTAACAATGCGATCAAGTTTACAGAGAAAGGTGGCGTCACGGTTTCCTGTGAACTGCGGAATGATTTGATTGACAAACAGATTATCTGTATCACCGTAACGGATACAGGGATAGGTATGGATAAAGACTATGCTGACCATCTATTCGAAAAATTTACACAGGAAGATGTTTCCGTAACCCGAAGATATGGAGGTACCGGACTGGGACTCAGTATTTCCAAGGAATTGATTGAATTAATGGGAGGGAATATTCTCGTTACAAGTGAAAAAAACGTCGGAACCAGTGTTTCTTTCACATTAACGCTATCCAAAGGAACCCTGGCGGATCTTCCTTTACGCGAAGTGGAAACCATCGATACGTTACTCTTATCGGGTAAAAAAATACTGGTGGTGGATGATAATGAAATGAACCGGGTTGTGGCTACAACTATTCTGAATAATTACGGTGCGCTCATTTCAGAAGCACGGAATGGGAAGGAATGTATTGAAAGTCTGAACCGTAATCCGGTAGATCTGGTTTTGATGGATATTCAGATGCCGGTAATGGATGGTATAGAAGCAACAAAATATATCCGGGAAAAAATCAGTAAAACGCTCCCTGTTATTGCCCTTACTGCCAATGCTATTAAGGGTGACAATGAAAAATATTTTTCCGTTGGGATGAACGGGTATGTATCTAAACCCTTTACCGAGAATGTACTAGTTAAAAACTGTGCGATTTTGCTCGGCAAGGAAAAGATATTCTTACCCCTGGATAGTGTGACAGCAAAATCATCAGATACGCTGTTCGATCTTTCCTATCTGGTTGAAATCAGTCATGGTGACCAGTTGTTTCTTGCCAAAATGATAGCCTTATTTATTGAGCAGATTCCTGCATCTATTGCCGAACTGAATCTGGCCTATTCAAAAAATGGGCTCAAACAGGTCAAAGCAATGGCGCATAAGATCAAATCGTCGATTGATGTACTCGGCATAGCCAGTTTACAGGATACAATCAGGGCTATTGAAAATTTTGAACCCGAAGTGCAGGAAGCGCAACAATTGGACAACTTGATTAAGTTGCTGAATCAGACAGTACCGCTGGTAATAGAAGCGCTAAAAAAAGTTTCATAGTGTAGTTTGAAACAGTTTGCATCGATTCGTTTCTAATCAGCGATGAATACGGTCATATGGATACTTTACATAGAGCAACCTGTTTTTCTCTGTTTTCAAATCGCCTTCCTTTGTGCTTTTTCCCAGGCACCCGTTTTGGTTTTTCCGAATAAAAATCTGCTCAGGCCGGCTAGTACGGCATAGTGCATCACACAAAAATAATAGGGGATAAACAGGGGTTTTAACCGTATTTTCTGGTTCTCCAGCAGATAACCTAAGGCAGCGGCAACATAAAAACAGATCTGTGCCACTAACAGCAGCTGGTAAAATAAAACAGACTGCATGGCCAATGCAATATTCAGTATAAAAATGAGAATCAGTAAAAAGGGAGTAATCGTCCAACGCAGTACACGATGTGATATATATTGAAAGTACAATAATGGCGTTTTATGAAAATGCAAAACACCCGCTAACCGTTTCATAGACTGCCATCCGCCTTCAGAGATCCTTATTTTTCTTTTCAGTTCTTCTTTCACATTGGCCGAAGCGGTTTCTGCGGCATAGGCTTCAGGTTCATATACAATTTTATAACCGGCGGCGGCCATTTGCATGGATTGCATAAAATCATCCAGCAATGTGTCTTCCGGCAGATCTTTGTAGAGGGCTGTTCTGAAAGCAACCAGTTCTCCGGCCGCACCTACTGCACTGTATAATTCGGAGTCTAATTTTTTAAGTAATGATTCGTATTTCCAGTAAATGCCTTCTCCGGCTGCGCTGGCGCTATCGGCTTTGTCGGTGAGTATCCTTTTCTCTCCGGATACGCAACCCACTTTTTCATCGGCAAAATGTTTTACTATGTTCCGTATGGCTTCTTTGTTAAGCAGGGTATTGGCATCAGAAAAGATAACGATGGGTGTTTTTACGAAAAGCATTGCCCTGTTTTCAGCTGCCGTTTTACCTCCCCGCCGGTTTTCATGTAAAAGCTGGATATCCGGATGCTGCTGCAAAACAGAGGCAAAATGATCAGTTGATCCGTCTGTAATGAATACCAGTGTCAGTTTTTGTACAGGATAATCCAGTAACCTGCAGTTGGCGATTTTGCCTTCCATGATATCGGCCTCATTAAAACAGGGGATGACCAGTGTTACCGGAGGTTCAAAATCAATAACTGTATCTTTTGCTGCAGGGCGAAATAGTCTTTTCAATTTTACGAGAACATAGAGAATGATCCCATATCCCAGAAAACTGTAAAATACAATGGCAACAGAAATCCAAAGAATTATTTCAATCAGGTTCATAACAGGGCATTTGAATAGGCTGACCTAAATCCCCAACAATTTACCGAAAAAAGCTGATCTGTTTGCTGCTGAATCTGGTACGTTCGCAGAATATTTTCGTTGCTGGTCTGCTTATGACGTAACTTTAGGATACCATTTTAAAGTGTAATTATGGTTAATTTTTCACTTCCGGTCTGGGTATCCCGTATTTTGAAGAAACCCAATCAGATCAGTGGTTACACCACAGATGAAATTGCGGGATTAAAGAAACAATTAGCTGTTTTTCAGCATCCCCAACCACTGGTAAGTATAGTCATTCCGGCCTGGAATGAAGAAGAGGGTATTCTCCACACACTTATTTCCTTAGCCAATACCAACACCCTTTACCCGGTTGAATTAATTGTGGTGGATAATAATTCAACCGATGGCACTTCCGCTTTACTGCAAAGCCTGGGGGTGCAGGTGTTACTTGAGAAAAAACAGGGGGTAGGACATGCCCGCACAGCAGGTTTACATTTTGCCAGGGGTATTTATGTGCTTACCGGAGATAGTGACACCCTCTATCCTCCGGGTTGGATTACAGCCATGACCGATGCCCTGGTGAATGGCGAAAAGGAGCCGGTGTATTGTGTGCATGGTAGCTATTCATTCTTACCGGGTATAGATACTCCCCGGTGGCAGTATGCATTTTATGAATTGTTAAGTGGTGTTATCATCCGTAAAAAAGAAAAAACACAGCCCTTTTTAAATGTACTGGGCTTTAATGCCGGGTTTATCAGACAAAAAGGAATTGAAGTCAATGGCTATGATATTGAAACCCAACGTACGTTTCGCGGTGCTGCAGGTGTGGTAGAAAATAATGCAACAGAAGATGGCATGATGGCATTGCGACTGCAAGAGGCGGGCGGCAAGATCAAGTGGGTAGATAGTGATGAGGCCAGGGTATGGACCAGTGACAGGCGAATACAAATGGATGGTGGTTTGCAAAAAGCTTTGCGGATGAGAATGAAAAAACATTTATTTAAAAGCTAACGCATGTCGATTATACAGCTTATTAAAAATCATCCGGGCCTGAAAAAATTTGTTCATTGGTGCCTGATACCTCCCCACCAGGCAAGGCCTAGGTTATGGGTGAGATGGTTTGTCAATCCCTTTTTTCACAAACGGGGTAAGGGTGTAACGATCTGCTGGAGAACCCGGATGGACGTTTTGCCTTTTCAACCTTTTACAATGGGCGATTACAGTACCGTGGAGGATTTTGCGACGGTGAACAATGGAGTAGGGCCGGTTCATATCGGTCATCATACCCGGATCGGTATCGGGAATGTGATCATTGGCCCAGTTACGATCGGTAATAATGTAATTCTTGCCCAGAATATAGTCATGAGCGGACTGAACCATACCTATACCGATATTTCTAAACCCATCGATTGGCAACCCACTACTACAGGTACCATTACAGTGGAAGATGATTGCTGGATTGCGGCCAATGCAGTTATTACAGCGGGTGTTACCATCGGAAAACATAGTGTGGTGGCAGGTGGTGCTGTGGTTACCAAAAATGTACCTCCCTTTAGTGTGGTTGCTGGTAATCCTGCCAGGGTTATCAAACTGTATAATCCGGAAACCCAGACATGGGAGAGAACGGGCAAGTAATTAACTACTACAATAATTTTGTATATACCTGTATCAGCGTATTGACCGAATTTTTCCAGGTAAAACCTGCTGCGATGGTTTCCCCTTTTTTGATGAGTTGGGTTCTTAGAAGTTCATCAGACAGTAAATGATGTGTTTGTGCAGCCAGTTGTTCCGGTTGATAGGGGTCGATATACAAAGCGGCATCGCCGGCTATCTCAGGCATCACACTGCAGTTGGATGTGATAACAGGCGTACCACCTGCCATGGCTTCTACTATCGGCAATCCAAATCCCTCACTAAAGGAAGGGAACCATAAAACTGCAGCACCCTGGTAAATTAAGGGCAGATCGGGATAATCAATATACCCTACACGGTGTATCCGGTTTGCCACCGCTTCGGCACCGCAGGTAATGATTTTCTTTTGAAGAATCTCATCTGTCAATCCCTTGATCACGAGATGGTGTGCATATTCCGGGTGGGATTTGCAGAACGCCGTGAAAGCCCTTAATACGCCGTCTGTATTTTTACGGGGCTCAGTATTGGCCAAAAAGAAAATATAGGGAAACCCATGTATGCCATATTTTTTTGAGATAGTTTCTATGGATGCTGTATCCGCACGCTTGAAAAATCTTTCATCTGCGCCATTGTATACGACAGAAATTTTATCTGCCGGGATTTGTAACCGTTTCATGATCAACTGCCGTTGAAATTCCGAAACGGTAATAATATAGATTGCCCGTCTGGCTGCAATCGGCACAATAATGCTACGGTAAAAGTTTCCAAACCGCTGGTACAGACTGCCACCATCTTTTTTGAACAGATAGTTCTCTTCCAGAAAAATCAGATCGTGAATGGTTACCAATAAAGGAGTTCTGCCCCAGATAGGAGCTGTATTTCCGGTACAATGGAGCAGGTTTTTTTTCTTGCCGGTACGAAGGAACAAGGGTAAGATCCATTGTTCCCATAATGGGTAGAAAAAAGACTTAAGGGTAATGACCGAAAGGGTAGCCGTGTTATCCAAACAATGGTCTACGTCCTCTTTTACCAGAACACGCATGTCAAAACCGGGGTCGGTATTTCGCAGTCTTTGCAATAATTCAAGTGCCACCACATCCATTCCGTGTTTTTGTTTACGAAACAGCCTTTGTGCTTCTATCCATACTGTTTTTCTGTCAGACATCAGACTGTTCTTTTTAAATTTCCAAGCATATACCTGTTTGTAATATCCCACTTTTTCAATATCCAGACTAACCCCATCGTACAAATCATCACGGCCAAAAAAACACCGAATGCTTCAAGGTTAGTAACTTTTTTTTGCTCCTTGTCATGCAAAATAAATGTGTAAATAAGTGACTGCAACAATGGGTGATATAAGTAAATTCCGAGCGAATTCTGATTGACCAATAAAAATAGTTTGTTCTGCAGCCAATTATTGGGAGCTATAAAAATCAATATGAAAATGACCAGTGCTGTATTAAACAGCATATAAGGCCATACAATGATCCAGCTGGATTCCTTCAGGAAGATTAAAAAAACGATCAGTGGAAAAGACAGTATTATGGTGAGCAATATGGGTGTCAATCCGAATCTCAGTTTGATCAGTTTATTCCGTAACACAAAACCCAGAATAAAAAAGAATAAATAAGAAAAAAGTCTTTTGTCGCCCAGCCAGAACAAAGGCAGTGTTTCATACGGTTGGTGATTATCTCTGTAAATATTATACCAGATAATACTGAACAGGGCTGTGGCTGCCAACAATCCCCATACAGGCCAATTCCAGCGTAAAATTGTATAACAGAGAAAGGATCCAATCAGGTAAGAGGGAATATACCAAAGATGGTAATACGGATAGATAAGATCGATGATTCCTAATTGCGATAAAGGACCCCAGTTTAAACGGAATGGCAAAAAGATAAACCAGGCAATGATCCAGGGAATAATCAGTCTTGTCCACATACGTTTCAGATAACCTGAATAGCCTTTTTCAAAAGTAGATACTTTCACCAGGAAGCCACTGATCGCCATAAACAGGGGCATATGAAAAAAATACAAAAAGTACAAAAGCATACTTTGCGGCAGGCAGTGGGTGATGACTACCAAAAGCACCAGCAGGCCCTTGGCGCCGTCTAATCCGGGAAACTTATGTGGCATTTCCCGGTTGCCTGTTTCTCTGAGTGTTCCGATAATCTTACGCATCTAACATTTCATTTTGTACTGCATAAATTTTTTCAACACAAGCATCCCATGTATGTCCCTTGGCCAGTGTAATGGCTTCCTTTATTTCTGTTGCTGATCTATCTTTCAGCGCATTACTGATGGCCAGGGTATAAGCGGTTGTGCCTACAGCCAGATAAACATGTGGCAGAAACATCTGCATGGCTGGTGTGTCTGTTGCTACGGTTGGTTTGCCCATGGCCAGGTATTCGTCTATTTTTCTCGGATAATTGCCAATGGTTAACGCATTGATGAGTTGTGGGTTCAGACATACATCCAATTGTTGCAGATAACCCGGCAGTTCAACCGGTTTTTTGGAACCCAGGAAATGAACATTGGACATTGTATGTAATTGGCTTCTCTGAAACATGATTTCTTCCGGGCCTATTAAAACAAAATGCCAGTCCTTTTGGCGGTTAGCCAAATCTTCCAGTAGTGAAATATCGAGTCTTTCGCCAGTTAAAAAACCGATGTAACCGATTCGTGGATATGGAATATCTGCAATATCAGCAGGAGCGGGATATTGTATCTCTGCATTATACATATCCAGTTCACATCCTTGTCCGATATCAAAACTTTTCGGCTGGTGTCTGGATGCGTATTGTGCCAGATAGGCGGAATTGGCAAATACAGCATCGGCCTGTTCAATGGTTTTAGGTTCTATCCGGCTGCCATGAAATTTAAAATAGGGATGCTCTACCAAGTTGTCGCGTATATAATAAAAACTCAGAAGAGGGGAGAAGAGTTGTTTTGTGTACAATCCTGTGAACATCTGGCTATCGTTGAAAACAATGCATTTAGTGTTCGTCCAGCCGATTTTCTTCACAGTTTTACGCAGACTCCGGAAAAAGCTGCCACCATTTATCCGGTTGAAAAAATGATACAAGGGAATAATGGTAAGCCAGTTAATAGAAAAAGCAATACTGGCTGGTGTGTGCACCCACATCTGTCCATTCACTTTCTGTGTGTTACGCGAGCCTAATCCCAACCCTAACCATAATCTTTTCCATCCGCGTGCTGTATGTAATTGTGTGAGGATAGATCTCAGATCTACCGCCGGGTTTACATACAAAACAGGATATTTTTTGTGAAAAGTTTCGGCCAGGTTGCGGGCATTACTACCCAGATTCAACTCCCAATCCTGTTGGGCAATGACAATATATGCATCAACTTTTTCTGTCATAACGCTTCTTTTTAATATGCACTCCTTGTCTGAATCCCCAAAAGAGACAACAAACAATGGGTACTATAATGATACTCCAGGGCATAACTATTTTGTTTCCTGATCAGTTTCGCCGTGCGGCGTATGAATAAATTGTTTTCTCGCTTTTCCAATATGCAGCATCGCTTTTAATATCGATAATAAGGCAACAGGGATCTGCAGAAAAGCTAACAGCAACTGTTTGTTGTACCATTTGCGGGGTATTCCCAGCAGCAATGCAATTGCCAGGGCAACAAATACCAGTAAACTGAAGTTCAGCAGGGTTGGAGAAAAAAGGATGGTATATACCAACCAGATTCCCATTAATGCTACCAGCATCACACGTGGTAAAAGATAAGTTTGAAAAACCTTATTAAAAAAAGCGATATTACCTTTGAATAGCTGACTCCAACCTTCGATAAAATATTTTTCAAAAAATTCTACCTGTGTTGCCAGCCAGCGGCTTCTTTGCTTGCTGAAGACATCTGTTTTGGCCACTTTTTCGTCGTATACGTATTTGCCATCCAGAAATGCAACAGGTTTCTGTTGTCTAACAATCCGGAACTCGATTTCTTTATCTTCACCGGATGTATCGCCAATATTGTCTAATAAAGAAACAAACAAAGACCAGCTAAAAGCCATTCCGCTGCCTATTAATGCAGATGGCAAACCTGCGGCTACATGTCCCCTGCGGAATATATGGTTGTTGATTTCCTCCGTGCAGGCATCCAGCAGTGCAAAAGGTGTCTGGAAGTTTTTAGCGGTTCTGTGACCCTGCACCACTTCATATCCTTTCGCAAATGCATTATTTACTTCACGCAAAAATCCGGGCGACATATGGTTATCTGCATCCAGAATCAAAACAATATCAACCGGCTCCGTTTCGGTAGCTTCTACCGCTTTCTGCAACGCTTTTCCTTTTGTGCTTTTGTCAAAACTAACTATCACCAGCCTGAGGGGAAGTGCCCGCAATGTTTCTAACGTTTTTTCGGAGAATGAATCTGCTATGATAACCACTTCAAAAGCGTCTTTCGGATAATCCTGCAGCAAAGCATCTTTGGCTGTGGCAATGATCACTGCATCCTCTTTGTATCCCGGTATAAAAACCCGTATCCGCCGGAAACCGGCCGCTTCCGGAAAAATTTCCTTTTTACCCAAAGTGCCTGCCAGTGAAAAAAATAACAGGTAAGCAACCTGTAAAGTAATGTAACCAAGGAGGAGGTATTCTAATATGTTTATGATCATTTCCATTGGGTAGCTTTTTCGTTCAATCGATATGAATACGGTTCAGAATGTTAGTGCCGTTCAATGCCGGTTCTGTAAAAGCATTGTGTGTGAAATTCCATATCAGTGCTTTCCAGATAGACCGGACATGATCCCATTCCTTTTTGAGTGCATGTTTACACATATGAACCGGACTGGATATACATACAAAAAAAGACGCCGCAATCAACCAGCGAATACCCTGATAGTTTCTCCGGACATATAAAAAACGGTTTCTGTATAAATAATAGGTTTTAAATGCTGAGTTTTTTCCGGTAGACACAGATTCTTTATGAAATACTTCTGCAGTGCCAACATAATGTACCGGATAGCCGGCTTTCCTGAATCTTGCAGCCCAATCCAGTTCTTCATAATACAAAAAGAACAATTCACTCATGGGGCCCACTTCCCTTACATGCGCTGCCGAAATCATCATGGCTGCACCATTGGGAAGATCAGTGATGCGTGTGTCGTTAAACTGTCCCTGATCTTTTTCCAGATAGCCAATATCAATACTGCGGCTGGTTAAGGGGTGTAAACCGATCGCACCTGCATATTGAATGGTATCCGGCATGTAGAAATACTTTATTTTGGGGCAGGCTATACCGCAACCGGGATGCTCCTGTAAATACCTTACCAGCCCGCCAACAAGACCGGGGGTTACTTCCGTATCATTATTGATCAGGAAAAGGTACTCACCTTTTGCGAAATGCAGTCCGATATTGTTTCCCCCCGCAAATCCAAGATTTACAGGTGAGCTGATATGGGTAATAAAGGGAAATTCTTTGGTAAGGAAGGCCGATGAATGATCCGGAGAGGCATTGTCTACCACGATTACCTCCCAATTAGTATATTCCAGACAGGATAGTGAACGCAGAAACGCAGCCGTTACCTCCGGCTGGTTATAGTTTACAGTGATTAAAGAAACCAGTGGTTCAGACATCTGCTGTTTGTTGAATAGGTGAATAATTATCCCACCTGGGACTTAACCAGAGCAAAACCCAACTGAAATAAACAATAGCGGATGATGGCATCTGATTCAATACTTCATTGCCATAACTACATAACAGAATACCGGTGGCACCTCCGCATAAAGCAGAAAGCTGGTTTTTTAAAACAGGATCCCGCGTTCCCCAGATAATGCCGGCACTTTTACCGGTAATATAAAACATGATACCTAACCAGATAATCAAACCTACTATGCCGTACATCACCCAGATTTTCACATACAGACTATCAGGTGGTACCTGCGCAATAAATTTATCCTGGTTATATTTTACACCCCACATGCCAGATGCACCTACGCCGGCCCCGAAAGGTTTGGATGCCAGATAATCTTTTAATATTTTCTGATTTTCCAGTCTTACCCGTAAAGACGCATCATTCGGATCCAATGCGGTTCGCAGGCGAACAATTTCTGCACTGCCGCTGCCAATTGATGTATACTTCAGCAAACCCAGAAACAACAAGCCTATCAAGCTGCCGATGAGCAGAATTTTCACTTGTTTACTTAAGATTAAAAAAACAAATCCTCCTCCCACAAAAGCCATTAAGGCACCCCTGGTACCTGATATCAGCATTCCATAAAAAATAAAGAGAGCAGCAGTGAGGTAAAAGATTTTCCTTTTCATGGTATAGGGCCCAATGGCAAGAATAAAGCACATAATGGCCAGTTGTGCCTGGGAAGCGCCGAATTGTCCTGCTTCTGTATAAAATGAGAATATTCTGAGTTTTCCGAAAAGAATATGTGTTTTGGCAGCACCTGATTCCAACCACCTCATTTCGGCCTGATCAACACCCATGTAAAGTTGTTTGATCCCATACAAAGATCCCAGTAAAGAAATAATAATGATGGTGTGCAGAAACAGATCAATATCAGAACGTTTGTTAAAAACGAAAATGATAAGGGGAATGGAAAGTACCCAATAAAGCGTTGCGGACCGCATTTCATAAAACCATCCGGTTAGGCTGGGGCGTTCGGGGTTGGCGATCTGTAATACGGTGATCCCCAACCATATTACGGCAAGCCAGACTAGGTCGTTATTCAGGTGCCGGTAACGGAATCGTTCTCCCCGGTGGAAAATAACCCCCAACCATGTTAATACCAGCAAACCGTCCTGTCCCAAACCGAATTGCGGACCGCTGATATGTCTGCCTAAACCGGGTACAACAAAACAGTAAACCAGAAAAACAATAAGGCCGGTTTTCGGTTTGAGGAATACCAAGACGACAAAGCCTAGTATAATGGGTAAAAGTATTAACAGCAGGCTGATGGTCATTCCCTGTCTGGCACCTATCCATCCCAGAAATACAGCTAACAGCAGGGCTGGCAACAGCCACTGTTTGCGCAATGTTTCCTGACGGGAGGTATAGAACAGATTGTTATCCATAACAATAAATCAGATCACTTAATTTTTATTTTTTGCCATCCCATTCTGATCAGCTGGCTACTATATGCTGTTATTTCTGTAAACAGATTACCGGGAGAAAGTATGCCGGTTCTGTTCAGCATCCAGTAGCCAAGCAGTGCGCCCGTAGCTGCATTCAATACCGAAGCAAACGCTACCCAGGCCAGATCATGTGTTAGTGTTATGGCCAGTATATCTCCTATGATATTAACGCTGGCCATCACAAATACTTTTTGAAAATTTCTTCCGGGCATGTGCAGTGCATCCAGACTGATACCTGTCATTCGGTCCGTAGGTAAGAGCAGCCCATATAAGATAAATACCCTGAATACGGGAGCGGTATCTTCATAGCTGCTGCCACCCAGTATAACAACTACCAAAGGCGCAAAAATAAAAGCAATGGTTAATGCGGGTATATACAAGAGGTATGCCCAGGATAGATATTGTACAAAATGCTTTTTAAACCCAACCGTATCCTGGTTATTGTGATCGGAAGCTAATTGCGGAAAAGCCGTGGTGCTGAGGCTTCGGAGGGGAATCTCAAATAATTCAGTCAGTTTTAAAGGAACCGCATATTTGGCAACCGATTCAGGCCCCATCATACTTGCAATCAGAAAGGTGTCGGCACTTTTGAGCAGGTTAGTGGTGGCCAGCGTGGCCATAGAGTATTTAATCAACTTTAGTAAAGCACCTACCTCTTCTTTGATTTTGTTTTTAATCAAAAATGGGTTGGTTTTCCCCAATAGTATCACAGCCGTTACCAGTATCAAGTTGAATAGCAGGTGCACAGTAGCAAAAGCTGCCAGACTGCTTTCTGCAAAATAGGCGTAACCTGCAATCAGGAGTGCATTGGTACTCTGTATAATGCGAAGCCCTACCAGAAATGCCAGATCCTGTCTGGCCACAGCCGTGGCTTCGGCAATGTGCAAGGGGAGCGTTAACAATCCCAGACAGGCATACCATCCACAGAAAATTTCGATACCCGGGTTTTGTTTGAATATGCCGGAAAAGTAGAGTAGGGCCAATACCAGCGAAATAAACACAGTGAAAATGGCTCCCAGCCAATAGGCACTACCGATAATTATTTTTTGCTGTTCCTCGTTTTTTCCGGAGATCCGCATTACCAGGGAAGACTGCAGGCCGCCGGATTTTATCATTTCAAACAGTACTACAGCAGCCATAAAAATAAAATACTGGCCAAGCACCAGTGGCTGCGCGGTTCTTACCAAAACCATAAAAGATCCTACTCCAATAATGGCAGGAACCAACTGGCTCATCAAAGCCAGTGTCTGTAACTTTACCTGTTCATTTTTTTTTAGCACCTGTTGGATATCTTAACGGATCTTTCTTCTGTTTCCAAATTCGAATTTGACGATACGTTTGATCATGGATCTGATTCCGGTTCTGGGTTTATTCACTTCACCGATATAGTCCTCCGCAAAATCAATATCAACACCATTTAATATAATTTGTGGCGGCACCGGCAGAATCCTGCTGAAGACAGTTACCAGATCCTGGTCTTTTTTATGCCATACCCGGTTGGCACGGCATGCCAGAAAAACATGGGTTACTTCCGGTAAAATTCCCTTCACCATGATCATATCTTCCAATGCCGGTAAAACGAGTAATTGAATGCCTGTGGTTTGTTTAAGCGGGTCCCCGTTTTTCCAAACCTCGTTGGTAACTGTCATGCCCATCCGTTTCAACTCCGTTTCCAAAATACCGGCCAAGGTTCTTTTGCCTTCCCCTTTTTCGATACTGGTGATACCAATAATAGAATTTGACTGTAAATCATTAACCTGCGACAATACCATTTGTGCCAGTCGCATATTCGCTCTTGCCACAAATTCAGGAGATGCTTTCAGTAATGGGTAAATACCTGAAACAGGGATTCCGGTCAGTTTTCTGGCGCGTTGTGGCTCCTGCAGTGTTTTGTTGATTAGCGAATTGGTTAATATGACTGCCAATACCAGTATAAAGCCAGCCATAAATCCAAGAATGACCAGTAACGCTCTTTTGGAGGCATTCGGTTTCTGTGGCAGATAGGGGGGGTCTACAATGGTAAGTTTAGAAGTTAATTCATTGTTCTGCTGGGTAAGTTTGGCCTGACTCAATCCATGCAGCAGTTCCAGGTATTCCTGTTCGGAAACCGCTATCTGGCGTTCAATCTTTTTCAGGGTAGCTCCCAACGGGGCAAACTTTTTGTATTGTTCGGTAAATTCTCTCTTACGCTGATCCATCACCGATAAACGCGCCTTGCTTTGTTCCGACGAAAGCGTGGCTTTCAGCCATTCATCCAATACCGTTTTGGTGGGAATCCCATTGGGCGTATTGTTATCAGCATAGAGTTTAGAAAGACTGCTTTTTAAATTGTTTTCCATTACAACAGAAACATCCCGCAGACTATCCAGGTATTTTTTCTGGCCGGGATTATTGTCTTTGTTGATGACTTCGCTTAGCGCGATCTTATTATAGATATCGGATAGTTTTTCTCTTATGCCCATTATCTCCGGGCCGTACAAGGTGTGATAAAGCCGTCCTTTGATATTTTCATTTACTTTACTCAGGGTACTGCCGGTAGCCATTCTGTCCATCTGCAGGGTATGGTTCAGCGCATCCAGGTTTTCTTTTTCTCCGGCAACCGCCTTGGTTTGTTCATAGTAGTTGATGATATCATTTTGCTTGTTAAAATCAAGAAAAACCTGTTCTACGGAATCGAGTTTACGGAATGATTTATAGGTCTGTTTTTCAAAATAGGAGATCACAGAATCCGTTTGTCCTTCGCGCAACAGTTTGTGTTTCCGGATAAAGGTCTCTACCAGGATCTCCAATGTATGTTTACAAATGGCTGCATCGTTGGTTTCGTACGATACTTTTACCAGATCGCTGGAACTCATCCGGTTCGCTTTTATTTTCTGCAGGGCTTCTACCGAATAATAGGGATTGTTGGAATTAACCAGTTGGTAAATCTGGTTGTTATCGTCCATCTGCATATACCTGTTTACCGATTCTACTGTCTGGGGCAGTGTACTTTTTACCAATCTGTTTTTGATACTGTCAGGAAATTGTTTCTGCAGGAGATCGTAAGAGCTCCACGACAATAAAGCAGGATCATGTTTTTTCAGGAACAGGTGTCTGGATAACAGTTCGATGGCTACCTGCTGTTTGGTTTCTCTGGAGTTAATGATGGAAAGGAGGTTGTCGAATGCATTACTGGTCGCAAAGAAATCAGCTTTGTTATTACCACTGAGGTTATATCCGGAGGCTATCCCCGTATAAACGACCGTTTCCGATGAGTATACTTTTTTCTCATTGCGCGTAAAATAATAGATCGAAACTGCCAGAGTTAAGGGTAGCAGAATCAGCCACAGTATGTTTCTGATCAGTAAATTAATAAAATGCAGAAAACTCATTTTACCTGTTTAAGTAATGTAGAAATGTTAGTGCCGGTATATGATTCAAGCTGCATATACGCAGTTTGAAAACGATTCATATAGGTTTCGTATTCAATCACTGACTTGTTATAAATGTCTAAAATGCGGGCTTCCTGTTCAATACTGCTCTGGCCCTGAAGAAACTCTTTTTCTGCCATAGCAAAATTGATTTGGGCTGATTGTTTGTTCTTTACCCCAATCTGTAGTAACCGATGTGACAGTTTTAATTCCTGGTAGAGTCTGATAACTTCCTGTTTTACAAATAAGATGGCATTGTTTTTATCTGCAGAGGCCATCCGAACCTGTGCTTCTCCGGAACGGATGAGATTTTTCCGGCTGACAATCTGTGTAAGTGGTAATTGTATTCCCACCCCCAGGTTATAAAAACCGGACTGTGAAGTAGTGAAGTTATTCAAAGCTGTTCCTGTAGAATTATTGATCGCGGAATAATTGGTTCCGTAATTGTAGGATGAATTAAGCGACAAGGAATTGTAAATGCTTTTTTTATTCAGTTGTAAACCTTCAGTGGCGTAATCGATATTACTTGCCGTTCTTTGTACGATCGGTGAGTTTTTGATGGCAGAATCGATCAGCAGGGGCAACAGCAGATCCATTTCAAAGGACCTGGTCAGCATTGAGTCTAGCGAAGGAACCTGCGCCATGGCTTTTCCGGGAAAAAGGGCTGCACACAGCAGCACTGAAGACAATACTAGATTTTTCCAGTTCATGTTAAACATTTTCTGATTGGAACAATGCAGGGATGGTTCGCAGGATTAAACGTATGTCATTCAAAAAACTATGGGTTTTGGCGTAGTTGTTATCGAGATTCAGTCTTTCTTCTTCAGACATTTCTCCACGGCCTCTTTTCTCAACCTGCCATAAACCGGTAATACCCGCCGGTGCCATAAAACGGAGCGCATATTTGTCTGAAGTGATCTTTTCTGCTTCATATAATGGAAGGGGGCGATTACCTACGATCGACATATCACCAATAAATACATTCCACAATTGCGGAAGTTCATCCATACTGGTATTGCGTATGAATTTCCCCACTTTGGTGATCCTGGGATCATCTTTGATCTTTATGAAAGCAGCTTCCATTTTACCCGCCTGCTGTTCTTTGTAGAGTTTTTCACAGATAACCTTGTTATCAGAAAAAAGCGCCTGCTGACATTCACTTCCTGCCTGTTCGCACAGATCACAAAGTTCTTTTACAGGAGCTTTGTTTTCATCGGAAGACTTACTATCCAAAGCATACTGGTTCAAGTGAGAGAGTTCTTTCAGTTTGGCATCTGCTCCGGTAAACATAGAGCGGAATTTATAGAACTTGAAAATCTGGTAACCTGTTCCCACACGTAAGGAATAATAAAATACTTTTCCTTTTGATTCGGCACGGATCAGTATGATGATCAAAAGAAACAGTGGACTGAGTAACAACAAGGCAAGACCTGAGAAAAAGATATCAAACAGTCTTTTAATCAGCGGTAAGTGATAGGGGGTGTTAGGGGTAACAGCGGTAGCAGGTTTACGAAAATGATTAACCAGATAGGGAACCCGGATCCGGAAACTTTTTTTGTCCAGCGGTTTGGCAAAAATTTCTGCTACACCACTTTTCATAGCCAGATTTCTTTGTTCTTCATCAATCTGATTAATGATGGAAACAAACGGAATTGCGCCATATCCCAGCTTAGAAAAAGTCTGCAGCAAAGGAATGCCATTGGCACTTCGTAATTCATCATCCGAAACAATGGCAACATACTTCTCAGCATCCTGCATGGCGTGGTGTACTGCCATGCCATTGTTATAAACTGTTACTTCAAACAAACCTGCCAGTGCCTCCTTTACCTGTTCTGCCAGAGCCGCATTGAGGGTAATCAATGCAATTTTTTTAACAACCATGGATTGTTCCATTGGGTACAATTTTATTTTTTCCCTAACCTTCTCAGGATCCCATTTACACGGGCCGCTAGTTCTCTGGGATTAAAAGGTTTTACTAGATAATCGTCGGCACCTGCTTCCAGGCAACGGATTCTATTATCAGAACTGTCTTTGCCGGATAACATGATCATAGGAATGTGGCGTAAAAAACCACTCGACCGCACCTGGTCGATAAATTCGTAACCGTCCATCATCGGCATTTCGATATCAGCGATAATCAGATCCGGTATATTTCCTTCCTGCATCCAGGTAAGCCCTTCCTGTCCATTTCCTTTGGTAACTACCCGATAGGAATCTTTAAAGAAATGTTCCAAAATCTGCTGTATGGCTATCTCATCATCAATAGCGAGCAAAGTGAGTGTGTGATTGGGTGCATTCATGGTATAGAGTTGAAATGGAGATATTTTATAAACTAATTGACAATCAATGTATTGAAGTCCATATTCAAATAGTAAGTTATATAAACTTTCCGTTATTCACAAATCTACCTCAAGTATCAAAAAAATGAAATGATATTTGTCACATAAACGAAGAATGGAAATCTGTTAGCAGGTTAAAATCACATTAAATCTGTTGTAACAGGCAAATCTTATTGCAAATTGTAATTAATGAACCCGGCCATGAAAAAAGTATTGATTCCCTTATTTCTGATTTTGTCATTTTCTTCCGTGGGGTATGCCCAATCTGCAGAAGACTCCGTCAAAATCGCCATCGGTAACCTTTTTACCGCCATGCGCAATTCAGATAGCAAGGCTTTGCTGGCCTGTTTTACCGATAGTGCCTTATTGCAAACCATTGTACGGGATAAAGATGGCGGCATCAGGATCAAAAATGAAAAATTAGTTGATTTTGCAACGGTGGTAGGCACCATGCCCAAAGCGGCTGCCGATGAAAGGATCACATTTGATATGGTAAAAATAGATGGCCCGCTGGCCAGCGTCTGGACACCTTATCGTTTTTATTTCAACGGCCAGTTCAGCCATTGTGGTGCGAATTCTTTTCAGCTGGTTAGACAGAACGGAACCTGGAAGATCCAGTACCTGATCGATACCCGGCGGAAACAAGGCTGCGAATAATAACCAGACCTATTCCTCCAGCTCAGCGATACACTCTTTCAGTTGTGCCACATACCGACCGTATAATTTCCGCAGGTACCATTTGGTAAAATAATAAATGCCTACAGAAAGGGACACTATATAAATCCCGAGAAACAAAATAGCCTGCCAGAGATGTGTAAAGAGGGAAGATGCTGCTTTATCAAGTTCCGGTATGGATATGGGTTCGTTGTATCCGAGTAAAAAAGAAAATATCAGACAAACCGGTATCAGCCCGATGGTAAACTGGAAATACCTTTTCATAAAAGCTTCAATAATACTCACGATCATTTGCAGATTGCTTTTAACCGGCAGGGAAGTAGCACTTAGGGCCTGCGTTTTTTTCAGCAGGTAAATCACAATGAACAGGAAAACGATCGCCAGTATGGCAAATACTGAAAAATAGATTCTCAGCGATCGGTAACTGCCCGCAATACCAATGTAGCCGAATCCAAGAATAATGACAATGCAGGAGATGATCTCAATCCAGAGACTCCGTTTCAGTTTGTCAATAACCGAACTGGTTTTCCGGGTGAGGAGATGGGCAATATCATTCGAGGACCTGCCGGAATGATCGGTGGTCAGCTTTTGATTGAGTAATGATTTCAGTTCATCTAATTCCATAATAACTTAGTAATTAGCAGCTTTTTTTTGTGTTTCTTCCTTGAGCCTGGTTTTAATCCTGTTCATCTTAACGGCCACATTGTTGGCGGTGATCCCCATCATTTCCCCGATTTCTTTGTAATCATAATCTTCCAGGTATAACATCACAATGGCTTTATCAATTTTCGAAAGGGTGCCGATTGCCGCATACATGGCTTTCACCTGTTCTTCAACAGGATCGGCAGCTTCCTGTTGTTTTTCCGGGAGACTGTCGGTAGCATAAATGGCTGGTTGTCTTTTCTCTTTCCGGAAATACGTGATGGCTGTATTTAATGCCACCCGGTATAACCAGGTAGAGAACTTGGCATCACCCCGAAAATTGCCATAGGCTTTCCATGCCTGTAAAGTAATTTCCTGGAAAAGGTCTTCACGATCGGCATGCAGATCCATATACAGGTTACAAACCTTGTATACAATTTTCTGATGTTGGTTCAGTAAGGTGATAAATTCCTTTTCAGCGGACATCCGGCTAAATTAAAACTTTAATGGTGTTACCCGGTATCCTTCTTTCCGCAATAAACTGATCAGTCCTGCTGTTCCACCCAGATGGCCTGCCCCTACGGCAAAAAAACTGGGCTTGGATTGCATAGCGGTTTGCATCAGCGGTATCCAGTTGGCATTTCTTTTATTGATCATTTCGGTCGTAAACATTTCGTTGACGCCGGAACTGGTGATGAACTGTTGTAATGAGTCAATATCCCGCAGCTGATACACTGCCATCATTTTCGACATCACCAGTTTTACACTGTCAAAATTCAGAATGGTCTTTTTCAGTGACAGGATCTGTGAGTCAAGGGGCTCTTTATCAATCGCATTCAACTGATCTTCTACCGTTTCCAATCCTAAAACAGGCAGCTGCAGTCTTTTGGCCACTTTCACAAATTCGGTTTCGGGCTGCACTTTGTCGGCACAATCCGACGCTTTCTGTACCAGCATACTGAGACTGAGAAAGGGCTTGAACGTATTGAACAGGGTAATGGGCATGCCGGTGATGGATTGGAATTTCTGGCTAACATGGGTATAATCCGTTTCTCCGATCAGACTCTGGAGGGTATGGCCCTGCATCACCAGTTTCGACATCATACTCGTCTGCAGGCCGGGGTCATCCATTTTAAGTTCTCCATAAAACTGCCGGGAGGCCTTGAGTTTGTTTTCCAGTTCCGGGGATACGGTAAAGTCTCCCTTACAAAGCAGGTGAAACGTACCGAATAGATAGGAGGGCTGCTGCAAACCATTCCCGCTCACTTCCCATAAAAGGGAAGATCGTGGTGATTGTGCCTGAAGGGTAGATGTGAACAAGAAAAAAAGAAACCAGGCAGAGAGGCACTTCATACTTTTTTTTCTATGAGTAGCCTGAGGGGCCGGAATATTACTGATCTGAGAAGAAATTTCATAAAAAAGCCCCGAGTAAAAACACGGGGCGTAAACCAAAACCAACTGCTTATGAAACAGTATGTTATTTTCTGTTATCCATTTACAGAATTTCGATCTGTTTGGGGGTAACAATGACTTCTTCTTTTTTAGGCAGATACAGTTTCAATACGCCATTTTCGTATTTAGCCTGGATAGCTGCCGTATTGATCTTCTCATCTACGGAGAAACTTCTTTTGAAGCTCTGGTAGCTAAATTCTTTACGGATGGTCTTGTACGCTTTCTGCTCAGTTTCTTCTTTCTTCTCATAACTGATTGTAAGCAGATTGTTCTCGATGGCAATCTTGAAATCTTCCTTGTTGCGGCCGGGTGCATTCAACTCCAGATGAAACCCCTCTTTGGTTTCATGGATATTTACCGGAACGTTACTGAAAGCTGTCTGGGTGTCTTTGCCCCAGTTAGCAGGGAACTGGTTAAACAGTTCTTCAAACAGGTTTCCGAAATAGACGGGATTGTTTTTTACCAGTGACATAGTTATTCGTTTTTTATGTTAGTGAATGTTTGTACAGTTAATTCTTCAAACCCTGTACCATTGCATACAGGAAGGTTATTGTGTTACAAACTGGCATTTCTGTGTGCCAAAAGAAGACATAATGTCATCCATAAATCATAAAAGATGACATAACGGCCGATTCTATTCCGTTTTAGTGTTTCAACTTTTGTTGTACTTTTGTGTTTTAATCTATTAAAAGAGCGAATATGTATCCAGCAGAGATAGTGTTACCGATGAAAGCCGAGTTAACCGATAATGGTTTTGATGAAATGGTATCCGCAGGGGAAGTTAACCAGACCCTGGCCGAAAAAGGCACCACTTTAGTGGTGATTAACTCCGTATGTGGTTGTGCAGCAGGCAGTTGCAGACCTGGTGTGTTAATGGCGGTACAGAATGCCGGCAAACGTCCAGACAGGCTGACTACCAGTTTTGCAGGTTTTGATATTGAGGCAGTGAACCAGGTAAGGGCCCATTTATTGCCTTATCCTCCCTCTTCACCCGCCATTGCCCTGTTTAAGGACGGTCAACTGGTGAGTATGGTAGAAAGACACCAGATCGAGGGCAGGCCCGCGCAGGTGCTGGCCCAGCATTTAATTTCTATGTTCGATGAGTTCTGTAATTAATTTTCATGTAGTTTTGTTATAGATGGGTTAGTAAGTATGGGCTCCACGAAAAGTGGGGCCTTGCTTTTTTTAGCGATGTTTTATTGTCTGCCGTTCCTTCCCGTTACGTTTGTATCAGTATTTCTGAGTAACATTGCAGCGATAACCGCTCTAACGATTTATTAAGACCCGATCATAATGTATCCCAACTTATACTACGTATTCCAGGATCTTTTTGGCATCGAATTATCCGGCCTGAAACTGGTGAACTCATTTGGTTTTTTTGTAGCACTCGCCTTTATCATCTGCGCCTGGGTACTTACACTGGAGCTCCGCAGAAAACAGCAACTGGGTTTATTTGTACATACAGAAGAAACCATCACTATTGGCGCACCAGCCAGTTTTTCTGAACTCCTGCTCAATTTTATTGTTGGATTCATTTTTGGTTATAAGATCGTTGGCGCATTCACGATTGCGGATGCATTAAATGATCCTCAGTCTTTTATCCTGTCTGCCCGGGGAAATCTTCCGGTAGGTTTGTTGGTAGGTCTTGCTTTTGCCGGATTAAAATGGTGGGAGAAGAACAAACAGAAATTAGCCAAACCCGAAACTCGTACCATCCGCATCTGGCCGCAGGACAGGGTAGGAGATATCGTGATCTATGCAGCTGGTTTTGGCTTCCTCGGTGCCAAGATTTTTCACAACCTCGAGAACTGGAATGATTTTGCCAAAGATCCTATCGGTTCCCTGATCTCATTCAGTGGACTTACTTTTTATGGTGGATTGATCTGTGCCGGTATTGCCATCATTCTGTATTCACGCAAAAGAAAGATCAGCGTGGTGCATCTCTGCGATGCGATGGCACCTACCATGATGCTGGCCTATTCATTGGGTCGTATCGGTTGCCAGGTAAGTGGTGATGGCGACTGGGGCATCGTAAACCTGCATCCCAAACCTTTCAGCTGGCTGCCCGACTGGATGTGGGCATACACTTACCCGCACAATGTAGTGGGAGAGGGTGTACCTATCCCGGGTTGTGTAGGACAATATTGTAATCAATTACCGGCGCCTGTTTATCCAACCGCCTTGTACGAGATCATTGCCTGTTTTATATTATTTCTGGTGTTGTGGCTATTGCGTAAACGGATCAAGGTTCCCGGCAGAATTTTCGGTCTGTATCTTGTGCTAAATGGCATCGAACGTTTTTTCATCGAACAGATCCGCGTGAACACCAAATACGAAGCACTGCCCTTTCAGCCCACGCAGGCAGAACTGATTGCGCTGCTGTTGGTCATCGCTGGTGCTGTCCTGATGATCCGTTCAAAAAAATGGTTCTCGCCTAAAACAGCGGAAATTTAGCACCTACCTTTATTTCTCAGTAAACCGGTATAAAAAAGTATCATGAAGCGTCTTGTTAAGTTTTGTAAAGATTTTCTTCTGTTTGTGCCCATCACTTTTATCTTCAAGCCTTTTTCAAAAGCGTTCCTTTTTATTGCTTACTTCAACCGGTTGGTTAGCTGGATCAGAAAACATAAAAGCGAATTTGCCTTCAACGATTATTATAACCCGATACGTGATTATAACAAACGTTACCAGTTGTATGATTTTGTGAATCATCACCAGTCAAAAAATACGGAGCCGATGGTGTACCTCGAATATGGAGTAGCAGCCGGTGAATCTTTTCGTTGGTGGTTACAGCATAATGCACATCCCGATTCCCGTTTTTTCGGGTTTGATACGTTTGATGGACTCCCTGAAAAATGGGGCAGCTTTTACGCCAAAGGTGATATGAAATTTGATATGCCGGAACAGACCGATAACCGGGGGCAATTCATCAAAGGTTTATTCCAGGATACCTTGCCCGGTTTTATGGAAACTCATCGCCAGTTGCTTTCTTCGCCTGCCAGGAAAGTGATTCTGATGGATGCAGACCTCTATTCCGCCACTATCTACACCCTTTCTCAATTGTACCCGCTACTGCACAAAGGCGATATTATCCTGTTTGATGAGTTTTCGGTACCCATGCACGAATTCAAAGCTTTTACGGAGTTTACCGGTAATTTTTACATGAACCTGAAGCCACTCGGCGCGGTAAACAACTTTTACCAGGTAGCATTTGAGGTAGCGTAGTATACAAATTAAACTATTTTATATATTTTATTCTACTCAGCAGATACACTACTCAGTGATTAAAAAAGCCGGAAAAACCTAGTTTTCCGGCTTTTTTTATTGATAATGAAACAGTTACTTATCTTTCTCGCAATTGCTTTTTCTTTTTTCTTTTTTCCTTCCCTACCATTTATCCTGCTTATTTACCGTTAAATACAAAACTATGTACTATGCATTACATAGTTCATAGTTTTGACCTGTAATCAGTAACAACTGGAACTGTAAAAAACTTATAAATCGCTTATAATGAAAAAGATCGTAACCATGCTAACTGTTCTGGGCCTTATCACATCCGCCTTTACAGCACAAGCCCAAAACACCGTTACAGGAAAAGTAAACGGTACTGTTTCTTCCAACCAAAAACCGGTTGAATCTGCTTCTGTAAGCCTGTTAAAGGCAAAAGATTCATCCGTTGTAAAACTGGCTGTTTCTGATAAAACAGGCGGTTTTGAAATTGAAAATGTGAAGGCTGGTAAATACCTGCTTTCGGTTCAGTCATTTGGACATGTAAAATATTATGGTCCTTCTTTTGAAATTTCTTCAGCCAATGCAGTGTACACCAACAATGGCATTGAATTAAAAATGGCCAGTAAAGAACTTACCGGTGTAACCGTGGTTTCGCAAAAGCCGTTGATTGAACAAAAAATTGACCGTACCGTAGTGAATGTAGAAGCATCTGTATCAAACACAGGAAGCAATGCGATGGAAGTACTGGAAAAATCACCTGGTATCTCGGTAGATAAAGATGGCAACATCAGTTTAAAAGGCAAACAGGGTGTACAGGTATTTGTTGATGGCAGACCTACCTATTTATCCGGACAGGATCTGGCCAATATGCTGCGCAATCTGCAAAGCGCTCAGCTTGACCAGCTGGAAATCATGACCAATCCCCCTGCCAAATACGATGCAGCAGGTAACTCAGGCATCATCAATATCAAAACAAAAAAGAACAAACAGGTGGGGTATAACGGAAGCGTAACAGTGGGTTATGGCCAGGGTGTGTATCCTAAAACCAACGAAAGCGTGAACATGAATTACCGTGCAGGAAAAGTAAATCTTTTTGGAAATGGCAGTTATGCTTATCGTGAGCGCTTTCAGCAACTGGAAATTCAGCGTAAGTTTATTGATGCCGCTTCTAAAAATGTAATATCCAATTTTGACCAGTTGAATAACCTGCGTAACAACGATGAATCGTATAGCGCAAAGATCGGAATGGATTATTTTGCCTCTAAGAAAACAACCCTTGGATTTGTACTGAATGGTGGTAAAAGTCTAAATGATTTTACCAGCCGTGGTGCCATCAATATTTCTGATCCCAATTTCAATTTGCTCAGCCAGACACGAGCCATGTCTGATAACGAACAAACCTGGAATAATTTCAGTACCAACTTTAATATCCGTCAGTTACTGGATACTACGGGTTCAGAGATCACTGCAGATTTCGATTACATCAGGTATAAGGCTGGCAATGGTCAGAATGTAACCAATAAATATTTTGATGCCAATGGCAATCCTTCTGCCACTGCTAAATCAGACACCTTATTGGGTAACCTGCCACAGGATATTTCTATATACAGTATAAAAGTTGATTACCTGAAGCCACTTAAAAGGGGTGCCCGTTTTGAAGCTGGGTTTAAATCAAGTTTTGTAAAAACAGATAACAATGCAGCATACGATAGCCTAAAAAATGGCATCATCGTACGCGATGTAAACAGAAGTAATCATTTTGTGTACGATGAAAATATCAACGCTGCCTATGTGAATTACAGCCGTCCGTTAAGCAAAAAATTAAGCGGACAGTTTGGATTACGTATGGAGCACACGCATTCTAACGGAGACCAGCGTACAACCGGTATTGTATTCAAAAGAGATTATGTACAATTATTTCCAACAGCTTACCTGCAGTATCAGGCTAATACCAAGAATACCTATGTATTGAATTATGGTAAGAGGATCAGACGTCCGGATTACCAGAGCCTGAATCCATTTGTAACATTTCTTGACCGATATACCTATGAGCAGGGTAACCCCAACTTACAGCCACAGTTCAGCCACAATATAGAACTGACACATACCTATAATAATTTCCTGACCACCACATTGAACTATACCAATACAACAGATATTATTCAGCAGGTACTTGAGCAGAATACGGCTAAGAACGAGAGCTATATCAAGCAAACCAATATCGCCAACCAGCGGCAGTATGGTGTTTCAGTAAATGCATTTGTACCACTTACCAAATGGTGGACAAGCAACCTGTATGTGAATGTATTCAACAACAGGTTCAGTGGTATCATCAATGGAGACCCTGTAACCATCAGTGCAACTACCGGTATGTTTAATATTACCGAACAATTCAAATTCAACAAAGGCTGGGGAGCAGAAGTAAGTGGTTTTGGCAGAACAGAAGGAATAGATGGTATCTTCCGCATCAAGGCATTCGGAACCATGAACCTGGGTATCAGCAAGCAAATGATGAAGAACAAGGGCTCGCTCAGGATCAGTGTGAGAGATGTTTTGTGGAGCCAGCGTATCAAAGGTGAAAGCCGGTACAGCAATATTGATGCGAAGTTTCAGCAGTTTGGTGAGTCAAGAGTTGTGAATGTTTCTTTCACGTATCGCTTCAGCAAAGGCAAAGTGGCCAATGTTCAGCGCAAGAGAGGTGGCGCCAATGAAGAAGCCAGTCGTGTAAAAGCAGGCGAAGGTCAATAATAGGGAAATCCAACAGCAGCCTGCAACCTTGGTTGTGGGTTGCTGCCCCTAACAATCCATTAACACCGTTCATACCATATTGCTTGACGTTAATCATACGGCAACGCAACTTTGAACAATTCAACGACGTTTTTTTTCTCATGTGCATTATATAGAACCGGCCCCGATGTCTATCGGGGCCTCTTTTTTGGTACGAATATTCCCACGCAGTATTCATTATTCCCCACCGGTTGATTACCTTCGTAGAAATCCCTGTTTATGCCATCTTTTGATATTGCCAGTGAAGTAGATATCCAGGTACTGGATAATGCCGTTAACACGGTTAAAAAGGAGATCAGTACCCGTTTCGATTTCCGGGGTTCTCCGGTGACTATCGAACTGAATAAAAAAGACTACCAGATCCTGCTGGAAGTGGAGAGTGATATGAAAATGAAGCAGTTGATCGATGTGCTGATCAGCCGTGCTTTGAAACAGGGCATTGATGCCGGCGCTTTTGATTTCAGCAAAGATGCTTATCCCAGTGGTAAAGTGGTGAAAAAGGAAGTAGGGGTTCGCAACGGCCTCAAGCAGGACGATGCCAAAAAGATCGTGAAAATGATCAAGGATAAGGGCTTTAAGGTACAGGCCGCCATCATGGATGATATTGTACGTGTAACCGGCAAAAAGATCGATGACCTGCAGGAAGTGATTGCCGAATGCCGGACCAGTAACCTGGGAATTCCGCTCCAGTTTGTGAATATGAAGAGCTAATACAGGCTAAAACCGCCATTTTTGGGCTTAAAATGGCCTTTTATTTGGTCAGAAGCCCAAACAGCCGTAATTTTGCAGTCCTAAAATAATCGCACGGCCAAATCCGTGCCACCTAAAACAAATAATATGAAACAAGGTATCCATCCTGAAAATTACCGTTTTGTTGTGTTCAAAGACATGAGTAACGGTCACACTTTCCTGGGTCGCTCTACAGCAGCTACCAAAGAAACCATCGTATTTGAAGATGGTAATGAGTATCCGGTAATCAAACTGGAGATCTCCAATACTTCCCATCCTTTCTATACCGGAAAGAATATGCTGGTAGATACAGCGGGTCGTATCGACAAATTCAAAAAACGTTACGCCAAGAAAGACTAATTTCTTTCTTATCATACGAAAAGAACCCAACATTTACCGTTGGGTTCTTTTTTTTGCCGCCTGTCACCAACCACATAAAGATGTGATAGAGGGGCAACCTCCCTGCAAATAGTTTTGCCTTCATAACAAAGAGAATACTATGAAGACAATGAAAAATTTAACCGTTTGGGTGAGTAGTTTCCTACTTGTGTTGGGGCTGGTTTCCTGCAGAAAAAATCCGGTTACACCCGTTGATCCGGTACCTGTAGCAGTAAAATTAACCAAACTGGAATACAAAGATGGAGCGTATGATTCGATCTATTATAACAGCCAGGGTTTGATCAGTAAGTTCGTTAATCATTTTGTTTTTCCCTTTCCATACAATGAGATCCATCAGTTTGAATATGATGCCAATAATAAAGTGACACGTATATCAGACAACAACGGAGAAACCTATGAATACAGATATATAGGTGGACAGTTAGCGGCTGTGCTGCATTATAAGGGGGGAGTGAAAGAAGATTACCGGTTTTACGAATACCAGAATGGTAAACTGTCATTGGTGGAAGAATATTACCGAATCGGTTTTAATACACCTGGTTACCAGCTGAGTTCAAAGCTGGAATATTTCTATTATCCGGATGGGAACCTGAAGCAGGAAGTGAGTTATTCCTTTGATCCGCAGACCATGGTGCCTACCAAAGATTTTTCGATTGAACACCTGGATTATGATAGCAAAAAGAATCCCACTGATCTGTTCAGTCGATTCCTCTATCTGTACCAGGTGCCGATGGCCAATATGAACGTGCGCAGGCTGATTACCAAAAATGAACGAAACGGAGCTTCGATTGAGTATACTTTTGCTTACACCTACGACAACGCCGGGAACCCATTGACCAAAAAGATTACTTATCCCAATGGCGGACAGACAGTTGAAGAGACCATCAAGTATTACTATTGATCAGAAAAGGCAGGTCAGAAATATAGCAAAGCCGGAACAAACCGTTCCGGCTTTGCTGTTGACAGAACCATTGTAAACATTACCTTTGCCAACGATAAAAACGAACTATGAAACTGGATATACTAGCTTTTGGCGTACACCCGGATGATGTGGAACTGGGCTGCTCCGGTACCTTGCTGGCCGCTATGGCGGAAGGCAAAAAAGCTGGCATTATAGACCTGACGAGGGGAGAACTGGGTACAAGGGGAACCATTGAAACCCGCAAAGAGGAAGCCAGGAAAGCAGCTGCCATTCTGGGTGTGCAGGTTCGGGAGAATCTGGGCATGGCCGATGGTTTTTTCCAGAACGATGAAACCAACCAGCGGAAAGTGATTGCAGCCATCCGAAAATACCGCCCCGAGATCATTTTAGCCAATGCATTTGAAGACAGGCATCCGGATCATGGCAGAAGTGCCAAACTGGTGGCCGATGCAGCATTTTTATCCGGACTACGTAAGATCGAAACCATGGATAATGGTCAATTGCAGGATATCTGGAAACCCTCCTATGTGTTTCATTATATCCAGGACCGGTTTATCCAGCCTTCTTTTGTGGTTGATATCTCCGCGTATATGGATCAGAAAATGGAATCGGTATTAGCGTATTCTACCCAGTTTTTCAATCCTGATCTGAATGAACCGCAAACTTATATTTCCTCTTCCCAATTCCTCGAAACTGTGAAGGCAAGGGCATTGATGATGGGTAAACGGATCGGGGTGGCCTATGCGGAGGGATTTTATACCGAGAAAACCGTAGGTGTGAAAAGCTTTGACGCATTTATACAGAATCCAACCTAACCAAAGGCATTTAAAGAAACGATACACTATGGCAATTGTAAAAACAGGGCTGGTACAGATGAGCTGTTCTGCCGATCCGAAAGCGAATCTGGCGAAAGCCATGGACAAAGTACGCGAAGCAGCCGCCAAGGGCGCACAGATCGTTTGTTTGCAGGAATTATTTACTTCCCTGTATTTCTGTGATGTGGAAGATTATGAAAATTTCAAACTGGCCGAAGCCATTCCCGGTGCCACTACGGATACCCTGGGGGCACTGGCCAAGGAACTGAAAGTGGTGATCATTGCTTCCCTGTTTGAGAAGCGTACGCAGGGGCTGTATCATAATACCACAGCAGTGATAGATGCCGATGGCACTTACCTGGGCAAATACCGCAAAATGCATATCCCGGATGATCCTGCCTATTTTGAAAAATTCTACTTTACGCCGGGCGATCTGGGTTACAAAGTATTCAAGACCCAATATGCCACATTGGGGGTGCTGATCTGCTGGGACCAATGGTACCCGGAAGCGGCAAGAATTACGGCCTTGATGGGGGCGGAGATCCTGTTTTACCCAACCGCTATCGGCTGGGCCACTTCACAGGATGAAGCCACCAATACAGAACAATACAATGCCTGGCAAACCATCCAGCGCAGCCATGCCGTTGCCAACGGTGTGCACGTGGTAAGTGTGAACAGGGTAGGGTTTGAACAGAATGGTGCCATGAAATTCTGGGGAGGTTCTTTTGTAAGTAATCCCTTCGGAACCCTTTTATACAAAGCTTCGCATGAGGAGGAAGAAGTGACCGTAATAGAGATCGATACTACCAAAACGGACCGTTACAGAACCCATTGGCCCTTCCTGCGCGACAGAAGGATCGATTCTTATCAACCCATCACCAAACGATTTATCGACGAAGACTAATCCTCCATCTGTTACTCTTTTTCTCTGTGTTGAAAAGTACAACGATACAGAGATATACAGCGAAAAGACATGCGCATGAAGACTCCCAAAGAATCCGGTTATTATTTCCCCGCAGAATTTGCCAAACACGAAGCTACCTGGTTAAGCTGGCCGCATAAAGAAGCCAGTTGGCCCGGTAAGATCGAAAGTATTTATCCGAATTACAGCCTGTTTGTGAAATACCTGACCGCGGGTGAGTTGGTAAGAATTAATGTGGTGGATGAAACGATGAAAACCACGGCTACGAATCACTTACTGAAAGCGGGTGTGGACCTGACGAAAGTCCAGTTCTTTCTGCATCCTACCAATGATGCCTGGTGCCGGGATCATGGACCAGCTTTTCTGATCAATCCGGCCGCTGATGTTAAGAAAGTCATTGTTGACTGGAACTATAACGCCTGGGGAAACAAATATCCTCCGTATGATCTGGATGATGTGATTCCTACACTGATCGGTAAAGAATTTACTATACCCGTTTATCACCCGGGTATAGTGATGGAAGGCGGTTCTGTTGAATTCAATGGCAAAGGAACCATTCTGACATCGACCGCATGTTTGCTGAATGAAAACAGGAATCCACATTTAGACCAGGGACAGATCGAAGAATACCTGTATCATTATTATGGTGCAGAGCAGGTATTATGGGTAGACGAAGGGATTGTAGGAGATGATACCGATGGACATATTGATGATACGGTTCGTTTTGTAAACGAGGATACGGTGATCACTGTAGTAGAAGAGAATGTGAACGATGAAAATTACGATCTGTTGCAGACCAACCTGAAGCAGTTACAGAAGATGCGTTTGTTGAACGGGAAACAACTGAATATTGTTGCATTACCCATGCCCGATGAAGTAATTTATGAAGACCAGCGTTTGCCGGCTTCTTATGCCAATTTTTATATCAGCAATCAGCATGTGATCGTACCTGTATTCAACTGTAAAAAAGACGATAAGGCTTTACAGATCATCGCCAGCTGCTTCAAAGACAGGGAAGTAGTGGGCATTGATTCTACCGATATAATCTGGGGGCTTGGCAGTTTCCATTGTTTAAGCCAGCAGGAACCGCTTGTTTAAAATACAACCCGTTCCTGCCGGCAAAGGAATTGTTTAGCCGGTTACTGTTAAGGTAGTTCCGGTAATGGTAACGGTATATTGTTTCAGGGCTTTGGCTGCTGGGCCCAGTGTAACACCACCCGATGTATTGAAAGTTGATCCGTGGTTCGGACAAACAAACTGGTTAGAAGAAGAATTGAAGTTGATGGCAGTTCCTTCATGGGTACAGGCTACCTGAACAGCCGTAAAGGAAGCAGGCGTGTTTCCTGTTGCCAGTCTTACAATGATGACTCCATCCTGAACGATGGATGAACCCACTGATAAAAGGCTGGTAGCCAGGTTTACGGTAATATTGGCATTGGCCGGAGGGGTTACACCGCCACCGCTGGGTGTTGTGCCGGAATCGCCACCTTTACTGCAAGCGCCCATACATACTGCACAGGCAGCTAAAACGGGACCGGATAGGTTGCCCAAAAATTGTCTTCTTTCCATTTCCAGGATAATTTAAGGTTAGTAATATTTCGTTTTTGTTATGGTCGGGCAATGAAGAACAATTCAGTTCCGGCACGTGCCGGGATAGAATTATAACATGGCTCCAGCAATAACATACGGAAGCTGGATAAAAAAAGTTGCCTGTACGCTTCAGAATTTCCACCAAAGGGTGGAGATTGGTCAAATTCCCGGTTGAAGAGCAGGCCCGCCAGGGTACCGTTGCCTGAGAGCAATGATTTCATTTTCCGTACATAATCCATCCGGAGAGCGGGGTATAAGGCACAGAAAAAAGTCTGCTCCAGGATCAGGTCAAAGCTTCCCTCCAGTTCAAAAAAATCACCGGTTAGAATTGTGATGGAAGGATACCCGTTGCCCAGTTTTTCCTGTAATTGAGAGGTCAAAACAGCTGAGATATCGATGATCGTGATATTTGTAAACCCTTTATCGGCAAGATAAACCGCCTCATACGCATTTCCGGCGCCGGGTATTAATATGCTTATTGTTTTTTCGGTTAGTTGGTCTATATAGGCTTTTAGGGGACCGGAAGCAGCACCGATATCCCAGCCTGTTTGCTGTTGGCGATAACGTTCATCCCAATAGGCTGCTGAAAGAAATTCAGGATCAGTGTTCATAGCAAGGATAGTAATGGGATCAATGGCCCAATGCGGTTTGCTGGCGGGGGATCAACCATAGATTTTTTTGTCTGCCGCTGATATACCTGAAATCTTTACCGCTAAACACCCCGTCTTCTTCCAGCATGATCCGGATTGATTTTTTCCATTCCGGAATGGTGGATGCCGCATTCAGCTCAATGGAATAAGCGGTGTTGGCATGCAACGGAAAATCGCCGGAACCCGGTACGCCTTTCTGCTGATCCCACATGCCAATGGTAGGCCCGGCTGCATGCCCATGAAAACCGATCGGATGGGTATAAATACTGGCTTCTATATTTTCTTTCGCGGCCTGCGCTAATGCATCAGCTAAGATCCGGTTTCCTGTTTTTTGCAACACAAATTGTGAGGTAAGAATATCCTGTAACCGGTTGGCTTTGGCGAGTGCCTGCCGGATAGACGCAGGGGCTTCCGTTTCGCCGGGAAGCAGCACATAAGCATGTTGTTGCACATCTGTATTCAGGCGGAGATAGGTAATACCGATATCTACATGTAACAGATCTCCGGGACGGATCACTTCCTCTTTTGGACGGTTGGAGAAAGCCCGCAGGTGTTCAAAATTTTCCGCATCTTTTCGCTGTACGGCCACCGATGTATGGAACCAGGTATCCAGTCCGAGGTTTCGGATCTTCTGCCGGAACCACCATACCACATCATCGGTAGTGGTTACGCCAAGCATGATCACTTTTTCAGAGAAGCCTTCTTCAATAATGGCATGGGTGAGTTGTACCAGTTGGGGGTATAACTGTAATTCTCTTTCTGTACGTGTCTCGAGCCAGGCCACTGCTAATTTTTCTGCCGACTGAATTCTTTGCCGGTACATGACCGGCAGCTTATCTGTAAATAGTTTCTGTTCGGTATAGGTCAGCCCATCTGCATGGCCATAATCATGAGAATAATTCAGGGCAATGTTTTTTGGATTCCTTTCTTTGATGATATTCACCAACGCATCCCATTGATCCGGGTATTTTTCCATATCCCAGGCGGCTTTGATCTGATCGCCCACATTATACCTCGCGATAGCCAGTTTTTCAAATTTCGCTTTACTGGTATCGCGGAAAAATACCAGGATGGTTCTTCTGCGGGCCGCCAGCCAGGTGGCAGGTAAGAGGGTTTTGATCACCGGATCTTCGTTGTATTCGCGGGAAATGACCACCCACATATCTACCTGCTCCCGCTCCATCAGTTGGGGGAGAAGGTTATTGAGCCTGTCGGCCAGTATTTCATCTGTTACACGGGACTGTTCTTTTACAGACAATATTTCCTGTGAATACAGCAAACCGGATAGTGACAATAACAGGACTAACAGAATATTTTTTTTCATGACAGTTTCTTTATAAAGCTGCAGTAACCGCAGCCTGGCGGGGAATGACAAACGCAATCAATTCGTCCAGTTCAATGGATGCACGGGTACAGGCATCCTGAATATCTTCTCTGGATACATTGGCAGCAAAGGATTTTTCTTTCAGTCTTTTCTTAACGCCTTTCACATCCATGCCTTCATAACCACCCGGTCGCATGAGCGAGTAAGCATGAATGAGTCCGGACAATTCATCAAATGCGTACAGCATCTTATCCATCTGTGTTTCCGGTTCCACGCCAAAATGCAGATGTCCATGTGATGCTATGGCACGAATGATCTCGGGATCAATATTGCGGTGCTCCAGTTCTTCAATGATCTTTTTACAATGCAGGTCGGGCCACTGGTCCCAGTCGGCATCATGTAACAGTCCAGCCATTTCCCATTTCCACTGGCCAGCTTCGTCCAGCCGCTCTTTTTCTGCTGCCCAGCATTTCATCAGGTGTCCTACCTGTTGCATGTGTACCTGTAATTTGGGATTTAATACCCAGCTGCTGAAGAGCGCCAGGGCTTCTTCGCGCGATAATACATTTCCCGCATTGGCGCTGTTCCCGAAACTGGTTCTGCCAAGGTGTAAAGACATGTGCGACTTTGTTTATTTCAAAGATAGGAGGCTGATTTTGATTTATATGCGGGGGTGAGTAATATCTTTAGGCAAAATCTACGTTCAGGATATGTATAAAAAACTTGCTTTTGTTTCGATTGCAGCTTTTTTTCTGCTGCTGACAGATGGTTGCAGTCCCAGGCCATATAGCGCCACCAACAAACTGTACCGCCAACAGACCAAAGCATTTGCCAAACAGCTGCGGATGGAACCATCCAATCCTCTTAACGATACTATTCAGCAACCACCTTATTGGGTAGGCACTACCAATTTCGGGATCCGTAAGCCCAATTTTGTGATCATTCATCATACTGCCCAGAATTCCTGTGAGCAGACCTTACAAACCTTTACGCTTAAGAGAACGGCGGTAAGTGCACATTATGTGATCTGCAAAGACGGAACGGTACATCATATGTTAAACGATTACCTGCGGGCGCAGCATGCGGGCGTGAGCCGCTGGGGTAACCTGATCGATATCAATTCTTCTTCTATCGGGATAGAGCTTGATAACAACGGCTTTGAGCCTTTTGACAGTCTGCAGCTGAACAGCCTGATCAGCATATTGGCGAAACTCAAAAAAGAGTACACTATTCCGACGGCTAATTTCATAGGCCATGGGGATATTGCACCTACCCGTAAAAACGATCCTAATTTTCGCTTCCCCTGGAAGAAACTGGCTGATCAGGGATTTGGTTTGTGGTTTGATGAGAACAGGGAAGAAGTACCTGCGGGATTTAACCCGATACAAGCTTTGCGCATTGTAGGGTATGATGTAAAAGACACTACGGCTGCGATCCGTTCTTTCAAAAGACATTTTCTGCAGGATACTACCAAACAACTGAATGATATTGACAGAAGTGTACTGTTCAATCTCCAGAAGAAATATATGTAAGCATATTGTGAGCGTTCCTGTGCAAGAAAGCCCGGGAACGCTCAAAACAGTTCTCTTATATAAAGCGCTTGAATCTTTCGAAGCAGGCTTTGGTCAGTTCTTCCCGGTCGTCGGGGTGAGAAATGTCTATCAGTGCTTTGGCCCGCTGGCGCAGGTTTTTACCATACAGATAAGCTACCCCATATTCCGTAACTACGTAGTGGATATGCCCACGGGTAGTAACCACTCCTGCAAAATCCTTCAGATGCGGTACAATCCTGGGAACACCTTTATGGGTGCGGCTGGTTAAGGCAATAATGGGTTTACCGCCCTCGCTTAGCGCAGCACCACGCATGAAATCCATTTGTCCGCCGATACCACTGTATTGTAAAGAACCGATACTGTCTGAACATACCTGACCCGTCAGATCCACTTCAATGGCGCTGTTGATGGCTACCATATTAGGGTTACGGCGTATCACGTGCGGATTGTTCACATAATCGATATCGAGAAAGTTGATAGCAGGATTATCATCCACATAATCATATAAGCGGCGGGTGCCGGCCGCAAAACCGGTAACGGCTTTGTGCGGGTGAATTTTTTTCAGGCTGTTATTCACCACACCGGATTCAAACAGATCGATCACGCCATCGCTCAGCATTTCTGTATGGATACCCAGGTTTTTATGTTTGGTAAGCGATTTGAGCACCGCATCGGGTATGGTGCCGATACCCATCTGCAGGGTACTGCCATCTTCGATCATACCGGCGATATGCCTGCCGATGGCCATTTCATTTTCTGTGGTATTGGCTCCGTAATTTACTTCCGGCAGATCTTCTTCATGGTACACCATTCTGGAGAAACGGGAGATATGGATCAATCCGTCACCATGCGTACGGGGCACTTTGGGGTTCACCTGTGCCACCACATATTTGGCCATGTTTACCGCAGAACGGGCAATATCCACAGAAGTACCCAATGAGCAATATCCATGCCTGTCTGGAGGAGAAACCTGTACCAGTGCCACATCAATGGTTAAGATACGTTTATTAAAAAGATCAGGTATATCGCTCAGAAATACCGGAATATAATCGGCCCGGCCTTCACTAACCGCCTCCCTGATAGGTGCAGAAACAAACATACAGTTGATGTGGAAACTATCCTGGTATTGCGGCTTCTGTACTTCAATATCGCCCAGTACCGTAATAAATACCAATTCTACATCCCGTAACCTGTCGGCCTGCTCGGCCAGTTTACGCATCAGGTAGAGTGGAGTACAGGCACTTCCGTGCACAAATACCCGTTGGTTGCTGGCTATGATCCCGAGTGCCTCTTCGGCGGTTGAATAGGAAACCATTCTCTTCGATTTTATTTACTGCAAATCTCCGTTGCCATCGTATAGCAAAAAATGATTTTCGTAAGGTTTAGAACTAAGCTTTATCAGTTTTTCACCTGTTCCGCTTCTTTTCCCACAGTTGTTCGGTAAAATACAAAAAGCCAGCAGAATTATGGGGGCATACCGTAAATTTAAGCTCCCAAAAAATCAATACCATGCGAATTATTGCTTTTTGTCTTTTGCTACTACTGAGTATGCAGGGTGAGGCTCAGTTATTACAGCATAATCCCGGTTCCAACCATGCCAACCGTTTTGAGGAACTGGATTACCTCTTACAATCGCCCAATGAATACAGAACCGCCAGCGGTGCCCCCGGACCCCGTTACTGGCAGCAGCGTGCCGATTATGATATTGCCGTTGAACTGGACGAGCCCAATAACAAGATCACCGGGTCGGAAACGATCACCTACTATAATAACTCTCCCGACAACCTGACTTATCTCTGGTTGCAACTGGATGAGAATTTTCACAAACCCGATGCGGATGTGAACAGGGATAATCCCAGTAAAATGCTTGACAGGATGAACGACCAGCAACTGAATTCACTGGAACCCTGGCGCAGACTGGATGGATATGGCCTAAACCTGACCAGAGTAGTAGATGCTACCGGTAAGTCCCTGAAATATACCCTGGTAAAAACCATGATGCGGATAGATCTGGCAGAACCACTCAAACCCGGACAAAAAATCGTATTCAGCATCGACTGGAATTACAAAGTGCCTGATAAATTAACCCGTTACGGCCGGGGTGGCTATGAGTATTTTGCGGAAGATGGCAATATCCTGTACTCCATTGCCCAGTTTTATCCCAGGATGGCGGTGTACAGCGATTTTAAGGGATGGCAGCACCTGCAGTTCAGAAGCGGTGCAGAGTTTGCATTGAACTTCGGCAATTTCAATCTGAAGATCACCGTACCTGCCGATCATGTGGTGGCCGCTACCGGTGAATGCCTTAACTATAAGCAGGTGATGAGTACCAAAGAATTCCAGCGCTGGCAGGAGGCACAACAGGCCAAAGATGTGGTAGAGATCGTGACGCTGGCAGAGGCATTGGAAAAATCCAAAACCAAATCATCAGCCAAAAAAACATGGATCTTCAAAGCGGATAATGTACGTGATGTAGCTTTTAACACCAGCCGTCGTTTGGTATGGGATGCCATGCCGGTATATGTGGATGGCAGAAAAGTAATGTGTATGAGTTACTATGGTAAGGAAGCGTATCCGATTTACCGTAAATACTCTACTAAAGCAACTGCGCACACCATCAAAACCTATTCCAAATACACGGTTCCTTATCCTTACCCGGTGGCACAGTCTGTAGAAGCGGCTATTGGGATGGAATACCCGATGCTGGCCATGAACCCCGGCCGTGCGGCATCTGATGGAACTTATACAGAAGCGGCTAAATATTCCTGTATCGGTGTTACGATCCATGAAGTGGGACATAATTTCTTTCCCATGATCGTGAACAGTGATGAACGTCAGTGGTGGTGGATGGATGAAGGGTTGAATACATTCTGTCAGTTTCTGACCGAAAGGGAGTTTGATGCAGATTATCCCTCCGGACGTGGGCCCGCGCACCTGATCACAGATTATATGCGGTTACCCAAAAATGAACTGGAGCCCATCATGACCAAAGGAGATGCGGTTAGTAAAGTAGGGCCGAACGCGTATGCCAAAGCCGCTACTGGGCTGAATATCCTGCGAGAGACCATTTTGGGAAGAGAACTGTTCGATTTTGCTTTTCGTGAATATGCCAAACGCTGGGCGTTCAAACATCCTACACCGTCTGATCTGTTCCGTACCATTGAAGATGCCAGTGGGGTAGACCTGGACTGGTTCTGGCGCGGCTGGTATTTTGGTACCGATCCGGTGGATATTTCTATTGATAGTGTAAAGATCTATAAAGTAGACGATGCATTATCGCCCACTCCCAATGGTATAGCCGTGTTCAACGATCTGAACCGTTTGCGTAACAAGGATGATAAAGCCATGCAGTTTTATGTGGATACCGATACCAGTCTGCGCGATTTCTATTACTACAACCGCAATGCAGATGCCGTTTACAACCAGCAACAGGCTAACCAGCAGAAAGATGCGGCATACAAAGCCATTATTGACAATGAGAACCTGGCCAAATGGAAAGACAAGTATTTCTACGAACTGCAGTTCTCCAATAAAGGTGGCATGGTAATGCCGGTGATTGTAGAGTGGACCTTTAAGGATGGCAGTAAGGAAACAGACAGGATCCCTGTTAGTATCTGGTTACTGAATGAAGAGAAAGTATCCAAAGTGTTTGTGAAAGATAAAGAAGTGGGTGCTATCAAGCTGGATCCATTCCGCGAAACAGCTGATATCAATGAAGCCAATGGACAATGGCCGGTGAAAGAAATGCCGTCGAAATTCTCTTTGTTCAAACAGACACAGATCGGATTTGTAGGGCCGGGAGCCGGTCAGACAGCTGCGCCGGCTACCAATCCTATGCAGCGGGCCAAACAGAACAAACAATAAGGTTTACCTAAATGAATAAAAAAAGGAACTTCTGCGGAGGTTCCTTTTTTTATAGCGCTATGTGAAATACTTATTTAATGGTGCATTGGGCCATGGACACTTCTTCCATCAGATCGTTATAACCCACTACCAGTCCCTGCAATTTGATTTTAGAGCCCACTGTCAGGTCTTTGATCCTGCCCGCTTGTGTAGAGTCAATATTACAGGCAATATTATTAAGGGATACGGTAACACCGGAAATTGCCGTGATCTCTCCATCAATCAACACTGTCTGGTTGATATATTTCTTGGTTGCTTCCGCAGCATTTGTTTTAAAGGCGTTAGAAAAATCGGCTGCAGTTACTTCAAATTTGGCTTTTTCATCAGAAGGGTTACGGTGTTTAACGGAGGAGGTCATAGCCATCCCCAGATCAACCACCATTTGCGTGAATTTTTCCTGGTTAAAAACAGCCCATACAGCAAAGATGAGCACGATGGCAGCCAGCGATAGTAAGATTTTCTTTTTCATAATGATCAGGTAGGGTACGATAATGGGTTTGCTCAGCAAAGTTCCCCCGGCAATCCCTGACTTTGTATGATGGTTGTCAAATGATTTTATGATTTAAATCATAAACGGGTATGCCTACTGTCATGTTTTTGTCATGCAGATGCAGATAGTTTTACACTCGAAATACAAGATTTCCCCGGTAAACGGACCAACACCGTTTTATTTCCCACCCATCTACTAAAACAGCGAATATGAAAAGAAAGATTTTCAAACCCAACAACTTACTCAGCCTACTTGGTCTGCTGCTACTGGCGGTTTTGCTGGTACAGTGTAAGAAAGAAGGAGCCAATGCGGTTTCTGTTTCGCGGGCATTGGTGAACACACCTGATTCAACCATTTTTTCGCCTTTCTACGAAACCAATATCGTTCCTTATGCCGACAGTAAGCCGGATGTAAACGATGTGGTGGTTAGTAAAAGTGTACAGACCATCATCAATAATAACTGTGTTTCTGCCAGTTGTCATGGCGGAACCGGTGTAAAACCTTATCTGAATGATTATGCCAGTGTGTTAAGTATGGTGGTTCCCGGTAACCCCGAAGCCAGTCAGTTATATCAACTGATCACCACCAGTGATTTTCAGAAAGCCATGCCTCCGGTGAATTATGGGGTTGATCTGACCGTTTCTGAGAAATCAATCATCTATAACTGGATCAAAAACGGGGCCAAGGAAAAACCTACACTGGTAGATTACCGTACGGCAGCAATTCCATTGATTACAGTAGGGTGCGGTTCTGCCAACTGCCACAATCAGGCTACAGCAACTGGTGCCTGGGCAAGAAAAGGTTTACTGGCCGTTACTTCTGCTGATACCAGTACCTATAGCTATATCAATCCAGCCAATGGGGCAATTACTTTATATGCCCAGTTGAAAGAGCCTAAACTTTCGCAGGTGTGGGGTGCTTATAAAGACAGTGTACGTAAGTTTTATGCAGATACTTTAGCCAATGCCAGTTTCCGTCCATATAAAACATTCGCCACACCAGTTTCTTCCAGCAGTACACGTGGTCCTTTGAATAGTTATGACGACATCATATTGGACGCTATTTATCCCAAATCAGTAAGATCCAACTCTGCTGTAGTGTTTAGTTCTGGTGGCAAAAACTATTATGCAAAAGGGGATTACCTGAATGCAACCAGTTCTCTGCTGTCAAGGGTGGATTCTACCATCTTACTGGCCAATCCAAGAACCAAAGTATTCGCTTCCAGTCACCAGGGTGATATGGCCTATGGCGATGGAGGTCTGAAACCATCAGAGATCGCCATCATCCGCGGCTGGTATTTTTCTGATCCCAATATTCCGGATGTATGGAAATGGGGTGCCGACGGTACAGGGATTTTTAAATACAGAAAATCAGGAAACATCGTAAAAAAATAAACCTCCACCACAAAAACAACTGTCATGAATAAAAGAATTAAAATAGTAGCAGTGATGGGCGGGATACTACTGTTTGCTGCCTGTTACAACAATAAAAAAGATATTACCCAGCCAACCGCCAAATCCCTGACCAATGTTTCTTTCAGGGATGATATTGTGCCGATTGTTATTTCCGGAGCCTGTGGTTGCCACAATAATGGTACTACAAGGGCTATCCAGTTCTCTGTAAAAGACACCATTTATTACGGTGCCATCCTTGCGAGGTCTGGTGTATTTGCCGATATGGCAGCGGGTAAGGAACACCCCGGAGAAGGTAGTATTTACTTCAGTGCTTCCCAGACAGCCCTGATCAAAGCCTGGATTGCGCAGGGAGGTAAGGATAATTATGTGCCACCACCTATTACCGGCCCGGTTTCTTACGCTGTTAATATTGTTCCGATCTACAAAACCGTGTGTAAAGGAAGTTCCTGCCATGGTGGTTTGGGCCCCACACTGGACTATGCCTATATGGCCAAAACAAAAGCTGACCTCAGTAAGATCATGGCAAGTGCAGGAGCCAGTGGACATAAAGGCGGTGCCATGAGTCTCGATGGAACCACCACGTCTACCTTCCTTGCCTGGATCGCACAAGGATTACCACAATAATTCAAACCATTACTCAACCAACTAAATTTTATAAGATGAAAAAAATAACACTGTTACTCTTCGTATTATGTTGCACTGCCTTCGTAACCAACGCACAAACCTATAAAACAAGAGACGGAAATATTTTCTTTAACCCGAATAAAGACCAGAGCAAGAAAGACTATGCATCCAACAGTAAAGAAGCAACTGCTGTACTGAAAGTAGAAACCAGCGAAGTAGCATTACTGGTGCCAATGAAAACCTTCCATTTTAACAACGCCCTGCTCGAAGAGCATTTTAATGATAATTACCTGCATTCAGATAAATTCCCGAATGCTACGTATAAGGGTAAATTAGTTGGATTCAATAAGGATATGCTCACTAAAGACGGGGTATACAATATCTCTTCCGAGGGACAGATTACCCTGCATGGTGTTACCAAAAACTTCTCTTCTCCTGTTAAACTGGAAGTAAAAGGGAAAACTGCTGTATTCAACTGCGTATTCAAGATCAAAGCAGAAGAATACAATATTGATATCCCGGGTCTGGTAAAACCAAAACTGGCAGATGAAACTCCGCTGGTGGCTAACATTTCGTTCCCATTAAATTGACCTCCAAAATAAACGATTATGAAAAAAATAGTATCCTTCCTAATGATAGCCTGCAGTCTGTTTGTGACGGCCAGTGCTCAGGATGACCTGTTGGGAGGTCTCATACAAGAAGATGCTTCTAAAGTAAAACAAAACTTTACGACTGCAACTTTCAAATCTACCCGTATCATCAATATGCAGAGCATAGAGATGACAGGAAAAGGTAATCTCCAGTTCATGATCAGTCACCACTTTCCCAATTTCTGGAATGAAGGGAAAGGATGGCAGAACCTGGCACAGATGTTTGGTTTTAACTCAGGAGTGGCAACCACCTATATGTCGTTTGATTATTCCTTTCTGGATTGGATGAATGTGGGTTTTGCCATGACAGGAAATTCCAGATATGAAACCTGGGGTAAATTCCGTTTACTAAGGCAGCAAAGCGGGAAACAGAATATCCCCGTCACCGTGAATTATTTTGCTTTGGCGAGTGTGGATGCATCAGATGGCCCCAGTCCGGATGACCTAACCTGGAACCGCTTTTCTTATGTACACCAATTACTGATCGGCCGTAAGTTCAATGAAAAATTATCGCTGCAACTGATCCCTTCGCTGATCCATTATAACCATATTCCCTATGGTATCAATAATACCAATAACATATTTAATATTGGTTTGGGTGGACGATACAAATTATCTGCTAAAACAGCGCTCACATTTGAGTATTCCAGGCAGTTGAATGGATATAAAAATCTGTTGGACGAAAGTGCATCGGCTGTGAATTATGTACCAGACCTGTTATCACTTGGCTTAGATTGGGATACAGGCGGTCACATCTTCCAGTTTTATCTCACCAGTACCACCAGTTCACTGAACTCAACACAGTTATCAGCTAATCAAAACGACTTTAAAAAAGGAAATTTTTCACTGGGCTTTACACTTAACCGAAGCTACGGTATCAAAAATGTGGTACAGTCACACTAAGGTGTGAGTAATGGTTGTAGTACAAACAGACGCCCCGGTTCTCCGGGGCGTATTTTTTGCCGCAGATAGCAGAAATCGCCCATTTGTCAAATACACTTACTAAGAATACATAAGGAGGATAAATCGCTTTATTTTTAAAAATCACTAATGGTGTATTTATGAAGAAAATAAGCTGTTTAGTATTCTGTCTGATCACCGGTTATCTGTTTGCGCAGGAATCATCTTTGATAATGAAGCAATTGCAACCTGTATCCGTGAACCTGCAGCCAGTAACCTATAAAGGCAAAAATGCCATCCGCATGACCGGATTGAAAAAAACAAGATATACGCATGAACTGGCGATTCTGCGAAACAGTTCCTTTACCAATGGAACCATCGAAGTAGAACTGTCCGGTGATCGATTGCCCGATAGTGATACCAGTAACCGGGGGTTTGTGGGCATTGCTTTTCGGGTGGAGGGATCCGATAGTCTCCGGACATTTGAATGTTTTTATCTCCGCCCAGCCAATGGCAGGGCAGAAGACCAATTGAGACGGAACCACAGCACGCAATATACATCTGAACCGGAATACACCTGGCAGCGTTTGCGAAAGGAAAGTCCCGGGGTATATGAATCTTATGTTGATCTGGTACCTGGCGAGTGGACACGAGTAAAGATTGTAGTAAAAGATCGCAAGGCACGCTTATATGTAAATGGTGCTCCAGAACCTTGCCTGGTAGTATCTGAACTGAAAAAAGGGATCAGCACCGGAGCGGTAGCACTCTGGATTGGCGTGGGTACAGAAGCTTATTTCCGTAACCTTAGGATTACAAACGAATAAAAGATCCCGAAACCGGAAGGATTATCCTTCCAGCATTTTTTTGGCATAAGCAAGGCAGATGGATGTTTCTTTAATCGCATCGGAGCCAGCCGGGATATCGTATTCCAATTCGATGGTAACCGGAATTTTGTATTTCTTTTCCTTCAGCAGTTGCAGGATTTCGCGGATGGGTGTGTCACCATTTCCCCATACCACATTGGCTCCTCCATTCGCTTTGTTTTTTCTGTCTTTAAGGTGCATACTGGTGATCCGGTCGTGTTTATCCGCAATCAGTTTCAGCAGGCTTTCTTTGGTATTGTTACCGCCGGCAGCGATATAATGCCCGCAATCAAGGTTCATGGAATTGTAGGGTGATTGTGCCAGTGCGGTATCCCATGCTGTATCAGTGGCCTGTAAATGGGCATGGTAACCGATATATACTTTTTCTTTGACAGCGATCTCTCCCAAACGCTTTGAATGTGCGGGATCGGCAGGCAGTTCTACCGTTACTGAATTAGCACCCAGGGCTTTGGCCGCACGTAAAGCATAGCTGATTTCCGCATCGGTATTATTACTGTTCAGTGCGTTGGGTTTGAATGCATATATACTAATGCCGGCTTTCCGGTACATTTTCCGGATCTCTTTGAATGCATCCATCGGTACTGTTGCCCGCCATTCCGTAACCTGTTGCTGGTAAGCAGCCAGTTGTGCTTTCTGTTCATCGCTCAGTTTCATGGGTTGCCCTGGTACCCTTGGCGGAAACTTAACCGGGTTGACAGGTTTTCCTGCATAGTCTTCAATGGAATCGCCCATTAACTCTATCGCAGTGATGCCTGCTTCCTGACAGTATTTCAAAATCTGCTCGGCACTACCTGGCAGGCTTCGGAAGGAATAGGTAATTACCCCCACCTGAACACCCTGTATGGTGCCGGCTGTAAATGGTACTGTCGGATTGCCTGCAAAAGCATTACGACCGGTTAACAGGATACCCAGTGTAGTAAAAGCGGATTGCTGCAAAAAGCGACGACGAGATTGATCGGATGGAATCGAAGACATATAAGGTGGTTTAAAAGTTGAATGAATGTTGAGTGGTATTTTTCTCTCAGGCTTCCATGGCATCATACACCACCACTTTTGCCCATAAGTGACTATAGTTTTTGATAAAGGCAAGATGTAGCGGATGTGTTTGGTAAGTAGTCTGTCCGGCCAGATCATCAAAGAACATGAGTTCAGAAACCTGCCAGCTGGTATCCACCACATCTCTTTTTTCGGTAGTGGCCAGTACACCCACATGCAGTTTACGGATCGTTTCAATTTTTGCAAGGGTATGCAAACCTTCCACCAGTTTATCGCGGTCTTCTTTGGAGTCAGGATTCTTTAACCAGAAAAACACATGGTGCACCAACTGTTTGTTGGCCGCAGCCGGAACCGCCAATGCATTAGCCGCCAATCCGGTACCCAGAAGGGTAGTGGTGGCCAGAAATTTTCTTCTGCTGGATGTTTTCATAAGGTTTGATTAGAATCCTAATATACAAAGCCCATGTCAGGCAACCGAATTTTACTGTTTATTCCACAATACGGAAGATGTCAGATCTTAAAGAAGATCTTTTTCCGGTACAGGAAATAACAAAGCCCCCACTCAAGTGAGAACACACAGAGTGCCGACAGGATATCACTGAGTGCTGTTGGTGTATGTACCCATGCCAATACTCCGTTACTGATAGCGCTGATATACCCTGTGAACCAGCGGTTGGCCACAATTTCAATAAAAAGATAAATAAACAGGGAGTTCATGCCTACAACGGTAAAAAAGAGAAGGTATTTGCAATGCTCCCGGATATCGATCCACCAATAACAGACTGCCAGTCCGGCCAGACACCAACCCAGTGATGCCAGTACAAAGGAACTGGTAGCAATCCGTTTGATGATGGGGGTGATACCAGCCGCATCCAATGCAAAACCTACTGTAAGGCAACCTATCGCCCAGATCAAAAGGTTGCGGATGATATTGTTACCATTCTGCAGCAGCATTTTACCCACCAAAGCACCGGCAATCGTATGTACCGCAGTGGGAATGCAATTGATGGCCACCCAGCCGCCTTTGTTGATCTTATGCATGAGTAACCAGTCTACATAATTACCGAAATTTTGCTGGTCGGTAAAGGGTTGATCAAAGCCGGGAATACCGGTAAATCGATACAACAGTTCTGTCAGCAATAATAGCCCGGCACATATCAGGATCTGTGTAACGGGTTTACATTCAAAAATGAGGAAGGCGACCAGCGTAGTGAAAGAAAGCTGGGTTAATACATCCCATAATTCAAATGAGAGGCCTGTTTTACGAACGGCATAATCCAATACGCCCCAGAAGAATAACCAGCCACAGCGTTTGAGGGTTTTACGGAAACGATGCGTCCAATCCTGTCCCGCTTCTTTCTGCCTTGATACAGAATAGGCCATCGATACCCCCGCCATAAACATAAAAGCAGGCTGCACCAGATCCCAGAAACGCAGTCCGTTCCAGGGATGGTGGAAGAACTGTTGTACGGGTCCATGGAGAACAGAGGTTTCCGTAGCAGTTGCCAGACTTTCATACAATCCCGCACTCTCCAGTACCAGCAGCACCATGATAAGGCCCCGCATAAAATCCAGGGATAACAATCTTTTCAAAACAGATAATTTGGTTAGACAAATACTGTCTGAATATACAAATAAGCTTTACAGTGCAGGCAGCTTTGTATAAGATTTTGCAGAAATAAAAACTTTAAATAGATTTAGCCATCCTATGAAAAGAGCCCGGATATTTTCCGTACTGTTTGTCACTATTATCTGCATTGTTGGCCTTGTTCGTGGTCTCCGGATGATCGTTCCGCAAAACAAGTTGAATATTCTTTTCCCTTTTCCGGAAGAGATGATCGCAGTTTCTTTATTCAGCAATTACACCGTTTTAGGCTGGATCCTTTTTTGCCTGCTGGGTGTTTTTGGATTGATCACTTTACGGTGCATCCATACCCAAAACAGGATCTTCCCTTACCTGATCATTATCCTGGGTATTTTTGCCTCTTTTCTTACCTTAACCCATATTCTCTACGCCGGATTTACCTGGATTCATCTGTTGCTGTTACCCATCAGTCTGGGTACGATTCTCCTGGGTGTTGTGCAGACCCCCAAAGAATTCTGATCATAACCTCTCTAATCCCATGGGTGGGTATGCGAAACAGCGTATTTCCCTCCCCCGGAAAAAAACAAAGCAAAACTCGTAAACAGGTAGATGGCCAGTAGATCAACCGACCATCCGCCGAATGCGTTCAAGGTAAACAGGGAGGGGAGTTGGGTGAGCAGGATCGCTGTCAGACAGTTGATGGCAAATACCAGTGCCGCCAATCTGGTACGGAAACCGATGATGATAAGACAGGGCGCAATAATTTCCCCTACATAAACGCCATACCCCAAAAAAGAAGGTAATCCCGCTTTCGTCATCAATGCTTCAATAAAAGGGATGCCGCTGACTAGTTTGCTGATGCCATAGATAAGCATGGTAGCTGCTATGATTACTCTGGTAATGAGTAAACCAAGGTGGTTGTTTCTTTTCATTGTTCGATTTTTATGTTGATTAAAATAGATACCTGATAAATATGCCCGCATTCTCCAGTTGTCTGGCACCGTTATTGAACTGATCCAGGTTTACCGCTATCCCATACTGTCTGGCATCTTTTTCTATGCCGGCCCTGAATTGCTGGATGCCCCGCTGGTATTGCGTAAAATCCGTATTGGCAATCGCCTGTATGCGGAAATACGCATGTGTTCCGGTTTGCAATAAGGGATTGTATTCGAGTATCAGTGATTGCTCCAGTGTAAGCCCGGACTGATAAGTTGCCCCCGCGGCATACAAGAACCGCAATGGACCTGTCTGGTATTGATATTGCAGCGCAATTGTGGCAAAGGATCCCGGATTTTTCATACCGATAGCTGTTTGCACTGAAAGCGGTTTGGTAATGGTAAAAGACAGGGTATTGCGGATAAAGAAGATATTGTTCTTATCCGAACGGTATTCCGTATCGTACACCACCAGGTTATTGAAACGGAGTTGTTTGCTGAAAAAATGATTGATCCCATGCTGGTACATCAGAGATCGGTAACCTGTAACCAGTTCAGGGGTGAAGGTGGTTTTCTGTGCGGAACAGGGCAAAGCGCTGAACAGAAAGCTGCATAGAAGCAGGCTTAGCAGGAAGGTCGGTTTTTGTGTCATTGTTTTGCTTTTTGGGTAACAAAAGCAAAACTAGACTGCGCTTTTTGCGGGATTCTTAAGCTAGCTTAAGAAACATTGCCAGCGTGTTTTTTTCGCAGGTGACTCAGAAATTCCGGCGTTACGCCCAGGTACGAAGCAATGATATATTGGGGTACCCGTTGTTCAATATCCCGGTAGTCGGAGCGGAATCGGGTATAGCGTTCATATGCGTCAACACTCATATTTTCGATGGTACGCTCCTGTAAAACCACATAGGCGGCCTGCATTTTGATCCGGAAAAAATCGCTCAGGGCAGGTACCATGCGAAAGAGTTCTTCGAGGTTGTTTTTGCTGATCTGTATCAGTACACTATTCTCCACAGCTTGTAAATACATACGGGATGGCTTCTGGCTGAGATAACTGTACAGGTCATTGATCCACCAGTTCTCAATACCCAATTGCAGGGTATGCTCCTGACTGTTTTCATCCACATAATAACTCCGCATACAGCCACTGGCTATAAAACGCATATGTCTGGAAACCTGTCCCGGCTGTAGCAGGAATTTCTTTTTATCAATCGAGACGATATCCAGACGCGGAAGAATCTCCGTTATTTCCGATTCGTTGAGTGAAACCGTTTGGCGGAAATGACTGACCAGTAGGTGCAATAATTCTTCGGGTGGCATAGTGTATGGATTTTTATCGCAAAAAATCGCTCATACAAGATACAGATTCTTGCAAAAAAGGTACTCCGTTGTTATGCTTACTGTACAGTTTCATTTAGTAAGCGTGTCATTTTATCCCGTAGGGCAATGCCCATGCCTTTGTCCATCATATTCGGTATTTGCTGCAAAGCCGCTTTGGCTTTGGTATCTGCGGTACCGATATCATTTGTAAGTGCTGAGAGGGCCGCTTCGGTTGCCAGAATGAGTGATTTGGGAATCATGGCAGCGGGTTTGAATTTTTGCCAATAGCCAGTAGCTGTTGCAAGGTCTTTTCTTGCATAAGCATAAAAAAAAGCGGCATCCAGCCAAACCATATTCCGGATACCGGCAGGGATCTCTTCTGTAGCCTGTATATAAGCGAGTAAATGGTTTTCTGCCTGATCAATATCGCCGCTGTCGAACGCTGTCTGGTGAAAAAAACTGTGCAGGTATACACCCAACGGGGCCTGTAACCGGTTGGCCAGTGTTTGGGCTTCCTGCAAATCATCCCTATTTAGTAAAGCCGGACGTACCCCACTGGTGCTGCTGGTATAGATCTGTATGACCAATGTTTCAAACCGGGCCGTATCGCCACCTCTCAGTAAGCGTAAAATGCGTGCGCCATCGGTAGAAAAACCTCCCGCCTGCATAGGTATGGTAGTAACTATACCAATCAAAAAAGACAAAAACGCAGTGATCAGCGCAGCTAGACTTAGCAGAGAAATGACTGTTCCGGCAATTGCGCCCGGTACAGGCAACCAACGATACAAAAGGAAAGCAATGCAAGCCAATGCGAAACTGGCCAAGGGGCCGCCAGCCGCATAGATGGAAAATCGTTTGGGTAATGCTTTGTTATCGGTTGGCAAACAGATCACCATTCCCCCAGCCAGGTTAAGGTGTTTGTTCCATTCAAAATGCCAGCCATCTACCTGTTTGTTCCACATAAATGGCCCCACCACGTACATCCGGAACTCAAATTGTACCCATTTACCGGCCAGTGCATGTCCGGCTTCATGTACGGCAATCACGAACAGAAATAAAGGAATGAGCAATAACAGTATACTGATGGCAACAGGTTTGCCTAAACCCTGCGTAGCTTTCACACCCATTTTGCCTGCATAATAACCTGCCACGGCAAATGCCACCATCAGGATAATCATCCCTGCTAGTTTTTTCAGGTCTTTACGTTTCATTGCCATACCAAATGCTTTGGGCATAGGTAGGCGAAAAAGGCAGATTATTACAGGTAACTGCAGAGATCTTCGCTAATCAGCGGCAATAAATAAGATTATAGCACAAAACCGAATTTTACAGAGACTTCCGGGTTGAAGAGGGGCAATGTATATCGTTCGGTTCCTACCGGCACATTTTTGTTTCCGGCAAAACGGAAACTGAGTCCGGCCCAGGGAGAAACATAGATCCTTTTTTTGATCCGGTAATGATACCCCACACTACCGTTGAACAGCCAATTGAAAAAAGAAGCCTGGGTTCCACTGCTTTTACTGATGATGGTACTTTGCCAATAAACGGGCCCTGCGCCAACCCACCAGCCCTTCCAGCCGGGTTTTAGAAAATAATCCGCTACCAATGCATAGGCATTGAGCTGGTGATGGGTGAAAGCGCCATTAGTGGTAAAATCTGGCTTATTTACTTTCGCCGTCAAAAGCCGTAACCGTACCTGGTCTTTACCAACCCAACTGGCGCCAAAATACCCGCCAAGCGCAAAAGGTAGTACATCCAGTTCCAGTCCTGCCTGCCAGTCGCCGGTAGCTGTATCGGATAAATTTTGCGCGTTACCCAGTATCGAACAGCATAGAAACGCAGATAACAGATATGTTTTCATTCTATAAAACTACATCGATTTTGGATGGTGAAATATGATTTAGGTCAGATTAGCACTGGGAGTAAGGCCTACTTCAGCAATAAACAATTAAGCGGCTTGGGTTAATACTGCCCATAACAGTTTGAAAAATACCTGGCCTGCTTTGAAAGATACTTGTATGCATCTCTTTCATCACTTTAAGACTCAGAAAAGAAAGTTATGTCAAATTTTTCTGTTTCATTTTTTAATAACACGGTCGTTATCTTTTAAACAAAAAAGGGAAGTCGATTTTTTTTATTTAAAAAATATAATTAATTCTTGTTACAGAATGCTTTTAAGCCGCCCGATGTAATTGTGTAATACTTCCCCATTTTTAACTGACAAGTCATAAACGAAGCTCTGTTGTTTGAAGCTATTTCCGAGACCAGTGCCAGCGGCTTAGAAAACTTTTTATCAGAAATCAATGTTAAGTAAAATCAGTGGCCAGACTCGTTTACTGTGTATCGTGTTTTTGTGTAAACCAGAATGTAATATCAATTGCTTTTTCTAACACTAAACCATATCAACATGTACAACACACTGCTTGAAATCCTCCCCATTTCGAACGACAATTATGTCGCTTTCACCTTTTTTATCGGCTGTATGGCCATGCTGGGTGCTTCTGTTTTTTTCTTCTTCGAAGTATCGAATACTGAAAAAAAATGGCGCACTTCTGTACTGGTATCCGGGTTGATTACTTTTATCGCCGCTGTGCATTACTATTACATGCGCGATTATTACCTGGCCACCAAAATGTCTCCAACTTTTTTCCGTTATGTAGATTGGTTGTTAACCGTTCCTCTTATGTGCGTTGAGTTCTATCTCATTACCAAAAAAGCAGGCGCGAAAATCGGTTTGTTATGGAAATTAATTGCGGCTTCTGTTTTTATGCTCGTAACCGGTTATATCGGTGAAGCAATCTATCCAACAGAAAAACAAAGTTGGATATGGGGTTTCGTGAGCGGGTTGGCCTACTTCTACATTGTTTACCTGATCTGGTTCGGAGAGGTAGCGCAACTGGCTAAACAATCCGGTTCTGCGGTTAACAAAGCAAATACAACATTAGCCTGGTTTGTATTGGTAGGATGGGCAATCTATCCTATCGGATACATAGCCGGAACAGAAGGTGGATTATTTGGCATGAGAGTGCTGGAAGGTGTATCACTCGATATTGTTTATAACATTGGTGATGCCATCAACAAAATCGGTTTTGGTTTGGTGATTTATGCATTGGCTCAATCTGATAAGAGTACTTCTCAGGCATAAATTTTTTCAATATACTGCAGCACACAAAAGTGTGCTGCAGTTACTTTTCACGCCAATACCTGATATATGGCAAGATGGATACTGATTATAATAGGAGTGTTATGGTTACTTTTTCTCAACTGGATTCCCCAGCTGTCAGACAATACACAAAGTATCCTGTTTTTTAGTGGTATACTTCTACTTGGCGTACCGCATGGGGCTGCGGATCTCCTGATAGCCAACCGTTTTGCGGCAGATAAAAATCACGTATTCCGCGTTGTCCCCTTTTTGATCAGGTATCTGGGCAGGTTATTTTTATTTGGTGTAGTCTTATATTTTTTCCCTCTCACCGGTAATATCCTTTTCATCCTCTTTGCTGCCTATCATTTTGGAGAAACCGACCTTTACCTGTTTTCCATTGAAAATATAGCAGGTAAACTATTTGTTATCAGTTACGGGTTTCTGATACTTGCCGTTATTTTATTACCACATTTCACTGAAGTAAAACCCTTGTTTCAGCTTTTTGTATCAGGTAATACCTACATAGATTTGCTTAACTGGATTGATCTTCATCGTTACCACCTGCTTTCATTTTTTGGCTTACTTTTTTTTGCAGCAACTTTCTTTTACTTTGCCACACAAAATGCCCTTCAGCAGGTACAGGGGCTTTTTCTGGTTCAGTTAGCATTGATCCTTTTCATTTTGTACCACTTGCCAATGTTACTTGGGTTTACCTTTTATTTTGTTATCTGGCACTCTTTACTTTCACTCCGGAATATAGTAAGGTACCTGCAAAAAGATGGGATGTTTTCCATCGGAACCATTGTAAAACAGATTGTGTTTTTCAGTGTGCTGGCAATCATCGGTATTGGATTATTTGGAATCAGTGGTTTCATGTTCGTGAACAGGGATACCATGATCGTGTATTTATTTCTTGGATTAGCTGTTTTAACAGCCCCTCATATGCAGATTATGCACAGTATGTACCAACGTTTACGTTCCAGTCTTTGAACATTTCCAGTTGTTTGATCCCTGATGTGCTTATTGTAAATTTTTCGTTTATGGGTAAAATGAATACCAGCTTCCCTTTTCGTGAAGTTGGACAAAAGGAGAAAGCTGGTATCAAATGCCAATAACTATTATGTAGCTGTTAATACTTATACCCAATCCCTTTTTTGATGGATTGCACACCACCCCAGTTTCTGCTACCATTGGATTGCAGGCCCGCATCTTTGTCGGAAGTAAGTATCACAAACTGGCATCCCTGTTTGGCCGCTTCTTTCTTTAATTTTTCTTCTGCTTTTTTATCACTGCCGGCTGCAGTGCGATAATTAATGAGACTGGTTTTTCCGCGTATTTCGCCAATTTTGGTCAACCCTGCAGAAGCAGCATTGTCTTCCAGGATCATTACGTTGGCCCAATCATCCTCAGAGTTGATATTGATTTTAGGACTCACCGTTTCGGTACGGCCACTTTTGCCATAAATGATTTTATCTACAGCGTACTTGCTGATGGTTTGTTCTGCATCTTCATTTACATATTTATAGATCACTGTAAATTCTGAATTACGTACCACAGTTCCCTCTACGGTTTTTCCATTGTGGAGATACAATTTGTCTGATTGAGAAAATGCCCATGTGCTGATGCTAACTGCCAGTGCTAAGAGAAATGCTTTCATAAAATAGAGTTTCTTTTTGGTTGATAATTTTATTTTTCGAAACAAAATTACCAAACACCATCTCCTGAAACGCAATACAGTATTGATTTCACATAAGTTTTGCGAATGAAACAAAGTGCTCACATATTTATGTGATGTGATTTACCGCTGATGTGTGATTAAGACCAGTTGTGTAACTGGATGAAGAATAAAATTAGGTGGAAATGGCATGAAAAGCCAATTGATTGTATCACAACACTCACCAAAATAATCTGTATGAGATCATTGTTTCAGCACCTGATATTGCTGACTGTTCAGTTGTGGCATTAATAAAAGGATATCGGAGAGTTGTTGATAATCAATTTCTCTGGTGATAATGATTCTAAACGAAGATTTCCGGATCTGAGCTGTATCCGTTTTGAGTACTGTGGCTATCTGTTGATAGGAGAGCGGAATCCGATCCTGTCCGGACATCCGGATAATATCATTTCCACGGAGAACAATACAATTCTCATAATCGGTTGCTTCGGCTTGTCTGATGCCGGCTTCCGCATCGTAAAGTGTTGTAGGGCTGGCAGACCAGGCAGAAGAATAATAAAAATAAGTGCCGCTGACCATCATGATCAAAATGACAATCAACAAAAGGGCTACAAGTTTTATCAGTAGCAAAGGTTTCATAACAATGACCTGTTAATGCGTTTACCGGGTGCAGGGAGCATGGCAGATGCCATTTCGTATACTGGTAAAACTACATAAACAGGTCAGTGTGAAATAGGGGAAATTTCCCGTATTATTTGGGCAGGTGTGCTATCAGCTCTACTTCCAGTTTGCCTTCTGCCATAAATAACCTGACTACCTGCACCCAGGTGGCGGCAGGATAATCGCCTTTGTAAAAGGGTTTTCGGAAATCAATGCATTTTTTCAGTTCTTCCATATCGGTGGTATAGAGGTTCTCTTTTACCACATTCTGGAAACTGGCCCCGAAACTGGCTAAGGATTTACCCAACACTTCGTATAAACGGGTAATGCCTTTGGGTGTAAGGGTTCCCAATACAGTGCCGGAAATGTATAAGACATTGTCCACTTTTACTGTTTGGGCATAGCCATACAAGGTATCCTGCGTTAGCGGGTCGTCGAAATGCCATTTCTGTTTGGTGATGTTCTGTGTTTGAGCCTGCAGACTCATACTGATAGCAAGTAGTAACAGTAAAAAACCGATCTTTTTGTGTTGGTTGATTTTCATATTTTGTAAGATTGAATGGGCGCTAAACTAAAGGCAACATCAGCAGAAGCGCTAACCGGTAATCATTTTCACATCTTTATGTGAGGCGGTTTGCCATTGGTAAAGCCTAATGGCCCATGATAGAATGAGCTTACTCAATCTACTTTGATCTGAAAGAGACAGGCAGGAACATTATGGTAATGATCGGGTAAGCCATCGGTGTTTTTCAGATCGAACATGCCCAGAAAATGAAAACCGGCTTCCTGGTAATGACGGATCAGGCGTATATTATTATCCAGTGTATCAAGCCGTACATATTTTTTGCCCTCTTGCCGGGCATAAGCTATCGCCCAGGGTACAATCCGGAATACAAAGTTGTTACCCCTGAAAACCGGATTGGTAGCTATGCGGTGTATATAAACAGCCGGATCTGCATTTCTTTCTTCCCAGATCTGTTCATCGCTGAAGGTAGTTACCCAGCTGCAGGCTATCTGATCTTTGATCAGCATTTTCCATTGCCGGTTCTCCTTGATTTCTGTTTCTACCAGTTCTCTGGCAAATTCAGGCCATACCACTACGGTTTTTTTGGAACGTTGGTAATCGGCTGCCAGCCGGTATAGCCGATAAATCTCTGTGATATCGGTAAGGGTACTGTTTTCAATGCTGATCTCTGTTGTAGTTACAGCGTGCATAAGTCTTTTGGCGAACTTATGCCAGGATCCAGGGGCTGCATGTTCCTTTTATGTGAATGGCGGGATAGGTTGACGGAAAATAGAAGAGATGTACAAAAATTACATCAGTTGCTTTTCCAGAGAATGGATAACCGCTTTTCTATTTACTGCCTTTCTGTTAAACTATTTACTCATTTTCGGCGCGGCTTAAAGCAAAATATACTACATAGAACCAACCGCAGATGCCATGAAAAATGGCCCAGAGAATAGAGCGGTTTCTTGACCAGGAGGTAACAACGGCAATCACCGCTCCTAATCCTACGCCTGATTCAAGTATGTTTTGAGAATTTACCATACTTCCATTATCATCATGTGCGAATGCGGGATAGGTGAGAAGTAATGCCAAAAAGAAGAATTAGACATGTTTCATACAATCACTTTGGTTGGATAATGAAAAGCGTATTGCTATTATTTTTTCCTTTGCCTGAATAACCATTCCAGCATCAGTTGATCGGTATACGCAGCCAGCCAGGCGAAATGTCCTGTTTCGGGCAAACGGGTATAACCGGGGTGAGCACCGGCAGCCGTCAGGGCGTTGACCATATCATCCGACATTTGTACGTTCACTGTTGGATCTTCCGAACCATGAAATACCCAGATAGGGATATGGGCGATAGAAGCCGCTTTGGCACTGTCTCCACCGCCACAAACCGGAACAGCGGCGGCAAAAAGGTTGGGATACCGTTGAATGATATCGAAAGTACCAAAACCACCCATGGATAATCCGGTGATATAAATCCGGTTGGTATCGATAGCCATCTGTTTGCTGAGTTGCCGGATCAGATCTACCAACAAGCGCACCTGTTTGGATGGGTCTGCATTCAGGGTTAACTGGCGGCTGCCAGCGGTTCGGTTGAAATTATCCCAACGGGCACCGGGCGGACATTGCGGCGCCAGCACAATGGCCTGGTGCGCAGCCATGGCCTTGTCTGTGGCAAAATTCATTGCGCCCCATTTTAACTGCGCTTCGTTATCGGTTCCCCTTTCGCCGGAGCCGTGGAGAAACACCACCAGCGGGTATTTGCGCATCGTATCGTAATCGGGTACCAATAAGCGATAGGCCAGCGTATCTCCCGCCTGTATATGTTTACGGGCAGCAAAACGATTGGTTTGAGCGGTAAGGCTGGATATCACGATAAATGACAAGAGGAAAACTCCTGCAAAACGGCTTGTGGGGTTAGATGGTAACATAGTGGGTAATTGAAAGAATTATTTAGAAGACTTGGGTAGTTATTCATATAGCAAAACCACAAATCTCTGTTGCATAAAACTAAGGTTTCATTGTTTGCCAGCCAATGGTGTTTTTCCCGTATTTTTTCAACTCCCGGTTAGTTAACCGTACAAGTGTGCGACGCAACCCCGCTGCCCAAAGCGCTCCCAGCCGGTTACAAAAACAATCCATAAAAAATTGCGCATGATTGTCAATCCTAACGGCCGTTAGCTTAAATTTGCGCCATAAAACTCATACATCCATGCATTTTGAACTGAGCGAAGAGCACCTGATGATCCAGAAAGCGGCCCGCGATTTTGCCCGCACCGAATGTTTACCCGGCGTAATAGAGCGCGATGAACAACAGAAATTTCCCCGTGAGCAGGTATTGAAACTGGCTGAACTGGGTTTTATGGGTATGATGGTGAGTCCGGATTACGGTGGTTCCGGCATGGATACCCTCAGTTATGTACTGGCCATGGAAGAGATCAGTAAGATTGATGCCAGCACCAGCGTGAGCATGAGTGTGAACAATAGTCTGGTTTGCTGGGGACTGGAAGCCTTTGGTAACGAGGAACAAAAGAAAAAATACCTGACACCACTGGCCCAGGGCCGGAAAGACGGGGAACTGTATATCGGCGCTTTTCTGTTAAGTGAGCCGGAAGCCGGTAGCGATGCTACCAGCCAGCAAACCACTGCCGAAGACAAAGGAGATCATTACCTGATCAATGGTACCAAAAACTGGATCACGAATGGTTCTTCTGCTTCTGTGTACCTGGTGATTGCCCAAACTGACCCTGCCAAAGGCAGCCGGGGTATTAATGCGTTTATTGTAGAGAAGAATAGTCCGGGTATTGTGGTAGCCGCCAAAGAGAACAAACTTGGCATCCGCGGCAGCGATACACATAGCATCATGTTCAGCGATGTAAAGGTTCCGAAAGAGAACCGGATCGGGGAAGATGGTTTCGGATTCAAGTTTGCGATGAAGACCCTGGCGGGTGGCCGTATAGGGATTGCCTCGCAGGCCCTCGGTATTGCTAGTGGCGCCTATGAGCTGGCGCTGGCTTACAGCAAACAAAGAAAAGCCTTTGGTAAAGAGATCATGCATCACCAGGCCATCCAGTTTAAACTGGCCGATATGGCCACCAAAATAGAAGCGGCCCGCCTGCTTTGTCTGAAAGCCGCCTGGGAAAAAGATAACGGTTTGGATTATACCCTCAGTTCTTCCATGGCCAAAGTATTTGCCTCTGAAGCGGCCATGTGGATCACAACTGAAGCGGTACAGATACATGGTGGTTACGGTTTTGTAAAAGAATACCATGTAGAACGCCTAATGCGCGATGCAAAGATCACCCAGATTTATGAGGGAACGAGCGAAGTGCAGCGGATTGTAATTTCGAGGAGCATTCTTAAATAAGGATTAACGAATTGGCGGATGGCGGATTTGCGGATTGAATGCAAATGCTGTTTTGTATACGTTTTGAACGCTGGTTGCTGTTTTTGTAAAACGGCACCAGCGTTTTTATTTTTCTAATCCGTGAATCCGTAATCCGGCAATCCGCTAATTTTACAGTTCATGATTCCAGCCAGATTATTACTGTTCATCCCGTTACTGCTACTATCGAAAGGTATGCTGGCGCAGGATAGTCTTGTGATCTCACAATTGCTCCGGCGGATAGACCAGTTACAGGCTAAGGAGAGCAGCGTGTTTCCGAAAGGCTCATTTGCTTCCTATCGTTTGTATGCTTTGAACAAAGACCGGGAAAAAGCGGATGTGAATATATTTTTTACGGGTCTGATCGGGTTTACGTTACAAGATCTGCAACCGCATCTTTCTTCGGGGCAGCAACAGCTGGCCAACCAGATCATCCAAAACAGTTTACCTGTATATCCAAAGTTTCAGAACAGGAAGGGAAGACCAACATATAATTTCTGGCCCACCGATACACCCCGGATCTTCCCCAATGGTGGCTGGCTGAATGTATTCGACAAACCGCAGGCTTTACCCGATGACCTGGACGATACCGTGATCATGTTACTGGCCCTGAATGCACCGGATTCTGTGGCCCGTCAGGTTCATGCCCTGATGCAGGGTTTTGTAAACAACGGAGAGAAACCCGTCAAAAATACGTTTAAAGATTTCCGGAATATTGGTGCTTATTCTACCTGGTTCGGAAAAAAAATGCCGGTTGATTTTGATGTATGCGTGTTAGCTAACGTTCTCTATTTTGTGCAGCGCTATCAGCTGGCCTGGACAGCGGCCGATACTGCCAGTTTGCAATTGATTGAAAAAGTACTGGATGAAAAAAAGCATATTACATCGGCTGCCTATGTGTCGCCTCATTACAGTAAACTACCGATCATACTGTATCATTTATCGAGACTGATGAGTGTAAGGCCGATCCCCACATTGGAAAAATACAGACCACAGTTAATTGAACAGGCAAAGGAGGCCATGAATCATACCTCTGATTTTATGGAGCAGGTTATCCTCAGTACTTCACTGTTGCGATGGGGTGTTCAGCCACCTGTCATGAAAGTATTTACAGAAGGAAGCCTTACAGAACTGATAGAAGAAGGTAATTTCTCTTTCTTTATCGCTAATATGGCTTCGATGCTTCCCGATCCGTTTAAGCAATGGATGGGAGGAGCCGGGGTTGGAAAGTTTTATTACGATTGTGATGCGTATAATAATCTGTTGGTAATGGAATACCTGGTTTGGAAGAATCGATTAACGGATTGGCGGATGACGGATTAACGGATTGAATAGCATCTGAAATCTGCTGGTTTTAGATATCGCTACATTCATCGATGAGAAACCGCTGCTTGTAAGCATTCCGAAAAAAAATCCGCCAATCCGCTAATCCGTCATCCGCTAATAAAAAAATAAGCTATGGCAGTAAATCTGGAAAAATATAAGGAAATAAAAAAAGAACTCGGCATTACCACGCTGGTGGCCGTAAGTAAAACCAAACCTAACGAGGATATCGAGGAACTTTATGAACTGGGGCAACGCGATTTTGGCGAGAATTATGTGCAGGAACTGGTGGATAAGCAAGCGGCGTTGCCAAAAGATATCCGCTGGCATTTTATCGGTCACCTGCAGAGCAATAAAGTAAAATACATTGCCCCCTTTGTACATCTGATACACGGGGTGGATAGTTTCAAACTGCTGCAGGAGATCAATAAACAGGCGGCTAAACAGAACCGGATCATTGATTGCCTGCTGCAGGTACATATTGCCCAGGAAGAAACCAAATTCGGGATGAATGAAACCGAACTGGCAACCGCTTTGGCAGGCCTAGCTGATTTACCTAATGTGCGGGTTTGTGGTTTGATGGGGATGGCATCTTTCAGTGACGACCTGGCGAAACTGAGAGCTGAGTTCCGATTTTTGAAATCATTGTTTGATAAATGCCGCGAGTGGCCGGTAGTGAGTGGTGAGTGGGCGGTCTTAAGTATGGGGATGAGTGGCGATTACAGGATTGCGATGGAAGAGGGGAGTACGATGGTGAGGATCGGTAGTTTGCTTTTTGGTGCGAGATCGTATCCGAAAAACTAATTTGAGAATATGCTAATTTGAAAAATCCTTCATTTTCAAATTAGCATATTCTCAAATTTTCAAATTACTTCAAAGTTTCATCCAGCCATTTGTAAAATTCTCTTTGCCATACCAGCGCATTTTGCGCGCTTAATACCCAATGGTTTTCGTCGGGAATGTATAGAAAACGGCTTTTGATGCCTTTGAGCTGTGCAGCCTGGAATGCCTGCTGTCCTTGTTCAATGGGTACGCGGTAATCGCGGCCGCCCTGTATGATGAGGATGGGTGTATTCCATTTTTCTACAAAATTGCTGGGCGATTGTGAGAAGGAACGTTGCGCAACCGCATTGTTCTTATCCCAGTAATTGCCTCCCTTTTCCCAATTCTCGAAAAACATTTCGTCGGTAGTGCCGTACATGCTTTTGAAATCAAATACCCCGTCGTGCGAGATAAAGGTCTTGAAACGGCCCTCATGCTGACTGGCCAGGGCAAATACAGAGAACCCGCCGAAACTGGCGCCAACGGCCCCTAAACGGGCCTTATCAACAAAGGGTTCTTTGGCAACCGCATCAATGGCACTGAGGTAATCCTGTATCACTTGTCCGCCCCAGTCTTTACTCACCTGCTCATTCCATTCTGTGCCAAAACCCGGCATACCACGGCGGGCAGGTGCCACAATAATGTAACCCTGCGAAGCCATCAGCTGAAAATTCCAGCGGAAAGAATAAGACTGCGTTAAGGGCGATTGCGGTCCACCCTGGCAATAGAGCAGGGTAGGATATTTTTTAGCCGGATCAAATCCCGGCGGATACACTACCCATACCAGCATCTGTTTGTTATCGGTGGTGGTTACAAACCTGCGTTCTGTTTTTACTTTTTTGATTTTGGCATAGGCTGCATCATTCACATGGGTAAACTGTGTCATTTTACCAGTGGTCAGTTTCAACTGGTAAAGTTCTGATGCCCGGTTCATATCATTACGTGCCACAATCAGTGCATCCTCCGTTTCGCAAATGATCGCGCTTACATCAAAATCGCCGCTGGTTATCTGTACAATAGCGGGAGATGTTTTTGTTACCAGGGCATCGTTTACACGAAACAGTTGCAGGGTTCCATTTACCGGTGCAATGAAATAAATACTATCCGCCCTGCGGCTCCAGAGAAAACTTTCCACATGAATATCATCGCGCTGGGCGGTCAGGTTTAATTGTGTTTTACCATCTGATACAACCAGATCCTGTTTATCGGCTTCATAACCGTCTCTTTTCATCTGCAGCCAGGCCAATTGTCCTTTGCTGTTAAAAGCCGGATTTACATCATATCCCTTATTGTTTTCGGTCAGGTTTCGGGTTTTACCGGTTACCGCATCGAATTCATACAGATCGGTATTGGTGCTGAGTGCATACTCGGTACCAAATTTTTTCTTTGCTACATATACCAAATGTCTGCCATCCGGGTTCCATACAAAATCATCATCGCCGCCAAAGGGTTTGGTAGGACAATCAAACGGTTCATTGAACTGGATATCACTTGCTTTTTTCAGATCTGGTTTCCCGTTGACAACCGGTGCCACAAATACATGGTCGAATTTTCCATCTTCCCAGGTATCCCAATGACGGTAGTTGAGCGAGTTATAAATGTATACATTCGATTTTTTGAGATCGGGATGTGTGGCTGCACCCGTTACTTTCATCACTTCCACATTCCTCGTTTCAGCAAAGAATTTTTTATTGGAGGAGAGTTTACTATTTACCAGAAAACTATCTGTATTGGGGATCTCAAAAGATTCTCCGCCACTGGTGGCTACCGCATACAATTTGCGCGAACTTTTATTTTCGGAAGCATTTGGGGTACTCACCTGGTAAATCACATACTGGCTGTCTTTAGAAATGCCTAAGCCGGTTACACGGCCAAACTTCCACAATTGTTCAGGAGTAAGATTGGCAGGTTGTGCAAAACCTGCTGCGGTAAGGGTACTTAGCAGCAGGATAGTTACGATGCGTTTCATATAAATAAAATGAGTGAATGATAGAGTGATAGAATGATAGAATATTTTTTTATTTGGTTTTGGCGTAGTCGAAAACGATTTGGCAGAAGGCTTTTACGCCCACGTCCAGTTTACTGTCGTCGATGAGGAAATCGGGGGTGTGATGACCGGGTGCATTTTCTGCCGTAAATCTGGCATCGCGTGCACCAAGGTAGAAAAAGAAGGAGGGGGCTTTGAGACCATAATAAGAAAAATCTTCTGCCCCGGTTTCCCAATGGTGTAATACCACATTGGCTTCACCTGCGGCTTTTTGTAAAGAGGGCAGGGTTTGTGCCACCAGTTTGGGATCGTTAAACGTAACCAGTGTTTTGGTATCAATACTCACTTCTGCCGAAGCGCCATAGGCTTCTGCTATGCTTTTGGCCATTTTGCGGATACGGTCGTGAACCTCTTTCTGCATTTTACTGTCCAGCGTGCGGATGGTTCCTTCCATCACAGCTTCTTCCGGAATGATATTAGGGCGCACACCGGCATTGATTTTACCCACGGTAAGGATCACCGGCGCTTTGGGCAGTTCAGACTGGCGGCTCACGATGGTCTGTAAATTCTGCACAATCGCTGAACTCACCACAATCGGATCAATGCCCAACCAGGGATTGGCACCATGGGTTTGTCTGCCTTTCACTTTAATGGTGAACCAGTCAGAAGAAGCCATAAAAGCTTCCGGTTTGTAATAGATTTTACCCAGATCCAGACCGGCTTCAATATGCATACCGAATACCGCATCTACTTTCGGATTGTCGAGTGCACCTTCCTTAACCATTAAGGGTGCACCACCTTCTTCTGTACCGGGAGGACCTTCTTCGGCCGGTTGAAACAGGAAGACAACCGTACCCGGAATATCTTTTTTCATTTTCGACAGGATCTCTGCGGCACCTAGTAACATGGCAATATGGGAATCGTGGCCGCAGGCATGCATCACGCCTACCTGTTGTCCGTTATATTCTGTAGTTGCATTGGATTTGAAAGGGAGTGGGTTTCTTTCTGTTACGGGCAGTCCATCGGTATCGGCACGCAATGCAACTACCGGCCCGGGTTTGCCACCCTTTAACACACCCACCACACCGGTACGGGCCATGATGCGGGTTTCGATACCCAGCTGTTTCAGGGTAGCTTCAATTTTTTTAGCCGTATTGAATTCCCTGTTGGAGAGTTCCGGGAATTGGTGAAAATACCTGCGCCATTCTACTACTTTGGGCGATTGCTCTTTTACGAGCTGCTCATAATTGGCCGGCAGGTTTTGCGCCGATGCTGATAAAGTAAACAACAAACAAAAAGGGATCAATTTTCTCATGTTTCTTTGATTGATATACGTAAAACGGAATTATTTTTTGGTAAATACATACGAATCAAACTCTACAAAATCGCTGGCTTTGATATCTACAGAAATCACTTTGTTGTTTTCGATCCGGAATTTTACAGGAAATACACCAAAAGCAGGATTGTTGTATACCAGCATCCATTCACCTTTATCCATATATCGCATAAAGGCTGTTAAAGTATTATGACTGTTGAATTTGACGAGTAACTCATCACCCATTGCTGTAATGTTGATGTTTCCATATACTTCATTCACATAACTACCCGTATAAGCAGCAATCGCCTGTTCCGGTGCAGTTCCTTTCACCCGGGCCTGCATAGCTGCCAGATTCTTGACAGTTTCTTCCATTTCTTTGATATGATCGGGTAACTGCTGCAAACTCCTGTTCACATAAGGTACACCCAGGTAAGCATCCAGGATCTGGTAACGTAATGCCTCGAAAAAGTTCTGGTTATCGTTATTGGTCAGAATGGTGATACCGAGGTTTTCCTCAGGCACAAAACAGGTATTGGTTACAAAACCAAATGCACCACCTGTGTGCCAGAATACCTGTTTGCCGTTATAATCTGTCATAAATACGCCAAGGCCATAACCGGTATAATGGGTAGGGAAGGACCCGCTTTTGCGACTGGAGATAACCGTTGCCATATCTCTGGTGGCCCTGATCACGGGCCAGGGCAGAATACGTTTGCCTTCATACCGGCCGCTATCCAGTTGCAGCTGTAACCAACGTGCCATATCTTTTACATTGCTTACCATACTGCCGGCCGGCCCCAGGTTATCTACCTGGTCGTAGGGTAGTTCATGCAGTTCTCCCGTAACAGAAGTAGAATAAGGTCTGGATACATTGGGCCTTTGCGGCATGCCGGAAGTAAGCATATGGGTATTTTTCATACCCAGTGGCAGTACAATACTGTCGTACACATACACTTCCCAGGGTTTGCCGCTTACTTTCGGAATGATTTCTCCGGCAGTCAGGAAACAACTGTTACAATACCCGAAATCCTGACGGAACAAACCCGTGGGTTTGAGTAACCGCATACGATCCATAATCTGCTTACGGCTCAGATTGCCATCCCAGAAAGTAAAATCCCCCTGGAAGGTTTTTGTACCGATATGGTGACTCAGCATGTCTTTGATAGTTACCTGCGCCGTTGCATTTTTGTCATACAATTGAAAATCCGGGAAGTATTGGGTGATCTTGTCGTTAAGTGTGAGTTTTTTGTTGTAGGCCAATTGTGAAAGAGCCGTACCCGTAAACAGTTTACTGTTACTGGCAATCATGAATAAGGTATTTTCATCCACTTTTTCGTGGGTCTGCCTATTCCGCTCTCCAAAACCATTCATAAAAACGACCTTTCCGTCTTTTACAATGGCGATAGCCAAACCCGGGATCTGCCAGTCTTTCATCCCCTTTTCAATATAGCCGGTAAGGCTATCACTCACAAACCGGTTGCCCTGTGCCCGGCCCCCGATGGTTAACAGTAATCCCAGACAGAAAACAGGGAACAATAGTTTCATACGCAGTAGTTTGAATAGGGAAGGTACTAATTTGATGAGATTGATTTACAGCGTATATGCATATATTTATCAGAGGTTTTGCACCTTTTTTGGTTGACATGTAATTTATGTAAGGAATAAGCAGCGCATTGTAAGTATAAACGCTCCTTTCCCATGACCTTTATGTTGTGGGTACGTTAAATAACCCGGTTTTAACCCAATCTAAAAAAACATTTATGAGAAAAATTACTTTACTGATCCTGTCACTCGGATTGTTCAGCGCACAGTCACTGAAAGCTTCTATTACCGAACCCGTTGTAAAAGGCAAAGCCGACTCTTCCGTGATCAAGGAAATGATGCTGGACGATGTGGTTGCCACAGATGCACTGCGCGAATTCAGGAGTTTATCAAGGGTAGAGAAGAAAATGCGGATGGCCGAAGTGAAAAAAGTACTTAAAGAATACAAAGCCGCCAAAAAAGCCGGCACCACAGCCGCTGAACCCAGTACCAGCACCATCTTACTGGTAATTCTCGCTATTCTGTTACCACCATTGGCTGTTTACCTGCATGAAGGAACCATCAACGGTAAATTCTGGCTCAGTCTTTTATTAACCTTGCTGTTCTGGTTGCCGGGTGTGATCTATGCCTTGTTTGTTGTATTAACCTAAGCAAAAAGAAATTAAAAATTAGCAATTAAAAATTAACAATTGGATTGGTGGTAGGGTACACAGCAATAAGCCTGTCCTTACTCAAATTTTTAATTGCTAATTTTTAATTGTTAATTAACCTTTGTATTCTCCGAACACTTTCCGCAATACATCTGCAATTTCTCCGAGTGTGCAGTAATTTTCTACTGCTTCAATTACGGGGGGCATCAGGTTGGTTCCCTGCTTTGCGGCAATTTCGATCTTTTCTAAACTTTGTGTTGCCAGGTTGGCATCGCGTTTAGTCCGCAATTGTTTTAATTTTTCCGTTTGAAGGGTTCTGATGCTGTCGTCTATCTTGAAGCCGGGTATCGGACTTTCTTTATCGATGGTGAATTTGTTCACGCCTACAATGATTTTTTCGCCACTCTCGATGGCCCGCTGATATTCATAGGCACTGCGTGCAATCTCATCCTGCATAAACCCGGATTCAATGGCACTGACACTGCCGCCCATAGCATCTATTCTTTTTACCAGCTCCCATGCTTTCTGTTCCACTTCCTGTGTAAGCGATTCTACAAAATAACTTCCTGCCAAAGGATCAACCGTATCGGGTGCACCACTTTCAAAAGCCACTACCTGTTGGGTACGTAACGCAATCCGGGCTGCTTCTTCGGTTGGCAGACTCAGGGCTTCATCGTATCCGTTGGTATGCAGGCTTTGCGTGCCACCTAAGACAGCTGCGAGAGTCTGTATGGTAACACGGGAAATATTATTCAGTGGCTGTTGGGCGGTTAAAGTGGCCCCACCTGTTTGTGTGTGAAAGCGCAGCATCATGGCTTTCTCATCTGTGGCGCCCAGTTCTTTCATCATACTGGCCCACATGCGTCTGGCGGCGCGGAACTTGGCTACTTCCTCGAACAGGTTATTGTGTGCATTAAAGAAAAAGGAGAGGCGTTTACCGAAAACATTTATATCCAATCCCTTTGCCAGAGCGGCCTGCACATAGGCTTTGCCGTTACTCAGCGTAAAAGCGATTTCCTGTACCGCGGTACTGCCCGCTTCGCGGATATGGTAGCCAGAAATGGAAATGGTATTCCATTTGGGTAATTCCTTGCTGCACCATTCAAAAATATCCGTAATGATGCGCATCGAAGGTTTGGGTGGATAGATATACGTGCCCCTTGCGGCATACTCTTTGAGAATATCGTTCTGGATGGTTCCATTGATCTTTGAAAGATCCGCACCCTGTTTTTTAGCAAGGGCCACATAAAAAGCCAGCAGGATAAAACCGGTGGCATTAATGGTCATGGAAGTACTCACGTTCTCCAGTTGAATGTCTTTGAACAAAAGTTCCATGTCTTCCAGACTATCAATAGCCACGCCTACTTTGCCTACTTCTCCCTCTGCCAGTTCATGGTCGCTATCGTAGCCGATCTGCGTGGGCAGGTCAAAAGCCACACTCAAACCCATTACGCCCTGGGATAAGAGATAATGATATCGTTTATTACTTTCTTCGGCAGTTGAAAATCCGGCATACTGGCGCATCGTCCAGAGTTTGCCGCGGTACATATCTGGCTGTACACCCCTGGTATACGGAAACTGCCCCGGTTTCTCCGGTACTAAAGGTTCTGTTGGCGGCTGAGGATAATATACTTTCCTGATCTCTATCCCGCTATCGGTAAATACTTTTTTTTCACTCATCCGGCAATCGTTAAAATATAAGCAACTTATAAAAACCAGTAAACGAATAAACCAAGCCCCCTATAATAACTTCTTCGCCTCATAACTCAACGCCTCACTCACCAGTTCATGCATATTCGCTTTATCATCGTGCATCAGGTATTCCAGCAAAGCCCGGTTCAGATCCAATGCGGAAGCGGTAGGAGGCAATAATGCAGCAACCTGGTTAATGATGAGCAGGTTTTTCTCTTTCAGGCTTCTCACCGCATTCCAGGTTTCGGGGGTTACATAGATCTGCTGGGTGATATTGTAATCAAACTCATCCCTGATCGAGCGCGTAAGTACCAGTTGCATATCGCGGGCAGATAACCCCTCGTAACTGACTCTGCCCACCAGATGAGGAATCGCGATCCTGTCTGCCAATAAGGTCAGTCTTTCATAGGCCTGTAATTGCAAGGCTACGGAACCGGTATCTTTTTTGGAAACCTTTTCCTCCGTAACTATATCAGCCGGTTTGGGTCTGAGAAAATAGAAATAAGCAATAGCACCCACTGCTACAACGCCAGCCAATACCAGGTATTTGGAATCCATGCTACCTATTTTTCACAAAAATAAGGTAAACAGTGGCAGCGCCTCTTTGTTTTAGGAACTATCCGGCCGGTGGGAATTTTCCGCTATCGAAAACGGGCTTTGTGGCCGCACTTCCATTTATGCGTAACTTTGCCATACAATTGAAGCCCATGGAAACGATGACCCAATTAACCCCGGTAAGTTTAACGGCCAGTGCCATTACCGAACTGAAGCGATTAATGAATGAGGAAGCATTTGATACCACCCAGCGTCTTCGCGTTGGCGTAAAGGGCGGTGGGTGCAGCGGCATGACCTATGTGCTGGGTTTTGACAAACCCGAACCCGAAGACCAGACATTTGAGATCGAAGGAATTGCCTGCGTAATGAACAAGAGCCATGGATTGTACCTATACGGTATGGAAATAGACTGGCAGGGCGGTTTAAACAGCCGCGGTTTTACCTTCAGTAATCCTAATGCCAGCAAAACCTGTGGCTGTGGTACCAGCTTTGCAGTTTAAGTCCTGACAGATAAGCCTGGCATAACTTTTGGAAAGCCCCGATACGGGGCTTTTTTATGGACAGATAGGTCGTATCTCCGATGATACTACCGCCAAACAAAAAGCCCGCAATCATGATTGCGGGCTTTTCTAGAACGGAGGAATGTTACTTCTTGTTTTCTACCGAAGACTTTCTTCCCAGCGGACGGTGTTTGGCAAAATCCACCAGTACAGGCGCCGCTACAAAAATAGAAGAGTAGGTTCCTGTTACCACACCAATCAGCATCGCGAAAGCGAAACCACGGGTTACTTCTCCACCAAAGATGAAGAGGATCAAAATGGTCAGGAATACAGTTAATGATGTCATGATCGTACGGCTCAGTGTTTCATTGATCGCACGGTTGATCACGGTAGCATTATCAGAGCCTTTCATCAGGCTGCTGTCTTCCCGGATCCTGTCGTACACGATCACCGTATCGTTCATCGAGAAACCGATCACCGTCAGTATCGCCGCAATGAAATGCTGGTCGATCTCTAACGGGAAAGGAACGATGGTACGTGCAAAACTGAATACGATCAGGGTTACAAAAACGTCGTGTAACAAGGAGAAGATCGTTCCCAGTGAATAACGCCAGTCGCGGAAACGGATAAAGATGTACAGACAGATCACGATAATACCGAAGATCACCGCTTTGGTAGCACCTTTCTTCAGGTCATCAGAGATCGTAGGTAATACGGTCTGTGAACTTTGTTTGTATGTTTTTTCAAAATCAATGAAGCTCAGACCTGCAGGCAGGTGGTTCTTCAGACCGGTATACAGTTTCTTCTCAACCAGCGAATCGATATTGGTACCGGTTTCTTTGATCTTATAAGAAGTAGTGATATTGATCTGGTTCTTTACATCTACTGTTTTAATAATTACCGCTTCACCAAATTCAGCTTTCAGTTCATCCCTGATCTGGTCTTCATTTACCGCTTTGTCGAATTTGATGGTATAACTACGTCCTCCCGAGAATTCAACACCCTCATCGAAAGAATCTTTCCTGATCAGGGTACTCATACCCAGTAAAAATATCACAACAGAAAGAGCATACGCATATTTACGGTACTCAATGAATTTGAAAGAAGCGTGTTTGAAGATCTTCTTGGAGAGACCAGTGAAATATTCGAAGTGACGGTTTTTGTTCATATACCAGTCAGTGATCAGTCTCGATACCAGGATACCACAGAACAAGGACAGCAGGATACCGATGATCTGCGTGGTAGCGAATCCAAGAACAGGACCCAATCCGAAATAAGCCAGGATGATCGCTGTTAAGAGGGTGGTAACGTGTGCATCCAATACAGGAGACAGGGAGCGTCTGTAACCATCGTTAACGGCATTCTGGTAGCTTTTCCCTTTGGTGAGCTCTTCCTTGATACGCTCGAAGATGATTACGTTGGTATCTACCGCCAGACCGATGGTGAGTACCAGACCTGCAATACCAGGCGCTGTCAGCGTAAAGCCTAAGGCACTCAGGATACCGATGGTAAACAGCAGGTTCAGGATCAGGGCAATATTCGCTACCCATCCACCTGTGTTGAAGTAGATCAGCATCAAGGCAAAAATCACGATGAATGATACCAGGAACGACATCGCACCACCTTTGATGGATTCTTTACCCAGGGTAGGACCTACCTGCTGTTCCTGAATAATTTTGGCAGGAGCAGGCAGTTTACCGCTTTCCAGGATCTGTGCCAGGTCCTGGGCTTCTTTAATGGTATAACTTCCGGAAATCTGTGAGTTACCGGTAGTAATGGGTTCGTTTACATTGGGCGCAGAGTACACAAAATTGTCCAAAACTACTGCGATAGGTTTACCCACATTGCGGGTAGTCATTCTTGCCCAACCGGCGGTACCGGCTTTGTCCATGTTCATTTTAATAGCAATACGTCCTCTCTCATCATAATCCTGAGAAGCGCTGATCCCTTCGCCACCCAGTTCGGCCTGGCCATTGTCCAGGGTTTTGATGGCATATAAGGTCAGGATATCTTTTAATTTGGGATCGTCCAGTTCGGCTTTACCGTACATGAATACCAGGTTGGAGGGGAATTTGCTCTTTACCTGTTCCAGACGCAGGTAATCATTCAGCGTACCGGTATCTTTTGAAGGGATATAACCAATAGAAGCAGGGTAAACCGCTTTACCATCCTGACCGGCATAAGGCTGACTGAACTGAATCAGGCGACCGATCGGGTTTTTGTTGGCATTGATCTTGGCAGAATCTGCTTTGGCAGCAGGTTTGGTGGTTCCGGCAATCGCAGACAGGGTAGCCGTTTTACCGGTATCGGTTTTAGCCGCTGCAGTAGCAGTTTTAGCGGTATCTGCTGCAGCAGGAACCGCTTTGTTGGTATCGGCTACTTTTACGCCGTTCAGGTAATCTTCTACTGCTTTGTCAGCAGCAAGGATACCGTTCTGTAATTCTTTGCTTTCGAAAGTATATACTTCAAAGAACTGGAGATTGGCTGTTGATTGCAGAAAGGAACGAACCCTTTCTTTATCATTAACACCGGCCAGTTCAATATTGATATATCCTTTTACAGGATCGGGGTTGATATTGGGAGATGCCACACCAAAACGGTCGATCCTGGTGCGCAGGATGCGGTAGGTGGTATTGAAAGCGATGTTCGCCTGATCTTTCAGGTAGGAAGCTACTTTATCATCGCTGTCGTCGATTTTTACTTTGGGAGGTGTTCCGCTACGGGCTGCAAAATAAGGGGCCAGTTTGGCACCGGGCTTCACTTTGGCCATTTCCTCACGGAAAAGGGAGATCAAATCGGCACTGGTATTGGCTTTACGGGCAACCGCCTGTTCCAGGGCTTTGTTGAACATAGGATCCTTGGTATAGTTGGCCAGGGATTTGATCAGGCCATCCAGCCCAACTTCCATGGTTACACTCATACCACCCTGCAGGTCAAGACCCAGCATTAGTTCCTTTTCCTTGGCACTACGGTAGGTAGTAAGACCAAAAGCCAGTTTTGCGTCCTTGGTACTATCCAGCAGTCGCTTCAGCCTGTCTTTTTTCAGGTCATCAAGTGTGTCTGCATAAGCAGCCTGTAACTCTTTGTTACCGGGGTATTTGGCAGCAGGAGTGGGGAAAGTTTTCAGCCAGGAATCGGCCTTTTTTTCCATTTCACTTTCATGGCCTTTGACAAACCAGGTGAATGACAATTGATACAGACAGATGAGTATCAAGGCAATCGCAAAAAATCGCACTAAACCTTTCAGTTGCATATTAGTAACGGTTTACAAATTTTTTTAGAGCGGCAAAGATAGGGGAATGGGAATGAAATATACTATCCGCTGTTGAGATTGGTTTTTCACAAAAAAGGCCGGTAGCAGACTACCGGCCTTTTTTGTGTTATCAGGTAGGTATTTTATTTAACGTCTTGCAGGGTTACATCAAAAAACAGGGGGGCATTGGCAGGGATGGCATTACCGGAACCGGTACAGCTATACGCCAGTGCCGAAGGGATGATCAGCTTGATGCGGCCACCCTTTTTGATCAGGGGGATCCCGATCTTCCAACCATCGATCACATTCTGGAGCGAAAGGGAAATCGGGTTGGCAGTTGCATCGAAAGTGGTACCATTCAATAATTTGCCGGTGTACACCACCGCTACTACAGAAGTGCTGATAGGGGCAAGGCCACTGCCCGGACTAACAATCTCGTACAAAAGTCCGCTGGAGTGTTCCGTATAATTGATATTGTTAGCCGTACAATAAGCCACCATTTGGGCTTTTTCAGAAGCGATGGCAGCCGGCTGACAGCCACTGGTATCATTTTTCCCACAGGAATAATTCAGGAACACCAAAGAAAGAACCAGAACAGCGAGAACAATTTTTTTCATGCAATTTTTTTTTATAGACTCGATTTCAGGCCTTAAGGCTGCATCTGTGCCTCTTTTTCGGCTTTATTTTTTAGGATCAATAACTCCTGGTAACGTTGTTCCTGCATTTCCCACCTGAATTTCCGGTATACAAAAGCCATGAATACCGATAAAAGCATGATGGCGAGTATAAAAACAACCGAACTTAAACGTGAGTTTGCCTCCATATTGGCCCGGGTATACCAGCCACTCTCCATAAGCAGGATCACACCCACACCAATGGAAAAACCGATGGATAAGCCTACCAGGAAGGGGCGGAGACTGGTTTTCTCCTTTGCACCATGCTGGCTCCACCAGCTCAGAAACGCTTCATTTTCCTGACTCAACATGCGGCAAAAGTAATCCTTCCGGTATAATAATATTGCCAGTGTAATAAATCAGTCCGTAAATACGTTTTACAGAATAACGCTGTGTACTTACCCTGAATGCCTGAACTATGTTACTGATTAAGAAATACGGCCTGCCGTTATTCCTGCTGGTACTGCTTTTGCATCTGATTTGTATTTATCTGGAAATGAGTACTCTCAGGGTGATAACTAAACTTTTATTGTTACCAATCTTGATGTTTTACCTTGCTGCAGAACCTGGTAAAATCAGTCCGGTAGTATATATTGGCCTCTTCTGTTCTTTTATGGGCGATCTCTTGCTGACCCGTTCCGGTGAGCTCTTTTTTTTACTTGGTATGCTGGCTTTTATCGGCACACATCTTTGTAATATTTTCTTCTTTTACCGGCTCCAAAAAGGCCATCCCGGCAAACCGATGAACCTGGTACTGGCACTGGTAGTATTGGCGTGTATTTCCGGCGGGGTTTATTTTCTGCTGACCGACCAACTGGGGGCTTTCCGGATTCCTATCCTCGTATATATGTCTATCATCAGCCTGATGGCGGTAATGGCAACGCAAACACTTGTCAATCCGGTTTTTATCCAAACGTCCATCCGATTTTTTATCCCTGGTGCAGCCCTCTTTGTGCTCTCGGATGGATTACTGGCACTGAACAAGTTTTTGCTGCATGCAGGTAGTATCGATATCGCAGTGATGCTCACTTATGGCATGGCACAATACCTGCTGGTAAAGGGTTTTGTGGCAGTAAAAAAACAAGCCCTTCCTCCAACTCATTAAACAGATCTGTGGAAAATTCACACATTCTGTTTATTTTCATATATCTTCTCTGCAAGAGGGGACTTTACTATGCAGGCATTTTTCGAAAAAAGGACATTGACCATTTTCTGGCTCGTTTTGCTGTTGCATTGCGTTTTCCAGTATTTACAACTGCCTTATGTAGCGGTTACCAAACCCATGCTTGCACCTTTGCTTTTTTTGCACCTGCTTCTTCACGACAATAATATCGGTTATCCAAGAGGTAAGTTTATTTATTATGTGGGCCTGATCCTGGCTTTTTTCGGGGATGTGATGTTGATACTGATCAACGATACCTTCTTTTTAAGCGGTATGATCGCCTTTATGCTGATGAACTTGTTATACAGTTTCTCTTTTCTTCAAATGAACCGCTTAAGCAAGAGCAGTATCCTGCCACTGACGATTACAGTGGCTTTTCTTGCTTTTATCGCCAATGCTTTTTACCAGTTTCTGGGGCCTGAGATGGGTCGCTATAAGATCCCTGTACTCATTTATATGGTTACCCTCGCTGTTATGGTGGCTTTTGCCGTAAATGTGGCCGGTAATATGCGCTACAGAAGAGCCGCCATCAGTTACCTGATTCCGGGGGTACTTGTTTTTCTGGTGGAGAATGTACTGGTTGCCGCTAATAAGTTTCACTACGACCGGGATAAAGATATTTTCGTGATTGTGATGCTAACTTATGGCCTTGCCCAATACCTGATTGTAAAAGGAATGCAGAAGGTATATCTGTAAATAGGATGCAACTAACAGATGCCGTCTGAATAAAGCATAACCACAACTAAAAATCCCCGCTCTTTTGCAAGAAGCGGGGATTGTATTTTTTTATAAAGCTGGATATTAATATCCACCCATGCCGCCCATATCAGGCGCACCATGTGCATGCGGTGCTTCAGGCTTTGGTTTGTCAGCGATCACACACTCAGTTGTTAACAACATAGCGGCGATAGAAGCTGCATTCTCCAATGCTACACGGCTTACTTTGGTTGGGTCGATCACACCTGCTTTGAACAGGTTCTCGTACACTTCTGTGCGGGCATTGAAACCGAAGTCGGCTTTACCTTCTTTGATTTTCTGTACCACGATAGAACCTTCGATACCGCTGTTTACCACGATCTGGCGCAGTGGCTCTTCGATAGCTCTTTTCACGATCTGGATACCAGTGGTTTCGTCTTCGTTGGCACCTTTCAGTTTCTCCAGGCTTTCAACAGCACGGATGTATGCAACACCACCACCCGGTACAATACCTTCTTCTACAGCAGCCCTTGTTGCGTGCAGTGCATCGTCAACGCGGTCTTTTTTCTCTTTCATTTCCACTTCTGTAGCAGCACCTACGTACAGAACAGCCACACCACCGCTTAATTTAGCGAGACGCTCCTGTAATTTTTCGCGGTCATAATCAGAAGTAGTGTTTTCGATCTGGGCTTTGATCTGGTTCACACGGGCAACGATGTCCGCTTTTTTACCTTTTCCGCCTACTACGATCGTATTGTCTTTATCAATGGTTACAGAAGCAGCCTGTCCTAAGTAAGTCAGGTCAGCGTTCTCTAATTTGAAACCTTGCTCTTCGCTAACCACGGTACCTGCGGTCAGGATCGCGATATCGGTCAGCATTTCTTTTCTGCGATCGCCGAAACCAGGTGCTTTTACAGCAGCTACTTTCAGGGTGCCACGTAATTTGTTTACTACCAATGTAGCCAGTGCTTCTCCTTCCAGGTCTTCTGCAATGATCAGCAAAGGACGGCCACTCTGGGCTACTTTCTCCAGAATGTGGAGGATGTCTTTCATCGCGCTGATCTTCTTGTCGTAGATCAGGATATATGGGTTCTGCAGTTCCACTTCCATTTTTTCGCTGTTGGTAACGAAATAAGGAGAGATATAACCGCGGTCGAACTGCATACCTTCTACCACATCAACGGTGGTATCGGTTCCTTTCGCTTCTTCTACAGTGATCACACCTTCTTTACCTACTTTGCTCATAGCGGTGGCAATCAGTTTGCCGATTTCGCTGTCGCTGTTGGCAGAAATGGTAGCTACCTGCTCAATTTTTTTAGAATCGTTACCGATGGTCTGTGATTGTGCTTTCAGACTGTCGATCACTTTGGCAACCGCTTTGTCGATACCACGCTTCAGATCCATAGGATTAGCACCGGCAGCAACGTTTTTCAGTCCTTCGCCAATGATAGCCTGCGCCAGTACAGTGGCAGTAGTAGTACCATCACCTGCAATATCAGCAGTTTTGGAAGCTACTTCTTTCACCATCTGGGCACCCATGTTCTCGATAGGATCTTCCAGTTCAATTTCTTTTGCTACAGTTACACCATCCTTGGTTACCTGGGGTGCACCGAATTTTTTTTCAATAACCACATTACGGCCTTTGGGTCCGAGGGTTACTTTTACAGCGTTGGCCAATGTGTCAACGCCTTTTTTCATCTTATTTCTTGCTTCGATATCGAAGAAAATCTGTTTAGCCATTGTATTACAATTTGAGAATTTGAAAATTTGAGAATTTGAAAATTGACAATCGGAAAGGCTGATCCTTTTCAGGACAGCATTGCTTCACCTATTCAAATTAAACGATCGCGAGGATATCGCTCTCTCTCATGATCAGCAGGTCCTGACCTTCGATCTGGATCTCAGTCCCGGCATATTTACCATACAATACGGTATCGCCGACTTTTACAGTTACGGGCTCATCTTTTTTACCGGCACCGGCTGCTACAATAGTTCCACGTTGTGGTTTCTCTTTTGCAGTATCAGGGATAATGATTCCGCCTGCAGTTTTTTCTTCAGCAGCGGCAGGCTTAACAATTACTCTGTCGTGCAGAGGAGTAACGTTGAGTTTTTTTGCCATACGTTATGGGTTTTTAATTGATTTGAGTAATAATACCGTCCTGTCATCGATTATTGTGCCATGCGGGTAATTCAGGTCAAATTTTCAGAATTCTGGCCCTAACCCGGGTGGCGTCGGTAAAGACTGGCAGAAACGGCGGCAAAGATGGGGTAAGTTTCTGATATCCTGTGTCAAAATTGCATGGTTCCGGAGGCGGCGCTGACTCATTTTCTTTCTCAATCAGCCTTACAGGGAGATAAAAAAAGCCACCATCCTTTCGGGATGATGGCCGGATGGCAAAATAGTACCGGTATCGGTTAACGCTGTACCACCTGTGAACGCAGGGTATTTACCAATGCGCCTACGGAATTGATCAGGTTGGCCGGCAGCTTGTTCTTATTGGCTCCCACCACCAGATCGGCAATGAACTGGTCAAAATCGGCGCTGGACGATTTCCCGTTCATCCGGCTGTTTTTGGCAGGGTCATGGGCCGCTACCATATCCAGTCCGCTGTAAGTGAAATTTTTGGCTCCGGTGGCTACACAGAAAAAGTCTGTCAGGTCCTTACTCAGAGCGGCAAAACCACTGGTATTGCCTGCGGTTACTTCTGCCAGCAAAACTTTGAAAAATCCATTCAGTTTGGGGTCGGCGGCAATGACAAAAATGGTACTGTCCACCACCGAGCGGATGCCCAGACGACCCTGCTCAATTTTGGTGGAATTGTTGGCCGGATCCGTTACCATTGTGGTACCACCCAACGAATCGTAAAGGGTGGCTTTTACAACCGTCATTGTGTCCTCATTTTTGCTGCAGGAACTCAGGATAAAGCTGGTCATTATCGCAATAAGACCCAGTGTTAGCATGCTTGCTTTTTTCATGTATTTGATTTTATGGGTGACGATTAAAAAACCTGTTTCAGGTAGGCCATCAGTTGGTAACCGCGCGAGCCGCTGGGGACAGGACAACCCGATTTCATTTCTGCTGCAGAAGGTTTTATCCGTTCTACCGGTAATTGCAGTTTTTTGCCCAGATCGCCGGTAAGCTTGTCAGCATTGGTTTGTAAGGGGGAGTAGGTAAATACAACGATATCAGACGTTTCGTTACACAACACCCGATCTACACCCGGCTGCTGGTATAACCAGGCTGTGACCCGTGCCGCTTCTGCTGCATTGATATCTTTCCGGATATCGATCCTTGCCATGATACGGGTACCGGCATCCGGTGCTTTGGGTCGGGTAACCAGGTAAATATGTATTGCCAATACCCCGGTTAACAGCAGCAGCAATGCGCCGCTGTACGAAACAACCTTTTTGATCAGTTTTCTTTTCATAAAAAAGATTTCAGTTGTGAATGATGTGATAGATAAACGAGGGTAGAAGCAGTTCGGATTGGGTTGTGCAGAATTTATTTTTGGCGATGAAAATACCGATGTGACAATCCGATATCAGCGGTGCAACGTAAGTACAGATAGACCACGATATCGTCCCGTTTATACCGTGTAAAACCGCATCTACTCAATATGATATGATTTCCAGAAGCCCATGGCTTCACGTCAGGTTGTATCAAGGTTGAGACCCGTCCGTTCCCGGACGGGTATTTTCATTTTGTACCAGCCGCCGAAAACAATATCTTTGCCACCCTCAAATAAGTTCTTATCAGATGATCAGTAGAAGAAATATACGTGTGAAAGTGATGCAGTTGCTGTATATGATCGAAGCCGCAGATAGCCCGATCGCCTTTAAGAAACCCGTAGAAGAATTACAGAAACAATTGGATAAAAGCAGAGAGCTCTTTGTGTACCTGCTGTATTTTTTAACAGAAGCGGCCCGTTATGCAGAAACCAGTGCACAAAAAAGGGCTTCCCGCAACCTTCCTTCCGAAGAAGACCTGAATGTAAATATCAAAATTGCCGGTAACGAGTTTCTATGGCAGATCCTGGAAAATCCTTCTTTCAAAAAAGCCGTTGAAACAGATCTTCCCGAAAAAATGATCGATAAGGATCTCCTGAAAAAGATCTATGAGGAGCTTACACATACCGATAAATACAAAGAATATATCTCCCAGCAAAGCAGGGACAAAGCCCGGGAGAAAGAGATCATCAAACTGATCTTTACCCAACTGATGCTGCCCAACGAAGCATTTATTGCCCATCTGGAAGAACTCTTCAATAACTGGGACGATGATGCGGATATGATGGACCAGCTGATGCAGAATTATATCCAGAAACCCGGCAGTTATAACCTGCAGGAAATGCTGAGTCCGGAGAAATGGCAGTTTGCGCGTTCGCTGTTGACAACTACGCTGGAGAAAAAGGAATACTGTGCCGAACTCATCAAACCCAAGCTGAAGAACTGGGACGCAGAACGGATTGCCCAACTGGATATGGTGCTGATGCGGATGGGGGTTTGTGAGTTACTGTATTTTGAAACCATTCCCACTAAAGTGACCATCAACGAATACATTGACCTGGCCAAGGATTACAGCACTCCGCAAAGCGGACAGTTTGTGAACGGGATCCTGGATAATATCCATAAAGAAATGATGGAAGCCGGTAAAATCCAGAAGATCAGCTTCAAAAAATAGATGGCTAGCGGATTTTACAATTTGTTACCAGAAAATCATACAACCAAACTGATCATACACTTATCTTTACGTTCCTGCCGGAAAAGCCAACACTTTTACAACGCAGGCTTCGTTTCAAACATTAAAAAACAACTGTAATGACTAATTTAAATTTTGTTTTACTGCAGGCTGCCGGTAGCGGTGGCGGAATGGTGCAACTGGTTCTGATGGGTGGTATCATCTTGGTATTCTGGTTATTTATGATCCGTCCGCAGGCTAAAAAGGCAAAAGAGCAGAAAAAATTCGTAGAGAATATGCAGAAAGGCGATAAAGTGGTAACCATCGCCGGTATTCACGGAACGATCAACAAGATCAATGAAGACAACACTATGCAGCTGGAAGTGAGCCCAGGCAGTTACCTGAAAATCGAAAAATCTTCGATCAGCATGGAATGGTCTGCTGCCATCAATAAATAAAAAATGCAACTATCTATAAAGCCGGATGATCCTTCATCCGGCTTTTTTGTGTACGGTTAGCGGCATTCCTGCAGAAATAATATCTTTCCATAGAAATCAGCAATATGGCACTCAGGATCGGACTTACAGGCGGTATCGGCAGTGGTAAATCCACGGTGGCCGGTATTTTCCATACCCTAGGTATCCCTGTGTTTGATGCGGATTCAGCGGCCAAAGAACTGATGCAGACCAACCCGGATCTGCAAAAAGCCATTATCAGTAAATTCGGGGAAGCCGTTTATCCGAAAGGAGTGCTCGACCGCAAATACCTCGCATCGATTGTATTCAATGATCCTTTTCAACTGGAGATCTTAAACGCCCTGGTACATCCCTTCACTATTACCGCCGCCGAAGAATGGGCCGGTAAACAAACTACGCCTTACACCATCAAGGAAGCTGCTTTGTTTTTTGAAGCGGGTTCGGCTATCGGCTTTGATTATATGATCGGTGTATACGCTCCGCAGCACCTGCGCATAAAAAGGGCCATGTACAGAGACCAGGTGAGCAGGGAAGAAGTATTGGCCCGGATGAAAAGACAGATCCAGGAAGAGATCAAAATGCGTTTGTGTGATTTTGTTTTAATCAATGATGAACAACAACTGCTGATACCACAGGTGCTCAAATTACACGAACAGTTTCTGAACGAAGCAGCAAATACCAGCCATGCATAAAGTGACCCTGACAGACAAATTTTCGCAGATCACAGATTACTGGAACCCGCATATTGTGGGCGAACTAAATGGTCAGCAGGTAAAACTGGCCAAATTCCAAGGTCCGTTTACTTGGCACCACCATGCTGAAGAAGATGAATTCTTTTATGTAGTAAAGGGCTCTTTTGTCATGGAACTCCGCGACAAGAACATCGAGTTGAAAGAAGGTGATTTCCTGATTGTACCCCGCGGTGTAGAACATCGGCCCCATGCAGAAGAGGAAGTATGGGTCATGTTATTCGAACCCGCTGCAACCCTGAATACCGGTAATACAGAAAATGAATTCACCAAAAAAGAGCTGAACAGGATCTGAGTTTGCTTACACAATCTTGTCTTAAAAAGGGAAAACAAAACCATTAATGAGGTCATTATTAAGTTGCCGTCTTTTCTGAATAAGCTAATTTCTATTAAATGCCGATCATTCCACAACTCCAACCCTTTATTCTCAAATCAGCCGCTAAGAAAGGAACCGGCGTATTGATACTGATCATGCTGGTGATGCTTGGATTCAAATTACTGATCGTAGACCTGGTCATACCCAAAACAGCCAACCTCACCACACCGCCTAAATGGCGTTTGATGCCGCTTCGTCAGAACAGGGAGATCCTGCTCGATTATTTCGGTAATCCTGAAAAAAGCCAGCAAGGCGTAGACGAATGGACGGGCGGCAGAAAGGGAAAAATGCACCAGCTGCGCGTTTATTACTCTGCAGACTCCATTGCCATAGCTTATGCGATCCGGTATCGGTATAGTAATTTTTTGTTTGAGAAGGAATATGTGTTGGATAGCAATGATATCAGATGAAAAATGATAGAATGATAGTATGATAGAATGATAGAATAAAATTCCAGGAAGGTTCCTCCAAATGAAACAAATCAAAACATTCACTCAATCACTCATTCACTCATTCTATCATTGCCTTTCCTCACCCTATAACACCACCGCTTCAACTTCCCTTCAAAATCAAACGGTGTAGTGGCTTTGGTGATGTCTTTGATTTCTGCGGCTTTGATCAAATCGGCTTCCATTACAAATCGGGTAAAATTAGTGCTGAAAAAGATGATACCGTCATCGGCCAATGCTGCCAGTGCATCGTTGAGTAATTCTACATGATCCCTTTGGATATCGAGGAAATCCTTCATCCGCTTGCTGTTGCTGAAAGTGGGAGGGTCCATGATCACCAGGTCGAAACTGCCGGGTGTCAGTGTTTTCAGGTATTGCATTACATCGGCATGTAGGAACTGGTACTTATCGGGATCCTTGAAACGATTGATCACAAAATTATCCTCGGCCCAGGACAGATAGGTTTTAGACAGATCTACAGAAGTAACGGATGCGGCGCCACCGGCAGCAGCATACACCGAAAAAGAACCGGTATAACAGAAGAGATTCAACACCCGTTTATCCTTACACAGCTCCCGTACCATCTGTCTTGTAATACGGTGATCGAGGAACAGACCTGTATCAAGGTAATCGGTCAGGTTTACCTGAAATTTCAGTCCGTTTTCCAGCACGGTAAAAAACTCCTGTTTGGTGTCCATTTTCTCGTACTGGTCCTCGCCCCGGTGCGACATCCGCTTCCGTTGCCGCACATACATACGATCGGCCGGAATCCCTGTAACGTCTGCGATCACCTGCAAACAACTGTCCAGCCAGGTTTCATGTTCCTCATCTGTCATACCATGCCTGCGCAGGTATTCCGCGAGATAAATCTTGTCCTCATAGATCTCTACACAGAGCGGGAACTCAGGTAGATCGTGATCGTATACACGGTAACAGGAAACTTCCTGTCTTTTGGCCAGTTTGCTTTTGTGTTTGAACACTTTTACCAAACGGTTGCGGAACATCTCTGTTTTTGCCGTTTCCATCATGGGTGCAAAATACGGAGATGCGGGGGTTTATTGGTTTACTGGTTTAGTAGTTTATCGGTTTACCGGCATACCAGACAACCATACAAATAAACCAGTAAACCAATCAACCAATAAACTGCTATATTTAAAATCTAAAACTAGCTCCATGAGACAAATCTTATTGGCATCACTGTTGTTATGGCTGGTGTCTGGTGTACAGGCACAGGAATACAGCAGTTATGCAGACCAGTTAAGCCGTTTACAGGCCCTCTCCAAAGCCTGGCCCTCGCTGGTAAAACTCCAATCCCTTACCAAAACCAATGGCGGCAAAGATTGTTGGCTGTTAACCATTGGTACAGGCAAAACAGAAAGCAAACCCGCCATTGCCGTAATCGGAGGCACCGAAGGCAACCACTTACTGGGTGTTGAAATGGCCATTGGCTTTGCCGAAAATCTGCTGAAAGGCAGTGGTACAGACAGTATCAAAAACCTGCTTGCCAAAACCACTTATTACGTGTTCCCGAATATGAGTCCGGATGCTACGGAGCAATATTTTGCCAAACTGAAATACGAGCGTAGCAGTAATGCTACAGATACCGACGATGACAGAGACGGTAAACTGAATGAAGATGGGGTAGATGATCTGGACGGAAACGGAAAGATCACCCTGATGCGGATCCTTTCTCCCGTAGGCGATTACAAAACCCATCCGGAAGATGTACGGGTTTTGGTAAAAGCCGATGCCAGTAAAGGAGAGAAAGGAAAATACCGTTTGTTGACCGAAGGTCTTGACAATGATAAAGACGGCAACCTGAACGAAGATGGGGAAGGAGGCATTGCGCTCAATAAGAACTTCACATACAAACACAACACATTTACCGCCGGTGCCGGCGATTATCCCGCCAGCGAACAAGAGACCCGCTCTATGCTGGATTTTCTGTTCGATGCGTTTAATGTATACGCCGTGGTGAGTTTTGGCAGTAACAATAATTTATCTACACCCATTGCTTATAATCCTTTGCTGGCAAGAGAAAGGATCCTGGCCGGCTATCTCGAGCCTGATGCCAAAGTCAATGGTATGGTGAGTGAGTTATACAACAAGGTTACCGGATCAAAAGACGCCCCCCGAACCAATGCTGCCGGAGGTGATCTGTTATCATGGGGCTATTTCCACTATACCCGTTACAGTTTCAGTACACCGGGTTGGTGGGTGCCCAAGGCCAAACCCGATACGGCCAAAAAGGAAAAACCTTTTACCGTAGAAGATCCTGCGGCCAATTATTTGCGTTGGGCACAGCAGCAGGGTATTACCAATACGTTTACCGATTGGAAACCCATCCAGCATCCGGATTATCCTGATCAGCAGGTGGAACTGGGAGGACTGGATCCTTTTGTACTGGTGAATCCTCCGTACAAACTGGTGGGCGATATTGTAAAAAAACATACCGACTTCCTGGTAAAACTGGCGGGTCAACAGGCAGAGATCGATGTGGTGAATCTGAAATCAGAAAAACTGGCCAATGGGTTAACGCGGATCAGTCTCGACCTGATCAACAAAGGTGGTTTGGCCACGCATTCCAAACTGGCAGAACGTAGTTACTTCCTCAAAAAACTAAAAGTGGCGGTAAACAATACCGGCAACCAGCAGATCGTAGGAGGCAAAAAGATCACCCTGCTGAATTCACTGGATGCTGCGGGATCACAATCTTTCAGCTGGCTGATCAAAGGCAGCGGTAAACTCACCATTGATGTGGGTTGCCCAACGGCCGGTACCAAACAAGTGGAAGTAACCCTGTAAACCTCAAAACAACGCATTATGAAACGCATATTATTATTCTGTTTGTCACTATTCACCCTCGCTGTTGGGCAGTTACTGGCACAGGCACCCGAACAGATGTTTAAAGCAGCAGGTTCACCGGTGAATCCCAAAGTAACCGTTACCTGGAACAAATACTACGACCATGCAGGCATTGGTGAGATCTGTAAAAAGATCGCAGCAGCTTATCCCAACCTCGCCAGGTTCGAATCTATCGGGAAGTCTTTTCAGGGAAGGGATCTCTGGTGCCTGACCATTACTGATTTCAAAAAAGGCGATCCTGCGCGTAAACCCGGCATGTATATCGATGGAAATATTCACTCCAATGAATTACAGGGAGCTGAATTTGCCCTGTATACCGCCTGGTACCTGACCGAATCTTTCGGTGATACCAAATTCATCCAGGAATTACTCGAAGACAAGGTATTCTATATTATTCCTACCATCAATCCTGACGGAAGGGACAGCTATATCCACAAACCCAATAATGCCAGTTCGCCCAGATCGGGTTTGTTGCCGGTGGATAATGATGCGGATGGATTGATCGATGAAGACAGTTATGAAGACCTGAACGGCGACGGTAATATCACGCTGATGCGGAGAAAGAGTCCGAACGGCCGTTTTAAAACCGATCCCCGCGATCCGCGTAACATGATTCAGGCAGGTGTGGATGAAAGAGGTGAGTGGGAACTGCTGGGTATTGAGGGAATTGACAAAGACGGAGATGGCCGTGTAAGTGAAGATGGGTATGCGTTTCAGTACGATCCCAACCGTGATTGGGGATGGGGATGGCAGCCGAACTATATCCAGAATGGCGCGTATAAATATCCTTTCTCCTTACCCGAGAACAGGGCCGTGATGGAGTTTGTGATGAAACATCCGAATATTGCCGCGGCTCAATCCTTTCACAATGCAGGAGGTATGATTTTGCGTGGCCCTGGCGGACAGGAAGATGTAAACACTTACAACGCACAGGATCTGCAGGTATACGATGCCATTGGTAAAAAAGGAGAAGAGTTATTACCCGGTTACAAATATCTCGTAGTGTATAAAGATCTGTATTCTGCCTATGGTGGCGAGCTGGATTGGTTTTATGCAGGAAGAGGCATCTATACTTATTCCAATGAATTGTGGACGCCTTACCTGATGTACATGAAAGAAGGTTCACGCGATCCCTTTGATAATCCTACCTATAGCTTTGACCGTTACCTCTTATTTCAGGATGCATTTGTTCCCTGGAAAGAATATGACCATCCGCAATACGGTAAAGTGGAGATCGGTGGGTTCAAGAAGAATTTTACCAGAGCGCACCCAGGTTTTTTATTGGAGTCGGATGCCCATCGTAACATGGCATTCAGTATCTACCATTGTTATTCAACGCCTAAACTGGAAGTGCAGAGCATTTCGGAAAAAGACCTGGGAGATGGCTTGAAGGAAGTAACTGCTGTGGTAGCCAACCAGCGTATGATGCCTACGCACAGCAGCCAGGATACCAAGAACCGGATTGAGAGGCCCGACCTGATCAGCCTCAGCACTACAGGTAAAATTGTAGCCGGTATGACGGTGGAGAACAAAGACCTGAACCTGACCACCGAACAGAAAAATAACCCACAAACCATTGAAGTGCCCAATATTCCGGGCTTAGGTGCGGTAACGGTGAAATGGATCGTACAGGGTGGCGGAAAATATTCCGTAACGGTTGATAGCAGGAAGGGGGGAATCGTGAGCGGTACCAAATAAAACAGCACCATCCTCTTCAAAAACAAGACCCGGAACTTTAGTCCCGGGTCTTGTTATATGAAGTACGCACTATGTCTATGGCCATTGTTGGTCGCCGACCAACAACAAGTCCTATTTCAATTTCGCCAATGCCTCTTTAATCCTTGCCCAGGCAGTTTCGATATTTTCCATACTGGCGGCAAAAGAAAAACGAACGCAATTGGGTTCTCCAAACGCTTCACCCATTACACAGGAAACATGGGCGTTGTTCAGGATATACATACTCAGATCGGCAGAATTGGTGATGGTTTCGTTGCCATCTGATTTTCCGTAATAAGCACTTACATCTGGAAACACATAAAAAGCACCCTCGGGTTCAAAACACTTGAAACCGGGTATTTCTTTGATCAGTTCCAGGGTACGCGCACGTCTGCGGGTAAACTCGGCCGTCATTTCCTGTGAAGGTCGCAGATCACCGGTTAAAGCTGCCACCGCTGCTTTCTGCGTAACAGAAGTAGCACCGCTGGTAAACTGTCCCTGTAATTTTTCACAGGCTTTGGCAATGGTCACATTGGCTGCGATATAACCCAGACGCCATCCGGTCATGGCAAAACCTTTACTCAATCCGTTGATCAGTACCACACGGTCTTTCAGGTCATCGAACTGCGCAATACTTTCGTGTTTGCCTACAAAATTGATGTATTCATAGATCTCATCTGCCAGGATGGTGATGTTCGGATATTTCCGGAACACGACTGCCAGTGCTTCCAGTTCTGCTTTACTGTATACGGCACCGGAAGGGTTACAGGGTGAGGAGAACATGAACACTTTGGTTTTATCGGTAATGGCCGCTTCCAGTTGTGCTGCGGTACTTTTAAATCCGTTCTCTACCGTGGTTCTGATCTCTACTACTTTACCACGGGCAATTTTTACCAGCTCGGAGTAAGTAACCCAGTAAGGGGTAGGGATCACTACTTCATCACCCTCATCTACCAATGCCAGGATGGCGTTGGCCAGACTCTGTTTGGCACCGGTGGAAGTCACAATATTTTCAGGCTTATAATCGAGGTTATTATCGCGTTTTAATTTGGTACAAACCGCTTCGCGCAGGTCCATGTATCCGGCTACCGGAGAATAGTGGCTCCAGTTATCATTGATGGCTTTGATGGCAGCATCTTTGATATGCTGCGGCGTATCAAAATCGGGTTCGCCCAGACTCAGATTAATCACATTAAATCCTTTGGCTGCCAGTTCGCGGCCCAGTTTGGCCATTTTGAGTGTTTCGGGCTCATTAAACCTGTCGAGAAGAGAAGAAAGTTGCATACAGAATTTACATTAAGAAAATTAGCTATCTATTAATTTTGCGCTGGAAAGTTCGGAAAAACATTCCAAACGCTTGTAAGTTTTAGGAATATGAGGTAGCGGTAGGCGGGAACTGTTGCTGGTTACTGGTTATAAGTACCGGTAGATGATGCGATGAGAGACAGCTAATCATTCCAAATACTGTAACCTAATAAACCTGTAAACAAATAAAGAAGGAAACCATCTACATTTGAACCGTAATACAGATTGCCATGCCTTACGAATCGATCTCTGTTTTTGATATGTTTAAAATTGGTGTCGGGCCCTCCAGCTCACATACATTGGGGCCTTGGCGGGCGGCGCTGCGTTGCCTGGATACCATTCGGGAGAAAGGTGGTTTAGACGAAGTGCTTTCCCTTACTGTTTTATTATATGGTTCCCTGGCCAAAACCGGCAGGGGACACGGTACTGATATTGCCGTGATGCTTGGTTTGTGCGGAGAAGATCCGGTTACCATTGATGTGAATTCCATTACCCCAAAGATCAACCGGATTATAGCCGACAAAGAATTGCCATTGGGTGGCATTGTACCTATTCATTTTCCTGTTGCAGAAAAAGTGCAGTTCCTCTTTAACGAAACATTGCCTTATCATCCCAACGGCCTTTCTTTTCTGGTAACGATGAAAAAGGGTGAGAGCTGGAGTGAAACTTTTTTCTCGATCGGTGGTGGTTTTGTGGTGAAAGAAGGTGAAGCCAATGGTGGCAAAACCCCGGTGCAACTTCCTTTTCCGATTGATACGGCCAGCGACCTGCTGCACTGGTGCATGAAGGGCATGGCCATTCACGAAGTGGTGATGGAAAATGAAACCGCCTGGCGCAGCGAAGCAGATACCCGTAAAGGGGTACTGCAGATCTGGAATGCGATGAAAGAATGCACTTTCCGCGGTTGCCATGCCAAAGGAGAATTACCGGGCGGACTGCAGGTACGGCGCAGGGCTTTTGATCTGAACAAACGCCTGATGAAAGGCCAGACCTATACCGATTATGATAGCTGGATGGCCTGTATCAAAGCGGGCGGACATGATTTCAGCTATACCCTGGATTGGGTGAGTTGTTTTGCCCTTGCGGTAAACGAAGAGAACGCCTCTTTCGGCAGGGTAGTAACCGCACCTACCAATGGCGCCGCTGGTGTTATTCCTGCCGTTTTACAATACTATATCGCTTTCTGTAATGGGAACGCAGAAGATAAGATCATCCGTTTCCTGCTGGTAGCTTCGGAGATTGGCAGCATCTTTAAAAAAGGAGCTACTATTTCTGCCGCCATGGGTGGTTGTCAGGCCGAGATCGGTGTTTCCTCCGCCATGGCCGCAGCTGCTTTAACGGAATGTATGGGCGGCACCCAGCGCCAGGCATTAATGGCCGCCGAAATAGCCATGGAACATCACCTGGGTTTAACCTGCGACCCTATAGGTGGACTGGTTCAGATCCCCTGCATCGAAAGAAATACCATGGGTGCCATCAAAGCCATCACCGCTTCGCAACTGGCACTGCAGAGCTCACCCGACTACGCCATCGTTAGCCTCGATAAAGTGATCAAAACCATGTGGGATACCGCCCTGGATATGAGCAGCAAATACAAAGAAACCGCCGACGGTGGATTGGCGATTCATATACCGATCAGTTTGCCGGAATGTTAAGTGTGAATGGGCAATGGTCAATTGTGAATGGTGAGTGGTCAGTAGTGAGTAGGTAGTTATTGGTTAGTTGACTACATCGAACATTTCACTACCTGAAAACTGTTCAAAACATTCTATCAATCTATCATCCTATCATTCTATCATTGCTCCCTACCCAAAACATTCACTCAATCACTCATCCATTCATTCGCTCATTGCCACTTCCGCATAATCCCTGATCTCATTATAAAGCGTTCCTCTTTCCACCGGTTGTCTCTTCACCTGTTTGATCAGCGTAACCAGGTCTGCTGTACTCATGGTAGGTGTTTGCTCTTCGCTGCCGGCCATGGCGTAGATCTTGGTGGAATCGTCGATGGTGCCATCAATATCATTCACCCCAAAAGAGAGCGATAACTGGGCGTTCTGTCTGCCCAGCATGGGCCAGTAAGCTTTGAGATGCGGGAAGTTATCCATGTACAAACGGGATACGGCATACATGCGCATATCTTCAATGATCGAGGATTCGGCCACATGACTCATATCATTGTCCTTGTTACGGAATTTCAGCGGGATGAAGGTATTGAATCCACCGGTTTCATCCTGCAGGCTGCGTAACCGTTCCATATGATCGATACGGTGCCAGTATTTTTCGATATGTCCGTATAAGAGGGTGGCATTGCTATGCATACCCAGTTGGTGCGCGGTTTTGTGAATATGTAACCAGCCATCGGCATCAACCTTGTCCTCGCAGATCTGTGTGCGGATCTCGGGGTGAAAAATTTCTGCACCGCCACCGGGTAAAGAATCCAGTCCGGCTTCATGTGCCAGACGCATCCCTTCTTCGGTACTTACTTTGGCTTTCTTGAACATATAATCCAGCTCTACGGGTGTAAAAGCTTTGATATGCAGATCCGGACGATGGGCTTTGATCTTACGCATCAGTTCCAGAAAGAATGCCATATTCATTTTTGGATGCACTCCTCCTACAATATGCACTTCTGTAACAGGTTGACCATCGTAGCTTTTTACGATATCCAGCATCTGGTCTGTACTCAGTTCCCAACCTTCTTCCTTATGGGCGTATAAACGGGAGTAAGAGCAGAATTTGCAGGAGAACACACAAAGATTAGTGGGCTCGATATGAAAGTTCCGGTTGAAATAGGTCTTATTGCCATGTTTCTCTTCGCGCACCCAGTTGGCCAGCGCGCCCAGGTAGGCTAGGGAGCCTTTTTCGAACAAAGCCACACCGTCATCAAAAGAAATTCTTTCTTTATTCAGTATTTTCTGGCCGATCTGCTGGAGTTGGGAATCTTTGACACTGGAAACGATTTCGGAGACTGCGGAGCTCATATTCACCTGTTTAGAGTGCAAAATTAATTAGTAATTGGTAATTAGTAGTTAGTAATTCACCACTGTAGCGTAAAAAATACCTCTTTTGGCTGAAAAGATTGACAAGGCAGTATTCTCCTGTCAATTGATCGTGCAGTTATCCGGGAAATCAAAGCCTGAAAACCTCTGTGTTCCTCTGTTGCGCTATGTATTCTGTGTTAAAAATTGGTAGATGCTATCCTATGTTGAGGCCTTTTTCAACACAGAGGGACAGAGATGGGGAGTTACACAGAGAAAGGCTTTGAAATAGTAGTTAGTTTAACCAACCTACTATTCCAAGCCTATCCAGTCAATTTTTTAATTTTTAATTATCAGTGTTTCACCCCTTCCAACGCTGCCCTGTCATGTTTATACCTGAACACCAAGGGGAATACAATTCCCAGAATCAGCGCATATCCGGCAAAGCTGAACCAGATATTCTGCCAGTTCTTTATGCCGTCCACGGTATAATAATCAATCACACGTCCGCTGATATAGTTACCGAGGAAAGCTCCGATCCCATTGGTCATCAGCATAAACAGTCCTTGGGCGCTGGCGCGGATCTTGATATCGGCTTCTTTTTCCACGAAAAGGGATCCGGAGATATTGAAGAAATCGAAAGCCATACCATAGATAATCATGGAAAGGATCAGCAGATACAGACCATTTCCAGGATCGCCAACGGCGAAGAGTCCAAAGCGTAATACCCAGGCAAAAATGCTCATGATCATTACCTGTTTGATACCAAAACGTTTCAGAAAAAACGGAATAGTAAGGATGAACAGGGTTTCAGAGATCTGTGAAATAGAGATCAGTACGTTGGAATGTTTTACACCAAATGCATCGGGATAAGTATTCTTAAAATCATCCAGAAAAGTAGAACCGTAGGTATTGGTGATCTGCAGGGCTGCACCCAATAACATCGCAAAGACGAAAAAGATCAACATTTTTTTTCTGCGGAAAAGTACAAATGCATCCAGCCCCAGCGAAGAAAACAAGCTCTTTTTCTCTTCAGATTTCACAGGTGGACAGGCCGGCATAGTAAAAGCATATAGACCCAATAACAGGCCAGAACCGGCACTGATATAGAGCTGCATCGGGCTTTTGTTCCATCCCAGCAGATCTACCGCCCACATGGCACAAATAAATCCAATGGTACCCCATACCCGGATGGGGGGGAAGTCTTTAACGATATTGAATCCTTTGTTTTCGAGAATGATGTAAGACACCGTATTATTCAGGCCAATCGTAGGCATAAATACAAGCGAATTGAGCAGCATGATCAGGTATAATCCCGAATAATCCGTTACCGTAGAAGCCATAAAAAGCAATACCGAACCTGCGATATGCGCGAGACCAAATACCTTTTGTGCACTCAGCCACCTGTCTGCGATAATCCCGAATATCGCTGGTGTAAACATGGCGGCGATACCCATGGTACCATAAATACTACCCACCTGCCAGCCTTTGAAGCCTAACACATTAAACATGTAAGCACCTAACGAGATCAGCCAGGAACCCCACACAAAGAACTCCAAAAAATTCATCAGCTTCAAGCGGGCCTTGATATTCATAGACAAGTTGTTTTAGTTGAGCAAATCGGGTGGGAAGATAGGGAAAATCGAACAGAAGAACAGAGGAACAAGGAACCGAAGAACAGATGAACGGAAGATAGCGTGAGTAACTTTCAGATGGTAAGAATCATATTCGATAAACTATCTAATGGCTTAGCCTTCATCTGTTCCTTGTTCCTCTGTTTGTCTGTTCATCTGTTCAAAAAAAAGAGCCCGAAACCCGGGCTCTTTTCAAAATATATCAGCACAACTTAAATATGCGCCTGGATCTTCTTATCCAATACCGACTTCGGTACGGCGCCGATCTGTTTGTCTACGATCTGTCCACCTTTGATAAAGAGGATAGCTGGGATGGAAGTGATACCATAATTCACACTAAGGTTCGGATTATGGTCAACATTTACTTTGCCCACGTTTACTTTACCGTCGTATTCCTTGGCCAGTTCTTCAATAACGGGTCCGATAGCACGGCAAGGGCCACACCATTCTGCCCAGAAATCTACCAATGTCAGTTTATCGCTGTCCAGTACGGTTGCCTGGAAATTTGCGTCTGTTAATTCTAAAGCCATTTGTCTAAAGTTTAAATTGTTTATGATTGTCTCTTGTGATAGAAGGATGTCAAATATAAATCCAAACCACGGTTTATGCTGTTTTGACTTTTCCACCACTGTGACTAATGACGTTGCAACAGTTAAAACCTGACAAGGGGGCAGCTATTTCCACTTCAGCGGGTACCATTGAAAGAAAGTGGCCGAGCGCCAGAGCCATTCAAAAGGGCCATACCGGAAGCTTTTCAGCCACCATTTGCACAATACCACCTGCACCATGAAGAAAGCCAGGGCGATGAGCCAGTTAAGCCAGGGGGTGGTTTTTCCTACGAGACCCAGTCCTACACCATAATACAACCCCAATCCCAGCAAGGTCTGGGTGAGATAACAGCTAAGGGCCATTTTACCCACCGATGCCAGCGGATAAAGCCTTTTCTGCCATCGGGGCCGGTATAACAGCATACTGACCCCGGATACATAAAAACAAACCAGCGACGCACTCAGGGTATCGTAAAAGATGCCAAAAATGAACCCGATGACCGGATTCTGCTCCCAACCCAGTTTCAGCAAGCCGTTGGCGGCAAATAGGCTCAGTCCGGCCAGTAAACTGCCCAAACCCAGCCAGCCGCTACTGCGTAGTATCTTTTTAAATACCTGTCGGGAGCTATCCGGAGTTTCAAACCAGTTTTTGCGGCCGGTGTACATACCCATCAGAAAAAAGCCAAATGTGACAAATATGCGGCCGCTTTCCAACTGAAATTTGAATTTATCGGGAAAGTTGAGCAGGTTGGCTTTGAACAGGGGCCACCAGTAAGGCTGTTGCATCATGGTGAAATAAGCTTTTCCAACAGCCTCGAAATCGGGTGGGGGGCCATTGCCTGGCGGGGGAGGGAGAGGTGTTGGTGCCATTGAGAAGAACTTCACCACTTCGATCAGTTTGCCGGGTACGTTTAGCGCAAAAAGGATGCCCAGTACCAGAATGATGCGGTTATTCCATTTACGCATGGGTAAGAGCAGAAAACCCAGTGGCGCATAAATAGAGAGGATATCGCCCCGCCAGAACGCGTGATGCACCACGCCGATCAATCCCAGCAGGGTGATGCGCCAGGCATAACGCAATACAAAATTGTCGTTTCGTTTCTCCATACTTTGCATCTGCAGGTAAAAACTCAATCCGAAGAGAAAGGAGAAAAAAGCAAAGAACTTACCGGAAATGAAAATATCATTGATCACAGGCATTACCTGCGAGCCGATGTCGTTGTATTTGTTGAAGAGCTCGCCGGGCAGCGGGCCGGCACTGTACCAGAAGATCATATGTGCCAGCAGGATGCCGAATAAAGCGAATCCGCGAAGCACATCAACCGTGATGATCCGATGGGAAGCAAGAGATGTTTGCATGCAGGTGTTGGTTTTATGGTAGACGTAAGTTGTGGAAAAAAGTTACATATCTGCTGTAAAAAGGATGAACAGCTATATTGAAGGTTGAGTAGCAGGGAGTCACATGAATATGTGATGCAAACGAAGGATAGGTTACGGTTTGTTTAAACCATTATTAATCTACATGGTCAGAGTGATTGCTTATCTTTTCATCCATAAATCCTCTCTGCTATGAACCGCAAATCCTTTCTCTCTGCTTCTGCTGTATTATCTGCTTCGGCCATTTTACCTACCAATTCAATACTTGCACAGAACTACCAGGAAAACGGATTGGATAAATTGACCAACGAAAAAGGAGAGTTTCAATTACTCAACCTGCCTTATAACAAAAATTTTCTCGAACCATATATGGATGAGGAAACGGTATACCTGCACCATACCTTTCACCATGGCGGAGCTGTAAAAGGGGCCAACAAAGACCTGCAGATGATCCGTAAAGCCATGGATGAAGGCAATATGGAAACGGTGGATTACTGGACACGGAAGCTGAGCTATCATTTCTCCTCCCATGTATTACACACCATTTTCTGGACGAACCTGACCAATAAAAGAACAGAACCCTCAGGAAAACTGTTGAAACGAATAGAGACCGATTTTGGCAGTTATGAGAAGCTGAAAACCTATCTCTCGAAAACGTCTAAAGATGTGGATGGAAATGGATGGGGAATACTGGGGTACCAGCCTTACGCAGATAAGTTAACCATCCTGCAATGCGAGAACCATGAAAAGCTGACCCAATGGGGTGTGATTCCTTTATTGGTGATAGATGTATGGGAACATGCTTACTATCTCAAATACAAAAACAAACGGAATGATTTTGTAGATACTATGCTGAATATCCTCAACTGGGACAATGTGGCCGAACGGTTAAACGTGGCTGAAAAATTGGGCTAACACCCTTACTGTTCAAAGTAGACAATTCTGTAATATATTGATATTCAAGTATTTATATAAATATTTGAAGAGATTTGTTTGATAGATAACTGGAAAATTTTGTGAAAATCTACACGTATGATCAAGCTATTTTGATGGCAAAATGATAATACGTATATTTGAAATAAAGACACGTATTATGACAACTAAGCTCACACTGACAGTTGAAAAAGAGGTTATCGAGCGGGCTAAGTCTTATGCTAAAAATTCCGGCAGAAGCCTTTCAGAATTGATTGAACAATACCTTGACACCATCACGCAGGAAAACAACAACCAGCCCATTTCTCCTAAATTAAAAAAACTGGTAGGGTCTGTAAAATTGCCAAAGGGATTTGATGAGAAAAAGGAATTACAATCTTACTTGGAGAAAAAGCATTTATGAAAAAGATTTTCCTTGATACCAATATCCTGGTAGATCTGATAGCTGACCGGAAGCCCTTCAGTAAGTATGCTGTTATAATTTTCAATGCTGCGGAAACTAAAAAAATCAAACTGTTCACTTCCTCTCATACCATTGCCACCACCTACTATTTATTAAAGAAATATGTTGAAGAAAAGGCGTTAAGACAAATCCTGTTAGGCCTATTCGATTATGTAACTATCATTCCGGTAAACGGTGAAGTACTATTGAAAGGATTACGCTCTAATCAGAAAGATTTTGAGGATTCTATCCAGATTTATTGTGCAACCAGTGTTGAAAAGATGGATTGTATAGTGACCCGGAATATCAAAGATTTTAAAGGAAGTGAAATACCTGTTTTGGCACCGGATGAATTATGTTCAAAAATGTAGTTACCTGTCCGGCATAAAAAAAGATTGAGCAAAGCTGTTCTGACCATTGCAAACTTACCCCACCAAACCTACCTGTATATCCACATCCGGATTGGCCATCAGAAAATCGGCCATTTCTTCGTTCATCTGAAAACCGCGGTCAAAAGAACTGAGGGTTACTTTCAGGTTGTCTTTGGGTTCAAAGAGATTGAATTTTAGGGATGATTTACCGGGATTATTGCGAACGTTCTTATCTACAAAACTCACAAAATCGGCCGTTACCGATGCCGGATGCATATTGATCTCGATACTGCGTGTCAGGTTCTGCTTCACGGTTTCGAGCAAAGACATCAGATTGATCTTGAATTCGAAATTATTGGGCTGGTTATAGCGGTTGCGGAAAAAACCGGTGAGCAGAATATTCTGCCCTTTTTCGAGGTAGTTCTGGAACTTGATATAATCCTCGCTCCATAACACAAACTCTGTTTTACCCGTAAAATCCTCGATCACAAAGGAACCGAAGTTTTTACCGGTTTTGGTAACCCGGTGTTGTACATCAATCACCAGTCCCGCCACACGCAAACTCTTACCCAGGCCCGATTGCGGAGTCAGCGAATCCTTGATCTCATTAAAATCGTTGATCTTGGTAATGCCGTAATATTTCAATTCGAATTTAAAATGATCCAGCGGGTGTCCGCTCATGAACATACCGGTCACATCTTTTTCGTGATCCAGCAGTTCGGTCAAGGTCCAGGGTTCGCAGGCAGGAATTTTGGGCACCTGCACTTTCATGGCATCCGACAGATCGCCGAAAAGGGTATTGGCTGTGCCTGTTACACTTTGTTGTGCCTGTCCGTAAGCGATGATGCGTTCGAGACCGCTTTGCTTTTCGTTCTCCGGCGTATAAAAATACTGCGCACGGTGATAGGCGGTAAAACAATCAAAGGCACCGGAATACGCCAGGCTCTCCAGTGATTTTTTGTTCACGTTCTTCTGTAACACGCGTTTGATAAAATCGAAAATGTCTTTGTATTCGCCACTTTTTTCGCGCTCGGCAATAATGGTATCCACAGCGGCATCGCCCACACCTTTCAGTCCACCCAAACCAAAACGGATCTCACCCCGCTGGTTTACTGCAAAGCCTTTCAGCGATTCATTGATATCCGGCCCCAGTACTTTAATGCCCATGCGTTTACACTCTTCCATAAAGAAAGTGATCTTCTCAATGGCACCGGCATGGTTCAACACTGCCGACATATACTCGCCCGGATAATGAGCCTTCAGGTAAGCCGTCTGGTAAGCCACAAAGGCATAACAGGTAGAGTGCGATTTATTGAATGCGTATTGTGCAAAAGCTTCCCAGTCGGTCCAGATCTTTTCCAGTTTATCGGCAGCATGTCCTTTGGCCGTGGCACCGCTGATGAATTGGGCTTTCATTTTATCCAGTACCGATTTCTGCTTTTTACCCATGGCTTTCCGCAACACATCCGCATCTCCCTTGGTAAAACCGCCGATGCTCTGGCTCAGCAGCATCACCTGCTCCTGGTACACCGTAATGCCGTACGTGTCTTCCAGGTATTCCTTCATATCCTCCAGGTCGTAACTGATAGCTTCGCGGCCATGTTTACGGTCGATGAATTTGGGGATATAGGCGATCGGGCCCGGACGGTACAGGGCGTTCATGGCAATGAGGTCATCAAACTTATCCGGTTTCAGCTCGCGCAGGTACTTTTGCATACCCACACTTTCAAACTGGAACGTGGCATTGGTTTCGCCCTTCTGGTATAACTGGAAAGTTTTTTCATCATCCAGTGCAATCGTGTCCAGGTCTATCTCCACACCATGGTTCTGTTTGATGAGTTCCAGTGCGGTCTTTAAAATGGAGAGGGTTTTCAGCCCCAGAAAGTCCATCTTGATAACACCGGCATCTTCGATCACACTTCCCTCGATCTGTGTAACCCAGAGATCAGAGTCTTTGGAAACGGCTACGGGTAAGAGATCCGTCAGGTCTTTCGGAGCGATGATGATCCCTGCAGCATGAATACCCGTATTACGTACCGAACCTTCAAGTCTTTCCGCTTCATGCAATACCTGCGAACGGATATCAGTACCATTATAGATCTCACGGATCTTTTTTACGTTATCTATATCTTCCTGCTGGTAGGCTTCTTTTTCTTCGAGAGATTTTTCGCCTTCTTTAATGGTCAGTGGTGCATGTAACACCCTGCGCAGTTCTGTACCCGGTTTATCGGGCACCAATTTGGCCAGCATATTACTTTCGGCCAGCGGAAGATCCAGTACACGGGCCACATCTTTGATACTCATTTTAGCGGCCATGGTACCATAGGTAATGATCTGTGCCACCTGGTTTTTGCCGTATTTATCTACCACATAATCGATTACTTTCTGACGGCCTTCATCATCGAAGTCCGTATCAATATCGGGCATGCTCTTACGATCCGGGTTCAGGAAACGCTCAAACAGCAGGTTGTATTTAATGGGGTCGATATTGGTGATGCCGATACAATAGGCCACCACACTGCCCGCGGCCGATCCACGTCCGGGTCCTACAAACACACCCATATCTCTTCCGGCTTTGATAAAATCGCTCACGATCAGGAAGTAACCCGCAAAACCCATGGTTTTGATGGTGAACAATTCAAAATCGATCCGCTCCTGTATAGCCGGCGTCAGGTCATTGTACCGCAATTTGGCTCCCTCACGGGTAAGGTGTTGCAGAAACTCCCACTGGTTCAGGTTGGCATCTGCATGCACCTGAAATTCTTTGGGAATGGGGAAAGCGGGGAGAAGAATATCTTTTTTCAGGTTCAGGATCTCAACCTTATCCACCACCGCCTGCGTATTCTCCAGCGATTCAGGAATATCGCTGAACAGCTTCGACATTTCATCCGTGGTCTTGAAATAAAACTGATCGTTCGGGAATTTGAATCGGCGGTTCTTTACCTGTACCTCATCATTCACAAAATCGTCAAAGCCCGGTGTGCTCTGTTTTTCGCCGGTATTGATACAAAGCAGGATATCGTGCGCATTGGAATCGTCGCGGTCTACATAATGACTGTCGTTGGTGGCAATCACCGGCACTTTGTATTTCTTCGAGAACCGGATGAGGGTATCGTTGATCAGTTCCTGTTCTTTGATATTGTGGCGCTGCAGTTCGATATAATAATCTTCTCCAAACATATCCAGCCACCATTTGAATTCTTTTTCAGCGGCTGCTTCACCATCGTGTAAAATGGTTTGGGGCACGTAGGCTCCAATGCAGCAGGTAGTGGCGATCAATCCTTCGTGGTATTTTTCTATCAGTTCCTTATCAATCCGCGGATATTTACTGTACATCCCTTCAATAAAACCCAGGGAAGTCAGTTTTACGAGGTTCTGGTAACCGATCTTGTTTTTGGCCAGTAATACCTGGTGGTAACGTTCATCCTTCAGCTCTTTGGTAAAGGATTTGATATGCCGGTCTTTCACCACATAAAACTCGCAACCCACGATCGGTTTCACTGTAGGTTCGAGGATCTCTTTTCCATTGGCATCTTTACCCACTACTTTGGTGTTCTTCCATGCCTGACTCACAAAATTGAAGGCCCCGAACATATTACCGTGATCGGTAATGGCCAAAGCCGGCATCCCATCTTTCATGGCTTTTTTATACAGGTTGTCGATCGGTGCGGCACCATCGAGTAACGAGTATTGGGTGTGAACGTGCAGATGGGAGAACTGGGGCATGGGGAAGTCGGGAGTTAATAGTTAGTAGTTAATAATTAGTAGTTAGGAGTCTGGAGTGATTAGTGGGTGCCTGACAAGAGGCAAATATCGTTCATAAGACGGCGGGTAAGAAAGGCAATTTTTCCACAAATGAAGGAGGAGGAACTAGCGGGTTAGCCAACGTACTTATCCACATCTGCGGAATGGGGTAAAGAATCACCAAAAGTTATACCCTCTTTTCCATTTTACGGCTGCGGCAATTAACTTGCGGATGTGAGTCATCTGAAAAAAATACAGCATATATCCCTGCCTTTGCTGGCCATCCTCATCCTGTCTGGTTGCAGTTCGATGCGTAAGCTCACCACCAAAGACAGTGCCGCCAGTGCCACAACTCCCAAAAAGATAAAATCCACTGCCAAAAGGGAATTCATTAATGGGATAGAAGTAACCCCTGGTTACCTGGTTACATCTTCGCAGAAAACTGGAACCGGCAATGCGAAAAAAGGGGAGAATGGGAAAGACCAGACCGTTAGCTATGGCAAAGCAGATAACCGGCTGATGTCGTTCGGTATCGAAAATGCCAGTATGCTGCAGCTGAAATATGCTATTGCCACCGATGCTTCCGTAGAAAAACTCACCAATATTCCTTTGCTCGAAGTGATCGATAAATGGTGGGGTACCAAATACTGTATGGGAGGTAATACCGATAACTGTATTGATTGTTCCGCCTTTACCCAGGTAATTATGCGGGATGTGTACCAAGTATCCTTGCCCAGAACTTCGCAGGAACAGTTTACTATGGCCGAAAAGATAGAACTGGAAGACTTACGCGAGGGCGACCTTGTTTTCTTCAACACCAGCGGAAGAGATATTTCGCATGTAGGTGTTTACCTGCTCAACAACAAATTCGTACACGCAGCCACCAGTGGTGGGGTGATGATCAGTGATCTGAATGAGAAATATTGGCAGCCGAGGTTTAGGGGTGCGGGAAGAGTAACCAGGTAATTAGTAATTAACAATTAGCAATTAGCAATTAAAAATTGAAAGCTCTGTGCGCCTCTGTGTTTTCTGTTGCTCTGTGTTAAAAAAATATTCCATCAAAGCACATGCGAGGGGATAGTATTTTGCAACTTAGAAAAATAGTATACCCGATTTTTAATTTTTAATTTTTAATTTTTAATTTTTATTTCCTTCTACGTAGGAAGCATTTATTTATTGCGGAAACGGTCTACTCTTTTCAGGAATACCGCAAACAACTGTCCCGCATCTGGGGTTAGTTTGAAGTAGAAGATACCGGCGATCATGATGCCGGAGAAACTGATACCGCGGAGGATGAGTCCGGGCCAGCCATGCATATCTTTCAGTAAAAAATAACAAAAGCCATACGCCACTGCCGCTAAGAGAAAAGAATACAGGGTTTTGATGGTGAAGGGTTGCATCTTAAACTTTCTACGCAGGAACTCAAAGCGGATGAAATTATATACTGTGTAGGCCGTTAATTCAGCAAATGCCGAACCGATGATACCATAGTGTTTAATGAGAAAATAGGTAAGGGGTAAACGGAAAGCCAGTAAGATAACACCACTGTAAAAATCAAAGCGCCAGAAAGTAGAAGTATTAATGACCATGGCATTGAGCCCGGTGCCGGCATCAATGATGCGTACCATACCAAGAATGAATAATACGCCCAATCCATCTGAATAATCTTTCTGGATATTGAGTACCTGCATACCATCCACCACATTCAACCAGATATTACCGAAAATAAACAAGGACATGAGCAGCAGGTTGATGCAGGAGCGCTGGTAAATGCGGTAGATCTCTTTATAGTCTTTGTCTTTCCAGGCGCGGGAGAGAATACCCGCCGAAATGGACTGGATACTGCGTTGCGGTACCTGTATCAGGTTGGCCGCATATTGGGCAAACACAAAGATACCCGTAGCCGTGAGTCCTTTTAAACTGGCGATGATGAGGCTGTCGATGGTGGCCGCTACAGCCGCAATGAAAGTTCCCCCAAAGATCAGTGCCTGCATACCAACGATCTTCTTCCAGAATTTACGGGTGACGGGGCTGATGGAAAAAGTGAGGTATAAATGTCCTGAACGGTAGAGATAGACGAGTAATACCAGGAATACGACCAGGTACTGAAAGGCGAAAAGGTATACGAAATACTGAAAAGAGATGAGTTTGAAATAAAAGAGCAGGATCAGTACACTGGTTAAAATCCGGAGCCCGGTTTCTTTCAGAAAATTAGAGATCACTGATTTATGTACCGCCCAGCAGAAACTTTCTATCACCGAGAAAAACAGCATGCCCATGGCAAAAGGGAAGAGCCAGAAATAATAATCCACCACCAGTTGCGAGTTCTCTGAGAACTTTCGGATGAACAAGGGTTCAAAGTACCAGCCACCCCAGAGTACCAGTAAAAAGCCGAAAAAAGATGCCAGTAGTGCCCAGGACAACAGATCGATCCTTTTTTCCGGCAGATTATCTTTGTAATAGGGATAAAATTTATAGATCACCGGAATCACCCCCAGCGATCCAAAGGCAAACATGATCTGTCCGAAATCAAAAAAGATCCTGGTCAACGCGTACTGACTGGGCGTAAACACATTGCCCGACTCGTAAAAAAAGAAAGGGGTGGTAGTGGTGTAGAAATAGTTATTGATGAAGCCAATGAAAAATCCAATATACACCAGTATACTTGAGATGATCGTCTGTTTCCGTATACTACCCATTCTTTAAATTAGTAATTAAAAATTAGCAATTAGTAATTTTTGTTTCTGTTACAATTGACTAGTTGTGGACGAATAGGGCACTGTTTGCTGGTAATTAATAATTACTAACTACTAATTACAAACTTCCCTGTTTCACCTGTACATAATAATTCTTCTCGATCTCTTTTATCGGAAACGCTGCCCAATCTCCCGGTTTCAGTTCTTTGGTATTCCATTTATTGGATTCGGGACCGAGTAAGAGTCCGCCCTTGGCTGTATTGAGAAATATGGGTAGATTAAACCCATCTACGCAATTGCTGTAACGGTAAGAGAGTCTTGTTTTATCGGCAGAAATGACATATTCAAAAACAGGCACTTGCGTGGTACGCAGGTACTGGTCAAATATTTTGTTCACATTGCTGCCGAAGAACTGGCTCACTACCTGTTGAATATCTTCGGTAGTAACTGTCTGGTGATAGAATTTCTTACCCATAAAACGAAGCATCTCCCGGAACTTTTCATCATCATTCATCGCATGTCGGATACTGTGCAGCATATTGCCCGATTTGGGGTACATATCGCCACTGCCTTCTTTATTAACGCCATAAGGGCCGATGATGGGTTTATCGTTTTGAATACCACGACGGCTTCCATAATTGTATTCGTTGCCTGCCTGTTTGCCATATACATAATCCGTGAACAATGTTTCGGAATAATTGGTGAACCCTTCGTGGATCCACATATCGGCCAGGTCTTTACTGGTGATGCTGTTGGCAAACCATTCGTGGCCGCTTTCGTGCACAATGATAAAATCCCATTTCAATCCCCAGCCACTGCCACTCAGATCGCGGCCCAGATATCCATTTTGGTATTTGTTGCCATAAGCCACAGCGCTCTGGTGTTCCATACCCAGGTGCGAGGATTCTACGAGCTTGTAACCATCTTCATAAAAAGGATAGGGGCCCATCCAGTATTCAAAAGCCCGTAACATGGTTTTGGCCTGCTTGAACTGTTCTTTGGCTTTGTCGATATTATAATCCAGCACCCAATAACTCAGGTCCAGTTTGCCTTTTTCACCCTGCAGGGTATCGGTGAAGTTGACATATTTGCCGATATAGGGAACGAGGTTATAATTATTGATCGGATTCTTTACTTCCCAACGCCAGGTAAGGGTTCCGCTGCTGAAACTCTTGGAGTTGATCAACCGGCCATTGGCCACGGCTACCAGTGTATCCGGAACAGTAACCATCATGGTGGCGCCATTATCCGGTTCATCGCTCTGGTGATCTTTGCAAGGATACCAGACACTGGCACCCAGTCCCTGACAAGCAACCGTCATCCAGGGTCTGCCTTTCGCATCTTTCTGAAAGATCCAGCCACCATCCCAGGGAGCGCGTTTAGCCACTTTGGGATTGCCCTCATAAGCCAGGGCCAGTTTCTGCGTACTTCCTTTGGCCAGATTTACTGGTATATCTAAATAATACACATTACCATCGCGGGTATAACTCAGTTTGGTATCGCCCAGATAGGCTTTGGTCAGTAACATGGGATCCTGCAGATCGATCTGCATCCGTTTACCGGGACGCAAAACTTTAAACTGAATATCCACTTTACCCTTGATCGTTCTTTTATCAAAATCAGGTGTTACCGCAATGCTGTAATGCAACACATCCCACCAGGTCCGGTTTTCGTTCAAACTGCCTCTTAGCGTATCGGCACGGGTAAATTCGTCTTTGTTTTCACCCAACTGGGCATTGGCTATGCCAAAAGTTCCCATACTGAGCAAGAGCAGTAATCTGAATTTTGTCATCATTGTTTAAAATTATGATATTCGGGCAGCATGAATGCCAATAAAAAGATAATTCAGACACCCGTTTACAAACATATCATTCCTTCGCGGTATTTCTGTTGGCTGATGCTGGCTTTTGTTTTTACGGCCTGTGAGCAAAAACCGCCAGACAAACGTCAGGTATTTTTTTACAACGAATCCACCGGCATTGCCACACTGGATCCCGCTTTTGCCAAGAACCAGTCCATCATGTGGCCCGTGCACCAGTTGTATAATACCTTGGTGGAGATTGACAGCGGACTGAACCTCGTTCCCTCATTGGCCAAAAGCTGGGAGGTTAGTGAAGACCGGCTCCGGTACACTTTTCATCTGCGGCAGGGCATTTATTTTCACGATAATGAAGCTTTTCCGGGAGGGAAGGGCAGACAACTCACTGCCACCGATGTGGCATACAGCCTGCAACGCATCATCGATAAAAATACCGCCAGCAGCGGCGCCTGGATCTTTAATAACCGGATAGATACGACGCAGGGATTTACGGCGGTGAATGACTCTACTTTTCAGTTGCAGTTATTACGGCCCTTTCATCCCATCCTCGGTATTCTGAGTATGCAGTATTGCAGTATTGTTCCGAAGGAAGTGGTTGAAAAATACGGGAAGGATTTCCGCCGTCACCCCTGTGGTACCGGACCTTTTCAGTTTCATTCCTGGGATGAGGGAGAGGCATTGATCCTGCACAAAAATGAACGGTACTGGGAGAAAGACAGTACTGGTAAACGGTTACCTTATCTCGACGCCGTTAAGATCAGTTTCTTCGATAACAAAGCCACCGAGTTTCTCCAGTTCCGCCAGGGTGGATTAAGTTTTGTGAATGATATCGATCCTTCTTTTAAAGATGAATTACTGACCAAAAAAGGAGAACTACGCCAACAGTGGGTGGGGAAACTGCAGCTGAAAAAACATGCTTATCTCAACACAGAATATTTTGGGATACTGGTAGATGCCAACAATCCGCTGGTAAAAAACAGTGCCAATGGCAACCTGCTGGTTCGTCGTGCCATGAACCATGCCATTAACCGGCAGCAGTTGATGATGTATATGCGTAACTCCATCGGTATTCCTGCCGAAGCGGGTTTTGTTCCCGGCGGTTTACCCTCGCGAAATACAGAAATGGTGAAGGGCTATCCCTACGATCCGACCAAAGCCAAACAGTTGCTGAAACAGGCTGGTTTCCCGGATGGGAAGGGATTACCAACGGTGAAACTGCTAACGATCAATATTTATGCAGACATCGCCAGTTTTGTGGCACGGCAGTTGGAAGAAGTAGGTATTCCGGTGCAGGTAGAAGTGATACAGAAAAGTTTGTTACTGGAACAGACAGCCAAATCGCAGGCTCCTTTTTTTCGCGGCAGCTGGATTGCAGATTATCCGGATGCAGAAAATTATATGGCCATGTTCTACAGCAAAAATCCGGCACCGCCCAATTATACCCGCTACAAAAATCCGGCTTTTGATCTCCTTTACGAAAAAGCATTACTGGAAAACAACGACACTCTCCGTTACCAGCTTTACCGGCAAATGGATCAGCTCGTCATCAACGATGCGCCCGTAATTCCCATCTGGTACGATATGGCGATACACCTGGTGCAACCGAATGTGCAGGGGTTTTATCCGAATGCGCTGAATCTGCTTGAACTTCGGAGGACGAGATTTGCGGATGGCAAATTAGCGGATTAGCGGATGACGAATTGGCGGATTCTTTTATGCATAACCCTCTGTGTAACTCTGTCCCTCTGCGCACTCTGTGTTAAAAACTAATACTGATGATGTTGGGTAATAGAATGAGCGGATGTTTTTTCAAGACAGGGAAGAGATTTGCGGATGGCGGATTCCCTGATGGTTGAGTGTTTTCTCAACACAGAGTTTACGGAGTAACAGAGATGCACAGAGAGTCAGCTTCTTTCAACATAAATAATAATGCATCATGTTTAATCCCTCATCCTCCTGAGATTAAAGTTGTTTGTCAGGAGACCAACAATAACAAAGCAATCCGTAAATCCGCTAATCGCGCACAGCGCTATCCTTTCTTGAGTTTGTCTTTAAACACTTTCTCAAACTTCTCCAGCTTCGGCGCGATCACAAAACGGCAATAGCCCTGGTTCTGGTTACTGTTATAATAATTCTGGTGATAGTTCTCTGCAGGATAAAAATTCTTGAAGGGTTCTATATCGGTTACAATGGGTTTGTCCCAGGCACCGCTTTTGTCCAATTTGGCTTTGTATTCCGTTGCTTTTTTTCTTTGCTCTTCGTTATGGTAATAGATCACACTCCGGTATTGCGGGCCTACATCATTGCCTTGCTGGTCGCGGGTGGTGGGGTCATGGGTTTTCCAGAATACTTCGAGTAATTCATCAAAACTGATCTTAGCAGGGTCGTACACAATACGGGCCAGTTCTACATGCCCAGTATTTTTATCGCATACCTGCTCATAAGTTGGATTTTCTACAAATCCTCCGCCATAACCACTCACAACTTCATATACACCTTCGAGGCGCTGAAAAAAAGCTTCGGTACACCAGAAACAACCTTCGCCCAGTGTGGCCGTGTCTGTTTTGATCCCGTTGGGGATGGGTTTTGTTTGCATAGCTGTTAATTTCTGATCTGTTTTAGGCTGTGCACAGGCCATAAAGCCCGATACCAGCAGAAATAAGGATAACCAGGTGCGCATCATCTTCGTTTTTTTAAATGTACGACTAACAATAGTAAACAGATTGACGGATCAATGGTTCAGTCCTTACGGAAACCGAATGCTTTAACAATCTCTTATCTTCTGCGTAAGAATTTATTTGCATTTATGGGCATGAAATGCTTATCTCTCTGCGACAACTCTGCTTCTCAGCGGCTCTGCGGTTGGATGAAACTTACATTAACCGCAGAGCCGCTGAGAACAGGGAGGTTTCGCAGAGAAAAACAAGGATAAGTTTACATAATTAACTCAACCAGCTTCCCAGTTGCCGCTCACTGATCTGTCCGGAAAGGAGAAGCAGGTAATCCTTCCTTATTGTACAGATTGGCCCCATCCGGATTATCGGCCCAGGCATAACGAACAAAACTGGGTGATGCGATCTCATCGCTCCACACCAACACCGAATTATTTTCGATGATGGCTTTGGCCCAGCTGAATTTTTTATCGGCACCCGCAATGGCAAAATATTTTAATTCATCATTTCCTTTGGCCACCAGTCCCGTACCGGTTTCTGTAAAAAAGAGGCGGATCTTATTACCCTCGATCCGGAAAGATTGATACAGTGGCCCCGAAGCAACCAGTTCCTTCTCTCCATATACCTGTTTTCTGGCCAGTAATGCCAGTCTTTCGCCCACATCTTTTTTATTCAAGGGATGTATATCGTTCCATTCGCCCAGCTCAATGGCCACGGCCATGCCGGTGTGGGGAACAGACAGGGTTTGCAACTGACTCTCGCGCATCATGGCCCACTGGCTTTCCGAGGGAAAGTATTGCATGTCCATATAATTGGGCAACTGCACATACAGAAAGGGCAGTGCCGGTTGCTTGAATTGCGAACGCCAGTCACTGATCAGGGCCGGCAATAATTTTTTATACCGGTCCGGTCGGTTACTGTTGGTTTCTCCCTGGTACCAAAGCGTGCCTTTTACGGCATAGTTAATAAAAGGAGCGATCATCGCATTGTACAAAGCGGATGGCTGGTTCTGTAACGACAAAGGCGCAGCCGGTGGTCTGCCGGAAGGAGCAAACACATCGCCCACTTTGTACTGCCATTCTCCTTTGAGGTCGATGGATCGTTCATTCACAGTGAGGTAATAGGGTTTGTCAGGAACAAATCCACCTTTACCTGCCGTGTTGGTCACCCTGACTACAATGGTGTTTTTTCCTTCTTTCAAAAGTCCTGCAGGGATCTCATATCTTCTGGGTGGATATTGGTACGTGATATTACCTACCTGTTTACCATTCACATAGGCCTGATCGGCATCCACGATCCTTCCTAAAAAAAGCTTAGCTGCCTGGCCATTCGCTGAGGCCGGTAAGTCGATCTCTTTGCGATACCATACCACGCCGTTCAATCCTTTAATACCCTGATCGGCCCAATAACCTGGTACCACAATGCTCTGCCAGCCATCGGGTTGATAGGCAGGGTCGAACCATTTGGGAGCAGTAGTAAGCCCCAGATCGGTTTCCTTTCTGGGTATCCGGTTTAAGGCGTTCAGTTCCTGCTGTAATTTTTTCTGTGCATTCACAAAAGCCGTATCACGAAATCTGGCGATCGTAGCCAGTTCTTCCGGAAACTGTTTCAATCCTTCCTCACTGATCCAGGCTTCAATCGGGGTGCCGCCCACACTCGAATTAATGATACCCACCGGCACCTGTTGGGTTAACCAGATCTGTTTGGCAAAGAAATAAGTTACGGCTCCAAAGAAAAGTACATTGGCCGGACTGGCAGCTTTCCAGGAACCCGGAGGCAGATCGCCATGCACGCCCACCGGATCGGCCAGGGTAGGAATGAAGAAATTACGGATCTGGGGATAATTGGCGTTTTTAATCTCATCGGGGTATTTCTCTTTCACACGTTCCATGTTCAATACCATGTTCGACTGACCGGCACATAACCATACATCACCCACCAGAATATCTTTGATCTGCAGCTGGTTGCTGGCTGTGAAATCCATCTGGTAAGGTCCACCTGCTTTCATGGGGGGGAGCTGTACCTGCCAGTTGCCATTGGCATCTGCTACGGCTGTATAGCTGCGCGATTGGAAGGATATCCTGATCTTTTCGCCTTTAGCGGCCCAGCCCCAGATACGCAATTCGGTATCTCTTTGTAATACCATGCCATCGCTGATCAATTGCGGAAGCCTGATCTGGGCAGTACCAGAGAGGGTTGCCAATGCAAAGAATAGTAAGCCGATCGATTTACGTACCATCATCTATAATTTGTTTAAATATCTGTTTTTTTCGCCGAAAATGCAACCGATTGCATTTTGTCATTTCAGGAGTATTAGTTTCACTAATAGATAGCTGTTACTCCATTACCTTTGCAGCACTTTAAAAAGATAGGATCGCTATGCGTCTGTACCCGGAAACGGCACTTCATCAACTGGAATTCGACAAGGTAAAAGCCTTGCTGAAAGAACATGCCCGTACCGAATACGCCAAAACCAAGGCCGACAATCTCCGCATCCACACACGCAAAGACTATATTGAAACCGAACTCAAACAAAGCCACGAGTACAAACTGATCCTGCAGCAGGCACAGTACTTTCCCAACGATTTTACCCATAATATCAGCCGCGATCTGAAACTGCTCTCTATTCCCGGTGCCCTGTTAACCGGCGAGCAGTGGATGCCCGTTCGCAAACTGGCCGAGAATATCAGCAATATCTTCCGCTGGTTTGATACGGAGCGGAGACAAGCTTTTCCGGCATTGAGCAAGGTAATTGCGGGTACCTATTATGAGAAAGTGATCATTGAACTGATCGATGAGATCCTGGATGAGAACGGCAATGTGAAAGACAGTGCCTCGGAAGACCTGCAAAAGATCCGCATGAGCCTGTTCCGCAAGCGGAATGAGCTGCGGAGGGTATTTGAGAAAGTGATCGCCAAACTGGCCAAAGCAGGTTATAGCGCTGATATAGACGAAAGCTTCAGCAACGGTAGAAGGGTAGTGGCCGTATTCTCTGAACACAAACGTCAGGTAAAAGGCATCCTGCATGGCGAGAGCGACAGCCGCAAAACCGCTTTCATCGAACCCGAAGAAACCATCGAACTCAATAACGATGTATTTGCACTGGAACACGAAGAAGGCCGCGAAATACAACGCATTCTGCGAGATCTGACCGCCCGCTTATCCGTGTATGCCAGTCTCTTGCAACAATACCTCGATATCAGTGGCGAATATGATTTCATCAATGCCAAAGCCAAACTGGCATTGGATATGAATGGACAGTTTCCGGAACTGGCGGATAAAGCGCATGTGCACCTGATAGACGCTTATCATCCCTTGCTGTATCTCTACAACAAGACTTCCGGCAAAAAAACGATCCCCGTTACCTTAACGTTGGACGATAAAAACCGCATTCTTGTCATCAGTGGTCCCAATGCAGGTGGTAAAACTGTTACCATGAAAACCATTGGCCTGAACCAGATGATGCTGCAGAGTGGTTTGCTGGTACCGGTAAGTCCTTTATCACAGATGGGTATTTTTAAACAGCTCTTTATCCATATCGGTGATACGCAGAACCTGGAATTTGAACTGAGTACTTATTCCAGTCACCTGCTGCACATGAAATATTTCATCGAAACCGCCAATGGCAAAACCCTTTTCTTTATTGATGAGCTGGGTAGCGGTAGCGATCCCAATCTGGGTGGTGCTTTTGCCGAAGTGATCATGGAAGAACTCTCGCGTCGGCATTCCTTCGGTATTGTTACCACGCATTACCTGAACCTCAAAGTAATGGCCAACCATACACAGGGCATCATTAATGGTGCCATGCAGTTTGATGAGATACATTTACAGCCCATGTACAAACTCATCGTGGGCAAACCCGGCAGCTCCTACACATTTGCCATTGCAGAAAGGATCGGTTTACCGCAGCACCTCATTAACCGGGCCCGTAAACTGGTTGACGAAGATCATTTTAAACTGGATAGGCTACTGAACAGCACAGAACAGGATCTGCAGCAATTACAGAAAGAGAAAAAAGAACTGGCAAGGCTGGTGAAAGAGAATGAGAAACTGAAGAAGGAGATGGAAGTAGTGATTGACAAAGAACGCCACCGCCAGCAGCTAGAATTATTGAAACAACAGAACCGCATTGCCGAAGACCGGCTGGTGTACCTGAAAGACATGGAGCGCAAACTGAAACAGATTGTGCTTGACTGGAAAAAAGCAGAAGACAAAAGCCAGGTGGTTAAAAACCTCCAGCACCTGCTCTTCAAGCGCAAGGAAGAGATCGTGGTAAACAAGTTGGCCAAAAAAGTAGACAAGACCTATAAAGAACTGAACCAGAATATTACCGTAGGCTCGCTGGTAAAAATGAAGAAGAATTACCAGGTGGGCGAGGTAAAAGAGATCCGTGGCAAACGGGCCATTGTACAGGTGGGCGTATTGCCGATGAACGTGGATCTGGCCGATCTGATCTCAGTAGAAAAACTCGAAGAGCCGCATAAACAGTGAGTTTCATAGATTTCTCCATTCTTTTTTTGGTAATTAACGCCAATCCCTATTATTTTGCACCCGGAGAGTTGGCAGAGTGGTCGATTGCGGCAGTCTTGAAAACTGTTGACTGTAACAGGTCCTGGGGTTCGAATCCCTAACTCTCCGCACAAAAACTACTTGTTGATAGAACCCGCTAGCAATAGCGGGTTTTTTATTGACTGGAATTTTTATGCTTGCATTTATAGAAACACACTTAAAATGAATTTCGCACCTCACTGTTTTCCAACAATTATGCTATAAAAAATTCCTCCATACCCCGGCAATTGTGTTTGTCCTGATCATTGCTCTCTTTTTCGCATTTGTTCCGCAATACATCGACCGGTCTAAGAATAAAGTCACGATAAAAGGCCCCCTTGCCAAAACAGGCTGGTGAGATTCCATTCTTTATATCGCCGATCTGCTCTGCGCTGCATAAAAAATCCGCCAATCCGCCATCCGCTAATCCGTAAATCGTTTTTAAAATTCATGCTACAGCATCTGTTTTATTTTTAACACAGAGCGCACAAAGAAACAGAGATATACAGAGTTGTTAGAAGGCTTCGCCGAGGCTGATGCTGAAAGAACTGTATCCTTTGCTAAAAGCATAATCGATCCCGATATTGGTTTTGGAACCATTGTTGAACTTGACCCGCAAACCCGTACCTGCTGCCGGATACCAGTTGCGGAAGAATCCACCTGTGCCACTAACGGTAGTGAGGTTTCCAAAAATCACAAACCCGAATAAACCATCACGGGTAATATCGCGCCGGTATTCGGTTTCTGCATAATAGAGGCTTTTGCCACGGTAACGGTTCTGGTCTATGCCGCGACCGGAACGATTGTAGGGATCGTAGCCGATGCTGGGCAGATCGAGATAGGGGGTGCCATTATCGAGAGAGGTCCATAGATAGGTCCAGAAAGCAAGTGTATTCTGCTGGATAGGATCGCGGGGGTTCAATGAAACGTATTTACGTATATCCACAAATAAAGAACGCCAGTTATCATCGCTACCCAACAGTTTTGTCTGCTGGCGGTATACCAGGTTTACATAAGCACCCGGTAAGGGATTGATTGCGTTATTCCGAGAATCATATAAAAAATTCAGACTCAATCCGGATGCAAAAGACCGGCTGCCGGTTCCATAACTGTATCCGGTGTATTGGCCCAGTGTACCCGGTGCGGCATCGGTTTGAATGCTGGTATGGTAATCGAGATGGTAACCCACACCGGCAAACAGATAAGGTTTGATACGTTTCAGGAATTGCTGGTGAAAACGGATATACACCTGGTCTACCAGCAGTGGAGTCGTATTGTTATGCGTGCTGCCCAGGCCCCAGGTAAACTGCGGATAATTCAGAAAACGGGTGTCGCCCTGTATGGTCCAGGTATTGTTGGGTAACCATACCGCGGTACGCAAGGGCAAACCATACCGACCCTTAAAATTCCAATAGGGGGCAAAACTAGCCGTGGATAGATACGTGGTTTTACGTGGACCGAGATAGGTACCCGCCGTGGTACTCGTGATCAAGGCGGTACCGCTTCCGCCCGGAACAGAAGCCCCAAAAGGAAGAAAGGAAAAGTAGATTTTTTTCTTCCCATCCACTTTCAGATCGGTGTCGCGGATACGCAGCCATTTTACTACAATGTCGATCAGGTCGCGCTGGTGGATGGTGTCTTTGGCTACAGGGGCATCCGGTATAATAGTGGAACCCTGTTGGGCAGAAACAGGAATTGATCCCGCCAGCCATAGCATAAAAATACAAATAACCGTTCTGCAGATGGCAGTATGGAGGAAGGAATAAAACACCCGTAAAGATAAAAAATATTACTGCGCGCTACTTACACAGTAAACCTCATCTCTTACAGGTTAACCACGATTAATCCAGGTTCCGGGAAATTTTTTTAGCGGCTTCCAGCCCCAGTTTGATCATCCGGTTGCGGATCTTATCGGTACAGCGGAAAGCGGGCATATAAATACTGAGACAGGCCACAATGGTTCCGTTCCGGTACACGCCGGTAGCAAAACCGATGATCTGCACACTGTCTTCGATCACGGCATAACCTTTATCGCGGATCTGTTCTACCTGCTGATAAAATTTGCGTTGGGTATTGGCATCATGCCAGATCTGCGAAGAAGGCAGACCAAAACGGGCGATGTATTTTTCCAGTTCCTCATCCGGTAACATGGCAATGAGTAAACGGCCGGTAGAAGAATCGTAGGCTTTCTTTTCATCCGGCGTATGCGCCTGCACTAACTGATCGCTTTCTTTGCGGTGTATCACCACGCGGTTCTCGCCATTCAGTACTGCCAGCAGGGTATTTTCTTTCAGTTTCGCCGTCAGGATCTCCATTTCCAGGTCAGCGGCTTCTATCAGGTCTTTTTTATAACCGGTATTTCCGAGCAGTGTATAGAGTTGTTTCCCCGGTAAGTATCCCTTTTGCGCATCCAGTTTTTCCAGGTAACCGCGCAGGGTGAGGGTCTTTACAATATTTGCACAGGTTCCGGGCTTCAGATTAATGCCGGCAGAGATCTCACCCAGCAGTTTGGGTCTTTCCGGATCTCGTGCCACAAATTCGAGTATGTCGATTGCCCGGTGAATTACCTGTATCATAGTTGGATCATTTTCTGTAAAAAAACGTTGCGAAAATATGGAATGATTCAGAGAAAACCTTAGTTTCAATCCATATAAAAGAACAAAATTCCATTAGATGGAATAAACGATTGTCTGCTTATGAAACCAGCGTCTCCGCAACAGCGAAACCTGTTGTATCCTTTTATTTTAGTGACCTCCCTTTTCTTTTTATGGGGTTTTGTACATAACCTGGATCCCATCCTGATCCCACACCTGAAAAAGTCTTTTAGTCTCAGTACCCTGCAGTCCTCACTGGTAGACTCTGCCGTTTTCATCGCCTATTTTGTGATGGCCTTACCGGCAGGATACCTGATGCGGAAATACGGATACAAAGCGGGCATCATTACCGGTCTGCTCTTGTTTGCCGTAGGTTCCTTTTTATTCATTCCTGCGGCCAATACACAGCAATACCTGTTTTTTCTGCTGGCACTGTTCATTATTGCCTGTGGATTAACCATCCTGGAAACCGCCGCCAATCCCTACGCTTCTTTACTGGGCGATCCGGCCACGGCCACACAGCGACTTAATTTTGCCCAATCCTTTAACGGACTGGCCGCCACACTGGCACCCATCATTGGTGCCCGCATTATTCTTACCAAAGGTTTTTTGGATGAGGAGTTGGGCGCCATGACCGACACCGCCCGGCAGGTAGCCTTGGCATCAGAAGCCGCCAGTGTAAAAATGCCTTACCTGATATTGGGCAGCATTATTCTGGTAGTGGCTGTTTTATTTGCCCTGATCAAATTACCGGAGATCCATGATGAGGAGGAAACAACTGCAGGCAAATCTATTTTTCACAGTTTGCGGCACAGTCATTTGCGCTGGGCCGTTGCGGCACAGTTTTTTTATGTAGGGGCACAGGTTTGTGTATTCAGTTTTTTCATTCTCTATGCTGTTGAAGCCGCCGATCTGGATAAGATCAAAGCCGCCGATTATCTCGGCTGGGGTTGTGGCATGGCATTTATGATCGGCCGTTTTGCCGGAACTTTTTTCATGCGTTTTATACAACCGGCCCGTTTACTGGCTTTGTATGGTTTGTTAAGCACCCTGCTTTGCGGAGTGGCCATGTTTGTGCACGGATTACCGGCAGTATATGCGGTGATCGGAATCGCGTTTTTTATGTCTGTCATGTTCCCGACCATCTTTTCACTGGGTATCACCGATCTGGGTGCCGATGCCAAATATGGCAGCAGCCTGATTGTGATGGCCATTGTAGGAGGTGCTATTATGCCACCTATTATGGCACAGATCAGTGATATGACCGGAAATATTCAGTTAGGCTATATTGTACCGTTGCTCTGTTTTGCCATTGTTGCCTATTTTGGCTGGAAGGGGCACCGGGTTCAAAAAAATCAATCACATGCGTAGGTATTGTCTGGCACTGGATCTGGTGAATGATGCCAGCACCATTGCGGCTTATGAAGATTGGCACCGGAAAGTATGGCCCGAGATCATCAGCAGTATTACCGGATCGGGAATTCGGCAGATGCAGATCTACCGTGCCGGGAACCGTTTATTAATGATCATGGAAGTGATAGACGGATTCAGTTTTGCCGCAAAAGCGGCAGCCGATGCAGGCAACGAAAAGGTACAGGAATGGGAAGCGCTGATGTGGCATTTTCAGCAACCACTTCCGTTTGCCCAACCGGGCGAAAAATGGGTCCTGATGGATAAGATATTTGACCTGGAAGAAGATTATTTACAACTTTAAGCAGCAGCGAATCATGTTTTCACTCAATCAACAAACAGCCGTGATCACCGGTGGCGGAAGCGGGATCGGCAGATCAGTGGCAGAAGTATTTGCCAGCCAGGGGGCATTTGTGCACCTGCTCGATATCAACGAAGAGCAGGTAACACAAACGGTTGCCGGAATAGAAAAAGCAGGCGGTAAAGCAGCGTTCCATATTTGTGATGTGAGTAACCAGGCACAGGTTCATACCATATTCCGTCATATCGGCCAGTTGGATATACTGGTTAACAGCGCAGGTATTGCACATATCGGAACTGCCGCCACAACCAGTGAAGAAGATTTTGAAAAAATATTCAACGTAAACGTAAAAGGCACGTATAACTGTTTACACGAAGCCATCCCGCAATTTATCAAACAGGGCGGTGGCGTAATCCTGAATGTAGCTTCCATTGCAGCATTGGTGGGTATACCAGACAGGTTTGCCTATAGCATGAGTAAGGGTGCCGTATATGCCATGACGATGAGCGTAGCCAAAGATTACCTGAAACAGGGTATCCGTTGTAACTCCATCTCACCGGCAAGGGTACATACGCCTTTTGTGGATGGATTTCTCTCTAAAAATTATCCGGGTAAAGAAAAAGAGATGTTTGAAAAACTGTCTCAGTCGCAACCCATCGGCCGCATGGCCAATACGGCAGAAGTGGCAACGTTGGCTTTGTATCTCTGCAGCAAAGAAGCTTCTTTTATTTCGGGAAATGATTACCCGATCGACGGGGGATTCATCAAACTGAATAATTAACCTGATGGCCGGTCTGCAGAAAGCAAAACAAGTGAGATACCCGATAATAAGGCGGTTTACTTTCTTTTTGCTGCTGATCATCCATAGCTTAGCCAATCAGGCGCAGGAACCCGTTGTTTGGCAAACAGCCGCAGCGCAATTATCCAAACAGGTACTTGAAGAAGCCAGCTGGGCCCTGCAACAGGAACCCATCACCGTTACCGCCATTTCTTCTCCCAGATCTGCCGGAGGCAAACATGATTTTTTTTCGGAAGGCGACTACTGGTGGCCTGATCCGGTTAGTGCGGATAGTCCATATATACAAAAAGACGGCTTAACCAATCCCGCCAATTTCACCGCACATCGTCTTGCCATGATCCGGTTCAGCCGCATCATGGGCGCATTGGCGGCTGCCTATCAGTTAACAGGTAATCGCTTATATGTGTTACATGCAGTAAAACACTGCAAAGCCTGGTTCGCAGATACTGCCACACGGATGAATCCGCATCTGTTATATGCACAGGCCATCAAGGGGCGTTTTACCGGCAGAGGCATCGGTATCATTGATACCATACAACTGATGGAAGTGGTGCAGGCATTACTGGTAATGCAATCATCTGATGCCATGGACAAAAATTGTTACCAGACCACACAGCAATGGTTTGCGCAATACCTTGGCTGGTTAACCACACATCCCTATGGTATCGCCGAAATGAAAGCCGAGAATAACCACGGTACCTGCTGGGTCATGCAGGTGGCCTGTTTTGCCCGTTTTACGGGCAACCAACCGCTACTGAAGTTCTGCACCGACCGTTACAAACAGGTATTATTGCCAGCGCAGATGGCAGGGGATGGAAGTTTTCCGAGAGAAACGCGTCGTACCAAACCCTATGGTTATTCGCTGTTTAACCTGGATGCCATGGTGATGATCTGCCAGCTACTCTCCACGCCGGAAAATGATCTCTGGCAGTATAGCACGGAAGATGGGCGTTCTATAAAAAAGGGAATCGCTTTTATGTATCCATATATCAAAGACAAAACAAGCTGGCCCTTTCCCAAAGATGTAATGTACTGGGATAACTGGCCCGTAGCGCAACCCGCACTCTTGCTGGGTGCGGCCGCTTTTGGCGAAAAGAGCTGGCTGCAGACCTGGGCAACGCTGAACCATGCACCTACCGAAGAAGAAGTGATCCGCAACCTGCCGGTCAGGCATCCGCTGATCTGGCTCACCAAACAATCAACTCTTTTGAACAAAAAAGCGGAGTAAACGTTTTCGTAAAAAACAAAGTACTGTCATTCAGTACGTTGTATTTTTAAACCCTGATTCCCTCATTCAAAAATCAACCTGATATGATCCCCGCAAAAGCGTATGCAGCTTTAGATGCCAAAACCCCATTAGAACCTTTTTCTTTCAGCAGGAGAGACCTCCGTGCAGACGATGTACAGATCCGGATTGACTACTGCGGAGTATGCCACAGCGATATTCACCAGGCCAGAGATGAGTGGGGTGGTTCCATGTATCCCATGGTGCCCGGCCATGAAATCATCGGCGAAGTGGTGAGTACAGGTTCTAATGTAACCCAATTCAAAGTAGGTGATAAAGTGGGGGTAGGTGTGATGGTGGATTCCTGCTGCACCTGTAAAAACTGTAACAGAGACCAGGAACAATATTGTGAAGAAGGTATGACCGGCACGTATAATGCCATGGAAAGAGATGGCGTAACCGTGGCACAGGGTGGGTATTCTTCGCAGATCGTGGTAAAAGAAAGATTTGTATTACACCTTTCGCATAAGTTAGATCCGGCTGCAGCAGCACCTTTGCTCTGCGCAGGTATTACTACTTACTCGCCATTACGTTTTGCTGGGGTTACAGCAGGACAGCGGGTAGCGGTGGTAGGACTGGGTGGACTGGGACATATGGGTGTAAAATTCGCCGTATCTTTTGGAGCAGAAGTAACGGTGATCAGCACATCACCCTCCAAAGAAGCCGATGCCAAAAGACTGGGTGCGCATCATTTCCTGCTTTCGACAGATAAAGAAGCGATGAAAAAACATGCCAGTCATTTTGATGTGATCCTTGATACGGTTTCTGCTAATCATGATTACACCGAATTCCTCGACCTGCTGGATATAGAAGGAAAACTGCTGATTGTAGGTCTGCCTTCCAAAGAACCTTCTTTATCGCCATTCTCTTTGATCACCAAACGCCGCAGTATTATCGGTTCCATGATCGGTGGTATCAAAGAAACCCAGGAAATGCTGGACTACTGCGCAGAGAAAAATATCGTATCGGATGTGGAAGTGATACCGGTTCAGTACATCAACGATGCGTATGAAAGAATGATCCGCTCTGATGTGAAATACCGGTTTGTGATTGATCTGTCTACTTTATAATCATAATGCAAGCAATAAAAAAGCTATGGTGATAACAACCATGGCTTTTTTTATATCTGCTAACGCAGTTACCAGCCAATACCATAATCTTCTCCATTATTGCTGCTGCCGCCCCACAAACTACCATGTTTCCAATCGAACAGGATGGCATTGATGGGGCCGCTTGTACGGCTGCCCGTGCTTATTTTATAGCCCATTTTTTTCAGCTCATCACTCACACCTGCCGGTGTTTGATTGGAGAGAAGTATGCTGCCCGGCTTGGGTAAACGATCCGCCAGTTTGCTGCCGCCAAGGGATAACCAGAGCTGGTTGGTATTAAAATTAGCCGCTTCGGTAGCCTGCTGTACCGTCATACCAAACTCTACGATGTTGAGAAAAAACTGTACCAGATTCTGGTCCTGTGTATCGCCGCCCTGCACTCCAAAACAGAGAAAAGGTTTACCGTCCTTCAATGCCAGTGAAGGGGTTAACGTAACCCTAGGTCTTTTACCCGGCTCTACCACGTTAAAAGGATCAATGAGTGGATCGAGTACAAAACTCTGCATGCGCTGACTCATACCAATACCCGTATTACCTGCAATACAGGCGGGTAACCAGCCACCGCTGGGCACGATAGAAACTACCCAGCCCGACGTATCGGCCGCTTCCACAGAAGTAGTACCACGCCATAAACGATCCATATAAGCTTCATCAATGGCAGGCCCGGTAAGCGTGGCTGTCTGGTCGTGTTTGGGAATAGCGTTGCCAGAACCGGCTTCGCCTTCCGTAAACGACCTCCTTTTTTTGAGCAGGTCTGTAAAGGGATTGGTCTTGCCCTCGTACGGATAGGGATCACCAGGTTGTGCAAAAGCATCGTTCTTTTCAAAACCAATCAGTTTTGACCTGTCTTTGGCATAGGCCTTACTCAACAAACCTTTCATAGGTTCTGCCGGCGGAAAAGCCGGATCGCCATAATAAAAATCACGATCCGCATACGCCAGGTTCATGGCCTGGTAAAGGGTATGAATGTATTTGTGACTATTATAACCCATCGATTTCAGGTCAAAATTCTCCAGGATATTCAGTGACTGTAACATCATCGGTCCCTGTGTCCATTGCTGCAGTTTGTATACATCAATGCCTTTGTAGGAAGTCTGCATCGGCTCTTCGATCACCGGTTTCCATTTGGCCAAGTCCTCTTTGGTGATCAGTCCACCCTGTTCTTTACTGCCTCTTACAAACTCATCGGCAATATCTCCTTTGTAGAAACGATCGTAGGCAGCCATAATAGCTTCTTTCCGGCTCTTCTTTTTCTTCAGTGCATTCTGTTCTGCTTCTACCAGTTTGGTCAATGTTTGCAGCAGGTCTTTCTGTACAAAAATCTCACCTGCCTCCGGTGCTTCACGTTTCTCACCTTTATGTGTCAGAAAAACTTTAGAAGAGTAGGGCCATTCTTTGATGCGGTCTTTTCCTCTTTCCATGCTGTTAGCCGTTTGTGCATCGATCGGATAACCGGCTGCCAGTTGCATGGCGGGGGCCAGCACCTGCTGCAGACTCATGGTGCCAAATTCTGACAACATCAGGCAGAGACCACCCACGGTACCCGGTGTTACGGCTGCCAATGGGCCATATTCTGGTGGAAAATTATATCCCTTGCTTTTGAAAAAGTCAACTGTGGCACCAGTAGGAGCTACACCCAATGCATTGATGGCAATCACTTTTTTGGTTTTGGGATTATAGATCAATGCCTGTGTTTCGCCGCCCCAGCTAAGTACGTCCCACATGGTGCAGGTTGCGGCCAGCATGGCGCAGGCAGCATCTACTGCATTTCCACCTTTCTGGAAAACGATCGAACCCGCCGTAGCCGCCAGCGGTTTACCGGTGATGGCCATCCAGTTTTTACCATGGAGCGGCGGTTTTTGCGTGGGTTGCGCAAATACGGTTAGTGTTATCAATAAAGAAAATAAGAGAGTGGGGGTTCTTTTCATATGTGGCATTTTACAATTGGGAAAGACTAAAGATACTTATCTCTGTTTATTTTACAGTGGCATGACAGTTTTGGCCGCATTCCCGCAATTCCCCTAACATTTATCATTTTTTACCGGGTCCTGCCGGAATAATTTTGCCCGTATTACAACCCTTACCATGACCGCAACTATTTTACCCCTATTACAGAAGTACGACCTGCCCACACCCCGTTATACCAGTTATCCAACGGTACCTTACTGGGATTTTGGAACGATGACCGAAGCCAGCTGGAAAGAAACAGTTGTGAATACTTTCCGGGAAGAGAACGGGGAACTGTGTATTTATATCCACCTTCCTTTCTGCGAAAACATGTGTACGTTCTGTGCCTGTAACAAACGCATCACTGTTAACCATGCGGTAGAAGATCCTTATATCAGCAGCGTACTGAAAGAGTGGGCCATGTACCGTTCATTCTTACCCGCAACACCGGTGATCAGAGAGATCCACCTCGGAGGCGGAACCCCTACTTTTTTCAGCCCAGATAACCTGGAACAACTCATCAATGGCATCACACGGGATGCCATCGTCAAAGACGATCATGAATTCAGTATAGAAGTACATCCGAACTATACTACCGAAGAACATATCAAAAGGCTGGCATCGGTAGGGTTTAACCGGATCAGTCTGGGGGTGCAGGACTTCGATCCCAAAGTACAGTTTGTGATCAACCGGATCCAGTCTTTTGAAAAAACCAAAGAAGTGGTAGACTGGGCAAGGAAATATCAATATACAAGCATTAACATCGATCTCGTCTATGGTTTGCCACACCAGACCGTCAACAGTGTAGAACATACCGTAGAGTTGATCAAAACGCTGATGCCCGACAGGATCGCATTTTACTCCTATGCGCATGTACCCTGGAAAAGCAAAGTACAGCGCCGGTATTCGGAAGCCGATCTGCCTGCTGCCGCAGATAAATGGGCCATGTACAGCAGGGGAAGGGAATTGCTGGAGGGAGCCGGTTTTCAGCCCATTGGAATGGATCATTTTGCGCTGGCAAACGACAAACTTTTTACCGCCGCCCGTCAGGGCAAACTGCACCGGAATTTTATGGGATATACCACTACCCGATCCAGGCTGATCATTGGTTTGGGCGTATCCAGCATCAGCGATGCCTGGTATGGCTTTGCACAGAATGAAAAAGAAGTGGAAGCCTATGAAACAAAGATCGATCAGGGCATTTTGCCATTGGTGCATGGCCATCGGTTAAATGAAGAGGATACCGTTATCCGTAAAAAGATCCTGGAACTGATGTGTGAGAACGAAACAGCTCTCGATAACCCGGTACTGGAGCCCGATTTTATAGAAGCGGCTTTTGAAAAACTGGCGCTGCTGGAAGCAGATGAACTGGTCAAAGTTTCCGACCGCACAATACAGGTAACTGAAAAGGGCATGTCCTTTATCCGCATCATCAGCGCGGCCTTTGATGCGTATCTGTGGCGTAACCAGAGTGGCGCCAATACTTTCAGCAAAGCGATATAAGAATGATCGGGAAACCTACCCATAACCCGTTATTTACCCACTCATCCAATTGATCCGGGTTTTGATAGGGCAGGGCTTGTACCTTTGTACAAACAAGTACTATCATTGAAGCACCTCGCAGCCCTCAATAAATATTTCTGGAAATACCGAAACCGTTTTTTCATCGGGATCTTTTTCGTGGTGGCTTCCAACTATTTTGCGGTGCTGGCACCCCAGGTTACCGGTTTTGTGGTGAACCAGGTGCAGCAGCGTTTACCAGGCGCCCGTCCGGCCGCTACCAAACCGGTGCATGATTCGCTGGTAGACTGGTTCATTACCACCATTCAGTCGGGAAATTTCAGTTTTGGCTGGCTGGTAGCCCTTTGCAGCCTCACCATTCTGGGTCTGGCCGTTGTAAGGGGTATTCTGATGTTCTTTATGCGGCAAACCATTATCGTGATGAGTCGTCATATTGAGTATGACCAGAAAAACGAAATTTTTCAACATTACCAGCAACTGGATACCCAGTTCTATAAAACCCATAGCACCGGTGACCTCATGAACCGGATGACGGAAGATGTAAGCCGTGTGAGAATGTATACCGGTCCGGCAGTGATGTACCTCATCAACCTCATTACCCTGATCGGTTTTTGTGTGGTGAATATGTTGCGTAAAGATGTACAACTTACTTTACTGGTACTGGCCCCCTTGCCGGTGTTAGCGATCACGATTTACCTAGTGAACAGTGTCATCAATAAAAAAAGCGAAAAGATCCAGGGTTTGTTATCCGACCTCACCACCAATGCACAGGAATCTTTTTCCGGCATCCGGGTGATCAAATCCTTTGTACAGGAAAAAGCCATGCTGGGTTTCTTTCAGCGCAACAGTGAATCGTATAAAACCAATGCGGTAGGACTGGCCAAAGTAGAAGCCATTTATTTTCCGAGTATGGCACTGATGATCGGGCTGAGTACACTGGTGACCATTATGGTGGGAGGGATGCAGGCGTTGGAAGACAGCAGTAAAGTGGGCCTGATTGTGGAGTTTGTGATCTATATCAACATGCTCACTTTCCCCGTGAGTGCCATTGGCTGGACGGCCAGCATGATTCAACGGGCAGCTGCTTCGCAGAAAAGACTGAACGAGTTTCTGCAGACCAAACCAACCATCACCAACAGTGAAGAAAAACGAACGGCACCGGTAGCCGGCGATATTCATTTTAAGAATGTCAGTTTTGTCTATCCTCATACAGGTATACAGGCATTGCAGCACTGCAACCTGCATATCCGGAAAGGGGAGAAGATCCTGTTACTGGGCAGAACAGGCAGTGGTAAGTCTACCATGGCACAGTTACTGCTCCGCTTTTATGACCCGCAGGAAGGTAGCATCAGCATTGGCGGTACCGATATCAGAAACATAGATCTGCGGACACTTCGGGAGCAGATCAGTTATGTGCAACAGGATATATTCCTGTTCAGCGATACGGTGAGTGATAATATCAGTTTCGGACTGGCCCATCCGGCTACGCAGGAAAGTATTGAGAAAGCCGCCGGTTTCTCCAGTGTACACAAAGAAATTCTCGGATTCAGTAAAGGGTATGACACCATGATCGGCGAAAGGGGTGTTACCTTAAGCGGCGGACAAAAACAGCGGATCTCCATTGCCCGGGCTTTGATCAAAGAACCAGAGATCATTGTATTCGACGACTGCCTGAGTGCGGTTGATGCCAAAACAGAAAATGAGATCATTGGTAACCTGTACCGCTACCTGCACGATAAAACGGCCATCATCATCACCCACCGGATCTTCTCCAGTTTTCCTTTCGATAAAATCATCGTACTCGAAAATGGGGAACTGGTAGAACAGGGTACCCACGAAACCCTGATGGCAAAGAATGGGTATTATGCCGAATTATTCAGGCTGCAACTGATGGAGAACCGGTTGGATAAGGCCGAATCCTGATTACCCGGAAATCCGATCAAACCCGCATATTTACTGTGTTCCGGGGCTTCCGGTTACCCCTGTTCCGGCGTTTCTGCTAAAATTTTGGTAATTCATAAACAATCCTATATTTGTCATACTTAAAAAAGGATTCGAAAACCAAAAAACTAACTACTGTGGCGTACGAGAACAATGACAAAAAAATGGAAAGTGTTTACAGCAAACGGATCAGGGCAGGTAAAAGAAGAACCTATTTTTTTGATGTAAGGGCAACCAGGGGAAATGATTATTTTCTGACCATCACTGAAAGCCGCAAGCGCTTTGATGACAATGGGTACGACAGGCATAAGATTTTTCTGTATAAGGAAGACTTCAACAAATTCATCAAAGCCCTAGGTGAAGCCATTGACTACGTGAAAACCGACCTGATGCCGGATTTTGATTTCGATGCGTTTAACCATGAATATGATGAGGAAGGCGCACCCACAGCAGAAGGGGGAGAAGTAGCAGTTGCCGCCGCAGAAGAAGCGGTTGTTGAACCAGCCGAAGTGATAGCTGAAGCACCTGTAACACCGGTAGCGGTCAGCAGTGCCGTGGCAGATGCTGAAGCCTCCAACCTGGCTTCTGAAGAAGTAGATAAATGGTAATACACTCTAATAAAAAACTGAAAGAGCCGCTGATCAGTGGCTCTTTTCATTTATAAAGTCTTCAACATCCAGATATCACATCCGTTATGTCCCGAGTTACCCATGGGGCCTTTCAAATAAGTAAATCCGAACTTTTCATATACGCTTACTGCTTTCTTTAGTTCGGGCATGGTTTCTAGATACACCGCAAGAAATCCGTTCTCTTTGGCTTTCTGTAAACACTGATCAATCATGAATCGGCCCAGTCCTGATCCGCGGGCTGCAGGAGAGAGGTACATCTTCACCAGCTCACAGGTATCTTCCGGCAAACCCTCCGTAGGAAAAATGCCTGCACCACCCACCAATTGGCCCTCTTTGATAGCTACGTAATAGGCGCTTTTTGGGGTAGACTGAAACAGTTCAAACAAATGATCTGTTGTGTCATCATAATACACAGTTCCGGGTCTGGCGGCGCCAAACTCTTCCAGGCTTCTGCGGATGATATTGGCCATGCTTGCATTATCGCCCGGCGCTATGGGTCTGATGGTTACTCCTTCCATGATCAGGGTTTGATGAAGGCTTTGAAGGCATTGATCAATCCGTTGGTAGATGAATCGTGCCCATTTACGGCTTCTTCTGTTACCAGTTCCGGCAATATCTGGTTGGCCAGCTGTTTGCCCAGTTCCACACCCCACTGGTCAAAACTGAAAATATTCCAGATCACACCCTGTGCAAAGATCTTGTGTTCGTATAAAGCGATCAGGCTTCCCAGTGTATAAGGATTGATCTCTTTTACAAGGATGGAATTGGTGGGTTTATTTCCTTCAAATATTTTAAAGGGCGCCAGTTTCTTGATCTCTTCCTCGTTTTTATGGGCTTTCATCAGCTCCACTTTTACCCCATTCTCCGTTTTTCCGTTCATCAGCGCTTCTGTTTGCGCAAAGAAATTGGAAAGCAGTTTTACATGGTGGTCGCCCAAGGCATTATGACTAATGGCCGGCGCGATAAAATCGCAGGGGATCATACAGGTTCCCTGGTGAATCAACTGGTAAAACGCATGCTGACCGTTGGTGCCAGGTTCTCCCCAGATCACCGGGCCTGTGGCATAATTCACCGGGTTACCGCTGCGGTCAATGCTTTTTCCATTGCTTTCCATATTACCCTGTTGAAAATACGCAGGGAAACGATGCATGTATTGATCGTACGGGAGAATGGCTTCACTTTGTGCACCAAAGAAATTGGTGTACCAGATGCCGAGTAAAGCCATCAGCACCGGAATATTTTTATCAAATTTCTCTTTGTGAAAATGCTCATCTACGGCATGGGCACCTTTCAGTAATTGCTCAAAATGATCATACCCGATAGTGAGGGCTATCGATAAACCGATGGCACTCCAGAGTGAATAACGGCCGCCTACCCAATCCCAGAACTCGAACATATTGGCTTTATCGATGCCAAAAGCCGTTACTTCTTTTTCATTGGTGCTTAACGCCACAAAATGTTTGGCCACATGAGCTTCCAGTTTGGCTTCTTTCAAAAACCATTCCCTGGCCGTGTGGGCATTGGTCATGGTTTCCTGCGTGGTAAACGTTTTGGAAGCCACCAGAAACAGGGTTTCTTCGGGATTTACTTTCTTCAGGGTTTCGGCTATATGCGTACCATCCACATTACTCACAAAAAAGGTTTCAATGCCTTCTTTCCAGTAGGGGCGGAGGGCTTCGGTTACCATAAATGGTCCCAGATCGCTGCCACCGATCCCGATATTGACAATGTATCTGATCTTTTTGCCGGTATATCCTTTCCATTTACCACTATGCACTTCTTCGCAGAAAGCTTTCATGTGTTCCTGCACTTTGCGGATCCGGGGCATGATGTCTTTTCCTTCTACCAGAATGGCAGTGTCAGAAAAATTGCGAAGGGCCGTATGTAATACAGAACGTTGCTCGGTTTCATTGATCTTAATGCCGGCAAACATTTCATGGATCGCCTCTTTCAGCTTACAATCCTCTGCCAGTTGCAGTAACAATTGCAGGGTTTTCTGGCTGATGATATTCTTGGAATAATCGAAAAGGATCTCTCCGAAACGGATAGAAAATTTCTGAAAACGTTCGGGATCAGCCGCAAACAGGTCGCGCATATGCCGGCGACTCATTTCTTCCTCATGGTGTTTTTTCAATAAAAACCAGGCCTGTGTATTCGTTGGGTTAATTCTGGGTAACATAGCTCTACTATTAAAATTCTCTTCTTCTTGTTCTTTTATAAGGTATTGATCAGGTCAATGGTCCGGGTAACATCCTCCGGTTTGATATCAAGGTGTACCACGATCCTTACCTGTGTGGGTGCAATGGCCATCACAAAAACACCCTGCTCTTTTAATCTGGCTGCCAGCGAAGCGGCTGTATACCTTCCCTTCACTTCAAAAATGAGGATATTGGTTTCTACGGGTAAGATCTCACCCACAAAATCCTTTCCCTGTAAGGCAGTAGCAATCTGTTGTGTATGGCGGTGATCATCGGCCAAACGGGCCACATGGTTTTCCAGGGCATAAATACCGGCTGCCGCCAGATAACCTGCCTGCCGCATACCACCTCCAAAGATCTTTCTGATCCTGCGGGCTTTTTTGATCATGGCAGCACTGCCTATCAGCACACTTCCCACCGGAGTACCCAATCCCTTACTCAGACAGATAGAGATGGAATCGAATACTTCCCCGTATTGTTTACAGGTTTCGTTTTTGGCCACAAGGGCATTGAACAAACGGGCACCATCCAGGTGGAGCTTCAGGTTATTTTGTAAACAAACCTCTTTAATGGCTTGTATATCAGCAAAATCATAACAACTACCACCGCCACGGTTACCGGTATTCTCGAGAGAAACCAGGGTAGTGCTGGGTTTATGCACATCATCCGGATTGATGTTTTCCTTTACCTGGTCTGCCGTAATCCGGCCCCGGTTACCATCGATCAGCCGTACAGATGCCCCGGAATTAAAAGCGATGCCCCCGCCTTCATATTGGTAAATATGCGATAGCCTTTCACAAATCACTTCGTCACCCGGCTGTGTATGGCATTTAATTGCTATTTGATTGGTCATGGTGCCACTCGGACAAAAAACGGACGCCTGCATCCCAAAAAGGGAGGCTGATAGGCTTTCTAACTGGTTAATGGAGGGGTCCTCACCAAAAACATCGTCCCCAACAGGGGCTTTCATCATTGCTTCCAGCATTCCCGGGGTAGGACGGGTTACTGTGTCTGAGCGAAAATCGATCATAGATTGCGAAGATACTCCGATTCAGTACTGTAACCCAAGTCGGAAACGGGATAATTTATACAGATTTCCTGCAAAAGCCTGCGCTTTTTTGCCCATTTACCTAAGTTTTTCCACAAAAGCTGGCATATTTCGATGTTGCAACGTACCTTTGCAGGCCTCAGAATGGGATGCGTTAACTACTTTAACTATTTCCTTTACAGCGTTTACAAAACAAATGGGGTCTTAGAATCGTTTACAATAAATACGTAACTATACAACATGAGGCAGCTCAAGATCGCTACACAGATTACCAACAGAGATTCACAGGCCGTTGAGAAGTACCTGCAGGAAATTTCCAAAATCCCGATGATCACCCCCGAAGAGGAAACTACTTTGGCGCAACGCATCAAAATGGGCGACCAGCGTGCATTGGACAAACTGGTTCAGGCCAATCTCCGTTTCGTGGTTTCTGTAGCGAAACAATACCAGCACCAGGGTCTTTCTCTGAGTGACCTGATCAACGAGGGTAACCTTGGTCTGATCAAAGCTGCCCAGCGTTTCGATGAAACCAAGGGTTTTAAATTCATTTCTTATGCTGTATGGTGGATCCGTCAGTCTATTCTGCAGGCTTTGGCCGAGCAGGGTCGTCTGGTACGTCTACCACAGAATAAGATCGGCACTTACAATAAAGCCAACAAAGCCTATATGGCTTTTGAACAGGAACATGAGCGTGAGCCTTCTACCGAAGAGTTGGCCGAGATTCTGGAAATGAGCGAAACCGAGATCAACAATATTTTCCAGAGCAACACCCGTCATACCTCACTGGATGCACCTGTGCACGAAGCAGAAGATGTGGCCATGGGCGATCTGCTGGAAGGCAGCGACGATACGGATGAAGATGTGATGAAAGATTCACTGCGCGAAGAGATCCGCCGGGTACTGAAATCGCTCAGTCCACGCGAAGCCGAGATCGTAAACGCTTATTTCGGACTGGATGGCGAAAACGGGGTTACCATTGAGCAGATCGGTATGAAATACGATCTTACCAAAGAGCGTATCCGCCAGATCAAGGAAAGAGCCATCAAACGCCTGCAGAAAGCACGCTACAGCAATGCCTTAAAAGCATACCTGGGATAAAATACTACGCAACCAAGATAATGGGCCCTTCTGGTAACAGAGGGGCTTTTATTTGGAGAGAAAGGAGAAGTGAATATCGAACACCGAATATCGAACGCCGAACTTAGAACTTAGAACTTAAGACCTAACGGAGAATAGGCCTACAGGTTACTCGCATCCTTAATCATGTACCTCTTTTCCCTGCAATCAAGAACCCTAATTAACTTTTATGATTTCTGCTTGTTGTATTCCATATAAATTTACAGTATGAAAAAATGGGGATTTTTAGTGTGTCTGTTACCGCTGCTGATGGCCTGTGAAAAAACTGTTCAGTTAGAGCCCGAAGTGCAGGCACCCAAACTGGTGGTAGAAGCGCAGATCGAGAGTGGTCAGGCACCGTATGTGGTCTTATCTACTTCCCTCAATTATTTCTCTACCATTGATCCTGCCACCTTAAATAATACCTACGTTAATGGAGCCAAAATAACCGTGAACGATGGCAGCAGAACCGTATTACTGAAAGAATATAACGTTCCGCTTACAGGTGGCTATACATTTTATTATTACAGCATAGACCCGGCCAATGCTATGTATGGAGAGCAGGGCAAAACCTACCGTTTAAGAATTGAAACAGGCGGACAGGTGTACCAGTCGCAAACCCAGATTCCGGTGCTGGCCAAAAAAATAGATTCGCTCTGGTGGAAAAAAGCGCCGTTCAATACAGATACCAATAAAGTGGTGTTGATGTCGCGGGTTACCGATCCGCCAGGGTTTGGTAATTATATCCGCTATTTTACCAAAACCAACCGGGATGATTTTTTTCCGGGTATGAATAGTGTATTTGATGACCAGATCATTGATGGCAAAACCTATGATGTTCAGATAGACCAGGGTGTTACTAAAAATGAGAAAGTGAAATTTGAAGATTACGGCTATTTTAAGAGAGGAGATACGGTGATAGTGAAAATGTGCAATATTGATAAAGCCAGTTTTGATTTCTGGAAAACATGGGAATTTGCCTGGCAATCTCTAGGCAATCCCTTTTCTACACCGGGAAAAGTGATCGGTAATATCGACAACCAGGCCCTGGGATCTTTTTGCGGTTATGCCGTTCAGTACAAAAGCCTGATTATCCCCAAATAAACCGGTTTTGTGTACAATCAAAGCGGTAAAACGGTAAGGGAATGATATTTTTGCTCGTCTAACATACTAAAGAATCACACATGACAAATGAGGCTACAGAAAGGGTACATATATTGATCATCGGATCAGGCCCTGCAGGTTATACCGCTGCGATTTATGCAGCAAGAGCAAATATGAAACCGGTATTATACCAGGGCATTCAACCTGGCGGACAATTGACCATTACCACAGAAGTAGAGAACTATCCCGGTTATCCGGAAGGCATACAGGGTCCGGAAATGATGGTGCATTTTGAAAAACAGGCGGCAAGGATGGGAGCGGATATCCGTTATGGACTGGCTACCAAAGTAGATTTCAGTCAGCAGCCCTACAAAGTATGGATCGATGAAGAAAAGCTGATCGAAGCCGACGCGGTGATCATCTGTACCGGTGCCTCAGCCAAATGGCTGGGTATACCGAGCGAAGAGCGTTTGAATGGTTTTGGGGTAAGTGCCTGTGCCGTATGCGACGGATTCTTTTTCCGTGGAAAGGAAGTAGCCATTGTTGGGGCAGGGGATACGGCAGCAGAAGAAGCCATGTATCTTTCTAAACTCTGTACCACGGTACACATGTTTATCCGTAAAGATAAAATGCGCGCCAGTAAAGTGATGCAGGACAGGGTGCTGAACACACCGAATATCAAAGTATACTGGAACACAGATACCGATGAAATCCTGGGTGAGAAAAAAGTAGAAGCCGTGCGTGTAAAGAACAACCAGACAAATGAAACGCAGGAAATTCCGATCAGCGGATTTTTTGTGGCCATTGGTCACCAGCCCAACAGCGATATCTTCAAAGAATATATTAACATGGACGAGACCGGTTATATCTTAACCGAACCCGGCACCACCAAAACCAATATCGAAGGTGTATTTGCCGCCGGAGATGTACAGGATAAAAACTATCGCCAGGCCGTAACCGCTGCCGGCAGTGGCTGTATGGCCGCACTGGATGCGGAACGGTATCTGAGTGCGAAAGGAATCGCCTGAGCTTAATTAGTAATTAGCAATTAAAAATTAACAATTAGTAGTATGTAAATGCCGATTCCCTTTTTCTATTTTTAATTTTTAATTGCTAATTGTTAATTACCGAATGCTTTCCATCCACCTCCACAATCTCACTCTCTTTGCCCATCATGGTATTTACCAGGAAGAAAAACTCTTGGGCAATGCGTTTGAGTTGAATATAACGATCAATTATACGCCTATTGCCATACCGGTAAAGCATTTATCTGACAGTATAGATTACGTGGCAGTATATGAGCTGGTGAAGAAACGCATGGCGATCCCCACGCCTTTGCTCGAAACGGTGATCACAGAGATCGCTTCGGAAATTCTGGCACAGTTTTCTCTGGCAGAAGAAGTGGAGATTGCCATCCGCAAAAAATATCCGCCCATTACGCAGATAGAAGGCAGCGTTGGCGTCAGTTTTACACTCAAAAGAACTACATCATAACTTACTTTTCATGAAATACCTGTTCCTTATTTTTTGTGCCTGTTCATTACTATCCGCCCCTGCACAGGAGATCAATGTATTGCTGAAAGAAGCCGATAACCTGGAAAAACAATTAAAAGAACCCGAGGCACTGGACAAATACAAACAGGTACTGCTGCAGAACCCAAATCACCTGAAATCACTCGTAAAACTGGCCGAGCTGAATGTGGCCCTGGGTAACCGGCAAACGGATAAAAACAGCAAAAGACTGTCTTACGAAACCGCTTTGTCTTTTGCCAACCGTGCCTTCCAGGCCGATAGTAACCAGGCCGATGCGGCTTATGCCATGGCAATGGTTGCCGGCAAAATGACGGATGTGGAAAGCGAAAACAAAAAGATTGTAGCATATGTAAAAGATGTGAAACTCTATGCGGATCGTGCTTTATCCATCAATCCCAATCATGCCAAAGCCAATTACACACTGGGTAAATGGCATTATGAAATGGCTAATTTATCGGGTATTAAAAAAGTGGCTGTAAAATTATTTTACGGAGGATTACCCGAAGGCAATCTGGACGATGCGATCAGATATATGGAAAAATGCAAATCACTGGAACCTTATTTTGTAAGCAACTATTTAGATCTTGCCAAAGCCTACAAAGACAACCGCCGGCCCGCTGAAGCAATTGAAGTATTGAACAGGCTGGTAAAACTACCCACCAGAACTACAGATGATATTGCCTATAAAGCAGAAGGAAGTAAGTTGCTGGCATCGATGCAGTAGTTCACTAATTACTACTACTTTTAGGTGGGTAGGCACCCGTGTTGTAAGGTGTTTAGGCGTCAGACCGCTTCAGCGTTCCGACGCCGCTTAATTTTTAATTGTTAATTTCTAATTTTTAATTTCCATGGAACTTCAGCAACTCTTCGAACAGGCCGTAGCCAACAGCAAATTATTATCAGAAAAACCTGATAACGAAACCTTGTTAAAACTGTATTCACTGTTTAAGCAGGCCACAGAAGGTGATACTACCGAAAGTGGTCCCTCGAATCCCTTTGATTTTGTGGCCAAATTCAAACACGAAGCCTGGGCCAAGCTGGCGGGCACCAGTAAAGAGGCTGCGATGCAGCAGTATGTAGATCTTGTAACTAAGCTGAAAGGATAAGAACAGAAGAATATCGAACAAGGAACAGATGAACGGAGCGTATTTTTATTCCGATCCTTGTTCATCTGTTCCTTGCTCATCTGTTCTTCTGTTCTATAGCTTTTTATTCTTCCACCGCCCACTCTGTATATACCAGAAAGAAGGTACAAAAATGGTGGTCCAGTAGATCCACTCACTTGCCCAGCCCCAGGCAATGGGTAGTTTGAGCTTTTCCAGTACGATGTAGACGTAAATGCAGTAAAAAGTGATGGCGGCTACTTCCGACAAAAGATTCATTTTTGAATTGCCCGTTCCGGTAACTGCATTCATCCAGACCACCGCCACAGACATCAGCACCAGCGCACTGGATACCACCCGAAGAACGGGTATGGCGGCCGTAATAAAGTCTTCGCCCTGTCCATACATCGATAAAAACAGGTGCGGAAATAGGTTCAGGAAAATACAGACCAGCAACGCAAAACCCAGACTCCATGCCATGATCCGGTAAATGAGTTCCTTCACATGGTGCTCGCGGTTCTGGCCAATGACATTACTCACCATGGTATTGGCCGTAGCGGCAAAAGCCCAGGTAAAACAGCCGAAGAAACCGAAGATATTCCGCATGGTATTCGATACGGCCAGATCGCGCTCGCCATGGTGTTCTATCAGGATATAAAAAAACTCCCAACTGATCACACTGATGCCATGCTGGAGAATGAGCGGGTACGACTGGTTGATGATCAGTTTTACATTAGACGCATCATAGGCCCAGTTTTTAAAGAGGTGTAACTGTTTGGCCACGCCGTTTAACCGGATCACAATAAAAATAACCAGCAGACCTGCAAATTCAGAGATGATAGAAGCATAGGCCGCCCCGTCAAAACCCAGTTCCGGCATGCCGAATTTTCCATAGATAAGTGAATAATCGAAGAAAATATTGGTTACCGCTTCCGTAGCGGTTCCAATGATCAGGTATTTGCTCTGGTTGGTTCCTACCAGCAAGGCATTACGCATCTGGTAGAGGTATAAAAAGGGGAGACCGAGGATCCGGATATTCAGAAACCGGACACAGATCTGAACACTTTCCGGATCATGTAAAGACCAACCCAGTACCGTAGGCGCAATAAACCAGGTGATCAGGATCCCCAGTACCGAAAATACCATGGCCACCCGTAAACCCTGTGAAAAAAGATTGCCGATGGCATCGATCCGGTTCTCACCCGCACGGCGCGAGATCAGCGCCTGCAGACCGTTATTGAGGCCATGCCCCATCACCGCAAAAATGAGGTAATACACACCCGTGATTCCGGCAAGTGCCAGCGATTTTTGTCCCAGTCCGCCCAGAAAAATATTATTCGTAATAAAATTGATCTGCGGTACAATAATGGCCGCTGTAATGGGAAGTGCAATACCCAGTATTTGCCGGCTGCCGGTATTTACCTGCAGGTTGATATCTTGTAATGCTTTTCCCATAATGTGGCGCAAAGCTACTATTTTGCAGTTTTACAGGATCGCTTTTACGGCCTTAGTCTTTTTTTATATCATTGCAATGTAATTCCATTTCATGACCAGCAGAACCATCAGTTATTACAACGATATTTCCGGTGCCGCCCATTCCCAGGCAGACCAGCTGGTACTTGAAATCAGTCACACACATGTGGCCTGTCTGGTAAAAGGCGCCGGGTCAGGTGAAACCGAAGCGATAGAAATATTCACCATCGAAGATCCCGGTGCAGAGTGGATCGATATTTTTCATGATGTAAAGAGTCAGTCGCTTTTACTGAACCGCACATACCGCGATATCCGATGTTATTACAATTTTGAAGAAGCTTTACTGGTACCGGCTTCCCGGTTTTCAGCCGTTGCTGCCGAAGATTTTCTGTCGATGGTATATGGAGAAAGCAGCCGTTACGAAATCAGACAGGATGCCATTGCCGCTGCAACGCCGATGGTAAATGTTTACAGGATAAAAAAAACGATTTACGAACAGGTGAGCCGCTATTTTCTGCTGAACAAACCCTTTCATATTTATTCCCTGCTGGTAGAGAATATCCTGAAGACAACAGACATGCCGGATCATTTTATCAAAGTACTGTTCTACAGCAAACATTTCATAGCAGTAGTCGTTAAAGAGGGCAAACTGCAGTTGATACAGTCCTTTTCCTATGATACCCAGGAAGATGTATTATACCATCTGGCCAACCTGAACCGCCAGTTCGAACTGAATCCAACACATTCGCAACTCGAGATCAGCGGTAAATTTGATACAGGCTCAGAACTGCACCAGTTGTTACAACCCCTGTTCGGACTGATCAGTTTTGAGAGCACCGGTCCGGATGGTATTTTCAAAACAGTGGGAGAGTACCCTTTACACTATTTTACCCCCTTTCATAATTTGCTCGCATGAGGATCATTTCCGGCAAGTGGGGCGGCAGAAGAATTCATCCGCCGGCAAAAATGCCCCATACAAGACCTACTACCGATATCGCCAAAGAAGGACTGTTCAATATTCTCCAGAACCGGATGGTATTTGAAGGTATCAAAACCCTGGATCTGTTTGGCGGTACTGGCTGTATCAGTTACGAACTCGCTTCACGCGGCGCGGCCGATATGACCATTGTGGAGAAAGACAATACCATGCATGCTTTTATCCGCAAGAACATGGATCTGCTGGGTGCAGAAAATGTGAAGATCCTGAAAATGGATGTGTTTGCCTATCTCAATAGCTGCATCGAATCCTTCGATTTTATTTTTGCCGGTCCGCCCTATGCCCTGGGTAGCATTGATGAATTACCCAAGATCATTGTGGCCAAAAAACTGATCAATCCCGGTGGTTTCTTCGTACTCGAACATACGCCCCGTAACCAATATGAAAACTTTGCCGGTTTCAGTTTTGTGCGCAACTATGGAAGTACTTTATTCTCTTTCTTCGTCAGTGAGGAGTAGGGTTGTATCAGTAAACCTTCTTCCGAATTGTCCTTTCGATAGAATCATCAACCTAATAAATCAAGCATCATGCAAACTCCCATCTTCATCACCGGCATCGGAACCGATGTGGGTAAAACCCTGGTAGCGGCCATTGTTACGGAAGCGCTGGAAGCTGATTACTGGAAACCGGTACAGGCTGGTTTAACAGATGGTACCGATGCAGAAAAAATACAATCCCTCCTCAGCAATCCACATTCCAGGATACATCCCGAAGCCTATCGTCTACACACACCGGCATCACCTCATATTGCCGCCAGGATAGATGGGGTGGAGATTGACCCCGAAAAGATTGTGCAGCAGGCAAAAGAGATCCAGCAAACGATTGATCGCCCTTTGCTGATTGAAGGGGCTGGCGGATTACTGGTTCCGATTTCTGCCAAACATACTGTAGCCGATCTGATCAAACCCTTGGCGGCCCGGGTGATACTGGTAAGCCGCAACTATCTGGGCAGTATCAATCATTCTCTCTTAACCGCCGCCTGGTGCCGCAATAAAGGCATTGATGTGGCCGGCTGGATCTTCAACGATGATTACCTGCAGTATGAAGATGAGATTGTGGACTGGTCTGGGTATCCCTCGCTGGGTCGTATTGCCAAGATGGAGACCATTAACGCTTCCAGCATCCGTGAACAGGCCCTTCTGCTGAAACCCGTTTTATCCGGTACCTTTGGAAGCTGAATATGACCAAAGAAGCCCTCCGAAAAATATACAAGGCCCAGAGAGCCGCGCTCGATCCACAGCAACGTTTGCGGCTGGATGATCTTTTGCTGTTACAATTCCAGCAATTCGACTATTCCGCCATCCGAACCGTTTTAACCTACTGGCCCTTATCCGGTCAGGCAGAACCCAATACCCATCTTTTTACCGGTTATCTCCGCCACATGCTGCCCGAACTGGTATTGGCCTATCCGGTTACCAATACCGTTACCTGCGAAATGACGGCCCTCGCCATTCATGAAGACACTGTTTACCAAACCAATTCGCTGGGTATCACCGAACCCAAAGAGGGCAGGTTATTGCCACCCACCCAAATAGACCTGGTATTGGTTCCCTTACTGGCCTGCGATAGAAAAGGCTACCGTGTGGGGTATGGGAAGGGCTATTACGATAGGTACCTCTCTGCCTGCCGCGAAGATATTGTTAAGATCGGCTTTTCTTATTTCGATCCGATTGAAGAGATCAGCGACACCGGGCATTTTGATGTACCTTTAACCTATTGTATCACGCCGCAGCAGACCTATGAATTTTAACACGATCTTCCTGAAATCTTTCCGTGTTTTACTATTACCCTTTTCACTACTCTATGGGTTGGTGATCGTGATACGTAACTGGTTATTTGACAAGCAATACCTCAAATCTGCTGAATTTAATTTTCCGTTGATCTGTGTAGGCAATCTTTCTGTAGGAGGTACCGGCAAATCGCCGATGGTAGAATACCTGGTAGAACTGCTTTCGCCCCGATTCAAAGTAGGCACTTTAAGCCGTGGGTATAAAAGAAAAACCAAGGGTTATGTATTGGCCAACCAAACCACCACAGCATTGGAGATAGGAGATGAGCCCATGCTCTTTCATAACAAATATCCCCGCGTGGCAGTAGCTTCCTGCGAAGAAAGAATTGTGGGTATTCCGCACCTGTTGCAGGATGTGCCTGATCTGCAGACCATCATCCTCGATGATGCATTCCAGCACCGGGTGGTAAGAGCAGGGTTGAATATTTTACTTACTGATTTCAGTAACCTGTACCCGCAGGATTTTTTTCTGCCTACCGGCGACCTGCGCGATCAATGGTCATCTGCCAAAAGGGCCCAGATCATCATTGTTACCAAATGCCCCTATAACCTTTCTGCCGAGGCCAAACAGAAGATCATCCGCAGCCTGAAACCCGAAGCCGATCAGAAAGTCTTTTTCACCACCATCGAATACGGCACGCCTTACCATATTGCCAACCGCAACGATGAATGGCTGATCACCCCCCGCGACGAAGTGTTACTGGTATGCGGCATCGCCAATCCCAAACCCCTGAAAGAATACCTGCTGGCCAAAACACATACCTATTACCAGCAGGATTATTCAGACCACCATATTTTCTCGATCGATGACCTGAACGAGATCAAACAAAAATTTGAAGACATACACGCGAAGGATAAAATGATCCTGACCACCGAAAAAGACGCAGTGCGACTGGTAAAGTTCACCGAAGAACTGGCCACACTGCCGATGTATGTATTACCGATACGGCATTTTTTCCTATTCGACGAAGGACAACAATTTAATGAGCTGGTGACTGATTTTATTACGAACTTCCAATTCAACCCGGCAACATGAGCAAGAAAAAAGTAAAAACAAAGTCAAAGTCAAAAGGCAAACCTGCCGCACAGCTTCTCCTGAAAGGGAGACTGGAAGTTACCCGTTCCGGAATGGGTTATGTAATTGTGGAGAATACGGAGGGGGATGTGCTGGTTCGCCCCGGCGATTTTAATACCGCCCTTAACGGCGATACCGTTCGGGTAAAAGTGTTTAAAGAGAATGTACGTACCGGCAAAAAAGAAGGAAAGATCACCGAAGTGATCTCCCGCAAACAGACAGAATTCATCGGCCATATCCAACTATCTACCAACTACGCATTTTTTATCCCTGATACCGATAAACCCATGCCCGATCTGTTTATTCCGTTGAGCGAACTCAATGGGGCCAAAAACAAAGACAGGGTGGTGGCGCGTTTGCTGCAGTGGGACAAGGACGATAAAAAACCTGTAGGTACTGTTGTCAGCATCATGTTACCCGAAGATGAGAATGATGCGGCCATGAAAGAATTGCTGGCACAGGCCGGTTTCCCCTTATCCTTCCCCGAAGATGTGATGGAAGAAGCCGAACGCCTGCCCGAAGTGCTCGATAGTGAAGAGATCAAAAGAAGAAGAGATTGCCGCGATCTGCTCACGTTCACTATCGACCCCGCAGATGCCAAGGATTTTGATGATGCCATTTCCATCCGCACACTGTCAAACGGTTTGTACGAGATCGGTGTACATATTGCCGATGTGAGTTATTATGTACATCCCGAAACAGAACTGGATCAGGAAGCCTATAAGCGGGCCACTTCGGTTTACCTGCCCGACCGGGTGAATCCGATGCTGCCGGAGAAGATCTCGAATGAGCTCTGTTCGCTTCGTCCACATGAAGATAAATTTACCTTCTCCGCCATCTTCCAGATGAATAACAAAGGAGAGATCAAACAATACTGGCTGGGCAAAACCGTGATCCATTCCGATCACCGCTATGCATATGAAGATGTACAGAACATCATCGAAACCAAAAAAGGCAAACACGAAGCAGAGATCCTGCTGTTGAATGATATTGCCCAACAACTGCGCAAAAAACGCTTCAGCAAGGGAGCCATTAATTTCTCCTCGCAGGAAGTTCGCTTTAAGCTGGATGAAAAAGGCAAACCCATTGCCGTAGTAGTCAAAGAAAGCAAGGAATCGCACCAGCTGATCGAAGAATTTATGCTGTTGGCCAACCGCACCGTGGCAGAGAATGTGGCCAAGCTCAAGATCAACAAAAAACCCTTGCCTTTCCCTTACCGGGTTCACGACCGGCCGGATGAAGAAAAGCTGGCACCCTTTATCCTTTTTGCCAAAAAACACGGACACAGTTTCGATACTTCCACGCCACAGGCCATTGCACATAGTTTCAATACCATGTTGCAGGATGCACAGGGCAAACCTGAGCAGCATGTGCTGGAGCAGTTAGGCATCCGTACCATGGCCAAAGCAATTTATACCACAGAGAATATCGGTCACTACGGACTGGCATTTGAACACTATTGCCATTTCACATCCCCCATCCGCCGTTATCCGGATGTGTTGGTTCACCGGGTACTCGAATCCATCCTTGCCGATAAACCGATCACGGATAAAAAGATGGAAGAGAAATGCAAACACAGCAGCGAGCGCGAACGTGCCGCCATGGAATGTGAGCGCGCCGGCAACAAATACAAACAGGTAGAATTCCTGAAAGAACATATTGGGGAAGTGTTTGAAGGTGTGGTAAGTGGTGTATCCAGTTTCGGTTTCTGGGTAGAAACAGTGGCGCATAAATGCGAAGGACTGGTGAGCATTGTGAGTTTGTCCGACTACGATGATTTCCGGCATGTAGACAGCGATTACAGTCTCGTGGGCCGCAGAAGCGGACGCAGTTTCCGCATGGGCGACAAACTCTTTATCCGCGTAGTATCTGCCAACCTCGAGAAAAGACAACTGGATTATGAATGGGTGATCAATGCCGGAGGAGACGAGGAGAAAAAAACAAAATCGAAAGAGGGCAAAGGGAAGAGAAAGTGATTTGAATGTCGAATATCGAACAAAGAATACCGAACGCCGAAATAGCAATACTTCGGCGTTCGGCATTCGTTATTCGGTGTTCGTTATTCTTTAGCTCTCTTTTTCGTGAAATACAATCCCCTGTTCCGCCAGTTTCTCCAGTACCGGCTCATAAATGGCGGCGGTGATCGGAATATGTAAACCGGTTTCGGTGATCTTTCCTTCGAGTAACAGCGTTGCTGCAATACCCAGGGGCAAACCAACTGTTTTTGCCATAGCAGTGTGTACATGGTCTTCTCCTTTTACCACCAGACTACTGGTAACCTGCAACCGGGAACCTGCCACCTCAAAACCGATCTCGTGTTGCATCACTACCATATCCTTATCGCCGGGTAACAATACCCACTGTTTTTCGAGGATGAACTGCAGCACATCTGCAGAACTGGATCGCCCTTTATTGATCGGTGTATCATCCTGCCATCCTAAGAACAGAAACTGTTCCTTTTGCAAAGGGGTGAGTTCATCAAACTGCCTGTTTTTGGCAGCAAACCGGTTCTGCAGAAAATCAGATATGGTTAAACCATCCGTATGCACTGTATCTGTTTCATCTGTCAGCCCCAGTTCGATCACCGTTTGCCAGCCCTTGCAAAAATCAGGATAACGCAGGGTGGTGCGCAGAAAGGTTTCCGCTTCGGTAAGATCATACGTGGGTATATAACTCAGCGAATCCCTGTTGGGATAATAAGCCAGTGCGCCTACACCATCAATTGCAACTTCGGTGCAGTCTGTAAAGATCTTTTCGTATTGCCTGCTTTGTACGTCATTATTCTCTCTGTAAACGGCACCCGCCTTGCCCGCCAGAACCACATTTCTCGGGTTCCAGCTGATCTTGTAATGCCAGGGATTGGTATCGCTTTCTGGTGCCACCAATCCGCCGCAATGCGAAAGAAAAGAACGGATCTTTCCGCCTTTTGCCTTGATCTGGTGAATCAGCTGCATGGCACTCATATGATCGATGCCGGGATCCAGTCCCATTTCGCAGAGAAAAAGAATGTCTTTGTTTTTGATCTCAGAAGCCAATGCCCGGATCTTATCGTCTACATAGGATGCCGTTAATAAATGTTTGCCAAAAGCCAGGCAATCCAGGGCCACGGTGTAATGCAGGGCAGGGGGCAGTAAGGAGATCACCACATCTGCCGCTTTGATCAATGCCTGTCTTTCCGGTTCGTTATCAATCGATACCCCAATGGCTGATACCCAGGCATGTTCACCCACTTTGGATTGTACCGCGGCCAGATTTACATCGGCGATGGTTACCTGCCATTGTTTCTCTGTTGCGGTCTGTTTTAAATAATCGATCAGTACGGTGGCAGATTTGCCGGCACCAAAGAGGAGGATCTGTTTCATCTGGGAGAATCTGTTTTAGCTGTTCCGGAAAACTGCGGGAAAAAATTTTCATCTGCAGCAGGATAAAGGTAACCATTGAAATTTTATCGCCCCAACTGTAACATTTTTCCGAAGTTCCCGTTTCAACAAAAAACATCCTGTATGAAAAAAATATGCCTGCTTTTTTCGCTGCTCTGTATACTTGCGGTCAATGCGCAGAAAACGGTACACGATGCCAATGCGAGTTCCAGAGAAGCCAAAAACTTTCATGCCATTGATATAGCCGATGGGGTAGACCTCTACCTTACCCAGGGCAACGAAGAAGCGGTAGCGGTAAGTGCTTCCACCGATGAATACCGTGACCGGATCCGCACAGAAGTGATCAACGGGGTATTGAAGATCGACTTCAACCAGGAAGGCACCTGGAAACTGAACTGGTTCGGCAACCGCAAACTCAAAGCCTATGTTTCGGTGAAGAACCTCGACAAACTCACAGCCTCCGGCGGATCGGATGTATTCATCGAAAAGGAACTTTCGGCAACCCGTCTCACCCTCACCCTTTCCGGTGGTTCCGATTTCAGGGGTAAACTGCTTGCGAGCGAACTGAAAATTTCCGCCAGCGGTGGCTCAGACGCCTATCTTTCCGGCAAAGCCGAGCAACTCAGCATCAATGCCAGCGGCGGCAGCGATGTGCACGGATTTGAGCTTATTTCCAATACCTGCAGCATCGAATCCAGCGGCGGCAGCGATGTGCGTATTACCGCCAATAAAGAACTCCGGGCCAATGCCAGTGGGGGCAGTGATGTGTATTACAGGGGCACGGCTTCTTCCAATACCAGCAAAAGCGGTGGCGGTTCTGTGAAAAGAGTAGACTAGTCAGTTTCACTGAAATAACATACAGCAAAGGGTTTCCGGCCAAACGGGAACCCTTTTTCATGCCCTTTTCACCCCCTTTTTCCCAAACAATCATCGCCCCGGAAAAGGTGTTCACAACTGTGGATAAAACCCCTTAAAAAAGCCCCTTTTTTAGCCCTCTTTCCCCCTCAAAAAAACTATCTTCGCCAACCAGAAAACAGGGCTGTTTAGCAACCTGTCATAGAACTAAAATTTCTCGGAAAAACACACATGGAAGACAATCTGTTACCGCCTGAAAAAACCAACGATAACGACCGCATCATTCAGGTAAATATTGAAGAGCAAATGAAGACCGCTTACATCGATTATTCGATGTCGGTCATCGTGGGCCGTGCACTGCCTGATGTAAGAGATGGTTTCAAACCCGTTCACCGCCGCGTACTCTACGCCATGAATGAACTGGGTAATAACAGCAACAAACCCTATAAAAAATCGGCCCGTATTGTGGGTGAAGTGATGGGTAAATACCACCCGCACGGCGATTCTTCGATCTACGATACCTTGGTGCGTATGGCCCAGGACTGGACCATGCGTTATACCCTGGTAGATGGTCAGGGTAACTTTGGTAACCAGGATGGCGACCCACCGGCTGCCATGCGTTATACCGAAGCCCGTTTGCAGCGTTTATCAGAAGCCATGCTGGATGATATCGAAAAAGAAACGGTAGACTTTCAACTCAACTTCGACGACTCCCTGCAGGAGCCTTCTGTACTGCCCACCCGGATCCCGCAATTGCTGGTGAACGGTTCTTCGGGTATTGCCGTAGGTATGGCCACCAATATGATGCCCCATAACCTGAGCGAAGTAGTGGATGGTTGTGTGGCCTATATCGATAACCGGGAGATTCCGGTAGAAGAACTCATCAATCACGTAAAAGCCCCCGATTTCCCAACCGGTGGTATCATTTACGGTATGGAAGGGGTGCGGCAGGGTTTGTTAACCGGACGCGGAAGGGTAGTACTGCGCGGTAAAGTGCAGGTAGATACCAAGACCAGCGGCCGCGAACAGATCGTGATCACCGAAGTGCCTTACCAGGTAAACCGCGACCAGTTAACGGATCGTATCGGTCAGCTGGTGAACGATAAGACCATCGAGGGCATTGCCCACGTGAACAATGAAAGTAATATGCGCGAAGGAACGCGTATTGTACTGGATCTGAAACGGGATGTAGTGGCCCAGGTGATCATTAACCAGTTATACAAATTCACCGAACTGCAGACCAGTTACGGGATAAATAACGTGGCCATCAGCAAGGGACGTCCGAAGATCATGAACCTGAAAGACCTGATCGCAGAGTTCATCGAGTTCCGGATGGAAGTGGTGATCCGCCGCGCCAGGTTCGATCTGCGCAAGGCAGAAGAACGCGCCCATATTCTGGAAGGGTATCTGAAAGCACTGGATCATCTGGACGAAGTCATCGCCCTGATCCGCGCCAGCCGTACACCGGAAGATGCAAAAGAAAACCTGATCAACAAAAGCAAGGAAGAAAAATGGAGCCTGAACAGGCAACTGTTCTCAGATATCACCAACGACCTGTACATACAGGAAGACGGTTTATCCGAAGCCCAGGCCAAAGCCATACTGGAACTGCGTTTGCAGCGTTTAACAGGCATGGAAAGAGACAAGATCGTGGAAGAATTCAACGGTCTGATCAACACCATCAAACACCTGAAAGAACTGCTGGCCAGCGAAGACCTGCGTTACGACCTGATCAAAAAAGAACTGATCGAAATAAAAGAGAAATTCGGCGATGCCCGTAAAACGGAGATCCAGTACCTCGCAGACGAAATGCGGATCGAGGACCTGATCGAAGATGAAGACGTGGTGATCACCATTTCTCACTTAGGTTATATCAAACGTACATCTGCTACCGAATACCGCCAGCAACGCCGCGGGGGCAGGGGAGCGGTAGGTACCAAAACAAGGGAAGAAGATTATGTAGAGCACCTGTTTGTGGCGTCTACCCATGGAACCATGATGTTCTTTACCGAAAAAGGACGTTGTTTCTGGTTACGCGTTTACGAGATCCCCGAAGGCGAGAAACAAAGCAAGGGACGCGCCATCCAGAACCTGATACAACTGCCCGGAGATGATAAGGTGAAAGCCATTATCGACGTGAAAAAACTGGACGACAAAGACTATGTACAAGACCATTATATCGTACTTTGTACCAAGAAAGGGATCATCAAAAAAACCTCGCTGGAAGACTTCAGCCGCCCGAGAGCCAATGGTATCATTGCCATTACGGTGAACGAGGGCGATGAACTTTTATCGGCCCGTTTAACCGATGGCAAACAGGAGATCATGATGGCCGTGAAAAGCGGTCGCGCGATCCGTTTCCCGGAAGAAAAAGTAAGGGTAACCGGCCGAGGAGCCATTGGGGTAGCAGGGATCGAGGTAGATGATGAGAAGGATGAAGTGGTGGGAATGATCTGCATCCACAAAGACGATCCTACCCATACCATACTAGTGGTAAGCGAAAAAGGTTTTGGTAAACGTACCGTGGTAGATGAATACCGGATCACCAATCGCGGCGGTAAAGGTGTTAAAACTATCAACGTAACGGAGAAAACCGGCAGTTTGGTAGGCGTTTTGTATGTAACGGAGAAAGAAGATCTGATCATCACCTGTAAATCGGGCATCACCATCAGAACCGGCATCCAGGATATCCGCGAAGCGGGTAGGGCCACACAGGGCGTAACCCTGATCAGGCTGGATGAAGGAGATGAGATCGCCGCTATTTCGCAGATCGAAGACCAGGAAGAAGAACCCGTAGTGAATCTGGAAGCAGGGGAAGAAAACCCGGCCACAGATGAAACTAAAATAGCAGATAACAACGAAAACAGTACTGAAAATCAATAATAAACCCCTCTTTATGAAGAAGCTTTTAACGCTGATGATGATCGCAGGAACCCTGCAAATGGCACAGGCGCAAGACCTGAAGAAAGTGCAGACCGCTTACCTGATCAATAAAATGGAAGATGCCAAAACCGAAATAGACAAGGTAATGGCCGACCCCAAGCAGAACACCAAACCGGATGCGATGTACTGGAAAGCCAAAGTATATGCGGCCGTGTACAAAGATGCCAACCTGCGTACCAAATACCCAACGGCACTGGCCACCGCAGATGAGGCTTTTAAAAAATATACTGAGGCAGATCCTGCTTTTGCCCAGGTAAAAGAGAAGGGTGCAGAAGGATTCTTTGATATGTATGCCACTTCTTATGCCAATGGCGTGAAACTCTTCAACGACAAAAAATGGGAAGATGCTGCCGGCAACTTCAAATATGCCGTAGAATACAGCGATTTTATCTTTAAGAACAAGTGGAGCAATGCCGCTATCGCTTTTGATACCACTTCGATTCTGTACCTGGCTTATGCCTACCAGAATGCATCTAAAATGGATGATGCCGCCAAATATTACGGCCGGTTGGCAGATGCGAAAGTAGCTGCAGAAATGTATATCGATATCTATAAGTTCCTGGCTAACCATTACACGATTGCCAAAAACGAAGCGCAGTTCAAGAAATACCTGGCACTGGGTAGGGAACTGTATCCAACCTATGCATGGGATGAATTTGAGATCGATTATATGGACCAGAACATGAACCTGGCCGAGAAAACAGCCCTCTACGACAAAGAAGATGCCGCAGGAACCCTGAGCGAAATGAAATACCTGCAGTTTGCCGATATTTTTGTGAATGCACACCACAAAGACAAAAACATGGATAGTGCCGCGGAAAAGATGTACAATCTGAAAGCGGTAGATGCTTACAAAAAAGCCTACAGCAAAAATGCACAGAATGCGATTGCGGCTTTTAACGTAGGAGTGGTATACTACAACCTGTTTGGCGAATATGATGATGCGTTTGCACAGAATATCCGTGCCATGCAGGGAATTAATGCCGAGAAACCGGTAGAAAAAGACCCCAAGAAAAAAGCAGCAGCAGAAGCGGCCCTGAAAGCCAAACTGGATCCCATCCGCAAAGCCAATGCAGATATTGAAAAGCCGTTGAATGACAACATGAATATGTCGCTGGAGTGGTTGGAGAAAGCTTACGTGATCTTAAAAGACAAAGCCACCCGTAACAATACCGAGAAAAGCGTGATCAACAAAGCGGTTGACTTCCTCGCTAATCTGTACGCTTACAAGCGCGATAAAGTACGTGGTAAAGACCTCAAAGCTTTTGATGCTTTTGAAGCCAAGTACAAAGAGTACGATTCGATGCATGGCAAATATTAATAGGTAGTACATTTCATCTACAAACAAAGCGCCGGTTCAATACCGGCGCTTTTCTTTTACCGGCCATCCTTAACCACATGAATATGTGAGGAGAGAAACATCAGTGGCCGTTTTACTTACCCTATTTTAGTGGGTATAACGCCAATAATATGACTACAACAATCTCTTTGAATGGTATCCGGAAAATAGTGCTGCTGTGTATGGTAGCTTTCCCCGTATTCATTTTTGCGCAAACCCGCCAGGACAGTCTGCGCAGACAAATAGACCAGGATATCTGGATCCCGTTTCTGCAGGGGATCAATACCAATAATGCTGATTTATATAACAGTGTTCACAGCAAAGACTTTACCTGGGTAGCCGGTGGCAACAAAACAAGGATCATGGATCTGCCCGCCTATATCGAAGACGCCGCCAAAGTAATGACCGATCGTAAAAACAAGGGTATACAAACCATTGTGGAAGTAGCTTTTCTGGAAAGAAACCTGAATGAAACATTTGCGTCGGAAAAATGTGTCACCAGGTATACCGCCCTGGAACCCGGAAAAGAACCTTTGGTGATGTATGGGATTGCCCATGTTTTTTCAAAAAAAGTAGATGGTGTCTGGAAGAAATTCATCCAGTACGTTTCTACCGAAAAAGCCTCCAGGGAATTGTTTGAACAAGCCAGTCCGCTTGCAAAAAGTTAACAGGCTGACTTCGTATTTTTTACAATATGCTTTCGTACTGTGCTCACCTTAACTATCTTTAAGAGATAAATCAACTTATGCAATATTCAACCACCTTAGTGGCACTCGCCATTACCACGCTGCTGTCCTGTTCTTCACAGGAGAAAAACACAAACGCTGCAGACAATGCTCAGCAACCCAACGACCCCAAAGTAAAAACAGAAGTACTGTTCCAGGGATATGAAATTATCTGGGGTATGGATTTTCTGCCCAATGGCGACCTGCTGTTTACCGAGAAGCAGGGAAAATTATACCGCCGTTCAGATACCACGATCAAAGAGATCACCGGACTGCCGGTGATCAATAGTGGCGGACAGGGTGGCCTGCTCGATATCCGCGTTTCGCCGCAATACAAGAGCAATGGCTGGATCTTTCTTACCTATGCCGGCAATTACCCCGGTGGCGGTGGCAGCTGGAACCTGCTGCGCTGTAAACTGGTGAACGACCAGCTAACCGAACCGAAAATATTACTCACCTCTAACTCGGCCAATACCATGCAGGGCCACTACGGCAGCCGCATCGATTTTGATGAAGCGGGCAACCTGTATGTAAGTGTGGGAGAGGGTGGCGCCACTTCTTATGGCGGTGTAAACTCTCCCAACCAGAATGCGCAGAATGTGAACAGCACCTGGGGTAAAGTGCACCGGATAACGCAGGAGGGGGGCATTGCCGCCGGAAACCCGGTATTACCCGGTAATACGGCCGCTACTACCGTGTATTCGTATGGGCACCGCAATCCGCAGGGACTGGTGTACAATCCCTTTACCAAAACTTTCTGGGAAGCCGAACACGGCCCCAAGGGAGGTGATGAAGTGAACATTATTCAGGCCGGTAATAACTATGGCTGGCCCTGGGTTTCGTATGGCGTTAACTACGATGATAAACCGGTTTCTGCGAGTCCCACCAAAGAAGGCATTACCGATCCCGTATACAAATGGATCCCGTCTATCGGGGCCTGTGGTATGGCAGTGATTACCGACCCAAAATTCAAAAGCTGGACGGGTAATCTGCTGGTAGGCGGTTTGGCTTTGCAATACCTGGCCCGCCTCGAGATCAAGGATAACAAAGTAGTAAAAGAGCATAAAATGCTGGACAAAATCGGCCGTGTAAGGCATGTACGCCAGGCGCCGGATGGGTCTATTTATGTGTCTGTGGAAGGGCCGGGGAGGATTATTCGAATCATACCGGAATAAGCACTTGTTTTTTATTTATGCAAAAGCCTCACAGGTAGCTTATACGAATCTGTCAGGCTTTTGCATTTTTTCTTGTGTAAGACGACCGTAAAGTGGTGTAGCCCTTTTCGTAAGTTTTATTTTAACAATAGCGGTTACGAAAGGTGAGATACTGGAGAAAGGTTTAAATAAAAAGAAGTGCAGAGCATTGAACGAATAGGCGAAACCACCTTTATTAGTAAATTAGTGCTATATATATTAGTTTATGCAAGATAGAAAATGGGAGTTGTATGATGATGATGCATTAGCGTTTGTTTTCACAGAGTCAAGTAAAATGCTCGATGAAACATTTAAGTCTTTTCGAGAATCTCTTAATAGAAGCTTTATAATAGTGGCCGTTTATTCTGGTTTTATATCATTTTGTTTTAATGAAATAATAAAACCGAGAAGCTTTGAATTATGGAAGTGGTCATACTGGCTTATGTTCTTGGGCATATTGTATGCAATATGGGTAATTAGAAAAAACATTCTCCCTAGTCAGATGTACTTTTCTGGCACAAATCCAAGTAAGTTAATAGGAGGATATTTTGATTCACAGGAAGATAAAAAGAGAGAAATGATAATTTCTAAAATAATAGAACATGATATAGCTATTCTGGCAAACACTGAGCAGATAACGACCAGAGCTAATCGATTTAAAAAGTCAATTAAAATATTTACGTGGTCTCTCGCCTTATCGTTTCTGCTTGGTTTCCTTACCAGGTATTTGGGCACCATGTGTTTCAATTCTTGTTCCTGTATTTGGCCGTTGTAATGGCTGAACAGGCTTTGGTGCAGGAGCAGATGGTTTTGGATTGCTTGCTTTTGCCATTATAATCTTTTAGACTACTAATATACAATTCTAAATCTTTGATTTGTCAAAAAGGCGGCAAATATATGGGTTATACTGCGACAAATGCAGGGTAGTTTATAATCACATTGTGGATAGGTTGGGGACGAGAAAAGCCACTTATTAGGGTAAGTGGCTTAAATTCGTAAAACAAGTAAGAGAGTCTAGAAACGGCGTTAGGGCGCCAATCCTGTAAATCGTTCTTATTGAAACTCCACCTCAACATTCCAAGTGTTGGGGTTTTTTCTTTTATTTATTTAAAAGTAAATGAAATTACTATTCAAATAACAACTCAATTCGCTACCTCAAAAATTAATTTCTAACAATCAACATACTATGCACAAACTCTTGACCAAACTACTTTTCAAGCTTCTCCATAAACAAAAGAAGAAGCATCGGTTTTTTCTAAAAGCTTTTCCCGTAACTACTTAACATAATATTAATTATAGGATATATTATGATAACAAAATACAAGCATTAATATCTGTATATCAATGACTTAGTGACAGAAGAGCCAATAACCATCTCTACTGAAGGAGATTTCACTGCCATCCATTGCCCATTCACAACTCACTATTCACCACTCACCACTCACAAGTTTCATCCTTCAGAAATAAACCTTCACCCAGTCCTCAATTAATTTCATAGTACCGTATTTAGCCAATATTTTTATAGGAAGAAATCGTCTCAACCTCCAAACTAACTACTGAATGCAACTGAGAAAAAAAAGCAGTTTACTGGTTGGCCTGCTGCTGACCTTTACCGTTCTGCAGGCACAAACCATTCCCACACCCAAGGAACATTTCGGGTTTGCCATTGGCGACAATTACCAGCTGGCCACCTACACCCAGACCGAAGCCTATGTAAAGAAACTGGCCGCAGCCTCCAACAGGGCCAAACTGGTGGATATCGGTAAAACCGAAGAAGGTCGTTCGCAGTTCATGATGATCATTACATCGGCCGAGAACCAGCAGAAACTGGAACGCTACAAAGAGATCTCCCGCAAAATGGCGTATGCCGAAGGGTTAACCGACGAGCAGGCCCGCGCACTGGCCGCCGAGGGTAAAGCCGTGGTTTGGATAGATGGCGGATTACACGCCACCGAAACCGTAGGTGCCCACCAGCTGATCGAGATCATGTACCAGCTGCTCAGCCGCAACGATGCCGAAACCAAACGTATCCTCGACAATGTGATCATCCTTTGCACCCACGCCAATCCCGATGGACAGGAACTGGTAAGTAACTGGTATATGCGCAATCCGGCCCCGGAAAAACGCTCCCTGATGCAGGTACCACGTTTGTACGAGAAATATGCCGGCCACGATAATAACCGCGACTTCTTTATGATGAACCTGCGCGAAACGCAGAATATCAACAACCAGTTATACCTGGAGTGGTTGCCGCAAGTAATGTATAACCACCACCAGGCTGGCCCTCCCGGATCTGTAGTAGCCGGAGCCCCCTACCGCGATCCTTTCAATTATGTATTCGATCCGGTAATCGTAACCAGTCTTGATGCACTGGGTGCCGCTATGAGCAACCGCCTGAATGTAGAAGGCAAACCGGGTTATACCGAACGTGCCGGTTCTAATTTCTCTACCTGGTACAATGGTGGTTTACGCACCACTACCTATTTCCATAACATGGTGGGATTATTGACCGAGATCATCGGCAACCCAACGCCGGCCGAAGTGCCGCTGGTGCCATCCCGGTTAATTCCCAGTGGTAATACACCGTTCCCGGTAGTGCCGCAGAAATGGTATTTCCGCCAGTCGATCGATTATTCGGTTTCCCTAAACTATTCTGTACTGGATTATGCCAGTCGTAACCGCGATGCACTGCTGTATAATATGTATAAGATGGGAAAAAATTCCATCGAGCGTGGACAGAAAGATTTCTGGACCTTATCGCCCAAGCGTGTAGCAGAAATTAATCAGTTATACCAGGCAGATCAGCAGAAAAACAGTACCCGACCAGCCGCTTCCGAAACCGAAGCTGCGGCTGCGCAGCGGGGCGTTTCTACCATCCCCGTTAAATACTATGATTCTGTTTTCAAGAACCCTGCATTGCGTGATGCAAGAGGTTTTATCATCCCTTCTGATCAACCCGATTTTCCTTCGGCTGTTCGCTTCCTGAATGCATTGATCAAAACCGGTGTATTGGTACACAAAGCCACTGCTGCTTTTACCGTAGCCGGCAAACAATACCCGGCAGGTTCTTATGTGGTGAAAACGGATCAGGCTTTCCGTCCGCATGTACTGGATATGTTTGAGCCACAGGATCACCCCAATGATTTTCAGTACCCGGGTGGTCCGCCCGTTGCACCCTATGATGCAGCCGGCTGGACGCTGGCCTATTCTATGGGCGTACAGTTTGATCGTTTACAGGAAGCATTTGACGGCCCTTTTGAGCGTGTACCTTATGGCGAATGGCAAACGGCTAGCGGTTCTGCACCCAAAGCCGCCGCTGCAGGTTATGTATTATCTGCGCAGGCCAACAATGCCTTTCTGGCCGCCAACGATCTGCTGAAAGAAGGTGCAGAAGTTTACCGTTTGCAGGAAGCACAGGCTGGTGCGCCCATCGGTTCTTTTTATGTACCCGCTTCTGCCAAAGCCAAAACCTTTATGGAAAAATCTGCCGCATCCATCGGCATACAGGTAACTTCACTCGCTAAAAAACCGGCTCCTTCCGCACTGAAAAAAATACAGCCTTCCCGCATTGCTTTATGGGATCAGTATGGTGGATCCATGCCTTCGGGCTGGATGCGGTATATTATGGAGCAGTTCCATTTTGATGTGGAAGTGATCTATCCCAAAGACATAGATACCGGTGGCTTACGCAACAAATATGATGTGATCATTTTTGTGGATGGAGCCATTCCGGCCCTGCCCAATGCGGCTGCAGGGCAACGTGGTGGCTTTGGTGGCGCCGGTCCGAGACCGGAAGATATTCCGGCTGAGTACCGGAACCGTTTGGGAAGGATCACGGCTGATAAATCGATCCCCCAACTGAAAAAATTCATGGAAGAGGGCGGACAGATCGTTACCATCGGATCCAGCACCAACCTGGCTTACCATGTGGGTGTTCCGGTACGTAATGCCCTGGTAGAACTGGTGAACGGACAGGAACAAAGACTGCCTGCAGAGAAATATTATATTCCCGGAAGTATCCTCCGTGTAAACCTAGATGCCAACCACCCCGCGGCATGGGGCATGCAAACAGAAGCCGATGTATATTTTGATGCCAGTCCGGTATTCAATATTACCCCCGATGCCAACGCCAAAGGCGTTGTAAAACCCATTGCCTGGTTTGCTTCCAAAAAACCATTGCGCAGCGGATGGGCCTGGGGACAATCTTACCTGCAGGATGGTGTGGCCGCTTTTGAAGCCACGGTGGGTAATGGCAAACTGTTTGCCTTTGGTCCGGAAATTACGTTCCGGGCACAGACACATGGTACTTTCAAATTACTGTTCAACGAACTATATATAAGTACACCGGTGATTAAATAAGCCTCCATTAACCAATTACAAACGGGTAGTAAATGAAAACATTTACTACCCGTTCTTTTTTTGTTTCCGATGGGTTTGGGCCGGATACACAGAAATGAATACTTATTTTCTTATTCGCTATTAGAGTAACACTAAACCAGGTAGAGATTCCTTATTGTATAAAGCCCAGAAAGGCCGGAACAAACCGGCCTTTCTGGGTGTAAACCATTTTGTGTTAGGGTTAATAGAGGTAGTTCAGTGCAGTTTTATCGTTGGCGTTGAACGGACGGTTTACACCGCTTCCGATACAGGCCAGCATAAATGAATTGGGATCAGCAGCAGCAGGTGTTCCAGGAATCAGGATAGCACCTACGGTAGAAGCGCCTTCATTAGAAACGGAACCACCACAGCTGTAAGAGCGATCCATATAATCGGTATGACGGAAGCCGATACAATGGCCCAGTTCATGTGCAAAAATGGTAGCAGCATAATTGATAAAAGTAGTGCTGGTACCAGAGCCGATAGCACGGGTATTCACTTTTACGAGATTATAGGGGTCTCCGCCAGCGGTAGGAAAACCGGCAGAAGCCAGGTAACTGCCATTGGCATTATCAAAAGTGATATTGGCAGCAGAAGCTGAACTTACCCTGGTTAAGGTAATGGTTAAGTTTTCTGCATTGTAACGCCTAACCACTTCGTCCAGTACGGGTCCGTAAACAGAGGCACTGATCTTGTTACTCAGCTTTACGGTGATGGTGCGGGGCAAACCGGTAACCAGATTAGTGGTTCGGTACTGCTCGGTTTCACCAACACGAAGGAAAGTTCCACCTAAGGAACGCTTCAGTTCATTGGCAGGAATAAAAATATCGCCTTCTACAATATAGCCACCTTCATCTGCCACAATATTGCTGGTAGACAGACCTAAGGCTTTTACACTGGAGATAACGTCGGGTGTAACCTGAAGGGTTTCAGTTTCATCAGGAGACACGGCTTTGGTACAAGAGGCAGCTGCCATCATCAGTATGACAGCAGCAAAAGAAATTCGCAGATTTTTTCTCATGTGCATTGGTTTGGATTTTAAAAATGGTTTACAACATTTTGATTCTCATGCATTGGTAAAATAAGAATTTTCCGGCTGAATCCATATTTTGACTAAGTTTTTTAAAAAATTCTTCCCCGAAAGCGAACAGGGCCTTTCTGCAAGAAAAAAATGCAAGTTGGTCTAACAATATTTATTTTACAGCAGTCAATATGTACCGGAAGCGCCAATATCTTTTGCTTTTTTCCATGCTGCTTTTACTAAGAGTGTCTGCTCAGCGTGATTCTGTGCTGTTGCAACAGTTGCTGCTCCGTGCTGCACCCTCGTCCACTACCCTTTCCATCCCCACCCCAGAAAATGGCAAGTATTCCGATACCCTGGCGTTTGCCGTTAAAGGGATATTACCCGCTGGTGTACAGGTATTAAGACAGCTATCTGACAGTCTCTTTATTTTGAATTTTCAGTCGATTGAAGAACAACAAAGGGTGCAACGCTTTGCCCGGATCATTGGCCCTGTAAACCAGCGCTGGAAGCTGTCGCCTGCGTTGTTGGCCAGTGTAAACCTGCAAACAGCTGAAAGGATCTCTTTACTGATCAGCGTAGCTGATAGCAATCGTTTCTACAAACAATATCTTACCAATAATAAGTTGACAATAGAATCAAGCTACCCTGCCAGTGGTTCCATCCGGATCCGGGTTCCTGCCAATTGGATAGAGAACCAGGGTTTGGCCGATCCTAATATCCGCTTTATTGCGAGGGCCGCCAATCCGAAACCGGAAAGGGAATTAACCGGTTTTGACATCTCTACCAACCGCATCAACCTAGCGCACAGAACCTGGCCCGCTGTTACCGGAAGGGGCCTCACCGTTTCTATCAAAGAAAATCAGATGGATACGGCTGATATGGATTTCAGGGGTCGTTATCTCCCCTCTTCCACGGCTTCCAAACTGGTACAGACACATGCCACCACCATGGCTACTATTGCTGCCGGTGCGGGCAATACGTACTATACCGGTAAAGGTGTTGCCTGGGGGGCAGGTATCAGCTCCGCTGATTTTGCCAACCTCCTACCCGATGATATACAGGAACTCAAACGCCTGAAAGTAGCGGTACAGAATCATTCTTACGGCGTAGGCATCGAAAACTATTATGGAGCCGATGCGGCAGCTTACGATGCCCAACTCTACAGTAATCCAAACCTGCTGCATGTTTTTTCAGCGGGTAATGCCGGCACGCAAAGCAGTACTTCGGGTAATTATCCCGGCATCAACGCATTTGCCAATCTGACCGGTAGTTTTAAAATGGCCAAGAACATACTCACGGTGGGTGCCACCGATTCTTTTGGCACAGTAGCGGCACCCAGTTCCAGAGGGCCGGCATATGATGGAAGAGTTGCTCCTTCGCTGGTGGCATTGGGCGAAGATGGCAGTTCGGGGGCAGCCGCTATCGTATCAGGTATCAGTGTACTGGTACAGGATGCCTGGCAACAGAAAAATGGGGATCTGCCTGCATCTGCTGTTACCAGGGCCATTCTGCTGAATAGTGCGGATGATGTGGGTCCGGCAGGTATCGATTTTCACTCAGGCTATGGCAGTGTGAATGCCACTGCAGCCCTTGCAACCGTACAATTGAACCGGGTAGTACAAGGGAGTGTAAGTAATGGTCAGACGGTAACTCATTCCATTAACGTTCCCGCCAATGCCCGTAACCTGAAACTCACTTTATGCTGGACAGACCCACCCGCCTCCAGCAACCGTTTCAAAGCCCTGATCAATGACCTGGATCTGACACTGGTACATCCCAATACTGCTACCAGTTGGTTACCCTGGGTACTGAACAGTTATCCTTCCGTAGATTCACTCAAACAATTACCGCTGAGAAAACGCGATAGTCTGAATAATACGGAACAGATCACGATCAGTGTTCCTCCCATAGGCACTTATCAGATACAGGTAAAAGGGTATGCCATTCCTGGCGCAGCGCAGGCCTATGCCATTGCCTGGCAATATGATACGCTGGCACATTTCAGGTTCACTTATCCGGTAAAAAACGATCCCTTGTTTCCTGCGCAAACACATACGATCCGCTGGGAAACCACCCTGCCGGGTACGGCTGAGCTGCAATACCGGATCAATACCGGCAACTGGAAAACAGCCAGCGCTAATCTGGATCTGTCCCGAACCTGGTATCAATGGCAGACACCTGATACCATTGGCGCGGTGCAGTTTCGTTTATTGGCCGGTACAAAAGAATGGTATTCCGATACTGTGGCACTGGCACCGAAACTTCTGATCAATACCGGACTGAACTGTGCAGATTCTTTTTTGATCTACTGGCAGAAAGCACCGGTTACCCGTTACCGGATTTACCAGCTGGGAACCCAATACCTCGAACCAGTGACAGAAGTAACCGATACCCTTTGGATGGAAGCCAAAAAAAATATCAGCGCCGAGTTTTTTACGATGGCACCGGTATTACCTTTTCAAACGGAAGGTGCACGTGGGTATACGTTCAATTATACACAACAGCAAGTGGGTTGTTATCTTAATGGTTTTATTGCCGATCCGGTAGGTACGGATCAGGCAAAACTGCAATTACAGTTGGGCACTACTTACCGCGTAAATAAAGTGGTGTTTGAAAAACTGGGCAGCACAGGCTTTGCCGAGATCCAAACGATAGGGCCTGTAACTAACAAACAACTCAGCATTACCACTACAGCCGGAAAAGGGCTTAGCACTTTCCGGGCAAGGGTTGCATTACAGAACGGGCAGGTCTATTATACGCAACCGGAAAATGTGATCCAGTTGGCGGATCAGTCATGGTATGTATTTCCGAATCCGGTAAAACAAGGGAGTACCTTACAATTGCTCTCTGCAGAAACCGATGGCATTCTTTTTCAATTGTACGATCTCTTCGGGCGTAAAGTCTTCGAATACAAAGTGGATGGTTTCCTGAACCGTTTGCAGCTGCCCTTGCTGCAGAAAGGGATCTACTACTACACATTGGAGAAAAACGGTCAGCGGCAGTTAAGTCACAAGCTGGTTATTTTTTAATGCAGTACCTTTCAGCAAACTATTTTTTATGCCGGTATACGAAAACCTGGTGGAAGCTGTGAACGATCTGAAGCAAAGAGGATTTACCACCGACTTCACACTTGCATTTGATACACTTCAATGTAAACACACCGGTATCCAGCTCTCTCCTGCCGAATTTGAGATTGTGGAGCATCACCGCTTTGAAGCGAATACAGATCCGGATGATTCGAGTGTGTTGTATGCGATCCAATCCAAAGACGGAACTAAAAAAGGTATATTGATCAGTGCCTATGGCGTGTATGCCGATGCTGCCAGTGAAGAGATGATACAAAAACTGATCATGCACGAATAATTGAACCGATTCAATTATTTTCACCGCTGATTTTTCCAACCTATAAACTGACTACATGCTTCACAGAAGACGATTTCTGCAACTGGGTTCTTTGGGACTGGGTGCTTTTTCTTTTGCCGGATTCAAAGCCGCCGGTCCAACACGCAAACCCATCGTTATCTCCACCTGGGATACAGGTATTGCTGCCAATGCCGCTGCCTGGGAAGTATTACGCAAGGGAGGCCGTGCACTGGATGCGGTAGAAAAAGGTGTGATGGTAACTGAGTCTTCTTTGAACTGTTGTGTAGGATTAGGAGCCAATCCCGACCGGGATGGTTATGTGACCCTTGATTCCTGTATCATGGATGAACAGGCCAATTGCGGCAGTGTGGCGTTTCTGGAACGCATCAAACATCCGGTATCTGTGGCACGCAGGGTGATGGAGAAAACACCGCATGTGATGCTGGTAGGTTCCGGTGCACAGCAGTTTGCGGTGGCCGAAGGATTTCCACTGGAGCCACAGGTACTCTCTCCCGATGCACAAAGATCCTATCAGCAATGGTTGCAGAAAAGTGAATACAAACCGGTGATCAATATCGAGAACAGTAAAAACCAGACCGCTTTTGCACCTGCCCGCTTAGCCAATGGCGACTGGAACCACGACACCATTGGCATGGTAGCGATGGATGCCAATGGTAACCTGAGCGGTAGTTGCACCACCAGTGGCATGGGTTTTAAAATGCGCGGCCGTTTGGGCGATTCGCCCATCATTGGTGCAGGATTATTTGTAGACAATGAAATCGGCGCCGCCACCGCCACCGGACAGGGTGAAGATGTGATCCGCATCTGCGGTTCGCACCTGGTAGTGGAACTGATGCGTCAGGGACTCTCGCCCGAAAATGCCTGTAAAAAAGCGGTTGAGCGCATCATCAAGATCAAAGGCAGCCAGAAAGCCAAAGAGATCCAGGTAGGTTTTATCGCCATCAATAAAAAAGGTGAATACGGTGGGTTCTGCATCCAGAAAGGATTCAGCTATGCCGTTTGTTATGCCGATAATAAAAACTTTATGGTAGACGGGAAATTCATCCTCTAACAACAAACAGAAATACTACTCATGCTGCTCGAAATATGTGTGTTTAATACGGCCACGGCCATCGCTGCCGAAAAAGCCGGTGCTGATAGAATTGAATTATGTGAGAATTATGCCAATGGCGGTACCACCCCTTCGTATGGTTACCTGAAAACAGTGAGGGAGAAAATTTCCATCCCAGTGTTTCCGATGATCCGTCCGCGAGGCGGAGATTATTTTCATACTGCTGATGAGATCGACATCATCCGCAAGGATATCCTGCTTTGCAAGGAATTGGGATTTGAAGGGGTCGTGTTTGGTTTACTGAACCAGGATGGTACCATTGACCAGGAAAATACTGCCCGCCTCACAGAAGCAGCCTACCCGCTGGAAGTTACTTTTCACCGGGCATTTGACAGGTGTAAGGATCCGTTGGAAGCATTGGAAACCATCATCGCCTGTGGCTGTAACCGTATTCTCACGAGTGGTCAGGAACCCAAAGTAACCGAAGGACTGGCCATGGTAAAACAATTGGTGGAGCAGGCCGATGGCCGCATCATTATCATGCCAGGCAGTGGATTGAACAGTGCAAATGTGGCAACCATTATACAAACTGCGGGTGTGAGTGAAGTGCATACCTCTGCCAGGATCCGAATCCCCTCCACCACCCAATACCGAAACGAAAAAATGCCGGAGGATTTTGATCTGGATTTTGTAGATGCGGAAGAGATCAGGAAGATCAAGGCACAGTTCTGAGAATAATTAGCGGATGACGGATTAGCGAATTAGCGGATTAAGAAGCCTATGTTGGTCGCCCCCGTGCCGATATTGGTCGCCTGACCTACATCGCTCGATTTTAAATGTTGTTGGTCAGCGACCAACAACGGCAGAATTCAAAAAAATCCGCCAATCCGCCATCCGCTAATCCGCTAATCAAATCCCCCGGATCAAGAATGATATTGGTCAGCGACAAAGATCGGCGCAACATCAAAAAAAGCAAAGCTGATGAACATCCGCGACGAACTACTAAAAGAACATTCCCGCAAACAGGCATTGCGTATTGCGGAGTATGCCATTCTTTCGAAGAAACATTTCAAAGAATTGATGGAATGTTTTCTGAGTCCGGAATACCGCATCGCCCAACGTGCCGCCTGGAGTGTAAGTTGTGCCGCTTTGCAGCAACCGGAAATGATCAAACCATTTATCAAAGACCTGGTTGCCTGTTTGCAGCGTACAGATCTTCACCCCGCCCTGATCCGAAATGCTTTGCGTATTCTGGAAGAGATCGAGATCCCCGAAAAATTTCAGGGTGAAGTCATGCATGCCTGTTTCGGTTTTATCGAAACCCCCTCCACGCCCGTTGCCACCAAAGCCTATTCACTCACCATACTTTTTAATTTATCCCGTCAATACCCGGAAATCAGACAAGAACTGAAATTAATGATTGAAGAAAATTTGGATAACGAAACAGCGGCGTTTAAAAGCAGGGGAAAAAAGATATTAAAAAGTTTGGCGGATCAGCGGATTGGCGAATGAGAGATTCTATTGATATTGATTATCTATCGTATAGACGACAACTTATCATCACAAAAAATGTTAGCAGTTGGTCAGGCGATCAATTGAGGCGGAGTGTTGGAAATAACGAATCCGGAATACGCTTAATCCGTTAATTCGCTAATTCGTAATCCGCCATCCTAATACAGCATCCTTACTTTAATGGTAGACTTCACTTCCTTCAGCAAAGCCACCGCCTGCTTGGAAAGTTTTTTATCTACATCAAGCACCACGTAACCGATGGCGTCATTGGTTTTGAGGTATTGGCCGAGGATATTGATATTGTTTTTGGATAAAGCCGTATTGATCGCACTTAATACACCGGGAATATTATGGTGTATATGCAAAATGCGATGGGCATTCTCTACCGGAGGCAATCCAATGGCCGGAACGGTATGCGAACCATTGGTGATACCCCGCTCGAGATACTGGAATAATTTTACGCTCACATCTTCCCCGATATTTTCCTGCGCTTCTTCGGTAGAGCCACCGATATGCGGTGTCAGGATCACATTCGGTAATCCCTGCAGGGGTGTTTCAAATTTGTCGCCATTTTTCTCCGGCTCCCAGGGATACACATCTATGGCGGCTCCGCTGATATGCCCTTCCTGCATAGCGGCTGCGAGGGCTTTCAGGTCAACCACTTCCCCACGCGCATAATTAAGCAGAATAGATCCTTTTTTGAAGGATTTAAGTAAGGTTTTATTGATCAGGTTTTTGGTCTGCGCCGTTTCCGGAACATGCAGCGATACGATATCGGCCTGTGATACCAGGTCTTTCAGATTTTTAGCAGAAGAAGCATTACCCAGCGGCAATTTGGTTTCTGTATCGTAGAACAATACTTTCATGCCCATCCCCTCAGCCAGTACACTTACCTGGGAACCAATATTACCGTAACCGATCAGACCGAGGGTTTTGCCTCTCAGTTCATAACTGCCCTTGGCTTCTTTCATCCAGATACCCTTGTGAGCGGCATTGTTTTTATCGATAATGCGACGGATCAGCATAATGGAAGCACCGATCACCAGTTCTGCCACGCTGCGGGTATTGCTGTAGGGTGCATTAAACACCACCACGCCCGCCTGGGTAGCTGCTTTCAGGTCAACCTGGTTCACACCAATGCAGAAACAGCCAATGGCCTGCAATTTGGTGGCGGCGGCCAGTACTTTGGCCGAAATATGTGATTTGGAACGGATGCCCAGTAAATGAACATCTTTGATTTCACGGATCAATTCTTCCTCACTTAAGGCTCCATGGAGTTTGCGCACTTTCACATATCCGTTGCGGTTGAACTGCTGAACGGCTTTATCACTGATATTTTCGAGAAAAAGGATGTTGATCCGGTCTTTTGGATAACTGGTAACGGCTTGCTTGCTCATGTATGCGAAAATAAATGTTATTTGTTTTAACACCTCACAGATAGTTTTCCACGAAGGTTGGCTGCGCTGATAGGGCAGCCTATATTTGTCCCTTTAGCATAAATATGTGCCCATGATGCGACCGAAGCTGATACCCTTAGTAACTTTTCTGATCATAGGCTGTGGTGCCAACCCCTCTTCCCCAGGCAAAAAAGCGACTACAGCCCCCACCCTTTCTTCCGGATTTTCAGGTGTTTCGGCCCGTGAAAAAGCGTATTATGCCAATGCCATCGCTCCCATGTACCAGAACCTGTTGGCCAAAAGAGGCTTCAGCGGTGGTATCATCATGGCCAAAAACGGGGAGATCGTATTTGAAGACTACCGCGGCTCCGTGAACCTCCGCACCAAAGAACCCATTACTGCCAATACTCCTTTTCATATCGCATCGGTATCCAAAACCTTTACGGCTACCGTGATCCTGAAACTGATGGAAGAAGGTAAACTCTCCCTGGATGACCGGATAGAAAAATACTTTCCGGGTTTCCCTTATGCCAATATCACCATCAAAAACCTGTTAACCCATCGCAGTGGTTTGCCCAAATACGATTATTTCATGGATGGTACCCGTACCGAAGTGGTAAGGGTCAAAAACAAAAGGGGTAAATGGGTGAAAAAAGCCCGTACGGTAAGGATCGCACCACAGTTTACCGGATTGGCCACCAACAAAGACGTACTGCAATACATGATGAGTAACCGCCCGGCACCGGAATCCAACCCCAACCGCCGTTACAGCTATTGCAATACCAATTATGTATTGCTGGCACTGATCATTGAACAGGTAACCCGAATGTCGTATCCCGATTATCTGCGCATCCATGTGTTTGAGCCGCTGGGTATGACCAACAGTTATGTGTTCAGTCTGAAAGATGCTTCCAATTATGTGCCTTCTTACAATTATAACAATGCCCCCTTCCCCCTTCAGAAGCTGGATTGTGTGTATGGAGATAAAAATGTGTATAGTACCGTAAGGGATCTGTTACAGTGGGATCGTGCCTTATATCTCGGCAGTTTTGTAAGTGCTGAAACATTGTCCATGGCTTACCAGCCATACAGTAATGAAACACGGGGACAGAAAAATTACGGTTTGGGCTGGCATTTATACATCAAACCACCCGATCCAACCATTGTATACCATAATGGCTGGTGGCACGGAAATAATGCTGTATTCAAAAGATTGGTATCCGATACCGCCACTGTAATTATTCTGGGCAATAAATTCAACCGCAATATCTGGTCGGCCGGAAAGATGAGCTCGGTATTTACCGGACATGCCGATACGGCATTGTTAGACGAGTAATTGGTTGATTATCATATATTTTATACACAGTATAATAGAAAACACCGGCTGGGTAAGTATTTTACCCAAATCCACCTATTTTTGCAGACTTTAAAAAACCAGCAGATTAATTCGCTTTATGGACAAAATCTTGTTTTATGCCGTTCCGGCAATGGGAGTGTTAGGCCTCCTTTACACGTTGATCAAGTTTAACTGGGTATCGAAGCAGGATGCGGGTACTGACCGCATGAAGCAGATCAGTAACTATATCGCCGAAGGTGCGATGGCTTTTCTGAAAGCGGAATACAAGATTCTCGGATATTTCGTGATTATTGTTGCTTTACTCTTAGGATTCATGGGGTATACAGACCCCAATAGCCACTGGAGCATTGCCCTTGCATTTATTCTGGGTGCTTTCTTCAGTGCCTTGGCCGGTTTTATCGGTATGAAGATCGCGACCAAAGCCAACGTGCGTACCGCACAGGCTGCCAGAACCAGTTTGAAAAAAGCCTTACAGGTTTCCTTTACCGGAGGATCTGTGATGGGTATGGGTGTTGCCGGTCTGGCTGTGCTGGGATTGGGCGGACTCTTCATCGTACTCAAAATGATTTTTGCACCTGAAGCGGCGGTTGATAGTGAGGAAATGAAAAGAACCATTGAAGTACTGACTGGTTTTTCGCTTGGTGCCGAAAGTATTGCTTTGTTTGCCCGTGTGGGTGGCGGTATTTATACCAAAGCTGCCGATGTAGGTGCCGACCTGGTTGGTAAAGTAGAAGCTGGTATTCCGGAAGATGATCCCCGTAACCCTGCCACCATTGCAGATAATGTTGGTGATAACGTAGGTGACGTAGCAGGTATGGGTGCCGATCTGTTTGGTAGTTATGTAGCTACGGTACTAGCAACCATGGTACTGGGTCGCGAAGTAACCGGAACCGGTGGTGTGGTATTGGTAGATGGATATGGTGGTTTATCTCCTATCCTCTTACCTATGTTGATCGCTGGTATGGGTATTATCTTCTCCATTATTGGAACCTGGTTTGTACGCATCTCAGATAGTGCAGGTATCAGCACGCAAAAAGTACAGAATGCATTGAATATGGGTAACTGGGGTTCGATCGTGTTAACAGCGATCGCGTCTTATTTCCTGGTAAGTTTCCTGTTACCGGAGCACATGCTGTTAAGAGGTTTTGATTTCACACCCAACAAAGTATTCGGCGCCATCATGGTGGGTCTGGCCGTAGGTACTTTGATGAGTATGATCACTGAATATTATACCGCCATGGGTAAACGCCCGGTGATGAGCATCATCCGCCAGTCGTCTACCGGTCATGCTACCAATATCATTGGTGGTCTGGCAGTAGGTATGGAAAGTACTTTATTACCGATTCTGGTACTGGCTGCTGGTATCTATGGTTCTTATTATTGTGCCGGTTTATACGGTGTGGCCATTGCTGCTGCCGGTATGATGGCCACCACGGCTATGCAGCTGGCGATCGATGCATTCGGTCCGATTGCTGATAACGCCGGTGGTATTGCCGAAATGAGTGAACTGCCCAAAGAAGTGCGCGAAAAAACAGACGTACTGGATGCAGTAGGTAATACTACCGCTGCCACCGGTAAAGGTTTCGCCATTGCCTCTGCAGCTTTAACGGCCCTGGCTTTGTTTGCGGCTTTCGTAGGTATTGCAGGAATTGATGGCATTGATATTTACCATGCCGATGTATTGGCGGGTCTGTTTGTGGGAGGTATGATTCCTTTCATCTTCTCCTCACTCGCTATCCGTGCGGTAGGTGAAGCGGCCATGGCCATGGTAGAAGAAGTTCGCCGCCAGTTCCATACCATTCCCGGTATCATGGAAGGTACCGGCAAACCTGAATACGATAAATGTGTGGCCATCTCTACCGAAGCCTCTTTGAAAAAAATGATGTTACCCGGTGCCATTGCCATCCTCTCTCCCATTATCATCGGTTTTATTTTCGGACCTGAGGTATTGGGTGGGTTCCTGGCCGGTGCTACTGTAAGTGGTGTACTGATGGGTATGTTCCAGAACAATGCCGGTGGTGCCTGGGATAACGCCAAGAAATCATTTGAAACAGGTGTTGAGATCAACGGACAGATGTACTATAAAAAATCAGAACCACACAAAGCATCGGTAACCGGTGATACTGTGGGTGATCCTTTTAAAGATACTTCCGGTCCGTCTATGAATATCCTGATCAAACTGATGTCGATCGTATCATTGGTGATTGCCCCAACGCTGGCGCATTTACACCAGTCCGATGCCAAACCCAAGCAGGTGATCGAACAGAAAATGGAAGTGAAAGTATTCGGCAACGATTCTTCTGCTACCGAAATCACTGTTAACGCCAGCGAAGATGGTTTTAAAGGACTGATCGATGCACTGAAAAAAGATGGTCTGGCCCCTGCCGGTAAATTGTCTATCGAGTACAAAGACGGAAAATTCAGCATCAACGGTAAAGAGCAGTCTGCCGAGATTCTGAAGAAATATGAAACCTATCTGAACGGTAAAAAATCCATCAACATCACATTAGATGAAACGGTGGAAAAGAAATAAAACAACATAGAGAAAATGGTACAGGATCCCGGCCCATGGCCGGGATTTTTGTTACTAGTGGTCTGGTTGGTATCTTAATAGATACTATTTTTAACATATGAGAATCCAATACTTCTTTACCCTATTGCTGCTGGCTGGTTGCGCAGGCAACGATGCCACAAACGATACCAGCGCAGACAGTACCGTAGTGGTATCGTACGATACCATTCCTGCCACCAGAACTACCATACAATCCGGCCCCGTAGCCAGTTACAGCGAAAAAATTGCCGATGAACTGAACGACTGGCAATTTGCTGTTACGGCATATGAAACCAAAAAAACCTTCCAGTACACCCTACGCATCCAGGCCAAAGAAGTGCGGGTAAGCGATTCCATCACTATCCCCAATTTCGGCATCCAACCCACCGTGGAACTACGGAAAGGGAAAGAACCCCTCTCCTGCATCATCGGTTTCCTGGATAAAAAGAAGGAGTTCAAACCCTATAAAATGGTCAGCTTCCAGAACGACCGGTTACGGGTGAGAACGATTGCGAGTTATTATGTAGGATCGTATAAAACGCAGCAGCAGAATTAATTAGTAATTAATAATTAGTAGTTAGTAATTAGAGCGTAGGTTCAGTTTTTTATTAATTCGCTATTTTAATTGCTCATTACCAACTACTAACTACTAACTACTAATTTATACTAGCCTCCCCCATTTTTAATTTCTAATTTCTAATTTCTAATTTTTAATTGCTCCATCCTTCCCTGCTGCCGTTTAACATTTTTTTATTTGGCTTCATACGACCGCATTCGTAAATTGCTTACGAACAAAATCGTAGCAATGGCCGTTTCCAAGAATATCAAACCAACTGAAAGCGAACTGGAGATTTTACGGGTGCTTTGGGACAAGGGTACCGCCACCGTAAGAGAAGTACACGAGATCCTGAGCGAGCACAAAGATGCCGGGTATACCACTACTTTGAAACTGATGCAGATCATGTTTGAAAAAGGCATCGTTAAGCGGGATGACAGCAGTAAAACCCATATTTACCGGGCCAATATTACCCGTGAGAATACGCAGCAACAGATCGTGGGTAAAATGATCAACTCCCTGTTTGGCGGTTCTTCTACCCAACTGGTGATGCAGGCTTTGGGCAATACCGTTCCCAACAAGGAAGAACTGGATGAGATCCAGAAACTATTGGACAACCTGAAAAAACAGTAAGTGTATGCAGCAGCTGTTTCAATCCGTTTTTTTGCAGTCGCTGGGTTATGCCATTGCCCATAGCGTTTGGCAAACAGCTATTGTATGGCTGCTCTATATCAGTATCACCGGATTATTACCCATGGGTGCTGCAGTAAAATACCGGTTGGGCGTAGCGGCACAAAGCATCGGTTTTATCTGGTTTCTTTTTACGTTCCAATTCTATTACCAGCAGTACCACCAGGCATGGCAGCCTGTGAAGACTGCTGCTGAAAATATGCAACCGATAGCGGCAACCGGAACAGGTCTATTATCCGGTGTGTTGCAATGGATGCTGAAGGGAGAAAGGCTGTTGCCCTATATCTCGATGGCTTATCTTTTATTGATGCTATTTCTTTGTGTACGCTGGTTCATGGGCTACCGGCAAACGCAGCTGATCCGTTACCAGGGGCTGCATAAAATGCCAGCCGAATGGCGTTTATTTGTTCAGAAAATTGCGATCCAGCTCAATATCAAAAAAAATGTTAGGGTATTTTTATCTGAACAGGTAGGTACACCACTCACCATTGGTTTTCTGAAACCCATGATCCTGGTGCCCATCGCCAGCATGAACCATCTCAGCACCCAGCAGATGGAAGCGGTTTTGCTGCACGAAATGGCACATATCAAACGCTATGATTATCTCGTCAATATTCTTTTATCCATTGTAGAAATCGGCCTTTTCTTTAATCCCTTCACCCAGCTCATCAGTAAATCCATCCGTAAAGAAAGAGAGAACAGTTGCGATGATTGGGTGTTGCAGTTTCAATATGAGGCCCCGGTATACGCCGAAGCCTTACTGCGCATTGCCTACCTGCAACAGGCACCGGCACTGGCCATGACCGCTACCGGCAAAAAGAGTGACCTGCTGCACCGTGTAAAACGGATGGTGGAACAAAAAGAGAACCGCTTCAGCTACCGCAAGCAATTACTGGCATTTTTTATTGTAACCGGTATGCTCAGTTCTGTGGCATGGTTAAGTCCGATCAAATCCACCCGTAAAGAACAGCCCATTACAAACGAAACAAAACAACTGAAACTATCAACGCCGCAAAAAAACATACAACCTTATACCGTAGAACCCATGGCCATCCGTGTGGATAATCCTTTGTTCAACCCGGTTTTCTTTTTATCCAAACCTTTACAGGCGGAAGTGAAAAAAACTATGGCTGCGGCTGAAAAAGAATTAACAACTGTTACGAAAGAATATCCAGCTGGTATGGTCAGTTCTTTTACGCCCATGATAGCGGATGCGCTGCAGCAGGCTTCGCTGGAAATAGAAAAACAGCAAAACCATGACTGGCAGAAAGAGATGGCCGAAATGGAAAAAGCCAAACAGGAACTGGCCAGGGTATTGTCTACTGATTCGGCACTCTTCACAGCCAATATGCGCAGGCAGTTCAAACAGGAGATGAACAACAGCATGAAGAAAGTATCGGCAGATATGGAAAAAGCCAAAGCCGAAATGCAGAAAGCCCTCCGTGTTAATGTGAATATAGACAAAGCGAAAATTGAACGCGATATACAACAGGCCATGGATGTGGTTACTGACCTTAATACATTGGGACTGGATAAACTCATTCTGCAATCCTTACGCAGTGTAGAACCGCTGTTCAGGGAAGAACAGCACCAACCTCTTCAGAAAAAAACACCACGCAAGCGAAGTATCCGGGAGCAAAAAGAATTGCCGGAACAAGCTATACCGGAAGAACCCGAAGTGAAAGAGATCATTGTGATGGACACCCCACTGGAGCTACTAGTTACACCCCTACCTGAACCGGTAGTATTGAATGAGATCAACTTACAAAAATTAGCCCTGCTGTCCAGACTGGCGGAATTATCTTCCCTGCAGCAAATGAAACTGACATTCGCCAAACTGAAGGAAGCGAAGAAAATAGAGAAGCTGCCGCTCGTGATCAAGAAAAGGATCCGTGGAGAAGAAGACAGACAGGTAATCCTATTGCAACAATAATACTGTTACCAGAGATTACGCGGACACCAATCGCCCCATTTATTACCCAGCAAAAACCCGATCAGTATTTCATGGGTACCCCTGCTCACGGTATTCAGGGTAGAAGTCTGTACATCATAGGAATAACCGATATTGATATTTCGGTTGATATTCAATCCCACCATAGCCGCAAAACCATCCTGGTAACGGTAAGAGGCACCGGCCCAGATGAGATCCTGGTATTGGAGTTTGGCATTCACATCAAATCCCAAAGGCAAAGGACTGATATAGCGAACCAGCATGGAAGGCAGGAGGCTCACATCATCTGTTAACTGCATCCGGTATCCTGCACTGAGGAATAAGTGTGGCAACAGTTTCCCGTTTTGTAAATACACCGTATTGTCTGAGAAAGCGATCTGTTGCGGAATGATCTGCTGTGCGGCCAGTCCTACAAAATAATCCCTTGAATACAGCCAGAGTCCGGCACTGATATCCGGTTTGATCCGGTTGATAACTCCGCTACCCGCTACAGCAGGATCCACGGTGGTGCCACCAAAATTCAGTTTGCTCGCATCCAGGCTCACATTGGTGAACCCGATGGAAGTACCCGCAGAAAGTGACGTACGGGGGGATAAACTTAAATGATAAGAATACGTGCCGTACATGGCAAAGCGGTTCAGCGGACCGGTTTTATCGTTCAGTATGGTAAAGCCGATACCATGGTGCGGATCGGGAGCTGTATAATCTCTCCAGTAAGCTTCTCCCCTTGGGTTATTGCCGCCTGCCCGGAAACTGGTGGCAGAGCCTCTGTCGTCGTAGTCGCTTTTTTTCAATGGACCGTGCATGGTGAGATACGTAGTTACCGGAGCATCCTGTAAACCCACCCATTGCAGGCGGTGACTGGCTTTTACGTCCCAGTAATTTTCAATCCCCGCCACGGCAGGATTGATGATATAATTGTTCATGATATACTGCGTATAGTACGGCCGCTGCTGGGCCGCAACAGCGGTACAGATACAGAAAGCGACTCCCATCATGAACTCTTTTAGACGCATATCCTTACTTTATAATTGTGACCGATCCCGTGATGATCTGTCGTCCGTTTTTTGGATTGATAATATAATAATACGTTCCCACGGGTAATGGGTTGCCGTTACGGGTTCCATTCCACTCGGTATCGTATCCCAAAGATCGAAAAACTATCTGTCCGTAGCGATTATATACATCAATGGTAGCCCCCGGATAACCATCCAGGTACTTGATCCGCCAGGTATCATTGATCCCATCGCCATTAGGCGAAAAAGCATTCGGCACTTCCGGCCCTTTTAAAACCCGTATAAAAATAGTATCCGTTACGGAACAACCGCCTGTGGCAGTCAATTTTAACCGATAAGTGATATCATCTTCCGGAATGGAGACAGGAGAAATGGACGTATCGCTGCTGAGATAGGTGGGAGGTGTCCAAAGATAGGCCAGCTCATTTCCATAAACATACGTAGGCGTAATCTTAACCTGGGCGCCTATTAAGACGGTGATCTTATGGGGTAATACCAGTTTCGGATTGGGATACACAGTAAGTTTTTGAGTAGCTGTATCGCTGATACAACCATCGGCATTCAGAAAGTAAAGGCTCACATTGAACAGGCCCGAATCATTGAATTGTTTATTCGGGTTCTGTTGTGTAGAGATATCCCCTCCCCCCAGGTTCCAGGCCCAGTTGGCAACCGCACTGGAACCGCTGTAACTTTTATCTGTAAAACTGATGAGATCGCCATAACAAAGCTGGGTGGCCGATACAGTGAAAGAAGCTTTGGGCTGGGGATATACCGTAATGGTTTGCGAAGTAACATCGGAGCAGGCCGTACCACCCGAATAAGCAACCATCCTGATCGTATACGTTTTAGGGGAGCTTGGGTCGGGATAGGCATGCGGGTAAATTTTTCCCGGTGCAGGATTTTCATCCGTTTCCTTTACCGTAGGGTTATTGAGATAATCCCAATAAATCTCGAGTCGGGTCAGGTTCCCAAAATCAACGGTAGAAGTATTCTTCAGCCTTACCGGTTTTACGCCGCAATAGGGAGCCGCATTGGCAAATTCAAAAGCTGCTTTGGGGATACTGCCGTTGACGGTGAAGTCCTGCACCAGGGTGGCCACACAACCATCTTTGGAAGTGACGGTGAGTGAAACTTTATAATTTTCTGATTTGGCGTATTTGATCTGTGGACTTTTCTGCGTACTGGATGAGATAGAAGGTCCGGGACTCACTGCCGGCGTACCTGCATTCAGGTTCCACTGGTATTTGAACTGCGCTTCGGAGCCATCGGCGATTTTGCTGGTGTCTGTGAACAGGGCAAAGGCATCACTCAGACATACTTCCGGTAAAATGAATCCGGGCCGGGGACTCGGGTTAATAGCGAATGACGGTGTAAATGGTATACTCGCACAACCGGAACCGGTAGCCACGGTCAGACTCGGTTTTTTCACCCCATCGCTGCTGTATTTAGTGGTTACCGGTGCATTACTGCTGTTGGTAATCACCGGGCCACCATCACCCAGGTCCCAAATCCATTTGGCAAGTGTACCTGCGCTGGTAGTAGAAGCATCTGTGAAAGTAATATCCCGATCCACACATTTGAGGGCCGTGGCAGTAAAACCGGCTACCGGTTTGGCTGTTTGTTGCACGGTTTGGGTGTATTCTGAAGAAAGACAACCAATATCAGATGCTACTTTAAGTTTGATGGTATAACTGGCGGGACTGTTATATACTTTGTTGGGAACGGCTGCCGTAGTAAGATCGGCATTGGTACCGTCGCCAAAATCCCAGAACCAGCGTTTGGTAGCGCCCTGGCTAACCGTACTCTGGTCGGTAAGGGTTACCGGATCGTTGGCACAGCCCCCCGCGGTAACGGAGAATTTTGCCACGGGAAGATCTTTCACTGTTACAGGAATGGTAAATACCTGGTCGGTACTGCCGCAGCCATCGGGCGTGGAAGACGTAGTATATAGCTTGATCGTATCGCGCGTGGATCCACTATTGGCACTGGTAAAAGTGAAAGTTTTGCCTGGACTGTAATAAGACAGGTTCAGTCCGTTCAACGATTTGGTACTATCGGCAGAAAAAGAAGTCAGGGGACCAATGCCGGCGGCCGGCGATATATTCGGTGCGGCAGAAAAATCCCATTTGATAGTGGCCGGAACAAAAGTAAGGGGTACCGAAAACTGCATGGGTGTATTCACACAGGTAACAGATGAATCAATCCGGGTGTATGGGTTCTGAAAGGTAGCCGTAGGGGTAAAATCGCGCACATTGGTTCCGGCATTGTATCCGTAACTCTCCGCAGATCCAAATCCATAGGCGATAGCATTAAAACCGGTATCAGAATACAGGGTGTGAGAACCGGCCGTTACAGGAATAATGGCGTAGGAATAATTAGGTTCCTGCGGATGCACCTGAAAACCAAAAACTTTGGTTCCATCCAATGTAAAACTCGTAGTTCCCCCATTTTTAATGATCACATTGATATAACTCTGGAGGATGAGATTTTTATTGGCTGAATACAAAGTGATACTATTAATGGTCTGTTCTACAGGGCTCAGGTAGATCATTTCCGGATCACCTCCGGGGTTGGTATTCGGATTTCCTTCCTGTCCCTGGGTAGTACAATACTGTGCCACCAGAATGGGCTTATCGGCTTCTATCAGATTGGGAACGGCCGGATTGGTTCCGGATGCATTCGCATTTTTGAATTGGTAATAAAACTTATTGACCAGTGTAGCAGCAGGCAAAACCACCCCATTCAATTTCACAACGGTTGAAGGATCTGTTACACAAATACGATAATAGTTATTGGGCTGGGATCCGGTAGGAGCCGTCAGGTATTTTTTGCCCCAGGCAACAGCCGGAAAGGCCTGTGCAAAAAGATTATCCGCGCTTCCTGTACCACCACCACCGATACTTATTTTTCCGGCACCGGAGAAAACTGCAATCTTTTTACAACCACCACTCCCATTGGCACTGATGGAACGGATTCTCGAACCCGTAAGATCCGTACCCTGGTTACCCGTGGTGGTTCCCATTACGCTGTAAATTTCGCCGGTATTTAATGTTACGGTTGTGGCTGTACCCGGCGCAAGTCCGTTCAAATTCGCAGCAGAGGGTGTTATTTCAACTGTTGTATTGTCTTCTGTAGCCACTACAAAGAAAAATGAATTGGAAAAAGTCGCATTCGAAGACTGGGTATAATTCACAGAATAATAATCCTTTCCAAGGGTGTTTGTCGGAAACAATAAAGAAGCTCCCGAAACACTGGCATTGTAAATATGTGCATATGCTACAATGGGAACATCACTTACGATATGTATGCCACGCTTAAATGTACCCACCCCGGAAACGCGGGCATCCTGTGCTCCTGCTTTGGGTATAGGGTCAGAAGTTGTTACCTGGTTGGCCACTACCGTATACGTTTTGGTATAACCGATGCCGGGAATATCCAGTGTTACCGTAGCATTTTTATCTGAGGTAAAATACAGAACCATGTCCTGAATATTCACCTGGTTGGCTGGTACACCCGCTCCCATATTCACGTGAAAACCATAGCCAAGCCAGAAGTCCTTTCCTTTATTCGAGAAGTCCTGCCCATTCGTTAACAAATGACCCAGCACAGACACTAAAAACAACAGAAATCGGCAATTCTTCATCGGGGGTGGTCAATATTTCGCGGCATTTCCATTAGGCTGAAATGCAATGTTTAAAATTAAGGCTTATCACCCTATCAGCCGTTTTAAAGACTCATTAAAACGTTAAAATGTGGTCTTCACTAAATGGCCGGTTTCCGGTCCGCTGCAAAACAGCAGATCCAATATTGACAGGTTGGGTTGAAACCCGATCCTGTCTTCAAAAACCTGTGTATAACGTGGACCGGTGTAGGACAGCTGGTACTGTTTGGGCAGAAGGCTGTTGCGTTTGTCTGTTACCCCTTCTTCACAGCTTTTCTGGTAATGGTTCGTTAAAGAAACGGAACCCGGCATTTTTAGTACTTTCTGCAACCAGGAAAGAGTGGCCATGTTCAGATCCAGCAGAAAGGTTTCTTTCTGCTGCAATAACTGCCAAACCCCATCCCGGTAAAATTCAAAGAAAGGTGCCCGGCTATAACAGGACTCGATGGTTCGCCAATGTTGCAACTGCCAGTTGTCTGAATAGCTGATTCTGACATCCTTCATCAACTCCCGTTGCCCCCTCCCTTTTTCCAGCGGTACCGACAAACCCACCACGCCATTGCTCCCAGCCACCATACAACGGTTGCGAAAACTCATTTTCTGATAGGTCTCATATTGCTCAATAACAATATTTGAAAATTTATTTAACAATTTATAATAATCAACACTCCCAAAATATTGACTATCAATTAATAATGTTGCATTATTTTCATTCTGTTTAATCATTGTTCTATTTCTCAAAAATCCTTCAAAAATGAGGAATTTGTGCTTATTTTATTATTCAATTAAAATTAATAAAATATTGATTATTAATAACTTAAATTCATTTCAATAATGCTACTTTTTTTAGCTAATAAAAAACATAAGTTTTTGTACTGGAAAGCTAATATATTTAGCAGCAAATATAAGTTAATAAAAAAGATGGAATCTTGAAAATCGGTGAGTCTCTCCTATTTTGCAGGCAAATACTTAGCTGTTGAAACAAACCCTCCTATTCGCCTTATTTGCCCTTTTACTGGCAGGCTGCCAGAAACCCCAGGGCTTTGATTACCGGGATATCAAAAATGTGAAGATTGAAAATATGGGGTTCGACAAGACCCTTCTGTCGATGGACCTTGTCTATTATAACCCTAACGGTTTTGGGGTGGACCTGAAAAAAGTGGACTGTGATGTGTATGTGGATAACAGCTATCTCGGCAAATACCAGCTCGATACCTTGATGCATATTCCACGCCGGGCAGAATTTAACCTACCCTCGCGCATTGCGGTAGACATGAAAACGGTGTTAAAAAACAGCCTCAATATGCTGTTCAGCCAGGAAGTACTGATCAATGTAAAAGGAACCACCCGGGTGGGAAAGGCAGGATTTTATACCAATGTGCCGTTCAATTATGAGGCGAGGCATCGGTTGAAGCTCTTTTGAATATCGAATATCGAACAGGGAATGTCGAATTTCGAAGTATTTCAATCATGACCATGCAAAAAAGAACGCCGAAATGAGTCTATTTCGGCGTTCGATATTCCCTGTTCGATATTCGATATTCAATTGTACGGCTGCACATGACAGGCTTTCCTCGGCTGGGGGCCGCCGCCGTCTTCGGCACGTTTGCAGATAGGAGGTAATAATTTATAGGCTTCCGGTTCGGCTTTATCAGTGTCAGCATCAAAACCGGCATTGTTCAAGGCCGCTTTAATGGCAGAGGCGCTGGTACGGTCGGGCAGAAACTGTACTTTGATCTCTCCCTGCAACAGGTTGATCTTCCAGGTCATCATACCGCTTTCCATATTGGCTTTGTTCTCCATCAAGAGGTATTTATCAAGCCGCTCTTTACACTCCCAGCAACGCAGGTTGGCCGATTTAATGGTTACCCATTCCGGCTTGGGTTGTTGCGCCTGAACGGCATTGAAACCGGCCAGTAAACAGCCGGCTATGAACAGTATTTTTTTCATGGGTACAAATTTCAGTTACTAAGTCAAATACCCTGCCAGTTGGCCGGGTCGTTACGCCAGGAAAGCAGCAATTGTTCGGTATCGGCAGATACCTGTCCTTTTTCAACCGCCAGACTGATCAGGTTGGCGTAATTCGTTAGCGAGCGGTAAGCCACTTTGGCCTCTTCGAAAGCCTTATCAGCCACGGCAAAACCGTACGTAAAAATAGATACCATGCCTACCACTTCCACGCCGGCATTACGCAATACATCTACCACCTGTAAACTGCTTTTACCGGTAGAGATCAGATCCTCGATCACCAATACCCGCTGCCCGGGGGTATAAAACCCTTCTATCTGGTTGCCCAGTCCGTGTTCTTTGGGTTTGGGACGTACATAGATATAAGGCAGTTTTAACTGGTCGGCCGCCATTGCACCCCAGGGAATACCTGCGGTGGCCACACCTGCCAGCACGTCGGCCTGCGGAAAATGTTCAAAGATCACATTACACATTTCGCTCTTCACAAAATCACGTACAAAAGGAAAGGATAATACCCGGCGGTTATCGCAATAAATGGGGCTTTTCCAGCCACTGGCCCAGGTAAAAGGTTTCTCCGGACTCAGTTTTACAGCTGCTACCTGCAGCAGTTTTTCAGCAACGGCTTTTTCGTTTGTCATGGAGCGAAAGTAAGGCCATTTTGGAAAGGGGAATTGGGAATTTGAGAAATTGTATTCACATTTGATGCATCATGGAGAAAACGAAAATTATAGCGGGGGGCGGATTGGTATTGAACGAAGCGGGTGAACTGCTGCTGATCTTCCGCAGGGGTAAATGGGATCTTCCCAAAGGCAAACTGGACGAAGGCGAAACCATAGCAGAATGCGCCGTCAGGGAAGTGATGGAGGAAACCGGCATCACGGGACTAACCCTAGGAGCAATGATCGGTATCAGCTATCACGAATATTTTGACACATTTATCAAGCAGGAAGTCATTAAAGAAACCCATTGGTTTTCGATGCAGGCCAGTGGCGTGCAAAAACTGGTTCCGCAAACAGAAGAAGATATCCTGGAGATCCGATGGGTAAAGGGCGATGCATTGGCCACCTGCCTCGAGAACAGTTATGATACTGTGATCGATATCATTAAAAAGGCTGGACTGATCTGACGATGTTACTAAAATAGCAATCCGCCTACCGCTTTTTCAGGATCGCCACTGTTAAGCGGCTGATGCAAACCAGTTTTCCCTGCTCATCGTGGATCTTAATTTCCCATACATGTGAAGTGGCTCCCAGGTGTATCGGCGTAGCCGTTCCAGTCACCTGTCCGCTACGGGCACTGCGGATATGGTTGGCGTTGATCTCCTGTCCAACACAAATAAAATGTTCCGGATCTATCACAAGTGCAGAACCCACACTGCCCAATGTTTCCGCCAACGTAACGGATGCACCGCCATGCAATAATCCATAAGGCTGTTTGGTGCGGTGGTCTACCGGCATGGTGGCCGAGAGATGGTTATCGCCCAGTTCCGAAAAACGGATCCCGATAAAATCGCCCATAGTGTCTTTACCCAGGGTCTGAAAATCTTCCAGGGTTAGGGCTTTGTTGAACCAGATACGCATGATGAGGTTTATTTGTTTTTATCCCATGACCGTAAAGTGATGTTCACGGCTTCGGGCAGAAAGGGAGAAGCGTCTCCCCCGTTACGGATAATATCGCGGACAATGGTAGAGGCTACCGAAGTATATTTCGGCTCACCGGTCAGGAAAATGGTTTCGATGTTTTTATCCAGTGTCCGATTGGCATCGGCGATGGTTTTTTCGTACTCAAAATCGCTCACATAACGGATCCCCCTTAAAATGAAACCGGCATGGATGATGCGGCAGTAATTCACCGTCAGCCCATCATACACCACACTCTGCACCCGCGGTTCATCCTTATAGATCTCGCTGAACCAGTGCATCCGCTGTTCGGCACTGAACATAGGGCTTTTGGAGGAATTGATACCGATACCCACATAGATCTTATCGAACAAGGGTAAGGCCCGGTTAATGATATCCACATGCCCCAGCGTGACAGGGTCAAAGGTTCCGGGAAACAGACAGATTCGCTCCATATAACAGGTTTGAGGAAGTGAAAATACGAAGTAGACAGTACAAACCACTATGGCTGACAAACATTCCCGGTTTGGCAGTAGGTGCGGGAGATCAGCTTTCTCTGTCAACCAGCAGGTACAGCACAGCCATTCTTACCGCCACACCATTCTCTACCTGATTCAGGATAATGGAATAAGGTCCGTCGGCCACATCGCTATCCAGTTCCACGCCACGGTTAATAGGTCCGGGGTGCATGATCACGATGTCTTTGCCGAGGCTTTCGAGTACTTTCCGTTTGATACCATAGGCCAGGTTATACTCTCGCAGCGAAGAGAATAAGGGCTGGTTCTGGCGCTCGAGCTGTATGCGCAGCACATTGGCCACATCGCACCATTGCAGGGCTTTTTTGAGGTTATATTCTACCCTTACGCCCAGTGCTTCGGCAATGTATTTGGGAATGAGGGTGGGCGGACCGGCCACCATGATCTCTGCACCCATTTTCTTCAGCAGGTACATATTACTCAAGGCCACCCGGCTATGCATGATATCGCCGATGATGGCCACTTTCAGTCCTTCCAGTTTCCCCAGTTTTTCCTGCATGGAATAAGCATCCAGCAAGGCCTGGGTGGGGTGTTCGTTGATCCCGTCGCCGGCATTCACGATAGCAGCAGGAATATGTTTGGCCAGAAAATGCGGGGCGCCCGAAGCGCTGTGACGCATCACCACCATATCCACTTTCATGCTGAGAATATTGTTCACCGTATCCAGCAGGGTTTCGCCTTTGGCGGAGGAAGAACTGCTGGCCGCAAAATTGAGTACATCGGCAGAAAGCCTACGTTCTGCCAGTTCAAAAGACATACGGGTACGGGTAGAATTTTCGTAAAACAGATTGACGATAGTTACATCACGCAGTGAAGGAACTTTCTTTACCGGCCTTTGTAAAACTTCTTTGAATTGCTGGGCAGTGGAGAGAATTAACGCAATATCTTCTCTGTTGAGATCTTTGATACCAAGAAGATGTTTGGTAGATAGTTTCATTAAAAATCAAAGGTAATGGTTTCTGATAAACCGGTTACAAGTTTCCTGTTACAAGTTTCAGGAAACGATTCATTACCGGAAACCTGTTACTGAGTTTTCTTATATCAAGACTACTTCATCGCCACCGTCTTTCTCTTTCCAGTTCACTTTTACTTTCTGCGAAATGATGGTATCGATCACTTTTCCGGCAAAATCGGGTTGTATGGGTAGCTCCCGGTTGAACCTTCGGTCTACCAGCACACAAAGCGACACTTTGGAGGGCCGGCCAAAATCCAGCAGGGCATCCAGCGCGGCGCGGATGGTGCGGCCGGTGTACAGCACATCATCGATCAGCACTACTTTTTTATTGGAAATGCTGAAAGGAATATCGGTATGGTTGGCGATGTGCAGGCTCTTGCGCACATCATCCCGGTAAAAAGTGATATCCAGTTTGCCGTATTGCACCAGATCGGGAGATACAATGGCTTTCAGCTCCTGCACAATCCGGTCGCTGAGGTAAACCCCTCTTGGCTGCAGGCCAATAATGACCGTATCGGCCAGCTGGAGATTGTTCTCCAGGATCTGGTGTGCCAGTCGTTTAACGGTTAATGCCAGTTGTTGCTCGGATAATATCGTCTTCAAAACCGAATTTTTGATAAAAATAAATGCTTTCTCCCATACCCGATAGGAATTATTCCCTGCGTCTGGTTTAATTTGCCCGCAAATGCTCAGGCTTCATTCCATATCATTGGTGCAGTTCCGTAATTACCTGCAACAGCAGTTTTCTTTTACAGAAAGGATCGTGGGTATCTGTGGCCTGAATGGTTCCGGTAAAACCAACCTGCTGGATGCTGTGTATTACCTGAGTTTTACCCGCAGCTATTTTTCGAGGCCGGATGCGCAGAATGTTCATCACGGACTGGCCGGCCTACGTTTACAGGCTACCTATGATTTACAGGGTGAGCCCCAGGAGCTGGTCTGCATTCTGCGGGAGAACAACCGGAAAGAACTGCAACTGAATGATGCATCCTATAAAAAATTCTCCGATCATATCGGCAAGATCCCCTGTGTGATGATTGCACCGGATGATGTGGTGCTGGTAACCGGCGGCAGTGAAGAAAGAAGAACTTTTATCGATACCCTGCTTTCGCAGATCAGCAAAGAATACCTGCTCTGCCTGATCGATTACCAGAAACTCTTACAGCAACGCAACAGTTTATTGAAGCAGTCTGCAGAAACAGGATCGATAGATGAATCCCTGCTCCAGATACTGGACGAACAGCTTTGCAAAAAAGGGAACTATATATTCGGTGAAAGAAAAACATTCCTCGAAACTTTCCTTCCGTTGGCGGCTTCTATTTACCAGCGGATTGCCGGTAAGGATGATGACCTCTCACTGGTTTATGAAAGTCAGTTGCTGAAAGATGATTTTGCCTTACTACTCACCCAGAGCGGTTCAAAAGACCTTGCTCTGCAAAGAACCACTGCCGGCATCCACCGCGACGATCTTCTGTTTTATATGGGTGCGGCCCCTTTCAAAACCGAAGCCTCACAGGGCCAGCGGAAAAGCCTATTATTTGCACTAAAGCTGGCCGAGTGGCAGGTACTGAAAGAAAAAAAAGGCTTCACCCCCATCCTTTTATTGGATGATGTATTTGAAAAACTGGACGAACAACGTATGTTCCAGTTACTGAACTGGGTTTGCACAGAAAGTGATGGGCAGGTGTTTATTACGGATACACATGCAGATCGCTTAAAGGGAAATCTTTCTGAAATCAATGTTCCTTACCAGGTGATTGAATTAATTAACAATTAGCAATTAGTAATTAAAAATTAGAATACAAAAACTTTCATTTGGCTACCTCTCGCCATTTCATGTGGCTTACCTTCTAACCAATGAAAGCGATCGCTACAGACAGCTTCCCAATTGTTAATTACTAATTGCTAATTTTTAATTCTTAATTTCGACCCATGTCTGAGTTTCATATCGGCGATGCGATCAAAGGTTTTTTGCACAAGAGTCATTTGCGCAACGGGATCCGTGCGATACAGATCGAAGAGATCTGGGAGCAGCTGATGGGCAAAACCATTGCCAAATACACGGATAAGATCCAGATCATTAACCAGAAATTATTTATCCATACCGCTGTGGGGCCTTTGAAGAATGAACTGCTTTATCAGAAACAACAGATCATCGACCGCGTAAATGAAGCGTTTGGAGAGAAAGTGATCAATGAAGTGATCATACAATAATCCCCGGACTATTTGACCCGTACGCGAGGGTCCACCACTCCGTATAACAGATCTGCCAGAATATTAACGATGATAAAGAATGTGGCTGTTATCAGTACACTGCCCATTACTACGGGAAAATCTAATTTCTCCAGTGCATCCACCGTTACTTTACCGATTCCTTTCCAGCCAAAAATATATTCTACAAAAAAAGCACCTGCCAGTAATTCTGCAAACCAGCCCGTGATAGCGGTGATAACAGGATTCAAAGCGTTGCGTAATGCATGGCGGAAGATGACTACTTTTTTAGACAATCCTTTGGCATAAGCTGTGCGGATATAATCCTGGTCAAGCACATCCAGCATGGAGCTGCGCGTAAGCTGGGTAATGATAGCCAGTGGACGGATGCCCAATGTAATGGCTGGTAAAATCAGGTTCTTCAGTTGCAGTTCTTTACCCGTAAAAGGATCGATCTGAAACAGGCTGCCCGTCATGTGCAAACCGGTGTACTGACTCAATACAAACCCGAACAGATATGCGAGCACAATACCCATAAAAAAAGAAGGTGCCGAAATACCCAGCACACTGGCAAAAATAGCGGAGGTATCCATCCAGGTATTTTGTTTTACTGCGGCCAGTATCCCCAGTAAAATCCCGATGAGGGTTGCAATACACATGGCGGCTAATGCCAGCACCAGGGTTCCGGGCAGGGCTTCCATCAATACTTCGCCGACGTCTTTTTTGGTTTGATAGGAACGGCGCAGATAGGGCACTTTGATCCCAATCTTCTTTTCGCCGCCAAAAAAGAATCCTTTCAGTTGTTTCTTTTCGATGTCTGCCTTTGTGTGTACGGCCACCGGCGACACATCGTTCAGGTACAGCACAAACTGTTTCCACTTGGGCTGATCCAATGCCAGCTCCTTGCGGATATTTTTAATGGTGGTACTATCGCCCGCCTGACCCAGTACCAGTCTGGCCGGATCGCCAAAACCCTGAAAGAGGAAGAACACCACTACCACCACTCCTACCAGTACCAGTAAGCCGTAGAGAATTTTTTTGGCGAGGTAGGACATGGATCAATGAGTGAATGAGTAGGTGAGTGAATGAGAGAATGTTTTTATTGGGTTTTGATTTGTTGTAAGAGTTTTTCTGCGTCTACATAGCTGGTTTTGGATAAGACGGTGGCAGCCTGCATCATCACATAAGTAGGTGTAACACGTGCGGCTGTTTTTAACACCGTAGCATCACATTTAAGAATGGTATGGCCGGGAAGAACGGATTGGGCCTTATCGGCATCTGCCGTTACTACCAGTATGGGCAGGTTCTTTTGGGCGGCGGCTTCTTTCACTTTATCAAAACCGGATAACCATGCCTGGGTATGATCAAAATCTTTGACCAGTAAGAGCAGGTATTTACCCGGGGTGGCCAATACCGCTGCGGTAGTATCTATGCCGGAAATAGTTTGGAGTGAGAAGTCGGTGATTTTTGCAACCAGTCCATTGCCTTTTCTGACCAGTTTATCTTTCCTGTCTACGTATTCATAGGTAGAATCAAAATCAGCCGGGAAATTGGCCTGGTCAAATTCCAGTTGTTTACCCTGCCGTTTGTAGGTGAATACAATGGAAAAACTATCCGGAATAGCATTGACCGGGGTTTTCATCTGTTCGAGCAAGTCGTTGCCTTTTTTATAAGGTAAACAGTCAACGAAAGGAAGGTGTTGCAAAACATAATATTGTCCATAGCTGGTTCCTACGGTAGCCAGCAATAGCAATACCATGGCGCCTGCGGGTTTTACGGCAGATTTGATTTTGTTGGCAGCAAAGAACAGGATCAGGATCAGTACCAGCAGGAAGATATCTTTTCCAAAAGACTGGGCTGGCGTTAAGGGCAAACAATCCCCAAAACAACCGCAGGTTTTGATCTTGCCGGAAAACAATGCGTAACCGGTGAGGAAGGTAAAGAAGATGATAAGCAGTAATAACAACCAACTGAACAGTTTCATCCGCCATCCGATGATCACTGCCACACCGGCCACGATCTCGAACACATTCATTACCAGCGCAAAAACGAGGGTATAATCATTCAGGAAATGCATATTCCACACTTCAAAAAATTCCTGCATTTTATAACTTAAACCCAGTGGGTCGTTGGCTTTTACCAATCCGGAAAAAATGAACAAGAGGCCTACGGTCCATCGTACAATGAGCAGAAATGTTTTCATACAGTTAGTGTTTGCCTTCGGCAATTAAGATCAATGCAAAAACGGAATAATTAATAATGTCTACATAGTTGGCATCTATGCCTTCGCTGATCAGCGTTTTGCCATCATTTGCCAGGATCTGTTTGATGCGCATCAACTTCATCAGTATCAGATCGGCAAAACTCTGCTGGCTCATTTCGCGCCAGGCTTCGCCGTAATCATGATTTTTATCCAGCATAGTACTCTTCGCAAAATCGATGTATTTGCGGTACAGTTCATCTACTTTTTCGACAGGCAGTTCCTCAACCTGTGGTTGGCCCAGTTCTAGCTGCATCAGTCCTATAACCGCATAGTTCAGGATACCCTTGAATTCAGAAGGAATATCATCGCCCACTTTCTGCGTCTGCAGGTCCTGTATGGTGCGGATGCGCAGGGCTTTGATAAAGATCTGGTCCACCACAGAAATGGTACGCAATACCCGCCAGGCAGTACCATAATCCTTGGTCTTTTTAAGAAAGATCTCCTTGCACTGGCCTACGGCCTCGTCGTATTGTACATTCGTCCGACTCATTTTTTATTGCACTGTTTATCGTGGCTTTGGTAATACCTTTGACTGACTGCAAGATAATTGAATCCTAGTATGTACACACTGAATTGTAAAGGAAGATTACTGACAATACAGCAACCGGTGGTGATGGGTATTATCAATATCACACCCGATTCTTTTTATAGCGGTAGCCGGCAGTTTACGGTAGACGGCGCCCTGCTGATGGCCGAGATGATGCTGAAAGACGGCGCCGGGATCCTGGATATTGGCGGACAAAGTACCCGGCCGGGCAGTAAACAGCTAACAGCGGAGGAAGAGATGGAACGGGTATTACCGGTGATTGAAGCGATCCGCAGCCGGTTTCCGGAGAGTTTTATTTCGGTGGACACTTATTTTTCAGCCGTTGCCCGTGCTGCAGTAGAAACGGGTGCGGATATCATCAATGATATCAGCGGAGGCAGTTTTGATGCCAACATGCTGATTACTGTTGCAGGTCTACGGGTACCCTATGTGTGTATGCATGTGAAAGGGAAGGCCGATACCATGCACGAGACCAATACAGGGATTAACATGACTCAGGAGGTACTGGATTATTTCATCACCAAAGAACAGGAATGCCGGCAGGCAGGTATCGTTGATCTGATCGTAGATCCCGGTTTTGGTTTTAGTAAAACCATTGCCCAGAATTTTGACATCCTGAAAAATCTGGAAGTGTTTTCCATCCTGCAAAAACCTATACTGCTGGGTGTTTCCAGAAAGTCCAGCATTTATAAAACCCTTGGCATTACCCCTGAGGAAGCCCTGAATGGCAGCACCGTTTTACATACTGTGGGATTATTGAAAGGGGCTTCTATCCTGCGGGTACACGATGTGAAGGAAGCTGTGGAAGCCGTAAAACTGACACAGCATCTCCGATAAAACCTGCACTAGTTTACCCTCTTCCAAAAAAGAAGGTCCCGCCTTAGCGGAACCTTCGTAATAGCTATTCAAACAATTCTTTTAGTGTTGTGGCATACCCGGCATCTGCGGTTGTGCAGGTTGAGGTGCAGCTTTGGTGATATCCAGGATCTCGATCTCAAATATCATATTGGCATACTGAGGAATCACAGGCGGCTGGCCGTTCTGACCATAAGCCAGCATAGCGGGGATATAGATCTTTCCTTTGCCACCTTTACCAAATAAACGCAGACCTTCTTCCAGACCGGGGATCACACTCTGGCCCCCGAAGATCACGCTTAAAGGTTGTGCACCGGGTTTGTTCTTATCCATGTTGGAATCAAATTCCTTTCCATCCATGAATGTTCCCCTGTATAAAACAGAAGCCTGTTTGCCAGTATCGGCTTTCTGGGTAGCATCGCCGGCAGAGAGAATCTCAACCAGTACACCGGAAGTGGTAGATACGGTTTTGATCCCTTTTTTGGCAACCAGGGCCTGCAACTCTTTCACTTCCCTGTCTTTTTCCAGCCCCTGCTCTTTGGTCAGGTCAGCAGATGCGAGTTCCTGGTTGTCGAATACTTTAATGATCTCTACACGGCCTTTGATCATGTCTCTGGCGCGGAAGATATTGTTGTACTCAAGCATTCCCAGTTTTTTCAGGGTATCAACACTCATGCTGAACTCAACCTTATCGCCAACACCACATTTGGTGATGATCTCGAGGAAACTGTGTTTGTTGGGGCGGGAGGTATCAATCACAAGGTAAGCAGGTACATGACCGTAAGAAGAGGTCAGTACAGAATCTTTTGGTGGAACTTTATATTCAATATTGAATTTAACGAACTGACCATGTTTCAGTTTTTCTTTACTGCCGCCACTGGTGATCTTGTAAGAAAGACCGGAGGGGGTTTTCTGGAATTGATTGCAGCTTGCAAGCAATACGATCGCTAGTAACAGCGTGGTGGTTGTTCTCATCATTTGTTTTTATTGTAGTTGATTTTGATATTCTTTGATCACTTCTTTAAAACTTGCCAGATTGGCGTCCAGACTCTCGTAACTGCCACCACCGGCTGCGTTTACATGTCCGCCCCCATTAAAATGTTTCCTGGCAAACGCATTTACATCAAATGCACCTTTGCTTCGGAAACTCCATTTACGCTCCCCGTCCCGGTCTATCACCAGGGCTCCGAATTTAATCCCCTGTATGGTTAAGAGGTAATTCACCAACCCTTCTGTATCCCCGGTTTTGATATTATACCGCTGCAAGTCTGCCCGGGTAATATACATCAAAGCGGTGTTATATTCATACAGAACTTCCATCCGGTTTACCAGTGCATACCCGATAAAACGGAGTCGGTTCTCTAAAAAATTATCGTAAATATTATCGTGCACTTTGGTATGATGCAGTCCGATCTCTTTCAAAGTAGCCACCATGCGGTGTACAGAAGCTGTAGTGGCAGGATAGCGGAAAGAACCCGTATCGGTCATTACACCCGTATATAGGCATTCAGCCGTTTGGACGGTGAGTTTGTCCTGATTACCCGAATCAACGATGAAATCATAGACCATTTCGCAGGTGGAGCTTTTGCTGGTGTCGCTGATCCCATAGGTAAACGCTTCTTCCTGGGGTTGCTGGTGGTGATCGATCAGGATCTTGGTGCAGCCGGCCGCCAGCAGGGGCTGTTCCATGTGTTTGGTGCGGTGCAGGATATTGAAATCGAGGCAGAAAATGACATGGGCGCTATTGATGATACCCAGTGATCTTTCCTTCTGCTGTTCAAAATCGATGACAGTATCAATTCCCGGCATCCAATCCAGGAAACTGGCCCAGTTGGTGGGGGAGATCACGGTTACTTCGTGCCCCATGGCTATCAGGAAATGGTATAAGCCCAGTGCCGAGCCCATGGCATCGCCATCAGGCTTCTGGTGCATGGTTACCACTATTTTGGCAGGGGTACTGAGTTGGGGGTAGAATTGATCGATCGGGAGCATATGGTGGCGGCAAAATTGCGGTATCCGGCCTATTCTATCAAATCAATTTGTACCCTTTTAACAAAAATAACACCCTATTTTCCCTGAAACGGGTAGCGAATGCTTACTTTTGCGGCCGAAATTTTACAGACTATATGAGCAACAGAACATTTACCATGATCAAGCCGGATGCTACCCAGAAGGGATATACCGGTGCTATTTTAGACCAGATCATCAAAGCGGGTTTTACCGTAAAAGCCATGAAATGGACCCGTTTAACCGAAGCCCAGGCTGGTTTGTTTTATGAGGTACATAAGGAAAGACCTTTTTACGGCGAACTGGTAGAATTCATGAGCAGTGGCCCCATTGTAGCCGCTATCCTGGAAAAAGAGAACGCCGTGGCTGATTTCCGCAAACTGATCGGTGCCACCAACCCGGCACAGGCAGAAGAAGGAACCATCCGCAAATTATATGCAGCCTCTGTAGGCGAGAACGCCGTTCACGGAAGCGACAGTGATGAGAATGCCGCTATTGAAGGAGATTTCTTCTTCTCCAGACTGGAAAGATTCTAAACTGACAAACTATACTGATGAAAAAAGCCATCCCCTTAAACAAGGATGGCTTTTTAGTATCGGATGGATGGATTTGACTAGTTAGCGTTCATTGGTTTGGCAGCTGTACTGTCTGCCACGGCCACTCCTTTAAACTGTACGGGTTTTGTGAGCCCATTGGTAAAGGAAATAACGGCCGTTTTTGAAAAAGGTCCGCTGGCCCCTCCATTAAAACCCAATGTGATGAACGTGGATTTACCCGGGGCGATCTTCTCATTGGCCCGGTACTTGGGTGTGGTACAACCGCAGCCGGCCGTTACTTCTTTCAACACCACTGTATCCTTACTGATATTTTTGATGACCACATTATATTCCAGTGGCTTACCCGAGGGGATTTTGCCCATATCGTAATCGGCATTGGTAAAACTGAGCAACTTATCTATATCCGTTGCCACGGTTTCCTGAGTTTGGGCAGCCAGTTGCTGCACCAGAAAAAACAGGGAACACACTACTATAATCCTTTTCATATCTACTTTTTTAAGGCCAAAGCTCTACACTAAGGTAAATTTAATTTGCCACCTGCGATTTTTATCAATGGTATTATCAGATAAAATAATATTTTTAACTACCAATTCCTGTGCGAAACGATAACTGTTTCACCATTTCCAAACACTACCTTGTAATGAGAATACTTACCACTGCCCTACTGTGCTCGCTTAGCTATCTGTCTTTTTCACAGCAGACAGGCTTTAAAACCTTTATGATCACAGCCAAGCCAGGTACTCCTTTTGTATACGACCGTTTCAGTACCCTGGAACTTGGATCCGGTAAAGCGGCTGAATCATTGTTCGAACCCGGCCAGAAATACTCTGTCAGGAATAACGGTTACAGTTCTTACCAGTTAAACAACCGAAAAGACGAAAAAGGTACCCAGTCGCCATTGGGCGGGTCGGTAGCCAGTCTGGCTTACGATGCCAGAAGTAACCGGCTGTTTTATATTCCCCTGCAGTTATCCGAATTACGGTATCTGGATATGAAAGCGTCTGATGCCTCTTTTACCTGTCTGGAGAACCAGTCAATCAACCTCCTGCATAACAAAGAAGATGTAGCCAATCAGATAACCCGGATGGCGATAGGAGCTGATGGTTTTGGCTATGCTTTATCCAATGATGGCGAGCACCTGATCAAATTTTCTACGCAGGGTACGCCAGTTATTCAGGATCTGGGCGTGTTGGTAGATAATCCGCAGAATACGGTATTGGTTCGTTCCAGCTGTACTTCCTGGGGTGGCGATATGGTGGGTGCGGCAGATGGCAGCCTGTACCTGATTACCTTGTATAACCATGTATTCCGCATCAGTTTACCCAGCAAAAAAGCAGATTATATTGGTCAGCTTAAAAACCTGCCGGCCGAATTCACTTCTAACGGTGCTTCGGTAGATGCGGATGGCAGCCTGCTGGTAAGTTGTGGCACCAGTTTTGGTAAAAATTTCTCTCCGGTACAAAAAATCAAATGGCCTTCACTGGAAGCGACCCCTATTGATATCCGGGGTAATTCCCTGGGTAATATTGCAGATATGGCCAGTAGCAACCTGCTGTTTCAAAGAGCCAGTTCGCAGAAAGACAAGGAAAAAGAAAGGGAAAAAGAAAATACGGTCAACTTCATACAAACGGTGGAAACCGATGAAAATAACCTGCCTGCTATCAGCATCTTCCCCAACCCCATCACCAACCGGGGCAGGTTCCAGATAAAAGCCAGTAACCTGAAAGAAAAAGGGGAATACAAAATGATCCTGTTGGATGTGAACGGAAAACCGATCCTCGAAGGAAAAATGAATATCGGCACCAAAACCAGTACTCATTCCTTTACTTTCCCGGCGCAACATGCCAAGGGAGTTTATTTTGTGCAGATAGCGGACGTCTTTAACCGTACGGTGTATTCGCAGCAATTAATTGTAGAGTAGATCTCATTGAATATAAGCCGCATAAAAAAAGCCTCGTGAAGAAATTCACGAGGCTTTTACTTGTCGGGACGACAAGATTTGAACTTGCGACCCTCCCGCCTATCGGCGGGATGCGCTACTGGGCTGCCAAATATTTTAGATTAAAAGATTACATAAAAAAGCCTCGTGAATTTCTTCACGAGGCTTTACTTGTCGGGACGACAAGATTTGAACTTGCGACCCCACGCCCCCCAGACGTGTGCGCTACCGGGCTGCGCTACGTCCCGAAAAATCCATCTTTTTACAAGTAGCTGAATAGCTCTAACAAACCTGTGACCGGCAACCAGTAACTGGTAACCACTAAATGGGTTGCAAATATAGGGGGAAAAGAAAAATTCAGGTTATATTGCAGAAAATTTTACCACCGCTACATGAAGATACTTGTAAAGCAGGCGGTTATAGCCGATCCGGATTCCCCTCACCATGGCCAGGTTACTGATATCTTAATAGATGGAGAACGTATTATACAAATTGCGCCCAACATCAAGGCTGCGGCTGATGAGGCCATAGATGCCTCCGGTGCTTTCGTATCTCCGGGATGGGTAGATACTTTTTCTCATTTCTGCGATCCCGGTTATGAATACAAAGAAACCCTGGAAACCGGTGCAGCAGCAGCTGCAGCAGGTGGTTTTACCCGTGTGTTTGTGCTACCGAACACCTTGCCCGTGGTTGATAGCAAATCGCAGGTGGAATATATCTGCCAGCAATCCAAATCGCTCCCAGTAACCATTTACCCGCTGGGTGCCATTACCCGGGGCACCGAAGGAAAAGACCTGGCCGAGATGTACGATATGAAGCAAAGCGGTGCAGTGGCTTTTTCCGACGGGATATTACCCGTTCAATCGCCCGGCCTTTTTGTAAAAGCCCTGCAATATGTAAAAGCTTTTGATGGCACCCTGGTACAAGTACCGCTGGATAAGAGTATTGGTGCCGGTGGACTGATCAACGAAGGCATCATCTCTACCCGTCTGGGGCTGCCGGGTATACCAGCACTGGCAGAGGAAGTGATCATTAAAAGAGATATTGACCTGTTACGATACACCCAATCACGCCTGCATATTACCGGCATTTCTACCAAAAACGGCCTCGACTTTGTAGCCGCTGCCAAAAAAGAAGGTTTGCAAATCAGTTGCAGTGTTACCCCTTATCACCTGTTCTTCTGCGACGAAGACATGCAGAGCTACGATACCAACCTGAAAGTGAATCCCCCCTTACGAACAAAGGCTGATATGCTGGCTTTGCGCGAAGGCGTGATCAATGGTGTGGTGGATTGTATCGCTTCTCATCATTTACCGCAGGACTGGGACAATAAAACCTGCGAGTTTGAATATGCGAAAAACGGCATGACCGGACTGGAAACCAGTTTTGCCGTGGTGAATCATCTGCTGCCGGAACTGAGTGCAGAAAGACTGGTTCAATTGTTTTCCTCAGTGGCACGTAAGATTTTTCACTTGCCTGCGACACATATCAGCGAAGGTGCTGTGGCAGAACTGACTGTCTTCGACAGAAAGGCCGTGACTTTGCTTACCCGCACCCGCTTACAAACCAAATCGCCCAATACCCCGTTCCTCGATAGAGAGCTGACCGGAAAAATTATGGGTATCGTTCACAAAGGAAAACTAACTTTAAACCAAAACTGATTTTTATGAAAGTAAACATCGTTAACGAAGGTCTCAAATGGGGTTGTATCAACGGACTGATTGCCGTATTACTGATGTATGGATCCTGGGCTGCCGGGTTGAATACATTTGTAAGTGTACAGTTTTGGGCTAATTTTATTCCTTTTATGATCGTGATCCTGATTTTTTCGGGTATACAGATCAAAAAGCAGAATGATGGAATACTTCCTTTTTCACAGGCATTAAAATTTACTTTTCTGAGTTATGTAGTAGTAGCCGTGATCACAGCCATTGCCACTTATGTGTTGTACAACCTGATCGATAAGGAACTGACACAGAAATCAGTACAGGTAGGCTTGGAAAAGACAAGGGCCATGATGGAGAAATTCGGTGCTACAGAAGAAGATATTGACAAAGCCATGAAATCCGGAATGGAGGAAGGTGCTAAAGGAACCGGAATAGGTAAGATCATTATGGGTACAGGATTATTTTTGATCTGGGATTTTGTAAAGAGTCTCCTGATCTCTCTGGTGATCAGAAAAGAAGAAAAATTTGCCGACTAATCAAGCAACATGGACGTATCAATCGTTATTCCTTTAATCAACGAGGATGAATCCTTACCGGAGTTGTGCAGCTGGATAGAATCGGTTGTAACACAACACCAACTTTCCTACGAAGTAATTCTGGTAGATGACGGAAGTACGGATGAGAGCTGGGCTTTTATCGAAAGAAAATCGACAGAAAACCCTTGTTTTAAAGGGATCAAGTTTCAGCGCAATTATGGTAAGTCTGCGGCCCTGAACGAAGGCTTTAAAGCCGCTCAGGGCGATGTGGTGATTACCATGGATGCGGATATGCAGGACTCTCCGGATGAGATTCCTGAACTGCGGAACATGATCGTTCATGGCGGCTTTGATATGGTGAGCGGCTGGAAAAAAAAGCGCTACGATAATACCCTTACCAAGAATATTCCCTCCAAACTCTTTAATGCAACAGCCCGCTTCAGTTCAGGCATCCGGTTGCATGATTTTAACTGCGGTCTCAAAGCCTACAAACGCAAAGTGATCAAGAGTATTGAGGTATATGGAGAAATGCACCGCTATATTCCTATCCTTGCCAAATGGAGCGGTTTCCGGAAAATCGGTGAGAAAGTAGTGGAGCACAGGCCTCGTAAATATGGTATTACCAAATTTGGATGGCAAAGGTTTGTGAATGGCTTTCTTGACCTGGCTACGATCATGTTTCTGGGCAAATTCGGTAAAAGACCCATGCAGTTCTTCGGATTACTGGGAACGCTGTTTTTCCTCATCGGTCTTGGCTCCAGCATTTATCTGATTGCTGCCAAGTTTATGACAGAAGATTTCAGTCTCACCAACCGTCCAGCCTTTTATATCGCACTTACTACCATGATCATTGGTATGCAGTTATTCCTCACCGGTTTCATTGCGGAACTCATCGCCCGCAATGCACCCGAAAGAAACAGTTATCTGATTGAAACTACTTTAGGCATTGATTAAATAGTTTGGGGTTTGGAGTTAACACTTAGATAAAGTACTACCAACCCCAAACCCCAAACCCCAAACTCTATGTCCAAAAAAGTCATCATCATCGGTCCCGCCTGGCCCCTGCGTGGTGGATTGGCTTCTTTTGATGAGCGGCTGGCGCGTGAGTTTACGCTACAGGGATATGAGTCGATGATCTATACTTTCTCTTTACAATACCCGGATTTTCTGTTTCCGGGTACCACGCAATATTCCACCGAACCGGCACCGGCAGATCTGTCGATCAAAGTGTGTATCAACTCTATCAACCCGCTGAACTGGTTAGGGGTGGGTAATGAATTAGCCAAACTGAAACCCGATCTGATCATCGTACGTTACTGGCTGCCCCTGATGGGGCCTTGTCTGGGAACCATTTTACGCAAAGTCCGGAAAAACGGTTTTACCCGGGTGATCTGTATTGCGGATAATGTGATCCCGCATGAACACAGGCCGGGCGATACGGCTTTCACGAGATATTTTGTCAAGCCCATCCATGCGTTCATCACCATGAGCGAGAAAGTGAAGAATGATCTGCTTCTTTTCACCAACAAACCGGCCAGACAGGTAGTACATCCGTTGTATGACAATTTCGGTGACGCCCTGGATAAAAAGGAAGCCCGTGCACATTTATTACTTCCGCCGGATGAAAAGATCATCCTTTTTTTTGGGTTTATCCGCAAGTACAAAGGATTGGATCTGCTACTGGAAGCCATGCAGGATACAAGGATATGGGCGGCCGGCATTAAACTATTGGTGGCGGGTGAGTTTTACGAGAAAAAAGAAGAATACGATGCCCTGATCGAAAAACTGGGTATAGCGGATCAGCTGATCTTACGAACCGATTTTATTGCCGACAGTGAAGTACGGTATTACCTAAGCGCTGCCGATTTTGTGATACAACCCTACCGCAATGCCACCCAAAGCGGAGTTACCCCCCTCGCCTATCATTTTGAGAAACCCATGCTGGTCACCAATGTAGGCGGGTTACCCGATCTGGTACCGGATGGAAAAGTAGGGATTGTGACCGAACCGACACCCCAGGCCATTACAGACGGGATTCTCAGGTTATATGAATTAGGCGAAAACTATTTTTTATCGCATCTTCGCGAACAACGGAAAAAATACAGCTGGCAGGAATTCTTTTCAACCATTCAAGCCCTGGCAACTGAAATTCATCAACAGCAGAAAGCTTAAATATTAATTGCTATTATGGAAACCCGAATCAAAGACATCATACAGGCATCTATCGATACCAAATCGAAGATATTAGCTGATGCAACATTGCAAAATAGAGTGGCAGATTGCATTAGCCTCATTACTACCGCTTTTAATAATGGCAATAAAGTTCTTTTTTGTGGTAATGGCGGCAGTGCAGCAGATGCACAACACCTGGCAGCAGAATTTTCGGGTAGATTTTATAAAGACAGGAAAGCATTGCCTTCAGAAGCTTTGCATTGTAATACCTCTTATCTCACTGCCGTGGCAAATGATTACAGCTATGATGTAATATATTCCAGATTACTGGAAGGTATAGGTGCAAAAGGGGATGTATTGGTGGGGCTAAGCACTTCCGGTAATTCTAAAAACATTTTAAACGCTTTTGCAGTTGCCAAAACAATGGGAATAACTACCATCGCATTTACAGGAGAATCCGGGGGCAAAATGAAAGATGCCTGTGATTACCTGATTAATGTGCCTTCTTCAGATACGCCCAGAATACAGGAAAGTCATATTATGCTCGGACATATTATCTGCGAACTGGTAGAGCTTAATATTTTCGGATAATGCAGGTAAAAGAAGCCATCATTCTGGCAGGCGGTCTGGGTACCCGTTTGCGGGAGGCCGTTCCTGATCTTCCCAAATGTATGGCTCCTGTCAACGGGAAACCGTTTATCTCCTATGTTATACGCCATCTCGCCAAACAGGGTGTTGAACATTTTATTTTTTCTTTGGGCTACAAATCGGAGGCCTTTCTTGATTTCCTTTCCACAGAACTGGCTTCAGGATCTTATGATATCGTAATCGAAGAAACCCCACTGGGTACAGGCGGTGCCATTCAATATGCCAGCAGACAGAGCAAAGAGCCCGTTTTCGTAGTTGTGAACGGAGATAGTATCTTCCAAACTGATCTTGCCGCACTCTCAGATTTCCATTATTCACATAACAGTTCCTGCACACTGGCACTGAAACAAATGGAGAATGTTGACCGTTATGGAGCAGTAGAAATAGACAATACAGGTAAAATCATTGTTTTTAAAGAAAAACAATTTTTTGCAAAAGGAATGATTAACGGAGGTGTATACCTCATTAACAAATCATACCTGCTTGAAAAAAATCTTCCGGAAAAATTCTCATTCGAAACTGATTTTTTGCAACAGTTTTATACAGAAGGCACCATCTTCGGTATTGCGCAGGAAGGGTATTTCATTGATATCGGGATCCCCGAAGATTACCAACGGGCACAAACAGAATTAACGTATTAGTATGCTGGATCTGACACAAATTAATAACGACTGGACCTTATTCCTTGACCGGGATGGCGTGATCAATCACGATAAGGATAACGATTATATCCGGAACTGGGAAGAGTTCCGTTTTTATGATACCACCCTGGAAGCGATGGCCCTGCTGGCCCAGCGGTTCAACAGAATTGTGGTAGTAACCAACCAAAAAGGGGTTGGCAGAGAACTGATGACCCTTGCCGACCTGCAAAGGATCCATCAGCATATGCAGGAAGCAATCAACAATGCCGGAGGAAGAATTGACAAAATCTATTTCTGCTCCGATCTGGATAATAACGCTATCAACCGGAAACCCAATCCTGGTATGGCTTTTCAGGCAAAAGCCGATTTCCCTGAGATCGATTTCAGCAAAAGCATCGTAGTAGGCAACCGTACCAGTGATATGGAGTTTGGCCGTAATGCCGGTCTGCATACTGTGTTTGTGGCATCCACACACCCTGAAACCCCCTTCCCTGATCCGCGGATAGACCTTCGGTTTGATAACCTGTTAGGTTTCGCCAAAGCAGTAAGGGGCTAATAAAATCCTAAAATTCGCCTAAGCGTTCCCAGAGCCTCCTTCTGCTCGCAGATAGGGCGTAATATTGAGGTATGAAGCAAGTTGTCCTTTTTCTGTTTTCACTTTCTCTCCTGTTCGCGGCAAATGCGCAACAAAAGATGCCTGCTTCTGTACAGTTGTTAATGCAACTGGAAGAGAACATGCGTAATTATGCCAATGACATAGTGAATGGCGAAGAAGTTGGCGACCGTTCCACGGCAGACAGTATCTTCACCAAAGCCCTGGTACAGGCTTTAAAAGTACCCTATTCTTTCTCCTACCCTTTTGATTCTCTGAAAACCATCTCCCACCTATATGCGCCAGACAGCAGTTTCCGCATTTTTACCTGGCAGGTGATGAAAGACTTTTCTTATTACCGCCAGAAAGGGGCTATCCAGTTCCGGACGGCAGATGGTTCTTTGAAACTGATTCCTTTGTACGACAATTCCCCTTTCACAGAAAACCCGGTGGATTCTGTACGAACCAATGAACAATGGATCGGAGCCGTTTACTATAACATTATTCAGAAGACTTACAACAATAAAAATTATTACACCCTCATCGGTTATGATGAGAACGATGCACGGAGTACCAAAAAATGGCTGGAAGTATTGACTTTCGACGAAAGAAACCGTCCCATCTTCGGCGGGCGTTATTTTAACTATGCCAATGATGTTTTAAAACCGGCACAACCGGCCTACCGTTTCTGTTTTGAATTCAAGAAACAGGCCAATGCACGTTTGAATTTTGACGAGGAACTGGACATGATCACATTCGCCCACCTCACCAGCGAAACCGGCGAGCCTGAGAACCGCTATACATTGGTGCCATTGGGCAGCTATGAAGGATTTAAATGGGTAAATGGGAAATGGGTGCATATACCCGTTGTAAAAGAAGCAGACCCGAGGAACACTATCAACCCACCGCAGCCCGGCGCCCCAAGAGGCGGGACAGTTTTTCCGGGAGTTAAGAAAGGTAAAGGGCAAAATTAAAAGTCAAAATTCAAAAGTAAAAAAATGGGCATTTTGACTTTTGAATTTTGACTTTTGACTTTTAATCCAATTTCAGTACAGCCAAAAATGCTTCCTGTGGAATTTCTACGTTCCCGATCTGGCGCATGCGTTTCTTACCTTCTTTTTGTTTTTCCAGCAGTTTCCGTTTACGGCTGATATCACCACCATAACATTTGGCGGTTACGTCTTTCCGCATGGCACTGATATTTTCTCTGGCTATCACTTTGGCACCAATGGCAGCCTGGATAGCAATCTGGAACTGTTGCTTGGGTAATAATTCTTTTAACTTCTCACAGAGCTTTCTACCGAAATCTTCCGCCCGGCCACGGTGAATGAGGGCGCTCAATGCATCCACTTTCTCACCATTCAGCAGGATATCCATTTTCACGATATCCGCTTCGCGGTAATCGATCGGGGTATAATCGAAAGAAGCATATCCGCGGGTAGAACTTTTCAGTTTATCATAGAAGTCGAATACGATCTCAGTGAGCGGCATTTCAAATATCAACTCTACACGGGTGGGTGTAAGATAACTCTGGTTGATAAGGATCCCTCTTTTGCCCAAGCAAAGTGTCATGATATTACCGATATAATCCGGTTGGGTAATGATCTGTGCCTTGATATAAGGCTCTTCGATTTTGGCCACTTTTACCGGATCCGGCATTTCGATCGGGTTGTTCACATTGATCTTCTCGCCACGGGTGGTATAGGCCGTAAAACTTACGTTGGGTACAGTGGTAATTACTGTCTGGTTAAACTCACGTTCGAGTCGTTCCTGAATAATTTCCATGTGCAACAGGCCCAGGAATCCGCATCGGAAACCAAAACCCAATGCCTGGGAAGTTTCCAGTTCAAATACCAGCGAAGCATCGTTTAACTGCAGTTTGCCCATGCAATCGCGAAGCACTTCAAAATCGTCTGTATTCACCGGGAAGATGCCCGCAAATACCATCGGTTTCACTTCCTCAAAACCATGGATCATCTCGCCGGGATTATTGGCAAGGGTAATGGTATCCCCCACTTTCACTTCCTTGGCGTTTTTGATACCGGTGATGATATAACCCACATCGCCCGCTTTCACTTCGTTTTTGGGGGTCATGCTCAGTTTGAGAACACCCACTTCATCGGCAAAATAATCAGCGCCGGATGCCACAAAACGGATCTTATCCCCTTTTTTCAATATTCCGTTCAGGATCCGGTAATACACGATAATACCCCTGAAACTGTTGAATACACTGTCGAAGATCAAAGCCTGTAAAGGCGCATCATAACGCCCTTCCGGTGCCGGGATCCGCTCAATAATGGCATGCAGGATCTCTTCGATACCGATACCCGATTTACCACTGGCCAACAGAATATCTTCCTGTTTGCAGCCGATCAGGTCAATGATCTGGTCGGTTACTTCGGGGATCTTGGCCCCATCCATATCAATCTTATTGATCACCGGAATGATCTCCAGGTCATTGTCAATTGCCAGGTATAAGTTACTGATTGTCTGCGCCTGAATACCCTGCGAAGCATCTACCAGCAGCAGGGCTCCTTCGCAGGCAGCCAGGGCACGGCTCACTTCATAGCTAAAGTCTACGTGACCGGGTGTATCGATCAGGTTTAATATATATTCCTCTCCCTTATAGGGGTAGTTGATCTGAATCGCATGACTCTTGATAGTGATCCCTTTTTCACGTTCCAGGTCCATATCATCCAGCACCTGGTTCATCATGTCCCGGTCGCCAATGGTCTTGGTATGTTCCAATAGCCTGTCGGCCAGGGTACTCTTACCATGATCAATATGGGCAATGATGCAAAAATTCCTGATATTCTTCATAAGGCTGCAAAGATAAGTGCCCGCTACGAAGTATGGGGTACGATTTTCCACATCGGGAGGTCCGGGATGGTGCAGCAGCCGGTTTTTAGCGCTTAGTTCGTAGTTTTAAGCATGCTGTTGAAAAAAACCAACCGGAATGCCCAGGTAAATAACGAAACCGGACTGGGCACGAATACGGCCCTGAACGGGGGGCGCTTCTTCAACAAAAATGGTGCACCCAATATTGAAGTACATGGTTTACCGCTTTGGAGAAGGCTCAATATTTACCATTCGCTTCTGTCGATGCCCCGATGGAAATTCCTTTCCGTCATTATCCTGTTTTTTGTACTGGTGAACCTGTTTTTTGCCGCTGTTTACCTTTGCATCGGTATAGACCACCTCGGCGGTATGGTAGCCACCAGCGACGGGGAAAAATTTGGCGAGGCATTTTTCTTCAGTGCTCAAACATTTACCACCGTTGGATATGGCCGTATTAACCCGATCGGCTTCATGGCCAGTTTGACCGCTTCGCTGGAAGCATTGATCGGACTGATGAGTTTTGCGCTGGTTACCGGTTTGCTTTATGGCCGTTTTGCGAGACCGAGAGCTTATATCCGATACAGTAAAAACGCCCTTTTCGTTCCTTTCAGGGAAGGCGTGGCCCTGATGTTCCGGATGGTTCCGTATACCAAAAATTACCTGCTGAATGTAGAAGTGAAAGTGACGCTGGCACTGAGGATCGAAGAAGGTGGGCAACTCAAAAATAAATTTTTCAATGTACCGCTGGATATTGCCAAAGCCACAACCATGACCTCCAACTGGACACTGGTACACATGATCAATGATGAGAGTCCGCTTTTTGGTTTTACCAGAAAAGACATAGCGGATGCTGAAGCAGAATTGCTGGTGTTTGTACAGGGATTTGATGAGAGTTTTTCCAATACAGTGGTGTCGCGCACATCTTACCGCTACGAAGATTTCATTTATGGTGCTAAATTTGCGCCCATGTTTCATCCAGACGCTACCAACAGCACCACCATTTTACACATCGACAAGCTGGACGAGTATACCCTTGTTGACCTTCCCGCTTATTCCGCCTGATGCAGACGATGATTGGACAAGATATCGAAACCGCTGCCAGTTATCTCCGCAGGGAGGAACTGGTAGCAATTCCTACAGAAACCGTGTATGGATTGGCGGGCAATGCGCTCAGCGAAACCGCTGTGCTCAGGATCTACGAGGCCAAGAACCGGCCCAGGTTCAATCCGCTGATCCTGCATGTACCGGATATAGACAGCATTGAAAAATATGCTGATATGGACGCTGTGAGCCAACAACTGGCACAGGCTTTTATGCCAGGCCCTTTGACCCTATTGCTTCCCAAAAAAAATTTGGTACCCGAACTTGTAACCGCGGGTAGTGCGAAAGTGGCCATCCGGATTCCCGATCATGAACTGACAAGATCTTTATTAAGAACAGTGGGATTTCCACTGGCAGCACCCAGTGCCAATCCATCCGGTTATGTGAGTCCGACCACTGCTATGCATGTTTTTCAGGGACTGAACGGAAAGATTCCCTATATACTCGACGGAGGTGCCTGCCAGGTGGGTGTAGAATCCAGTATTGCAGAAGTAACGGGAAACGAAGTGTTGCTGCATAGGGCGGGTGGCGTAACCGCAGACATGATCAGAACTATAACGGGATTGAACGTTGTTACAAATTCGCATACAGGCACTCCTGCAACACCCGGACAATTAAAAAGTCATTATGCCACGCATATCCCCCTGTACAAAGGGAATATGCGTGCGCTGATGGAGCAATTTCGTGATAAGAAAATAGCAGTGATCAGTTTCACCCAATCCTATCCGGTAGCAGAGGGCTCTGTGCTGTTTGTACTTTCGCCCACTGGTGATATGAATGAAGCGGCCAGGCAATTATTTGCCACCATGCGCAAGATCGATGCGATGGATGTAGAAGTGATCCTGGCCGAAGATTTCCCGGAACAGGGAATCGGCAGGGCCATCAACGACCGCCTGAACCGGGCGCAGGTAATGTTTAAATAATTATTTTTTCAGGGCATTGATGATGGCTACAAACTCATCAGCAATGAGTGAAGCGCCACCTACCAGTCCGCCATCCACATCTGCCTGTCCGAATATTTCTACCGCATTGGCTGCTTTTACGCTGCCACCATACAGGATAGAAATGTTATCAGCAACAGCTGCGCCATATTTTGTAGCCAGTTGTGCACGGATAAAGGCATGCATTTCCTGTGCCTGGGCACTGCTGGCCGTTTTACCGGTACCAATGGCCCAGATAGGTTCATAGGCAATGACGATCTGCTGTAACTGTTCAGCGGTCAGATGGTATAAAGATTCTTCCAGTTGTTTGGCAACAAATGCATTTTGTGTATTGGCTTCGCGGATAGAGAGAGGCTCACCGCAACAGAAAATGGGTTGGATCTGGTATTCGAGACAGATATTTACTTTCTCTGCCAGCAACTGATTGCTTTCGTTAAAATATTCACGGCGCTCTGAGTGACCCAATACCACGTAATGGATGCCGAGCGACTGGAGCATTTCCACTGAGGTTTCGCCTGTATAAGCACCACTCTTTTTGCTATAACAGTTTTGCGCAGCTACAAATACATTTTTTTTCCCCGCCAGTTTCTGTTGTGCCATGGCCAGGTAAGGGAACGGAACTGCGAATACCGCCTGCTGGTTATCTGTTAATGAATGAGGGGTGGCAATGATGGTATCCAGTAAGGTTTCTCCCTGTTGCAGGGTAAGGTTCATCTTCCAGTTGGCTGCTGCGATTTGTTTTCTCATGCTTGAAATGAATTGAGTGGTTGCTTGCTTGTTATTTAATAATGATCAAAGATATATTGTAACACGGCGATTTCCGAATGGCTGAGACTGGCCCCTTTTAACTGTTTCCAGTTAGCAATGGCTTCAAATGCTTTTTGAGGTTCGTAGCGGGTACCGTTTACCCCCCAGGCAAAATTGGGGATGATGGTAGGCAGCAGACCCGCGCCAAACACATTAGAACTAACCCCGATCATAGAACCGGTATTGATGGATGAGTTGATGGCCACCCGCGTGTAATCGCCCATGATAACACCGCATTTCTGCCCTACCCCAACGTATTTTTCGGCTCCCATATCCCACACTTTCACTTCACCGGCTGTGTTCTTGATATTGCTGTTGGTACTGCCTGCCCCAAAATTGCACCACTCACCTATTACCGCATCGCCCAGGTAACCATCATGGGCTTTGTTGCTGTAGCCCATCATCACGGTATTCTTGATCTCTCCTCCGCCTAAACAAGATGGTCCCAATGTAGTAGCACCATACACGCGGCTATTCATTTTCAGAACAGAATTTTCGCCCAGTACAAATGGGCCACGTACCGCTGAACCTTCCATGATCTCTGCATTTTTGCCGATATAAATGGGGCCAGTAGCAGCGTTAAGGATACAGTAAGAAAGTCGGGCGCCCTCTTCAATAAAAATCTGCGCCGGTTGCACCGCATGTACCGTTTCAGGAATGGGTTGCGTTATCCTGTTTTTAATGACCAACACAAAATCTGTTCGTATCTGTGCATCGTTCCACTGCATCAGTTGCCAGGGATGTGTTACACGTTGTATAAGCGCATGATTCTCCACATGCGTAAAAGCGCTGAGAAGATTCGTAGTGGATGTTTCTAAAGATTGTTCCGTTCTACCGGCTATCAATCCTTGTTCATCAGCGATACAGTTATCCTTTTCCAAGGAAAGGATCCTCTTGTATAATTCCGCATTCCCTAATACCGATGCATCTACCCAGGTATGTTCACCTTCCGGAATTACTGGATACAAGGCCTGCAGATACGGTTCCGTTACCACAAACACCGGCTGCCCCGATAGCCGCTCCCATCTCTCCCTGACAGAAAAGATCCCGAAGCGCAGGTCTGCCACTGCTCGGGTTAAGGTAAAAGGATACAACCTCCTGCGGTAAGGGTTATCGAACAAGATGATGGCCATGCTGCAAAGTAACTGATAAATTGAAATAGTCCCCTGACCCTAAACCAAGAACCCAGAACTCAGAACCCAAAACCTACTACCTGTAACATGAAACCTGTACCCTGTAACTGACAACCTCCCCAAAACTTTCTTACCTTGCGCACTCAAACTGATAAAACCATACCGTATGAGTCTCGGATACTTTTCTTATCCCTTACCGGCCAATGAGCCCGTTTTACAATACGCACCCGGAAGTCCGGAAAGAGCGGCCTTAAAAAAGACCCTTGCCGAACTGAAAAAAAAGGAGCTCGATATCCCCATGTATATCGGAGGTAAAGCCGTAAAAACCGGAAAGAAAGTGGCCATCCATCCCCCACATGAAAGGGATTTTACGCTGGGTTATTTTCATGCGGGAGAAGAAAAACATATTCACCAGGCAATTGATGCCGCTTTAAAAGCCAAAGATGCCTGGGCAGCCATGAGCTGGGAGAACAGGGCACATATCTTTCTTAAAGCCGCTGATCTGCTGGCTACCAAGTACCGCTATCACCTGAATGGCACCACCATGCTGGGCCAAAGCAAAAACGCTTTTCAGGCAGAGATCGATAGTGCCTGTGAGCTCATCGATTTCCTGCGTTTCAACGTGCATTTTTTAAGTGAGATCTACAAACAACAACCCATTTCCTCTCCCGGTATGCATAACCGGATGGAATGGCGCCCGCTGGAAGGATTTGTGTTAGCCATTACTCCTTTCAACTTCACCGCCATCGGTGGCAACCTGCCTACCTCTGCTGCCATGTGTGGTAATGTAGTGGTTTGGAAACCGGCCAATACACAGATCTATTCTGCACAGATGTTCATGCGCATCCTGAAAGAAGCGGGTTTACCGGATGGGGTCATTAACCTGGTGTATGTAGATGGTCCTACCTTGGGTAAAGTATGCTTCTCTCACCGCGAATTTGCCGGCGTACATTTTACCGGTTCAACAGGTGTTTTCAATAATATGTGGAAAGTGATCGGCGAAAACGTGGCCAAATACCGCTCTTACCCCCGTATCGTGGGCGAAACAGGCGGAAAAGACTTTGTGGTAGCTCATAAGAGCGCTAACGTAGATGCTGTGGTTACTGCATTGGCCAGAGGGGCTTTTGAGTTCCAGGGACAGAAATGTTCGGCGGCTTCCCGGGCCTATATCCCCAGTAATATGGCGGAAGAAGTAAAGACCAAACTGGTGGCCGCCATCAAATCCATGAAAATGGGAACAGTGGAAGATTTCAGCAATTTTGTGAATGCCGTGATCGATGAAAAATCCTTCAACAGCATCGCCAAATACATTGATGCCGCCAAAAAAGACAAAAAAGCAAAAATTTTAGTAGGTGGCAACTACAACAAAACCAAGGGCTATTTTATTGAGCCTACCGTGATCGAAGCCAAAGACCCGAAATATGTGACCATGTGCGAAGAGATCTTTGGGCCGGTACTGACCCTCTATGTTTACCCGGCAGATAAATTTGAAGAAACCCTGAAACTGGTAGACAGCACTTCAGCCTATGCTTTAACTGGTGCCATCCTGGCCCAGGACAGAGCCGCTGTGGAACTGGCCACCGACAAACTCAGGAACGCTGCTGGCAATTTCTATATCAACGATAAACCCACAGGAGCCGTGGTAGGCCAGCAGCCCTTCGGCGGCGCCCGGGCTTCCGGAACCAACGATAAGGCCGGCAGTATGCTGAATCTGTACCGCTGGTTGAGCGCAAGGACCATCAAGGAAACCTATAATCCGCCGGTGGACTATAAATATCCGTTTTTACAGGAAGCCTGAGAAAGTCTGGAGTTGGGAGTCTGGAGTTAGGAGTTGGTAAACCAGCTTTTATTACGCCAAACTCCAGACTCCTAACTTCTAACTTTTCACCTATATTTGCCCCTCTAAAATTCAGCTTACGTGGCAACCAAATTCTCGAAAGAAACTTATCTCTATTGGTATGAACTGATGCAGTTGATCCGTCAGTTCGAGTTAAAGGCCGAAGAAATGTATAAAATGGCCGGTAAGATCCGTGGTTTTTTCCATGCCTATGTAGGCCAGGAAGCCATTGCTGCGGGTTGTATGACCGCTACAGGTGCCGATGATCCGTTCATTACTGCCTACCGTGACCACGGTCTGGGACTGGCAAAAGGTATGTCGGCCAACGCCTGTATGGCCGAACTCTATGGTAAAGCTACCGGTTGTTCAAAGGGTAAAGGAGGCAGTATGCACTTCTTCAGCCTGGAACACCGCTTTTTCGGTGGTCATGGTATTGTGGGTGCCCAGATAGGTACGGGTGCCGGACTGGCTTTTGCCGAGAAATACAAAGGAACCCAGAATGTGGTGCTTTGTTTCTTTGGCGATGGTGCCGCCCGCCAGGGTATCCTGCATGAGACCTTTAACCTGGCCATGCTCTGGAAATTACCAGTGATCTTCATTTGTGAGAACAATAACTACGCCATGGGTACTTCTATTGAACGTACCAGTAATGTAGTGGATATCTATAAACTGGCCGATGCTTACGATATGCCGGCTGATATGGTGGATGGTATGACGCCTGAAACCGTTCACGAAAGCGTATCCCGCGCGGTAAAAAGAGCCCGTTCTGGCGATGGTCCTACCCTGCTGGAATTAAAGACCTACCGCTATAAAGGCCACTCTATCTCCGATCCGCAGAAATACCGCTCCAAGGAAGAAGTGGATGAGTATAAGGACCAGGATCCGATCAGTAAGGTTCGTACCACTATCCTGACCAACAAATTTGCTTCTGAAGCAGACCTGAAAGCCATTGATGACCGCATTGGTCTGGTGGTGGATGAGAGCGTGAAGTTTGCAGAAGAGAGCCCCTGGCCGGATGACAGCGAACTGCTGAAAGATGTTTACCTGGATGAGAACTATGTGTTTGAGCAGGACTAAACCGATCGGATATTTCAATTTTCAACTACAAATCTAAAAATACAGTATGACTGAGAAGCACGAAGAAACGAACCAGGCCCTTGTAAGAGCGCAGGGATTCTGGCAGAAATTTCAAAAACCTGTTCTGATAATAGTAGCTGCCGTAGTATTGGTAGCAGGTGGCTGGTATGGATACAATGAATATATCCTGAAACCCAAAGAAGAAAAAGCAGCGGATGCTTTGTTCAAAGCACAACAGCATTTTGCCATGGATTCTTCCAATCTGGTATTGAACGGAGATGGCCAGAGCAAAGGTGTTTTATATGTACTGAAGAATTTCAGCGGTACCAAAGCGGCTAACCTGTGTAACTATTATGCAGGCGTGAGTTACCTGAAACTGGGCGATTTCAACAATGCGGTTAAATACCTGAAAGACTTCTCTACCGATGCCAAACAGATCCAACTGATGGCCTATGGTTGTCTGGGCGATGCGTATGCAGAACTGAATAAAAAAGACGAAGCCGTAGAAAGCTATAAAAAAGCCGGACATACTTTTGAAAATGATGAGAGCAATTCAGCTGAATACCTGTTCCGTGCCGCTTTGTTACAGGAAACCATGGGAAAAAACAATGAAGCAGTAGAACTGTACAAAGAGATCAAAGAGAAATTTCCCAGAACAGAAAAAGGATTTCAGGCAGATAAATATATCGCCCGTTTGAGTCTTGAAAAAAACTAGCAAGTACCTATAATGGCTACAAAAGGCAATACATCTGTTAACAAAGGCATCCCGGTAATCAAGGATGCCTTTGTTGTTATCGTGAAAACCGAGTGGAACGCGCATATCATCAACAAACTGGAAGCGGGTGTAAAAAAAGTGTTGAAGGCGCAAAATGTGGGCTGTAAAACCCTGGTGGTACCGGGTGCATTCGAGATCCCTTTTGCGGTAAAGAACCACTATACCTATGCCAATAAACTGCCTGATGCCTATATTACCTTAGGCACTGTGATCCGTGGTGATACCCCGCATTTTGATTATGTATGTAAAGCGGTAACCGATGGTGTGGTACAACTGAACCTATCCCTGGATACACCTGTTATATTCGGTGTATTAACGGTTGATACGGAACAGCAGGCGCTGGAGCGGATCGGTGGTATACATGGCCATAAAGGCGAAGAATCGGCTATTACCGCTATAAAAATGATAGCTTTGAACAGGAAACTAAAACAATAACCCATTTACTTCCGCTCATGCATGTTCAGTTATTCATCCCCTGTTTTATAGACCAGTTATACCCTACAGTTGGTTTTAACATGGTGAAAGTACTGGAGAAAGCAGGTTGTACGGTAACCTACAATACTTCACAGACCTGCTGCGGACAGCCGGCATTTAATGCAGGTTTCTGGGGCGAGGCAAAGGAAGTATGCAGCAAATTCCTGAACGATTTTTCGGGAGCTGATTATATTGTTGCCCCCAGTGCCAGCTGCGTGGGTTTTGTCAGGAACTATTATACAAAATTGTTTGAAAATTCTCCCGAGATTGCCCTGGCCAAAAAAACAGCAGAGAGAACCTTTGAATTATCAGAGTTTCTGATCCATATTTTAAAAGTGGATGACCTGGGTGCGAGTTTCCCGGCCAAAGTTACTTACCATGACAGCTGCGCAGGCTTGCGCGAATGCAGCATCAAAAAAGAACCACGCCAATTATTGAGTAAAGTGAAAGGACTGGAACTGGTAGAGATGAACGATGTAGAAACCTGCTGTGGTTTTGGCGGAACCTTTGCCGTAAAATTCGAGCCCATCAGTATTGCCATGGGCGATCAGAAAACAACGAATGCAGCCGCTACCGGAGCAGCATATATTGTTAGTACAGACATGAGCTGCCTCATGCACATAGATGGCTGCGCCAAACACAAAGGCTCTGGTTTACAGGTGATGCATCTGGCAGATGTTCTGGCAAGCGGATGGTGATTTTAATTAGCAATTAGAAATTAATAATTAATAATTGCTTCAGTTGCCAAATACTGCTATCATCCTACAGGCCACTATATTTCGAAGTGTAGCGGGCTTTGATTAAAACCCTTTCAAATTTTTAATTTCTAATTGCTAATTTTTAATTACCATGAACTATTGGTTAATCAAATCCGAGCCATTCAAATACAGTTGGGAGCAGTTTGAAAAAGAGGGACAGACTTTTTGGGACGGGGTTCGGAATTATGCAGCGAGAAATAATTTGCGGGCCATGAAGAAAGGCGATCTCGCTTTCTGGTACCATAGCAATGAAGGCATGGAAATAGTAGGCATTGCCAAAGTGGTGAAAGAAGCTTACCAGGACCCTACTACAGAAGATCCCGCCTGGTTGGTGGTGGATTTTAAACCCTTTAAAAAACTGAAGAAGCCCGTAGGACTGGCACAGATCAAAGCCGATAAACGCCTGGCCAATATGGACCTTGTGCGGTTGGGCAGACTTTCAGTTGGTGCTGTTCGTGAAGAGGAATGGAAAATAATTATGGAAATGGCCCAATAACGGTCGGGACGCTGGAGCGGCCTGACCGTTATTGGCTATCTGACATATTTCTCTGCATCTCGCAGCTATTCTCAAAATAATCCTACCCCATTATCCCGCTATCAAATTTGCACCCTATGCAAAAAAAGAAACTGGTAGTACTCACCGGCGCAGGTATCAGCGCAGAGAGCGGCTTGCGTACTTTCCGCGACAGCGATGGTTTGTGGGAAGGATATGATGTGTACGAAGTAGCTTCTCCCCGTGGCTGGGCCAGGAACCCGCAGTTGGTACTCGACTTTTATAATATGCGCAGAAAGGATGTGGCCAAAGCAACACCCAATGCGGCACATATAGGACTGGCAGAACTGGAAAAATATTTTGATACAACCATTATCACCCAGAATATCGATGATCTGCATGAAAGAGCAGGAAGTTCAAACGTGGTGCACCTGCATGGAGAAATTTTTAAAATGCGGAGCAGCCTGCTATCGGGGCAGGATTGGCAACCCGGTTTTGATTCGGAAGTATACGAGATCAGGGATGAGATCCAGCTCGGTGATCTGGCGCCGGATGGTGGACAGTTACGCCCCCATATCGTCTGGTTTGAAGAACCGGTTCCAATGATCGAACTGGCTGCAGATATCAGTTCGATGGCAGATATTTTCGTGGTGATAGGCACATCACTGGCTGTGTATCCGGCCGCGGGATTACTGAGATATGCGCCTGCATCCATTCCTAAATTCATCCTAGACAAATCAATACCTCAAACAGGAGCCATTGCACATCTTTCCGCTATAGAAGCCCCGGCTACAGTGGGTGTTCCGATTCTGACAGAACGGTTGTTGAAACTTTTGGAAAGTTTTTGACTTTTTTAAAAGTTATTTAAAAAAGAGATAGGCAATCCCGATTGCAGCGATCACGCCTAGCAGATCAGCCAGCATTCCTGCCCAGATCGCATAACGTACTTTTTTGATACCCACACTACCGAAATACAAAGCGATGATATAAAAAGTGGTATCGGCACTGCCCTGGAAAGTAGATGCCAGCTGACCGATAAAACTATCGGCACCATGTACTTTAAAAATATCCAGCATCAAGCCTCTGGCACCTCCCCCGCTGAATGGACGCATGATAGCTACCGGTAAAGCCGGCACAAAATCACTGGTTATGCCCACCTGTATAAAACACCAGCTGATCCCATTGATAATGGCTTCCAGCGCACCACTATCGCGGAATACACGGATGGCCACGAGTAAACCCACGAGGTAAGGAATTACTTTGATGATCACATCCCAGCCCTGTTTGGCCCCTTCAATAAAAGCATCAAACACATTGATCTTCTTAACGAAACCGCCAATGATAAAAGCAGAAATGATAAAGAACAGAATGCAGTTACCCAACACATTGCTGAAGGTCTCTTTGGTAAACAGACTCGGCACTGGTACATTTTTCTGCGAAGGAAGGCTGTAAATGAACATGGCAAACAAACCAATACTGAGAATAATTCCTCCCAGCCACAGGATCAACACTTTATCGAAACGCAAACGCTGATAAATGCCGGTAATAATGATACTGGCGATGGTTGCTACGGTGGTTGCCAGCATCAACGGCACAAATACACTGGTTGGATTGGTACTGCCCCCGCTGGCACGGTATGCAATGATGGACAAGGGTATGAGGGTGAGTCCGCTGGTATGCAGCACCAGGAACATGATCTGTGCATTACTCGCCGTTTCTTTGGTTGGATTCAGCGTTTGCAGACTCTCCATGGCTTTTAAACCAAAAGGCGTGGCTGCATTATCCAGTCCGAGCATATTGGCACTGAAATTCATCACCATCTGTCCCATGGCAGGGTGTTTATCCGGCACTTCGGGAAACAGCCTTTTCATAAAAGGATTCAGGATCCGCGCCAGGAAATTAACGGCACCCGCTTTTTCCCCAATATTCATCAGCCCCATGAAAAACACCATGGCACCGGTTAAAGGCAGGCCGATGTCCATTACAGAGGATTTGGAAGCATCAAAAATACCTTCTACCAGTTTTTTAAAGATCTCATAGTCGTGAAAAACGATGAGCCGGAACAGGGCAATCACGAGACCCACTACAAAAAAAACGATCCAGACATAATTCAGCGCCATAGGGGTAGTTTGAAGGGTGAAAATACTGAATTCAGCAGGCAAATCGGGGATTTGACAAGCGGGAAATAACAGAAATACGAAATGGGGTGCAGATACTACAGAGGGGCGCCATATGCAGTGGCTTCTCAGCTGACAAATTGTATCCGGATTACCCCTAAATCGGGCTATATTTGCGGCTCAAATTTTTGATGAGCAGGGTACCGGACCCGGAAGTGTGCGACGCAACTGCAGCTGCTAAAAAAGCCGCTGCAGACCCCATACTTCTCAGTCGGACCTATAAAATTGTACTTAGATGGCTTTACAAGCAGGGATCGTGGGATTACCGAATGTTGGTAAATCAACCTTATTTAATGCGGTGAGTAATAGTGCCAAAGCCCAGGCTAGTAATTACCGTTTCTGTACCATTGAACCCAATGTGGGATTGGTAGAAGTACCCGATGCACGTCTGACCAAACTGGCCGAGCTGGTAGTGCCGCAACGTATTTTGCCCACGCAGATGGAGATCGTGGATATTGCGGGCCTGGTAAAAGGGGCCAGCAAGGGCGAAGGATTGGGTAATAAGTTTCTGGGGAATATCCGCGAAGTGGATGCCATTATCCATGTGATCCGTTGTTTTGAAGATGAGAATGTACTGCGCGAAGAAGGCGCCATTAACCCCATCAGCGACAAAGAAATTATTGAAACGGAATTACAGCTGAAAGACCTGGAGAGCGTAGAAAGAAAATGGCAGCGTGTAGAAAAAATGGCGCGTGTGGGAACCGATACCAAGGCCAAAGCCGAATTTGAGATCCTGAACCGTTGTAAAGAGCATTTGGAGAAAGGAAAAAATATTCACACGCTGGGACTGGACAAAGAAGAAAAAGCCGTGGTGGCAGATCTGTTTCTGCTGACCGACAAACCCGTGTTGTATGTTGCCAATGTAGATGAAGCCAGTATGCATACCGGTAATAAATACTCCGAGGCGCTTGCTGCCGCTGCCAAAGAAGAAGGTGCAGAAGTGATTGTGATGTGTAACAATATTGAAGCGCAGATAGCAGAAATGGACTCTGCAGAAGACAAGCAGATGTTCATGGAAGAATATAAAATGACCGAACCGGCGCTGAACCGTTTGATCACTTCTGCTTATAAACTGTTGAACCTGGATACCTATTTTACCGCCGGTGTACAGGAAGTAAGGGCATGGACCATTCACAAAGGCTGGAAAGCCCCTCAGGCTGCCGGTGTGATACATACCGATTTTGAAAAAGGATTTATCAAAGCCGAAGTAATCGCTTACGAAGATTTTGTGAAATACGGAAGTGAAGCTGCCTGCCGCGAGAATGGCCGCTTACGCATTGAAGGGAAAGAATATGTGGTGAAAGATGGCGATGTGATGCATTTCCGGTTTAATGTATAAAAAACCCTCTTGACGCTAATGCGGCATGAGGGTTTTACCTCCATCAGGCCGCTTTCGTGTTTTTATACCCGTCAGAGCACTTTATTAACCGTAAGACCGCTTTAGCGTTCCGACGGGGACCAATGAATGATGATTGCGAACCTTTCTATATGGGAAAAAGAGAGTTTTTATGCTCCGCAAGATCTGGTGATTGTGGGGGCCGGACTCATGGGTTTATGGACCGCACTGGAGCTGAAGAAACAACGCCCTTCCCTACGCATTACGATACTGGAAAGAAATACCACTCCCCTGGGTGCTTCTACCCGTAATGCCGGTTTTGCCTGCTTTGGGAGTCCAACAGAATTGATGCAAGATGCAGACACACTGGGACCCGATGCCATGTTGGCCGTAGCAGAAATGCGATACAAGGGCATCCAGAAAATCCGATCACATTTTACAGATGAACAGATCGGCTTTGATGCCTGTGGCGGGTATGAGTGCATTAACCGCGACTATAAAAACTGGGCATTGCTGCCGGATAAGATCAACTGGTTAAATAGTTTGTTGCAACAGATTACCGGCAGTGAAGCGATATTTCAGCAAACCGATTACAAACTGGCAGCCATGGGGCTGCAGGGATTTGATACACTGATCGAAAATATAACCGAAGCTGCTTTACACAGTGGCAAACTGGTGCAGGCACTGACACAGAAAGTGCAGGCAGCTGGTGTAAGCATTTTATACGGAATGCAAGTGACCCGTATAGAAAAACAGTCTGGCAGCATGCAGATCAACACCTTACAGAACCGGACTTTTACAGCTGTCCATGTATTACTCTGCACCAACGCTTTTACCAGCGAACTGGCACCGGAGGCAAGAATAGAACCGGCCCGCGGGCAGGTAATTGTCACTTCTCCGATTCCTGGTTTACCGATGAAAGGTACTTTCCATTTTGATGAAGGATTTTATTACTGGCGTAATCTCGGTAACCGGATTTTACTGGGTGGTGCCCGTAACAGTGCTTTTGATGAAGAAGCTACCACCGAGCTATCGGGTTCCGATACTGTGCGTAAGGCATTGGAAGATTTCCTTATCAAACACCTTCATCCCTCTCTCAGCTATAGCATTGAGCACCATTGGAGCGGGGTAATGGGCTTTACCACGGATAAACGCCCGTATACCAATCTTGTGCATGAAGGAGTTACCGCCGCTATTGCCTGTAACGGAATGGGGGTAGCTTTAACCCCGGTGGTAGCGGAACAACTTAGCGTAAGCATGTTGGATTATTTTTAACGCATAGTCTACCCAACTTATTTATTTTTATCGCAACTTCCCTGTATGAAACAAGTCTTTACCGGAATGATTGTAGGTGTGTTATTGGCTGGCTGCCAGAACGCTGAAACAGAAAACGGATCCGCCTTACCCGCCGGCAATGACGTACCAGCGGTGATGAATTACACGATCACCAATGTGTATCCACATAATACCGGTTCGTATACCGAAGGATTGGAATGGCATGATACCACCTTATATGAGAGTACCGGTAATTACGGAGTGAGTAAACTAGCGAGGGTTTCTTTAACTACCGGAAAAGACATTCAGAAAATTGATCTACCCAAAGAGTATTTTGGCGAAGGGATTACCGTATTCAACAACAAGATTTATCAGCTTACTTGGGAGACTGGCAAATGTTTTGTGTACGATTTCAAGACCTTCAAAAAGATCAAAGAGTTCAGTTATGAAGGGGAAGGTTGGGGCATGACCAACGATGGCAAATACCTCATCAACAATAACCGCAGTAATAATCTCTATTACCGAGACCCAGAGACTTTTCAGGTGGTAAAAACAGTGCCTGTAACGGATAACAATGGTCCGCTGGTGAATATCAACGAACTGGAATATGTAGATGGATTCATCTACGCCAATGTATGGATGACCAACAAGATCGTAAAGATCGATCCTGCTACCGGTAAGGTGGTGGCGCAGGCAGACTTCTCTTATGTGCTGAACAAATATGCACCGGGTGCCATTACCGATGAAAAACAGGTTA
>CALRMK020000005.1:0-315538 GCA_943369185.1 Caulobacter sp. UNC279MFTsu5.1 | reverse complement strand
CGTTGTTGGTCGCCTGACCAACAACGACCCAAATAACTTTTGGAAAGTTTCCAACTTTCCAAAAGTTATCAATTCGCAAACTGCTTCAATATCTTTTGCATCGTTTGCTGATCGCCTAACTGCCGGGTAAATTGTTCGTAATAACCCGGTTTCAGCGGGATATAATATTCCGCCTGTTTGGCTTCACTCCAGCCATTTTTTACTGATTCCAGCGTAGCGGGTTCTGTGGTATGTAAAGCGAGTAGGAGGCGGTTGATATTTGCTTTGGTAGCTGCAGACAGCCGGTTATGCAGTAACACCGGCCCCAGCGGGATCTCGGGCGAATACCAAAGTAATTTTACCCTCGCAGCTCTGACCGGATCTTTTAGCAAAGCAAGGTATTCGGTACTGCCCATGGCAGCTATCATGTTCGGGTTGGCAGAAGCCAGTACAGAATCCATGGTAGACTTATGATTGCCCCCATACACCACAGCAGCAAAATCTTTTTCAGGATCTTTTACGCCTACAGCACTTAAAGCCAATCTGGGTACCAGGTTGCCCGAGGTAGAGCCCACTGCTACCAACATCAGTTTTGTTTTACCGGCTATAGTAGGTACGCGGGTCAAAGTATCTACCGGAAAACCTGCCGGGGCAACGATCGCTGTTTTGTAATTATCCTGTGCGCCGTCTTTCACTTTCAGCACCACACTGGGCTGCATGGCATAAGCACTTGTGGCAGACTCGAGCAGCAGATAACCAAATGTATTGATCAGCGCAATATCCACTTCATTGTTGCGGATGCCGTCTATAAATGCATGCACGGTGGGATAACTTTTAACCGTTACCGGCATGCCCATCTCTTTACTCAGGTGGTTTGCCAGCGGTTGTATATTGGCTAAGCGATCATTAGTAGCGTATTGGTAAGTGGCCAATACAAGGGTTTGCGCCTGAACGGTCAACATCGCAAACAGCCCTATCAGCAATAAAATTTTTTTCATAAGAGAATGGAATAGATACACAGAAACGGTAAAAATAATTTGTACCCTCTCCCCCATTCATTCAATTTGTATGAGCGGTCATAATCACTTTTGGAAAGTTATGAGTCTGCTTACTTTGTAACCAATATACCTGCTTCATTCAGCTTCTCTTTTCTTTCTTTACCATTGTACAACCAGTTTACCGTTGCGCCGGGCTTGCCCTTCACTTCCAGACGGCTTAATGTTCCATCTACCCATTTCATCGCTATTTCCCAGCCACCCCTGGCTTTTAATCCTTTGATCTCACCTGTGGGCCAGGCAGCAGGTAAAGCTGGCAGTACTTCTATTTTGTCCGGAGTGGATTGCAGTAACATTTCTGCCACGGCTGCCGCTCCCCCAAAATTTCCATCGATCTGAAAGGGTGGGTGCGCATCAAATAAATTGGGATACGTACCGCCACCCCGCTGGTAATTCACTTTTACATTATCGGGCTCTACATATTTCAATAACTCGCGGTACATTTTGTAAGCATGGTTGCCATCTTTCAACCGGGCCCATAAATTAATGCGCCAGCCTTTTGACCAACCGGTGGTTTCATCTCCCTTGATCTCAAGTGTACGTTTGGCGGCATTGGCAAAAGCGGGTGTAAGATCAGTGGTGATATGTGTACCGGGATATAAGCCAAACAAATGACTCTGGTGCCGGTGTTTGGGTTCGGCATCTTCCCAATCGTGGTACCACTCCTGCAGGTTGCCGTTTTTACCTACCTGGTAAGGATATAGTTTCACCAGGGCTTTTTCCAGTTGTTGCTGAAAAGCGGGATCTGATTGCAATATGTTTTGTGCAGCAACCAGATCAAGAAACAATTCCCTGATCATACCCAGATCTGCGGTTGCCCCATACAAAGTGGCGCCTTTGAAACCCGAAGGCGTTGTATAAATATTCTCGGGCGAAGTAGAAGGCGACGTGATATAATTACCCTTCTCATCTTCTACCAGCATAGCCAAACAAAACTCGGCCGCCCCCTTCATGAGTGGATAGGCTTTTTCTGCCAGAAATTTTTTATCCTGTGTAAAAAGAAAATGCTCCCATAAATGGGTAGAAGCCCATACACCACCCATGTTCCAGTTGGCCCATTGCGGTTGGCCATTTCCAAAATCGCCCACGGGATTGGTCATGGCCCAGATATCTGAGTTATGATGGCAGGCCCAGCCCGGTGCATTGTAAAAAGTTTTAGCAGTGATGCGTCCTGTTTTTTCCAGGTTCTCTATAAAGCTGAGAAAAGACTGGTGCATTTCAGAAAGGTTGGTATTCTCTGCCAGCCAGTAATTTTCTTCTGCATTAATATTCATGGTATAGTTACTGCTCCATGGCGGTTGTATATGCGGGTTCCATAATCCCTGCAGGTTGGCAGGCACTCCTTTTGTGCGCGAGCTGCTGATGAGCAGGTAACGGCCAAACTGGAAATAGAGGGTTTCGAGATAAGGATCCGCTTCGCCTTTACTGTAGCGGCGTAACCGCTCATCAGTTGGCAGGTTCACCAGATCCCTTTCACTTAGTTTCAGCGATACCCTCTTGAAAAAACGCTGGTAATCTGCCAGGTGTTTCGAGAATAACTGCGTATAGTTTTGGCTACTGGCTGCCAGCAGTTGTGCCACAGCTATTTCGCCATCAGGTAAACCCTGTGTAACCGGGTTTTTGTCAAATCCATTAAAACTGGTAGCCAGTGAAACATACACAGTGGCTTCGGTAGCGGCGGTAATGGTTACAGTAGAATCCGTCTGCGTTATCTTTCCATCTGCTGTTTTGACCATAATCGTGGATGAGAAACGGGTACCCCTGTTCTCCACAAACAAAATCGGGTTACCCGGCTTACGTACATAGTTAGGCTCAGCCCTCACCGGCGCATTACCGCGGAAATGCAGATAGGGTTTGCCCGGAATGGCTTTGTATTGCAGTTTGGAATCGAAACGGACCGTGAATGACAAAGCTTTTGCTTTTGTACCCTTTACGCGGATCACCATTACCTTATCGGGATAGGATACAAAATATTCACGTTTGATGTTGTTACCGTCTGATTCGTATTGTACCGAAGCAAGTGCTTTATCCAGATCCAGATCGCGGTAATAATGGGTTACGTTCTTTGCAGGAAAATCAAGATATAGATTACCCAGTGGCGCATAGGATTCTGAGAATTTACCCTGTATTTTTTTAACCAGTGTATCAGCAGCTGCATAATCATTCCGCTTTAACGCTTCGCGCACCGCTGGTAAATGTTTGTACGCTTCCTTGTTCATATAAGGATCTACCGGCTCGCCCGACCAAAGCGTAATATCATTCAGGTGAATCAGATCCGTTTCTGCACCGCCATACACGGTTGCACCCATTTTCCCATTACCTAACACAAGGGCTTCTTCAAAAGCTGTTGAGGCTTTGTTATACCAAAGTTTCATCGGCTGTTGAAGAGAGGAGGGATTTTTCTTTTGGGCGACAGCAAACTGAATAGTGCCTGATGAAAAAAGGCACATTAATAGCAGGATATATTTTCTCATACACAGCAACGCTTTTGTAAAGCAGCGTAACGAAAGTTACTGAATAATGAGAATACTGTACTGCAGCTTTGCGCGAAAATTCTTTATCACTGCCTTAACATCATATAGCTATTCCATTAGATTGAATGGCTTTCAAAACAATGACCGTTAATACTGTCCCGTTCCCAGCAACACCAGCGTACAGGCTTCCAGCGGGGTGATGCCTTTTTCTTTGGTAAGATCATACAATTCCGGATTCTCTGTACCGGGATTGAATACAATCCGTTTGGGATGTAACGATATAATATAATCGTAATACTGTTTCTGTAATTCGGGATTGAGATAAAGCGTTACCGTATCCACCTCCTTCTCGTCCGGATGCGCTGTAATAATCGCGGTATCGCCAATCTTTCCCTCTTTCCTGCCAATAGCCACTACCGGATGTCCATATTTTTTCAGTTTTTCTACAGCGAGATAACTATATCTTTCTGGATTATCTGAAGCGCCTAGTACAATTGTTTTTTTATGAGACATGATTTGTTTTTTTTGATAAATAAAAGGAGTGATACCAGGATAAACAACAATAGCCTATAGCCAACAGACCCGAAAGTATCATGAGTGTATATAATACATATTTACTGTTATCAAAACCAATCCAGCACATAACCAAAAAAGCAATCAGCACACCAAACCAGTAGCGGTATAAAAAAATTCTGATTGTAACCGAGCTGCTATCGAACATACGTACAACAGCACTGATTAATTGTATGATTCCTAAAATTCCGGGTAAAAGCATTGAATATACAAACCCATATTGTTGGGTAAACATACCTGAAAACAGAGTAATAAAGTATACCAGTATCAATATCGACTGAAGGATACTATCTATGAAAGAAATAATAATCTGACCCGGGAAAGATTTACTGCTCTGCATACTTACCCAAAGGTACCTGTATTTCACAAATAAGCTCCTCTGCACAACTCCCTATCTCCTATGCGCTGTGTTAAAATCAGTCCATGCCAATCTTTGTGATTGATTTTCTTCAGCTTACAATCCCCCCAAACCCATCCGCTAATCCGCAATTCCTCCTTACCTTTCTACCATGAAAAGAGCCCTCCTTTTTACCTGTTTCCTACTCTTTATCCAGGTTACTTTCTCCCAATGGAAACCCTTCCGTTTTGCCTTTATCTCAGATACCCATATCGGCTCTCCCAATGGCGGAGCCGAAGAAGACCTGCGCAGAACCGTGGCCGATATCAACTCCATGACAGATATCGCTTTTGTAGTGCTCACCGGCGATATCACCGAACTGGGTACCAATGCCGAGATCAAACTGGCAAAAGAGATCCTCGACGGGTTGAAAGTTCCTTACTATATCATCCCCGGCAACCACGATAGCGGCTGGAGCGAAAGCGGCGGTGTCAGTTTCGGGCAGATATTTGGTTACGATAAATTCATCTTCGAGTACAATGGTATTAGTTTTATTGGTTGTCCCTCCGGCCCCTATGTGCGGATGAGTGATGGACATATTCCCCGCGATGCCGTAAAATGGATGGACCAGGAACTGAAAAAACTGGATCCTGAAAAACCGGTGATCTTCCTCAACCACTACCCGCTTGATAAAGACCTCGACAACTGGTACGAAGCCATCGACCGTTTAAAACAACACAATACACTGGCTGCACTATGTGGTCATGGCCATAGCAACCGCAAACTCAATTTTGAAGGGATCCCGGCCGTAATGGGCCGTTCCAACCTGCGGGCCAAAGCAGCCTACGGCGGATATAACCTGGTAGATGTAAGAACCGATTCGATGATCTTTGCGGAACGTACACCGGGAGTAAGTACCAAAACAGCCTGGACCGGTGTTAAGCTGGAAAAACGTACTTACAGTTCTGCCGCTGCCTATTACCGACCCTCTTATCAGGTAAACGATAGCTTCCCGAATGTAAAAGCCCGCTGGACTTTTTCTTCTGATGCCAATGTGATCTCCACACCTGCCGTTGCAGGCAAACAAGTTGTTTTTGGTAATAGCCTGGGCAGGGTAGAGGCCCTGCGTTTGTCGGATGGGAAAAAACAATGGTCGTACCAGACCGGTGGCGCCATCTACTCCTCTCCCGCCGTTAGCGGTAATCGGGTGGTGATGGGTTCGGGCGATGGAAGTGTTTATTGTTTTTCTGCGGATAAGGGCAAACTACTCTGGCAGTTCAAAACCGATGCAGCTGTATTGGGATGCCCGCTCATCCATGATAACAAAGTATTTATCGGTGGCAGCGATCATCATTTCCGCGCACTTGATCTGGAAACGGGGAAAGAAGTATGGGCGTTTAACGGATTAGATGGGCCGGTTGTAAGCACCCCGATTTTTCATAAGGGTAGGATCATTTTTGGCGCCTGGGACAGGAACCTCTACGCACTGGATGCGCTTACCGGAAAACCTGTGTGGCAGTGGAACAATGGCTCGGCTGTTCGTAATTTCTCTCCGGCCGCCTGTATCCCCGTTATTCAGAACGATGTAGTGTATGTAGTGGCACCCGACCGCTACCTTACCGCCATCGATTTTTTTACCGGTACTACCCTCTGGCGCAGCAATGAAGCCACGGTGCGGGAATCTATCGGACGCTCAGCTGATGGTAAATATGTGTATGGCAAAACCATGAACGATTGGGTGGTAGCTTTTCCTACCGGCCGCGAGAAACAATCCGTAGCCTGGAAAATAGACTGTGGTTTTGGATACGAACATGTACCTTCTATGCTGGTTGAAAAAGGGGGGCTCGTATTTTTCGGCACCAAAAGCGGAAAAGTATATTCCATCGATCCTGCCACGCGCACCCGTGTATGGACCAACAGGATCGATAACTCGATGGTGAATACGGTGAACCCGATCAGCGGCAAACAACTGATCGCCGCTACCATGGATGGAAAAGTAACTTTACTGGAAACCAAATAAGATTCACATGTCTAAACTATGCATCTCTCTATTGCTTATGTGCGCCTATATATCCGCCCAATCGCAGCAACGTATTTTTCTGTATCCCAATGCAGAAGCAGTAACGATCAAAGGATTTGATACCACAGCCCCCTACATGGATTATTATCCGGCAAAAAATAACGCGGGTGGTAGAACAGCGGTGCTGATCTGTCCGGGAGGCGGTTACCAGCATCTGGCCTGGGAAAAAGAAGGTACCCTTCCTGCCCAGTTATTCAACGATAACGGGATAGATGCTTTTGTATTACAATACCGTCTCAATAACGCAAAACAGGAAGGACACCGCTATCCCGACCAGTACAACGATGTTACCACCGCAATACGTATCATCCGATCCAAAGCAGCTGAATGGGGTATTGATGCTGCCAAAACCGGCGTGATGGGTTTCTCGGCCGGTGGTCACCTTGCCTCCATGGCCACCACTATACACCAGGCCGGAGATCCCGCTGCAACCGATGCCTTGTTACGCTTCGATACCCGGCCTTCGTTTGCCATCCTCGTGTATCCCGTTATCAGCATGGATACCGCTTTTGGCCACCGCGGCAGCCGTAATAACCTGCTGGGAACCAATCCCGATGTGGCCCTCGTCACTGCTTTATCAACAGAGAAAAGAGTAAATGCAGCTACACCCCCTGTTTTCCTGGTTCATGCAGACGATGACAAAAGCGTACCCCCGCAGAATAGTATTGTATTTTATGAGGCCCTGAAGAAACATAAGGTAAAAGCATCGATGTTCATTTACGACCATGGCGGACATGGATTCGGCATGGCACCCAAGGATCCGTTGCTGAGTCAATGGCCCATGCAAGTGGTGCAATGGCTGCAAAGACAGGGGTTCCGCTAAAATTTATCTTATTACAAATGATGCGTTTTACAGAAATATTTTTTTAACTTCCCTGTCTCATCATTAACAAAACACAAATCCATACCATCATGGCAAAAGCAAGTAAAAAAAAGGCCGTTAAAAAACCCGCCAAAAAAGCTGCCCCGAAAAAAGCAGTGAAAAAGGCTGCGAAAAAAGCAGCTCCTAAAAAAGCAGCCAAAAAAGCGCCCGCTAAGAAAAAAGCAGCTGCCAAAAAAACGGTTAAAAAAGTAGCGAAGAAAGCTGCTGCTAAAAAAGCACCTGCTAAGAAAAAAGCAGCTGTAAAAAAAGCAGTGAAGAAAGCCGCTGCTAAAAAACCAGCTAAGAAAGCAGCACCTAAAAAAGCAGTCAAAAAAGCTCCTGCAAAAAAAGCGCCCGCTAAAAAAGCAGCACCTAAAAAAGTAGCCAAACCTGTTGCCAAAAAACCGGCACCCAAGAAAAAGCCAGCTGCTAAAAAACCAGCACCAGCGCCGGTTGCCGCGCCCGTAGCTGCACCAGCACCTGTAGAAACACCTGCTGCACCTGCAACAGAAACAACTTCTTCAGACGGTACCCTGTTTGGATAAATGTATCCGCAGACAAAAAACCGAACTCCCGTTATATCCTGACGGGAGTTTTTTATTTGACTGGTATTCCGGTTGGTTTTTCAAATATCTTTATCACGAAGCTCCCTTTCCTCATCAAACTATTTTACAATGCGCTCCTTTTTACTCGCACTGTTTTGTATCTGCAGTATAGCTGCAACTGCACAAACGCCTTCTAAAATTTCTGAGAAAACAAAGAACATGAAACGCTACGATGGTTATTTCACTTTCTGGTGGGATGCGGCTAGTGGTAAGATCTGGTTACAGGTAGATAAGTTCAGCCAGGAATTCCTGTATGTGAACTCATTGCCCGGCGGACTGGGTTCCAACGATATTGGTCTTGACCGTGGATTGATCGGCGGTACCAAAATTGTCGCTTTTCATAAAGTGGGCAAAAAACTGTTACTGGTACAACCCAATTACAGCTACCGGGCCAGTGCTGCAGATAAGAATGAACAGCGAGCCGTAAAAGAATCTTTCGCACAATCCACCATCGCGGCTTTTACAGTAGATGAGGAAGAAGGCGACAAAGTATTGGTAGATGCCACTTCCTTTTTTGTACGCGATGCCCAGAATGTGGCCGACCGCATACGCATGATGCGCCAGGGAACCTATACCTTCAGCGAGCCACGCTCTGCCATTTATATCGCCAATACCAGAAACTTCCCGCTGAACAGTGAGTTTGAAGCCACCATTACGTTTACCGGCGGCAGCGATGCAGGCAGGTATGTAACCACGGTTACCCCTTCAGCAGAAGCCATTACGGTAAGAATGCACCATTCTTTTGTGCAGTTACCCGATAACAAATACAAACCCCGCCGTTATGATATCCGCAGCGGTTATTTCGGCATCTCTTATTTTGATTACAGCAGTCCTTTTACAGAAAATATTGAACAACAATTCATCTCCCGCCACCGGCTGGAAAAGAAAGATCCTTCCGCAGCCCTAAGTGAACCCGTTAAGCCAATTGTTTATTACCTGGACAACGGCACCCCCGAACCCATCCGTTCTGCTTTGCTGGATGGCGCACGCTGGTGGAACCAGGCCTATGAAGCGGCCGGTTTTAAAAATGCCTTCATCGTAAAAGTATTACCCGATACGGCTGATGCAATGGATATCCGGTACAATATGATCAACTGGGTGCACCGTTCTACCCGTGGCTGGAGTTATGGCGCTACCGTAACCGATCCCCGCACAGGTGAGATCATTAAAGGTCAGGTATCACTCGGTTCATTGCGGGTACGTCAGGACTATCTGATCTTTACCGGACTACTCTCTCCCTATGAAAACGGCAAACCCGTTCCTGAAACCATGAAAGAAGCTGCCCTGCAGCGTTTGCGCCAGTTATCGGCACACGAAATTGGTCATACCCTTGGTTTGCAGCATAACTATGCTTCCAGCTTTAATAACCGCGCATCGGTGATGGATTATCCGCATCCGAATGTGGTACTGAACAGTAAGGGTGAGATCGATTTCAGCCAGGTATACACCAATGAGATCGGCGAGTGGGACAAACGCGCCATCACTTACGGATATGCTGATTTTGCACCCGGTACCGACGAGAACAAAGCCCTGAATACGTTACTGGAAGAGAATGCACAGAAAGGCTTACTGTTTATCGCAGATGCGGATGCACGTGCTGCCAGTGGTTTTCATCCCAAAGCACATTTATGGGACAATGGCAATGATGCTGTGGTAGAACTCAACAATGTATTACAGGTTCGGCAGAAAGCCCTTGCACAATTCTCAGAACAGGCCGTTCGGATGAATACCCCTTTAACGCGACTGGAAGATATGCTGGTGCCCGTGTACAATTATCATCGTTACCAGCTGGAAGCGATCTGTAAACTGATCGGCGGTATGAATTACAGTTACAGCGTGCGCGGGGATAAACAGCCCACCCCGCAGGTCTTACCCAAAGCCACACAGGAAAAAGCTTTACAGGCTGCACTGGATTGTTTATCTCCCGAACTGCTGACAATGCCCGATAAAATCATGCAGATGATTCCACCCCGACCGCCCATGTTGTACAATGTAGGCGAACTGTTTGCAAAAAGAACCGGTATGAGTTTTGACCCTGTGGCAGCTGCAGAAGCATTGGCCGATTATGAACTGGCTTTTTTATTCAATGCAGAAAGAGCCAACCGACTGGAACAATTCAAAGCACAGGCAGGTACCCTAGGCTGGGATGATGTACTGGATGCCATCATTACCAAAACCTGGAAAACACCATTGCAAAAAGGTTTGAAAGGAGAGATCCAGTTACAGACACAACAGATGGTACTCACCTGGATGCTCGGGTTAAGCCAGAGCAGTACGGCCAACTACCAGGTAAAAGCCATCTGCCACGACCGCCTGCAATCCTTAAAACAGTACGCAACACAAATGAAAAATGCATCTGGACTGAAAGCGCACTATGGTTATGCGATCGAGCGAATCACTAATCCAAAAGATATTATACTGCCACAACCCAAAGAGATCGCGCCCGGCGCGCCGATTGGATGTGATTTTGATGAGAACTGATGTTCGTGAGGCGTGAATCGTGAGGCGTGAGTAGTGACCATTATCTATTGACTATTGCCCATTCACAACTCCCTACTCACCACTCACTACTGACAATTCACTACTCACAATAGAAAAGCCCTTCTTATCGGAAGGGCTTTTCTATGATAAAAAACTACTGACTATTTCTTCATCGGATAATGTCTCATTGCCTCAGAGAGCGCAACAATTTTACCGTTAACCATTTTAAAGTCATTGATCATAGCTATAGAATCTGTTTTGCCTTTGTTATCTGTCATGATCTGTTTGTACCATAGGGTAACATACTCGTCTTTTTTATCTTTGGAGATCACCGATTCAAAATCTTCCATCTTAATGGTCATGGCCTGGGTTTGTTTCCAGAATCCTTCGAACATGGCTTTCAGGCTGTCTTTGGGATATTTGGCATCAATGTAATCTGCTTTCCAGGTTACGGTATCTGCAAAATAACCCAGGCTTTCATCCAGGTTTTTATTTTCAAAAGCTTTCAATGATTTCAAAGCCAACGCCACATTTTCAGAACTACCAATGTCCCAGTTGTCTGGTTTTTCGATAGTATATGCATAAGCGGTTTTCGCGGCAGTACCGGAATCTGTAGCACCGGTTTTATCGGCGGCAGTGTTACAGCTAATGCTGATAAAGACCAGCAGGCAAAGGGCAAGCAGCGTTGTTTTCATTTGAGGTTGATTTGGTTGAAAAAAATCGGTACCTAACAAAATACTCTTTATAACCGGCAAATGCAATAAAAAAGCTTCTGCCTTATCTGGCAGAAACTTTTCCTATAATGATATCGATATGCGTTATATGATTAAACCAGCATACGTAACGGCTCTTCCAGCAGACTTTTCAGTGTTTGCAGGAAGGCAGCTCCGGTAGCACCATCCACCGAACGGTGATCGCAGCTCATGGTCACTTTCATGATATTGCCCGGCACCACCTGTCCGTTCTTCACCACCGGCACCTGTGAGATCCCGCCAACGGCAAGAATACAGGAATCGGGTGGGTTGATGATGGCGGTGAACTGGTCAATCCCGAACATACCCAGATTAGAAATGGTGAACGTACTTCCTTCCCAATCGGCAGGTTGTAATTTTTTATCTTTTGCTTTCTGTGCGTATTCTTTTACTTCAGCACCGATCTGGCTCAGCGATTTGGTATCGGCAAAACGTACCACCGGAACCAGTAACCCATCTTCTACCGCTACCGCCACACCGATATTGATGTGATGATTGTAGCGGATCTTATCGCCCAGCCAGCTGCTGTTCACTTTCGGATGTTGTTTCAGCGCCAGTGCCGTTGCTTTCAACACCATATCATTAAAGCTTACTTTAACAGGAGCCACTTCATTGATCTTGGTACGGGCCGCAACGGCTGCATCCATATCAATGCTCATGGTGAGGTAAAAATGCGGGGCCGTAAACAGGCTCTCGCTCAAACGGCGAGCAATGGTTTTGCGCATCTGCGATACCGGTACTTCCTCAAAACTTTCTACCCCGGCAGGAGCAGTGCTAGCTGAAGCTGCTTTAGCGGCAGTAGCCGGAGCGGCACTGGCTGCAGCAGGTGTATACGCATCTACATCTATTTTGGTTATTCTTCCGTTGTCGCCACTGCCTTTTACATAACGCAGATCGATCCCTTTTTCGGAAGCCACTTTTTTAGCCAGTGGTGAGGCAAAAATTCTTCCATCATTCACAACGGCCGGAGCGGCTGCAGGGGCAGCAGGTGCTGCTTGCGCCGGGGCTGCTGTTGCAGCAGGAGCGGCCGCGGCAGGAGCAGATCCACCACCCGCTTTTACGGCAGCCACAATCGCATTTACATCCAGACCGGGTTGGCCAATGATGCAGAGCAGATCGTTCACCAGGATTTTCTCACCGGCTTTGGCTCCCTGGTATAATAAAATACCATCCTTATAACTTTCCAGTTCCATAGTGGCTTTATCGGTTTCGATATCGGCCAGCACTTCACCCTTTTTTACAGTATCACCTACATTTTTCTGCCAGCCGGCGATCACACCTTCTGTCATGGTATCGCTCAAACGTGGCATCAACACTACTTCTTCCATCGCAGAAATATCCAGTGCAGTGGCAGCAGCGGCAGGAGCTGCGGCAGGTGTTTCTGTTTTGGCTGAAGCAGCCGGAGCGGCAGCGGCAGCGGGGGCTCCACCGGCATGTTGCGCCAGCAAAGCAGAAATATCTTCTCCGGCTTTACCAAAAATGGCTAACAGATCATTCACCTGTAATTTACCACCGGTAGGTGTGCCAATATGTAACAAAACACCATCCTGGTAGCTTTCCAGCTCCATAGTGGCTTTGTCTGTTTCTACTTCTGCCAACAGGTCGCCCTTCTTCACCGTATCTCCAATATTTTTATGCCAGGCGGCAATAACACCTTCGGTCATGGTGTCGCTCAGGCGGGGCATTAAGATCGCTTCAGCCATAGTTCGATTGCTCTTTTAAAATGAGCCGTGAAATTACCAAAAAAAGGACTACGAAGGGCAGGATTAAAAAAACTAGGAGCAATAGCCGGTAAAACCGGGTAAACTGCGTTAAAAAAGGCAGCAACGGAGCCTGCCGGACATAAAAAAGGGACTGACAGCTATCCCGTCAATCCCTCAGTTCTTTTTCAGCGGATTATTGTCCCTGTGCCAGACTGTAGGCCTTTTTATCGCCCCACATATTCAGCAATTCGGTAGAACATATTTTGAAATCCTGCATCAGGCTTTTGTATAGTTCCAGAATATCCACCTGGGTAACCGGTACATCACCCAGACTCTCAAAGCGGCAGCGGTACTGATTAACCAGATTGGTAAATACAGACCCTTTGGGCCATACCTGCGTACCTCTGTTGCTGATGGTAACCAGCTTAAATAGATCGGTCGTGTGCTGAAGACATTTTTCGGCAACGGCATTCGGCTGTAGATTACTTTCTATGAACATATCCACCCCTACAATCACTTCTTCGCGAAGTTCCTCACTCTCCAGCATCGGGTTTTTGGTGAGTTTAAACTGGGTAGGTGTAGGTGGCTGGTTGGCGATAGACGTTTTGGGATGATGGGCAGGCAGTTTGCCAAAATTGGCCACAATAGCATCGGCAAACTCAGTGGTACTTAATGATTTGGTAGAGCGGTCGCCAAAATCACCGGTATGTACCCCGCTTTCCAGGGTGTATAACAGCGCATTTTCCATCATGATGGCAGTTTCCATTAAGCCAAGATGGTGTAACATGCCAAATCCGCTCAGTAAAAGAGCAGTAGGGTTGGCAATATTCTTACCGGCAATATCCGGTGCCGTTCCATGTACCGCTTCAAAAATTGAGATGTGGTCGCCGATATTGGCCGAAGGGGCAAAGCCCAGTCCGCCTACCAGTCCGGCACAAAGATCACTTACAATATCTCCCTGCAGGTTGGTGAGCACCACCACATCAAAGAGATCGGGGCGGCTTACCAGTTTCATACAGAGATCATCTACAATCACATCATCTGCTTTCAGCTCAGGGTATTCTTTGGCTACTTCATGAAACACTTCCAGGAACAGGCCATCGGTCAGTTTCATGATATTGGCCTTATGACCGCAGGTGATCCGGCGGGCACCTTTTTTCTTGGCCATTTCAAAAGCGTACTTGATCACCTGCAAACTACCCGGGCGGGTAATAAAACGACGGCTAAGGGCCACATCATGCGTTAGCATGTGTTCAATACCACCATAGGTATCTTCGATATTTTCCCTCACAATCGTGATATCGATCGGAATCCCGGCTTTACTGAAAACGGTGTCTACGCCGTGCAGGGTTTGGAAAGTTCTTTTATTGGCGTAGGTATTCCAGGTTTTACGGGCGGTCACATTCACGCTTTTCACCCCCTTTCCTTTGGGGGTTTCCATCGGACCTTTGAAGAGGATACCGAGAGATTCGATGGTTTGCTGCGCCTCGGGGGTCATTCCGTTGCTGTAGCCCTTGTCAAACACCCATTTACCCATATCTACAAATTCATATTCGAGGGGTACTTTGGCGGCTTTGAAAACAGACAATACAGCGTCCATGATCTCCGGACCGATCCCATCTCCATTGGCAACAGCGATTTTAGTCATAACTCGTTTTTTCGTGCTGCAAAATTACGGTCAAACCCTACACGAATGTGTTAAATCAGGAGGAATTTCCCAGCAGAACCATTCGGTATCAAACCCGAAAGGTTCTCCCGACCGTTGCTGTAATTTTAGCAGAGAATCTTACCCCCAATTCCTTATTTTTACTGAAAGCAATCCATCCCCCATGATCTCCAAAATTTCAGAAGGTGTTGAAATTACCGTAGAGACCTTTTACCAGGCCGATTACAGCAACCCGCTGAATGGGGAATTTATGTTTGCCTACCGCATCACCATCGAAAACCACAACCCTTTTACCATTAAACTCCTGCGCAGGCAATGGTATATTTTCGACAGCAATGGCGAACACCGCGAAGTGGAGGGAGAAGGGGTAGTGGGTGTACAGCCTGTTTTAAAACCCGGCGAGAATTACCAGTATGTAAGTGGTTGTAACCTGCGCACCGAAATGGGCAAAATGCATGGTACCTATCAGATGGAGAATGAGAACAGTAAGCAGTTATTCTCTGTAAACATTCCTTCTTTTGATATGATTGTTCCCACAAAAATGAATTAATCTTTTTCTTCCCTGATCTCGATTACCGCAATGCCTGTTTGTGCATTTTCGATCTGCCTGTATATACTGAGGTATTTCCCTCCGCTGATCCGGTAGGGTTTACTGAAACGATATCCGGTGTTTACCAGGGGAGATAGAGTTTGTGTTTGGGTTCCCGTGGCACCGATGCGAACAAATGAAACGGATAGGGCAGCCTGCTTTACAGAAACAGGAGAACCATTGTTTTTTGGTTGCGGTTGATTGATATGTATAAACGAAAGATGTCCGTTTTCTGCCATTGGATAATCCCATAACCACGGCTGGTAACTGGCGGTAGTAACAGGGAAATCAGCAGGCAGGATTCGGCACCACATACTATCCTGCCGGTTATCAAGTGAAAAAAAGGCAAACTTGTGTGGCCGTACCCATTTTATTTTCAGATCAAGGGGTGAAGAACCTGCCATTCCGGGTCTGCCAGCCTGAAAATTCTGTATAGAGGGTCGCTGTGGTGCACTTAAAAACTGGTTACCGCCGGGCTGAAGGCTATTTACATCCCGTTGCGGCAACACATTTGAAAAGGAAGAGAAATTGGAAAATCCAGACTGAGGATACGAACCCTGCATACGCGATTCATAAGGCCCATCCTTTCCCGGCCGCAACCATTTTGCCATATCGGTATTGGTAGCATCTTCCCGCTCGTTGTCTTTTACCAGCAGGTAATTGGGAACATCGAGGATCCAGGTGCTGAGATAAACCTGTCCGTCTTCTTCAATGATATCTTTCAGTTTCACAAAATCCATCACATCGTTTTTTCTGCGAACATGTTGCATTTGCTGCTGTAACTGGTTTCGCTGCTCCTGGGTAAGCGGGTGAAATTTCGGAACTACCGGCTGCCTCCTTTCATAAGGAAACCCGATCGTGGCCAACCCTTCTTTGATTTTGGTGGCACCATTGTAATAGAATCCGGCCAGTTGTACCTGTTCGGCAAAAGGATTATCAAAAAAAATCAGGTCATAAAACTTTGCTTTATCAAACCGGTAGGTTTCAGTGATAAATTTTTCACTGCCTACAGGAAAAGTATACACCTGGATCCCGGCAGACAAACGGTAGTTGGTCAGTTTATCATATATCACCAGGTGCAGGTTTCCTTTGGCATCAAGCAGAATGGGTGCGAGGCGTTGCGTCTCCGCATCATACTCAAAAGACTGTTCTACTTTTTTTATACGCTGCAAACTACTATCAAAAAGCACCCCTCGCAGCACCAACTGTTGCGGTCCGCCAAACAGCGTATAGAAAAAACTATAGCGGTTCTTTTTATCAGTTGCCAACTGTTGAAATACACGCCTGTTTCCGGGCACTGCCTCTTTTTTCTCTGTTATCACCAGATCCCCATCTTCCTGTATCTGCCATAAACTGATTCTGGCCGAATCGCCTGAGCGTTGTTGCCACATAAAATGTACTTCGTTTTCTCTGGTAAAAGCATGGGCTTCATACGCCGCTGAGGGAAGCATTTTGGTGCTGACCAGCTGCAGATCAGTATCCACAACATACAAAGCCGCACTATCAAATGAAACAAGGTCAACGATCGCAACACCCTGGTTCGTTTTACCAATAAAAACCGGATTACGGAAAGAAATGCCGGGGACCTGCTGGTACTGTACAGTCAGGTTTTGCGCGAAGCCATAAACTGCACTAAACAGGAGCATTAAAAAAAACACCCAAACTCGTTTGCGGCTAAGAGCATACATGCGTGAACTATTTTGGTTTATACTTTGATTCAGTGAATATTTTATTGGCAGGGGTTTTCATCAATTCATCCAGCGACAGTTTTTTGTTTTTTTCCATCCACTTAGCCACAATCTGCGTGCCCACAAACTGGCCAATATTACCCGGCGAAGCTTCTCCCAATACCTGTGTATTGGGCCCATCATTCAGATAATCCCTCGTCATATTCGGATCGGTACTGTAAAGCAGATCATTCTGCAAAAACAGGCTCCAGATATTTTTCTCGCTCTCATAACAATCTTTCAGCTGCTGTTCCGTGTAACCGGTTTTCAGTGTATCGGCCAGTTCGGGTAAAAATTGATCCAGCAGGTACTGGCGTTTACCGGCTTCCACCATTTGTTCTACCAGCGGTTGTCCCGCACTGGTATTGGGATACATATCATCAATGATATTCTTCATACAGTTTACCGGAATATAGGCCGGCTCAAACCTTCTCGAAATAAAAAGGGGATATAGTTGTTGCCCCTGCCCACTCAGGTACAGCGGGTAATCCTTACCCAGATACACCTGCAAGCCTACGGCCAGTGCGTTGGGAGTGATAATATTGCCGTAACTATTCAGCGGACCGATAAAAGTGATCAGTCTTTCCGGTGTTTTGTATTGCGGAAAATAATACCGCACAAATTGCAATCCTCTTTTGATCTGTTTTTCGATCGCAGCGAAATCTTTGAGTTTTTCCTGCGAAGCCTGGTACATGGTTCGATAGCTTCTGATAAACAGTCTGGTATCTTTCAACGCACTATCCGGCGAAGTACCCAGGATATTAAACAAAAAATCCTGGGTAAATCCGGGATATTCCTGGTTTAAGCGCTGCATCGATGCATTTACCTGTAAAGTATCGATGGAAAAAAAAGCCTGCTCAAATCTTTCCGTTTTCAGGTTAATGGTAATACCCGAAACATCCGGTATGGACTTTCGGGAACTACACCCCATCAACAAAATGATCAACCCGATTATCCCGCATTTTTGCATCATAGCATTCCTGTTAGAGGCAACAAAAGTAATGGCCTGCCGCAAACAAACCCTACGCTTTCCCTATATACTCTGTTAAAGAAATGATTCTTTGGTTTGCACCAGTAACAAACCGCCTTCACCCGTTTCTTTGTTTTGAAAGAGTGAGGCATACTGTCCCGATGCCATGAGCTGCAGGGGGGCAAAACGCAGCTGTTTGAAAGGAAATTTCTGTACCTGCTGTTCTCCTTTCCTAATGGTGATCAATACCGGATAAGGTTCTTCCAGTATATCGGCCTGGTACAATAACAATTGTACTTCCTGGTATCCATCGCTGGCCAGTAACTGGCGGTTAACCGATTCATCCGGCAGGTTAAACACATCCAGCGAACGGGCTGCATACCAGGCAAACCCCTGTTCTTTATCCAGTTTGATAAAGATCAGCTTGGGCGCATTTCTACTTGTTGCTTTAGAAGCCAGTGCCGAAGGCCGGGGTGGTAAACCTCCACCCAGAGGTGCCGCATTGGCGAATTTATCCGCTACAGAACTGACCCGCATTCTGGGTGCCGTAGTGGTAGCCGAAGCGGCAGAAGCCACAATATCAGAAGCCCTTGCTGTGGCTAACGTACTTCCCAGGGCTTTTAAGGAAGGATCATCCTCAGGTCTGATTTTCTGCACGGGCGAGGGAATACCCGCTGCCAGTTTCAACACCGCCACACTACCACTATCGGTGTACAATATATCCTGCAACTGCAGGCTGGCCTGTATGGTTTCATCTGTGGCAGAAAATCCTTTTCTGAAATACCGGATCATCTCGCTATGAAAAGGAATAAACCTCGGTGCCAGTTCATTTTTTCTGCCCGGCGGAAAAGCAACACTATAAATGCCTTTGTTGTTTTTTGACATCCCATCCACATACATCCCCTCTGCCTGCAAACAGTTACACTCATTATTCTGAAACACCCGCATGGTTTTCAGTTTCACTTTTTCAAAGGTGAAAGTTTCGCTAACGATCAGTTCCTCATCCAGTGAAATACTGTTCACCGCCAGGTCTGATGACAACCGGTAATTGGCATATTTATCATATACCAGCACATGTGTATTTCCCTGGTTATCCAGAAAAGTTTCCGGCTCTGCATCCTGTTCGGCATTGCGGCGGAAACTATACAATAATTGTTTGCGTTGCTTCCAGTCTGCATCCAGCAATACACCCCTGATCAGGGATGAATCAGTTGTTTTGCGAATCAGCTGGTAAAACAAGAGGTATTGCCGGTTACTGCTGCTCAGCAAACGCAGCGGCATCCTCGCCCCCGGCAAAACCGTTTGCTGTTGGCGGATCAGTTTGCCCTCACTATCCAGTTCCAGCAGATGTGCGGTTATCCGGTCCTCGTTGCGGGAAGTAGCGATAAAGCGGATAGAATTTTCTCCCATCTGCACCGCTACCACAGGTTTGGGAAAGTCAAAAACATGCGTAGTGCCTGTTCGGGTAACCGTATCATAGATATATACCCGCAGGTCGGGTGCATTTTCGGGGCTCATCAGAAAAAAATGACTGCCCAGTTTGCCGGCCAGCTGCATTTGCCATACCCCCGGCTCCTTCACGGGAAAGAATTGAAACTGATGTGTTTGCGAGAATACTGGTAAAGCCATCAGCACACCAAAAAACCATAACAGGGTTTTTCCGGTAATTGTAAAGCGGTACATGCAGGTCAGGTTTTGTAGTCTGAAAAATCAGAAACTATCCAAAAGTTACGGAACTTTGCAGGATGAAGGTATTTTTAGCACAGCAGAATTATCATATCGGCAATTTTGAAAATAATACGGCCAAGATCATCGAAGCCATCAGAATGGCCAAGGCGCAGGGTGGCGACCTGATCCTGTTCAGCGAAATGTGTGTGAGCGGTTATCCGGCCAGAGACTTTGTAGAGTTTGATGATTTTATCAATAAATGTTATGCAGCGGTTGATCAGATCAGGCAGGAAGCCGATACCATTGGGGTATTGATAGGCAGTCCGGCCCGTAACACACAGCAAAAAGGAAAGAGTCTCTTTAATGCCGCTTTCTTTCTCTACGAAAAAGAGATCAAAGCCGAGATCCACAAAACCTTATTGCCTACCTACGATGTATTTGATGAGTACCGCTATTTTGAACCTGCATTCGATTGGCAGGTAGTTCCTTTCAAAGGAAAAAAATTAGCGATCACGATCTGCGAAGATATCTGGAACCTGGGCGATAATCCTTTGTACCGGATCTGTCCCATGGATAAACTGATGGAGCAGCAGCCCGATCTGATGCTGAACATCAGCGCTTCGCCCTTTGATTATACCCATGATGAAGACCGCAAATCAGTGATCAAGGCCAATGTACTCAAGTATAAGTTGCCGATGTTTTACTGCAATGCCATTGGCAGCCAGACAGAAGTGGTATTTGATGGTGCTTCGCTGATCTTTGATAAAGATGCCAATCTCTGCAAAGCCTTCCCCATGTTTGCAGAAGCGGTGGAAGCCGTAACGGTAAACGATGATGGCACCATGGATGCCCCCATTCTGGAACCCGCGAGCCGTGTACCCGATAAAGAACTGAACCCTGCCACACTGGAACCCGAACTGAATATTGCACAAGTGTACGATGCACTCTTGCTCGGTATCCGCGATTATTTTGGCAAAATGGGTTTTACCAAAGCCATTCTCGGTTCTTCGGGCGGCATTGATTCGGCTGTAACATTGGCCATTGCCTGCGATGCATTGGGAAAAGAAAATGTACGTGCTATTTTAATGCCCTCACCTTATTCAACCGAACATTCGGTGGACGATGCCGTTCAGCTGAGTAAAAACCTGGGCAATCCGTATGATATCATCCGCATCAATGAAGTGTATGAAGCTTTTCTCCACACACTGAAACCTGTATTTGGTGACCTGCCTTTTTCGCTGGCCGAAGAAAATATACAAAGCCGCAGCAGGGGTAACCTGTTAATGGGCATCTCTAATAAATTCGGATATATTTTACTGAACACTTCCAACAAAAGCGAACTGGCTACTGGTTATGGTACGCTGTATGGCGATATGGCCGGCGGACTGGGTGTACTGGGAGATTGTTATAAATTACAAGTGTATGCACTGGCCCGTTATATCAACCGTAACAGAGAGATCATTCCGGAGAATATCATTGCCAAAGCGCCCAGTGCCGAGTTAAGGCCCAATCAGAAAGACAGCGATAGTTTACCCGACTATGCGGTGCTTGACCAGATCCTTTACCAATACATCGAAAAACGTATCGGTCCGGCAGAGATCAAAGCGCAGGGATTTGATTCGGCGTTGGTAGACCGTACCCTGAAAATGGTAAACACCAACGAATACAAACGAAACCAGTTCTGCCCTATCATCCGTATATCGCCCAAAGCTTTTGGCGTGGGGAGAAGGGTGCCGATTGTGGGGAAATATCTTTCGTGAAAGGCGGGCTTGGCCAAGGTTCGGAAAATAATAGGTCAATAGCAGCTTCTCGGCTATCCATTAATGAGCTATGCAAAATAAATAGTCAATCAATTGGTTATGCGGCTGGTTTACTGAATCTGGGAATAGCATCTAAAGTAGATTTGAGTAGCAGATTCTCTTCTTCAATATCAAAATCGTCCTGTAAACCCAACCAGAATTTGGCTGAGTTACCAAAATACTTAGAAAAACGCAAAGCGGTATCAGCGGTAATTCTCCGATATCCTTTAACGATGGCGGAAATTCTTGTTTGCGGAATGCCGGTGTCTTTAGATAGCCGGTACGCTGTAATGCCGAGGGGAGTCAGAAACTCTTCTTGTAACACTTCACCTGGATGAATGTTTTTGAGCCTTTTCATTTATAACGTTTTAATGGTAATCAATGATTTCTACTTCGGAAGCGTTGCCGCTATTCCATTTGAAAATAATGCGCCATTGATCATTAATCCTGATTGAATAAAATTCTTTATAATTTCCTTTCAATTTTTCCAGTTTATTGGATGGCGGTATCTGCAAATCAGCCAGATTCTGCGAGTTATTAAGCATTCTCAGCTTACGCCTGCCAACCTCCTGGATTTCGTTAGGTATCTTTTTGACCCTATCGCCATCCCATATTTTCTGCGTGTCTTTAGTGCCAAAAGAGAGAATCATTCAGCTGATTTTTGAATACTTACGCCAAAGGTAAGTAAATTTCGAAAATGAGGGGATTGATTTTTGAGGAACTGGTTATCGCCTTTTCTTTCGGGATTCGTAATACTAAAAAAAGAGTCTTCCGTTTTAGGCAAGAGACTCTTTGTTGAAGAAATATATATTTGATCGGCTATCTACACTTTGGGTTCCCATCCTTTCTCATATTCACGACCCCAGAGTTTCATGGCTGCTGCATCATTTTTGATATGACCATTCGTCTGGTCGATCTCTATGGTACGCCCTACCCTTTGTGCAATATTACCCAACTGCACCCACAGGGTACTCTTATAGCCTATGGCAACATCTGCATTGGGTGTTTTACTCAGTCGGATGCAATCCAGGAAATTTGCTACGTGCACAGCGTCCAGCATTTCATTGGGACTGGCCGCATTTCTCCCATCAATGACTGCATTGGATTTTACCTCTTTTAGTATCACCCCTTTTTCATCAAAAATGGTATAACCATTGTGACCTGTTTGCAAAATACCTTTATCACCATAAAACATAACACCCCTGTCTGAACCCTGTACTTTAAATGAACTGCAACTTCTGCCCTCCCATAAAATAGTGGCGTTGGGTGTATTAAAGGTTATCAGCTGTGTATCGGGGGTTTCCCAATCGTCCTGGTAATAATACCTGCCCCCGGTAGAGTTAACAGATAAAGGGTAGTCGGCCTGCAGTCCCCAGCGGGCCACATCCATTTCGTGGGTGCCATTATTCAACGCTTCGCCAGTTCCCCAATGCCAGAACCAATGCCAGTTATAATGTATGAGGTTATCCTTATAAGGTCTGCGGGGTGCCGGGCCTTGCCAGAGATCATAATCCAGTCCGGCAGGAACGGCTGCCAGATTGCCAACGCCAATGGGTTTGCGTTGATTGGTGTACCAGGTTTTTACCAGGTGCACTTTCCCGATCACACCGGCATGCAGTGCGTTAATACCTTCTGTAAGCAGATCCCAGGAGCGTCTTTGAGAACCCATTTGTACCACACGATTATATTTTCTGGCAGCAGCAATAGCCAGTTCTCCTTCGCGGGGATTATGTGATAAGGGTTTTTCTACATACACATGTTTGCCGGCAGCACAACAGATAATCGTAGCGGGTGCATGCCAATGGTCTGGTGTGGCAATGTATACGGCATCCAGTTCTTTGTTTTGAATGGTTTTCCGAAAATCATTTTCACCTTTGGGCATTGCTTTACCAGCTTTTACCACCGCATCCATTCCTTTTTGACGGGCTTTTTCCTCTACATCACAAATAAAATCTACCTGGGTATTTTCCTGCTTGGCAAAAATACCTGCCAGGGCTGCTCCCCTGCTATTGCAACCAATGATAGCCATATGAATTCTATCATTGGCACCTATGATCCTGTTATAACTTTTGGCACCAAATACCTGTGATAAGCCACCCACTGCAACAATGGCAGAACCCTGCGAAATGTTTTTTAAGAATACTCTTCTTGATTTTTTCATATAGGTACTAAGTTTTTAGTGAAGCAATCTGTTGAACAATGTAATCGGAAGTCCAATTGTGTTCCTTAAATTTTGTTCTTTTTCTGCAGCAACTGCCCATTCAAGGCATAAAAGTTTACGAAAACGATGTAGTTAGTTGATTACTTTTACATATTGAAAGATACTTTATGGAAGTAATTAGATGTGGTTTATATACTCGGGATTCGTAATGCTAATCGAAGAGTCTATGCTGGGGAAATCTCCGGAAAAGAAATAGTGTTGGGTACTGTGGTTAAGTCTAAGCTGTATAAATAGGTACGGAATTTTTCAATAGGGTGATATATAACGTAAAAGCATTACCGATGTGGCCGACATCATAGCTTCGTCAGCCGGCTACCCATGCCCGATAAATATATACTCTTTAGGTTAAATTCTGCTGCCAAATATCGTTACCTCTGCCGGAACTGAAGCCCAATAGCATTCCGTCCGCCTAATCGCTGATTGTCCAGCCGGCCATATTGCCAATGCAATGTTGTGCGTTCGCCTTCTTCAGAAATAAGGTAACTATTATTATATTTAAAGGGTATCAAATGCTAAGGCAAAAGTTCCATCTACTACAATTGCCTTTTTGATAATGGCCACCATATATTTTTTCTCTATTAAAATTTTCTCAATTCTTTTTATGTCAGAGTGCTTTGTGTTAACTCCAAAATAGATCTCACAAATTGAATTTTTATGGAATTTAAAATCGTCATGCATTCTTTTATCACCAATCAGTCTTTTAAATAATACCTTTTTTGGAGATATAATTGTATGAATACGACATTCTTTTTCATATTTCCAGTTATCCGATTTTGTAAAAACCCAATATGTCATTGCGACCCCTTCATCAATACCATATTCAATCTCATTAATACTTTTGAATTCACTTACATAATTTACTTTCATGAACTGATAAGAAAAAGGTAAGTGAAATTTGTTGGGTTTTATACCAATACACAAACCTGTGTGATTGTTTGCATAGTGACTCCACATAAGTACAGATTCATATGTTTCAGATAAACATAATAGCCTTAAATGATCAACCAATTCTTCATAAACTTCGTTATGATGATTACGGACATTCTGAAGATGTGTTTTAATTACTTTTTTTACAAAGCTTTTTTGGTCAGCATATTCAGCATTTGACTCTATAAGTTTTAAAGTCAAATTTTCAAACAATCTTTCATTTTGTATAATCTTAGGGTTCCTTAACCCCAAAGCAAGTTCGAATGGGTCATTAAATCTTTTGGGGCTTGAAAACCTCATAGTCTGGCTTTCCAAAACGGCTATTGCTGTTTCAATGGTCATGTATTTATAGTATGTGCTGGTATTATCAGAGACATTGATATTATACTCTAACAGTTTACTATAAACTTCTTCCTTGGTTAATTTTATTTTATCCTCTTTTGAAATCATTGATGGATTGTATTTACGCCCTTATATGCTTAAATATATAAATAGCTGCCAGTATATTTAGGCTTTATCAATACTTGTGGAAAATGGTGATTCACAACGTTCAGGGCTTTGCGAAAGTTGGGAAATAGAATTCCTGCCGTACGCTTGGCCACTATTAGATCGATTAGCAGAAGCCAAATTACTGAAGCAGGGTCAGAATTCCTACAGCTGATGGGCGATATTCGTCAACCCAACTTTTGCAAAACCAATGTTGTACGCAGTTTATATCTTGACAGTGTATTTAGCTTTCAGCTCTGTTAGGCCGTCAGCCAATGCCAATTCAATATGCTTTCTTTTTACTTCTTGGACTAAATTTCGAAACGTTTCTTCGACTAATGTTCCTAGATGCCATAAATTTATCTGAGTTTGATTTTTTTTGTTTCGATTTTCTAGCCTTCCATTCCAAACTTGTTTTCGTTCTTTTATTAGTATTCCCTCAGGATGGTTTGTAAGTAAAAAATGATGAGTTCTGTTTAAAACTACTGCGCCGTTATTCTTTTTTTGAATGTTTATTAAGCCATAGTTATGAGCAAACGAGTGTCTTAGAGATTCGATTGCTCTGGCTTGATTGTCAGAAATATTTGAAAAGGCCTTAAGAGCTCTATAGATTGCATTTTCACTAGCCAACGGCGAATTCTTAAGTTTAAAACAAGTTCCAATTAATTCCAAAATTATTAAATAAGTAATTGCGCCTGGCCACAAAGCAGGACTTAAAGCGGCCTCGGTTTGAAAAGTTATTTCGCCAGTATCTACGTTTCGATTTGTTATATAGCGAGCATCTCTTAAAGCAAGAACTAAGGAAGAGTATCTACGCTCTCTTTTGTTATAAGGCTGATTAGCGGATAGATAACTCAATAGATATTTGTCGATATTTTTCATCGGAGAATTGCGTACAACTCTTAAATATACGCCACTGGCCAATCAATATCAAAAAAAAATGACTCTCAGATTCAATCAGTTATCATTATAGTTTTTGTATTTTGCTAGCATACATACAGTTATACTTTTTATATTGTCAGTTTTTGAAATACTGTTATACATTTTGTATTGTCAATGATAGTATTGTTGTTACCAATCAAATTATTTGATTGTAAAAAGTTCATCCAGCAGACTCACCCTATTCACTAACTGGTGCTTTCTTCAACAAAGAGTCTCCGTTGAGAAAATATTCGGAGAAGAAACTCATAAGGCGGCAAACCAATTACAGAAGCTGCTCCAAAATGAAAATTGATAAAAGTAGATTACGGAAAGATGATAACTAACCAACAGTACCAGTACAAAAGGGAAAACATTCCAGCGCTTATGAGATCGCCAGTCCCAAATACATAAAATGATCAGTAAAATATCTGCCAATGCAAAGCCATATATGGGCACCAATGGGTTGCCCTCTAATGAAGGAACGTAGTTTAACAAAGATGGAAAATAAACTGCTATTATGCGGTCGGTAATTGGGGTAAACATAGGGAAAGCCGTGCAAAGCATATACCTGGCATGAATCGTTCCTTTTCTTTTATGGTAGATGGCCAGGGCATATAAAATAAAAAAAGCAACCAGAGCATTGAGCACAAGTGCTATACCAAAATTATCCGTTTGACTTAATATTAGTTTTCCATCTAACCTGTATTTAAGAAGATCAATGGTAGAAAACAGCAGTAATGGCACCAGGAAGTAGGAAAGTTTTCCGATCCTTTTATGGGTGGAGACTTGTTTTGACCGGATCAGGTAGGGCTGCACAATCAGCAACACACACCATGTAAGTAAAGTGATCCCATGGAAGTGCATACGGTAATTTTCCTGCTCACCAATTTTAGTAAAATAGGTAACCCAAAAACCCCAAAGCACAAACAAAAAGAAAATAAAAAAATAGAGATAACTTTTTTGGTAGAGTGATTTTTCCAGTTTTAATTTTTTTTCCATTAGTTATCTGTTTTATAAAAAAAGTCAACCACTAATTATTATTCCAGTTTTTGACTTACCCTGCGCATTTTTTATAAAATGGAGGGGGCTTTTCTTCCGACACCAGTGCTTACTTGCGTTTAACTAAAGATAATAAAGTTGTTTATAAACGCTACAGACCATCCGTATATGAGCAGTCGATTACTCCCTTCTCCGAAAGAAAAAGTACACCCTATCAGATGTTGCTTCCCCTTCTTCCATTCCCCACTCCTGAAAATAAGAAAGCCTGAACACTCTATTCAGGCTTTCCGTTGGACCTTAGATTGCTTAATAACCAACTATTATCCATGTATCACCATTAACGGTACATGGGTATGAAAGGCCAGTTGTGTGGTATGACTCGTAGTGAACAGGCTTTCAAAGAAACTGTGCTTTTTCGGGATCGTAATGATCAGGTCGACCTGGTATTCCAGTGCGAAATTGTTCACGGCTTCTACATAGTTCTTGTTCGGCGAGAAATGATAATCCGGGTGCAGGTCCTGTAGCAGTGTATGCACTGCAAAACTTTCACCCATCATCTTGGAGGGATACATAAATGCGTCTTCGGTTGGGGGCTCTTCCATGTTAAACACCAGCAGTTTTGCCCTGGTCTCTTCAATGATCCTTTTCACCGGTTTCACCGGAATGGTTTTATCTGCCTTATCAAAATCACTCAGCAACATTACATTTTTGATGGGCGCAAAACGGGTATTATGCGGCACAATGATCACCGGTGTATGCGAATGCTGGGCCACAGAAACCGTATTGCTGCCGATCAGTTTTTCTTCCAGTATACCGCCACCGGTAATACCCATCACAATCAAACCGGCATCGTTGCTAACACAGGCAGGATCGAGCCCGTTGTTCAGTAAAGCATATTCGCAGAACGTGCCCAGCTGGCAACCTGCAGGACAAAAGGGCTGCAGTAATAATTTAAATTTATCCAGACTTTCCTGGCTGCTGTTACGAAGCTGTTCTTCATCCAGCAACTGCACCGCCGGCACCATCGGATCGATCATCATCGGTGCCTGGTAGGCGTTATATAAGATCACTTTAGGTGTTCCCAGTTGTCCGGCCAGCTGCAATGCGTAACGCGCGGCATTTTGGGCAGTGGCAGAGAAATCTGTTGGAACCAAAATGTTTTTCATGGCTGTTATTTATGACTTAAAGTTACTCCACCATTCTCCAATGTGAAATGATATTCATCATGATTTGCCGGGATATTTGGCACTGTTCGGGTTTGGGGTTTGGGGTTGAGATTAGATATTCTATTGTTCTGGGTTCTTAGTTCTTTGTTATTCTCTGCTCATTCGTCTGTTCCTTGTTCGTCTGTTCTTCTGTTTCTCTGTTCGCTTCACTAAAAAGCCCCGCTTTCCGCAGGGCTCTCTTTCTCATGTTGTTGACTACGTGGCGGTTATAGATTCTCTATGATGCCGGCGATGCCTTGTCCGCCACCTACGCAGGCAGAAACCATTCCGTATTTTTTATTCAGTCTTTTCATATCATTCAGTAACTGTACGGTGAGTTTGCAACCGGTGCAACCCAGCGGGTGGCCCAGGGCAATGGCACCGCCATTGATATTCACGATCTCGGGGTTCAGTCCCAGTTCGCGGATCACTGCCAGCGATTGGGAAGCAAAAGCTTCGTTCAGTTCAATCAGGTCTATATCGTTCAGGCTCATATTGGCCTGTTTCAATACTTTCGGAATGGCGGCCACCGGACCAATACCCATGATGCGCGGGTGCACACCGGCAGAAGCACAGTTTACCAGTCGGCCAATCGGTTTTAAGCCCAGTTCTACTACCATGCGCTCGCTCATTACCAGCGCAAAAGCGGCGCCATCGCTGGTTTGGGAAGAGTTACCTGCGGTAACACTGCCACCCATGGTAAAAGCGGGTTTCAGTTTGGCCAATGCTTCTACAGTTGTATCGGCACGAACGCCTTCATCGGTATCTACGATATAGGAACGGGTGGCTTTTTTGCCTTTCTCGTTCACATAAGTTTCTTCTACGGTAATGGGCAGGATGCCGCTTTTGAAATAGCCATTTTCGATGGCTGCTTTCGCTTTCTGGTGCGATTGAAAAGCAAACTGATCCTGGTCTTCGCGACTCACTTTGTATTCATTGGCCACTGCTTCGGCAGTTAAACCCATGCTGAGGTAATAATCCGGTTCATCTTTGGCAATGGCGTAAGAAGGCACGGTTTTCCAGCCGGCAGTAGGTACCAGACTCATGCTTTCTGTTCCGCCGGCAATGATACACTCGGCCATACCGGTACGGATCTTGGCCGTGGCCATGGCAATACTTTCCAGTCCGCTGGCGCAGTAACGGTTGATGGTGATACCTGCCGCATCCAGTCCCAATGCACGGGCCGAAATAATGCGGCCAAACTGCAAACCCTGCTCCGCTTCCGGAACAGCGTTACCTACGATCACATCATCCACGCGTTTGGCATCCAGCTGGGGAACAGAAGCCATCAGGCCCCTGATCACTTCCACCGCCAGATCATCCGGGCGAAAGAAACGGAATCCACCTCTTTTACTCTTGGCCACCGCCGTACGGTAACCGGCAACTATGTATGCTTCCTGCATATAGAAGATTTTACCAACCAAATGTAGGGAAAAAACAAATAAAAGGTTGTTTATGCAACCAAATTTAGCAAAACCATGCCTGATGGGCGTGAATAGTCAATAGTGAATGGTGAATAGTTGCTATAAAGTACCTACTCGCGCCGTATTGACAATTGACTATTCACTATTGACTACTGCCCGCGTACAAACCCCCTCCGTCACTTATCTTTGCCCCATGATCTACCCCCTCATCCGGCAATTACTCTTCTGTTTCCCCCCGGAAGAAGTGCATTACTTCTCCATGAACCTGCTGAAAACGGGTTGTTCACTGGAACCGGTCAGATCGCTGATACACAATTGTTTCTCTTATAAAGGAGATAAGCTGCAGAAACAGGTTTTCGGACTGCCCTTCCAGAATCCCGTTGGACTGGGCGCCGGCTTTGATAAAAACGCCCTATACCTGCGCGAGCTGGAAGCCCTGGGTTTTGGTTTTGTAGAGATCGGTACCGTAACCCCCAAAGCACAACCCGGCAACGACAAACCCCGCCTCTTCCGTTTACCCACAGATAAGGCCCTGATCAACCGCATGGGTTTCAACAATGAGGGCCTGCAAACCATTCAGCAACGACTAACCAAATGGAACAACTCCAAACTCCATCCCGCCACTGGCGGGACTAACTCCAGACTAATTGTTGGTGGAAATATCGGCAAGAACAAGGTTACGCCCAATGAAGATGCCTGGAAGGATTACAGCATTTGTTTTGACGGCCTCTTTGAGCAGGTAGATTATTTTGTGGTAAATGTGAGTTCGCCCAATACACCCGGTTTGCGGGAATTGCAGGAGAAAGATTCGCTGAAGAAGATCCTCTCGCAACTACAGAACCAAAACCAGGGCAAGGCCCAGCCCAAACCGCTCTTACTGAAAATAGCCCCTGATCTTACGCAGGAACAGCTGGATGATATTGTGGCACTTTCTTTTGAGGTAGAACTGAGCGGACTGGTAGCCACCAATACCACCATCAGCCGCTCTGAACTCCAAACTCCCAACTCCCAACTCCAAACTATCGGCCCCGGCGGCCTGAGCGGTTTACCCGTAAAAGCCCGGGCTACCGAAGTGGTGCAATACCTCTCACAACAAACCCAGCAAAAAATTCCCATCATTGCAAGCGGTGGTATTTTTACAGGGGCAGATGCCAGGGAAAAACTAGATGCAGGTGCTTCGCTGGTGCAGGTATGGACCGGTTTTGTGTACGAAGGCCCTGCCATCGTTAAAAATATTTGTCAGTATCTTGCCCATCAATCCTAACTTATTCTAATCCTGTATGGAAGCATTGTTTACCTCAGAGAATCTGATCAGCTTTATTGTATTGGTGATACTGGAGATCGTTCTCGGTATTGATAACGTGATTTTTGTGAGCATCATCATGAACCGGATGACCAAGGCTTTGCAACCCAAAGCCCGGCTGATCTGGATGGTTACCGGTATGATCACGCGTACTATTTTATTATTCGGTTTAAGCTGGTTATTATCTCAAAAAGGCAAACCGGTATTCAGTGCTTTTGGCAAAGACTTTGACCTGGCCAGTTTGGTAATGCTGGCAGGAGGTCTGTTCCTGATCTATAAAACAGTCAAAGAAATTCACCATAAGCTGGAAGGAGAAGCAGATGTAGCTGCCGGCAATACTACCAAACCACTGGATTTCAGTAATGCCATTGCACAGATCATTTTGATAGATATGGTATTCAGTTTCGACAGCATCATTACCGCAGGCGGTACCGCTAAAAGTCTGGTAGTGATGATTAGTGCGGTGGTGATTGCCATGATCGTGATGTTCCTGTTCAGTCCGAGGATCTCTGCTTTTATTCACAAACATCCTACGTTAAAAATGCTGGCGCTTTCCTTCCTGGTAATGATCGGTTTTGTGTTGCTGGTAGAAGGCTGGAACAGTGAAGGGGCGCATGAACTACACCTGAAAAACTATGTGTACTTCGCGATGGCTTTTTCTTTTTTGGTAGAACTGCTGAATATGCGGATGCGCAAAGCCTATGTTGCTCCGGTACAGTTACGCGAACCGCAATTACGTGAAGAGCCGGTGAACAATGGTTCGGATATGGCGCGTTAACCGCACCGGCTGTAACAACATAGATCACTGATACTTCATCAAAGGATCCTATATGAAAACAGCTAACCTGCTTGCCTCTTTCTACTATGCGTTCAGTGGCCTGTTCCATTTTATCCGCAACGACCGCAATGGAAAAATCCATCTCTGTATCAGCCTGCTGGTGATGTTTGCCGGTTGGTATTACCAGGTGTCTGCGGTAGAATGGACCGCTATACTGCTCTGTATGGCCCTTGTATTTTCGCTGGAAATGTGCAACCATGCATTGGAAATGCTGTGCGATGTGGCACAACCCGAAATAGATCCCAGGATCAAAACAATCAAAGATGTGGCAGCGGCGGCAGTGCTGATGGCTGTTTTGATCTCAGTGAGTATCGGGGTGATTATTTTCTGGCAGCGGATCTTCGGATAACACTTACAAATTTTAGGACAAGACGCTATCTGCATAGCAGTTCCTCTATTTACTTTTTTGTCTTGACACAAAAAAGCAACAAAAAAAGTCAATCCCGCCCGGGCGGTATGAAAAATAGTTTACTTACTATTACTATTCTGCTACTCATCCTTTAAAACAAAAAAGCGTACATGAAAATCATGCACGCTTTCTCTATTCGTATAAGATATTATATTTAGAAATCGAATCCTAAAGAGAAATACCAAACCGGTTTACCCAGGAAAATACCTTTCATGGGCCAGCCTGCATCCAGTTTCATAAAGTAACCCAGTAAAGTACTGCGTATGCCGAAACCATAACCACCTGCAAAAGGTCCTAAACCGCCTGCATCAATCCGAACAAGTACCGGTGTATTGGGTGCGGTGATCACTTCGCCCGGACGTTTGATGCCATTGTATTTTCCGTTCCAGGCCGTACCCAGATCCAGGAATTGCACCAGCTGGAAATTACGCAGGAACGCATTGTTGATGGGTCGGTTGATGAGGGTAGAGAATATCGGGAAACGGAATTCACTATTAATCACCACCGCATTATTTCCGTTGGCAATATTCTGGTTATAACCACGCATATTCAGCGTTAGCGACTGGAAAGCATAGGATTGGTCTGCCGCCGGCTGGTTATTGTTGAATTGAGGACTGATCCATCCATCTACCCCACCGAGGTAGTAGAGGATTTTTTGTCCGCCCCATGAAAAATCTCCCGCGGCACGGCCCGCCCAGATAAAGTTCCGGTAGATCTTATGATAATACCTGGCATCAAAACCCAGGTTCAGCGTGGCTTTACCGTTACTGAGCGAAGTTTTGAAAGTAGGCATGTTCACATCAAAATACACTTTGTAGCGAAGGCCTACCCAGATATTCTGTGTTGGACTCACTGTATTATCATGTACATATTCAAGTCGGGAAACGATGTATTTGGTAACTGTATCATTATACTTCAATGCATTCGGATCCGGTAAACCGGAGTTATTATCATAAGAACGAAGCACCCCTCTATCGGTACGCAGACCCACAGTGGCACGCAGACTCTTCACTTCGTTAAACGGATAAGTTACATTGGCCTGATACAGGTTCGTATACAACATCGTATTGAAACTGGTGTTGAAGAAATTACTCACATTACTGCGATAGTAGGTAAGTCCCCAGTCAAAACGTTTACGCAGGTTCTGGTAAGTAAAGAACACATCTTTATCGCTGAGGTTGGTACCGAAACGGATACCTCCTACAAATTTCTGGTCCTCCATCAGGTCACTGGTTCCAACGCGGAAAGTGAAATTGAAATCATTTCCGTTATTCAGCTGTATCGGACCCGAACCGCCACCATAGGGCTGGTAACGATTGATGAGAATATTATTCGTAAATCCAACCAACGCATAATCCGAGCTGAACTTCAGCCGATAGTCGAACAACCTCGAACTGCTCAACACAGAATTCTTAGGCTGTGAAGGCAGTAACTGGTTTTGTATGGCGGCACTGCTGCTATCCGGTTTCTCATCTGCAAACTCATTCTGGAAAAAGTCTTTGGCTTTTTTAGTGGTATCCACAGCGGCCTTCTTGTTGTAAATAATGGCTTTGCCATCCAGTGCTTTTTTCTCAGCTGTCAGTTTACGGATGTATTCGGTAGGCCGGGCATTTACATTCCGCTTGGCCAGCGCCTGCTCATCTACTTTCAGTTTATAGAGGAATTTAAAATCTCCCTCCCTTCTTACTTCGCTCACAAGTCCGTTATTACCGGCGATCCTTGTCTCGAGCAAAGTGCTCTGGTAATTGGTAATGGGGAAAGTATAAGTAGAATCTTTGAATACCTGAAAATAACTCACGCTGTCCGGCTCCTGTTTTTGCCAGGCCACCAGGGTAGAATCAAATTCTTTGGGCGATGGATTACGCAGTAACTCATCTCCGATATAATACAGTGTATCCAGTCCATTACGCTGGGTAGAGAAGAACCCTGCCCATCGGTTACCGATACCGTTCTCATCTGATACAAACGTGAAGTGGTTGGTATTGTACTGCATCGGGAAACGGGCATTCCCCATTTTCAGATCGGTGAGTTTGGCCAGCTGTTTCTGTTTGCTGTCGTTCAGGATATCCACCATATAAATATTGAACCGGTATTTACTGGGCAATACCGTATCCAGATTAGGTGCCAGTGGATCGGGTCGGTTAGAGGAATAAATAATACCGGACCGGTTAGGGAAAGAAACAAAAGTCGGATCCAGGTCATCATAAATATCATTCGTGATCTGGGTAAGTTTGTTCTCTTCGATCTTATAGGTATAAATATCAGAGTGACCATTCTTCACCGCACTCATCACCAGTGTATTGGCATCCAGCATAAAAGAGGCATCCAATAACTGGTCTACGCCTTCTATTTCCTGTTTGTAACGTTTGTATTTGGCAATCACATCGTATACAAACATTTTGATCTTGCCATCCTCCCAATAAGCCACCAGTAAACGGGTGCCTTTGCCATCCCAGGCAAGGATCGGGTAATTAGGATTGATATCGCCCTGGTTGGTACGAACACCGATCTTCAGCAACGTGCGTGCATCATAAAAATTCTCCATCAGCTTTACGCTGTACTGGCCTTTCTTGAATTCCACTACCCCATAGGTACTGCTCTTGGGATTGGGATTGGCCTGAAAACGGAAATAATCGTTTTTGGAAATATCTTCCGATACATTCAGCTGCCCCTTGGGCTGGTTACGGCGCTGGCGGATATCTTTCGAATACACTTCCTGCTGGTACTGCATAAAATCGGCCAGTACTTCCTTGAATTTCTTTTTACATACCCGTAAACAGGCATTGTTCAGGTTCTTGTAAATACGTGCGAGGTATAATAAGTAAGTGATATTTTCTTTCCGGTATTTTTCGCCGATATAGTACCAGAAAGCATGGCCTGCCAATACCGGTTTTTCAAAAGCGAACTGGTAAAAAGAATTGTATCGGCCGCCCAGTATGGCACTTTTCAGTTCATCATCTTTTTCGGTGCTCCAGGCTTCGCCGGCATAAGAAACATAACCATCCACCAGCCATTTGGGAAGATCCAGTAAGGCCTGGTTACTGGCAAACTCGCCAATATCATCTCCAAACAACAGATTATCGGTGAGTACACGTGCAATACCCTCGCGGATCTGACGCTTGAGGTGATCGTGGTTACCATCAAAATAAACCACGATCTTATTATTCACCAGTTTGGTTATCCCACCGGCATTCTGCCAATCACTGCCCAACCCGATATTGCTGCTTTTATAATCGTTATAGCTGTTATAGATCACAATATTGGCCCTGCGCTGCAAAGAATATTCAATGAAATTCTCAATAGAACGTAATTCCTCCTCAGCCACCTGCGCTACAAATTTGCCCAACTCTACCCCACCCTGATTGGTGTAGGTGTTGAAATTGGGCGACTGGTAAAATTTCCAGATGAATTTTTTATGCTGAACCCGGTTCTTGCCAAATTCCACAGAGTTAACCTGCGCTGAACTGAGGGCTGGTAAAAGAAAACCGGCAAAAACCAGTAATTGAGCGATTCGATTCAATTGCATATCCGAACTTTAGTGTTTTAAAATTAGTCATTTACCATTAAAAGCAGGTAAAAATACGTTTATGATCAAGGTTACCGTTTTTACATTTAGTCCCGTTCAGGAAAATACTTACGTACTGCACAATGAACAGAACAAAGCTATTATAATTGACCCCGGATGTTACTTCAGCGCTGAACAGGAAACGTTAAAAAACTTTATTACCGATACGCAACTGGAACCTATAAGGTTGCTGAACACCCATTGTCACCTGGACCATGTATTCGGCAACAAATGGGTTTCCGAAACATGGAACCTGGAACTGTACCTGCACCAGGGCGAGCAACAGATGCTGCAGCTGGCCCCCTTATCAGGCGAAAAATGGGGTTTACCCTTTCAGAATTACACCGGTCCGCTCCATTTTCTCGAAGAAGGAGATACCATTTCTCTGGGTAACGATGCTTTACAGGTCATTCTTGCTCCCGGCCATTCACCGGCCAGTATCTGTTTTTACTGTAAGGAACAGTCGTTCCTGATCGGTGGCGACGTTTTGTTCCGAGAAAGCATTGGCCGCACCGATCTGCCCGGCGGCAACCATGCAACATTGCTGAAAAGTATCCGGGAAAAACTATTTGTGTTACCGGATGAGGTAGTGGTGTATTCCGGACATGGTGAGCCTACCACCATTGGGCATGAGAAACGGAACAATCCTTTTTTATAAACGCTCCCTTTACAGTTTCTCCGCTTTATCATAGGCCATGATAAAAATGGCGCCCAGGTTTTTATGGGGAGGGATATAATCGTCGAACTTATCGCGGTAACCTGCACCTACCCTGCCCTGCACGGTTTTCCAGAGTTCTTCCCAGTTCAGGTCTTTGCCGGCCCGCAGTTTGTCTGTGATAGCATCTATCAGGCTCTGGTTTACCACACCGGCAGCCACCTGTTTGGAGGAGATAATATGCGCTTTGGGACAGATCTGCAGAATATCATTCAGTTTCTGGTATCCACCGCAACTACCCAATAGCACCACTTTGGCGCTGGCGGGGAGGCGTTTGATGGTTTCGGGCAGGTAATAACTATGTCCGCGGTGGATCACAATACTGGGTGGCAGGTCTTTTTCTTCCAGGTAACTGATCAGGCTATCCTGCGCCTGCAGATCCAGCTCCTGTTTCTCATCCAGCGGCAGGTTGGCATAAATAGTGATGGGGCTGCCTTTGGCCGAATTGATCTCAACCCACTGCGGTTTGCGGGTGATGCGCCAGTTACTGTTACTGAATCGGTTCATGAAAGCACCAAAATATGAAGCTGCATCTTTATCGCCATAAGAGAACTGCTGAATGATGATGCGGCCCGAAGTATCCTGCAGAGATTTACGGGGCATGATATACACGGGATCAATGCCCAGACGCGAAGCGATATCTACGTTGTTCGAAGAATCCATCGATAAAAAAATGGTATTCAGGAGATCATAAATGACCGCACCTCTTTTGTTTCTGTTGCAGTTACTGTTGGCCAGGTTCAGTTTTACCTGTGCCAGTATCAGGTTACGCAGGTCTTTGTTATAAATGCTGGCATAAGAATCGGCCACATCCACCGCATCTTCCAGGGTGGGCGAAGCGTCCAGTCCGTTCACAAAACGGCGCATTACATTTTCTGCGGTGCCTTTCTCCATCCGGCTCAGAAAATTATCCAGTGTGTTATACGCTGCACAGATCTTGATGAATTTCTTATAATAGTCGCCCTGGATCAACCGCAACAGGCTATCGGCCCTGGGCACCTGCATACGCTGGAAGATCCGCGGGTAAACCCCTACCACAAAACTGGAAGTATAGATCTCTTCCTCACCCATCACCGCCAGGTAATACAGCTCTTCCGGCCCCAGTTTATCCAGTACTTTAAACCGGATATTCTCATTCGGCACATCATGCAGCGCATTGATTTCGTTGATGAACAATTCAACGGCTTTGCTGCGGAGTTTATTGGTTAATACCATCGCTGCCATGGGCGTATCGCCCTGCTGCATGCGGGTGGCATAATCAATTCTCGTCTTTACCAGCAGCTGGTAATACCCAACAGAGGAATCATTGATAACCAGCGGCGTGATGGAATCGATGGAGATCTTATTACGATAGAGATTATCCAGAAAAGGGAAATACATGCGCCCGGTTTTGGTCAATGCCAGGCGGCCGATCATTTTTACCAGCGGATGATCAACAGATTGGATCTTTCTGCCCAATGCATTGGGTACGGCGGCATAACTGTACAATTCTTCCTGATTGCGGTAAGCGGCCTGAATGATGAGGCTGTCTGCAAAACGGTTATTCGGGTAGCGGGTCAGGATCTTGAGTACATCCAACGGGTTCCGCTGACAGGTTTTCAGCACCAGGTAATCTGCTGCTGCAGTAATTCCCGGGTTCGATTTCAGGGCAAAATTATCGGTAAGAATGGAACCCACTTCCAGGTTGTTCTCTATCATTACAGGCAGCATGGAATTACCCGATAATTCTGCCTGCATGGCATCCTCAAAGGCTTTTACCAATGCGGGCAACATACCCACACTCATTGACCGGGAGCGGTAGGCAGACAGAAATCCCGTCAGCATTTCATTGATGCCGCGCAGCCATTTGAATTTGTCATTATCGCTGAGGGTTTTGTTCCCTTCTACCACAGCACGCAGGTTATTGATCCGGACGCGTACAGCATGATCAAGGGAACGGTCGAGCAAGGCATTACCCGTGAACGGGATCAGGCTATCCGTCTTGTTTTTCAGATGCGTGATCGCATTCAGGGAAATCAGGATGGTTTCGTGGTGAAACTCCCGCGAAGCGGGTATTTCAGGAATGGTCATTGCTTCCTGCGAAAAAACAGAAAGGCTCAGTAATAAGGCCGATATGGTAAGGTAAAGTTGCTTCCGGTTCATAAACTGGCCCAAAAATAGGTTCATTTGCATGAAGACCCATATTTCGGGCCAATTGCAGTTAACAATAACATAATAAAGCCAAAAGCCTTAATTGCGGTTCTTTAAAATTAATTTTGTGTAAACATTAGGTTAGATCATGGAAGTAAAGCCCAAAAAGATCCTGATAGCAGACGACGAGCCGGATATTTTAGAGATAGTGAGCTACAATCTTGGCAAAGAGGGCTATGAAGTATATACCGCCAAAGATGGCAATGAAGCCATTGAACGAGCCAAACAGATCCACCCTGACCTTATTATTCTGGACGTGATGATGCCTAAGAAAACAGGGGTGGAAGTATGCCAGATCCTCCGTTCACAACCCATGTTTCAGGATACCCTGATCATTTTCCTGACCGCCATGAGCGATGAAGCTTCCCAGATCAAAGGCCTCGAAACGGGTGCCGATGATTATGTGAACAAGCCTATCAGTCCGAAAGTATTGATCAGCCGCGTAAATGCCCTTTTCAGAAGATTGAACAAAGACGAGAGCGGATCCGGAAAAAGTATTGTGTTAGGCAATATCACCATCGATCCGGTTAAGTTTCTGGTTACGATAGATGGCCTGGAAGTGACCCTGGCCAAAAAAGAATTTGAGCTGATTTACCTCCTGGCCTCCCGACCCGGCCGTGTATTTTTGCGCAACGAGATCCTCTCACAGATCTGGGGGAATGATGTGATTGTAGGCGACCGCACCATTGATGTGCATATCCGTAAAGTACGCCAGAAACTGGGGGTAGATTGCATCACTACCGTAAAGGGTGTGGGTTACAAGTTTGAGTTATAGGCATTCAATACATGTCACAATACCGGAATCAGGAATAACGGTTACCCATTCTGCTGCTCTTCTATCCTGTTTGCCGTAACTTTAATGCAGATGTTCAAGACCAAGAACCTTTCTCCGCAGCAATTATCCGCTTTTACGGCGTTGATATTATCGGTTCCCATTTCGGCGGGGATCTGGCTGATACGGCCCGACTGGATCATTGCGCTGGTATCGCTGCTGGTTACCTTTATCGGTAGTTATTTTCTGATCCGTTTTGTACTGGAATCTTTTATTTACCGGAAGATCAAACTCATCTACAAATTCATTTACCAGACCAAGGCCAGCAAAAGGGAAGAAACCTATTACAAATACATACTTCCCCAGAAAGGGATCGATGAAGTGAGAAAGGATGTGGAGCAATGGGCCGAACAGCGTAGTGCAGAGATCGAATTACTCAAAACCAATGAGGCGTACCGGAAAGAATTTCTGCAAAATCTCGCACACGAATTCAAAACACCCATTTTTGCGATACAGGGTTATGTAGACACGCTGCTGAGCGGCGCCATGGAGAATCCGGAACTGAGTAAACGTTTTTTAGAGAATACCGCACGTAATGTGAACCGGATGGTAACCCTGGTAGAAGACCTGGATGAGATCTCCCGTCTGGAGAGTGGCCAGCAGCCCCTGTACAAAGAGAATTTTGTGATACAGGATATTATCCGGGAAACCTTTGAATCACTTTCTATCAAGACCAATGCCAAAAATATCCGCTGCAGTTTCAAAAAAGGCTGCGAATCGCCCATCACTGTTTTTGCGGATAAGGAAAAGATCCGCCAGGTGCTGAACAACCTGGTAGAAAATGCCACCAAATACGGCAAACAGGATGGCAGTATTGTGGCCAGTATTTACAAAACCGATGGAGAGCATGTGCTGATTGAGTTGAGTGACGATGGAATGGGCATTGCAGAAGAACATCTGCCCCGCATTTTTGAACGTTTTTACCGCACCGACCGGGGACGTAGCCGGGATGTGGGGGGTACCGGACTGGGACTCGCCATTTGTAAACATATTATTGAGGCCCATGGCCAGACCATGCATGTACGCAGTAAACTGGATGTAGGAACCACGATCGGATTTACACTGGATGTAAGGAAAGATTAGTTTATCCGGCTTTTGATAGGCGATCCAAAAAAGCCCCGATAGAGATCGGGGCCGGCACATGAGAGAAAACTGTTTGATATTACTTGCTGTCACAAAAATGGCAGATCAGGATTAACAGAAAATGAACAAAATGCCATCAAAATATTACCAATACGGGGCAAAGAGGGCATTACGTATACAAAAAAGCGGGAAAAAGCTATATTACCAAATCATTAATTAAATTCGGTAAGGATACAATCACTACCAGAATCTTACTTTTGCCTAAATTTTATTGTATGGGTATCAACAACTTCGGACGTTTTTTTATGCCAAAGAACAAGATCTTCTACGAACTGTTTGAAGATGTTGCAGACAAAGCCCATGAAATGGGTATTAAACTGAAAGAAATGGTGAGTGAGCCCGACCCCAATAAACGCGCCGCCATTCTTGCACAGATCGAAGACCTGGAGCATAAGAACGATGACAATACCCACCGCATTTTCACAGAACTGGGTCGGAACTTTATCACACCTTTTGACCGGGAAGACATTCACTACCTGGCCAGCTCGCTGGATGATATTGCAGACTATATCTATGCCTGTGCCAAAAAGATCAATTTCTACAGTGTGAACCCCAACGATACCGGTATCCAGAAAATGGCCGACCTGATTTTACAGGGTTCCAATGAAATCAAAAAAGCGGTTTTTGGCCTGCGCGATATGAAGAACCTGCGCGAGATGACTGAAGCCATGGTAAAAGTAAACAGCATTGAGAACCAGGCCGATGATGTGTTTGATATGAGTATTGAAATGTTATTCCAGCAGGAAAATGATTTCAAGGAAGTGATCAAAAAAAGAGAGATCTACCAGGTAATGGAGATCGTTACAGACAAATGTGAAGACGCAGCCAATGTGATCGAATCCATCATCATCAAATACGCCTAATTTAATTAGAAATTAGTAATTAATAATTAGTAATAGGGCTTGTTACATCTGCCCTAATATCCTCAGGAACAACTTAATTATCAATTACTAACTACTAATTACTAATTAACTATTATGTTCACGATCCTCATTATCATTATTGCGCTCGCATTTATTTTCGATTATATCAATGGGTTTCATGATGCGGCCAACTCAATAGCTACGGTAGTTTCAACAAAGGTGCTTACGCCTTTTCAGGCAGTAGTATGGGCGGCTTTCTTCAATTTCGCTGCATTTTTTATCTCTAAATATGTGTTCAAAGAGTTTGGTATCGGTAATACGGTAGCCAAATGGGTACACGCTGAATTTATTACACTGGAAGTGATCCTGGCAGGTATTATTGCCGCCATTATCTGGAACCTGATTACCTGGTGGTTCGGGATTCCATCCAGCTCTTCGCATACACTGATGGGTGGTTTTGTAGGTGCTGCACTGGCGCATGCCGGCGGTTTCAGCGGAGGTGGTGTGGATGTGATCAACTATGTAAAAGTGGTCCCGACCTTCCTGTTTATTTTCTTTGCGCCATTGATCGGAATGATCATCGCCTTTATTATCACGATTCTGATTGTGCATATCTGTAAACGATCGAATCCTTACAAAGCTGAAAGCTGGTTCAAAAGATTACAGCTGGTTTCATCCGCAGCCTTCAGTCTGGGCCACGGCGGTAACGATGCCCAGAAAGTAATGGGTATCATTGGTGCAGCCATGATCTATTACGAAGGAACCAAGGGCAACCAGATGGACTTTAACCAGTTTGTGAACGCGTATAGCTGGGTGCCTTTCTGCAGCTTTCTCGCCATTGGTCTCGGTACCATGAGCGGTGGCTGGAAGATCGTAAAAACCATGGGAACGCGCATTACCAAAGTAACTCCGTTGGAAGGGGTTGCTGCTGAAACTGCCGGTGCCATTACCTTGTTCATGACAGAACATTTCAAGATCCCCGTATCTACCACGCATACCATTACCGGTTCCATTATTGGTGTAGGTGCTACCAAACGTCTGAGCGCCGTTCGCTGGGGGGTAACAGTGAACCTGTTATGGGCATGGATCATGACCATCCCCGTTTCAGCTGCGATTGCAGCCATTGTGTATTACCTGCTGAAATTATTTATCTGATCAACTCCCTGATTTATTTGCCGTTTATTCTGGATATCAAATTATCTTGCAGGATAACTTTTACTTATGGCAAAGATTCTGGTTACCGGCGGATGCGGTTTTATAGGCTCTCATACCATTGTAGACCTGCTTGAAAACGGCTTTACCGTTGTTTCTATCGACGATAACTCCCGCTCTTTCGCATATGCCATGAGTGGAATTGAACAGATCACAGGTAAGCAGGTTAAAAATTACAAAGTTGACCTGAAGAATTTTGATGAAACCAGAGCCGTTTTTCAGGAAAACCCGGATATCTCCGGTGTCATCCATTTTGCCGCATATAAAGCTGTTGGGGAATCTGTAGCAGAACCCCTTTTTTATTATGAAAACAATATTTTCGGATTAGTGAACCTGCTCAAATGCGTGCAGGAATTTAAAGTTTCCGATTTTGTTTTTTCTTCTTCCTGTACGGTATATGGTAACCCTGATAGTATTCCCGTTACAGAATCTTCTCCCATCAAACAGGCCGAATCGCCGTATGGTGCTACCAAACAGATGGGCGAACAGATACTGCAGGATTTTACAAAAGCTATCGAAGGAGTTTCTGTTATCCTGCTTCGTTACTTCAATCCGGTAGGGGCACATCCGTCAGGATGTATTGGAGAAGTACCGGTTGGTAAACCACAGAATCTGGTACCGGCCATTACCCAAACAGCTGTAGGTAAACTGCCTAAAATGCTGGTACACGGCAATGATTACCCTACCCGCGATGGCAGTTGCGTGCGTGATTATATTCATGTGAGCGATATTGCCAATGCCCATACACTGGCCATTCAATACCTCGCAGCAAAAAAGAATAAAAGCCGATGTGAGATCTTTAATCTGGGAACCGGCGATGGTGTAACGGTGCTGGAAGCCATCCGCACATTTGAAGAAGTAAGCGGTGTAAAACTGAATTACGAAATCGGTCCGCGGCGTGCCGGAGATGTAATTGCTATTTATGCCAACAACAACCTTGCTGTTACCGAACTGGGCTGGAAGATCCGCTACAACCTGAAAGATATGATGCAGACTGCCTGGGCCTGGGAACAAAAAATTTACGAAGCTGAACAAAAAGTAAAAAGCAACTGATCAGGATTTCTCGAACAACCCATTGTAATAACGAAACAGTTTTTCGAGGTCAGCCTGTTTTTTAACCTTCAGGTTCTCCTTTTTGATATAGTCTGATACTTCCTGCGTTTTATCGCCCAGCAATAAAAGCAGGTCTTCTGCCTTGCTCAGTCTTTGCATTTTACCTGCTGCCACTCCATAAAAATTAACCAGCCTGTCTATCCGGATAGAAGTAGTAGCACTATTGTATTCCTTGTATGACACTTCTGCAAATTTGGTATCCATCAGTAAGCCGGCTTTGCCGGTTACCAACACCTGGTAATAATTATCCGCTGTCAGTTTATCAATAGGTGGAAATCCTTTTTCAAAAACTGTATTATTATTTTTTCCGGGATCGCCGATGAACTCAATGGTTTTTACCGGACTGGTCACTTCCATTTCTTCGCCATTGGCATCCAGAAAAAACAAACGGTTCTGCTGCAGGTTCAATTTGAATTTGTTTCCCTGCAACGGTTTACTGTTACCTGCCAGATACAGAATAGCAGTTGTATAACCTGGTTTAAACAGGTGTGCCGTTTCTCCCGCCGTGGCCTTCTTCAGTAAAACGGGATTTCCGTTGGCATCAGATAGCGTGGTCATGGAATATTGCAACTGGGCAAACGAGCATTGGCTGCCAAAGATCAAAGAGATAATCACTACCCATAGTTTCGGAAATAAAAAAGATAAGCGCATAAACCGGTCAGAATTTTCCTAAAGATAGGTTGCCACTGTACCTGCATTTGCTATTGGGTATCACTCCCTAAACCATCCATGATTTTATTTTACCAAAGCATGAAAACAGGGTACCGGAGTCGATACCACCACTACCGTTTAGTGCGCTAATGAATTATAAAACTGAAAAATCTTTATCAGGTCGGCTTCTTTTCTGCAGGTAAGATCATTGGCATTGATAAAAGCCTGTATCGTTTTTCGCTGATCGGAGAGCAGAGAAAGTATCGCCGTTTCTTCTTTTGCCAATCGTATCATTCCCTTATCCGTTTGATAGGTATATAAAATTTCTTTCTGCTCAAATACGCGGGTGGTTTGGTTACTGCCGTAATGCTTTACATCGCGGTAATTGACCCCTATCTGTTTCAGCAGCGTTACCCGACCTGAATCGAGCAGTACATAAAAGCTGTTGGCAGTTTGTCCATCTACCGGCGGAAAACCGCTGAGTAGTGTCTGATTTTTGGAGGGGTCTGCACAGTTTACAAAAACAATCTTTTCAATGGGCGTAATGGCGGCCATCTCTTTTCCGTCTCCCGCATCGTAGATCACCAGGTTTTGCTGCAGGTTCAGTTTTACCTGAATGCCCTGGTAGTATTTTCCTTTACGCACTTTGAGGTTAGCGGTACAGTAATCGGGGGTAAAAAAGGGGGAGCCTTCTACTAAATATTCCGAACGCAGTAATAACGGGCGACCATTCACATCGTTCAGAAAGCTGTTATCCTCTTTCATGAACTGGAGGGTTTGTCCCTGACTGAAAGACAATAGAGGGAACAGCATGGCCAGGAAACATACCAAGGTTTTCATGCAGCAATTTTTGTAGGCTTAAAGTTACCGGGTTCCGCTTATTGATTCACCATTTTGGCCGCATTCTCTGCCATTTGCAGTGATTCGATGAACTCATCGATATCGCCATTGATCACTGCATCCAGGTTATAGGAAGTAAGTCCGATACGGTGATCGGTAACCCGCCCCTGTGGCCAGTTATACGTGCGGATCTTGGCACTGCGGTCGCCGGTGCTAACCAATGTTTTACGCTGGCGCGAAATTTCTTCTTCCTGTTTACGTACCTGCTCTTCGTACAGTTTGGTACGTAACATGGTCATCGCTTTTTCGCGGTTGCCTAACTGCGAGCGCTCGGTCTGGCAAACCACTACTACACCGGTGGGAATATGCGTTAAAAATACTTTGGTCTCTACTTTGTTTACATTCTGTCCACCCGCACCACCACTTCGGGCAGTTTCCATTTTCACGTCACTTTCCTTCAGTTCAAAATCCACTTCCTCCGCTTCAGGCATTACGGCTACAGTGGCAGCCGAAGTGTGTACCCGCCCCTGTGTTTCCGTATCGGGCACCCTTTGTACACGGTGTACGCCGGATTCAAATTTCAAGGTACCATATACATCTTCCCCGGTTACTTCCAGGATCACTTCCTTGTATCCGCCCACTGTTCCTTCACTTTCACTCACAATGGCCGTTTTCCAGCCCTTGCGCGAGCAGTAGCGGAGGTACATACCCAGCAGATCACCGGCAAAGAGGCTGGCTTCATCGCCACCGGTACCGGCACGGATCTCGAGAATAGCGTTTTTATCGTCCTGTGGGTCTTTGGGTATCAGCAGTTTGGTCAGTTCTTTTTCAAGGGCTTCTTTCTTCTCTTCCAGTTCCGGCAGCTCCATTTTGGCCAGTTCGCGCATTTCTTCATCAGAACCATTCTGGGCCTCTTTGGCATATTCATAGTCGGCCAGCACTTTTTTATAGGCTTCGTAAGGTTGTACGATCTTCTCCAGCGAACGGTATTCCTTGCTATAGGCACCAAATTCTTTCTGGTTATTAATGATTTCCGGGTTGGTAAGGGCTACCCCTACCTGATCAAACCTCGCTTTTATCGCATCAAGCTTATTCAGCATATCCTTCTTTTAAAGTTGGCAAAATTACAGTTTTAGCCGGGAAGCGCACAGACTATTCAGAGATTACTTAATTTCATGATCCTCAACAACTGATTATGCGTATTCTTTTCCTTTTCGGCCTGTTTCTGGTTACCCAGGGTTTTGGCCAGCAGGCTGATATCCTGATCAAAAACGGTAAAATACTCGACGGCACCGGTAATAGCTGGTTTTACGGCGATATTGCCGTGCTCAAAGGGAAAATAGTGGCCGTGGGTAAACTGGCCAAATGGACGGCCCCCAAAACCATTGATGCTGCCGGTTTGATTGTAGCGCCCGGTTTTATTGATGTACACACCCATATTGAAGGAGAAGAAAAAAGACAACCTACCGCAGATAATTTCATTTACGACGGGGTAACCACGGTGGTTACCGGTAACTGTGGCGGATCGAATGTGAATCTCGGGCGGTATTTTTCGATGCTCGATAGTTTGAAACTATCTATCAATGTAGCCAGTCTGATAGGTCATAACGATGTTCGCAAAGCCGCCATGGGTTCTGCTAACCGCGATCCCAACGAGGCCGAAATGCAGCGAATGGAAGCCATTGTGGAGCAAGCGATGAAAGACGGGGCCGTAGGACTCTCTACCGGACTCATTTATATACCCGGCACTTATTCCAAAACAGCAGAAGTGGTACGCCTGGCCAAAGCAGCCTCAAAATACAACGGGGTATATGCCAGTCATATGCGCGATGAGGGAGACAGTGTAACTCAGGCCATTGAAGAAGCCATCCATATCGGTCGCGAAGCAAAGATGCCGGTAGAAATCTCACATTTTAAACTGAGCGGGCAGCAGAACTGGGGCAGAAGTAAAGAAACCATTCCCATGATCATCAAAGCCAGAGAGGAAGGATTGGATGTAACGATTGATCAGTATCCTTATACCGCCAGCAGTACTTCATTGAGTACCTTGTTGCCGGACTGGGTATTATCTGACGGACAGGATTCGATCAAAGCCCGTTTGGCCAGAACTGAAGTGAGAAAAGAAGTAGCCGACCATATGCTGAAAAAACTGAAAAAAAGAAAGTTGAAACATTTCAGTTACCCGGTAGTGGCTTCTTTCAGGGCGGATAGTACCTATAATGGCAAAAGCATCGAGGAAGTGAACCTGCTTAAGGGCAGAAAACACAAAGCGAGAGAAGAAGCTGAAACTATTATAGAGATGATGGAGTTGGGGGGAGCGGGTATGGTATTTCATGGTATGGGCGATAAAGATGTAAAAGCCATTATGCAATACCCCTTTAATATGTTTGCAAGCGATGCAAGCATCAGGGTATATGCTTCGGGTAACCCACACCCGCGGGGTTATGGCACCAATGCCAGGGTGCTGGGTAAATATGTAAGGGAAGAAAAAGTGATCTCGCTGGAAGAAGCGGTAAGGCGTATGACTTCTTTACCCGCTCAGAAATTTCAATTGCAAAACAGGGGTTTGCTGCGCGAAGGTTTTGCAGCGGATATTGTATTGTTTGATGAGCAGAAAGTACAGGACCTTTCTACCTACGACAAACCACATCAGTACAGTACCGGATTTCAGTATGTGCTCGTAAACGGAGAACTTACGATAGAAGCAGGCAAACACAATGGTACCCGTGCAGGAACTACTTTACGACTGAAAAACTGATAGATGAGAAAATACCTTTTACTCGCTTTTTGTTTGACGGCTCTTTATGCCAACGCGCAAAAAGACCCTTACCAAACCATCGATTCCATTATTAGCAATGCCACCGCTAACCAACGGATGAGTACTGTGGTATTGATTGCAGAAAAAGGTAAAGTGACTTATGAAAAAGCACTAGGCTTTCGTGAATTTGCCCAGCAACTGCCCCTGCAAACAACCGATGTGTTTGAGCTGGCTTCTGTGAGCAAACAGTTCACTGCCATGGTGATCATGATGCTGAAAGAGAAGGGTTTGTTGCAATACGATGACCTGGTGGAGAAATACCTCAGCATCCCATACAAGGGAATCACGATCCGCCACCTGCTTACCCATACCAGCGGCCTGCCCGATTACCAGGAGATCATGGATGCCCATTGGGATAAAAGCAAAGTGGCAGGTAATCCGGATATACTTGCTTACCTGAATCAATACGCTCCACCCAAACTATTTGAACCCGGGGAAAAATACAATTACAGTAATACCGGTTATGTATTGCTGGCCAGTATTGCAGAAAAAGTGAGTGGTCAGGATTTTATAGTGTTCTGCAACAAAGAGATCTTCCGCAAACTGGGTATGAAACATACAGGCATCCGTACACTGGCAGAAAAAGCAGCCGTGAAAAATTTCGCGATCGGACATATTTATTTGAAGGAGCAGAATGAATTTGTAAGAGCTGATTCTTTCCCTTCTTCCGACTATACCATTTGGCTGGGTAACCGAAAGGGACCGGGCCGTATCAGTTCTACAGTACAGGATCTGCTGAAATGGGACCAGGCGCTGTACACAGAGAAGCTCGTATCTAAAAATACCCTTGCCGAAGCTTTTCAACCCATGGTTTTGAATAATGGCAAGATCTCTAACTATGGTTTTGGATGGATCCCTGTTACGGATGATCCTTCCGGCCGCATTGTATGGCACAATGGCGATAACCCGGGATATAAAACAGAGATCATGCGCTTCATCGACCAGCAGAAAACACTGATCATCCTTTGTAATAATGCTTCCGACCAGTTTGAAAATGTTATTAAACAGATCCGTTTCCAACTCACCCATTAATCATCCATCATGCTGAAAAAACTATTGTTCCTTTTACTACCCTTATCGGTACAGGCACAGCATTACCAGAAAATTCATGACAAAGCCATTGTTGTTGATTCGCACAATGATATCCTTACTGCCTGTATGGAGAAAAAAGTAAGCATGGATGCCGATCTGAAGGGCAGAACCCACTCAGATCTGAACCGTTTTAAACAAGGGGGTGTAGATGTACAGATCTTTTCTGTATGGTGCGATGGTAATAAAGAAAACCCTTTTGCCTGGGCCAACCGTGAAATGGATACCCTGGATGCGGTGATCAGTCGCAATCCTGATAAGATTGCACTCGTCAGAAATTCGAAAGAACTAAAACAGGCCATCAAAGACAAAAAACTGGCCGCTATGTTTGGCGTAGAAGGCGGGCACATGATCGAAGGCAAACTGGAAAATCTGGACAAACTGTTTGCACGTGGTACCCGTTATTTAACTCTTACCTGGAACAACTCGCCCGGATGGGCCACATCTGCCATGTTGGAAGTAAGTAAAAAAGACAGTCTGGCCAATGCACAGAAAGGCCTGACCGATTTTGGCAAACAGGTGATCAGAAGAATGAACGAACTGGGGATGATGGTAGATCTCTCGCATGTGGGCGAGCAAACTTTCTGGGATGCCATCCAAACCACTACCAAACCGGTAATGGTGTCGCATAGCAATGCCTATGCACTTTGCCCCAGCTTCCGTAACCTGAAAGATGAGCAGATCATTGCCGTAGGAAAAAATGGTGGTGTGATAGACCTGAATTTTTATTCCGGTTTTGTAGACAGCAGCTCTAAACGCAAAGAAGCCCGTTTTATCATTGCCCATGCGGGCGAACTGGATTCTTTGGTGAAAGCAGGCATACAAAAAGAATATGCCATTACCATACTGGCAGATAAATATGCGGAAGAAGCACAGGCTGCGCGCGCACCTTTAAGTATGTTACTGGATCACCTGGATTATATTGTAAAGCTGGCAGGGGTAGATCATGTGGGATTGGGATCGGACTTTGACGGCATCAACTCTGCACCACAGCAGTTAGATGATGTGACCACTTACCCCGTTATCACCAAAGTCTTACTGGAAAGAGGGTACAGCAAAAAAGATATTACCAAAATAATGGGAGGTAATATATTACGGGTACTTAAAGCAAATGAATTGTAGAAAACCTTTTCTTACGGAACTGTCTAAACATATATACATGAGAAAATTACTCTGGCTATTCTTATTACCTGTTCAATTACTGGCACAACCTTTCTCTAAAACTGAGATCAGTAAATGGCAACAACAGGCCAGTAAAGTAACTATCATCCGCGACAACTGGGGCATCCCGCATATCTACGGAAAAACAGATGCAGATGCTGTTTTTGGTTTGTTATACGCACAATGCGAAGACGATTTCAAACGTGTGGAGATGAACTATATTGAAAAACTGGGGCGTTTGGCAGAAGTGAACGGCGAAAAAGATCTCTACAACGATCTGCAGATCCGGATGATCATTGATTCGGCCGATGCCGTGAAAGATTATCGCAACAGTCCCCCATGGTTACAAAAACTGTTGAATGCGTATGCAGACGGCATCAACTATTATCTCTACAAACATCCTTCCATTAAACCAGCCCTACTTACCCGTTTCCAACCCTGGTATCCGATGTTATGGACCGATGGCAGCATTGGTGCAATTGATGTGGCAGATGTATCTGTGAACGAGTTAAAGAATTTCTATTCCAACGAACCAGCGGTAACAGCAGCAGCGATTCCGCAGGAAGTGGATCCTTTACCCGGTGGCTCCAACGGTTTTGCCATTGCTCCGGCAAAAACGGCTTCGGGTAATTCTATTCTGTATATCAATCCGCATGTTACTTTTTATTTTCGTCCGGAAGTAGCGGTGCAGAGTGAAGAAGGGTTGCATGCCTATGGTGCCGTAACCTGGGGGCAGTTTTTTGTGTACCAGGGTTTCAATGAACACCTGGGCTGGATGCATACTTCGAGCTACAGTGATGTAGCTGATTCCTACCAGGAAAAAGTACGCCAACAAAACAACGAGTGGGTATATGAATACGATGGGCAGACAAAACCACTGGGTAAAAAAAAGATCAGCATCCGCTATCTCTCCAACGGTAGCCTGCTTACCAAAACCTTCACCACCTATTATACGCACCATGGCCCTGTAATGGCCAAAAGAAACGGACAGTGGATCAGTGTAAAAGCCAATAACCGTTCCGTAAAAGGGATCGTACAATCCTGGGAGAGAACCAAAGCCAGGAATTACGACGAGTTCAAAAAAAGCATGGAACTACTGGCCAACACATCCAACAACACCGTATATGCCGATGACAAAGGCAATATTGCTTACTGGCACGGTAATTTTATGCCCAAACGTGATCCAAAGTACAATTGGTCCGCCCCGGTAGATGGCAGTACTTCTGCTACTGAATGGAAGGGATTACATCCGCTGAATGAATTGATACAGGTAAAAAATCCTGCTACGGGATGGATCCAGAATTGCAATTCCACCCCTTTCACCGTATCGGGCAGCAGCAGTCCGAAAAAAGAAAACTTCCCCACTTACATGGCTCCTATGGGCGAAAATTTCAGGGGTATCAATGCCACCAAGATCCTGGACGCCAACAATGGCTATACCATCGATAAAACAATTGCATCCGGTTATGATACCCATCTTGCCGCATTTGATGTGCTCGTTCCTGCATTGGTAAAAGCGTATGAAAGCAACCAGGAAAATCCAGTTTACCGCGACCTTTCGGCTGCCATGGCTTTACTGAAAGCCTGGGACAGAAACTCAGCCGAAAACTCCGTTGCCACAACTCTTGCCATTGAATGGGCACAAAGAATCTGGCCCAGCATTCAGCGATCCAGGGGGCCGGAGGATAAAGCGGACCAGGTAGAAAAAACCCACCGCTTTGCAACCAGTGCCAGTGCCGAATCATTATTGCAACCCTTAGCCGCCACCCTGAAAGAGCTGACCACTAAGTTTGGCACCTGGCAAAAACCATGGGGTGAGATCAACCGCTACCAGCGCATCACAGCCGATATCACAGACAAACATGATGATGCGCAACCTAGTATTCCCTGCGGTTTTGCAGCTTCTACCTGGGGGGCTTTGCCTTCTTTTGTCAGCAGAACGTATCCGGGAACCAATCTGCGGTACGGCTATAATGGCAATAGTTTTATCTGTGCGGTAGAGTTCGGTAAAAAAATCAAGGCCAAATCTTTATTGGCGGGTGGTAATAGCGGAGATATCAATTCTACCCATTTTAACGACCAGGCAGAGATGTACACCAAGGGAAAATTCAAAGAAGTGTTGTTCTACAAAGAAGATGTGCTGAAGCATGCAGAAAAAACCTATCATCCCGGAGAATAAGTGCAGTAATGGCCCTTACCAACCGATTTCACAATAGATTCATATATTTAAAGATGAAAAGAACCTATTTACTGTCTGCCGTTTTGTTGATAGCACTGCTGCCAGGCACTTTCAATACCATTGCTGCACAGGCAAAATCAGGATTGAACCCCGCCCATGGCGCACCCGGCCACCGTTGCGATATTGCCGTGGGTGCCCCCCTAAATTCAGCTCCTGCACCAGCCCAGGCAACAACTCCTGTACAGAATCTTCGTCCCGGACAAACTTTTCCAGGTATGCTGGCCAATCCATCCAAGGGAGCACCAGCCAAACCAACTGTGAATACAGCTCCTGTTCAACAGGTGGCAGCAGCGCCGCAAGCTGTTAAAACGGCTCCAGCGGCACAAGCCAGCAAAGTTACCGCCGGCTTAAATCCTGCACACGGACAACCCAACCATCGTTGCGATATTGCCGTGGGTGCCCCACTGAATTCGCCAGCCGGAAAACCAGCAGTGGCTCCTGTACAAACCGCCACTCCTTTACCAACAGGCCCGGTAAAAAATGCGGCAGGGGTAAAAATCAATCCACCGCACGGACAACCGGGGCATGATTGCGCTGTAGAAGTTGGTAAGCCGTTGAAGCAGTAAAGCTTTCTTACAACCTATCACGCATAGCTATCACAGATTACTACCGGCCTGTTAAGCCCGGCCGCTGCCTCTGTCACTTTTCCGATAATTGGTATTTGGGATACCCCGCAAGTGCCTGCTGCAAGGCTTCCACCGAAACGGGCTGTTCCATTTCGATACTGACTGTTTCTGTAGTACGATCTATTTGAACGTCTTTGATCTGAGGATTGGCTTTCAAAGCATTCTTTACTTTTTTTTCACAACCGGCACAGGTGATGCCGGTTACATGGTATTGATGTGTCATGATGTTTATGATTTAACACAAAACTACCCTGCGGGATGGCCGTGGCTGTTATACAATAAAGGATAAGATTTATATACTATTCAGCTATTACTAAGCGGTTGTATAGCGAACAGGTGGCTGATGCTTCTACATGAAAAATGCCACTGAACAACAACGCTGATGGCAGTCTGTTGATCAGTGGCAGAAAGAGTTATGTGCCGATTATTTTTCTATCACCCTGATATGATATTCCTGAATCAATGCAGGGTTCTCGGGAGTAAGCGTAAAACTCACCCAAACATTCGCCTTCTCTCCTTCCATAATAAAATACCCACGCAATTGATTTTCGGGAACCAGTTCTCTGACCTTATTGATCTTTCCGGCTTTTTCAAAAATTGCTGCTGCTTCCTTCTTTAGCGAATCAATTATATAATCTGCAAAAAAGTTCTCCGCAAAAATGCCCGAATTAACTGCGTTGGTAAAATCAGGTAATAATTTTACCAGCTCATCACGGCGTTGGGTAAGGATAGTAGAAGAAGGCAGTTGACGGGGCTGCAGTTTAGCTAAACGGATCAAGGTATCGAGCACAGCAAAATTGGGCGGAGTGGTAGGTGCATACGTAACATTGGCAAACAGGATCACACCCAAACCATACTCGGGCAGAAAACGCCAGTTACTACCAAAACCCGGTAAACCACCGCTATGCGCCACATATTCCCGGCCTTCACAATCGCGGCTCCAGTTTAATCCATATCCGTAAGCAGAAGTAATGGCACAGGCCCTGCCACTGGGATATTTATAATTGGGATTGAGCCCGATAAAACGCCAGGGTTGGTGCATCTCGCGCAGGGAACTTCTTTTCACCGGACCGGTTTCTGCATCGTTTCTTACCGGCCAGGCCGATTGGTGCATGGCCACATATTTACTAAAGGATTCGATAGAAGTGATCATACCACCCATGGCACCATAAATACCATCGTGCAGCAAAGCTTCCTCGCGCCAGTTACCATTGATCCAGCGATAGCCATGTGCCAGTTCATTGGCAGGTACTTTATTGTACTCCCACTGTGCCTCTGTCATACCCAGTGGTTTCCAGATATTTTTTTCGATATAATCGCTGTAAGGAATTCCCGTTACTTTTTTAATGATATACCCCTGCATGGCAAAACCCATATTGCTGTATTCATAGGTAATACCGGGCGCGTTGGAGAAAGAGATCCCTTTTTTAATCATCGCAATCAATTCTGCATCGGTATCGGCCAGCTGTCTGTCACCCCAGGGATTGTCTTCGGGGAATCCGGCTGAGTGTGTCATGATATGACGGATAGTGATCTCCGGTGCATCTTTGGTCATTTTCTGCCCTTTCATTTCGGGGATATAGAGATAAACGGGATCGTCTAATTTCAACTTGCCCTCATCGCGCAGTTTCAGAATGGCCAGCGAAGTAAAACTCTTGCTCATAGAAGCGATCCGGAACAGGGATTTTGTGGTAGCCGGAATTTTCTTCGCTACATCTGCATATCCACCACTTCCCGAGAATACCAGTTTGCCATCCAGCATGATCCCGAAAGCATACCCCGGGAAATGATTTTTTTCTGCATAGTCATTATACATTTTCGCCACCAACGGAAACCAGCTCTCTAATTTCTGCAAACGGCCTGCCTCTGTAAAAGCAGGTGGCTGATAGGATGCATTGGGATCAGCGGACCTGTTCTGTCCATATCCGATAATGCATAACAGGATCAGTATCCAACAAAAAAAAGGCTTCAGCAGGTAGTATTTGGGCATAACAGCAATTTTGTAGGTGGATCAAGTTAGCTAAAAATATGTAAAGGCCAGACAGTTCATCCATAGATCGCCGATCCTCAGATACTACTATGGATTCTGGCATTCTTTGAGTATATTGGTTATACTAAAACTAACTGTATATGAAATACTGCCCGCCTTTCTGCAGGAGTCTTCTCTTATGCCTTGTCAGCGTATTACTAAGTCATTCTGCCATGGCGCAAGGCTCTATGCTGCTCCGGCAACCGGATGTTAGTAAAGACCAGATCGTTTTTGTGCATGCCGATGATCTCTGGATCACTGGCAGCGATGGTGGAGATGCCCGCAGGTTAACCAGTGCAGTGGGTACGGAAAGTAATCCCAAATTCAGTCCCGATGGCAATTGGATCGCTTTTACCGGCCAGTACGATGGTAATACGGATGTGTACCTGATCCCGAGCAAAGGCGGAGAACCCAAACGACTTACCTGGCATCCCTCAGCTGACCTGGTACAGGGTTGGACACCGGATGGTAAATCCATTTATTTTACCTCGGGCAGAGAGGGTTTTCCTACGGCAACCACAAAATTTTATACTATCAGTACGTCTGGTGGAATGGCGCAACCCATGATACTTCCTTTTGGTTATGCCGGAACACTTTCTGAAGACGGACAACAGATGGCCTACCAACCCTCCCCGTTATGGGATGTGGAGTGGCGCAATTATCGCGGCGGACAAGCACAGCCTATCTGGATCTTCAACATGAAAACAAGGGAAACCGTAAAAACGGTGCAGGGCGATAAGGAAAGACATAGTAGTCCTGTCTGGGCCAATGGCATACTCTATTTTTTATCAGAGCAGGATTTCATCAACAATGTATGGTCTTACGATCCGAAAACAAAAACACAGAAACAGATTACATTTCACAAGGACTTTGACATCAAAAACCTGGCAGCCAGTAATAACACACTGGTATATGAGCAGGGTGGATACCTGCATCGTTTTGATCTTGCTACCGGCAAGGGCAAACAACTTGCCATCAACGTAGCCGGTGATCTGAACTGGGGCCGACCCAGATGGAATAACCTGGGAGCAGGTTCATTGATCAATGCAAGTTTATCACCCACCGGCAAACGTGCCTTATTTGAAAGCCGCGGAGAGATCTTTACCATGCCGAAGGAAAATGGCGACTGGCGCAATATCACTAAGTCAACCGGTGTGGCCGACCGTTATCCTACCTGGTCGCCCGACGGACAAAAAATTGCCTGGTTCTCTGATGCCAGTGGCGAATACCAGTTAATGATAGGCGATCAGTCTGGTTTGCAAACGCCCAAAGCCTATCCGATCCCCAACAATAAATTTTATTTTTTACCTGCCTGGTCGCCCGATAGCAAATACATTGCCTTTACCGATACCGATTACAATCTCTGGTATATCGACCTGGCAACAGGTGTGGTGAAACTGGCAGACACAGACCGCCTGGCACATCCCAACCGTACCTTGAATCCTGTTTGGTCGCCCGATAGCAAATGGATCGCTTATGTACAGATCCAGGAGAACCAGTTCAAAGCGGTTAAGTTGTATAACCTGGAAACGGGAAAGAGTACACGTTTAACAGATGGTTTATCCGATGCCATCGATCCGCAATGGGATGAGAGTGGCAAATACCTGTACTTTCTGGCAAGTACCGATTACGGATTAAGTACGGGTTGGCTGGATATGAGCAGTTATAATTATCCGGTGAACCGCGCTTTGTATGTAGCGGTCTTAAGCAAAGATGCGCCCTCTCCCTTTGAACCCAAAAGTGATGAAGAGCCCGCCAAAGAAGAAAAAAAACCGGGCGATACTTCCAAAGCTGCACCTAAACCTGCAGCAGCTACTGGCGGTGGCGTAAAAGTGAAAATTGATTTTGAAGGAATCGAACAACGCATTCTTTCTACCAACCTGCCCGCACGCAATTACCTGGAATTAACAGCAGGACCCGAAGGAACTGTTTTTTATTCGGAAGGCATACAGAACGAACCGGGTGTGGTACTCTCGCGATATAGTTTGAAAGATAAAAAAGGAACCGAGTTTGCAAGAGGGGTATTCAGTAACACAACGAGCTTTGACAGGAAAAGCCTTTTATTCAGAAATGCCGGTGGATGGTTCATTACTGGTACCACAGCCGCACCCAGACCCGGCGAAGGCCGGCTTGCAGTAGAGGGGATGAAAGTATTTGTTGATCCTGCTAAAGAAGCCGAACAGATCTTCAGGGAAGGCTGGCGCTATCAGCGCGATTTTTTATACGTAGACAATGTACATGGTGCCCCCTGGGATAAAGTATACAGCTGGTATAAACCATGGGTGGCGCATGTAAAACACCGTTCAGATCTGAATTATATCATCGATATCCTGGGTGGTGAAGTATCAGTTGGACATTCATTTACCCGCGGCGGTGATTTCCCGGATGTGCCTACCGTGCCGATAGGCTTACTGGGTGCAGATTATGAGGCAGACAATGGATTTTTCAAGATCAAAAAGATCTATACCGGCGAAAACTGGAATCCTGAATTACGCGCCCCCTTAAGTGGCCCTGGAATAGATGTAAAAGAAGGAGATTATTTAGTAGAAGTAGATGGCAAACCCCTTACTGCTTCTATGAATTTGTATAGCTTATTCGAAGGCAGCGCCAACCGCCAGGTAAAGATCCGCGTAAACAGCAAACCTTCGATGGAAGGAGCGAGAAGTCTTACAGTAGTGCCCATTGCCAATGAGGGTGCACTGCGCTCACGCAACTGGGTAGAGGGTAACCGGAAAAAAGTAGATCAGTTATCAGATGGTAAACTGGCTTATGTGTATGTACCTAATACGGGTAATCCGGGTTATACCTATTTCAACCGTTATTATTTTTCTCAGCAGGATAAAAAAGGAGCGGTGATTGATGAAAGAAATAATGGCGGTGGTTCTGCTGCCGATTATATGATCGATGTGATGAGCCGAAAATTGCAGGGCTATTTTAATAACCGTGTAGCGGGCCATAAAGTGTCTACCACACCCATGGCCGGTATCTGGGGACCCAAAGTGATGATCATAAATGAAAATGCAGGCTCCGGTGGCGACCTGCTACCTTATATGTTCCGTAAGATGAAGATCGGACCGCTGGTGGGTACACGTACCTGGGGTGGTTTGGTAGGCACCTGGGATACACCGCCATTTATTGATGGCGGAAGCATGGTGGCACCCAGAGGTGGATTTATAGATACTGATGGAGAATGGGCCGTAGAAGCAGTGGGCGTAGCGCCTGATGTAGAAGTATTCCAGGATCCCAAAGCCATTATTGAGGGCCATGATCCGCAATTGGAGAAAGCGGTACAGGAAGCGTTGAAGTTATTGCCTACACAGGGTATTCAACTGAAAAAAGAACCTGCACCACCGATCCGTTACTTTAGGCCCAAGAGTAAATAATATTCCTTACAACCGCGCCTTTGCGTCCATAATTTCTCGCAAAGACGTAAAGGCGCGGTTTGTTTTAGTAGCTGATCAGTTTTTGTACGTATTGTCCTAACCGGCTCTTCGCCATAAAGTTTTTCTCCAGCTCCATATTAAAGGGGATCGGTGTATCCAGCGAGGCACAGCGCATGACGGGCGCATCCAGTAATTCAAAACAGTGTTCACTGATCCAGGCACTGATCTCTCCGCCAATACCGCCCGTTAAAGTATCTTCATGCAACAGCAATACCTTACCGGTTTTGGCTACCGCTTCTTTGATAGCCCCATAATCCAATGGCAATAAGGTACGCAGATCGAGAATATGCAAAGACTGATCAGGATGTTGCTCCTGGTATTCCATGGCCCAATGCACGCCGGCACCATAAGTGATCACAGTAATATCATTGCCTTCTTTTACCAATCTGGCTTTACCGATCTCTACCTCATAATATTCTTCCGGCACGGCACCACTGATACTTCTGTACAGCGCTTTGTGCTCAAAGAACATCACCGGGTTGGGATCATTGATGGCTGCGATGAGCAATCCTTTGGCATCATGTGGTGTAGCAGGGTACACTACTTTTAATCCCGGCACATGCGTAAACCAGGCTTCATTGCTCTGCGAATGAAAAGGACCCGCACCCACTCCACCGCCTGTTGGCATACGGATAACCACATCTGCGTTCTGTCCCCAGCGGTAATGGATCTTGGCCAGATTATTCACGATCTGGTTAAAGCCCACCGTTACAAAATCGGCAAACTGCATTTCCATCACAGACTTAAATCCTTCCAGACTCAAGCCTAACGCGCTGCCTACAATAGCACTCTCGCACAAAGGCGTATTGCGTACCCGGGCTTTGCCAAAACTTTCTACAAAGCCTTCGGTGATCTTAAAAGCACCACCGTATTCGGCAATATCCTGTCCCATTAAAACCAGATCAGGATGTTGCTCCATACTTTGCCGCAGGGCGGATTGAATGGCATCAACGAATCGTGAGTCGTGAGTCGTCAGTGGTGAGTCGTCAGTGGTGAGTAGTGAGTAGGGAGAGTCTATCACTTTAACTACAGACTTTCCCAACTTCCCCGCATACACATCCTGTATTTCTTCTACTTCATCCACCACCATCTCTGCCGCCTGTATCGCCTGTTGCAGTTCTGTTTCTATATATTCTCTGAACTCATTTCTGATGGCAGCCACTTCCATTTCGGTGATCACCTGCTGCTCGGTCAGGAACTGTTCAAAATTTTTGATGGGATCTTTTCTACCCCATTCTTCAAACAATTCTTTGGGAACATATTTGGTGCCACTGGCTTCTTCATGTCCGCGCATGCGAAAAGTCATACACTCGATCAGATAGGGTTTCTGCTCACGGATACAATACTCACGCACACCCTTGATGGTATCAAATACGGTGAGAATATTATTTCCGTCAATCCGAACTCCCTCCATGCCATAGCCTTTGGCTTTATCTACCAGACTTTCGCAACGGTATTGTTCATTCACAGGTGTACTCAATCCATACCCATTGTTCTCGATCACAAAAATGACCGGCAACCCCCATACCGCAGCTACATTCAGTGCTTCATGAAAATCACCTTCACTCGTACCACCATCACCACTGAAAGCCAGCGATACTTTATTTTCTTTTCTGAGTTGATAGGCCAATGCCACTCCATCTGCAATGGCCAGTTGTGGACCCAGGTGCGAGATCATACCACAGATATGATGTTCTCTGGTACCAAAATGGAAACTTCTTTCTCTTCCTTTACTATAGCCTTCCTTGTTTCCCTGCCACTGCATAAATAATTTGTGTAAAGGCATTTGTCGCGAGGTAAATACACCCAGGTTACGGTGCAGCGGCATGATCCACTCATCGGCCAGCAGGGCCATGGTAGCACCCACCGAAATGGCTTCCTGTCCGATACCACTGAACCATTTACTGATCTTGCCCTGCCGCAGCAGTACCAGCATCTTCTCTTCGATCATCCTTGGCAGTAACAGGTTCCGGTAGATCGACACCAGTTCTTCGTTCGTATAATTCTGTCGGTTAAAATCCATTTTTAAGCGAAGTTTTATTGTGAATGGACAATGGTCAATGGTGAATACATGTTGAGAAGCAGTCAGCAAGCTACTCAGTGATACCCTTATTGCCCATTGACAATTCACCATTCACGATCCTAAGGTACTGCATTTCACTTCCTCCATAAAGTACACACATAAAAAAGCCACCCAAACTGGATGGCTCTATAAAAAGATTAACGGTTGTATTAATCGCGGCTGCCCAGTTTGCTCAGCAGTTTCAGCATTTCGATGTATAACCATACCAGGGTTACCATGAGGCCGAATGCACCAAACCATTCCATGAATTTGGGGGCTCCTCTTTCGGCACCCTGCTCAATCATATCGAAATCCAGGATCAGGTTCAATGCGGCAATGGCTACCACAAACAGGCTGATACCAATGCTCAGCATGCTGCTGTCGTACATAAAACTCACATTCACCCCGAATAAACGCAGCACCATGGTTAACAGGTAGAACAAAGCAATACCCATGGTAGCAGCAATGATCACCGATTTGAATTTTTCAGTAGCGCGGATCACGCGGAAATTATATAACAGGAATACGGCGATGGCTACACCAAAAGTTAAGCCCACTGCCTGCATTACCAGACCGGGATATTTTTCAGCAAATGCTGCATTCAGGATAGCGGAAATAGCACCCACAAACAATCCTTCCAGCAAACCATACAAAGGTGCCAGGTAAGGAGCCCAGTTGGGTTTGAAGGAAATGGCAATGGCAGTGATCAGTCCACCGAAAATACCCACCATCATCAGGGTATTCATCAGACCGGTCTGTGCCTGTTCAAACAGATGCCAGCTATACGCAGCACCCGCAATGATCATCAACAACAGAAATCCGAATTTATTAATGGTTCCCCGCACACTCATTGTTCCCTGCATATTGGATTCGATATGCAGACTCTTGTCAAACATTTTCTCTGTCAGCGTAGGGTTACCAGATTTAAAAATGGCCATAGTAGGAATTTTAGTAAGTACAAATATACGGAATTGGGAAAGGGTTAGAAAGGGGGAATCTTTAATAAAACACTAAAATTCGTGGGTGTGAGTCGTGAATGGTCAGTAGTGAGGGGATGCAATGGTGAAGGGTCAATAATCGGCCATTACGTCTTTTGCCTATTCACCATTCACCATTGCCCATTCACAACTACCCACTCACGACTCACGACTCACGGCTTCAGCTTCTTCAGCCCCGGGTAATGATCCACTGTTTCAAACACATAATCAGGGTGCTGTTTGAGCAGGTGGATGAATTTGGCCAGCGAATCCGCATCGGCCGGGTTGCGGAACATGCGGTCGTGGGTAAGGATGACCAGGTGATTGGGGGCGTGCGTATTGGATTTGTAAAATGCACTATCTACGGCCCTCGCCATTGTTTCCGGTGTTTCTACCGGTCTGGCAGAACGGTGATTGAAATCCCATTCCAGATCCCAGCCAATCACATTATAACCGGCACTATCCAGCAAACTGGCCACCGGATACACCAGACCCGAAGCCCTTAACTCGCCCTCCCTAACCCAGGAACGGTTACCGGGTAAACGGGCGATCAGAAAAGGTACCTGCAGGGCTCGCTGCGACTGAAAAAAATCAGCTGCTGCCTTCTGAGGGTGATGGTAAAAATTGAGGTATTTATTATTGGCATGCGTATAGCTATGATTGGCCAACAAAAACCGGGGATAGCCCGAACGGATCATTTGTACGATCTGTTTGCCGTCAGACTTCATGGTTTCGTGCAGGCCAACCATGAAAAAACTGGCTTTGATCCCTTCTGTACGGCAAAGATTGTAACAGGATACGGTTCCGGGCTGGGGGCCATCATCAAAAGTGAGGTAAATGTACTTTTTGGTACTATCGTAGTGATACGGAGGAATGGTAGCGTCAGTTTCAGCCGGACGGGCAGTCACCCGTGCAGGACCAGCCTGATTCTCCATCAGCCAGGCTCCTCCCAGTAAAACCCCTGATAAAAGCAATATAGCCAGCACCCAACGGCTCTTTTTAGACGACTTCGTGAACACCTGATCTTTCATTTGGCGGCGAAGGTAACTATTGTACCGATTCTGCAAGAAAGCGGCTTGTTTTTTAAGAAAAAAGACCGACTTTACAAGCCATTAAAAATCATGTTTTTCATGCCCTGTTATCCAGTAACTTTGTGGGCACAATTTATTCTTCGATGGCTAATAAAGACGAATTACTGCAGGATGTAGTGATCAAATTTGCAGGAGACAGTGGAGACGGTATGCAGCTTACCGGACAACAGTTTACCAACAATACCGCGATGCTGGGGATCGACCTGGCCACTTTCCCGGACTTTCCGGCGGAAATCCGTGCCCCGATCGGTACGTTGCCGGGTGTGAGCGGTTTTCAGCTGCACTTTTCTTCCAATAAAGTATTTACCCCGGGAGATATTGCCGATGTACTGGTAGCCATGAATGCAGCGGCTTTGAAAGTGAACCTGAAAGCTATCAAACCCGGTGGTAAGATCATCGTAAACATAGAGGGTTTTGATACCCGGAACCTGCGTCTGGCCAACTACGCCGATGGTGTAAATCCATTGGAAGATGGCAGTCTGGATAGTTTCGAAGTCATCAAAATAGATGTAACCAAACTTACCCGGGAAGCCCTGAAAGACTTCCCTGAACTGGGTAACAAAGAAAGGGACCGTGCCAAAAACATGTTCGTACTGGGTTTCATCTACTGGATGTATAACCGCAGTCTCGAAACCACCATCACTTTCCTGAAAGAGAAGTTTGGCAAAAAACCAACCATCCTCAACAGTAATATCAAAGTATTACAGGCGGGTTATAATTATGGCGATACCACGGAAACTTTTACCAGTCGTTATACGGTTGAAAAAGCCAAAATGGCGCCAGGTCTGTACCGCAGTATCATGGGTAACGAATCACTTGCTATGGGACTCATTGCCGCAAGCGAAAAAAGCGGTCTGCCCATTTTCCTCGGAACCTACCCCATCACACCCGCTTCTGATATTCTGCATGAATTAAGTAAGTATAAAAATTTCGGGATCCGCACTTTCCAGGCCGAAGATGAAATTGCCGGTATTGCCGCGGCCATCGGTGCCAGTTACGGCGGATCACTGGGCATTACTTCGACTTCAGGTCCGGGTATGGCTCTGAAAACAGAAGCCATGGGTCTGGCCGTGATGCTGGAAATACCCTTGGTGATCGTGAATATTCAGCGTGGTGGACCTTCTACCGGTTTGCCCACCAAAACAGAACAGAGCGATCTGATGCAGGCTTACTATGGCCGTAACGGTGAATGTCCGATGCCCATTGTTGCTTCCTCCACGCCCAGCGATTGTTTTGAAGTAGCTTATGAAGCCTGCCGCATTGCGGTTCAGCATATGACACCGGTGATTATTCTGAGTGATGGATATATTGCCAATGGCGCAGAACCCTGGAAATTCCCTACTGCTGCGGAACTGCCCGAGATCAAAGTGAGTTTCAAAAAAGAGCTGGCAGAAGACGAACCTAAATACCAGCCTTACAGAAGAGACGAGAAACTGGCTCGCCCATGGGCCATTCCGGGAACTACCGGACTGGAACACCGCATTGGTGGTCTGGAAAAACAGGATGTAACCGGTAATATCAACTACGAACCCGAGAATCACCAGCATATGGTGAATACACGCCAGGCAAAAGTGGATAAGATCGCAGACTATATTCCTTTACAGAAAATTGACAGTGGTGCAGATAAAGGGAAAGTACTGATACTTGGTTGGGGTTCTACCTACGGTGCCATTAAAAGTGCCGCGCTGGAATTGCAGGCGCAGGGACATGCAGTAAGTCATGCACATATCCGTTACATGCGCCCCTTCCCTAAAAACCTGGGAGAGATCATTAAGAACTTCGACAAAGTGCTGATCCCTGAGATCAACAATGGTCAGTTGGTAAAGATCATCCGCGACCAGTACATGGTGGATGCCAAAGCCTACAATAAAGTAATGGGGATCCCGATCACCAAAGGCGAACTGGTGGATGTAGTGAAGAAAATGCTGTAATTAATCTTACCAGAAATAATAAGCCTCGCAGAATTGTTTTTACTGCGGGGCTTTTTTATTTTACGGAAGCGGAAGGAGGGAGGGAACAGACGAACAAGGAACAGAAGAACGGAGAACACAGAACTTAGCAGATAGAGCAGCATCCACCCCTGAACCAGTCTGCAGGTGAGCCATACATTTAATTCGGATAACTACGATGGATATTGAACAACTGAGAGCCTATTGTTTGAGCAAACCAGATGCCGAAGAAGCTTTGCCCTTTGGGCCAGATACTTTGGTATTTAAAGTAAAGAATAAAATATTCCTGCTGGCCGGACTGGATAATCATCCACTTCGGTTCAATGTAAAATGCAACCCGGACAGGGCCATCGAATTAAGAGAAGAATATCCCGATCATGTACTACCCGGTTTTCACATGAACAAAAAACACTGGAACACCGTAGTGGTGGATGGTATTATTCCCGGGAGGGTGTTGAAGGAATTTATTGATCACTCGTATGAACTGGCGAGGGGGAGGGGGTGAATGGTGAGTAGTCAGTAGTGAGTGGGGAGGGGTGGTGAATGGGCAATGGTGAATTGTCAATAAGTATAAGTATAGAAACATTCACAATTGACTATTCACTACTCACGTCTCACGACTGACGCTTCACGCCTCCCGGTTCTTCTTAAAGTACACACACAATTCCGTAAACATACATTCTGCACATTTCGGATTACGTGCCAGGCAAACATACCGGCCATGCAGGATCAACCAGTGATGGGCCTTGTGTACCATTTCAGAGGGAATATGTTTGATCAGTTCTTTTTCTACCGCTAAAGGAGTAGATGCTTTTGGCGATACCAGTCCTAACCGTTTGCTTACCCGGAACACATGCGTATCCACGGCCATATTGGGTTGCTCGTCGATAACGCTCGTAATAACGTTGGCTGTTTTTCTGCCTACACCGGGTAATTTGACGAGTTCTTCTACTGTCATCGGCACTTCGCCGCCAAAATGATCGAGCAGCATATTGGCCATGCCGATCAGGTGTTTGGTTTTGTTATTGGGATAGGAAATACTTCTGATCAGTGGAAACAATTCATCAAAACTGGCTTTCGCCATTTGCTGCGGACCCGGATAGCGGGCGAAGATTGCAGGCGTAGTAAGGTTAACACGTTTATCGGTACACTGTGCCGAGAGGATCACGGCCACCAACAGCTGAAATGGATTATCGTACAGCAGTTCCGTTTCCGCATCGGGCACATTTTGCTGGAAGTAATCAAGGATTAACCGGTAACGTTCTTTTTTTGTCATGTATACAACTAACACATTACTGCGCCTCCGTGCAAATGTATTCTCACACAAAGGCACGAAGGCACAGTTTTTTATTATTGATGAAAGCTTTCGCCGATAAATTTCAGGGCATCGGTAATGCCGGTGCGCCAGTAGGTCCAGGTATGGGCCCCATCACGAACACGGTATTCGTGCGGCACTCTTTTTTCTGTGAGGGCAATATGCAACAGACAATTTCCTTTCGTTAAAAAATCATCATCCCCGCAATCGATCCAGTAACGAACTTTTTTCAGTTCATCGGCAGATTTGGTTTCTACCAGCTTCAATACCGAATTATCATACCAGGCTTTTGTTAAGCGATCACGCCCTTTCAGATCGCGGCCGTACAGTTGACCAAAAGTTCTGGCCCAGTTGGCATCCGGGGTAGTAACAGCTGCTTCATCATCAAATACAGCAGCACTCAGCGGTGCGGCGGCAGCAAATAATTCCGCGTGTTTCAGTGCATAGATCAGGGTACCATAACCACCCATCGAAAGTCCGGCAATACCCCTGTATTTTTTTTCTGCTTTGATACGCCAGGTCTTTTCAATGGATGGCATAAACTCCTTCACAAAAAAATCTTCGTACTTCTCTTTCCCATCGTAGGAATTAATATACCAGGTAGAATCCGCATCCGGCATTACAATGATCATAGGAGGAATGATGCCTTCGGCAATGGCTTTATCTGCATACCGGTTGATCTCACCAAACTGTAACCAGCCGGTATTATCATCTGTATAACCATGCAGCAGATATACTACAGGGTAACTACGACTGGAAACTTCGTAATCGGCAGGCAGGTACACCGTATAGTGTACATCCTTACCCATGATGGCACTTTTTACAGTTTTGGTCTCATATACTTTTCCGGCTGGTTGCGCCTGAGAAAAGAATACGACCAGGCTGCAGAATAGCAGCAGAGAGAAGTTGCGGAAAGCAGTTTTCATATCTCCATTTTTAGTGAAGATAAATTTAGTTAAAAAGAAGGGATACAAGAACAGTAGTTGCCACAATTGAATAGAAATATCCCCGTAAAGACGCAGAAAATGTTTTGTATAACCCTCAAAACAATTATTTCCCGTTGGCGCGCTGCAGGATGGCTTTAATGGACTGTTTAGACGGAGATTTGAGTTTGAGTTTGTCCAGCTGGCGTATGGTACGGCGCAGCAGTTTCAGTCGGTCGTTCAGTTCCAGGTCTTCTTCCAGTGCTGCTTCGATGGCGGCACTCATTTTCGGTGAACAATCCTGATACAGGTACAGGATCAGATCCTCTTCTTTGAATTTTTTCATAACACAGGATAACACATCTTAAAATAAGAGGATACGGCGTGTATATAAAACGGGGAAGGGGGAATAATATTGTTGACCGGGCGGCCAACGTTTTTGGCGGGAAATTATTTTTTGAGATCGGCAGAATCTTCAATGATAAAGATATCCTCTCCCTCCCGCTTCATCAGATAACGTTCGCGGGCAAATTTTTCCAGGGCAGCCGGGTTGTTCTGCAGATCCTGCAGCTGCTTGCGGGTTTTCTCAATTTCTTCTACATAGTAGCGTTTCTTAGCTTCCAGCTTATACAGCTCTGCCTGCCGCTCGCGCTGCTGAAAGTAATCGCGCTGGTCAAAGAATAACATCCACACAATAAAAAACACAGAAGCTACCAGGTATTTATTGGTGAGTATGGTAGCAATTTTTTTCATTAATGGATGATGAGGCAGTTGGTTTCAGGAATAAAAATAGATAATTAGTATTTCTGCTCAGCAATAAACTAATCAACAGGTGTGAAGAAGCGGCTGTGTTATGAGCCATGAGCTGTGAGCTACGAGCTGCGAGCCAAAAAAAATGGCTCGCAGCTCACAGCTAAACGCTCGCAGCTTACTTAGAACCAAACTTGATCTTTCCTTTCGGATACACACCGGTACTTCCCAGCATTTCCTCGATACGGATCAGCTGGTTGTATTTGGCAATACGGTCGGTACGTGATGCAGAACCGGTTTTGATCTGTCCGCAATTCAGTGCCACGGCCAGGTCGGCAATGGTGGTATCTTCTGTTTCACCGCTGCGGTGACTCATAATGGTATTGTACCCGTTATGCTGTGCCAGCGATACGGCATTAATGGTTTCGGTAAGTGTACCGATCTGGTTCACTTTAACCAGCAAGCCGTTGGCGATACCTTTATCGATACCGGTCTGTAAACGGTTTACATTGGTTACAAACAGATCATCACCTACCAGCTGGCATTTGCTGCCTACTGCCTGGGTAAGGGCTTTCCAGCCATTCCAGTCGTCTTCGGCCATACCATCTTCGATAGAAGCGATCGGGTATTGTTTCACCCATTTTTCCCAGAATTTCACCAGTTCATCGCTGCTGACAGCTTTGCCACTGCTCTTATGGAACACATATTTTTTCTTCTTGGCATCCCATAATTCGCTGTTGGCCGCATCCATGGCAATCACGATCTGTGAACCGGTTTTGTACCCGGCTGCAGAAATGGCTTCCAGTACAGTTTCAATGGCTTCTTCATTGCTCTGGATATTGGGTGCAAAACCACCTTCATCACCCACATTGGTGCTGAAGCCTTTTTTCTTCAATACACTTTTCAGTACGTGGAAGATCTCTACACCCCAGCGCAGACCTTCGCTGAAAGAAGGGGCACCTACCGGCATGATCATGAATTCCTGGAAATCAATTTTGTTATCTGCATGCGCACCACCGTTGAGGATATTCATCATCGGCATAGGCAGTGTTTTGGCGTTGGTACCACCAATGTAGCGGAACAAAGGAAGACCCGCTTCTTCAGCAGCTGCTTTGGCAACGGCCATACTTACCGCCAGAATAGCGTTGGCGCCCAGTTTGGTTTTGTTGGGTGTACCATCCAGTGCGATCATGGCTTCGTCAATAGCAGCCTGCTGGGCCACATCAAATCCTACAATGCCTTCGGCAATAATATCGTTCACGTTCTTAACGGCTTTCAGAACGCCTTTTCCTGCATATTTCTTTTTGTCGTTATCACGCAGTTCAGCTGCTTCGTGAATACCGGTACTGGCACCACTAGGAACTGCCGCACGGCCTATTACGCCGTCATCGGTCACTACATCTACTTCAACTGTTGGATTACCACGGCTGTCTAAGATCTGTCTTGCGTGAACTTCAATAATGTAACTCATGTTGATTGCTTGTTGGTTTAAAAAGTTGATTAGCTCGTCTTCGGTGCCGCAATTTAAGGATTTACCGGCTTTTGTTTTTTGAAATCATTCCAGGAACCCCGGGTTTTCCGCATAAATACCTCGTCGTAACCCTTGTGCACATAGTCTTTCAGGATACCGATCTCTTCAAAACCCAGTCGCAGATAGAGTTCGCGGGCCCGGTGGTTAAAGGAACTTACGCAGATAAAAGCGTTGGGACTACCCGCAAAAATGATCTCTTCGGCAAAGCGGATGGCCGCTTCGCCCAGTCCCTGGCCACGGGCCGCTTCCGTAATAACGATCGTTTGTATGTATCCGGTAAAAGCGCCTTTTAATTTGAGCATGATAAAACCCAGTCGTTCCTGATTTCGTGTAAAAAGATAGACTTCGCTTACAGGGTCTTTCAGCAATTGAATTGAATCTTCATAACTGCGTTGCAGCGTGATCCAGGGTTCATTGGCCGTCATCTGTTCTGCGCACCATGCCAGGTCAGCACTTTCGTTGGTATGTGTAACTGATATGCCGGGTAGCAGTTCCATTGATCAGGCTTTGGTAGTTACTGTGCGGAATACCTGTTCCAGACTATGCCCTTCCGATTGTAGTGATACGATATTGAGGTTATTGTCAACCGCTAATGAGAGCAATTGTTTTTTTACGGATTCGGGGTTAGCGGTTTCTAACTGCCAGTGACCGGTTCCTTGCTCCAGCAAACGGGCTATATCGGTCAGTTTCTCCAGCAAGGAACGACTGACGGTTTCGCCGAACTGAACAGATACAATATGCCTCTCTCCTTTGCCTTTCTGCAGGTTTACCAAACGGTCATCTGCCACTATATTCCCTTTGTTGATAATGATCACCCGATCACAGATGGCTTCTACTTCCTGCAGGATATGCGATGAAAAAAGAACGGTTTTGTTCTGCCCCTGTTGTTTGATCACATTCCTGATCTCGATGATCTGGTTCGGATCCAGTCCGCTGGTGGGCTCATCTAAGATCAGCACTTCAGGTTCATGTATCAAGGCCGCTGCCAATCCTACGCGTTGTTTGTATCCTTTGGATAATTGTCCGATCTTCTTTTTGGATTCTACGGTCAGGCCTGTGAGGGTAATGACTTTTTCAACCGCCGCTTTTACGTCTTTCAGTTGATGAATGCCTGCTACAAACGACAAGTACTCTCTTACATACATATCAGGATACAAAGGATTGGCTTCAGGTAAATAGCCGATCTTTTTTTTAACGCTAATGGGGTCTGCTGCTACATCCTGTCCGCAAACAAGTGCTTTGCCGCCATCTGCCTGCAGGTAACCAGTAATGATCTTCATAGTGGTGCTCTTACCCGCTCCATTGGGACCCAGAAAACCAACGATCTCCCCTTTGTTAAGAGTGAACGAAACGCCATTCACTGCTTTCTGTTCGCCATACTGTTTCAGTAACTGTGTAACTTCTATTGACATGCCTGCCGGTTTCGGCCAAAATTAGTTGAATGAAGGGAAAATGGGGTTAAGGGATTGGTAAGAATTGGGGCGAACCGATATTCTTAAGCGAAACCCATCTGAATTTTGTACGCTACAATCACCTTAATCTATCAGTTCATCCGACCGCTCCGGCAAATGATCATACTCGCCCCGCAAAGCATACCAACCAAAGATCATCATACCAATGGCGATCGGGATAAAGATGACCACAAATACACCCCACTGGATCTTGGTATCGATCACCGGCTTTTTAGCAATTTCGGAAGCGGCTGTTTTCACCAGATAATACACAGCCACCGGCCCCAGTAAAAACCAGATAATACCTGCGAATTTTTTAAGTTGGTTCATATCATTCGTTTAAATAGTCTTATTCCAATCATCGTTACTCATTCGGCACTTCTATCGGTGGATCGATTCGGTTATTGATGTAGAGCGTACCTATCACCAGACAAACCGCCGCAATGATGATCGGATACATCAGTCCCACCAACAGATCATTCGTATAGATGGTAGTCAGCAAAGTGGCGATAAAAGGAGTGAGTCCGCCAAATACCCCATTACCGATATGATACGGCAAAGACATGGATGTGTACCGGATTTTGGTAGGGAACAGTTCCACCAGGAAAGCCGCGATCGGACCATAGACCATGGTCACATACAAGATCATCACAAACACCAGCAATACCATTTGCCAGTAGCCACTGGTGCCCACTGTTTTGGAAATTTTCACATCGGGTTTGATCGTTGTTTTACCAGCCGCAGCATATACCGTGTCTTTGGTGGTTTGCGTTACTACCATGCCATCTTCATAATAGGTAAGAAGAGATACCGTGCGTACTGTATCGGTTGTATTGACAATGGGTACCCGGTTGGTTTTGATCTGTTTCAGATCTGACAATTCAGTTTTGGTAGCCGTATCTGAGAGTACCAGTAATTGTCTGAACAAAGGTTTGTAGGTAACAATTGCCAGGAACATACCTCCAAGCATGATCCACTTTCGGCCGATCTTATCACTCCAGCTACCAAATACCACAAAAAAAGGCGTGGCAAAAAGGATGGCCCAGATCAGAATGGTACGCGACTGATCGAAATCGATCTTACATACATTCTCAATAAAAGATTGTGCATAGAATTGACCTGTATACCAAACCACCCCCTGGCCCATAGCCGCACCAAACAATGCCAGCAATACCATTTTGAGGTTGGATTTATGTCCGAAACTTTCCTTTAATGGATTCACAGAACGGGTACCCGAAGTTTTCAGTTGTTCAAACAGCGGTGATTCTTTCATCTTCAACCGGATATAGATAGATACCCCCACCAATACAATCGAAACCAGAAAAGGAATTCGCCAGCCCCAGTCGTTGAACTTTGCAATTGATCTCGCCTGGTCAATATCCAGACTATGACGGGTTAATAGAATTACACCAAGCGATACAAACAAACCCAGCGTGGCAGTGGTCTGGATCCAGGAAGTATAAAACCCTCTTTTATCGTGCGGTGCATGTTCGGCCACATAGGTGGCCGCACCGCCATATTCACCTCCCAGGGCAAGTCCCTGCAGCAAACGCAACACCAATACCAGTATGGGTGCCGCAAAACCGATGGTTTCATAACTGGGTATCAGGCCAATGGCAAAAGTAGAGCCACCCATGATTACCAGGGTGAGCAGAAAAGTATGTTTACGACCGATCAGATCGCCCAGCCGGCCAAATACCAGTGCCCCGAAGGGACGCACAATAAATCCTGCCGCAAAAGTGGCCAGTGTAGACAACAAGGCCGCGGTAGGATTGGTTTTGGGAAAAAACTGGTTAGCCAGCACCGTGGCCAGGCTTCCGAAAATATAGAAATCATACCATTCTATTAAAGTACCGAGCGAAGAAGCACCGATCACTTTCCAGATACTGTTCTTTTCTTTCATAAGCAATAAATCATCGTCAACTTACGCCAAAGGGATGATTTAAACAAGCAGGGCAGCGCTATTTCCAGGAAAGTGAGTGGTGAGTTGTCAGTTGTAAGTGTTAACTATACCGCCTCACTACTCACTACTCACCACTCACGATTCACGACTTTCCTCTCCATGCCGTATCTTTAATCCCCCTTAAATCCCCGATCGTATGTCATACCCCTACCAGATCAAATCCTTCGACGAGTACAAAACAGCTTATCAGAAAAGTATCGAAGATCCTTCCGCTTTCTGGGCCGACGTGGCCGAAAATTTTACCTGGCGTAAAAAATGGGACAAGGTGCTGGAATGGAATTTTACAGAGCCCAGAGTAGAATGGTTCAAAGGTGGTAAACTGAATATTACCGAGAACTGCCTCGACCGTCATATCGGTACCAAAGGCAATGAACCTGCCCTGATCTGGGAGCCCAATGCACCCGATGAACAGCACCGCACGCTTACCTATAAAAAATTACTGGAGAAAGTTTGCCAGTTTGCGCATGTACTGAAAAATAATGGCGTGAAAAAAGGCGACCGTGTCTGTATTTACATGGGTATGATACCCGAACTCTCTATTGCTGTACTGGCTTGTGCGCGTATCGGTGCCATTCATAGTGTGGTGTTTGGTGGTTTTTCTGCACAAAGTATTGCCGACAGGTTATACGATGCGCAGGCAGAATTCATTGTTACCTGCGATGGTGCCCACCGCGGTGCCAAAGACATTCCGTTGAAAAGTGTGATAGATGATGCGCTGATCGGAAACAGAACCGTGAAAAGAGTGATCGTTTGTACCAGAACCCGCACACCCGTATCCATGATCAAAGGAAGAGATGTATGGTGGGAGGAAGAAATGAAACATGTGGAAGAGCAAGGACTCACTTTTATAGAAGCCGAAGAAATGGATGCGGAAGATCCACTGTTCATTTTATACACTTCCGGCTCTACCGGTAAACCCAAGGGCGTAGTGCATACCTGTGGCGGATATATGATCTGGGCCAACTATACATTTGTGAACGTGTTCCAGTACAAACCTGAGCAACTGCATTTCTGTACGGCAGATATCGGCTGGATCACCGGGCATACCTATATCATTTACGGCCCACTCAGTGCCGGCGCTACATCCTTGATGTTTGAAGGAGTACCCACTTTCCCGGATGCCAGTCGTTTCTGGGACATTATCGACAAATTCAAAGTCAATATTTTTTATACCGCCCCCACTGCTATCCGCAGTCTCATGGGATTTGGCACCGGCCCTCTACACGGTAAAAGTCTGGCTTCGCTCGAAGTACTCGGTACCGTTGGTGAACCCATTAACGAAGAAGCCTGGCATTGGTACGATGAACATGTGGGAAAGAAAAAATGCCCGATCGTTGATACCTGGTGGCAAACAGAAACCGGTGCCTGCCTGATCAGTAACCTCGCTGGTATCACCCCATCCGTTCCCAGCTGGGCTACCTTACCTATGCCGGGTTTACAAATGGTGTTGGTAGATGAAAACGGCAAAGAAGTGATTGCCGAAGGGGATGAAACCGTTTCGGGTAATCTTTGTATCAAAGCCCCCTGGCCAGGTATTTTACGCACTACCTATGGCGATCATGAGCGGTGCCGCACCAACTATTTTGCCACTTACGAAAATATGTATTTCACGGGCGACGGCGCGATGCGCGATAAAAATGGTTTTTACCGCATCACCGGCCGCGTAGATGATGTGTTGAATGTAAGCGGCCACCGCATTGGTACCGCAGAAGTAGAGAATGCTATTAATATGCACGCCGGTGTGGTAGAAAGTGCTGTAGTGGGTTATCCGCATGATGTGAAAGGACAGGGGATTTATGCTTATGTGATTTACCAGGGATCTCACGGACAGGATACACATGGAACGGCAGAAATGATCCGAAAAGACATTCTGCAAACCGTGACCCGTATCATTGGTGCCATTGCCAAACCGGATAAAATTCAGTTTGTGAGTGGATTACCAAAAACCAGGAGCGGTAAGATCATGCGCAGAATTCTGCGTAAGATCGCCGAAGGCGAAACACAGAATCTGGGCGATACCTCTACCCTGCTGGATCCGGCTGTGGTGGATGAGATCAAACACGGAAAACTCTGATCGCTATTTGCCCGAAGCGTCGCTCGTCTCAACTTATATTTTCAATTCAGAGCGCTGGAGAAATAATGATCTGGATGAATCTTTACAACTAGAACCCATTGTATGCATAAACCATTTGTTGGTATGAGTCTGCTATTACTGGTATTGGTAACTCTACAGGCACAGACACTGAACCCTATTACACCTGCACCCGTAAAATACGAATCACTCAAAGGAACTGGTATGGTCATTCAGTCATCTACCATACTGTATTATCCTGCTTCCTTTGCCAGTCAGGCTAACTATATGCAGCAGCAGATTGAACAACAAACTGGTATTCGGTTACAATTGTCTGCGGGCAGCCCTTCGAAAATATTACCCCGCATCATTCTCCAGACAGATGAAAAAAGCATCACCCGTCCCGAAATGTACCATATCAGTGCTACCGGCAAACAGCTGATCATTACTGCCAACCATATAAGGGGTTTTGTAAATGCTACGCAGACTCTATTACAATTATTGCCTAATAAAAAATCTACCACAGCTACTATTCCTGCAGTAGCTATCACAGATTATCCGCAGTTCAGTTACCGCGGTATGCACCTGGATGTGGTGCGGCATATCTTTCCGGTGAGTTATGTGAAAAAATATATCGACTACCTCGCTTTTCATAAGTTCAACACATTTCACTGGCACTTGACCGATGACCAGGGCTGGCGTTTTGAAGTGAAGAGTTATCCAAAACTGAATACCATTGGTTCCTGGCGCGACTCTACCCTGATCGGGCACTTTAAAGATGTTCCGGCACGGTATGAAAGAAAACGATATGGCGGCTTTTATACAAGGGCTGAGATCAAAGAAGTGATTGCTTATGCTGCAGTGAGGGGCATTACAATCATTCCCGAACTGGATATACCGGGGCATAGCCGCTCTACTATTGCCGCTTACCCTGAGTTCAGTACCAAACCCGACACTACCTGGAATGTGGCCAGTACCTGGGGCATGTATAACCGTCAGAACAATGTATTGGCACCTAACGATGCTTCTTTCAAATTTCTCAAAGATATTTTTACAGAACTGGCAGAACTATTCCCTTCTACCTACATACATATCGGTGGCGATGAGTGTAGCATGCTCTGGTGGAAACAGGATCCCAAAACACAGGCATTTATCAAAAGCAAGAACCTGTCATCCGAAAAAGCATTGGAGACTTATTTCATCGAATACGTTGCCAAACACCTGAAACAACTTCAAAAAAAATCAGTAGGCTGGCACGAGATCGCAGAAGGCGATCTGGATACCAGCACCCTGATCATGAACTGGAGCGATGATAAGCAAGCCCTCGCAGTTGCCAAAAAAGGTTTTGAGATCATACAAACACCGGGTAAACCTTTTTACTTCGATCACTACCAATCCAAAGATCCGAAAGACAGTCTGGCTATTCATGGCTATAACCCGGTAGAAGCTGTGTACAAATACCAGGTAGTGCCTGATGCCGTAAAAGCCGCCGGACTGGCCCACAAGATCATTGGTGCGCAGGCAAATGTCTGGACGGAATACATGGAGTTTCCTACCAAAGTGGATTACATGGTTTTTCCGCGTATGACTGCTTTGAGTGAGAATTTATGGAGCCGCCAGAAAAATTATACTGATTTTTTACGCAGGCTGGAAGAGGTGATGATACCGAGGTATAAAAGCTGGAACAGTTCGTATTTTCAGGCATATAAAACATGGACAAAAGATAAGTAATTGCCCTAAGGCATTTACTAAAAAACTTACCCTGCTTTTTTACCGCTAGCCTTTCATGAGCGCCAACGATTTTCCATCCCAGGAAGGAAACAGCTTATTATTGTTATTGATCTTCAAATGCCCATTCGCTACCGAACTGAACACAGAGCGAAAATCCGTACTCACCGGCAGGTCGCGGCCATCTTCCAACTCGGATTTAGCAAGTGATTTGATATTGTTGTACACTTTACCACCCTGCACATCATTACCCAATACAAACAAACAACTCGCTCTTCCATGATCGGTGCCACCGGTGCCGTTCTGGTGGGCGGTACGTCCAAACTCTGTCATCGTCATCACGGTTACCTCATCCTGATAAGCTTCCATGTCTTTCCAGAAGGCAGCAATGCTGTCGCTGAAATCTTTCAGGTTTCTCGCAAGCGCGCCATTCACTGTTCCCTGGTTAAAATGGGTATCCCAGCCACCGCTCTCTGCAAAAGCTACTTCCATACCCACATTCATTTTAATGAGTGTAGCGATCTGTTTTAAAGCATTGCCCAGCGGAGAGTTTGGATACACTACTCCATTGGCAGGCTGATAGTTTTTAATGTTATTCACGTTCAGCATCTTCATCGCATCAAAACTTTCCTTACCGGTTTTGCTGAGAATCTGGCTGGATGTCTGATCGTACAACTGCTCAAAAGACTTAGAAGCTAAATTGGTAGCCAAAGGATTGCCCCTCATCTGTATGGCAAAATCCTGCAGGTTATTAATGGCCAAGGATTCATTATCGCCATACAAACTTCTTGGCAAAGAACTCGTCAGACTCACTGCACGAAAAGGAGTACCCTCGTGACCCAGTAAACCCACTGCCCTGTTCAGCCAGCCGCTGCTGGTACTTTTGCTGAAAGGGGTACCGCTTTCCATATAATCCTGCGCATCAAAATGACTGCGGGTGGTATTCGGACTTCCTACGCCATGTACAATGGCCATACGCCCCTCCGTAAAAAAAGGAGCGAACGCTGCCAAAGAAGGATGTAATCCAAAACGTCCGTCCAGATCGATTTGTTTACCTTCTGTTGTGGCCGGACTCATATACAAAGTAGGGCGCAATGTTTTCAGATTAGGATCCGTAAACGGACTCACTGCCATCAATCCATCCATCGCTCCGCGCTGGAAAATACAGACCAGCACTTTGTTCTTTTTATACGGTGATAGAATTTTTCCGCTATTGGCAGCTCTTGCAATAAAGTTAGGTACACCCCCAAACCCTGCCGCAAACAGCGCCATAGCGCCCGATTTCATAAATGCCCTGCGATTAACCATATCAATTATTTTTTCGTCTCTGCTCCTTTGCGGGAAAAATTAGCTCGCAAAGGGGCAGAGGCGCGGTTTATTTTCTTTGAAATTCAGGAGATCCAATAATGATGCCTGCCACTTGTGATACGGTATTGGTATTACCCGCTACATACAGGGTGGTTACCGGCAGGTTCTTTTTGCTCAGGGCTTTTTTCTCATTTACTTTTTCCCGCTTATTCTTTTTCATCGATGCACCCATCATCTCATCCTGTTCTGCTGTTTGCACCTCAACAGTAGCTAAGGGATTTTTCTCCGCTGCTTCATTGATCTTCTGTTCCAGATTGGTATCGCGTACCATGGCAGTGAGGCGGCGGATATTTTCGTCCTGGTTTCTTTCGGGTAACAGGATCTTACTATAAATGGCAAGTGCCGCTTCTGCACTCTCAGGTTCATGGTTATCATTCAGTGCCGCCAGATTTAGTTTTACACCCGGAATTTTACCCGTAGCAAATGCCAACCCGAAATTCATCCGGTTCAGCAGCGATCCGGTATTGATCCAGTATCCGGCACGATCAGGAAAACCGGTGGGGGCCTGGTAAAAATAGAATCGCTGTCCCATGCGCGTACACCAATTATAGATCTGGAAGGGTTGTTGCACATCTGCATTGGTGGCACGAATGGCACTAATGGCAAATTCAAAAGGCGATTTTACTTTCTCGCGTAATGCTTTTGTATCCCAGAACTCACGGCTATTCACCATCGTGATCAATACGGTTTTGATATTACCATGGCTTTTCAGGAAAGCGTCTGTCATTTTAGTCACCAATGCAGCCGAAGGTGTATCACTCACAAACCTCGCAGCTAATTTGGTGCTGATGAACTTAGCAGTAGAGGGATGGGTAGCCAGCATTTCCAATACCTGTTTACCTTCTTCATAGCCGCCATTGGCAGGGAAGTTTTTACCGAGGATGGTCTTCGCACTCTCATCATGTTTGTCTGCACGGAATAAAAAATCGCCATCTACCACAAAACCTCTGCGCTGCAGCAAAGCAGGACCGGCAGCCTGCAGTAATTTATTACCAGGACCATCCTTATACAAAGGCTTTACACTCCAGCCGGTTAAAGCTCGGGCTACGGTGGTTACATCCTGTTGTGTATAACCGCCATCTACTCCCAATGTGTGCAGCTCCATGATTTCGCGGGCATAATTTTCATTCAATCCTTGCGTTTTTCTGGCAGCCAGTGTTTGCTGTAATATTTTTCCGCCGGGGGTAGTAGTATCATTGGCTGCCTGTTGTAAACGTTCGCGTGCCTGTCTGGCCAACACATTCTTTTCCTGACGGCGGGCCATGTCGTTATCCATACTTACACTGGAAGCATTGTCCAGGTATTCCAGCATGGCAGGGTGTTTGGCCGTGGCTTCCAGCAAGGTGCCAAAATTACCCAGCACATTGGGTCGGATCGCATCGCGCTCATACGTGAGTACATACTGCTGGCACTGGCCCTTTGTTAAGGATACGTTGAAGTGATTGAACCAGAAATCTGTGAGTAATTCCTGCAACTGGTTCTGTCCGTACGCTGCACGGATCACTTTCTGGTTAATGAGTTGCCGGTGTAATTCCTGCGGCAGTTGATAACCCTGTGCATCCATCAGTTTTTTTAACTGCGCACGGTATTCAGGTTTATCGAGGTTGCGGATAGAATCTTTGTCCAGTAAATTATTCTTAGCCGCTACACGAATGATCTGCCCGGCGTTGAGGTAACGGTTCACTATGGTTTCGTTATCCATGGTCAATGCCTCGTAATTGGCGGCAGGCAGACGGCGGTTCACTTCCTCATCCGGTAATTTGCTTTCCAGTTGTTGCAGAAGCCAGTTGTCCAGTCCCATCTCTACCACTTGTTTTACCTGGCCCGGTTGCGTGCCGAATGTAAAACGGTTTAGCAGATGGGCCGCAGCCTGTTCCTGGGTAAGCCCCATTTTTTTATAGGGCATATTCAGCCGGGGGGGGGCGGGCGTGTCGGCAGTACTGCCCTGCACAAATGCAGACAAAAGCGTGATACAGGCCCCTACCGTAAAGGTTTGATACAAACGCCGGAGATTCATAGTAACCATTTTTAGTATGACGGAGAACGTAGCGGAAGGTTTAACCCGGCAGCCCCATAAAAAAGCCTGCTGTTAGTTACAGCAGGCTTAGCAAATTATTTCCTTACCGCGCCTTTGCGAGAAAATTTGCACGCAAAGGCGCAAAGGCGCGGTTGGCATTAGGTTGTTTTTTTGATCGCTACGCGGTACAGGATCATTCCCATAGCAGCAAAGAACAGGGTACCCAGGATAAAATAACCTCCCTGCGACAAGCTGTGTACAATACCTTCTTCCATACTGATGGCTTTCAGGAATTTTTCTCCGCTATCCGATCCCGCCAGGAAAGCGATCACCACACCGGCCACGGCACCACCCGCTACCAGTCCGGTAGCAAACAGATTGCCCTTACCCAGTTCCTCTTCTTCTGCATTCAGTTTGATATTGTCTTTTTTCTGTTTGGCTTCTACAATACCACGAATGGCACCACCAATAAAGATCGGTAAGGTAGTAGCCAGTGGCAGGTACACACCGATCGCGAAGCTAAGTGATTTGATGCCGCATAATTCCATCGTGATGGCTAAGAAAATACCCACTACTACATATTGCCAGTCGAGGTTTTGTGAAAGGATCCCTTTGATCAGGGTGGCCATCAGCGTAGCCTGTGGTGCGGGATATTTGTCAGATCCGATGGCATGCTGTACACCTTGCTGCAGCATTTCAGTAGTGGGTCTGTCAAGAAATTTTACTGTTAATCCGATCACAATCGAAGAAACGATCGCACCTACAAACAAAGCGATCTGCTGGTTACGTGGCGTAGCACCTACAATATAACCGCTCTTCAGATCTTGCGAAGTGGCGCCGGCATTGGCGGCAGCGATACAGATCATACCACCCACTACCAGTACCAGTGGTTCAAAGGCTTTGCCCGTCCAGCCAACACTTAAAAAGATCAGGCTCGTACCCATTACCGTAGCAATGGTCATACCGCTGATGGGGTTATTGGAAGAGCCGATCAATCCCACGATCCGGGAGGATACGGTTACAAACAAAGCTCCAAACAAAATCACCAGTACACCGATCAGTAATTTCTGCAGAAAACTATCGCCGGGCACCTGCGGTAATACAGCAATCAGTCCGATCAGGGCCAGACTGCCAAAACCCACCACTTTCAGGTTCAGGTCTTTTTCGGTACGCAGAATAGCAGCGGCTCCGGGCTGGTTATTGGCTTTTAAAGAAGCCACACTTCCCTTAATGGATTTAACAATAGTAGGAATGGTTTTCAGCAAAGTGATCACCCCACCTGCAGTTACGGCACCGGCACCTACCTGACGGATATAGGCATAATAAATAGCCGCTGAATAATCAGCAAAGCTATGTGTTACCGGATCCCAGCCACCTTTACCGCCTGCTTTGGTTACATCAACGAGATAACCCAGTTTTACCAGCTGCAGGGCAATTACATCTCCTGGAACCAGGGTAGAGAGCAATGGAATAAATACCAACCAGCTCAACACACTACCCGCGACCAGTACACCGGCGATTTTAGGACCGATGATATAACCCACACCCATATACTCCGGTGTGATCTCACCCGATACTTTGGCCGAAGGGAAAAACTTATTGATCTGTTTGGTGGCATAAAAAGGGGTCTCTGCAATCACATGCAAAATCTTCTGCAGGATGGCATAGGCAAAAGCGACACCCAGTCCCCAGAAAGCGGTCTTGGCAAAATCGCCTCCTTTTTCGCCGGCCTTCAACACATCGCCGCAGGCCGTGCCTTCGGGATAAGGAAGATTTTCATGCTCGTTAACGATCAGTGCTTTCCGCAGCGGAATCATCAATAAGGTACCCAGTAAACCACCAATGATAGCCAGTATCAGGATGGTGAGGTAATTGAAATATTCTGCACTGGAGGGTGAAGAAAGGAACAGAAAACCCGGCAGGGTAAATGCCACACCCGCTGCAATACTCTCGCCTGCAGAACCGGTGGTTTGAATGATGTTGTTCTCGAGGATGGTTGTTTTCAGAAATTTTCTTCCCAACGTAATCGCGATCACCGCAATCGGAATAGAAGCGGAAACCGTTAACCCGGCTTTCAGCGCCAGGTAAACCGTGGCTGCGCCAAATATGACCCCGAATAAACTACCTACCAGTATGGATTTTACGGTAAGCTCCTTCATATTTGTTTCGGGGGCAACAAAGGGTTTGAATGTTTTTTTCTCATCAGACATAATCGGCAGTTTTAGTTAGCGTGCAAGTATATGGGCTGGAAGTTAAAAGGGTTCAATGCTTTTAACCAGTTTCCAATATCTTTAAAAAACCAAAATACAACTTATGAGTGAAATACAAAGCGATATCAGGAAAACCGGGATGCCCAAATCGGTTCCTTATATCATTGGTAGTGAAATAGCAGAAAGGTTCAGTTTTTACGGTTTGCGCTCCATCATGGTCACTTATATGGCCGTTGCGTTTTTTAACCCCACCCTCAATCCTGCACTTACCGCCGAAGCCGATGCAAAGGCAAATGAGATGTCGCATCTCTTTGTAACACTGGCGTATTTCATGCCCATTGTTGGCGCCATCATGGCCGATTGGTTTTTTGGAAAATACCGGGTGATCCTTTTCGTTTCCATTCTGTATACGTTGGGGCATTTTGTATTATCTGTTTCAGACAATAGTTATACCCTTTTCAGCACCGGCCTGGTAATTATTGCCTGTTGTGCGGGTGGTATCAAATCCTGCGTATCGGCCAATGTGGGCGACCAGTTTGACAAGTCTAACGAACACCTGCTTTCCAAAGTATACGGCTGGTTTTACATGAGTATCAATCTGGGCGGCACACTGGCACCTTTGTTCATTCCGCTTCTGAAAAAATATTACGGACCTGAGATCGCTTTTGGTGTACCCGGTATCCTGATGGCATTGGCTACGCTGATTTTCTGGCTCGGACGAAAAAAATATGTAAAAGCACCTCCCGCAGGTATTAAAAAAGAGAATTTTTTTACCATTTCCATCTATGCCCTGATCAAACTGTTCAGCCGCAAACCCGGACAAAAAGTATGGGAAGCCGTGGGCGAAAAATATTCCGCCAAATCGATCGATGGTATACAGGCTGTGTACCGGGTACTGGCCGTGTTTGCATTCACACCGATATTCTGGGCATTGTGGGACCAAAACCTGTCCGAATGGGTATTACAGGCCACCCGTCTGGATCTGACACTGATCGGGGGCATTACCATTTTACCCGAGCAGATCAATTTTATTAATCCCCTGTTCCTGGTGTTACTGATCCCGGTTTTCACTTCTTTTATTTATCCTTTTCTGGAAAAAAGAGGGATCAAAGTAACTCCGTTACGTAAGATTGGTGGCGGATTGGTGGTGATCGGGCTGGCGTTTGTGATCATTGCACTGCTGCAGGAGCAGATCGATGCCGGCGGAAAACCATCGGTATGGTGGCAGATCCTGGCCTATATACTGCTGGCAGCTTCAGAAATAATGGTTTCTGTTACCTGTCTGGAGTATGCCTATACCCATTCGCCCAAATCGATGAAAAGTACCATGAGTGCTCTGTACCTGCTGGGTATTTCGGCCGGTAACCTGCTCGTGGGCCTCATCAATGGAAACATTGTCAACAAAGGCTTCTTCAGCCAGTTCACCGGTGCCAGATATTACTGGCTATTCATCGGCATATTGGCCGTATCATTTGTTTTGTTCCTCCTGATCGCCCGAAGGTTACCAGAGAAGAGTTATATAGGGGTGGAGGAAATGGACTGAGGGAAGTGAATTGTGAGTGGTGAGAAGTGAGTGGGCAGTTGTGAATGGTCAATGGTGAATTGGCAATAGATACTCACTACTGACTACTCACAACTCACCATTGCCCATTGACCATTGCCCATTCACAATAATTTTCCCCTATCTCCCAAAAAATCCCCCATACAGCCTACTTTCGCTTGGCAATCGAACCCTCATGAACATCTTACTACTTGGCTCCGGCGGACGCGAAAATGCATTGGCCTGGAAAATGGTGAAAAGCCATCACTGTGATAAACTTTTTATAGCCCCGGGTAATGCCGGCACAGCCCAATATGGCACCAATCTTGCCCTATCAGTCACAGATTTTCCTGCGATCAAACAAACCTGTCTGGACCAGAAGATCAATATGCTGGTAGTAGGGCCAGAAGAACCGCTGGTAAAAGGCATCTACGATTATTTCCAGAGCGATCCGCTGCTGCAGCACATCATTGTAGTGGGTCCATCGGCCGAAGCTGCTCAATTAGAAGGTAGTAAAGCCTTCAGTAAAAAATTCATGCAGCGCCACCAGATCCCAACAGCGGGGTATGCAGAATTTACGGCTGCCAATTTTGAAGAAGGAAAAAAATATATTTCACAGCACAGTTTACCGGTAGTGTTAAAAGCCGATGGACTGGCTGCAGGAAAAGGAGTGGTCATTTCTTCTTCGCACGAAGAAGCCCTGCAGGTGTTTGAAGAAATGATCCTGCACAAACAATTTGGTGAAGCCAGCAGCAAAGTGGTGATCGAAGAATTTTTAGCAGGTATTGAAGTAAGTGTCTTTGCTCTAACAGACGGAGAAGTATACCAGATCATCGGTCATGCAAAAGATTACAAACGCATCGGCGAAGGTGATACGGGTTTGAATACCGGAGGAATGGGTTGTGTAAGTCCGGTACCTTTTATGGATGATCTGTTTATGCAGAAAGTAGAAGAAAGGATCATCAAACCCACTATCAACGGGCTTTTCAAAGAAGAACTCAATTACCATGGCTTTGTATTTTTTGGTTTGATGAATGTAGGCGGCGAACCTTTTGTGATCGAATACAACTGCCGTATGGGCGATCCGGAAACAGAAGTGGTGATGCCGTTATTGCAAACAGATATTGTAGGATTATTTGCCGCAATGGATAATGGTACGTTAGTTGATGCTAACATAGAATTCTATCCGCAACACTGTGCAACCGTGATGGCAGTGAGTGGTGGTTATCCGGGTGATTACCGAAAAAATTTACTGATCAGCGGATTGAATGAACTGCCAACAGACGACACCCTTGTTTTTCATGCAGGCACCCAACTGGTGAATGGCGAAGTATATACCAATGGGGGCAGGGTATTAACCGTTACAGCGTATGGAAACAACATTCCGGAAGCCGTGGCCAAATCCAAAAAAACACTGCAGAAAATTTCGTTTGAAGGGATGTATTACCGAAAGGATATCGGGTATGAATTTGCGTGAATGGTGAGTGGTGAGTAGTGAATAGTGAGTGTGGGGAATATGCTTAACTGACTACTCACCACTCACTACTGCCTTACCGCATTTTGCCTAATTCGTGGTAACTGCCCCAAAACCCCCGAAAATTCAGTATTTTGGCTTTGTGAATCCACTATTTTCAGTCACCTTTGCAAACATTGACTAACACATTCGAACTTTTTATATACAATGGGATTGTTTAACTTTTTCACACAGGAGATTGCCATGGATCTGGGTACAGCCAATACCCTGATCATTCATAACGATGAAGTGGTAGTAAACGAGCCTTCGATCATTGCCCTGAACCGCAATAATATGAAGGAGGTTTTGGCCGTGGGCAAAAAAGCCCTGATGATGCACGAAAAGACCCACGAAAGCATCCGGACCGTACGTCCGCTGAAAGACGGGGTAATTGCCGATTTTAACGCGGCAGAGTTGATGATCAGGGAGTTGATCAAGATGATCTACCCTAAAAAGCCCCTGTTTCCGCCCAGCTGGCGTATGGTGATCTGTATCCCCTCCTCTATTACAGAAGTAGAAAAACGTGCCGTTCGGGATAGTGCCGAGCAGGCAGGTGCCAAAGAAGTATATATGATCCATGAACCTATGGCAGCCGCCCTGGGTATCGGGATCGACGTGGAAGAACCTGTTGGAAACATGATCATCGATATCGGGGGTGGAACCACCGGTATTACCGTGATTGCCCTGGCGGGGATCGTGTGCGACCAGAGTATCCGTATCGCCGGTGATGAATTTACCGCCGATATCATGGAAGCACTGCGCCGTTACCACAGTTTGCTGATTGGGGAACGTACGGCTGAGCAGATCAAGATCAATGTAGGCGCTGCCATGAAAGACCTGGACAACCCACCGGATGACCTGCCCGTAAATGGCCGTGATCTGGTAACCGGTATCCCTAAGCAGATCATGGTGAGCTACCAGGAAATAGCCGAAGCACTGGACAAAAGCATTTTCAAAATAGAAGAAGCCATCCTGAAAGCACTGGAAACCACACCGCCGGAACTGGCTGCGGATATCTACCGCCGCGGTTTATACCTCACAGGTGGTGGTGCCCTGTTGCGCGGATTGGACAAAAGACTGAGTGCCAAGATTAAACTGCCCGTACATGTGGCAGATGATCCGTTAAAGAGCGTGGTACGTGGTACCGGGCTGGCGCTCAAGAACTACCAGCGTTTTCCATTTATTATGAGATAATCAGCTGTGAGCCACGAGCTGTGAGCGGCGAGTGCTCATGGCTCATGGCTCATAGCTCATAGCCGCCTTCGTGAAAAATATTTTCCTCTTCATACGTCGCTACCTCACTTTTCTCAGCTTTTTGCTGTTACAGGTGTCGGCTATTGTGATGCTGAGCAGTGCGAGCAAAACCCACCAGTCTTTTTTTGCTACTGCAGCCAATGAAGTAACCGGTGGCATCAACAAACAATACAGCGGATTCCGCGATTATTTTGCCTTGAAAGAGACCAACCGCTTACTGGCAGAAGAGAACGTTCGGTTACGGAATATGCTCGCTTCCAATTTTGTTTCTCCCAATACGGATAAGGAGTTGTACGTAGACACGCTGGTAAAAGATACTCTCGGACGTTCCCGTAAGTTTATCTGGTTACCAGCGAAAGTGGTTGGTAATTCCTATGCCTTACAGAATAATTTTATCACAGTAGAACGGGGCAGTAACCAGGGAGTGAGAAAGGGAATGGCTGCCGTAAGTTCTGCCGGCATTGTAGGTGTGGTGGTTGAAACCAGCCCTAACTTCAGCAAAATCATGAGTCTGATACACCGCAACAGCAAGGTAAGTGCCATGCTGAAAAAAGACAATAATACCGGTAGTCTGGAATGGGATGGAGCCGATCCCGGTTTTCTCACACTCCGCAATGTAACCAAGGGCGCCAAAGTGGTGAAGGGTGATTCGGTAATGACGAGTAATTACTCTGCCAACTTCCCTCCCAGACTGTTGATCGGAACCGTGGCAGGGATCAGTTCAGAATCTTCCAGTAATTTTTACAACCTGAAGATCAAGACAGCCACTAATTTTTTCAGCCTCCAGTATGTATACCTGATCGAGAATGTACGGTATGCAGAGCAGGTTCAGTTAGAAACCAATACTTCGAAAACACCATGAGCAGCCTGCTGAAAAATATCATCCGTTTTGTGGTATTCATCCTGTTCCAGGTGTATATCCTGAACCAGGTTCCGCCATTGCACCAGTTTCTGGTACCCTACCTTTATTTCCTGTATATTTTGTGGTTACCCTTCAATATCAACCGTTTCTGGCTGCTGATCATCAGTTTCGGATTCGGGTTAAGTCTTGATTATTTTACCGGCACTTACGGTTTACATGCTGCTCCCTGTGTACTGATTGCCTATATCCGCCCCTTCCTGCTGAACCTGCTGATACCGCAGGAAACCACGGAACAGAGTTATATTGAACCCAGCCATAAAAGCATGGGGTGGGCACCATATGCCTTGTATGTGGGCATACTCAGTTTTGTACACCATTTTTATCTGGTACTTATAGAGTGGCTGCAGTTTGGCAACTTTGTCTATTTCCTGGGTAAAGTGGCAGGTACCACTGCTATCAGCCTGCTCATGATCTTTCTGGCAGAAATGCTGTTTAACAGAAACAGCAGGTACCGGAGTAGTTAACAAAGCCTGCCTATTCCGCTTACAGATACCAGCCATTCCTTCTTTCCGCTACCCACATCTATGAATAACTTTTTTAAAATAGTTGATACAAGCATACCCCCATTTCATCAACTTTGTAGCCAGCATTACGCAATCACTCAACTCACTTACTTAGTTAACAGATATGCCGGTATTTAATCAGAGCAGGGGGGGCATCATACAGATCATTTTTGCGGTTGTATTTCTGGTAATAATCGGGCAACTGATCAACCTGCAGTTGTTCTCAGTAAAATACAAACTGGCTGCAGAAAACAACGCCCTTCTGCGTAAAGTGATTTATCCCGACCGCGGAATCATTTTCGATAGAAAAAGAAAAGCGATCCTGGAAAACACCATCAGCTACGACCTGCAGGTAATTCCCTCGGAAGCAAAGGGCGTTGACACAGCTTCACTCTGCAGTTTACTTAATATTGATACCGCCGAATATAAAAAAAGAATCCGCGATCTCATTTTTAAGAACGGATATGTAAAACCCAGCATTTTTGAACCGTTACTTACTGTTGAGATGTTTGCCCGCCTCAATGAAAATATTTATAAGTTTCCAGGCTTCTCACTTACAGAACGTTCTGTCAGAACCTATCCGTATAGTGTAGCCGGACATGTATTGGGTTATATTCGCGAGGTAGATACCTCTTTCCTGCGCAGGCACAAAGATGAGGGCTACCAGATGGGCGATTATGCAGGTATGACCGGACTGGAGCGCTCATACGAAAAAGTATTGATGGGCCAGCGCGGCGTCAAGAACTATATACGCGATAACAAAAGCCGGATCCAGGGACCCTATGAAAATGGCATCTACGATACGGCTGCCATTGCGGGAAAGAATATTCACCTGAGTCTGGATGTAGAGTTGCAGAAACTCGGCGAAAAACTAATGAGCAACAAAGTGGGCAGCATTGTTGCCATCGATCCTAAAACGGGTGGAATACTTTGCATGGTTAGTGCCCCCACCTACGATCCAAATTACTTAACCGGTAGCCAGCAGAAAAGACATTTTGCAGACCTGCTACTGGACCCACGTTTGCCTTTGAATAACCGCGGATTAGGTACTTATTATTCTCCGGGTTCTACTTTTAAAACGGTTGTGGGTTTGATTGGGTTATCAGAAGGAGTGATAGATGAACATACTTCCGTTACCTGCCCTGGTTATTTTACCGGTTGTGGTACCGGCAAACCCAAATGCCTGGATAAGGGTGTGTTCAGCTTTAAAGATGCCGTAGCACATAGTGATAACAGTTATTTCTCTACCGTATATAAAAGAACACTTGACCAGCCCAGATATCGTGGTGCAGACAGTGCATTGGCCGTATTCAACAGTTATGCCTACACTTTTGGATTGGGCCGGCGTTTGGGTGTAGATCTTCCTTCAGAAAAAAAAGGGAACCTTCCCGTTTCGGCTGATTACAGAAAAATATTCGGACCACGCTGGTATTCCTGCAATGTGATCTCCAATGCCATTGGTCAGGGTGAGGTGAATACGACCCTCGTTCAGTTAGCCAATGTGATGGCCATCATTGCCAATAAGGGTTGGTATTATACACCCCATCTGGTAGATTCTATTGAGGGGGGTGATGAATATAATTTGCTGGATCCTTATAAAGTAAAACACTTTACCGATAGGCGGATCGCAGATACCGTATATGGTGCGGTTCAGGATGGCATGCAGGCCGTGGTGGAATACGGTACTGCCGTGAGGTCAAGAATTCCCGGTATCATCATGTGCGGTAAAACGGGAACCGTAGAAAACTATGCCAAAGGAAAAAAACAACCTGATCACTCCTTCTTCGGCGCATTTGCACCCAGAGATAATCCAAGAATTGCTATTGCGGTCATCTGCGAAAACTCGGATCAGGGCGCACGGGTAGCGGCACCTATTGCCAGTCTGATCGTTGAAAAATATTTACGCGATTCCATTGTAGGTCCTGAAAGAAAAGCCATGATCGAAGAATATACCAACAAAGTATATATTCCACCATTGATGCGGATCGAGATTGCCAAGAAGGATTCTCTGAGAAGATTGAGAGAAAACCAGCAGTTGCTGGAACAGAAGCTGAACAAAAAAGAAACGGATGATGCTTCTGACGATGAAACTGCCAAACCTGAAACAGAACCCGGAAACACACCAGCGGCCCCTGCTAAAAAAATTCCGATACCGAAGAAAAGCGGAGAAAGTCCAACCGCAGCATTAACCATCGAAGACAGGAAATACAAAAAGCAGCAAACGAAATGAGTAACCGTAACAATATCACATCACAGGCGCAGGGCGTAGACTGGACGATCGTTTGGTTATATGCGATACTCGTATCCATCGGGATCCTCTGCATTTTCATGATAGAGTACCGGGTCGATACCAACTGGCTGCAGACTTTTCTGGGTGGTAAAACCAATTACAGCAAACAGCTCATATTTGCGGGGATATGCGCCGTAATAGCCACATTTATTTTATTAACCGACAGTAAACTCTTTACCGCCTTTGCCAACCTGATGTATGCATTCGGGATCTTGCTGATGCTGGCTACTTTCGTGATCGGCAAGAATATCAGCGGCTCAAAAAGCTGGATCCCGCTGGGTGGCGGATTTAACCTGCAGCCGGTAGAGATCTGTAAAATATTTACCGCACTGGCATTGGCCAAATTTCTGTCGAGACAGGAAACCGATTTCACCAAACTCAAATCACAGATCCTTGCCGGAGTAATCTGCCTTCTCCCGGCTGTGATTTCAGTTACCCAGCACGAATCGGGTATGGCCCTGGTATATTTCTGTTTTTTTCTGGTGATGTTCCGCGAAGGCTTGTCGCCCTTTGTATTGATCCTCGGTTTCTCTTTTGTGGCACTCATCATATCCACCCTGCTGATAGAACCCAATACGCTCGCCATAATTCTTACCGCCATTGCTTTGCTGGTAATCTACCTGCTACGTAAAGCCATCAAAAAAAGTAAAAGACTATTATACCTGATCCTCACCATCTGGTTTGCCTGCGTGGGCATACAGAGATTTGCCGTTCCTTTCATTTTTAACAATGTGCTGGAGTGTTACCAGAGTGCAAGGGTATACAGTGCTTTTGGAAAAGATTACGATTGCAGCCTCAACAAACGTTCTGCGAAAAAAACAGATAAAGCTCCCCGTAAACCGGATGATTACAATGTACGCCAGAGTAAGATCGCTATTGGTTCTGGTGGATTAACGGGAAGAGGGTTTTTAAAAGGTACCCAAACCAGGGGTAAATATGTACCGGCACAGCATACCGATTTCATTTTTGCCTCTCTGGGCGAAGCCTTTGGGTTCATCGGTAGTTTTGTGTTCCTGATGATTTATCTGTTCCTGCTCTTCCGGATCATCAAAATTGCGGAACGGCAGCGAAGTACGTTCAGCAGGGTGTATGCGTATAGTGTGGCCAGTATCATGTTTTTCCATATCGCTTTCAATATCTGTATGACCATCGGTTTATTCCCTTCACCGGGTGTAACCTTACCATTGATCAGTTATGGAGGTTCTTCGCTGGTTTCATTTACCATACTGATCTTTATATTACTCAGGCTGGATGCCGACAGGCAGATGGTGTTGAGGTAACCAATTTGAAAATGGAGCAATTTGAAAATGGGAACGCCCTGTTTCGAAAATATAACATTTTCAAATCGTCCTGTTTTCAAATTAATATTTTCCCGAAATGAGAATTATTCCACTTTCTGAAGGCACTTTCACCATCGACAAAACCAAAGTGTTTGTTCCCTTTGATACTTCCTCAGAAGAACTGAACAGCCGGCCGCTGGGTAGCTTACTGGTAGAGATCCAGCCTTTTGTGATCGTTACAGAAAAGGATGTGATCCTGCTCGATACAGGATTAGGATATAATGATACCAACGGCCGTTTTCAATTACACCAAAATCTCGAAAAAGCCGGCATACAACCCGCACAGGTTACCAAAGTGCTGATGAGCCATTTACACAAGGACCATGCGGGTGGCGTTACCATTAAAAGCGAGCTCGGCCCCGACAGGTTTCTCAGTTTTCCCTACGCCACCTGGTATGTGCAGCGTAGAGAATTTGACTATGCCATGGAACTGGGAACTGCCTCTTACCTCACCGAAGACTTTCAGTTACTGGCAGATTTCAGCAAAGTGGTCTGGTTAACAGAAGACGAAGGCACGATTGATGGATATATCCGATATCAGCTAACCGGTGCGCATAGTAAATTTCACCAGGTATTCTGGATAGAAGAAAATGGTGAAACCGCTTTTTTCGGAGGAGATGTGGCGCCGCAGCTGCAACAGATGAAAAGCCGCTTCATAGCCAAATACGATTACGACGGAAAAAAATGCATGGAACTGCGCCAGCAATGGTGGCAGGAGGGACAGGAAAAAAAATGGACATTTCTGTTCTATCACGATATCAAACATCCGGTGTGGGGGGATCGTCAGTCGTGAGACGTGAATCGTGAGTAGTCAGTAGTGAGTAGGTAGTTGTGAATAGTGAATGGGCAATGATGAATGGTGAATCTTTTGATTCTTGTGATAATTGCCAATTGACCATTGACCATTCGTGTCTCCCCACTCACTACTGACTACTCACTACCACTACTCCTGTTTCCCCTTCCCCCGCTGCCTGCGTTGTTGTAATTCTTTCTTCACCACCACCATAAAATCCCTGTCTACGGTAAGTGCTTTGTTTACACGTTCGTCGGTGGTGAGTATTTTTTTAAATTCTGTGCGGTATTTTTTGCGGAGGTTGAGCATTTCTTCCTCAGTGGCCAGTATATCTTCTTTTCTGTTCTGGCGGATCTTACGCAACTCGGCCGAATAACTGTAATACACAGGCCAGAATTTCTGTGCTTCTTCATTGGTTAAGGCCAGCTGTTTGGTAACAAAAGCCATTTTCAGTCCAATGATATTGGCAGGTGGTGGCGGTGTCTGCGCATCCTCCTGTTGCGCCTGCACGGTAGCGGCAAAACAGAAGATCAGTAAAAAAGTATATAAAACAGGTCTCATGGTGTATTGCTTTATTCTGACGTTAACACTTCGTAACTCTCCGCATTATCAGTCAGGTATTGTTTCAGTTCCTCATCACTTACGCGCTGGAGGTTTTTTTTCACATCGGTCAGGCTCTCTTCACCGGTCAATACCGCAACCGTGTTGGCAACAGCTGCATGCTCAGGGTTATCCAGATAATTGGCCAGTTCGGTTTCGCTTACTTTATCTAATTCTGAAGAAAGATCAACAGATTGGTATGTCGATTCCTCAATATTGGCGGGGTTATCGGTAAACAGAAATGCACCGGTTACCAGCACACCGGTTACCAGTGCTGCGGCTGCATACTGCATCCACCGGCGGGCAAGCCGGAGGGTAACTACCTTGGCCTGCGGTTGCTGGTAGCTGGCCAAACGGGCAAAATCGGCCCTAGCAAAATATTTTTCAGGAACCTGATACGGCGTTTCTTTGTCAATGGTGTTGAGTAAAGGGGCTACTTCATCTAACTCTTCACGTACAGTATGGTTGGTTTGGATACGGGAAAGGACTTCTACGGGCAAGGTGGTAAAATAACCATCCGGCACTTCATACACAGGTGCGGCAGCTTTAGTCAGCATTTCCTCCAAACGAATCTTTTCGGCTATTTCAGCCGGAAACGAGGCAAAATACCCTTCCGGAACAGTATACAGTTTCTCCGGACTGGTCTCTGCAACCAGCGGGGCAACTGTCTGTAATTCGGCTATGATAGGTTTCCTGTTTTCCATGATCTGCTGGTTTGACAGCCTGTTTTGCTTAAAGTTTAATAATTTTTTATGAATTCTTCTATTTTACGCGCCGCGTGATGATAACTAGCTTTCAGTGCCCCCTCACTGGTCTCCAGAATCCGGCTCATTTCCTGATAAGGCATTTCATCGTAATACCGCAGGTTAAACACCACCCGCTGTTTTTCAGGCAACTGCTGTATGGCCACCTGCAGGCGCCATTCCAGTTTATTGGCGTCAAAGTTACTGTCTGCACGCACTTTATTACTCAACCCGGCTTCTTCTTCATTCAGACTGATGGTTCCCCTTTTTTTCTGCTGTTCCAGAAAAGTTAAGCATTCATTGGTAGCAATACGGTATAACCAGGTATACAGTTGACTGTCTTCCCTGAAATTTTCCAATCCTTTCCAAACCTTAATAAATACATTCTGCAACACATCATTGGCGTCATCATGATCCACTACCAGCCTGCGCACATGCCAGTACAGTTTCTCCTGGTACTTTTTAATAATGGCCGTAAATGCTTTTTCCTTTGTAGCAGTCTGGTGAAACTGAAACAATAACTCCTTGTCGTCAGCGTGCATGCAGGTATTTTTATAAATATAACGAACTGTTCTCTGACACTGAAAAACAGCAAAGGTTTAATGATTCACCTAACATAACTAACAGTCATTAGCTGCAAATCAAGCCCAGCAAGCCGAAACCAGTGTTTTTGTTAGTATCCTTTTCTGCAAATGAAGTAACTTGGTCGCAGCAAGCACAATATGTCTTCTTCTTTATATATCAGCAATTTCAAAAGAAATGTAACAGACAAGTATACCATTTACAACAGTCTGTTTGCAGCTCTTCCCTTTTCCGGCATCGCCAATGTAGGCGCTTTACTGCCCATTTTACTGCAGGCCTGTATTGATGGATATGCAGAAGGCAAAAGCCCCATGCAGATCATCGATCGGTTTTTTGAACAGCATACCCAGATCAAAACAGAGGCCGATAAGATTGACCGTCTGTTCAAGTTTGCCCAGTACATAGAAAGGCAGGTGGTTTTGTTTGATGCCATTGAAGATGCCGCTTTCACAACGGTGAACAATATAGATGGCGCCGGCAGTCTGAAAGCACTGAACAGCGAAGCCGCTTTTACCGGTAAAACCCAGGCTTTAAAAAACAAACTCCGCAAATTCAAAGTGCGTGTGGTATTAACCGCACACCCTACGCAGTTTTACCCGGGTAGTGTATTGGGTATCATTCACGACATGAGCGAAGCGATCGGTAAAAATGACTTTCATACCATTAACCAGTATATACAACAACTGGGTATCACACCCTTCTTCAATAAAAAACAACCCACACCCTACGATGAAGCAGTGAACCTGATGTGGTATCTCGAGAATGTATTGTACCAGTCGATCGGAAATATTTACAATTATATTGCCCGCGAGGTTTTCGATAATGAATTCGAAAGCGACAATCCATTTATCGAACTGGGGTTCTGGCCCGGTGGCGACAGGGACGGTAATCCGTTTGTAAATGCAGCTACCACCATCCGCGTAGCTGCTGCACTTCGCAGTGCCATCATCGTTTGTTATTACCGGGATGTTCGTAAACTCTCCCGCAGACTAACTTTCAGCGGCGTAGATGTAATGATTCACCGTTTGGAAGAGCAATTGTATGAAAATGTTTTCCGCTCCAGCGAGAATAACCGCATTGGTAAACAGGAATTGCTGAAACAATTAACCGCCATGCGCGGGCTGGTAGTAGAAAAACATCACTCTCTGTTTTTACAGCGTATAGACAGCCTGATCCACAAAGTAAAAATATTCGGAACCCATTTTGCGGCACTGGATGTACGACAGGATAGCCGCATACACACACAGGTTCTGGTAGAGATCAATACCACTTTACAGAGTCAGGGGCAGAAAGGTATTCTGCCAGCGAGATATGCAGGTCTGTCGCAGGAAGACAAGATCAGGGTATTATCCTCACTGGAGATGAGGCTGGATGTCAATCTCTTTCCAAAAGGCCTCACCAGAGATACGCTGGAAACCATGTATGCCATTCAGGAAATACAGGCCATGAATGGTGAAGCAGGTTGCCATCGATATATCATCAGCAACTGCCAGACTGCTGTAAATGTGATGGAAGTATTTGCCCTCTTCCGCCTCTGTGGTTGGAAAGCAGAAAAACTGACCATCGATATTGTGCCTTTATTTGAAACCATTGATGACCTGCAGGAAGCAGAAAGCATCATGGAGTTTCTCTACTCGCACCCGGTATATAAACAACACCTCAAGCAACGCCACCAGCAGCAAACCATCATGCTCGGTTTTAGCGATGGCACCAAGGATGGCGGTTACCTGCAGGCCAACTGGAGTATCTATACTGCCAAAGAGAACCTCACCGCTATCTCCCGCAAATATGATATCAAAGCAAAATTCTTTGACGGACGTGGCGGTCCTCCTTCGCGCGGTGGTGGTAAGACCAATAAATTCTACGCTTCACTGGGAAATAATATTGAGAATGAAGAGATCCAGTTAACCGTGCAGGGACAAACTATCACATCCAATTTCGGCACCATTCAATCCTCTCAGTACAACCTGGAGCAGCTCTTGAGTGCCGGCATCAGTAATGAAATTTTTTCTGATAACCGGATGCTCTTATCTCCCCACGATCGGTTTTTGCTGGATGAGTTGGGCAAAGTGAGTTACGATTCGTATCAGGCATTTAAAACACATCCGCAATTCCTCTCCTATCTGCAGCAGTTCAGTCCGCTGAATTATTACAGCAAAAGTAATATTGCCAGTCGCCCTTCCAAACGTGGCAGCGGTGGTGGTTTAAAGTTCGAGGACCTGCGGGCCGTACCTTTTGTGGGAAGCTGGAGTCAGCTGAAACAGAATGTACCCGGATACTATGGTGTAGGAACCGCTTTGCAGTACATGAAAGAAAAAGGTTTGTGGGAAGATGTAAAAGCGATGTTCCGGAATGTATTGTTCTTCCGGACGCTGATCGATAACAGTATGATGAGTATGCTGAAATCTTCTTTTGCCTTAACGCAATACATTAAAGACGATCCTGAATACGGTGCCATCTGGCAACTCATTAAAGCGGAATTTGATCTTACCGCCACATTGGTGCTGGAACTGTCTGATGCTAACGAATTGATGCAGGATGACAGAACCGGCCGTGCCTCCATCCAGATGCGCGATAAAATTGTACTACCGCTATTAACGATACAACAATACGGATTACATCAATTACACAAAACAGAAACCGATCCGGTGATGAAAGAAGTGTATGAGAAACTGATCACGCGTAGTATGTTCGGTATTATCAACGCTGCCAGGAATTCCGCCTAACGCGAAAAGCTACAATGGTTTAACTTACATCCCGTATTTTTATTCTGCGTTCTGCGTTCTGCGTTCTGCGTTCTGCGTTCTGCGTTCTGCGTTCTGCGTTCTGCGTTAAGCATCCTTCCACCGCCACAAATGCAGACAGGCATAGGTACGGTATGGGCTCCATTTGGCTGAGATTTTGAGCATCTTCTCCTTCATCTCTTTTTTATTATCCGGATCCAGTTTATACAAATGCGTCATCGCCTGCTGAATACCGAGATCATCTACGGCAAATACATCTTCTCGCCCCAGGGTAAACATCAGCAGCATTTCTACCGACCATTTACCGATTCCCTTGATCTGTACCAGCAGGTCTATGATCTCTTCATTGCTCATAGCCAGTAATTTCTTATCGGTAATTTTATGCTCGATACAGAAAGCAGCAACATTGTGTACGTAACTCACTTTGGCATTGCTGAGTCCGATGGCGCGCAGGGTTTCAGCGGGGGTATCCAACACCTGTTGTGGTTTGGGTTCTTTGCCTTTGTACAGGTCGAGAAAACGTTGGAAGATCACTCTGGCTACTTTGGTACTTAACTGCTGACTGATGATACTGGACATGATCCGGACCGGTATATTGGGATGCAGGCTCAGCTGGTGCAGATCTGTACCGATGATTTTAGCCAGCTTTTTATCTTTCTGCAAATGTGTTACATACTCCATGCGGGTAAGTTAAGTATTTTGCAAAGCGATGCAAAGAGAAATTAGACTAACGGCAGATGGATCACATACAGTAGCCATACCAGCTGCCGGTATCACTTACCATAGTCACCACGGTGCTGTTGGCGAAAGCCGTCATGTATTCATAGAAGCAGGATTACAGCCACTCTTTGCATCTGCCACAAGACCCTTATCTGTTCTGGAAATAGGCTTTGGAACCGGATTGAATGCCTTACTTACCTTACAGGAAGCCCGTTTACAGCAGCATCCTGTTTTGTATACAGCGATAGAATTATTTCCCCTAAACCCGGAAGAGATCAACCAGCTTAACTACGGTCAACTTTTACAGGATCAGACTGGTTTCCACGCCATTCACGAGGCCAACTGGGAAGAAGCGATAGCTATTGATCCCTTTTTTACAATCCAAAAACACAAAAGCTCGCTGCTGACACTAAAAGGGGTAAAAGATATTGCCTGTATTTATTTCGATGCATTCTCTCCCAGCTACCAACCCGAACTGTGGACCGAAACCGTATTTCAACAATTATATGAGCTGTTATTACCCGGCGGTTTACTCGTTACCTATTGCAGCAAATCGGTAGTGAGAAAATCCATGGAAGCCGCTGGTTTCCGGGTAGAAAAAATACCGGGACCCTGGGGCAAACGCGAAATGGTGAGAGCGGGGAGAGGATTAACGGATTAGCGGATAGCGAATTAACGGATTGGCGGATTCTTTAATCCGTTAATTCGCTATCCGCTAATCTATTTTAATTCGTAGCTTAACTATATAATCGACACACATGAAACTGCTTTTAACCCTGCTAACTTCTGCAATTCTTCTCACCGCTTCTGCCCAGAACAAAGACGAGCAAATCATCCGCAACCTGCTGGCCAGGCAAACCAGAGACTGGAACAAGGGTAATATCGATGCATTCATGAACGGCTATTGGAAAAGCGATAGTCTGTTGTTCGTAGGTTCAGCCGGCCCCAATTACGGTTACCGTACTACCCTCGAGAACTATAAAAAAAGGTATCCCGATACAACGGTAATGGGGAAACTCAATTTTGATATCCTGAAAGTACAGGCACTTTCTCCAGACTGCTATTTTGTTTTGGGGAAATGGATGCTTACAAGAACCATTGGCAATCTGAGCGGTCATTATACGCTGATACTGCGCAAGATCAAAGGCGAATGGGTCATCGTGTCGGATCACAGCAGTTAATGTAATATTCGGATCAATTCCGCGACTAACGATTAACTAATTTAAAATCAGTTATATGATACTCATTATACTAGGCGTGATCTTACTGGTTACCGCCATTGCCATGAACAAAGAAAGAGACGATTTACGGAAACTGTCGGTAGGCCTGCGGATCAGCGGACTCGCCATTATCGTAATCGGGGTAATGACTTCCTGTATCAAACAGATCGATGCCGGGCAGATCGGCGTAAAATCCCTCTTCGGAAAAGTAGATAACGATATCCTTACCAGCGGGCTGAATTTGATCAATCCATTGGTAGAAGTAAATACCATTGATATCAAAACGCAGAACTACACCATGAGCGGAGTGCACGACGAAGGCGATAAAATGGGAGATGATGCCATCCGGGTACTCACTGCCGATGGTCTGGAAGTGATCATAGACCTCACTGTTCTTTACCGGGTAATCAGTACCGAAGCGCCTACCATCATCAAAGAAACCGGGCTCGATTACCGCGACAAGATTGTTCGTCCGCTGACCCGTACCAAAATCAGAGACAATGCGGTGTATTTTACAGCAGTAGATATGTACTCTAACAAAAGAGACCTGTTTCAGGGTCGGATTTTTAAAAGTATCGAAACCGATTTTAAAAAAAGGGGGTTGGTACTGGAGCAATTGCTGGTACGTAATATTACCCTGCCTGCTACTGTAAAGGGTTCCATTGAAGAAAAAATAAAAGCGGAACAGGATGCGCAGAAAATGGAATTCGTATTACAGAAAGAAAAACAGGAGGCAGAGCGTAAACGCGTAGAAGCCCAGGGTATTGCCGATTACCAGCGCATCATCAGTTCTGGCCTGGGCGATAAACAGCTGCAATACGAACAGATCCAGGTAATGAAAGGACTGATCACTTCTCCTAATGCAAAAGTGATTATCATGGGTGGGGGCAAAACACCTGTGATCCTCGATACCAAAGACGGAAAAAATTAATCCTGACTTCTTCTCTTCGTTTCTCCACTTATTGAAAAATTATGCGCAAAACAGTCTCTTACAAAGCAGACTGTTTTGCCTGTGCCACCTGCGAACCCATCAAACGGCCAAATACCAGATGCCCGCAGAACACGCCGATCACAGAAGAAAAAATATCGAGGTAATCAAAGGTTCTCCCGAATAAAGGGATCAGTTGCAGGTATTCATTGATTATCACTAACAGTAATCCGAAAGAACAGGTAAACGTAAGATCTCTCTGTGTCTGTAACCTGAAATACCGTTGAAAGAACCAGCAGGCCCCAAAGGGCAGCAAAAAAGAGCCGATCAGGTTAGGGGCAAAGCCAATCAGTGGTTGCAGGAAAGAGGGTATAGCTACCAGTGGTCTGATCAGGAATTTAATGGTCCAGATCAGCAGGGTGCCCGTAATTACAGACCATCTGGATATATTTTTCAGATACATATATTCTCAGTTTCTCAACTGAAAATAAGGAAAAGCCGATGCAATTGATTTATCCGGGCGGATTTATTTTATGAAAGGCTGGTTTGGTCACTGTTCAAAATCGATCGGTTTGCGCCACAAACGGATCGCCCACCTTAACAACAAAGCAAAACTGAGCAGGAACCAAACGTAAAAAAGCACATTACCCGTCCTGATACGCTCTTCTACAAATGCATATCCGAACATGATGCCGGCCGTGCTGTTAATAGCCATCCAAAGCAATGCCACCGACATCGTATTCACAATACGCAGCAGATATTCTCTAACGCCTGGTTCCACTGAAAGTAAGTTGATGAAAACTAATTACAAATTAGTCAGATTAATGTTCTGAAACAATCTGCCGCAACGAAAGATTAGTCAAAACTCTGGTTGCTCGCAGCCGCCAGTTTCAGGATCCGATCAAACTGTGCCGGTGTAAGATCGTTGTAGAAATAGTAGATCGGATCTACCGGTATACCACCCCTGTGTACTTCATAGTGGCAATGTGGTGCGGTGCTCTTACCGGAGTTACCTACGTAACCGATAACCTCGCCCCTTTTCACCGTTTCGCCCACCCGGGCTTTGATCCGTACCATGTGGCCATACAGGGTTTCATAACCAAAACCATGCGATACCACAACCCGGTTACCGAAGCCACCTGTGTGATAACCAGCGTCTTTTACCCTGCCATCGGCAGTTGCATAAATCGGGGTGCCCATCGGGGCACTGAAATCCAGTCCCATATGCGCCCTGCGATCTTTGTAAACAGGATCAATCCGATAACCAAAACCCGACGCAATCCGGTTCAGGTTCTTATTACTGATGGGTTGGATGGAGGGAGTGGAAGCCAGCAGTTTTTCCTTATTCTTTACCAGACTGGCAATTTCATCAAAAGATTTTACCTGGTAAGCGGTACGTAGTGACAGGTTATTCAGCTGACCCGCAATACTTTCTACCAGCTCCGATTCGCCCATGCTTTGAACCAGTTTCACTTCTTTCCGCAGCTCTATATCCTTGATCCGCGCACTATCGGGAATGGGGGTGGCTCCGAAAATAGAACGGTACACCCCGTTGTCACGATTCTCGATCTCGTCCATTTTCAGCTCCAGCTGCTTCAGTCTCTCCATGAAAACACTGTAATTATTACTCAGGTCCTCGTTCTGCTGGCGCAGGTATTTCTCTTTGGGGGAGTCGATATAACGGAAAGCGATGGCAAAGATGATGGCACCGGTTACGATGGATGCCGCAATGAAACCGATCAACTGCAATAACCGCACCCGAAGGGGAACTTCCAGCTTTTCGTACCGGAGGGTATGGGTATTATAGTAGTATTTGACCTTTTTCATTGGCTTTTCTGCTGTTGAGGGGGCTGAAAGAGTGAATAAGCAACAGTAAGTGAGCGGAATCCTGGATGCCAACCGCCCGATTCAAGCCTCACGATTCACGCATTCACACCTCATTTCCTTACCTTTGATGCCCCTAAAAAGCTTCCAAATATAGTTTCTAACGCCCTAACATTTTGTTTAAAATTTATTGATAGATGATGACCAGTGCCGAAATACGTCAGAAATTCCTTGATTTTTTTGCCTCAAAGGGCCATCAGATTGTGCCATCGGCTCCGATCGTGGTTAAAAATGATCCCACCCTATTATTCACTAATGCGGGGATGAACCAGTTCAAAGACTATTTTCTGGGCAACAAAAAACCAACAGCTACCCGGATTGCAGATACCCAAAAATGTTTACGCGTAAGCGGCAAACACAATGACCTGGAAGAAGTGGGTGTAGATACCTACCACCATACCATGTTCGAAATGCTGGGTAACTGGAGTTTTGGCGATTATTTCAAAGCCGAAGCCATTGCCTGGAGCTGGGAACTGTTGACAGAAGTATACAAATTAGACAAAGACCGTTTATATGTAACCGTTTTTGAAGGAGATCCGAAAGAAGGGTTACCGGCTTCTACGGTTGCATTGGATCAATGGAAAAAACTCATACCGGAGGATCGTATCGTGTATGGAAATAAAAAGGATAATTTCTGGGAGATGGGGGATACAGGACCCTGCGGACCCTGTTCCGAAATTCATGTTGATTGCAGGACGGATGCAGAAAGAAAGCTGGTACCAGGAAAAGAACTCATCAACAAAGATCACCCGCAGGTCATAGAAATCTGGAACAATGTATTCATCCAGTACAACCGCCTGAAAGATGGCAGCCTGGAGTCATTGCCATCCAAACATGTTGATACAGGTATGGGCTTTGAAAGACTGGTTCGTGTGATACAGGGAAAACAAAGCAATTACGATACCGATGTGTTCACCGGCACCATTGCTGCCACTGAAAAGATCACCGAAAAAAAATACGATTACAGCGATAGCAAAGAAGCCGTTGCCTTCCGGGTGCTGGCCGATCATATCCGCGCCATTGCATTTACCATCGCCGACGGACAATTACCCGCCAATAACGGCGCCGGTTATGTGATCAGGCGGATTTTAAGAAGGGCGGTGCGGTATTATTATTCTTATCTCGATTACAAACAGCCCTTGTTATTTCAATTGTTGCCCTTATTGGCCGATCAGTTCAGTAACGTATTCCCTGAATTGAAAAAACAGCTCGACTTTGTGAGTAAGGTAGTGAAGGAAGAAGAAGATGCATTTCTGAAAACACTGGATAAAGGATTGAAGCGGATTGATGATATCATTGCACAATCCAAACAACAGATTGAAGGTAAAGCTGCCTTCGAACTGTTTGATACATTCGGTTTCCCCATCGATCTTACGCGATTGATTGCTGCAGAAAACCAGCTCACCATAGATGAAAAGGGTTTTGAAGCAGAAATGCAGCAACAAAAAAACCGCAGCCGTGCAGCAGGCACCATTGATACAGAAGACTGGGTAGTATTGGCTGATGCAGCGATGAACGAATTTGTAGGATACGATTCGCTCGAGATCAGAAGCAAAGTGATCAAATACCGAAAAGTAAAAGCCAAGGGCAAAGAAGCCTACCAACTCGTACTGGAAGCCACGCCTTTTTATGCAGAAAGCGGCGGACAGGTGGGCGATACCGGTACACTGGATTTTGAAGGAGAAGTTGTAGCTGTAACGGATACCAAAAAAGAGAATAACCTCATCATCCATTTTACAGATAGTTTACCCGCCAATATCCAGGCAACAGTAATGGCCAGCGTAGATGCAAACCAGCGCCAGTCAACCGCCATACACCATAGCGCCACTCATTTACTGCACGCTGCCTTACGCAAAGTGCTGGGTACACATGTGGCACAGAAAGGAAGTCTGGTGAACGAAGAACAACTCCGTTTCGACTTTTCCCATTTTGCCAAAGTAACCGAGGAAGAGATCACGCAGATCGAAAGCATGGTGAATGAAAAGATCCGTGCTAACATTCCCGTATACATCAAAGAAATGAGTAAGGATGAAGCCATAGCCATGGGTGCCATGGCTTTGTTTGGAGAGAAATACGGAGACGTAGTGCGTGTGGTGGTGATGGATCCCACCTATTCAATTGAACTCTGCGGCGGCACCCATGTAGGGCATACCGGTGAACTGGGATTTTGTAAAATCAAACACGAATCTGCTGTAGCTGCTGGCGTAAGAAGGATTGAGGCTGTAAGTGGTAAAGCCGCAGAAGCCCTGATACTGGAGCAGTTTGAACAGGTGAACCAGATCCGCGAAGCACTAAAAAATCCGAAAGAGATCAGCAAAGCCGTAGAAGCTTTACAGGCCGATAATAATGAACTCAGAAAACGCATCGAAAGCCTCGAAGCCAAACAACTTATCGTTACTAAAAATGAATTACTTTCTAAAACGGAAAACATTCATGGCATCACTTTCCTGGGTGCGGTGGTAGAAGTAAGCAGTGCAGACAGCCTGAAAAAACTCTGTTTTGAAATGAAAACTGCCTTAACCAATTATGTAGTGGTACTGGCAGCACAGGTAGATGGAAAAGCACAGGTGGCCATTTTACTGGATGAAGCGGTGAGTGTTTCCAAAGGACTGGAAGCGCCCAAAATCATCAAGGAGCAGGTAGCGGGTTTGATCAAAGGCGGCGGTGGCGGACAGAAAACATTGGCTACTGCCGGAGGACAGGATGCCTCTAACCTGCCAGCTGTGATCGAAAAAGTGAAAGCCTTACTGGTATAATTGTATTCCTTAATTTCAGCCACAGATCCACCAGAAATCATCGGTGTATCTGTGGCTTTTTACTGTCTGTATATGACCAGCCTCTTCTCCTCTCAACGACTGCTCTTCCGCGAATTCACGGAAAAAGATGCCGCATTGATTTATGCGCTGAACAAAGACCCGGAAGTAACCCGTTACCTGCACGAGTTGCCCACTACCGATGAAACGGTTGCTTTGGAACTGATCAGGCAAAGAATTATTCCGCAATACCAACAGTACGGCTATGGCAGGTGGGCAGTGTTGCTGAAAGAAAATATGGCATTCATAGGTTGGTGTGGTTTAAAATACCGGCCCGAAAGAAAGGAAACCGACCTCGGTTACCGCTTTCTGCGTAGCTGCTGGGGGAAAGGTTATGCCAGTGAAGCAGCTGCCGCTTGCTTGAGTTATGGTTTTGCCCAATACCAGCTTCCACTGATCACCGCCCGGGCACATATAGAGAACCTGGCTTCCCTGCGGGTGATTGAAAAATGTGGCATGCAGTTTACCTGTTTCGAAGAAGTGGATGGCTGTCCGGTAAAAACCTACCAACTCCTCCACCCCACCGTCGGCTGAGCCCAAGACCTGCTCCATCCCTGATCGTTTAACCTTTTTTAACATTTCCGAATAGTTTCGTATTTGACAAATCTCCTACATTTGATCTACCAACAAATTCGTACATCAAAAATTGCCTTTATGAATAAGAGAATTTTACCCCTGCTTCTGCTTACCATGGGTTGTATTACCCTCGCTACTGCACAAACCAAAGAGAAAGAGAAACCGAAAGTAAGTAAGGACCAAAGCATCACCATCCGTAAAAAAGGAGACGCCAAAGAAAAAATGACCATCGTAGTAGATGGCGATAACATCACCGTTAACGGCAAACCTTTGGAAGATCTCCAGGACACAGACGTGGAGATTCTGCGTAACAGTGATCACATGCGTAGCATGCTACCCAAAATCAAAGGTCGTTTGGCCCCTATGGGTAGTATGAAAATGATGGGTGATGATTTTCCATTTGGCGGCAACCGCGCTTTTCTGGGTGTGGTAACCGAGAAAAATGAAAAAGGTGCCAAGATCACTTCAGTAGAAAAAGAGAGCGCCGCCGAAAAAACAGGACTCAAAAAAGATGATATCATTACCCAGATAGGCGATAAAAAAATTGAGAACAGCGAAGACCTCTATGAAGCAGTGGGCCAACACAAACCCGAAGAAAAAGTAACCATTACCTACCTCCGCGATGGTAAATCAGCAACTGCTACAGCTACACTCGGAAAAAACAAGTCGGCCAATGTTCGTGTATTTAACATGGACAGAAACAACAATTTCAATTTTGAGATGCCAGAAATGCCCCGTATGGATGGCCGCGATTTTGATTTTGATTTCAACTATAGCCGCAAACCACGCCTGGGAGTGGGAATCCAGGACCTGGCAGAAGGCAAAGGCGTAAAGATTCTTGACGTAGACGATGACACCCCTGCCGCCAAAGCAGGTTTGCAGAAAGACGATGTGATCACCGATATCAATGGTGCTGCTGTTAATTCTGTAGATGAGCTGAAGAGCAAGATAAAAGACCTGAAAGAAGGCGACAGCGTAAAACTCACTTACCAGCGTGCCGGCAAAACGCAGACCGCTGAGATCAAGTTTCCCAAGAAATTAAAAACAGCCGAACTGTAAATCGCCTGTGGTAGAAAAATAAGTAAGGCCGCTTTGGAAAAAGGTGTCAGGCCGCGCCAGCGTCCCGTCACCTTTTTTGGATTTTCTCATGTTCGCACCGCGCCATTCCTGGCGCGGTTTTTTTGGTCGGGACGCTACAGCGGCCTGAACAAAAAAACACATCCCCTCTCAACCATCCCTCCCCCCATCTGTTCTTTGAAACAAAAGATGTACACACTACCTTTATCCCTTAAGTAAACCCAATATGAAAAAGCTATTACTCCCAACCATTCTTCTCCTGTCTGTTATCAGCCATGCACAGGTATACAATGCCAAACAACCCCTGGTTCACACTTATTCCATTGTAGCCAGGGATGAGAAAACAGGCGAAATGGCGGTGGGCGTGCAGAGTCACTGGTTCAGTGTAGGTACTTCAGTGCCCTGGGTCGAAGCAGGAGTTGGTGCCGTAGCCACACAATCTTTTGTTGACAAATCCTATGGTCCCAAAGCACTGGCCTTATTAAAAAAAGGGTTTACACCCCAACAGGCGTTGGATAGTCTTACCAAAGCAGATCCCGGAAGAGAGGTAAGGCAGGTAGCCATCATTGATACCAAAGGAAATGTAGCATCTCATACCGGTAAAAATTGTATACAGGTAGCCAACCATATCAAAGGAACCAACTTCAGTGTACAGAGTAATATGATGCTGGGCGATCAGGTTTGCGCCTTTATGGCCCGTTCTTTTGAGCAATCAACCGGTAAGGCCCTGGCCGAAAGAGTATTACTGGCACTGGAAGCGGCGCAAAAAGCAGGAGGAGATATCAGAGGCATGCAGGCCGCAGCCATAGTAGTGGTACCCGGTACACCCACAGATACCTGGAACAATAAATCAGTTGACCTGCGGGTAGACGATTCGCCCAAACCCCTGCAGGAACTCAGGCGGCTTTACAATGTGCAGATCGCCTACGAACACATGAACAGCGGCGACCTGGCCGTTGAAAAAAACGATATGGCCAAAGCCATGAACGAGTACAATGCCGCCATGAAGCTGTTCCCGGCCAACCTTGAAATGCAATACTGGACAGCCATCACCCTCGCTAATAACAAGCAGCTTTCCAAAGCCCTGCCCATGCTGAAAAGCATTTTTACCAAAGACAGGAACTGGAAAGAGCTCACCCGCCGCCTGCCACCGGTGGGATTGCTTACTGTTCCGGCGGGAGAGCTTCAAAAGATCCTTTCTTTATAAACTGTTAAGGAAATCATAGATACGATCCGCGAAATCAGTGATTCAATCTGATAAATAATCGCATTAATCTGCGGAATCATCGATTCAATCCCCGAAATCAGTGATCGAAATCAGTGATTAGGTCTATTTTTGCCGCAACATGTCATGGAACGATAAATATGAAGCCGTCATTGGCCTCGAGGTACACGCCCAACTGGCTACCAACAGCAAATTATTCTGCGGAGACAGCACAGCTTTTGGTGCTGCACCCAATACACATATCAGCCCGATTACCATGGGGCATCCCGGCACTTTACCCAAGACCAACAAAAAAGCGGTGGAGTATGCCATCCGTATGGGACTTGCCTGTGGCTGTGAGATCGAGAAAGACAATTATTTTGCCCGCAAGAATTATTTCTATCCGGATCTGCCGAAAGGATATCAGATCTCACAGCATACTACTCCGATCTGTAAAGGCGGTTATATAACTATTCAAACGCCAGGCGGTGAAAGAAAAGTACAGTTGAACCGTATCCATATGGAAGAAGATGCCGGCAAAAGTATCCACGACCTTGATGAGGCTTTTACCTGCATTGACCTGAACCGAGCCGGTACCCCACTGGTAGAAATTGTAACCGAACCCGACCTGTTTTCTGCTGATGAAGCCTGGCAGTATGTTACGGAAGTACGCAGACTGGTTCGATGGATCGGTATCTGCGATGGCAATATGGAAGAAGGCAGCCTGCGTTGCGATGCCAATGTTTCTATCCGCCTGAAAGGCGAAACCAAACTGGGTACCAAAGTAGAAGTGAAAAACCTGAACTCGATCCGTAATGTAAAAAAAGCGATCGAATATGAAATAGAAAGAATGGTGGCTTTGGTAGAGAAGGGCGGAACCGTACAACAGCAAACCCGCAGTTTTGATGCGACCACCGATACCACTTTCGCGATCCGCGATAAAGAAGAAGCCAATGATTACCGCTATTTTCCCGATCCTGATCTGGCACCGTTTCATTTAACGGATGATTTCATCCAGACAGTACAGTCGGCTTTACCTGCCTTACCGGCCGAATTAAAAAAACTGTACCAATCTTCCTATGGCTTAAGCGCTTACGATGCAGGCCAGTTATGCGACGAAAAAGAGACCACTGATTATTTCACAGCGGTGATCCGCCATACCAACCAGTACAAAGCTGTAGCCAACTGGATGCTGGGCCCCCTCCGCCAATACCTGAATGAGAACGGAAATCATTTCGGAACACTGACCCTACCGGCGGAACTGCTGGCAGAACTGATAAAAATGGTGGAAGATGGTAAGGTTAACTTTTCTGTAGCGTCTTCTAAATTATTACCGGCTTTACTGGCAGGCGAAGGTTCTCCCATGGCAATAGCAGAAAAAATGAACCTATTGCAGGTAAGCGACAGTAACGAACTGGAAGCCTGGGTAATAAGTGCCCTGGAAAGTATGCCGGATAAAGTGGCTGAATATAAAAAGGGAAAAAAAGGATTGATCGGCCTGTTTGTGGGCGAAGTAAAAAAACGCAGCCAGGGAAAAGCAGATCCGAAAATGGTAACACAGTTACTCGAGCAGAAATTAAACAACTAAATGATCGCAGCTCATCTCCTGTGCAGGATTGATGAGACTGGTTCAAACCAACCATATGAAAAAAATACTCTTCGTTTTAGTAGCACTGATAGCCCTTTCTGCCTGTAAGGAAAAAAAATATGGCGCTTTTACCGTTAGCGGTAAAATAGACAATGCCGTAGGTAGAAAAATCTTTCTGCAGGAATTGCCTTATGGTGGTCAGCAACCCATCATCCTGGATTCCGGCACCCTGAAAGCCAATGGTAGTTTCCAGTTACGTGGTATGGGTAAGGAAGAAGGTCTCTACCGCGTAGTGATCGAAAACGGACCCGATGTATTGCTGGTGAATGATGACAAAAGTATCAAACTACAGATGGATCTGAATAACTACAGAGCCTACAAGATAGAAAACTCACCTGCCAGTGAAAGCCTGCATACCCTTTTCGAAGATTATCGTGGTAAAGATTCCGCGCTCTATGCAACTTTCATGCAGTTAGATACCCTGCAGAAGCAGAATGCGAACGATAGTGTCCTCAGTATTGTACGCGATCAGCGCGATGCGCAGATTAAAGTAATGAATACCATGGTATCAGCATTTATCAATCAGTCTAACAGTGCTGCTGCCAGATACTATGCACTCGGCATGGCTTCCCGCACCATGAAGCAGGAAGATCTGCTGGTGCTGGCAAATGCTTCTTTTGATAAATTCAAAGAGCATAGCGGTCTTGCCAAAATCAAAAGTCTGCTGGCAGTGCAACAGCCCGCAACTCCCAAATATCCATTACTCGATCAAACTGCTCCTGAGATCAGTTTGCCCGATGTAAACGGTAAACCTTTCCTGCTCAGCAGCCTGCGGGGAAAATATGTATTGGTAGATTTCTGGGCCAGCTGGTGCGGCCCCTGCAGAAAAGAAAACCCGAATGTGGTAATCGCCTATAATAAGTTCAAGAATAAAAATTTCACGATTCTGGGTGTATCACTGGACAAAGAAAAAGCAGATTGGGAAGAAGCCATCAAAAAAGATGGTCTTACCTGGACACATGTAAGCGACCTGAAACAATGGGAAAGCAGCATGGTACCGCTTTACCAGTTCGATGGCATTCCTTTTAATGTGCTGGTAGATCCGCAGGGAAAGATCATTGCTACCGGTTTACGCGGCGAGGAGCTGGAGAAGAAACTGGCAGAAGTACTGAAATAGATCGAATTATCCGATAATAAAAAAGAGAGCGGGTAGTACCACTCTCTTTTTTATGCGGTTGAAATAGCTGCTATGGCTATAAAGAATTATAATACTTTAAAACATCTACCAGCTCTGCATCTTTTCTGAAGGAGTATTTTTTCTCATTGATATAGGCCTGTATCTTATCCTGTTTATCGCTGAGTGCTGCCAATACTTCCTGTTTATTCAGTTTCAGAAATTTGAGTTTCCCGCTTTTACCGATATAATACTTGGCCGTGTTGGCAAAAGTTTTCACAATGCCGGCATTGATCTCACTCATTTCTGTAAGCTGTTTCACATCCAGTTTGTATAAACCTGTTTCCGCTTCCAGTAACACCTGCACAAATTCATTACCCCGGAGGTCTGCGCCGGAAATGCCCCGTTTGTATACCATATGTGAGGCTGGATCTTCTTTAGGCATCAGCGTAAAAGCAATCACGTCTTCCTGAAACTCGAAAGACTCATCATTCTTATTAAAGAATAAAGAATTGTCGTACACATTGTATTTTAACTCCAGATTCTGATACACACCTCTGGCGATCGATACAGACCCCTTGATCCATTTGTCTACCAGAAAAGGAGTACCCCGGATACCCGAATATTTTTCAGGATTAAAATTCTTGGAACTTACCGGATCCTGCAGTTGATATACATTCTGCGAATAGGTTGCTCCGGTAAACAGTAAGGGGAATACAAAAATGGCAATAGCTGATTTCATACCAGTAAAGATTAATAGTAAGAGAACCTGTGATCAAATATAATTCTGTTTTACGGCCACATCAACTGTTGCATGTTAAAAATAATAAAGGCTGCCCGATGGGCAGCCTTTATCAGTCAGTCTATTCAAATCAGCAGCCGATTAATAACCGGTATTCTGCTGAGGTTTGATTTGTGGGTTGGCATCCACTTCCACCTGTGGGATAGGGAATAACCTTCTGAATACAGTGTAAGGAATGGTTCTGGAAGTGGCAGGGTAGTTGGTACTACGAACGATAGTACGCTTCAGACGCTGCATATCATGGAACCTGTCTCCTTCAAAAGCCAGTTCTTTTCTTCTTTCAGTAATTACATCTTCAAACAGCTGCGTACCGGTAGAAGCAATGGCAGTAGCACCTCTTCTGCTGGTGATGTAGTTTACATAAGTTAACGCATCTGCTTCGTTACCTGGCAGAGAAGCTTCGGCAGCGATCAGGTACATTTCGCTTAAGCGCAGCACTTTGGTATCGCTCAGGTCGCCGGTGATAACCGGATACTTATTTACAAAAGCAGCAGCCAGTCCAGCTCTTGTACCGGTTGGGTACAAAGCTTTACGAACATCAGTTGCACTGAAAGAAGCATACAGGTCATCAGCACAAAGCAGGTCACCATAGTTTCCAGCCTGGCTATACAGATAGCTCAATGCATCAAATGAAAGGTTACCTACCGCATCGGACGAAACTTCAAACAGCGTTTCCAGTTTGCTGGTGGTAATCACAGAGCTACTCCAGTAAGAAGCGTGGCTCGCGGCAGTTAAAGATGTAAATCCACCATTGTTGATCACATCCAGCGCAGCTGTTTTAGCATTGGTTTTATCGCCCATGTTCAGGTAAACTTTTGCCTGCAGGGCTTTAGCCGCATATTTGCTGAACTGAGAAGAGTTGGTGTATTTGGTCATCAGGGTATACGCTTTGTTCAGGTCATCAACCATCAAAGCATATACTTCAGACACTTTGTTACGCGCTGGTTTCAGGTCCGGATTGTAAGTTGTTACAATAGGCACACCTAATGCAGCAGGATCATCGCTGTAAGGTTTGGCAAAATGACGTACCAGTGCAAAATAAGCCAGGGCACGGATCGCATACGCTTCACCTCTGTACTGATCCACATTAGCATTAGAAGCTACGGTGGTATTGATGATATTATTGGCACGAAGGATCACGCTGTAAGCAGAACTCCACAAACCTGATACGTTACCATCAACAGCGGTAGCTCCTTTGGTATCGCTGTAGTCGTTAAAGAAAGTGTAACGGTTGGTATTCAGTGCAGACTGGTAAGTATTGTCTGCCATGATATCACCCCAGATTGGCATAGATCTTCCGTAAAAATCCACCCCACGCAAACCGGCATAGGCACCACGAAGGGCCACCTGCAGGTCGGCCTCTGTTCCCAACGCCTGCTCAGGCGTTAAGGAAGTAGGTGAGTTCAATTCAATGAAGGTTTTTTTACAGGATGACGCAGTTACCAGTAACACTATTACCAGTAACATCTTATAGTTTAATATTCTTCTCATAATTGAAAGTGTTTTTAAAAACTGTAATTAAAACGCAACGCTCAGACCTACAGTTACAGTTTTAGGGATGAATACGTTCAAGTTACTTGCACTATTAGTACCCTGCTCAGGATCGAAAGCCAGGTTCTTGTCTTTCACCCATGTAAACAGGTTCGTACCTCTTACGTAGAAATTGGCACTGCTGATACCGGCTTTGGCCAGTACTTCCTTAGGCAGGTTGTAGCCTAACTGAATCTCACGTAATCTTACGAAATCTCCTTTTTGCAGGAAGAAAGTAGATGCATTCTGGAAGTTCTTGTTGCCGTTATAGATATACTTAGGCATATCGGTAACATCACCAGGCTTCTGCCAGCGGTCAAGTATACGGGCCACTTTGTTAAAAGTAGCACCGAAACCGGCACCGGTATAGTAACCACCCCATGTATCATATACCATGTTACCGTAGTTGTAATACAACTGGGCACTCAACGTAAAGTTCTTGAAAGTGATGCTGTTATTCAGAGAACCGAAGTATTTAGGTTGTGCATTACCAGACAATACCCTTGCAGCTACACCAGGATACACATTGGTTTTGGTTCCACGTGCATTATCTGCATACCAGTTAGGATCTCCATTAGCAGGGTCAACTCCGGCCCACTCTCTTAAGAAGAATGTGTTAAGTGGTACACCCTGACGGATGATGAAGTTACCATTGGCGATATCTGCACCATTGGGTAATTCAACCACTGTATTTTTGTTATTGGCAAAGTTGAAATCAATATCCCATTTGAAGTTCTTTGTCTGAACAGGAACAACGTTCAGGTTCAGTTCAACACCTTCGTTCTTCAGGGTACCGATATTCCTTGTTGCAGAAGCAAATCCGGAAGTACGAGATAATGGCACTGATAATAACAATGAGGAAGAAGTTCTGTTGTAATATTCAGCAGTCAGACTGATCCTGTTTTTCAGGATACTTACATCCATACCTACGTTAAACGGTTTGTTCAACTCCCACGAAAGATTAGGATCTCCTACGTTGGCAGGAGCACTACCAGGCAACTGGTTGTAGTTATTTCCGTAACCATACAAAGGAAGTGCGTCATAGTTACCGATAGCGGTATTGCTACCGTTAACACCATAAGATGAGCGGATTTTCAACTGGGTAATGAATTTCACATTCTCCATGAATCTTTCTCTGTCAACATTCCAGGTTCCACCCACTGACCAGAAATTACCGTATTTGTTGTTCGGACTGAATTTAGAAGATCCATCACGACGGAAACTTCCAGATACCACAAAACGATTCTGGTAATTCACTGCCGCAGTAGCAAACTGTGAGGCAAATGAATACTCAGAAATGGTAGCAGATGCAGTGAAAGGACTGGCACCAGACGCAGGGTAAGTTAAATTTGTGGTTGGAGGGAACTGGTCGGCACGTAGTGATCCAAAGTAACCGGAAGACTTTTGTGCTTCATAACCAATCTGTGCATTGAAAGACAGGTCGCCACCACGGGTAATATTCTGCTGCAGATCCAGTGTGTTGGTCCATACCCAGTTATAATAACGGGTATAGTATGAAAATGCTCTACCGTTAGAAGCAAGACCATCACCATGTAAAGGGTTGTTATACTGATCTTCTTCTAGAACGTTGTAGTCTACCCCATACTGAGATTTGAATTTCAGGTTATCCAGGATTTTGTACTCAGCAAAAACGCTTCCACGCATACTGGCTTGTCTCAGGAACCTTTTATCCAGCTCACTCAAGGCGATGGTATTATGTAAACCACCCAGACTGGCGCTGTTCAGGTTGTAAGTACCATCTGCTCTATAGGCAGAGTAAGTTGGCAACAGAAAGAAAGAAGACAGAACCGGGTTACCGAATGCACCACCATTCAGCGGAGCACGCTGGTTAACCACACCTACATTCAGGTTAAACCCGAGTTTCAGTTTATCAGTAGCCTGGTTGGTAAGATTTACGTTACCGTTGGTTCTGGTTAATCTTGAGTTGATAGTAGTACCATCCTGTACAAAACGACCGCCAGACAGGAAGAACTGTGTTTTATCATTACCGCCGGAAGCGCTAACGTTGTATTGTTGTTGGGTACCATTCCGTACCACATTGTCTAACCAGTTAAAATCAATACCATTACCCAGACCTAAAGAGGTTAATGTAGCATTTACTGTAGCAGCTGGTTGACCTAAGTTAACCAGACCTTCACGGGTAATATCCAGATACTGTTGTGCGCTCAAGGGTTTGTATCTGTCGTTGGTGTAAGCAGTGCTGCTCTGACCAATCTCTGTATCAAACCTGAATTTTGTTTTACCACCTTTACCTTTTTTGGTAGTAACCACAATTACACCGTTGGCAGCACGGCTACCGTAGATCGACTGAGAAGCCGCATCTTTCAGTACCGAAATGCTTTCGATGTCGTTAGGGTTTAAGGTACTTAACAGGTTAGCACTGGTTTGCAGACGGGATGCATCACCAGTATTAACAGGTACCCCATCAATTACCCACAATGGGTTACTGCTACCATTCACGGAGCTGATACCACGAATGATGATGTTTTGAGAAGCACCCGGTTGACCAGAAGCTGCAACTGATTGCAGACCGGCAACCTTACCTTGTAATGCCCTATCTACTGAAGAAAAAGGCAGGTTCTCGATCTCAGCTGCTTTTAAAGTAGCTACCGAACCGGTTAGATCTGATTTTTTCTTGCTACCATAACCCACTACCACCACTTCCTGGAGGTCCTGTTCAGTTGATAACAGGGCAACAGTGATATTGGTTTTAGTACCAATAGACACTTCCTGACTGGCAAAGTTAAGTGAAGTGATAACCAGCGATTTAGCTGAAGCTGGTACATTGATCGAAAAATCTCCATTAGCATCAGAAGTTGTACCGGTGGTAGAACCTTTAACAACTACAGAAGCATTGGGAACAGGGTTACTTTTGGAATCAGTAACTTTTCCTTTTACTGTACGTGATTGGGCCGCTATTTGGGTAATAGCCAGCACCACGCACAATAACATTGTGACTAATTTTCTCATAATTCAGTTTTTAGTGATTGCGGGGGCGCAAATTAGTTAAAGAAAACATAACATAACACTCTAAGACAGGATTATGTTGTTATATGCTGCAATTTTTAAAAATTAGGTGTTGTGAAAGGAAATTATATTTTCTAAAAATTTGTATATCAATTAATTATAAATAGTATTTTATCAAAGTTCGAACACTTAATTTTACTTTTTTCCTGATTTATTCCCTTTATCGTAACCCCTTATGAACGTTTTTTTGGTGTTTTTGAGGTTGGAAAATGAGTTTTTGCCATACATTTTTTTCGAAAGAGATGCCTGATTAAAAATTATTCTAATATTATTTTATTTTATCATTTAATAATATCGACAGCTCCTGACTTCTTTGATTTCGCAGTATCCTGCATAAAAAAACGTTCCCATGAAAACATGGGAACGTTTTGAAAAAGAGGGAATGGTATCTTATTTATCCCAGAATACTCTTACCAGCAAATTGGCTTTTTGAGGTGGTGCGCTCTTATTGGCATCGATCTCACTCTGCGGATAAGGCAGTGACCTTGGAATGTCGGTAGTTACAGCATTCACTACTTTGGTAATGGCAGGGAAACCAGTTCTTCTCCAATCGGTCCAGGACTCCTGCATCACGCCAAAATTAGCCACATATTTTTCAGTGATAATCGCCTGAATACGCTGCGCTTCTGTTCCTGCCAAAGTACCATTGGCAGCAAGATAAGTAGCAATATTTGCGGCAGAAACACCAGCCGCTTCCATACTGGCAGTGATACCAGCCCTGAAAAAGGCCTGGGCATCACCAGGGGCACCATATACAGCCGCTTCGGCACGGATAAAATTATACTCAGCAAAGGTCAGCATACGGATAGGGGCTGTACCATCATAGGTAATTCCACCTGATGCCGGTAATGGATCAATGGAACCATCTGTTTTTGGTGTACCACCAGTAGCAGCACCGCGGAGGAATACGTGAATTCTGGAATATCGCTGTGATTGCGCATCTGCAGCAGCTGCACCCACATAACTGGTTGAATTGAAAGGGAAAGCTGTAAAATAGAAAGGTCTGCGCGGATCAGCTTTGGCATTCATCACATCAACCAGCGTTTTGTTCGGGAACAGGTTGTTGGTTCGGCTGATCTCAAATTGGTGTATCGGATTCTGCCTATTGGTTACATTGAAAAAAGGCATTTCAAAATTATCTGCATTAGCTGCAAAAAAGCTAACACCTGCCTGGTTCACCAATGCAGTAATCCTGGCTACGCAATCTGCTTTATTCAGCTTTGAATAGTGAATCAGCAAACGCAGTTTTAACGTATTGCCGAATTTGATCCAGTTAGCCCTGCGGGTAGTAAAAGATCCGGAATAAATGGTTGAATTGGTACCCGGTGCCAGGCCTGTGGATGTACTGTTTAGATCAGCCAAAGCCTCATCAATCGTGGTCAACAGAGAAGCATAGATAGTGGCCCCGTCATCAAATTTAGGTGAGGGGTTTGCACCAGCCTGCTGTGCTTCGCTGTAAGGTATATCACCATAAGCATCTACCAGGTGATGGTAATTATAGGCTTTCAAAAGTTTGGCTACACCCCGGTAATATGGTGCATTCTGTGTTGTAGCTAAACGGATGATCACTTCCAGGTCATTCAATGTAGTGGCATAAGCAGTAGCCCACATATTATTTACATCAGATGACTGCAACAGGTATTTTTCATACTGCTGTGTCTGGGTTTCGCCACCGGTGGTTTGACCGGAGAACTGCTGCACCAGCAAAGCTGCATAGCGGTTCAGGTCACTGCCACTGGCAAAACCTGTGTTCACTGTTGCATTCGTTAATAATAGATCGATCGGTGCCGCAGTTTCGGCAATACGGTCCGGATCTTTATTTATGTCGAGGTATTTTTTGCAGGAACTGAGCCCAAGTAAACAAAAGGCAGATGCTGCGATTAATATTTTTTTCATTGTCGGATGTTTAAAGTAATAAGTAGTAGGTTGATTAAAGTGTGATTCTAAGGTTTACACCAACAGTCCGGGTTGATGGATTCGCATTGAATTCCAGACCCTGGATATTGCTTGCACCCAGCGCATTCTGCTCTGGATCAAGGTGTGGTGCATCCTTGGCTTTCAGATACAGGTTACGGCCAAATATGCCCAACTCTATATTTCCGAAAGGTGTTTTATCAACCAGCTTTCTGGGAAGTTTCATGGTCAGGTTCATTTCCCTGATCCGGAACCAGGAAGTGCTTACCATAAAACCTTCGGCAGCTACATACTTTCCTGCATTACCCCAGTACTGATCGGCACGGATAGGAATATTTACCGCCGCACCAGTAGCATCAACGCCCTGGAACTGGTAATTGCGCAGTGGGGTTACATTGTCTTTATCAAATCTTGGCAGTGAAGCTGTTTCTGCTACCGCACCATTTCTGCGCAGGTCAGCCAGATTACGGCTATACAAGTCACCACCTTCACGGATATCAATCAACATATCCAATGTCAGGTTTTTGTAAGTAAACGTATTGGTCAGACCAATGGTATATCTCGGATTGGAATTACCAATTTTGAATACACCGGAAGTAGGCAGCGGTAACCCGGCGTTTGTTCCGGTTGTCTGCAAAATCAGCTGACCATTAGCATTACGCTGGTACATATTACCAAAGATGGCGCCATATTCTTCACCCTCTACCAGACGGATATTAGGTGTGGTAAAACCGGCCAGTGTGATCACAGATACACCCGGAGCCAATTTGGTTACCATACTTCTGAACTGTGTATAGTTGGCATTGATGGACCAGGTAAAATCATTAGACTTGATAGGCACTAACCCTAAAGTAAGTTCCACGCCCTTGGTCTCGATCTCACCAGCATTCTGGAACAAAGAAGTTACGCCCGCTGCAGGAGAAACCGGTACACCAAACAGACCATCGGTCAGTTTACGCTGGTAGTAGTTAGCCTGAATAGTAACCCTGTTATCAAACAGGTTCAGATCAGTACCAATCTCCCACTCTGTAGTAAACTCGGGTTTCAGTTTTGGATTACCGGCTGCATTGGAAATAGTATACCCGGAAATGCCATTGAAAGGATATGCGATCGAAGGACCGAAACCATCAGCCGCTCCACCCAGTGCTGCATAGTTATCGGTATTATACGCAGGAGCTGCGCGACCCACTTTACCATAGTTGGCGCGTAATTTCCAGAAGCTGATCACTTTGCTTTTCAGCGAAGGAAGGGCATCTGTCATTACTGCACTCAAAGCAGCGGCAGGATAGAAGATTGATCTGGAGCCAGGTGCCAATGTAGAAGCAAAGTCGTTCCTCGCTTTTACGTTCAGCGATAACCATCTTTTGTATTCTACCACCACATCACCGAAAACACCCACTGTTCTGGTTTGTGCCGTTCCTACAGCAGGGGTATTTAATACAGTAGCATTACTGATCTGGTCAAAACCACGGATAGCCAGACCGGTACTGCGGGCAGACATGCTGTTGGAATAGTTATCAAAGATCTCATTACCTACTGTTCCGGATACATTAAAGCTTCCGAATTGTTTCTGGGCATTTAAAGTTAGGTAAGAGTTGAGGTTACGGAGGTTGTTTCTGGCATCCAGAATACCACCGGTTCCGTTGGCACTGGTATTACCACCACCTCTTGCACCGATCTCATCAAAACCATGTGCGCGGAAGGTCTGGATATCGCCACCTACTTTCAGGTCGGCATTTAACCAGCTGTTGAACTTATAACGCAGACCGATATTACCGAGGAAACGGTTTACCTCATCATTATACTTTATGTTTTCGATACTCCAGTAAGGATTGTCTTCTCCACCATAAAACAATTGTGCGCCGGTTGCATCATAATAAGGCGATCCGGTAAGGTCATAACTACGCGGTGTGAACAGCGCCCTGAATACAGGATTGGATAATTGGTTACCCTGCTGGGTTCTGATAGAAGAAGTATTGTTGATACTTAAATAAGCACTCACCGTCAGTTTATCTGATACTTCAGAGTTCAGGTTGAGGGAGAGTACGTTTTTACTTAATTCATTAGAACGGATCACATAGGTTTCCCTGGTATTATTATAAGAAACACGGTAAGTGGTTTTATCACTTCCGCCACTAAAACTTATAGTGTTCTGCAGGTTGATCCCATTAGTAAAGAGATCAGAAACGTTATTGGGGTAAGCAGTTAAACTTTCCTGCTTACCAAAAAAATTGGTAACTGTTTGTCCCAGAATTCTCGGACCCCATGAAGTAGCAGCCAACGGATTGTACACTCCCACTGTAGTGGTAGCTGTAGCAGCACCGGTAGAAGTACCCTGTGCATATTCGTTCTGGTAATCAGGCAGCATGTTAACACTTACGCTTTGGTAGGAAGTGTTGAAATCAATGCTGTTTTTACTTTTGCGTTTCCCTTTTTTGGTGGTGATCAGGATTACACCCGCTGCACCGCGTGAACCGTAGAGAGACGTAGCTGCTGCACCTTTCAGCACAGTCATTTCTTCAATATCGTCGGGGTTAATATCAACAGCACGGTTAGAGTTGGTAACACCATTCTGCAGTGCCACACCACCACCACCGTTATCAATAGGTACACCATCTACTACAAATAAAGGAGCACTGTTACCTGTCATAGAAGTGTAACCCCTGATCAGGATAGCGGAACCTGCAAAAGAACCACCGGTACCCTGTGTACGAACACCGGCTACTTTACCAACAACTGCATTGGTAATATTCGTGTTTCGTACCTGAGTAAGGTCTTCTGCTGCAATCGTAGGTGTAGAATATCCGAGTGTTTTCTTATCCCTTTTGATACCAAAAGAAGTAACCACCACTTCGGAAAGGTTATCATCTTTTCCAACCAGTACGGTTGATAAAACATTGGAATTACTTACCTGTAATTCTTTGGTTTCAAAATTAAGGGCAGTGAACACGAGGGTTCTTGCGCCGGAGGGAAGGCTGATCCGGTAATTACCTTCGGCATCAGTAATGGCTCCTGTATTGGAACCTTTCACTGTTACAGATACACCTGCAACAGGTGCACCTTTGCTGTCAGTAATTTTTCCGGTAATGTTTCGGGATTGTGCAAGTGCCTGAGATAGGCACATAACAATGCACAATAGCATTGTAACAATTTTTCTCATAGTGCAGGTTTTAGTTTTTTGAGGAACACAATTTAAGGAAATCGATGTGCATTCAATCTCTATGACATCGATTTACTGGTTTATGCTGCAAATCAATAAAAACAGAATTTTGGTAAAAAAAGATTCAAATAATTGACAATCAGTTATTTATAAAAAATGAGAACCGAACCCTTTGCCCGGGTCCGGCTCTCGTTGAACAGATATGCTTCAATTTTCTGCAGAGGCAGAAAGAGAAGTTGGTATTAGTTGTCTTTACATAATGGATTCAGCAACAATTCATCTGAAGAAATAGGCCAGATATATTGTTGACCGGTATTAGGAATGGCACTCACACCTGGTTTTGCAGGCAATGGTAATCCTAAACGGGTAATATCTGTACCACGTAAACCTTCTCCTAATAATTCAATTCTTCTTTCGATCATGATCTGATCAGCCAGGGCTGTTGAAGTTGCGAAATTGGCAGCTGTAAATACTGTAGTAGCATCTGACCTTCCGCGTACTGCATTGAGCAAAGCAATCGCCTGCGCATCAACTGTATTGGAAGAACGAACTCTGGCTTCGGCAAGATTTAGCAATACCTCTGCATAACGGATCACAGGCGCATAATCGATAAAGGTAGAAGGTACGCTGTATTTTGTGAGGTAACTTTTACCACTAAAAACCTGAATAAAACTGCGGCGGCGGTCAGTAGTTTTCCAACCTGCGTCGGAAATGATACCTGTGGACAGTAAAGAATATTCACCATTACCACCATTGAAGGCAGCTGGTCCGTAGTAATAGCCTAACTGGTTTTGTGTACCTGGTGTTTCATTGCTCGCAAAAGGCATCGACAGGATAGATTCTGTTGTGGTATAAGGAGCTTTGAAAATATTGGTATAATCTGCCTGCAGGGCATGCGCTACACCAGTAGTTGCGGTGAAGGGAGCTGTAGTACTGACAATCTTATTAGCTTCTGTGATCACTTCTGCATATTTACCCATACTCAGGTACACCCTTGTTTTTAAAGCAATGGCTGTATTTCTGTGTGCACGGGTTGTATTCAGCAAAGCGCTAGCATTGGTGAGAGGCAGATTCTGCTCTGCAAAAGTAAGATCCGCGAGGATCTGTGTATATACTTCGGCAACAGTAGCACGGGCCAGAGCATAGTCGCCGGAGCCGGTATTTCCCTTTAAACGCAGCGGTACACCCGGTTTGCTTCCGTTACCATCCCAGTAAGGACGTGCATATAACTGCAGCAGAGAATAGTAACTGAGTGCGCGTAATAAACGGGCTTCTGCTACAAAATTGCCAGACAGTGCAGCACCCACCACAGTGGTTCCTTTGGAAGCCATACCATCAATAAATACATTGGCGAGGTTGATCACATAATAAGCACGTGACCAATGGTTCAGTACACTATTGGTAGAACTGTTGCTGGGTGTATAGTTCCAGACATCAAAACCGGTAACCACATTGGTACGGTCGTTGGCAAACTCTTCACCACGGATATCGTTGAAGATCTGGTAACGTCCGCCATACATGCCGGCATTTTTGATAGATGCGTAAATGGCCCTAACCTGTCCTTCGATCCTGTCTTTACTGTCGAAAGCCGTTTCAGCAGAGATCGAGTTCGTGGGTACCGGGTTCAGGTAGGTTTCTTTGACGCATGATGTAAACTGCATTCCTAATGCAGCCAACACAGTATATAAAAGGTATTTTTTCATTTTCTTGAATTAAGCTGTTAACAATTAGAAACCAACATTTACTCCCATTGTAATGGTTCTCTGGTTGGCAACAGTATTTCTGTCGATACCAAAGTTGGATGAGCCATTACCATTAGAAGAAACCTCAGGATCCGGACCAGGATACTTGGTCAGGATCAGCAGGTTGTTACCGGCTACATAGAACCTGGCATTGCTGATCTTAACTTTATCCAGCAATGATTTTGGCAGGTTATAGCCAAGGGTCAGTGTTCTTAATTTCACGAAATCACCTTTAAATACGTTGATATCCAGCGGGAAAGAAGATCCATTGGAAATATTGTCTCCAAATACTGCTTTCGGAATTTCTGTTACATCACCCGCTTTCTGCCACCTTTGTAATACATCGGTAGAGTTGTTCCAGAAACGCTGGTCGCGCAGACCTGCGTTGGTACCAAAGTACAGGTAAGATCCAAACTGATAAGTGAACAATGCATTCAGTTCAAATCCTTTGTAACGGAAGGTATTGTCGAAACCACCATAAAACTTAGGATTGGTATTTCTGTAAACAACCGCATCAGCACTGCTCACGGTTGGAGCAACGGTTCCATCAGCATAAGAAAAACGGAACTGGCCGGCAGGAGCTACGTGCTGGAAATACACGTTTCTTCCCGCACCATTTACAAAAATTCTACGGCCGGTTGCAGGATCCACGCCAGCTGTTTTGGTTACAAACAGCATACCGATCGGGAACCCTGGCTTGGTGATGCTTGGATTCTCCAGACCACCGGTTGAAGAAATGATCTGATCCAGACCCAATGCCAGAGAAGTAACCATGTTCTTGTTATAACTGATGTTGAAGGAAGAAGTCCATGAGAAATTCTTACCCTGTACCGGTGTTGCATTGATCGCAAACTCGACACCTCTGTTATACATGGTACCTACGTTTTTAGGAATCGTAGAAGGTAAACCGGCAGAAGGAGGCTGTGGTACAAATAACAGCAAACCATCGGTATTACTGTTGTAATAAGTCAGTTCCACATTCACTTTGTCTTTCAGGATACCGAAGTTGATACCCACATCTGTTTTTTTACTGGTTTCCCAGGTAAGATCGTTATTACCGGCAGAACCGAAGGCTACTGTAGAGTTTCCACCATATAAACCTGATCCGAAAGTAGACAGGGAAGCAAAGTTTCCTAAGCCTCCGATATTACCCACTTTACCATAACTACCTCTGATCTTGAAGCTGCTGAACACATTGTCCAGTTTCATAGAAGACCAGAAGTTTTCTGCAGTAATATCCCATGCTGCAGAAGCGGCCCAGAATGTACCGTATTTGGAATTAACCCCTAACTGAGAAGCACCATCGCGACGTAAACTTCCGTTCAAAGTGTATTTCTTGTTGTAGGTATAGGTTAAACGGGCGAACTGAGAATACAGATAGTTTTCACCGATAGACAAACCGGCTGTATTAGGCGTAGCCCAACCACCCTGGATATTGGTGAAAGCGGGGTCAGAAACGGTGATACGGTTCAAACCATATCCCAGACCTGTTGAACGCTGAGACTCGATACCGCCCAATAAGGTAACGGCATGTTTATCTGCAAAGGTCTTATCAAACTGAAGCGTATTGGTAAATACGGTTCTTTTGTTTTTGGTAAAATTGCTGGTAGCAGAACCACTGGTACCGAAACCTTCACCAGAGATCGGACTGTAATACTGGTCATTATCCACCAGGATATAATCCAGACCATACGTAGAGCGGAAGGTTAACCAGCTGAACGGTTTGATCTGTGCGTACAGGTTACCAATGATATGGTCACTCTCACTATTGGCCCTGTTCTGATCTAACTGGATAACAGGGTTATTAAAACCAACCTGACCCTGTTTGTTTCCACCCACACCAATCAGTGCGCCGGAATAGTTGTAGGTACCATCATTATTGTAGGGAGAAATGTTTGGTGCAGTGATCAAAGGCACACGACCCAGACCGGCAGTAGAAAACGCATCACCCAGTGAACCGGAACTTACGGCAGAAAGGTTCTGCTCGTTTGAATACTGGATCTTACCACCCAGGCTTACATATTTGCCAGCTTTGTGATCAACATTCATCAGCAAAGAAATACGATTGAAATCATTTCTTTTAATGATACCCTGTTGTTCTGTAAAACCACCGGAGAAATAGTAACTGGTTGACTCGTTGGCACCGGATACACTTACGGTATTGCTGTGTTGTACACCTGTACGGTATACATAATCATACCAACGGGTATTAATCGGATTACCATCCGGACCATTCATCAATGCAAACTGGTTAGTAGCACTAAAGGTTCCTGCATTTCTGAGTGCTTCGTTTTTATAATCGGTGTACTGAAAAGCATCCAGCAGACTTGGCAGGCGCTGTACCTGGCTCCAGCCAACCCAGCTGTCTAAACTTACTTTAGAACGGCCGGCTTTACCTTTTTTAGTTGTGATGAATAAAACACCGTTCGCAGCACGGCTACCATAGATGGCGGTAGCGGCCGCATCTTTGGCCACGTCTACGCTTTCAATATCGTTTGGATTGATACTGGCCAGGGCATTACCGGCAGAGCTGGTTGAGCTGAAATCGCCGGTGAATGTTGGGATACCATCGATCACAATCAATGGATATGAAGAAAGGGAAATAGAGTTGGTACCACGAATCCTGATCACGGGCGGACTGTTGAGTACACCACTTGGAATCGTGATCTGCACACCGGCAGCGCGACCACCCAGTGCCTGTTCAAAACTCTGAACAGGTTTGTTGGCAAGGGCTTCCCCTTTTACACTCGCGATACTTCCGGTAATGTCTTTTTTCTTTTGTGTACCATATCCTACCACCACCACTTCAGAAAGATTGGCAGAGCTGGAGATCAGTCTCACACTTACAGATGATTTTCCGGAAATGGAAACCACCTGATCTTCCAGTCCAACATACGCAAACTGTAATGACCTTGTTTTGTCTGTTACTTTAATAGAAAACTTTCCGCCGGCATCACTGAGTGTGGTGGCAGATACTTTTCTGTCAGACTCCTGAGCCGTAATGGTAACTCCAGAGAGAGGTACCCCCTTGTCGTCAGTTACCGTTCCGGTAACCGTTCTGTTGGTTTGTGCGGCGACTTGCCCGATAAGCATAACGCAACAAGCCAAAAATGTAACTAGTTTTCTCATGTGCAGTTTTTTTGGTTTTGGAAATGATAAACTTAGACAAAAAAATAAATAGGATGGCTGCACATAAAGAAAATAGCATTAAATATTTTATATTAAAATGTTAAAATAAAGATTTTAACATTTTAATATAAAATCATGAACTGCGTTTACAAGAGAAAAAATCTGTTTTACAAAGTCCTATCCTACTTTTTATTCTTCGAAGTTGACAGAATCAGTACAGGCAGCAGGATCAGATTGGTTAAAGTGCCCACCACCAAAGTAAGAGAGGTAAGCCAACCCAAGGCCTTGGTACCGCCAAAATCGCTGATACAGAAGATGATAAAACCGGCAATCAGTACGAGAGAAGTATAAATGATACTGATACCTGTATGGCGGATGGTTTGTACCAGTGTTTGCGAAACCTGGTTGTTATAATGGGGCAGTTCCTGTTTGTAGTTGATAAGGAACCGTATCGTAACATCAATGGCAATACCCAACGCCACACTGAACACCAGTACAGTAGAGGGTTTCAGCGAAATACCTGCCCAGCCCATCACACCTGCTGTGATCACCAGTGGAATCAGGTTGGGTATCAGTGAACAAACCAGTATCCGGAAAGAACGGAACAGGTACAACATACAGAGTGTGATCAATGCAAAAGCCCATACAATACTTTCCTTTAATCCACGGATGATAAAGCTGGAACCTTCGAGAAAACTGATGCTGCTGCCGGTGAACGTTACTTTATACGAGGCGGTATCAAAGATCTCATTGGCTTTCTGCTCAAAATTATTCAGCAAAACAGGCAGTTTGGCACTGCCAATATCTTTCATGTTCACACTGATACGGGCTACCTGCTGCGAACTGTCCATAAAACTGCTGATGAGTTTGGTTACTCCCTTGGGAGAAACTGTTTTAGCAGTATCGTTTTTGGTTTGCAGGTAGGGCGCCATAAACACAAGATCCGATTCATAGGGAACAGTATAGCTCATACTATCTCCATCAAAATAAGCCTGTTTTGCAAACTTCAATCCCTCTACAAAAGACAGTGGTCTGGCTGTTGCCGGATCAGCTTCGATATATGCCGATAACTCATCGATCTTACTGATGGGTTTACTGCGGAAAATGCCTTTTTTCTTTTTGGTATCTACCAGAATCTCGAGTGGCATTACACCTCCGAACTGTTGTTCAAACCATTTCAGGTCTGTGTACACTTTATCGTTCTTAGGCAGATCATCTACAATAAATCCTTCACTTTTTATACGGAAGATGCCGAGAATGGCAAATACGGTAATCACTGCCGTTACGCCATAAACCCAGCGCGCGTGCTGAAAGGTCCACTTTTCGATACGTAACAGAATTTTCTCCAGCAAAGCGTTTTCGAGGTAACGGGTGTGTTTGGCTTGCGGAGGAGGAAGGTAACTGAGTACGGCAGGGATAAAGATGAGCGAGATCAGGAACAGCGCCATGATATTGATACCCGCTACGGCACCAAACTCTTTCAGCAGATCACTTTTAGTTAACGCAAATACCGCAAAGCCGATAGCTGCGGCAATATTACAGAACAGGGTAACAATTCCCATTCTGCCCACCATGGTGATCAGGGCCTTGTCTCTATCACGCAGATCCAGATAAGCCGTATGGTATTTATTGAGGAAGTAGATACAATTCGGGATCCCGATCACCACTACCAGCGGGGGAATTAATGCGGTTAACAGGGTGATTTTATATCCCAGTAACACAATCGTTCCCAAACTCCATACCACGCCGGCACCTACTACAGCCAAACTCATCAGGGTAGCACTCACCGACCGGAAGAACAGAAACATGGTAACCACCAGCAAAACCAACGAACCGATCAGGAACCAGTTCATCTCATTTTTAATACGGTTACCGATGGTGGTTCTGATATAAGGAAGTCCGCTGGCATAAACAGTCGTATTGGTTTTTTTCTCAAACAACTGTACCTGCGCCAGAATATCGTTGATGAGTCTTGTTCGGCTTTTACTGTTGATAGTGTCTTTGTTTACGTTCACACCCATCAGGTAACTGTGGGTTTCGGCATTATATAATAAGCCACGGTAAAAAGGAAGGTTTTCCAAAACAGCACGGTGACTGTCGAGCAACGCCTGTGATGTGTAAGGGTAATCAAATATTTTCTCCGGCAGCAGGCGGTGTTCGGTACTGTCGTTTTTGAGGTTTACCAGTTCCGGGATACTCAGGATATCCGTAACACCCGGTATCTTTTTTAATTTCTGGTGCAGTACCCCTACTTCATTAAAAAAAGCAGTTGTAAAAAATTGATCTGATCCAATCCCTATGACCATGGTATTGCCATCGCCACCGAATTTTTTCAGGAAAGACTGGTAATCCCGGTATTTGGGGTTATCGGTTGGCAGGGCCCGGGTAAAATCGTAGCTCAACTGCACTTTTGATGCCTGCCAGCCCATAAAAGCCGTAGCTATCGTTAAAACAACAAGAAGGGGAAAACGGAACCGGAGAATAGATTTACCTGCTTTATACCACATGGAGCTCTCAAAGATTATACTACAAAGAAACTGATAAAAACGCAGAAAAAACTCAGTTGAAAAACCGCTCCAAAAACGGTGTTTACACGGAGTTTGGTTTTACCGGGTTGCGTACCTGTTTTTTCGGGGTAACTTTAAGGAAGTACCTATTTACCGGCAGCTGCTCAGCTGTTGTTGATGCAGGTACTCATCCCTATCCATGAAAACGAACAGGTATACATATCTGTTATTGCTATTGTTTGGTGTAAGTTCATCCATTTACTCCTTTTCACAAGGTGTTTGTGCCAGTAGTGCGCTGGCACCCGTTTTTACCCAGAGTTTCGGTACCAGTGCCACTTCTACCACTAAAAAAACGGTTCCGGTTGGTTTTGTCACAAATTATACTTTTAACGGTTCTACTGCCCTTTCTGATGGCCAGTATCTGGTTACTCCCCTGGTACAGAATTCGCAGAAAAATGATTGGGCTGTAGGTGGAGATCATACAGGGGATAGTAACGGTAATATGTTTCTGGTAAATGCCGGAACAGGGGCTTCTCTATTTTTTAAACAGCAGGTTGATAATCTTTGCCCGGGTTCTACCTATAGTTTTTCTGCATGGATGGCCAACGTGAATACAGTCACAAACACAATGCCGATCTGCAATGCATCTTATGTGTATCCCAATGTTACCTTTTTGATAAAAGATACAAATGGCATTGTATTACAATCATTCAACACCGGTAATCTTCCACAGACGGCCAACCGAAGTGTAGCACCTAACTGGCAGCAATATGGCTTTCAGTTTTCTTTACCTGCCGGTACCACTTCACTGATTCTGGAGATGGTGGATTACTATGGCGGGCTTCCGCAATGCGGTAATGATCTCGCCATTGACGATATTACTTTCTCAGCCTGTACACCACTGGCAAATATCAGCTTTAGCACGGCAAATGCTATCTGTGCCGGAAACAGCACTACTATCAGTTGCTCTTTATCAAACAGTCCATTTACCACGCCTGCATACCAATGGCAAAAAAGTACCGATGGAGGTAGTAGCTGGAATAATATCGGTATACCCGGAACTACAGCCACTAATATGACACTTAATAATGTTACAGCTGCAGACGGGGCTGTTTACCGGGTGTTAGTGGGACCAGACATAAGTAGTCTTTCGAGTAACACCTGTATTACGGCTTCCAATTTGCTTACACTTACTGTAAACGCATTACCGCTGGTATCAGCCGTTAACAACGGTCCCATATGTGTGGGAGGTACTTTACAACTAACCGGTACTGCCAGTGCCGGAACCTCCCCGTATACCTATCAATGGACCGGGCCTTCTTTTAGCTCATTCATCAATAACCCCACCATCAGTAATATACAGGCTGCTGCGAATGCCGGAATATATACATTCAATGCAACAGATGCCAATGGATGCAAGGGTTCCGGCAGCACAACGGTTACTGTTGCTATCCCGCCAGCTGCTGCTTTGGCGGGCAATGACCAACTGTTATGTATTACAAGTACCGTAGTTCTAAGCGGTAATATCCCTTTAACAGGTTATACCGGCACCTGGACACAGTCGGGCGGGCCGGGCAGCGTTTCTTTTGCCAATCCCAATCAGGCAAACACAAACGTAACCGGATTGATTCCCGGCACCTATTTTTTTACCTGGACCATCAGCAATGGAGTCTGCAGCGACGTATCAGATGATATACAAGTCACTGTATCACCTCTCAGCTCTGCCGGAACACTAACGGGCAACAATATTGTTTGCAGCAATAATAACACCGGTACAGTTACGCTGTCAGGATACACCGGCAACATTATCCGTTGGGAATTTTCAACAGACGGGGGAGCCAACTGGACCGTAATCAATCATACCCTATCATCCTATACCTACCAGAACCTTTCATCGGTGACTCATTTCAGGTCATTGGTTCAAAGCGGTCTGTGCGCTGTGCAGTATAGCAATACAGTCACAATAACAGTTGATAACCCAACCCTGGGAGGTGTTATTAGTGCAGATGCCGTTGTTTGCGCTACCTCGAATAACGGTATCCTTACTTTATCCGGTTTTACCGGCAATGTGCTGCAGTGGGAATCCACTATAAACAATGGCAATACCTGGACCGCTATTCCCAATACCGGTAATACGCAGGTGTATAATAATCTTTCCGTCACTACACTATACCGGGCTACACTGCAGAACGGAGTGTGTGCATCGGCCTATAGCAATACAGTCACTATCACAGTAACTCCGGTTACCGTTCCCGGGATCTTAGCAGGGGCAACAACGGTTTGTGCAGGATCGAACAATGGTACCCTAACCCTTTCGGGAAATACCGGTGATATTTTACAGTGGGAGTCTTCCATTGACGGGGAACAAAACTGGACGGTAATTCCAGTTATCCAAAACAACCACGCATATAACAATTTACAGTATACCACCAGCTTCCGGGTAAAAGTGCAAAGTGGTAATTGCGCTGCCGCTTATTCCAACACAATTACCATCACCATAAACCAGGTTACTGCAGCTGGACTGCTATCTTCTGATGCCACTGTATGTGCAGGAACTAACAGCGGGATTTTATCACAGACGGGGCATACCGGAAATATTCTTCATTGGGAGTTTTCCATTGACGGTGGGCAAAACTGGCAAACCATACAACAAACAACAGCTACTTATCAATACCGGGATTTATCACTTACCACGTTATACAGAACCGTATTACAAAACGGCATTTGCAGTGCCAAAACAAGTAATCCAGTACACATAACAGTAAAACAGCCTGTTACAGCTGCTAATGCAGGAGCAGACCAGATACACTGTAACAACAGCCAGATAGAACTGCGGGGTAACAGGCCACAGTCGGGTATTGGAAAATGGAGCATTACATCGGGTCTGGCAGCAGTAAAGTTTGCGGATGATACATCCGTGATCACAACAGTTACCGGACTGCCCCCGGGCACACATGATTTTGTCTGGACCATTACCAATGAAGTTTGTGCCGATTCGCGGGATACGGTAAGTGTCGTTGTATACCCATTCATCTCCAATGTAATAAATGCTCTTCAACAACCGGTTTGTGATGGTCAATCTATCGCACTCAATGGGCCAGCTGCAAGTGGGGGTGATGGCGTCTATCAATATCAATGGGAAATCAGTTATGATGGTATTATCTGGAGCAGTATCGCAGCTGCCAATACAACAGGTTATACATGGACACCGGGCGGGTCTGCCTATTTCAGGAGGGTTGTACAGTCTGCAACCTGTACTTCAACCAGTAATACAATTTTTGTCAGGATACTGCCAACCATTGCCCGGAATACGATTACCGGAGACCAGGAAATATGCGAAGGCACCAAACCGCAGCAGATGACAGGTAGTACACCAACCGGAGGCGATGGTGCTTATTTGTACCAATGGCAAAAAAGAACAATCAAGGATAGCAGCTGGCAGATAATTCCAGAACAGAATAGCCAACACCTCTTACTGATACATGCCCCTGATAGTACAACCACTTACAGACGCCTGGTAACCAGTGGAACCTGTAATGGAGCGCTGACAAGTATCAGCAACACGGTTACGCTGCTGATCAAACAAGCGCCACGGGCAACCATACAATACAAAGGAGGTGTCTTCTGTAAAACAAATCAAGCAGTTTCGTTTCAGGTTTCTGCAACTACAGCAGACTCTATCAGATGGGATTTTGGAGATGGGTCTGTTAAAACAACTCTGGCGGATAATATCACACACTTATATACAAAACCGGGTGTTTTCGTTCCAGACATACAGTTGATCAATAGAACAAATGGTTGTATCAGGAAGATGGCGGTTTCAGATACTATTCTGATGGATGAGATCAGAACCGGCTTTACGTTAGCAGCAGTATATGATTGCGGCAAAACCTTTTACCGTTTTACTGATACCAGTCAGTCGTATTTCCCTGTTACAAATAAAATCTGGACCATTGACCAATCTCCGATGAACGGTGGAAAAGAACTGGATTATACTTTTACGCAGGCAGGATCGTATGAAGCAGGTCTGCAACTTACAAACAGTTATGGGTGCACCCAATCTTTACAGGCAAAGTTTACAGTGAATATTTACAGTTATCCAAAAGTGGGTATCGATGCAATTGGGCAAACCTGTCTGAATAATCTGATGGAGTTGAAATCGGTTGTCAATTCCACTGATTCTGTAAAAGCACGATTATGGAATCTGGGCAATGGCAATATCGCAACGGATTCAGTGGTACAGGTCACTTACTTCAGCGAAGGCAAGTATATCATTAAACTAACCGTAGCCACGATCAATAGCTGTTACGATTCTGCTGTAAAACAGATTAACATTCATCCTACGCCTAAGATCAGTCTTACAGAAAACCAGGTGGTGTGCAGGGGAGATTCTCTGGAATTAAAAGCGGTTGGAGCCAGCAGGTATATCTGGAAAGACCAGAACGACAGCTTGTTATGTACCAATTGTACAGTTATAAAATTTATACCCGAAAAAAATATGCAATACCGTGTAATCGGGTATTCAGTCTATGGCTGCAGTGAAATAGCAGCCACTAATGTACGCGTGATACAACCTTTGCAGCTGGTTGTTAAAAATGCAGATTCAATTTGTATTGGACAGAGCAAACGATTATTGGTGAGTGGCGCAGCAATATATAGCTGGCAGCCTGATCCTACATTAAGCAGTTTGCATATTGCCAATCCACTGGCTTCACCCAGGGTAAACACCTCTTATCATGTAATAGGGAAAGACAGCTATAATTGTTTTGCAGATACTGCCACTATCAGCGTGGTAGTTGGCAATCCAACAAAGATTACACTGAGCCGCGATACCACTATCTTATCGGGTGTTCCCTTTCAGTTGCGGGCCAGTGCCGAAAAGAAAGATATTGTGAAATGGCAATGGAAAGGAAATGCTACTTTCTCCTGTATCAACTGCACAACTCCCACAGCCAAAGTAATTATGGATGAGTGTCTTACCTGTTCCGCCACCAATATGTATGGTTGTGTAAGCAGTGATACCGTTTGTATTAAAACTTTCTGTCCGCAAACAGAGGTATTCATCCCCAATGCATTCTCCCCGGATGGTGATGGCATTAATGACTTACTGGTAGTACAGGGCAGCGGAATCAGGCTGGTGAAAAGTTTTCGCATTTTCAGCCGATGGGGAGAACTGGTATTTGAAAAAAGTAATTTTTCACCGGGCGATCGATCTGCAGGATGGGATGGAAAAATCCGTGGCAAAGCGGCTAACCCTGATGTATTTGTTTATGTTACTGAAGTGATCTGTGAAAGAGGTATACCAGCTACATTCAAGGGGAATGTGGCCATATTAAAATAACTGGTATGAAAAAGATACTATTAGCAACCCTGGTGATTCTGACATGCGCAGCTGAGCATTGCCTGGCGCAGGATTTTACTTTTTCCCAATTCTACGAACAACCTCTGCTACGTAACCCGGCTTTGGCTGGCATTTTTACCGGCGACTTACGGGTATCGATGGCTTACCGCGATCAATGGGGATCTGTGACGATTCCTTTTCGAACCAGTTCTGTCAGTATCGAAAACAAAATTCCTATCGGCTCACAGCATGATGTACTCACCATCGGCGCACAGATGAGCATGGACGGAGCAGGTGATATCCGTTTAAAAAGAACCCAGCTGCTGCCAGCCATCAACTTTCACAAATCGCTGAACGCAGAAAGAGACAGTTATCTGTCGCTGGCATTTATGGGAGGTCCGGTATCAAGCCAGTTCGATATTACACAATTAAAAATGGGGGACCAGTTTGTGGGTGGCACATACAATGCTGGCAACAGCAGCCTACAGCCCATCACCAATAACAATTACTCCTATTGGGATCTTTCCACCGGGTTAAGTTTCAGTACTCAGTTGGAGAATAAAACCAGGTTATATGTTGCGGCAGGACTATCCCATTTTACCAGACCCACTATCCGTTCGCAAACAGTTACAGAAGCTTCTTTTCTTGCGCCAAAAGTAATGCTGAATATAGGCTCTCATTCCAGACTGGGAGATCGGGGGCATGTAATCGCTTTTGCCGATTATTATGCACAGAACGGTAACCGTCAGTTATTGGGAGGATTATTATATGGCATGGATATCAGTCAATATGACGATGATGAACCTGCCGCTTCCATTTATGTGGGCAGTTTTCTCCGCTGGGGAGACGCGCTCATTCCAGTAATTAAAATGGATGTCAGCCAAATGAGTATCGGCATCAGTTATGATGTAAATATCTCAAAACTGAAAGTGGTTTCCAACTGGCGGGGGGGGCTGGAACTTACCGTCTCCTATCGTGGTTTTCTGAAGGTCCGCAATTCAACACTGGATCGTGTGAGATGTGTTCGTTTTTAAGGCGTATTTACATCACAAAATAGTAAGCAATACACTGACAGCCGATGCCCACTGCCAGGCCGGTGTACAATTCAACATTGGTATGGTCGCTAACCAGAAAACGGCTGGTACAAACCATACCGGTAAGCAGGGCCGCTACGCTCATATACAGGCCCAGGGGTAGACCGTAATACATCGCAAATAGAATAATGGCCGCGAGTGCGCCACCCACTGCCATGCCATGCAGACTGATCTTAAAATAATTATTCAGGATCAGGCCCGCCACAGTAGCCATGAAAATACCCATGTAAAAAAACTTCAATACAGCCGGCTGGTCGGTGAAGTTGCGGCTAAGAAAATACATCCACCAGTAAAAGAACATGGTGATGATATAGGGAACGATCCTTTCTTTCCGCGTACGGAGAAAGATACTATCGCTGAATTTTAAACGCCACAATAAAAACACCGCAAAAGCCGGAAAAAATGCCGTTAGCCAGAAGATACTGAACAAACGTAACTGCAATTGGTATTCCGTAATACCAGCAAATTCATAAGGTACCTGGTAGATCAGGAACAGAAATACATAAGTAGGAATGAATAAAGGATGAAATACATACGAGATCACTTTCGCCGGAATGGTAAGCAGCCGCGAATGTTTTTCAGTGGTAATCGTAGTCGTTTCTTCCATGATATATTTTCTATTTAATCCCTATGTTTCTTTTCCCGCAAAGGTGTAAAAAAGCGGTTTTATAGCTCCTTGCGCAAACGTGCCACCGGAACGTTTAACTGCTCACGGTATTTGGCAACGGTTCTGCGTGCAATATTATAGCCTTTTTCCTGTAGCATGTCTGTGAGCAGTTCGTCGCTGAGCGGTTTGCGTTTGTCTTCCGCTTCAATCATATCGCTCAGGATCTTCTTTACCTCACGGGTGCTTACTTCTTCTCCGCTATCGGTGCTCAATGATTCACTGAAGAAGAATTTCAGCCGGTAAGTACCAAATTCAGTCTGCACAAATTTGCTGTTGGCCACACGGCTCACGGTAGAGATATCCAGATCGGTGAGCTCAGCAATATCTTTCAGGATCATGGGTCGCATCGTGGTTTCATCGCCCGTCAGAAAAAATTCCTGCTGGTGTTTCATGATAGCGCTCATGGTACCAATCAGGGTATCCTGCCGCTGTTTGATCATATCGATAAACCATTTGGCCGAATCGATCTTCTGTTTGATAAAGAGTACAGCTTCCTTCTGTCTTTTATCTTTTTTGCTGCCTTTCTCGTAATCTTTCAACATATCCCGATACCCTTCGCTGATGCGCAGATCGGGTGCATTTTTTGAGTTCAGTGTGAGCTCCAGTTTACCGGCATTGTTGAACACAAAAAAATCAGGAATGATATAACTCTCCGCTTTATTGATCTCTCCGATATTACCACCCGGTTTGGGGTTCAGCTTGATGATCTGGTTGATCACGTCTTTGATCTGCTCATCCGTCAGGTTCAGGCTGCGTTGGATCTTCTCGTAGTGTTTTTTGGTAAACTCATCAAAATATTTACTCAGGATCTGAATGGCCAGTGTAACACTTTTCCCATCGTTCAGTTTTCTTTTCAGCTGCAGCAACAAACATTCTTTCAGATCTCGGGCACAAATCCCGGGCGGATCAAACTGTTGTATCTGTTGCACCAGTTCTTCAATTTCTTTCTCTTCCACTACCAGACTCTGCCGAAAAGCAAGATCATCCGAGATGGACGATAATTCTCTGCGCAGATACCCATCATCATCCAGACTACCTACGATCTGCTCTGCAATTTTATACCGGCGTTCATCCAGCTCCAGCATACCCAACTGGTCAAGTAAAAGATCATGAAAACTGGATTCAACTTTGATCGGGATCACTTTCTGATCGTCCATTTCAGGATAGTTATCATCCTTCATTTTATAGTCTGCGATCTCGCCATCATCATCCACCACATATTCGCTGATGTCTACGTTGTCGTACTCTTCTTCGCTGCCATCGAGGTCTGCATCATCATCGGATGCGTTGTCAAATTCGTCCTGGATATCATCACCGTATTCATCCTCATGCCCTTCTTCGTCCAGTTCCAGTGCCGGATTCTCTTCCAGTTCTTCCTTAATGCGCTCTTCCAGGTTGGCAGTAGGTACCTGCAGCAGTTTCATTAACTGAATCTGCTGGGGCGACAATTTCTGCAGCAGTTTCTGCTGTAAGGATTGACCTAAAGACATATTAAATTTGAAATACGATTTACCAAGCGTGAACTTATTAAATCCGGCTTTGTTTTAATGCCGTAAATTTACATACAAAAGAAACCAACCCAACAGTGAAAGCAATTTGTTTGTTTGTGAATTTATTGCTAATAAGCGCAACCACCGGCTTTGCGCAAACAGGTAGTCCCGTATTCAGCAACAAACAAAAGGATATTGACAGTCTGAAAAAGATCCCATTGCGTTTATTGCCGCAGGATTATTACAGTACCCAGCTTGGCTTTTTTTGCAAGAAAGAATTACAGATTGAAAAACTAACGAGGATCCCTTTTCGTGTTAGATTGGGAAGTCTGGATTATGTGAATTCACTGGAAGGTAAGGGAAAAGAAATCAGGACATGGCAGAAAGCACCTCTTCGAAATTGATCAGTCGTATCTGTTTGAAAGAAGCTCTTGAATATAACTCACTCATAATCCGCATCTTATCTACGGCTGGGAAATCGGTTAACCGAAGGGTATTACTAAAACTGCTTTGCTGACTAAAGGTAATACCGCCATCATTTTCCTGTTTGATCCAACGTATATCATCCCATACCACAATCGAAACATTGGTACCCGGTAACTGTGGCAACCATTCAATGTACACATCGTTGATCTCAACATAATACACTCTCCGCGAGGCGCTGATTCCGGAAACGCCGCTCGAAAGGAAGAAAAGTGCCATCACGATATGAGCAACTCTGGAGAAAGTGTTTTCTTCATCAAAAACCAGATAGAGCAATAGCACAACCAAACCAAGCACCAATTGAAACCAGGCCCAGTAGAGCTTTTTCCGCCGTTTATCTGCTTCTATCTGTAAGGTATACCGAGCCATAGAGAGGATCTTATTTATGCATTGGCCTGCAATACTTTTTTAATAGCCGCTACCATCTTCTCACCTTTCTCACGGATCTGTTCGTCGGTCCATACCAGACTAATCGCCGTAGAAATACAACGGCTCATGATAGCGTCACTGGCAGAAAAATCCGTTTCTTTCAATTTCAGTAAAGCAGTTTTTTGTACATCACTCAAAGCACCCAGGGTGGTGGCATGTTTCAGGTGATCCCATTTGCTGATATAGTGCCAGTTATTCACGAACCAGTAAAAATTACCAGCCAGAATACCCTGCTCTTTCATTTCGGCCACCACGGCTTTGGTCAGCGCTTCGGTAGGCAGGAACCAGCTTAAAAAACTACAGCTGTCATCTCCCCCTTCCGGCACTACGCGGAAACTTATTTCAGGGATCTGTTCAAGATAAGCACGGAGTGCTTTGTTATTTTTCTTCTGCAAGCCCAGAAAAGTACCCAGTTTGCGGATCTGCGCCAGACCCACTGCCGCATGTAATTCACTGATCCGGTAATTATATCCGATAAAAGGATGCAGATCGGCGCCACGGTCTACACCCAGGTGGTCATGCCCATGATCAGTGTATCCATCCGATTTGCGATATACTTCTTCATTATTCGTCATTACTACACCGCCTTCGGCACAGGTGATCATTTTTACAAAATCAAAAGAGAAAGTACCTGCATGCCCGATCGTACCCAGAGATTTCCCTTTATAAGATCCTCCGATACTCTGGCATGCATCTTCGAGCAGGATCAATTGATGCTCGTCACAGATCTGTTTCAGCGCATCAAGGTCTGCCATGCTGCCGCACATATGTACAGGCATCACACATTTTGTTTTGGGGGTAATGGCGGCCCGCACAGCACTGGGTTTCAGCGTAAGTGTTTCATCAATATCTACCAGCACCGGAACAGCACCTACACTCAATACCGCTTCAAAACTGGCCACGAAAGTGAAACTGGGCATGATCACTTCATCACCGGCACCAATACCCAATGCGGCCATGGCAGTGGTTAAAGCTGCTGTTCCGCTGGAAGTAAGCTGGGCATACCCACACCCGAATACTTCTGTGATCGCCTGCTCCAGTTCTTTGGCCTTCCAGATTCCCTGGCGTGGACCATCAAAACCATATCGCATCAGGATGCCTGTTTCCAGTACATCATTCACTTCTTTTCTTTCTTCGGCACCAAATAATTCAAAACCCGGCATAGTATAACAGTTTGGAGTTTGTGGTTTGGAGTTAGGAGTTTTAACACTCCTCACCCACTTTTAGAAGGGCAAAGCTACAATAATCTGCCGCAACTAAACGAGCCCCCAACCCCAAACTTCAAACCCCAAACTCCAAACTTCTTTACCTTTGCGCCATGCAACCTATCCTGTTTTATTGCTACGATGCCTACTGTGGCTGGTGTTATGGTTTTAGTCCGGTGATGAAAAAACTCGCGGAACAGTACCCCGCTGTTCAGATCGAAGTATTATCGGGCGGAATGATCCTCCCCGAAAAACCCGTACCCATTGCTGCTACCGCAGGATATATACAAAAAGCCTACCCTACGGTGGAAGAACTGACCGGTATCCGCTTCGGGGCAGAATATCTCTGGCATATTAATAACCCCGATCTCAGCGATTGGTTTCCGCATTCGGAGAAACCGGCCATTGCCCTATGCATTTTCAAAGAGATCTATCCTGAAAAACAAGTTGCTTTTGCCGCTGATCTGCAATTTGCCCTGCATTTTGAAGGGCGAGACCTCACAGATGATGAAGCCTACCGTCATCTGCTTGAAAAATACAGTATACAACCAGAACTGTTTTACAGCCGGTTGCACGCTGATGAATACAAAGACCAGGCCTACTATGAGTTTCAGTTATGCAAGCAATTGCAGGTTACCGGTTATCCCTGCGTATTATTGCAGAACTCTGATACCAAATTCACTTTACTGGCAAGGGGGTATACCGATTATGAAACCCTTTCTGCAAGGCTGGAAGCGGCTATGGCAAACATGAGCCAGGCTGGTTAATACAAGAAAATGTTAACTTACTACAACGGTACAGCCTGGCTGTGCCATAACCTTAGTTTGCACCAAAATCAGACTGCATGAAAAAAATCTTAAGCGTTTCTTTTGTACTGGCCGCATTATTGTCGCAGGCACAGGGCAGTAAAATGGATTTTGAGAAATATGAACCGGTGTCTACCCTCGTGGTTCCGGAACACAAAGTTACCCGTGCTAAGTTCCCTTTTATTGATGTACATAATCACCAATTCAGCATGCCCACGCAGAATATAGCTGGTTTGCTGAAAGACATGGATAAACTGAATATGCGGGTAATGGTGAACCTGAGTGGCAGATCCTATAAATCGGTAGGCGGACAGTTTGGTCTGCAAGACCCGTCTTATCTCGTAGATGCGATCAAACATGTAAAAGAAACAACCCCTAACCGTATCATCCAGTTCACCAATGTTTCTTTTATTGGGGTGGGAGAACCCGGCTGGACAGCCAACGCCCTCAAAGAACTGGAGCAGGATGTAAAAGCGGGTGCCAATGGATTAAAAGTGTATAAGAACCTTGGTTTTTCTTTTAAAGACAATACCGGCAAACTGCTTCGAATCGATGATCCCAGACTGGATCCTGTCTGGGCCAAATGTGGCGAACTAAAAATTCCTGTATTGATCCATACTGCCGATCCGAAATCATTCTGGGATCCTGAAGATGAGAAGAATGAAAGATGGCTGGAGATTGCCACACACCCTGATCGGAAAAGAGGCAATACAGATCCGGCTCCCTGGGGTGATCTGATACAGCAGCAACACAATATCATCCGCAAACACCCCAACACTACTTTTATTGCGGCACATTTTGGCTGGTATGCCAACGACCTGGGTAAGCTGGGCAAACTGCTCGATTCTTTTCCCAATATGAATGTAGAGTTTGGCGCCATCATTGCCGAACTGGGCAGACAACCACGCATGGCCAAACAGTTTTTTGAAAAATACCAGAACAGGATCCTGTTTGGCAAAGACAGCTGGGTGCCAGATGAATACGCCACTTATTTCCGTGTACTGGAAACGGAAGACGAATATTTTCCTTACCACAAGAAATACCATGCATTCTGGAAAATGTATGGCATGGGTTTAAGTGATGGGGTGTTGAAGAAGATCTACTATAAAAATGCCCTAAGGCTGATTCCGAATATTGACAAAACACAGTTCCCCGAATAAATAAATTCCATGCATCCGCTTTGCTAAAAGTTGATGCATGGAATTTATACTTTCGTTTCTCTCTATTGCGGTATTGAATGCAATGCAATACGGTTGCCCTCCGAATCAAGGAACACGGCCATATAGCCATATTCAGGTGTGATCTCTGTTTTAGGAACCAGGATCATTCCGCCGGCTGATTCAATTTTATCCAATACAATCTGCACATCCGGGTTCGCATTCAGGTATATCAGCGTTCCCTCTGTAGCTGATGGTTTGTGATAACCACCACTATCTATCAAAGCACCTCCTACACCCATCATGTTCTCAATGGGAAACATGCACATTTTAAGATTCGGCAGATCCATGGGTATCATGGAAAATTCAAAAATGGTTTCATAAAAAGTTCTGGCGCGGGCAAGATCAGTAGCTGGAATTTCAAACCAACTGATCGCGTTCTGGTGTATCATACTGATTAATTTATGAGTTGGTAAACTGATTAGAATTAACGTTTTTTCTTTTGCAAAGTATTGTGCATGCGTACGACCTCCATCAGTGCGGCCGTAGCATACCAGGGATGATATTCCATGGCAAAAAGGCCCGCTTTCACGGCAGGATCCGTTAAACTCAGTGCTTCCGCTTCGGCAATAGTGGTTACATTAAATACATAAATCCCTTCTATCCCTGTATTGCCAGTCATGGGTCCAGCCAGCACCAGTTGGCCCGCTTCGGCCAGCCTGCCGATGTTTTGCATATGACCCTTCAGTAACTCAGTTCGCTGGGCTTTGTCCGTTATGTTGGCGGGGCCTTTGCGTAGAAAGGCCATTACGTATTGTTTCATGCCATATTCATCAGCACCCGTTTTTTTAGCGAGAACAGAATCATAGGTTTGCTGGGCCCCAGCACGATAGGCAATACATATAAACAACAGCAGCCACAAAAAAGCTTGTTTTTTCATACAACTCATTTTATTGGATCAATTGGTTATCGCCACGCACCCAGAATAGCTCCCATCAAGGCAAGTGAAACAAGGCTATACCCTCCATTGATCAGGATAAAGGCCCAGTTTTTCAACTCAAAAAGGCTGTGAATGGCGATGGCGCAGAATGTCCAGATCCCTGCTAATACACCGGCAGTAAGCCCCCAGGCGAGGTCTGTTTTGGCATCATTCAGGAACATAGCCAGGTTGGCAGACATCAAAAGGGAAAAGACAAACGTAAATCCGAAGATCTTTCCTTTGTTTCCTTGTCTGATCTGTTCTTCAGTTAAATTACTGGCTTTCATCCAGGCATTTCCAAATAAAACGGGAGAATACCAGATGCCTCCCACTACAAAAGCGGAGATACCGGCCACCAGAACGGCCAGCCAGTTAATGGTTTCCATGTTCATAATAAGCAGTTTTAGTGTGCAGAATGGTTTGTAGTCCTAATCTACACATCTAATTGAATATTTTACAACTTTCCGGGATAAACGGAAACTCCGGATAGGCTTTATAAAACAGTACCTGATTACTTAGTAAAATCCTAAATATCTGGGTAAGCCAGATTGTCGGGTTTATTTTCTTCATTTTCCCCTTACTTTGCAGCAATTAATCACTTATTATGGAGTACAGTAAATTGATATCAATAACCGGTTTGAACGGTTTATTTGAACTGGTAGGAAGCAAAACCGATGGAGCCATTGTAAAGTCGCTCGAAGACAAAACCACCAAATTTGTCAGCAGTCGGGTACACAATTTTTCCCATCTGGAAAGTATTGAAGTATATACCATCCGCGAAAACGTGAATCTGGTAGATGTTTTCCAGGCCATGGGCACCAGCAAAGAAGCGCTGCCATCCGATAAAGATGCCGCCGCTGTTAAAGCCTATTTCCAGAAAGTTTATCCCGATATGGATTTTGACAGGGTATATGCCAGCGATATGAAAAAAATGATCAAATGGTTCGCCATCATCAAAGCCAATAATATCGATCCCAAACTGAGCGAAGAGCCGGAAGAAGAGACCGAAGAAGCGTAACACATTCTTTTATAGAAAAGGCCGTCACAATGATCATTGTGACGGCCTTTTTATTGCCAGACACTTCCGGGCTTTATAGAATCATCGTAGCTGTATAATTGCTAACTTGTGCCTCCTCAATTTGCTATATGAAAAGAAACCATTTTATCGCTGCCGCACTTACCATTTGTCTGCTTGTAATTGCGCTGGGCAGTTTTGCACAGAATTTTTATGCAAGCTCCCCTGCCGCAGAACGCTGGGTGAAAAAGAAATTCAGGAAGCTGAGCAAAGACCAACGTATTGCGCAGCTCATGATCATCCGTGCACACAGCAATCTCGGTGCGGAACATGTGGCACAGGTAACAGAACTGATCAAAAAATACAATGTGGGTGGACTCTGTTTTTTCCAGGGAGGTCCGCTCAGACAGGCCCTGCTTACCAACGAATACCAGCAAATAGCCAAAACGCCTTTACTGATCTCGATTGATGGGGAATGGGGATTGGGGATGCGTTTAGACAGTGTGATCAATTATCCCAGGCAGTTAATGATGGGTGCCACTACGGATAGTAAACTCATCTATTCATTCGGTAAAGCCGTAGGTGAACAATGCAAACGAATGGGCATTCAGGTGAATTTTGCGCCGGATGTGGATGTAAATAACAACCCGCTGAATCCGGTGATCAACGACAGGAGTTTCGGAGAAGATAAATACAAGGTAGCCAGCTTCGGAGTGGCTTATATGAAAGGCATGCAGGATGTGGGCGTGATGGCATCGGCCAAACATTTTCCCGGTCATGGAGATGTGTCTGTTGATTCGCACAAAGACCTGCCCGTGATCAATAAAACACGTGACCAACTGGATAATCTGGAACTGTATCCATTCCGCGAACTCATCAAAGCCGGTGTAGGAAGTATTATGACGGCGCATTTATCTATTCCTTCCATTGATACTACTGTCAATCTGCCGAGTTCTTTATCCAATAAAAATGTGACCGGTCTGTTACGTAATGAACTCGGTTTTCAGGGTATTACGTTTACAGATGCATTGGAAATGCAGGGTGTAACCAAATTTTTTCCGATGGGAGAAGCTTCAGTGATGTCGCTAATAGCCGGCAACGATCTCTTGTGTTTGCCCGGCGATATCCCGGGCAGTATTGCCAAAGTAAAAGAAGCCATTAAAGAAGGCAGATTAACCTGGGATGACCTGAATGCCCGGGTAAAAAAAGTATTGCTGGCCAAATACAATCTTGGCCTCCACAAGATCAAACCTATTGAAACAGCAGGTTTACTGGCGGATCTGAATGAGAAGACCAACCAGATCAGAACCCAACTCAGTGCCAATGCTTTAACACTGTTACACAAGCAGAATGAAAACATCTTCCCTGTGGCCAAAGGAAAAAAAGTGGCGTATGTATGCATGGGTGCTCCTGCAGAAAATACCATCACTGCAAGAATCCGTGCAGAATACAATGCAGATATATATCTCTTTGGCAGTAAAAACAGTGTAGGTAAGGAATTGCAGGACGATAAAAATCCTGTTACCATTATCGAGAAGAGCGATAGTGCGGGAGCTACACAACTGATCAACAGCATCCGGTCAAAGAATTATGATGTGGTAATTGTAGGTATGCACAATTTCAGTCGCAGGCCTGCCAACAACTTCGGCATCAGTAACGCATCTGTGTATCTGGCCAATGCTTTACAGCAGTTAAATACCCTTACCCTCGTTTTTGGAAACCCCTATGCTATTAAAAATGTAGCCTCTGCCCCTAACCTGGTGGCCTGTTATGAAGATGATGATATTACCCAGGAAGCAGCAGTTTCGCTTATTATGGGAAAACTAGAACCCAAAGGAAAATTACCCGTAACCGTTACAGAAGACCTGAAGTTTGGAGATGGTATTATTTACAACAGTTATTTCCCGAAAACCACCCCGGAATCAATTGGTTTGTCATCAGCAGCGCTGAATAAAATCGATCAGATTGCAACAGAAGCCATTGAAAAAGGAGCTGCGCCTGGTTGTGTGGTGTTGGTAGCCAAAAACGGAAAGATCGCTTACAACAAAGCATTTGGTTATACCAATTTCGATAAAAAAGAACCCGTAACCATTGACATGGTTTTTGACCTGGCTTCCGTAACCAAAATTTCTGCTACCACTGTTTCCATCATGAAATTATATGAAGAAGGGAAAGTAGATCTCAACAAAACACTGGGCGATTACCTGTCCTGGGTAAAAGGAAGCGACAAAGCACTTTTGAAACTGGTGGATATTCTGTTACACCAGGCCGGGCTGAATCCCTTCATTCCTTTTTACAGGGAAGTGATCGATACCGCTACCGGCAAACCATTGCCCCAATATTTCTCTTCACAAAAAGATGAAGAACACCAGTTCAGGGTGGCAGAAGACCTGTATGTGAGAAACGATTGGCAGGATACTTTGTACAAGCGCATTCTTCAAAGTAAACTGACTGCTTCTGACAAATATGTGTATAGCGATAATGACTTTATTTTTCTCGGGAAGATCGTAGAAGCGGTAAGTGGCAAGCCATTGAACGAATATGCACGGGAAACCATTTACGAGCCACTGCAGATGACTACGACAACGTACCGTCCGCGAGAAAGCATGCCCATTAACCAGATTGTTCCTTCCGAAGAAGAAAAACATTTCCGCCAGCAGCTGATCCGTGGCGATGTTCACGATGAAGGAGCTGCCATGTTTGGCGGTGTGGCCGGTCATGCAGGTTTATTCAGCAATGCATATGACCTTGCTAAGCTTTACCAGCTCCTGCTGAACGGGGGAGAGTTGAACGGCGTTCGTTTATTTAACAAAACCACTATCGATAAATTCACGGCCTACAGCAGCAGCATCAGTCGCAGAGGTCTGGGATTTGATAAACCAGAAAAAGACAACGAAACCCGGAAAGAACCCTATCCATCCAAGAGTGTATCGCCGGCAACTTTCGGACATACCGGTTTTACAGGCACTTGTGTATGGGTAGACCCCAAAGAGCAACTGGTATATATTTTTCTGTCTAACAGGGTAACCCCTACACGTAACAACAATAAACTCAGTCAGTTAAACGTGCGTCCAAACATCCAGGAAGCCATTTATCAGGCAATTGTGAAGTAAAACACAAAGAAAACTGACATATCGGGGGCTTGGATTACCTTAGTGCTTTACAAAACAACCTGCGTTTTATGAAGCAACTATTGTATTTACCCATTGTGGCGGTTCTGTTTGCAGTAAGTCTGTCCTCGTGTAAGAATGATGTACCTAAAGAGGCCAAATACATCCCTAAAGAAGCCGGATTTGTACTGGTACTGGATCCGGGTCAGATGAAAGATAAGCTACAGAAGGGCGGTATCAGCATAGACACCTTACTAAGCCGCATTTTTAAAGGCGATTCGCTGGATGTGAAAGACAAAACCAGAATTGAAGAGCTGAAAAACAATGCGGGAATTAACTGGTCCAATAAAATGTTTGTCTTTGGACAGCAAAAATCCCATGCAGATAACAGCACTTCCAACACTTTCAGTCTGATTGCCGGTCTGGAAGATGCCGGCAAATTAGCGGCTTACCTGCAAAAGCAGGAAGAGCTCAAAGGTAAATCCATTACAAAAGAAAAAGACTACAGTCATATCAGTACCAGCGAAGGCAGTATGCTGGCCTGGAATGATCAGCAGGTAATTGTTACCATGTATACCCATACGCTGAAACCTGTGTATGATACAACTGCCATGACTTTCAAAAAGCCACCTCTCGCAGATACAGAAGCCGAGATGAAACAGGAAGTGGCTCATTACTTTACACAATCCATCAAAGAATCATTGGCCGACCAGTCTGTTTTCACAGATATGTTCAAAGAAAAAGCAGATGGTTATGTATTTACCAGTGCCAACAGCTCGTTGGCTGCATTAAGCATGATGTCTTTTCAGTTACCCAAACTGGAAGAGTTGATAAAAGACAATTATGCAACAGCCACTTTGAGTTTTGAAGATGGGCGGATATTGGCCAAATCAACCAGTTACACCAATCAATTACTCAGCAGTGTATTAAAACAGTATGCAGGGCCTACTGTGAATCTGTCAATGTTGGATCATTATCCATCACAGAATATCAACGGTATCATGCTCGCAGCCTTTAACCCTGAGATTTTCGGTGGTTTACTGAAACAACTGGAAATAGAAGGTCTCGTCAATAATTTCCTCGAAAAAAGCGGGGTAAGCAGTCAGGACCTATATAAATCATTAAAGGGAGATATAGCAGTGATCGTCTCTGATTTGGGTACTACGGATACCGAACCCGAAGCCAAACAGGACGAGCGAAGCATGTTGCGCAAAAAGCCTATCGGTAAAATGATACTGAGTGCCCCGGTGGGTGATAAAGCCAGTTTCGCCAAAGTGATGGATAAAGCTGTGGAACAGGGGGTGCTTGTAAAACGGAACAATCTATATAAAGCAGGCAACCTGTTTGCATTTATGGGCATGTATATTCAGGCAGATGATAAAAATCTGGTGATTGCCAGCGACTCCATCACGTATGCAGCGTATATGTCGCAAACCAGTAAAGTGGCCATTAATCAGGAAGCCCTTGACCGTTTTAAAGGGAAATCAACTGTGTTCTATTTTGATATTGCTAATACGCTTAATGGCTTTAGTAAAGATGCCCCCGCAGGTTTCCAGCAATCTTTAACGACAGCCAAAAACACTTTCAAAGATGTGCTGGCTACTTCAGATAATTTTGATGGTAAGTCTGTGAAAGCCACGCTGGAGATCCGGATGCAGAACGAGAAACAAAACAGCCTGGTAACGTTAACCAGCCTGATAACAGATATAGCAGTAGATATGAGGCTGCAGGCAAAACGTGAAAAAGAATCGGAAGAAAAATTATTTCCGGGTGGTGTACCTGCCATCATACGAACCAATTAACCATCTGCTCCTAAAAAATAACAAAGTCCTGCCAGGCAGGACTTTGTTATTTTGATTCATTGTATTTTCGGACTCAATTTTTATTGATGAGAATTCTTCTGGACCATATCATTCCTACCCCTTTGAAAGACCGTTTCTCACAAAGCGGTTCTGATATATGGAATAAAATGATTGAGTTTTCACAAGGAGAATATATCAAAATCAAAGCCCCCAGTGGAACAGGCAAAACCACTCTGGTACATATCTTATACCAGATCCGTCACGATTATGAAGGAAAAATAATGATCGATGATCGACCTGCATCAGAGATCACAGGTGATGCTTTGGCTTTGCTTAGGCAAAAGCAGGTAAGTATCATCTTTCAGGACCTTCGATTGTTTCCGCAACTTACTGCCAGGGAAAATATTGAGCTGAAGCGTGTCATGCAGCAACCTTTTTATGAATCATCCGTGATCAATGAAATGGCAGATGAACTGGGAATCACTAAAATTCTTGACCAGGAAGCCGGACTTTGCAGTTATGGAGAACAGCAGCGGATAGCCATCATACGGTCATTGATGCAGCCATTTGAATGGCTGGTGATGGATGAGCCCTTCAGTCATCTGGATATTGAGAACACAAAAAAAGCCGCTGCCCTGATTGCAGGAGAGTGCCGGAAACGAAACGCAGGCTTTATTATCACAGACCTGGACGAAGACAGTCATTTTGCTTATACCAGGCAATTACATTTATAAAGAAACAACGGATCATATGCATGGATTGAATGTCTTGCTGAAAAAGATTATCCGCTCCGGTACAGGCCGGAGCCGGTACTTGATGGCAATGACCGGATTATCCATTGCTATCATACTGATCCTTACAGCAGTGCAGCTTCAAGCAGATTACCAGGACCTTTTATACAGTAAAAATAACAGGGATAGTGTGGCTAATTTTCTGGTCATTAATAAAATCATTACTGATCAAAATCTGGGAGCAACGGGATTAACCGAAAGCGAGATAAAGGATCTGCAAAATCAGTCGTATGTAGAATCTGTAGGACTTCTTGCGCCCAGTCGTTTCAAAGCTTCAATACAAAGTGCCAGTGACCGGTTCCCTTTTTACACAGATATAGCTTTTGAAAGTGTTCCCAAAGAGTTTATTGACATCACAGCGAAAGACTGGACATGGAGTGAAAATGCGGTGTTCATTCCTATTATCGCACCCAATATGTTTCTTGATTTTTACAATTTCCAGTTCTCCTTTTCACAGAATCTTCCACAGTTAACACAGCAGGTGGTAAAGATGATCGTGTTTAAGGTGAATGTATATGGGCCAAAGGGGATGGTTACTTTTAATGGGCGTGTAGTTGGGTTCAGCGACAGGATATCCTCTTTGCTGGTCCCTGAAGAATTTATGAACTGGGGAAATACGGTTTTTGGGAATAGTCAGAACATGAAACCTTCAAGGGTCATTATTAAAACCAGGGACGCTGGTAACCCGCAGCTGACAGCTTATTTGAGAGAGAAAAATCTTGCTACAGATGCTGACAAAACCAGATTCAGTAAATATCGTCGTGTGGTGGATATGGTAGTAAGCATCTCAGGTATCACCGGCGTCATTCTGTTCGCGTTTGCCTTGTTGGTATTTACCTTATTTATCCAGCTAACAGTTGCTTCTTCGCGCGAGGACATCCGTCTATTGATCACGCTGGGAACTTCTCCCTTACAGCTGAGGCGTTTTCTGCTTTTACGTTTTTTACCTGGCACGCTGGTGATCATTTTTGTATCATTTTGTATTGTAGGTATGATGCAATTCCTGTTGTATAGGCAATTAACGGGTCAGGGAATTTTCCTAAACAAACTACCGGATATCACCACCACTCTGGCGGGAATACTTATTGGGTTTGTCGTTTGGATGGTAACCGGCTTTTCGATCAAGAATTGTATGAAAGATCCGTTACCCTTTCGGAGGTCAGCATAGGCAAAAGTCTATGAGTTATCCAGTCAGGACCAAGCTGCTGAATACCAAGATTCCATTCCTGCAATAGTCTCCTTTCAGGTAACTGAAAGGCCTCGTTTTTAGTAAAAGGGCAGTCGGAAAAGGGCATGAAAAACGAGGAAAAACGCCAAAAACGAGGAAAACACCGTTTTTTTACCGGGGAAAACACCGTTTTTTTATCAATCAAACAATATTAAATGATTGATTATCATTAAATTGATAGATTTTTTTCATATTTCTACATAATAAACACCCGGTTAAAATCAGGGATTTCTTAACTTGCAGTTATATATTATCGGGGAACTATTGAAAATGGTTCTCTACCTAAATTAAGACTTATGAAAAAGCTTGTATTCCTTTTTGGAACTATTATGCTTGTAACGGTTCTGTTTATTTCCTGCCAGAAAGAGCAGACTCCAGCTACAGAAGATACAGCAGCTACATCTGAAAGAGTTGTGGGTGTTGCTGGTACTGGTCCTTATGAAGGGTCTATCAATGCAGGATATGCTACCAGTTTAGCCGCCAACTATGCCAAAAAATTTGGTGATGATGGTCAAACCCTCAGAGTAGAGTTTAAAGCCAAAGATTTAATTGCTTTTATTAATGGTATGCAGGCAAAATATAAATCGGATATAGTTTATGTGAACTTTGGTGTGTATGGCAGAGGTGCGCAGCCCATTAATCCAAAAGATTATGGAAGGTTAACTGTATTTTTTACAGGAAATAAAATTCCTGCACCGTCTACGACTCGTCGTAATGATGGTATCGGCGACCCGTTAGATGAGTTTTTAAATCATGGCCAGATATACCCATAAGAAACAGGAATGCCTTTTTCGATTGATTTATACTTTCAGGTCTTCAGTTTACTGGCTTCAATAATTTATTATTTTAAAAAAAGGGATAATTTACTTTTGTATTTTATCCCTTTTTTGTTTACTACTGTTTGTATTGAATTTAGTGGATGGTGGTATTTTTCTAGAGGAGTTAGAAACTATGCGATGTATAATGTATTTACTACATTAGAATTTATCTTTTATGCACTTCTTTTTCATACCCATCTTAGGAAAAGCTTTTTTAAAAAGATTGTATTACTCTTCATCCCACTGTTTATTATTCTTGTGATATTAAACATGTTTTTTGTACAAGGTTTCAACATAACATTTAACACTTATACATTCCTATTTGGTTCTTTTTTTATCGTTATTTTTTGTTGCTTTTTCTTTTACGAATCAGTTTTGCCTGATAAAATTGATTTACAGCTTTCTCGACAACCTTTTTTTTGGATTTCCAGTGGATTATTGATATTCTACCTCGGTTCAGTTATAATAAATGCTTTATTCGAGTACTTAAGAAATAATGATTTACAAGTAGAAGGCATCCGGATTTATGGAATAATTAATCATAGTTTAAATGTAATTTTATATAGTGCATTCTGCATCTCCTTTTTCTTATGCCCCAACAACAGGAAGACATCCTCATTACCATCGTAGTAGCCTCTGTTTTCTTTGTGCTCATTGGTAGTTTTTTATTGTTGATCGTTTTTGTATTTCTCAGAAGACAGCGAAAGAATAAGCAGGAAAAAGAAGAAATGCGCAACCGGTTTGAGCAGACCCTGCTTAAAACACAATTAGAAATTCAGGAACAGGCTTTCACTTATATCAGTCAGGAAATACATGATAATATCGGACAGATATTGAGTCTTGCCAGGCTAAACCTGAATACTTTCGGGGAGCATGTAACTGAGGATAAAATTAATCAGACAGACGATTTGCTTGGCAAAGCCATCAAAGACCTGAGAGATCTCAGTCATAATCTCCAAAACAACCGTATTCACTCTATAGGTATCATTGAATCTATCAGACAGCTGCTGATCTCACTGGAAAAAACCGGGCAATTCAAAACTACATTCCGTACATCCGACAATTTCCATATTCTGGATGCCAATACAGATATCATTCTCTACAGAATGATACAGGAAATTATCAATAATATCATCAAACACGCAGCTGCTAATAGTATCGATATTGAGATCAGTAATGAAAACAATATCACATCTGTACGTATCACTGATAACGGGATCGGGTTTGATACTACCCTGATTAATCAGGCTGCCAGACCTGGGATTGGTCTGCAGAATATCATTAACCGGGCAAAAATGATCAATACAACGGTTGATGTAAACAGTTCTCCAGGTAATGGAACTACCATAACTTTACATATCAAACCTAAACAATCCAATATATGACATCAGTTGCTTTGGTAGATGACCATGAATTACTGAGAACCGGTTTAATGGCTATCATTAATTCGTTTGAAGGATTTAAAGTAGTGATGGAAGCCAATAACGGAAAACAATTCACTGAGAAAGTAAAATCGAAAACACCTCCTGATATTGTTTTACTGGATATCACTATGCCGGTTATGGACGGCTATGAAACCTCCAGTTGGATCAAAGCTAACCTCCCCCAAACCAAAGTACTCGTTCTAAGTATGCTGGAAAATGACACCGCCATTATCAGAATGCTGAAAAACGGTGCACGGGGATATATTCTGAAAGATAGCAAACCCAAAATTTTCAAAGATGCCCTGGATAGCGTAAGAGATAGCGGTTACTATATCAATGACCTGGTAAGTAACAAACTCATGCACTATATCAACCACGAAGAAGTGTTTGAAGGTGACGCCTATGCATTGAACAGCCTTAGCGAAAATGAATCTACTTTTCTGAAATGGATCTGCACAGAAAAAACCTATAAAGAGATTGCAGATGAAATGTGTCTGAGCCCCAGAACCATTGATACCTACAGAGACAACCTGTTTAAAAAACTGGATGTAAAAACAAGGGTTGGTCTGGCTATTTTTGCCATCAAAAACGGGATCGTCAATATTTAAACAACTGCACAAACTGTACTTGTTTTTACCGGAAAATTACACATATGCTTAAGACTTTTAGAGCTATGGGCATCTGTAAAACCATCAACTGTGCGGTGATCAGAAAAATAATGCTGATCACCGCATTTTTCTTTTGTATCGCTACTAATACACCAGCACAGCTTCCAATTCCTCCCATTGGAGAATGGAGGGACCACCTGAACAGCCAACAGGTTTCGCAGGTACTGAAAGGAGATAAAATTTACTGCGCCGCCACCTCACATGTGTTTTATATCACTGAAAAAAAAGAATCCGGCCGATACAGCAAAATTTCAGGACTCAACGAAGTTGGTATTCAACAAATAGGTTGGGACGCCTCTACTGCGCAACTGGTGATCACTTATACCAACAGTAATCTTGATATTATTAAAGATGGCACGGTAAAAAATATCAGCGATATCAAAAGAAGCCGGATTACCGGAAATAAAAATATCTATTCTGTTTACTGCAAAGACGGATTGGCTTATCTGAGCACCGGACTTGGCGTCATTGTTGTAAATCTGCAGAAATATGAGATCAAAGACACATGGGTTATAGGAAACAATGGTGTGCAGGTGGCTGTGAATGCGTTTACCAGCGATGGGAATCTGTTTTACGCCGCTACAGATGAGGGTCTTAAAACAACACCAGTCAACACTGGTAACCCTGCCAACTTCAAAAGCTGGCAATCTGTTTCAGCAACAGGATGGGGAAATGTACCCATACAAAATATCCTTATCGCAAATAATAAAGTCATTGCTGTAAAAGGAGATTCCCTTTTTATGCTGAACGGAACTAACTGGCAATTACTCTATGCAGATCCCAACTGGCCCATCGTCAGTACAAACAGTTCTGCCAACAAACTATTGATCGGGCAACGTACCGCATCGGGTAATGCACGAGTGATTGTGATTAATACAAACGGACAAATCGAGAAAACACTTACACAAAGCAATGTGATCTCTTTTCCTAAATCGGCTTTTATTGACAATGACGCTATTTGGGTAGCTGATCAATTTGGAGGCTTGTCCGCATTTAATCCCAACGCTGAACGCTTTATACCCAATGGTCCGCCAGGAACGGCTGATGGTGATATGGTCATTCAGCAGAACACACTCTACGCCGCCGCCGGCAGTGTGAACAGTGCCTGGAATTACCAATATAACCGGAATGGTGTATACTCTTTTTTGCAGAACAACTGGAGCTATCAGGGTTATTATAACCAACCAATGCTGGATTCCGTGCTCGACTTCATCAGCCTGGCGATTGATCCTTCTGATGAAACCGTTTGGGCAGGTAGTTATGGTGGGGGATTAGTTAACTTCAGAAAAACAGGCTCACCCCTAATCTATAAAAAAAATAACAGTACACTGCAAGCCGCAATTGGTGACCCCGCCAGTTTTCGTGTAAGCGGATTGGCCTTTGATCAGAACAGGAATTTATGGATCAGTAATTATGGTGCTGCACAAAACCTTCAGGTAAGAAAAACAGATGGTAGCTGGAAAGCTTTTGCCATTCCCTTTACACATCTCGAAAATGCAGTAGGGCAGATCGTCATCGACGATTATAATCAGTTATGGATACAGAGTCCGAAAGACAATGGGTTATTCTGTTTCAACTACGGACAAAGCATTGACAATACCACCGATGACCAATGGAAATTCTACCGCCAAGGAAGTGGTAATGGTAACCTGCCCGGAAATAATGTGTTAAGCATTGCCAAAGATAAAAATGGATTTATCTGGGTAGGAACGGACAAAGGCATTGGCATTATTCAGTGCCCCAATGAGGTTTTTCGTGGTAATGGTTGTGATGCCTTATTACCCATTGTGCAACTTGACCGGTTTGCAGGACTTCTTTTCAAAGATGAAATTGTACAATGTATAGCAGTTGATGGCGCTAACCGGAAATGGATCGGTACTAAAAATGGTCTCTGGCTGATTTCTGCAGATGGAGATAAAATCATTTACCGTTTCTCAGAAGAAAATAGCCCTTTGCTCAGCAATGATGTAAAAAAACTTGCCATAGACCCAGCCACCGGTGAGGTATTCATTGCTACACTGTCCGGAATTTGCAGTTTCAGAGGTACCTCAACAGAAGGTGGCACCAGCAACAGCAATGTATTGGTATTTCCCAATCCGGTTCCTCCGGGATACAGCGGCACCATCGCAATACGTGGACTGGTAAACAATGCATTGGTCAAGATCATAGAAATGAATGGCCGGCTGGTGTACCAGGCCAGAGCGTTGGGTGGCCAGCTAATCTGGAACGGGCGCAACTACCGGGGAGAAAAAATTGCCAGCGGTATCTACCCTGTCATCATACGCGATGATTCGGGGGAAGAAAAAACCGTTACCAAAATTGTCATCACTTCCGGACGCTGATCAGTCTCTGTCTGTATCCGCTTTTTTATTCGCCTTATAGAAGGCGGCTCTTCTGGGACCCGGGAAAGGGGTTTTATCTCCTTTCAATCCATACCATAATACGGTATTAAACTCCAGATCCGGAACAGCATCTTCTCTGGTGAGGTTAAATTCTTCCGAACGTCTTTGCCACTCATTCATCGCTGTGTTTTTCTCCATCAGGTTGATATTGGCAGGTCTTGCCTTAAAAGGAGTTGCATTCAGTGTTGAAGTGAAAGAACGCCACATCGGTTCAGCAGCAGCATCGTACTGGCTCATCGGCGGAATACCGAGAATCAGTTCAATGGTTCGCAACATGGAGGAAGTAGAATACATAGTATGATCTACAAAACCTCTTTTTACAAATCCACCTGCAAGGTAGGCCGGACTGCGGTGCGCATCCACATGATCGGCCCCATTCTGTGCATCATCTTCCAGGATAAAAACAGCAGACTCTTTCCAGATCGGACTTTTGCTGAGATGTTCTACAAATAAACCAACAGCAAGGTCATTATCTGCAACGTGTGCATAAGGCGTAGGTCTACCTTTTCGTAAGCCTTCCGTATGATCGTTACTGAACCGTAGTGAATTAAACCGAGGTACTGCATTCGCGGCCAGCAAAGAATCAAATTCCTGTCTCCATTGGCGGAATCGGATGGTATCCTGTACAAAATTATTATACCCGGTAAAATAAGGACAGAAATGCCCTTTCAGTGCCGGAATATTAGGCTTATAATCATCCGCAAACTCACCATATGTTCTGTAGCTAACTCCGGCTTTCTTACAATGATCCCAGATGAAACCACCTTTGTTATTGGCTACGGCACGGTTGCCTTCTGCATCATAACTGCCACCTCTGCCTCCGTAACTGCTTACCCAGTTTTTTTCTAAAAAATCCGTTGCATAAGCGCCGGTACTCCAGTTATGTCCATCAGCACTTACTTCACCATCTACATAAAAATTATCGAGCAATACAAACTCACGGGCAAGAGCATGCTGGTTAGGGGTAACATTCTCTCCAAATAAAACAAGGGAAGGATCCCCGTTTCCTTCTTTCATATCCCCCAATACCTGATCATAGGTCCTGTTCTCTTTAATAATATAAAACACATATTTGATCGGGCTCTTTTCACCCACTTTACGTGGGATCGGATTACCGGCTTCTCCTTTGGCCACCAGTTCTTTGACTTTATTATATGGGGTATTTCGATACACTACCTGTGAGTAAACAGACAACTGCTTATCCGTAGGTTCCTCCAATACGGTCATTGTGCCTCTGAACAATCCTGCGATGTATTGCACATCGATGGGCTTATTAGGATCTCCCTGCTGATAAACCACCGACTGCCTGCTTACAAAAGGATTGGGACCGTAGGGATTTGCCATAGAAGAAAATCCTTTTCCATTAGATACAAAGATTTTTTTACCCACCACTTTCACATTGGTTGGATACCAGCCCACCGGAATAAAACCACGGCTTTTACTTTGAGCAGGCACAGTTATATCAAATACAGTTACACAGTTATTATCTGCGTTGGCTATAAAGAGTGTTTTTTCATTTTCACTAAGTGCCAGTCCGTTGGTGGTAGAACCATTGGGTGCATCCGGATATAGTGCCGCATTCAGCACTTCCAGTACAGTACGCTTAGCTACATTGATCACTGAAACCGTATTGTCGTTGGAGTTGGCCACATATAAGTATTTACCGTTTTTGGTAAGACAAAGCTCATTGGGATTATCACCAACAGGTATCTCAGCCGAAATGTTCTTTTTACCCGTGTCGAAAACATATACTTTATCACAACCCCAGCAACTGATATATAATTCTTTTTTGTCTGGAGATAATATACAGGCATAGGCTTCTCCACCTAACGAAAACTGCTGCTGCACTTTTCGGGTGGCCAGATCGATGATATAAAGCGACTTATCATCTTTTGTAACCACATACATCAACTTAGCCGCATCGTCGATAGCGATCCCTGCCGGCGAGATTTTATTGGGCCATTTCTTTCCTAGTATGATGCTGTCTTTTAACACCAATTTTTTATTCTCCACTGCATACTCCGTAATCCAGTTATCATTACCGGCTGAGGCATACAGGGTCTTTTCATCGGCACTGAATTGCAGCCCATACCAGCTCTTTGGTATGATCACATTATCCAGCACTTTTTCTGTTATGGGATCGATCAACTGTATACTCTGCACACCCTGGCCATTATTGGTAACCGCCATCAGTTTTTTGGATCTGCTTACAGCGATATTCAACGGAAGATCACCCAGCGGAAAACTTCGGCCTACCGGTGTAAGTCCCCAGCCATTGGGCAATGTAATTTTTTTGGCTTCTACCTGTTGTAAGGTTTGCGAAAATCCTGAAATCGCCAGGATGAATCCAAGGAAAAGAGTAAGCAGCTTTTTCATATGCAACCTGTTTAAGGGTTGCTAAAGGTACAAATCGGAGAGCTGAAAAGAGAGAGGCAACAGTAATTTAATACCCATTTATTGTTTGGTATACTCGTAACTGCGTGATGCCTTGAACTTTGAACCACCCCTTTCTCCGGGAACCACGATATACTGTATCTGACGCATCAGCTTTCCGGTAGCGGGGGGTGCGGGAGCGCCTTCTGTGGGATAGACCGGGAAACGTCTTACCAGCATGCCTTCCATCAGGAAAAATTCATCATTGCCTTTATATCCGATCCTTAACTTGGGATCATCGAAAATATCAGGAAAAATGATCGGAGCCACAGATTCGTTTTTCTCTGAACTGATACCAATCACATTTCCCCGTGGAATAGAATCGTTGCTAACCAGATAAATGACCAGATCCGGATAACCATCGCGGTTCACATCATCCACTTCCCCCTTCACCACTTTGCCTTTGATATCAAAAGTAAATTCGCGCATATTCTTATCAAACCCGATAGGTGCTACCGTAGCCGAATTTTTCTCCAGGTTCTTGTTGTTGCTTGACAGGCGGTACCCCACTTTACCCACTTTCATGGTGGTATCAAAACGCTTGGCCGTCTGGGCCTGGACACCCGCCACTGCGAGAGCGAAACAGCTACAAAACAGGAAAGATTTGCTACTAAACATAGTCATAACTCAGTTTGATAATCAGGTGGTAAGATACTGAAAAACCTGTTACATGTTTCTACGGTACTGGCCACCTACTTCATATAAAGCATGGGTGATCTGCCCCAGTGAGCAATATTTAACAGATTCCATCAGCTCTTCAAACAGGTTACCGTTATTCACCGCTACCTGTTTCAGCCGCTGCAGTGCCGCCTCACTCTTATCGGCATTCCATTTCTGGAAAGCTTTCAGGTTTGCTATCTGTTGTTCTTTCTCTTCTGTTGTACTCCTGATCACTTCTCCGGGTAATATGGTCGGACTTCCTTTCTTATTCAGGAAAGTATTAACGCCTATCAGAGGAAGCTCGCCGGTATGTTTCAGGGTTTCGTAATGCAGACTTTCTTCCTGAATCTTGTTACGCTGGTACATTCTTTCCATGGCGCCCAATACACCACCGCGGTCGGTGATGCGGTCAAACTCTGCCAGTACCGCTTCTTCCACCAGTTCCGTTAATTCTTCCATGGCATAACTTCCCTGCATAAAGTTTTCAGTTACCGCAGAACCCAGCTCTCGGTTAATGATCAACTGAATAGCCATAGCCCTGCGTACACTTTCTTCCGTTGGGGTGGTTATGGCTTCATCGTAGGCATTGGTATGAAGACTGTTACAGTTATCATAGATGGCATACAATGCCTGCAAAGTAGTTCTGATATCATTGAAGTCGATCTCCTGCGCATGCAGGCTGCGGCCGCTTGTCTGGATATGGTATTTCAGTTTCTGCGAACGGTCATTCCCCTTGTATTTATACTTCATCGCTTTGGCCCAGATCCTACGCGCCACCCTGCCAATCACACTGTACTCAGGGTCCATTCCGTTACTGAAGAAGAAAGAAAGATTCGGTGCAAAATCATCTATATGCATTCCCCGGCTGAGGTAGTACTCAACATAGGTAAAGCCATTGGATAAAGTAAAAGCCAGCTGCGTAATCGGATTGGCACCCGCTTCTGCAATATGGTAACCGCTGATGCTGACACTGTAAAAATTACGCACTTTCTGATTGATAAAATATGATTGCACATCTCCCATCAGCTTCAAGGCAAATTCGGTAGAGAAGATGCAGGTATTCTGTGCCTGGTCCTCTTTCAGAATATCTGCCTGCACCGTTCCGCGCACCTGCGACAATGCTTCGGCTTTGATCTTTTCATACACTTCTTTCGGTAATACTTCATCCCCACTTGCACCCAGTAATCTCAACCCCAATCCATTATTCCCCTCGGGCAAACGCTCCGGCGAAGCTGGGTTATAATAGATCGGCTGTGGCACATGTTTGAATTTATGCTGCATATACGCTGTCACTCTCTCCCACTCTCCATTGGCTTCAATCCATTTTTCGCATAACTGGTCAATGGCTGCATTCATAAAAAAGGCGAGCAGAATGGGCGCAGGACCATTGATCGTCATGCTCACAGATGTTTTCGGATCGCAGAGATCAAAACCACTGTATAGTTTCTTGGCATCATCCAGTGTGGCTACACTTACACCACTGTTGCCTACTTTGCCATAAATATCAGGACGTGGCGCTGGATCTTCGCCATACAGGGTAACACTATCAAATGCGGTAGACAAACGAATGGCGGGCTGACCCAGCGATACGTAGTGAAAACGTTTATTGGTTCTTTCCGGACCACCCTCGCCTGCAAACATGCGGGTAGGATCTTCCCCCTGTCTTTTTAATTCGAACACACCGGCAGTATACGGAAATTCGCCGGGCACATTTTCCTGTAACTGCCAGCGCAGGATATCTCCCCAGTCTTTGTATTTGGGCAATACCACTTTCGGGATCCGGGATCCGCTGAGCGATTGAACGGTAAGTGGCTGCTTGATCACTTTATCCCGCACTTTGTATTCAAAGAAATCTGCCTGGTATTTTTTCTCCAGCGCCGGCCATTGATCGATCAGGTTTTTACATTCCGGGTGCAGTTGCTTTTCAAAATGCGCTTTCATTTCAGCCAGAGCTGCGGCGCTGGTTCCTGCAATATTTTGTACAGCTGTATCCTGAGACATGGTAGCTATCACCCCCTGCACCTGGTACAATTTAGAAGCAATGGTGGCCTGTTCATTTACCCAGTTATCGTACCCACGGTTATTTTCAGCTATCTCAGATAAATACCGTACACGTTTCGGCGGGATGATCTGTGATTTGGTAGTGGTGGATTCACCTTTGCTTTCTTTATTCTGCAGCGATGGGAAATGCGCAAATGAAACACTGCATTTTTTCTCGATCGTTTCAAACAGTTTTTCAAACAACTCATTTACACCGGCATCATTGAACTGTGCAGCAATCGTACCTACGATGGGAAGTTCTTCCTCTTTGGCGGTCCACAGATTGTGGTTACGCTTGAATTGTTTTCTCACATCATGCAAGGCATCCAGCGCACCGGCTTTGTCAAATTTGTTGATACAGATCACATCTGCATAATCCAGCATATTGATCTTCTCCAGCTGCGATGCCGCCCCATATTCGGGTGTCATCACATATAAACTCACATCACAGTAATCCAGGATAGAAGCATCACTTTGTCCCACACCCGCCGACTCAAGAATAATAAAATCAAATCCTGCCACTTTACAGATATCGATCGCATCCTGCACATGTGCACTCAGTGCAGTATTGTCATCACGGGTAGCCAGGCTGCGCATATAAGCGCGTCCATGCGATATGGCATTCATCCGGATCCTGTCGCCCAGTAGTGCACCGCCGGTTTTTTTCTTGGAAGGATCTACCGAGATCACTGCAATGGTCTTATCAGTGAAGGAATGCAAGTATCTCCGCACAATCTCATCCGTAACAGAACTTTTTCCCGCACCACCGGTTCCGGTAATACCCAGCACAGGAATTTTTGGCAGATGAGTCGCCGGTTGCGGGACCATTTTTTCCTCGCTCCCGTTTTCTGCTATCGTAATTCGTCTGGCTACCAGTCGAACATCTTTTACTTCACCCAATCCCATGGGTTTGGTGTAATCACCTTTTTCTTCCACACTGAAATCGCAGTGACGGATCACATCTTCGATCATGCCTTCGAGGCCCATGTGGCGACCATCATCCGGACTATAAATGCGGGTAATACCGTATGCATGCAACTCCCTGACCTCTTCGGGCAAAATAGTTCCGCCTCCGCCGCCGAATAATTTGATATGTCCGCAACCATTCTGGTCGAGGAGGTCTTTCATGTATTTAAAGAATTCTACATGTCCGCCCTGGTAACTGGTGATGGCAATCCCCTGTACATCTTCTTCAATAGCGCATTCTACAATATCGGCCACACTACGGTTATGCCCCAGGTGAATGATCTCGGCTCCCTTGGCCTGTAAAATGCGGCGCATGATATTGATGGCTGCATCATGACCATCGAATAAACTGGCAGCGGTAACAATACGGATCTTATGGGTAGGGGTATATGACATGTTCCTGTTTTAAACTCAGCGCAAATTTACAGGTTTAGGCGCAAAGGTTAACAGCTGTTAGCTTTTACTTAAGCAGTTGTTTTTGAGCGCAAACTTTTACCTTTCAACCCGAAATCAGTTTTTATGCGTTTTGAAGTAAGTTCCAACAACAATGCGGGGTTTCCCGTCATCACATTAACAGATAAAGAAAGCCATTGTCAGGCTGAGATTTACGCACTGGGTGGATTACTCAATGCGTTCCGGATTCCCCTGCCGGATGGGAGCATCCGGAATGTAGTGGACGGGTTTGCCAATGAAGCAGAAGCGATGCAAGAACTCACCAACGGATTCAGAAGCGCCAAACTCAGTCCTTTTGTATGCCGGATGTATAAAGGCAGTTATCCATTAAACGGGCAACACTACAGCACCCAAAAATGGTATCTGGGCGAGCATGCGATTCATGGATTATTGTATGATGCCATTTTTACCGTTACCGATACTTTTGCCAGTACAGAAAAAGCTGCGGTAACGCTGGAATATCAGTATCCCGGCTCAGATCCCGGTTATCCTTTTCCGTATACCATGCTCATCCACTGGCAGCTGGCAGCAGGTAATCGCTTAACAGTTACCACTACTGTTTTTCATCAGAATGCATCTGCGATTCCAATGGCAGATGGCTGGCACCCATATTTTTCACTGGGTACACCCGTAGATGATTATACCCTGCAATTCGACAGTGAAACGCAGCTGGAATACAATGCAGACCTGCTTCCTACCGGAAAAAAAATAACGGATACCCGTTTCAGCAAAGGCTGCTCCTTAGCAGGTATTCAGCTGGATAATTCTTTTGAGTTGGCAACCGATAAAGCAGATGCGAAATGCGTATTACAGAACGGGCAACTGCAGCTCACGATAGAACCGGGTAAAAATTATCCGATCCTGCAGGTCTATATTCCTGCACACCGCAACAGCATTGCCATTGAGAACCTGAGTGGGGCTCCGGATAATTTCAACAACGGGATGGGATTGATCATGCTGGCACCGAATGAACAGAAAGTGTTCAGAACAAGCTATAGAATATCGAATATCGAGCAGGGAATATCGAATGTCGAAATAAAGGGGTAGCTATTATTTGGAATCATCGTATACAAGAAATCTCCTGTTGTGGAAGGAGATTTCTTGTGTATTCTCTATAGATCCACTACTGCGATCATGCTGATCTCTACGTTTACGCCGCGTGGAAGTCCTTTTACAGCAACGGTTTCGCGTGCGGGATAATCGCCGGTAAAATAAGATCCATATACTTCGTTTACCTGGGCAAACAAAGCCATATCACTCAGAAAAATACTGGTCTTAACCACATGGGCAAAAGTCAGTTTGGCTTCAGACAATACCGCCTGCAGGTTTTTCATTACCTGATGGGCTTCGTCCTGTACAGAACTGGTCACCAGTTCACCTGTTTCGGGTACAAAAGCTACCTGGCCGCTGATAAAAAGCATCCCATTCGCTTTTACTGCCTGGTTATAAGGACCGATGGGCGCCGGTGCTTTATCTGTTTTGATGATCTGTTTTGACATATAATTCGTTTTACCGGCAGCAAATTGCTGTATTTCTATCAACCTGCCAACCTAAATTTGCGTTCTAACTCATGCAGATGCAGATCATCCTCAAAGCCAGCGAAGTACAAACAAGAGCATTCCTAGCCAAAGGTTTACCGGAGGGCATTCTGGTAGTAACACCGGAAACAGCTCTTTCTACAGTACCTGTGCTGGCTTATTTCGACCTGTTATGGGAAGAAGAGGGCCCGGCTTTTGCCCTTGTTACAGATGCGCCGGTTTTTGTTAATGCGGTGATCGCCACTTCGGCAGAATTGCCTGCCAACCATATCCGGATCAATGCCTGGAACGGTTTTCTGGAAAGGGGTTTACTGGAACTGGCTGCCGGCCCTGATCAACAGGCGTTGATACAACATGCCGAACAGATTTTACAGACCCTCCACTGGCCATACCAATGGGCACCAGATGTGCCGGGAATGATTGCGGCCAGAGTGATTGCCATGATCATCAATGAAGCTTATTTTGGACTGGGCGATGAGATCAGCACCAAGGCAGAAATGGATATTGCCATGAAACTGGGTACGAATTATCCCTACGGTCCGTTTGAATGGGGAGAAAAGATCGGCTTGAAAAAGATACATGCATTACTCAGCAAACTGGCCGTTACAAGTAATCGGTATGCACTGGCACCCGCCTTAGAAAAAGAAATTCACCTTACCTGATCCCACTATGGCACTACTGCTACATATTGATACCGCTACTGAACAGGCCAGTGTTTGCCTGAGCCGGGAGGAAACCATTCTCGGACTGATCAGCAGCAGCGAGCAGAAGAACCATGCAGGTTTTGTGCAGCCTGCCATACAGGAATTGATGCAATGCAGCGCTTGCAAGCTGTCCGAACTGGATGCGGTATCTGTAACCGCCGGACCCGGTAGTTACACCGGTTTACGGGTAGGTTTGGCCACTGCCAAAGGCATCTGTTATGCCCTGCAAAAACCACTGATACTGGTAAACACACTGGAAGTAATGGCCCGGGCCATGCTAACAGAACTGGAAGCCGGAACCCCTCCTGCCCCCGATACCTGGCTCTGCCCCCTGATCGATGCCCGAAGAATGGAGGTGTTTACCGCTTGGTACGATCTTTCTCTAACTGAGATCGAGCCACCACAGGCACTGATTCTGGAAGAAGGAAGTTTTGGTGAAATGCTGGCAAACCGACCTGTATTTTTCGGCGGCTCCGGACATACAAAGCTGAAAACCTTGCTTAACAGCCCCAATGCGTCGTTTTCACACACCCTACATACAGCCGCTGATCTGGCGGTTCTGGCACTGAAATACTACCGAATTGAAAGATTTGCAAATCTTGCCTACAGTGAACCCCTCTACGTAAAGGAATTCTTTAACCCGGTGAAAAAAGTGTAAACAAAGGGCGAAAAGTATAGATGAAATTTATACTATGAATCCCAAAACAAATTGTTTAACTTTATAATGCGATTAAGTTTTATTAACCCCCCCAATTATAACTTTCATTGCCATGAGCCAGACCTTGCAAGCCGTTGTTTTGATCAACGGCAAAAACCAGATTAAGGTTGACTTTCTTCATACCAAGAAAGCGTCACTGATTCTCAGATCAATCAACCATAAATTGAGACAGCAGATCATCAAATTACTGGACGAACACCAGAAAATGACGGTTACTGAGATCTACGTAAAACTACGTCTGGAACAGTCCGTTGCCTCCCAACACCTTGCCATCCTGCGCCGCGCAGGTATTGTGAGTACCTCCCGTGATGGTAAATTTATTTACTACTCAGTCAATTATACCCGCTTAGCCGAAGTAGTACAATTTGTGGAAACACTGGTAGGTTGACAGATAACCTGACATTTCCACCATTTTTTGGCTGTTCTGCCCCTTTGGCCCAAAGCTTGCCATAACTTTGCGAAAACCCGAGAAAATGTTTGTAAAGCAATTATACACCGGCTGCATCAGCGAAGCGGCTTATTATATTGAAAGCGAGGGAGTGGCCGCCATTGTAGATCCTTTACGTGATATTGAAGAATACCTCGACCTGGCCAATGAGCGTAAAGCTACCATCAAATATATTTTTGAAACGCATTTTCATGCAGACTTTGTAAGTGGCCACTTAGACCTGGCTGCTGCTACCGGCGCTACCATTGTGTACGGTCCGGATACGGAAACCAAACTTCCGGTACATATTGCCAAAGATGGCGAGCGTTTTCAAATAGGAAAACTGACCATTGAAGTGTTGCATACCCCCGGCCATACATTAGAGAGCAGCTGCTTTTTATTGAAAGATGAGAACGGAAAAGATCATTCCATTTTTACCGGCGATACCTTGTTTGTAGGAGATGTGGGCCGTCCGGATCTGGCACAGAAAGTCAACGAAATTACCATGGATGATCTGGCTGGTATGATGTACGAAAGCCTGAAACATAAGATCATGCCTTTGGCAGATGATGTGATCGTATATCCTGCACATGGTGCCGGCAGCAGTTGCGGCAAAAACCTCGGTGCAGAAACCTATAGTACCATTGGTGAGCAGAAGCAGACCAACTATGCCTTACAACCGCAAAGCAAAGAAGAATTTATCAAAGTGGTAACCGAAGGACTCACTGCCCCACCGCAGTATTTCCCTATCAATGCCATGATCAATAAAGAAGGATATGAAAGCCTGGATGCTGTTTTGCAAAAAGGCATGCAGCCCTTATCTGTTGCTGCCTTTAAAGCAAAAGCGGCAGACGATCAGGTAATCATTCTCGATACCAGAATTTCTTCTGTTTTTACGGAAGGATTTGTACCTGGCTCTATCAGCATTGGACTGGATGGCCGTTTTGCAGAATGGGCAGGCAGTCTCTTACCTTTTGATAAAACCATCCTGCTGGTTACAGAACCCGGTAAAGAAAAAGAAACCATTGTACGCCTGGCGCGTGTGGGTTTTGCTAAAATGGAAGGATACCTCGATGGCGGTTTCCCTGCCTGGCAGGCTGCTGGTGAAAAAGTGGATATGGTAATAGATGTAGAAGCAGATGAACTGGCAATGGATATCCCCTTCGACCCCAATCTGGTAATTGTAGATGTTCGCAAACCCGCCGAGTATGGCGATGGTCATGTGAAACAGGCACTGAATATGCCCCTGGTAGACCTGATGGATCCCGGAACAATGGCAGACCTGGAAGACACACACAATATCTATGTGCATTGCGCCGGTGGTTACCGCAGCGTGATTGCCGCCTCTTTATTGAAACGGCAGGGTATCCATAACATCCGCAATGTGCTGGGTGGCTGGGGTAAGATCAAAGAACTGGCAGACAAGATCGAAGTAACCAAAGAAGCAGAAGTACTGAACTAATCAGCAGTATCGATCACATACTTACCGAACTTCTCGGCATCATATTCAAATTTCCATCTTCGATGGCTCCATAAATAATTATGGGGCCTTTTTTTAACGCTCTCCTCAATAAAATTTACCAGTGCTTTGGTGATATAACCTTTGGGTGTTTCTTTGGGTGTAGTGGTAAGCAGGGTCAGATCCACTCTGTAATACCCCCGCTTCACTTTATACAGATCGGCCATGATCACCGCTGTATTTTGGCTGATGGCTCCTTTTTCAGGGCCTTTTACAAACGGCGTTAGCTTATCAAAAAATTTCACCCAATAGGCATTGGTAGGATCAACCGGATTCTGATCAGCTACGAGGCCGAGTGCATAGGGTTTTTCGGTATACTGGTGAAACCGGTTTCTGAACTCCGCCGTAGAGATCAGGATCGTGCCGTATTTACCACGGATCTTTGTAATAAACCGGTTGAAAGTTTTATTACTCAACGCAGTGAATATACCAAGCAATGGGTATCGGCTGTTTTTGGCCACTCCCAGATTCAGAAATTCCCAGTTAAAAAAATGGCCCGAATGAATCTGCACACTTTGTCCGGTAGCATACAAATCATTTAACACATCTGCATTGATCACCAGTCGCTTGTCGAATTCAGCGGGCGACATGGATACCAGTTTGATCGTTTCAATAAACGTATCAATAAAATTCCGGTAAAACTCTTTCGCAATCCTAACCCGCTCTGCTTCCGTTTTGTCAGGAAAAGCGATGCTTAGGTTTTTCATCACCACAGGTTTGCGGTAACCAATCACATAATACATCAGCAGGTACAAGCCATCGCTGATGAGATACATCAACCACCAGGGTATCAATGAGAGGAGGAAGAAAAAACCATACAGGAGATAATACATTCGATCAGCTTTGTGTAACAGAATAAAGATACAGAATTGTATAAACCCCTTCTTACCACTCTTATAAAATGATATTCTGCAAAAGATCGCTTTTCTGTAAGTGGTCCGTATTATAATGCAGACCGCGACTTTCTTTACGGAACTCAGCGCCTTTTACGATCAGGTAACCCACTGTAATGAGGTTCCTTACTTCGCATAACTGCGGAGACACTTTGGTAGAGCGGTACAAGGCTTCAGTTTCTGTAAACAGCAGGTCTAATCGTTTCATCGCTCTTTCCAATCGCATATCGGTTCTTACAATACCCACATAATCGCTCATCACCTGCTGCAGCTCTTTCTGGCTCTGGGTGATCAGGATCATTTCACTGGGTTCTGTTGTGCCGGCTGCGTTCCAGTCGGGGATTTTTTCTTCGAGGGCAATCGTATTCACTTCTTTTTTGCTATCGAGAAAACAGCGGTGACCAAATACCATCGCTTCCAGTAAACTGTTACTGGCCAAACGATTGGCTCCGTGTAAGCCGGTACTGGCGCATTCCCCGCAGGCATACAGATGTTTGATGGAGGTTCTGCCCCATTCATCTGTTTTAATACCGCCACAACTATAATGAGCCGCAGGCGCTACCGGTATCATGTGTTTCATCACATCTATCCCGATGCTCAGGCATTTTTCGTAGATATTGGGGAAATGATGAATGAATTTTTCTTTGTCCATATGCCGGCAATCCAGGTACACATGTTCCGTACCGGTGCGTTTCATTTCGTTATCGATGGCGCGGGCCACAATATCGCGCGGGGCCAGATCTTTGCGCGCATCATAGCGTTCCATAAAAGCTTCGCCATTTTTATTACGCAGGATGCCTCCATCGCCCCTCACGGCTTCTGTTACCAGAAAAGATGGTGATATACCCGGTTCAAATAAGGCCGTTGGATGAAACTGAATGAACTCCATGTTTTCGATCTTACCCTTGGCACGGTATACCATGGCAATGCCATCACCCGTAGCAATACGTGGGTTGGTGGTAGTGCGGTAAGCCTGTCCGCAACCGCCCGTAGCCAGTACCGTAATTCTTGCCAGGATCTTTTCTATCTGTTGTGTCTGCAGGTTCAGCACATACACACCATAACAGGTAATATCCAATGTTGATTTGGTAACGAGGTATCCGAGGTGGTGTTGTGTAATAATATCGAGAACAAAACAATGATTGATGAGTTCAATATTGGATAAGGTATCCATTTCATCCAGCAGGGCCCGCTCCATTTCTTTGCCGGTAACATCTTTGTGGTGGAGGATGCGGTTCTCGCTATGGCCCCCTTCTTTGCCCAAACTATATTCGCCCTGTTCATCCTTATCAAATTCGGCACCGTAGGCAATGATCTCTTTAATTCTTTCCGGGCCTTCTTTCACTACGATCTCTACCACTTTTTCGTTACACAATCCATCTCCCGCAACCAGTGTATCTTCAATATGTTTGTGATAACTATCTCTTTCCTCATCCCAAACACCGGCTACACCACCCTGGGCATATTTGGTATTGGTTTCATCGGCCTGCGTTTTGGTAATAACGGTCACTTTCCTGTCTGGAAATTCCTTCGCTGTTTTTAAAGCATAAGTTAATCCTGCTATTCCTGAACCGATAACTAAAAAATCTGTTTGCATAATACTATCCCCGGGGGAGTTTAGGTATAGAGGAAAAAATTAAGCGGGCTCCACCCATGCATCGCTCTCTTTTAATAAATTGATCAACTCATCTACCGCAATATCGCTTTCAATATTTCTTTTCATGATCTCTTTGCCTTTGTACAGCGTGATCTTTCCAGGACCACTTCCTACATAACCAAAATCAGCATCGGCCATTTCGCCGGGGCCATTTACAATACAACCCATGATAGCGATTTTAACCCCCTTGAGGTGATGGGTTACTTTGCGGATCTTAGCCGTGGTTTCCTGCAGGTCAAATAAAGTTCTGCCACAACTGGGGCAGCTGATATATTCTGTTTTGGAAATTCTGGTACGGGTAGCCTGCAGAATAGTGAAAGCAGTTGCATTTACAAATTGCTCAACAGAGGTATTGGTACCGTAGTTTCTTCCGCTGGTATCCTGTTTGCCCTGCGAGAGTTGGCGGTAGCTTTCCTGGGTCATACCCAAACAAACGCCATCTCCAAAACCATCCAGAAAAAGGGCGCCACATTCTGTAGAATAATGAATCAGGTGTTCATCTGTTGTTTGCCAGTTACTATCGGTGATCAGGATCACGGGATTCTGGATCTTCCGGTTCATCAGCTCCATAAACATGCGGCGCACAGCGGGCATAGCATGAGGGTTGGTACTGCTTATGCAGAGCACTACTGTTTTATCATTCGCCAGTTCATCGAGGTAGGTATAATCGTTGATGGGTGTTTCATCACTGAAACAATCTACCATCACAAAGTTGAGCGAACTGCTTTTTTGCTCAGCAGTTACATAACCGGATGCATCAAAAATCGGGAGATACTTTTCTTTATCCGTTGCATTTACCCAGGTAGCAGGATAAGTGATCACGCGTAAAGTGCCTGGCAACGCAAAATCCAGTAGCTGGTGGCCAGTAAAAATATAATCGGCCGCTGCATCGCTGATATTCCACTTATCGGATACTGCATCGTAAGTATACCCTACACTTTGCAGGTGTTGGGGTGTGATACGATCGATCTTACTCAGATCAGCGATGACTACCGGTACCTGTTTGGCACCGATATTAGCTACTGCAAAACTTTCCCTGCGTTGGTAGGTAAAAGGGCTATACGGGATCTTGTCTACGACAGGAATGGTTTTGGCTGATGAGGCCCTGTTTGTATAACGCTTCACCAGATCGCGGCAAACGGGGATCTCAAATTCAGGATCTTCAGTTAAACTCACCCTAACCGTATCACCGATTCCATCTTCCAGTAAAGTACCGATACCTGCTGCACTTTTCACACGACCATCTTCGCCATCGCCGGCTTCGGTAACACCGAGGTGCAGGGGATAAGATTCACCAAACTCGGCATCCATCTGCTGTATCAGCAAACGGTAAGCCTGCACCATTACCTGCGGGTTGCTGGCTTTCATGCTAAGCACAATATTGTGATAGGTTTCGCTGCGTGCAATGCGTAAAAACTCCATGGCACTTTCTACCATACCCATGGGTGTATCGCCATAGCGGCTCATGATCCTGTCGCTCAGCGAACCGTGGTTGGTTCCGATACGCATAGCGGTTCCGTATTCTTTACAGATCTTCACCAACGGGGTAAAACGTTCACGGATACGTTCGATTTCTTCCAGGTATTCCGCATCGGTATAATCGATCTGCTCAAATTTTTTCTTGTCCACATAGTTACCCGGGTTCACTCGCACTTTCTCTACAATGCGGGCAGCTATTTCTGCCGCATTTGGGGTAAAATGTATATCGGCCACCAGTGGTGTGGTATATCCTCTTTTCCGTAATTCGTTTTTGATATTGAGCAGGTTCTCTGCTTCGTTTTTACTGGGAGCCGTAATGCGAACCAGTTCTGCACCCGCTTCAATACAACGGATACTCTGTTCCACAGTAGCCAGGGTGTTGAGCGTATCGGTGGTGGTCATTGTTTGTAAGCGGATGGGATGACCGTTACCCAATAACAGATCGCCGATTTTTACTTCCCTGGTAAGCAGGCGCTGGTAAGCTGTGAGTGAATTACAATACAATTGCATATAGAGTCAATGTTCTGCAAAACTAACAGTTATGGGGCAGAAAGGTTGTATTAAAAGCCGGAGAATGGGCGGTTTTAACCTATCGGAATCTTGTTTCCGGAGTAGGCCTATGAGCGGTTTTCAGATCTGTGTCGGAATCCCATAGTCCGTATCCCTTCGTTTATCGTTTTCCTTCCAGAAAACCGTATTGTTTCAGGGCGGCTTTCAGAATAGCAAGTCGGGCAGTTTTCATATCGGTATTGGCCGGGCCTTCTACATTCAGTACAAAAAAGTAAGGATGCCGGTTCTCTTCTATCCAGCCAACGATCCAACCCAGCGCATTGCCGTTTTCACGAAAGCCCCAGCCTGATTTGTAACTGAGTTTGTAGTTGGCATTGTCTTCCTGAAGCATCATTTTTTTCACGATTTCATGACTACGTTTCTGAAAAGGCAATTGGTTAAAATAGAGTTTTTTAACCAACCCCATTTCTTCATCAGGCGTGATCTTCAGCGAATTATCGAGCCAGAAAGTATCCACTTTTGTTGTAATGACCTTGGAGCCGTATTTCAGACTGTCGAGCCAGTGTTGCATGGTGTCTTTGCCAATGCGACGGGCCAGTTCCTGGTAATAGGGAACCGCAGAAACTTTAAACGCTTCTTCCATACTGAGGTCTTTGTTCCAGGCAGTTGCTGTATCTCCCCCGGGAAAAGTACGCACCACCCCATCCCATTTGAACACGGTTTTTTCATTGGCCACCCTTCCGGTTTCAATACCGATCAGTGAATTCACAATTTTGAAAGTAGAAGCCGGCAGATAAGCCGAATCTTTAAAACGGGATAAATTATAAATGGTAAACTGCCCGGTACCATTCTCATACAGACCAAATGTGCCGGTTACTTTCTGTTCTTCAAAAAGCTTAGCCAGACTTTTGTCTACTTTTACATTATTGGGAGAGCAGGAGAGAAGTAAAAAGTAAAAAGTAAAAAGTAAAAACCAAAGCACCCGTTTCAGTTTCATCATCTGCGTTATCATTTTTAATATTTTTAATTTTGACTTTTTAATTTTTAATTTTCCCTTATTTCAACACGCCTAACTCTTTCCCTACTTTCGTAAACGCCGCAATCGCTTTATCCAGGTGCTCCTGTTTATGCGCAGCACTCAACTGTACACGAATGCGGGCCAGGCCTTTGGCCACTACGGGGAAAAAGAAACCGATCACATACACTCCTTCATCCAACAGTTTGGCGGCAAAATTCTGTGCTACCACTGCATCATACAACATGATGGGAACGATGGGGTGATCTCCGGGTTTGATATCGAAGCCGGCTTCCGTCATTTTGGTACGGAAGTATTTTGTATTGTATTCCAGGCGATCGCGTAGTTCGGTGGTTTCGGTAAGCATATCCAGTACGGCAATAGAAGCGCCTACAATACTTGGGGCAACAGTATTGGAGAACAGGTAGGGACGGCTACGCTGGCGCAGCATTTCAATGATCTCTTTACGGCCCGAAGTAAATCCGCCGCTGGCACCACCTAATGCTTTACCCAGTGTGCCGGTAATGATGTCGATCCTGCCCATCACATTCCGGTATTCGTGTGTACCGCGACCGGTTTTACCGAGAAAACCGGATGAATGACATTCGTCGATCATCACAATCGCATCATACTTGTCTGCGAGGTCACAGATCTTATCCAGTTGGGCAATGGTTCCGTCCATACTGAAAGAGCCATCGGTAACAATGATACGGCTGCGGCAGGAAGCGGTTTCTTTCAGTTTGGCTTCCAGGTCTTCCATATTATTGTGTTCGTAACGGAAACGCTGCGCTTTACACAAACGTACCCCATCAATAATGGAAGCATGGTTCAGCGCATCGCTGATAATGGCATCCTGCTCTCCAAACAAGGGTTCAAAAACACCGCCATTGGCATCAAAAGCGGCAGCGTATAAAATCGTGTCTTCTGTGCCGAGAAAATCGGCCAGTTTCTTTTCCAGTTCTTTATGAATATCCTGCGTACCACAGATAAAGCGTACACTGCTCATTCCATACCCATGGGTATCAATGGCTTTATGGGCCGCTTCGATTACTTTGGGATGAGAAGAGAGGCCGAGGTAATTATTGGCGCAGAAATTCAATACTTTTTTGCCGTTCACGGTGATCTCGGGTCCCTGTTCGCTGGTGATGATGCGTTCTTTCTTCATCAGTCCTGCCGCTTCGATCTCTTTCAGTTCTTCCCGGATCCGGGTTACAAATTGTTCATTCATATGGATGGCTTTTCGAAGGGCAAAGGTAGCGGGAAGCGGGGGAATATGGAACAGCTGAGCCAGGAATATTAGCCATCCGTCTGGATCAAAAACAGCTTCTTCCTGCGCCTTTACGACTTTGCGGGCAAATTTTCTCGCTATGGCGCAAAAGCGCAATGTGGGTTACAAAACAAAACGGTAACCCACACCCTTGATGGTAATGATCTCGAGCGAGGGGTCTTCTTTTAGGTAACCGCGGATCTTGGTGATGTATACATCCAGGTTGCGGCTATTGAAAAAAGAGTCGTTTCCCCATATATGATTCAGCAGATCGCGGCGGTCGATTACCTGGTCGCGCTTCTGGTAGAGGTATTTCAGTAATTCGCTTTCGCGGTAAGAAAGTTTGCGTTCTTCTTTACCGAACTGCAATACCTGTTTATTCAGATGGAACTGGTATTTGCCAATTGTGATTGTATCGGCATTAATGATTACGGCATCTTCTTTTCTGATGCGCAGCGCATTCTCGATCCGTACGATCAGTTCTTCAATACTGAATGGTTTGCGGATATAATCATTGGCGCCGATCTTGAAACCCTGCACCACATCTTCGGTCTGTGTTTTGGCAGTCAAAAAAATGATGGGTACATCATCGTTAACCTTCCGGATATCTTCTGCCAGTTCAAAACCACTTCGGTTGGGCAGCATCACATCCAGGATACAGATATCGGGCTGTTGTGCTTCAAATGCTTTCATTACATCGGCGCCATCACTTTCCATCACTACTTCAAAACCCCTTAGTTCAAGGGTTTCTTTTACGATCTTGCCTAAAAAGAGTTCATCTTCTACATACAATACTTTTACGCTCATGTAACAGGAAGTTTAACGGTGAAGGTACTGCCTTTACCAGGTTCGCTGTCTACAGTTATGCTGCCACCATGTTGTTTGATCACATGCGCCACATAACTGAGACCGAGCCCGTAACCTTTGATATTATGATGATCGCCACTGGGTACACGGAAAAACTTATCGAAGATCTTAGCCTTATAATCGGGTGCAATGCCAATTCCTTTATCAGACACTTGTAAGAGAATACTATCCACCTGATGTTGCAGACGGATCCGGATATCGGGGTTACCCTTACTGTACTTGAGTGCATTATCCAGCAGGTTAAAGATCACACTGGTAATATGGAGCCTGTCTGCCAATATAGTAAAATAACTTCCTTCCACCTGCAGATCAATACTGGCATGATGCGTGTTAAACTGCAGCTTCATGGTATTCAACACTTCTTCGGTAAGTTGTTTCAGATCAAATACTTCTTTCTTCAGTTCCAGTTCCCGGTTTTCGAAGAGGGAGAGTTTCAGCACTTTATCTACCAGTAAACTCAGTCTCTGTAATTCGGCGGCAGAAATATCGAGGTATTCTTTGGTACGTTCGGGGTTCTGTATGCCACCAAAATTCCGCAAAGCTTCTACTGCTACTGTTACCGTGGCCAAGGGTGTCTTTAATTCGTGGGTGATATTGCTGATAAAATCGTTCTTCATTTCCGTTAACTTACGTTGTGCCACCAGATTGCGATAAAGGAAGATGAACGTGACCGTGGTAAACGCAATCAGGAATAAGGAGAACAGTATCTGTAATGAAATTTTCTTCAACAGAAAAGCAGTGGGATTTTCAAAACCTGCCTGGTACCAGTAGGGTTGGATAAACCCTACAATAGCCGGACTGGTAGCCAATTTGGCCGTAGTCATGGTATCTTTTCGGTGCAGCGAATCTTCTTTGCCTTTGATGATCTGGAAAGAGATCGGAATGCCCGCCTTGGCCAGTTCTTTTTTGTAAATCGAATCCAGTTTGCGGATGGGCAAAGTATCGTCCAATGCCTTACCCGAAGTGATCATGCGAACAAATGACTTATCTGAAGATAAATTGTCGCTTTTGATAGTAAGGGTAGTGGCAGCCCTGGCAGATAATGGATTGGCTCTGATGATCATGCCCGGTGCAGACGTAGGTGCGGCTGGTGAAGGTGGCTGAGCTGCTTCTGTTTTTTCATGCAGGGTACGATAGCCACTATCTGTGAGTTTACCGTTAAAGCTAACCACCACTTTAACACCCGATTGCGACATACGCCTGATCAATCCCGTATCCAGGGCATGTGGCAATTGTACATTTCCTATCTGCTGTTTGGCCAGCATCTGCGCAATTTCGGGTGGTAGATCGTTTTTATCTACTTCTATCCGCCTAATATTGGCCGGGCGGACACTATCCATATTCTTATTAAAAAAGAAGGTCTGTGTAATTTTAGCGGTCGTATCTTTTTTTAGACCACTACTGTTTTTTTTGAGATCAGCATTCTGTTTGCGCAGTGCATTCACTGCATTGTACACAAACAGGTTTTCGCCACTGGTTTGTTTGTAAATGAGGGTATCGGCTTTAAAGCGGTCTACCTGCATTTTGTACACCACATCCCTGAAAATACCATTGGTCTCTTTTTTGAGTGTTTGCCACTCTTCTTTGTATAGCCGGCTCAGCCAATAAGACTGGAAGGCCACGATCAGCAGGATCGCAGCTACCAGTAAGATCCGGGAAATACTGAATTTGCTTATCGGCGCCATTGCCCTACAAATATAATCCGCGTTTGCAGGGAGCGGCGCTTTTATTAACCTTAATTAACTTTTGAGCAAGAATGCTTAACCAGCCACTCGTTTAGATTTGAGGTCTAAAACAACCTTCATGAAAAGAATAGCATTCTTAGTTACAGGCTGGCTCAGTATCTCTGCCCTGCAGGCGCAGGTAAAACAGGGCACCATTTTTTACGAGCAGAAAGTGAATATGCACAAAACCATTCAGGACGAGCAGATGAAAGCCATGATTCCGGAGTTCAGAACAGCGAAGTTCATGTTGTTCTTCAGCGACAGCATCTCCATGTACAAAACCGTTCCCGAAGACGAAGCTCCCGATCCGTTTGCAGGGGGTGGCGGACCGCGTGTTATTATGCGTACCGGCGGGCCCGGTGGTGGTGGCGATCTGTACAAGAACTTCAGTGAGGCAAGGTCTGTACAGGCATCTGAAGTAGGTGGTAAATATTTCCTGATCACCGATTCTATCCGCCAGCAGCCCTGGAAACTGGGAACCGAAACCAAAACCATTCTGGGTTATACCTGCCATAAAGCTACCCGTAAAGTAACACAAACAGCAGGAGTTATGCGCCGGATTGTAATGGGTGGCGGTGCACCCGATACCACTAACCAACCCCGCCAGCAGGCAAGAGAAGTAGAAGTGGTGGCCTGGTATGCAGATGATATTATCAGTCCGGTAGGCCCTGAGAATTATGGCCAGTTACCCGGTGTGATTTTAGAGCTGGATGTAGATAACGGCACCACCGTTTTTACTGCCACCGAAGTGAAAAAAACCGTTGACCCCAAAGAACTGAAAGAACCCAAAAAAGGAAAACTAATGACCCGCCCCGAATTCAGTAAAATGATGACGGAGATGATGAGCAGTGGTGGCGGTGGATTCAGGTTTGGAGGATAAACAGATTAGTTAATGGCATTTTTTTAAAGCCTGTCCGGTGGGATGGGCTTTTTTTATTACATACATTCTGGTAGAAGTCATACACTCTTTGGGTTGAATAATACAAAATATTACCCCTCTGTGTGAACTCTGCAAACTCTGCGGCTCTGCGGTGAATTGAGCTTACATTCACCGCAGAGCCGCAGAGATCAGGGAGTTTTTGCAGAGAAATAATATCAAAGACTAGTATCAAGTGAGATGCAAAGAAGTTGATTCAGAATTTCGCCTTCGGGTTATGCCATTCATTGGCCCTTAATTGATGAAGATCTTGCCGTTGATGCTCTCCTGAAAAATGCCGAAGTTTATCATGTGTTGAAGCACTGTCTTTTCTTTTCTACATCACTATTGTTATATCATACCTGAAAAAAGTCTGAGCACATAAAGGGCTTCAATAAGAGAGGGACAAAAGAGAAAGAGGGAAAGAACGGCTTATAGAGCGAAACCAACTAACAAAAAAATCCCACTCCTTTCGGAATGGGATCTATGCACATGAGAACGAGAGAAAGGGTTATTGTCCACCACCGCCACCAAAACTCCGCACCACCATTCTGGGGCCCTGTGCGTTGTTGCCGGCTTTGTTGAGGCTGAACGTGAAACTTAACAGGAAGTAACGCTGTAATACATTGTAGCGGGTGTCTTCTATATAATTCTGGTTGGCATTTCGGCTTACCCCCTGGTTCTGGTTCAGGATATCAAAAGCAGTGAGTTTGATCTCGGCGCGTTTGTTCTTCAGAAAACTCTTGGCAATAGAAGCATTCCAGAAAGCCACTTTCGTATTAAAGCCATCGGCCCGGCCGGAGTTGATGGTGTAATTCATATTATTGTTCAACACTACACCCCAGGGCAGGTAATTGGTCATGTCCAGTCCGTACACCTGTTGCAGGTAATTGCTGTTCAGCTGCGGCTGTAGCGAGTATTTGGCTTTGCTGAAGTTGAGACGACTGGTTGCCTGTATATCTACTTTACCCTCCAGCGTAAAATTATAGTTCAGGTTAGGACCGATGCCGATATTATCAATTCCATTCTCTGCCCCGTTTACAAAACTTACATTGTGGATCAGATTGGTACCCACACCCATATCAATACGTGATTTGATCTTCTTCAGTGGAAAGCCCATGTTTACCTGCCCGAATGCAGTATAGTTACCATTGGCATTCACCGGCATGGTTACCCTTGAACCGTTGTTCTGGATCTGTTCTGCATTAACAATGGCATTGGCAATTTTAGAAACATTGACGAAAGCAAACAGGTTTCTTTGGGTATAGATATTGGTAGAAAAATAATTCAGGCTCACCGATTGTGTGTAACTACGTTTCAGATTGGGATTACCGGTATAGGTATTCAACGGATCGCTCACATCGGTTACCGGCTGCAACTGGGTAGTGCTGGGCTGCGAAGTAGAAGTGGAATAGTTGAGTGTAAGTGTGCGCGAACTGTGAATACGGTACTGCAGATTGAGGTTGGGTAAAAGATCCGTAAACTGCTGCCTGATCACATTTCCATTGGTTTTATTGGTACTGATCAGCGAAGCACCCTGCAAAGAAGTACCAATGGTATAGCTGGTTTTGGGCTGGTTAGAGCGGAAACTCAGGCTACCACCGGCATAACTGTACTCACTCTTAAAATCATTACTCTGCGATACATTTAACTGATCGTATTTGCCGCTACCGGCACCATAATCATAGGTAGTTCTTTTGCTGTCGCCGATGCTGGTATTGTAAAAAGCACTGACCTCAAGCAAAGATCTTTTACCGATGGGTTCCGTATACACCAGGTTGCCACCCACACTACGCGAAACCGCTTCGCGCCTGTTTTTCTGGTTGGTGATAGAATCTTTCAAGCCAATACCATTTGCATAAAAGGTGTTACGGGTATACAGATCTCCGCTTTGTTTACTATCGTTATAGGCCAGACTCACCGTGCTGGATAGGGTTCTTCCTTTTTTCTGAAAACGTTTCCGGAATAAAGCATTACCGCCAAAGTTAAAAGCATCGGCATGGGTTTTACTGTCGGTACTACCTTCATTCAGCTTCACCCCTTTGTTATCGGTAGATATATAGTTGCTGATACTGCGGTTATCGGTTTGCTGTGTGGTAAACTGCGGCGTGAACTTGATGGAATGAAAACTATCGATCTTACTATCAATGGTCATATTCACCCTTTGTTGTTTGCTGTTACGGGCACCGGTACTGTTAGATGTGTAGTTGAAATTATTTCCGGGTAACAGGTTCTGCCGAACAGTATTTCGGTTGGTGAGCAGATCAATATTACTGCCCATACCACTCATGTTAAAGTCGGTTTTTTTATTCCAGAGATCATTATAGTTTACGCCACCGGCAAAAGTAGTGGCTACGCCCTGTTGGTTCTGTCCCATACCGGTTACAGGCAAACCCCCGCCATCATCTCCACCACCGGTTCTGATGGTAATGCCGCCGCCACTGCGCATACCGCGGGATAACTCTCCCGTAAAATTCAATACATCTGTAATTGAAAACCCTTGTCGGTTGGTATTGTTCCCCATCCCTATCAACGATAATTGCTGGTCGCCATTGAATTTATTGATATTGGTCTGCCCATCGTAGCGTTCGTTGGAGCCCGCACCGGCGCTCACTTTTCCGAAGAGTGATTTATTCCTGTCTTTTTTCAGTTTTAAGTTGATGGCTTTTTCACTTTGTCCATCATCTACGCCGGTAAACTCGGCCCGGTCGCTTTTTTTATCAAATACCTGCACTTTATCGATCGCATCCGCATCCAGGTTACGCGTAGCCATTTTCGGGTCGCCGGTAAAAAACTCTTTTCCATTCACCAATACCCGGTTTACCCGCTGGCCATTTACGCGAATGGTACCATCGTTATCAACCGTAACACCTGGTAATTTTTTCAGGAGTTCTTCTGCAACGGCATTGGGTTGTGTTTTGAAGTTCTCTGTATTAAATTCTACCGTATCGTTATTGATGGTTACCGGGGCACGGCGGGCGGTAACGGTTACATTACCTGCATACTGCACATCCATCATTTCTACATTACCGAGGTTCATTTCCTGGCCTTCTTTGCTGATATCGAGATTTTTCCAGACAGGCACATAGCCCACATAGGAGGCCGATAGCAGGTATTTACCCTTACCAATACCCGACAAACGGAATTTACCGGTAGAATCGGCTCGGGTAAAAGTAACCAGCGTAGAATCTTTGGCATTTACCACCGAAACAGTGGCATAGGCCAGTCCTTTTTTGGATGCCGTATCAAAAACGGTTCCCTTAACAATGGTGGGGGTTTGTTGTGCCTGAGATAAAAAGGGAAGAAAGAAAACAGAAAGCAGGGTAATGATACGGAACATGGTCATGGTAATTTTAGTAGCACAAAACTAACTGGCCAGATGCAGAGTAGCGGTTAATCAACTTTGGGGAAAGGTTAATGAAGGTTAAAGGAATGCTGTTATTCCATTACCGCTCCTGATGTATGCCTGATATCTCACACCAGGCACAAAGGCACGGTGGTCAGTAAAATGCACGCTTTCTCTTTTTAGCTCTTATTGAAATACCCTAAGCCTGTTAGCGTAATGGCCGAAGGTGCAAAAGGTTTCACTAAGAGAAGGACAAGAGAAAAAGAGATAAAAGAGAGCGGAAGAAGCAGTCTGTCCTTACCTCTGCACTCAAAAATAAAAAAGGGAAATACCGGTATGGAACTTTCCACAAATCCGGTATTTCCCCTATGCAGTAATGAAATAATTGTTTAGTTCTCTACGCCCAGCAGTTCTACTTCAAAAACCAGGGTAGCACCCGGACCGATATTGGGTGGACCATTATCGCCGTAAGCGAGCTCTGCGGGGATATATAATTTCCATTTGCTGCCAACCGTCATCAGTTGCAGTCCTTCCTGCCAGCCGCGGATCACATTGGCGAGGGCAAAAGTGATGGGTTCGCCCCTGTCTACCGAACTGTCGAATTTGGTTCCGTTCAGCAGGGTGCCTGTATAATGACATTTTACTTTGCTGGCCAGTGTGGGGCGGGTATTATCTGTACCGGCTTTCAGCACTTCATACTGCAAACCGCTGGGTAAGGTAACTACACCCGCGCGTTTGCCGTTTTTTTCCAGAAAAGCCTTGCCTTCTTTAATGGCACCTGCAGCTTTAATGCTCACCGCATTTTCCTGGAAACGGGTAAAACATTGCTGGATGGCAGCATCGTCTAACAAAGCCGTTTTATTGGCCCGCTGATCGGCCAGTGCTTTTTGAAAAAGGGCCATATTAATATTATCAAAACCCTGTTGTTTCAGACTCTGTCCAATACGGATACCCAATGCATAACTGGTACTATCCACATTATTTTTAAAAGGATTGGCAGCCACGGCCGGTTTAGCTGCGGGTTTGGCGGCAGTGGCCGGTTTTTTTGCCTGGGAAAAGCCGGCGGTAGCCAGCAGGAACAAAGAGAAAACAATAAACGATTGTTTCATGTGGTTGATTTTGTGAAGGTCAAAGAAACGATATTTTTATTTGCTACCCCACCAGTTTTTCGATGGCTGTATGTACTTTCTCGAATCCGAATTGGGATAGAGTCTGTTGCATCATCGCATGTACCTGGTCGGTACAAAGATTTCCGATACTGCCTTCGTGCACATGGTTTACCTGTGTGGTATAGGTAAAACGGCCTTCTTCGATGGCCATGCCGATCTCTTTGTACGCATCCCGGAAAGGAACACCCTGTAATACGCGTTTGTTCACTTCTTCTACGCTGAACACATATTTGTACTTATCGTTTGCAAGAATATTTTCTTTGATCGAGATATTCGCCAGCATCAGGCTTACCATGGTCAGACAGTCTTTGAGGGTCTGAAAAGCCGGGAACAGGTGTTCTTTCAGCAACTGCAGATCGCGATGATAACCGGAGGGCAGGTTACTGGTCATGAGCAGGATCTCGTTTGGTAAGGCTTTTAAACGGTTGCAGTAAGAACGAACCAGTTCAAACACATCTGGATTTTTTTTATGCGGCATGATACTGGAGCCGGTGGTTAAAGAAGCCGGGAAACTGATGAAGTCAAAATTCTGGTTCAGGTATAAACAGGCGTCCATACTCAGTCTAGACAAAGTATCGGCCAGGTTAGCCAATGCCATGGCAGTAATGCGTTCTGCCTTGCCTCTGCCCATCTGTGCATATACCACATTATAATTCAGATCAGCAAAACCAAGTAATTCAGTGGTGAGGGTCCGGTTGATGGGGAAAGAGGAACCATAACCGGCTGCAGAACCCAGCGGGTTTTTGTTAACTATCTGATAGGCACTCTGCAAAGTGATCAGATCATCTACCAAACTTTCTGCATAGGCGCCAAACCACAAACCAAAAGAAGAGGGCATGGCCAGTTGTAGATGCGTATAACCCGGGAATAAATGATTTTTATACTTTTCGCTCTGGGTTTGCAATAACTGAAAAAAGGGTTGTACTTCTTTTACCAGCGATTCGATTTCGCTGCGCAGGAACAGTTTTACATCCACCAGTACCTGATCGTTACGGCTGCGGGCCGAATGGATTTTTTTTCCGGTATCACCCAGTTGTTGCGTAAGCAGTAGTTCTACCTGTGAGTGAACGTCTTCGATGCCATCGGCAATAGTGAATTGTGACTGATGAATCTGGTGGTAGATCTTTTTTAGTTCGGCAATGATAGTTGTGGCTTCTTCCTGCGTAAGCAGACCCACACTGGCCAGCATATGGGCATGTGCGATGGACCCCTGTACATCAAAAGGAGCCAGTAGCAGGTCAAACTCTTTGTCTTTGCCTACGGTAAATTTCTCTACCAGTTTGGAAGTGTCTGTATTGTCTTTGCTCCACAATTTCATGAGAGATCGGTTGCTGGTTACCGGTTGCAGGTTACTAGTTGCAGGTTACTAGTTACTGGTTATTGGTAGCCTGTTTTAAAAATGGTTCCAGTTGGTTTCTACCCACTGAATGAATTTATTAATTTTTTTACTCAGTACTTCATACCCTGAATACAATGATTGATATACTTCTTCTTTGTCAAGTGACCCTGTTTCTTTTAGAAACCCAAGATGTACAATTGTCTCATCACACTCTGCCTGTGCAAAGACCAGGTATTTTATAAAATCTGCTTTGTATCTTCTTCTACCGTAACCTTCTACAATCATAGATGTTATAGATTTAGAAGATCGCCTGATCTGGCCAGCTTCTTCAAACATCTCAAATTTGGGAAGAAGAAGTGTCATTTTGTGAACCTGTATGGCCAGTTCCTTTGACTCCTTGTAAATATCAAGATCCTGGTAACTTTTCATGATCTGCTTTTACCTGCAACCAGTAACCGGGAACTAAAGAATCACATTTTTTAACAGGTTAATATACAATTCTATTCCCTGATAAATCTCATCTACGTATAAATACTCATCTGCGGTATGACTCCTCGCACTATCCCCAGGACCCATTTTTAAAGTCTGGAAGGGCATCAGGGCTTTATCGCTGGTAGTGGGCGATCCGTAATAGGATCTGCCCAGTTGTATCCCTGATTGTACCAACGGATGATCGATACTGATAGAAGTGGAACGCATGCGCAGGCTTCGCGGAACCACTTCGCTTTTTACGTTCGCTTTGATGATAGACAGCACTTCTTCAAAAGTATACAATTCGTTTACCCTCACATCTACCACAAAACGGCAGGAAGAAGGTACTACATTGTGCGCTTTGTTCTCTGTTTCGATCACGGTTACCGACATCTTCACTTTCCCCAGCAGCGGTGATACTTTTTCGAAAGCAAAATTCCGGAACCAGTCAATATCGGTCAGTGCTTTGTACAAAGCATTCTCCCCTTCTTCGCGTGCAGCGTGTCCTGCTTTACCGGTTGCCGTAACATCCAGCACCAGTAATCCCCGCTCGGCAATGGCCATCTGCATCAGTGTAGGTTCGCCCACAATACCGCATTCAATTTTGGGCAAGTGCGACAACAATACTTCGATCCCGTTTTTGCCCGAGATCTCTTCTTCAGCAGTAGCCGCAAAAACCAGGTTATACTTCAGATCGGCTGCTTCGTAAAAATGCAGGAATACCGCCAGTAAAGACACCAGGCATCCGCCGGCATCGTTACTGCCCAGGCCGTATAATTTTCCATCCTGGATAATAGGGGCAAAAGGATCCAGTGTGTAGGCTTTATTCGGCTTTACGGTATCGTGGTGAGAGTTTAATAAGAGGCACGGTTTTGCTTCGTCAAAATGTTTGTTCACTGCCCATACGTTATTGAGGTAACGCTGGGTTTTTACGCCGTTCGCTTGTAAAAAAGCGTCCAGAATAGCAGCTGTTTCCGCTTCTTCCTTACTAAAAGACGGTGTTGCAATTAATTGTTGCAATAATGCTACTGCTTTGCCTGCTGGTGTCTGTTGTTGGTCATTCATGGTGAATGGTTGTTCCTGCGCTGCCGGCAATCAGCCCAGATAGTTGTTCTGCCTTACCGATGATCACTTTGCTCACCCCTTTTGCCAATGCAGCAAAAGCGTTATCAAGCTTGGGAATCATCCCGGCAAATATTAATTGTTGTTGTTTCAGTTCTGTATAATAAGCAGGACCCATCTGCAGGATCACTGAATTTTCATCATTTACATCCAGTAATACACCGCTTTTTTCAAAAGAATAAATCAGTGTTACCTGGTACAGTTTGGCCAATGATGTGGCCAGCTCCTGTGCAATGGTATCCGCATTGGTATTCAACAGATCTCCCTGGGCATTGTGTGTGATGGGGGCTGCCACCAGCGTAATATCCTTGTTAAGCAAAAGTTGAATCAGCTCTGTGTTCACCAGATCCACATCGCCTACAAAACCATAATCAATACTGGCATGTGTTCGTTTATGTGCCAGCAGCAGGTTGGCATCAGCACCTGTTAGTCCCATGGCATTACAACCCGCTGCCTGCAATTTCGCTACAATATTTTTATTGATGTAGCCCGCATATACCATGGTTACTATTTTGAGGGTTTCTGCATCGGTAATGCGTCTGCCATCTACCATCTGTTGCTGCACGCCCATCTGATCGGCCAGTTTGGTAGCCAGTTTACCACCGCCGTGTACCAAAATCTTTTTCCCGTTCACTGCAGCAAAAGACTGAAGGAAGGAAGCCAGTTTGGTTTCATCATCAATAATGTTACCGCCGATCTTTATGATATAAACTGTTTCCACTATTCTTATTTACCTGCGTTTAATATCTCTGACAATACAGCCTGTGCCGCCCAAACACGGTTACCGGCCTGTTTGGTTACCAGACTATGATCGCTATCCAGCACTTCATCACTCAGCTCTACATTTCTTCTTACCGGCAAACAGTGCATTACTCTGGCGTTGTTGGTAGCTTTCAGCTTTTCTTCTGTGAGCATCCAGGCCGGATCGTTCTCGTACACTTTTCCGTAATCCGTATATGTGCTCCAGTTCTTTACATACACAAAATCTGCATCCTGTAAAGCCGCATCCTGATCGTGGGTAATGATAGCTCCTTTGGTAAACTGTTCGGCCAGTTCGTAATCCTGCGGGTGGGTGATCACAAAATCCGCTTCGTCCCACGCGTTTACCCATTGCGCAAAACTATTAGCCACACATTGCGGAAGGGGTTTGATATGTGGCGCCCAGGTAAGTACCACTTTTGGTTTTCGGGTACCGCCTGCCGGGTTTTGTTTGAGTGATTCGGTAATGGTGATGATATCTGTTAACGACTGTAAAGGATGCAGCGTAGCACTTTCCAGGCTCACTACCGGAACACCTGCATATTTGATGAATTGGTTAATATACATTTCGCTGTAATCATCTTCCCGGTTCTTTAAAGAAGGAAAGGTTCTGATACAGAGTATATCAAAATACTGTCCCAGAATAGGCGCAGCATCTTTTACATGTTCTACCGTATTACCGCTCATAATAGCTCCTTCTTCAAACTCGAGTGCCCAGCCTTCTTTATCAACGTTAAATACCACGGCTTCCATACCCAGGTTCTTAGCAGCGATCTGGGTGCTTAAACGGGTACGCAGACTGGGGTTTAAAAACAACAGACCGATCCTTTTGTCTGCACCCAGTTCTTTATCCAGCAACGGATGCGCTTTATATGCCAGGGCTTTGTTTACCAGGGCATTGATATCGGTAACATCGGCAACAGAAATAAATTGTTTCATATTATATGCTTAACGCGGAACGCATTGGTAAATTATTCTCTTATTGATTTTATCAGGTTAATCAGTTTTGCTGTTATTTCATTGATCATTTCTGTCACCAGTTAACATGCAAGATAATCTCTCAAATCACTTTCATGTAACTACTTAAGCGTTTAGCGTTATGCATTCCGCGTTAAGCCTTGTCCCTCAACTCTTCAATCGCTTCGCCTAAAGAAAACAGGAACTCATCAATCTGTTTTCTCGTTAATGCCAGTGAAGGCAACAACCTGATCACATTGGGTTTGGCTTCTCCGGTAAATACTTTGAAATCGAACAGGAGTTTCTTTTTCAGATCCTTCAGCTCGTCCGAGAGATCAAAGCCGATCATCAGTCCGCGACCACGGACATTTTGCAACCCCTCCACTGCTTTCAGTTTTTCCATCAGGTATTCGCCATTTACTTTGGCATTTTCGATCAGCTTCTCTTCTTCCATTACTTCCAATACCGCCAGTGCTGCGGCACAGGCCAATTGGTTACCGCCAAATGTGGTACCCAGCATACCGTGTTTAGGTTGTATGTTGGGTGCGATGAGGATACCCGCTACAGGAAAACCATTACCCATTCCTTTGGCCATGGTATAGATATCGGCATTCACTCCTGCAAAATCATGTGCAAAGAATTGACCGCTTCTGCCATAACCACACTGCACACTATCAGCAATATATACCGCTCCATGCTCATCGCAGAGTGTTCTGATCAGCTGCATAAAAGAGTCGCTGGCTACATTGATACCACCCACTCCCTGAATACCTTCAATGATCACAGAAGAAATTTCTTTACCATGATCTGCAAAACAGGATTTTAAAGCCGCTTCATCATTAAAAGGCAGGAAGATCACATTATCGGTTTCATTTACTGGTGCTACAATAGCAGGGTTATCTGTTGCTGCCACTGCCAGAGAGGTTCTGCCATGAAAAGATTTTTTAAAAGCGATGATCTTTTTTCTGCCATTCACAAAAGATGCCAGCTTCAAAGCATTCTCATTGGCTTCTGCACCACTGTTACACAGGAACAGCTGGTAATCTTCTTTCCCACTCAACCTTCCCAGTTTAGCGGCCAGTTCTTTCTGGATAGGGATCACTACTGAATTGGAGTAAAAAGCGATCTTCTCCAGTTGGTCTTCAATTCGCTTTACCCAATGCGGGTGTGTATGGCCAATACTAATAACAGCATGGCCGCCATACATGTCTAAATACTGCACCCCATCCTGGTCCCATACATACGAACCTTTGGCACTGGTGATGGTGATATTATTCAGGGGGTAAACGTCGAATAAAGTCATAAGTTATAAGTTATAAGTAGTAAGTCAGGCGCGCACTTTGTTGATGAGTGCGATCAGCATGGCTTTAACTTCATTTATCAATAGGTTTAGTGCATTATACTTTTCATCGGTCAGTATTGTAAATCTTTCGACAAAAGCAAATAGTATTCCGATTCATTAGACGAACCCAATGCAATATTTAAATAATGCGCGAGTTCGGAATTTGTTTTCTTGCCGTACCCCTCCGCAATATTCGCAGGAACGGATGCAGCGGATCTTCGCAACTGGCTTGTGAGGCAATACAGTTCTTCTTTGGGAAAGGACGTTGTTTCCCGGTACGTTAGCAACGTAAACAGGTGCGCTTTCTCCCAAACTTTTAAATCTTTATAATTTTGCATACTCCGCTTACTACTTATTACTTAACACTCACCACTTAAAACCCTGCCGCTTTCAATTTCAAACCGATCGTCTCTTCCAAACCAAACAGCAGGTTCATATTCTGAACCGCCTGACCACTGGCGCCTTTCAATAAATTATCAATAGCCGAGTGCACCACAATTTTACTGCCCTGTTTCTCAATATGCAATAAACACTTGTTGGTGTTTACTACCTGTTTCAGGTCAATCATGGTTTCACTTACATGGGTAAACGCATGGCCCTCGTAATAGTCTTTGTACAGTTCTTTGATCGCGTCCAGAGGCAATCCGCAATCGATCACGGAACTAACATAAATACCCCGGGTAAAATCGCCCCTCCAGGGCACAAAATTCACCTGCATGCCATCGTTGCCCTGCAATTGTTGCAGGCTCTGGTGTATCTCGTTAATATGCTGGTGTTGCAATGATTTGTATGCCTGTATATTATTGGCCCGCCAGCTGAAATGCGATGTGCTGCTCAGGCCCTGTCCGGCGCCGGTTGATCCCGTAATACCTGTTGTATATACATCACCCAATACACCGGCCTTGGCCAGGGGTAATAAACCCAGCTGTATGGCCGTAGCAAAACAACCGGGATTGGCAATATTGGCTGCTCCTTTGATCTCGGCTTTATTCAACTCTGGTAACCCGTATACAAAAGTTCTATCGCCAATACTGGCTTTATCTGCCAGCCGGAAATCCTGCGACAGATCGATCACTTTTATAGAAGACGTTATGGAATTCTCTGTCAGAAATTTTTTTGCATCTCCATGTCCCACACACAGGAACAACACATCAATATCAGTCCTCAGTGTATCAGTAAACAAGATCTCTGTTTCGCCTACCAGGTCGGCATGTACTTTACTTACCGGGTTACCTGCATTGCTGGTGCTGTGTACAAAAGACAATTCCACGCCGGGGTGGTTGATCAATAATCGGATCATTTCTCCACCGGTATACCCAGCGCCGCCAACGATGCCTGCTTTTACTTGTTTCATGGTTTATACATTGATCCTGTCCTTTGCCGTAGAAGGCTGAGACGAGAGAATAAATTCAATTGCTGATGAAGTATGATTGATAATACGGTGTTTTTTACCGGCCTGTATATGAATGCCTTCCTGCTCGTTCACAACGATGGTCTCTCCTTCTATTTCAAAAGTGGCACTACCCTTCAGCATAAAGAAAAACTGCTGGGCAAACTGATGATAATGCAAAGCTTCAGCCGTTCCGGCAGGCATTCTTTCCTGTTTAACAGAGAAAACTGTATTGTCTACAAAGTTCCATCCATCACAGGCATTACCCCATTGGTAATGTTGCAAAGGTGCCTGTATGGAAACTTTTGCACTCACTTGTTCGATTCCTTGATATTGTGATAGATGCCCGTTTGGTTGCCGAAGATCTTGGAGAACCCTCTTACATCTTCGCCGGTCCAGCCACTGTTCATTTCGCCATACTTACCAAACTTGCTACTCATCAGATCAAATTTCGATTCAATACCGATCACCTGAAAACGGTAAGGCAGTAACTGCACAAACACATCTCCGGTTACATGCGCCTGGGAACTTTCGAGGTAGGCTTCAATATCGCGCATCACGGGATCCATGATCTGACCCTCATGCAGCCAGTTGCCATAGAACTGTGCCAGCTGGTCTTTCCAGCCAAGCTGCCATTTGGTTAATACATGTTTCTCCAGTGCATGGTGCGCTTTCAAAATTACCATAGGCGCAGCGGCTTCAAAACCCACACGACCTTTGATACCGATAATGGTATCTCCCACATGTATATCGCGGCCCAATCCGTACGGACCCGCCAGCGTCTGTAAATATTGTATCGCTTCTGAAGGATGCTGAAAAGTTTTTTCATTCACCGCCGTAAGCTCCCCTTTTTCAAAATGGAGTTTTACTTCTTCTTCACCGGTTTTGGTAACCTGTGTGGGCCAGGCTTCTTCGGGTAGGATGCCTTTTGAATGCAAAGTTTCTTTTCCACCTACACTGGTACCCCATAAACCCTTGTTGATGGAATAAGCCGCTTTCTCAAAATTCATGGTAACTCCCTTCCCTTTCAGGTATTCGATCTCTGCTTCACGACTCAGTTTCATATCGCGGATGGGTGTAATGATCTCTACCCCCGGAATCATGATATTAAAGATCATATCAAAACGAACCTGGTCGTTTCCGGCTCCGGTACTGCCATGCACCACCGCTTTGGCTTTCAGTTTTTTAGCATGTTCGGCAATATGTAAAGCCTGGCTCAGCCTTTCTGCACTTACACTTAAGGGATAGGTATTGTTCTTCAATACATTTCCGTAGATCAGGTATTTGATGATGCTGTCGTAATAAGTTTTTACTGCATTTACCGTGGTATGGGTTTTCACACCCAGTGTGTATGCGTGTTTCTCTATCTGTACTAATTCCTCCTCACTGAATCCGCCGGTATTTACAATTACGCTGTGTACTTCATAGCCTTTGTCTTCTGTCAGGTATTTTACACAAAAAGAAGTATCCAGTCCGCCACTAAAACCCAGTACCACCTGGTCGCCTTTTTGTAATGCTGTTGTTGTTGCTGTTTCCGTTTTCATTGCTTGCAGGTATTTTCTTTGAAATGCTATGTGATTCCCCTCACGGGAAGCTACTATTAGAGGTTAAAAAACTGTTGGAACAAAGATTTGGGTTTCAGGGCCGCCCCGCCACCGATTTCTTTTTTGCGGAACAAACGCAGCAGTTTGCTTTGTTTGATCTTCATGAAACGTTCGTACAGTTTTGAATTCTGTTTAAAGTCTTCCGAGGTTTCAACAGGTTCGTAATGATCTTTGGGATCGTATAACATTGCGGTGCACAAACAGTTCTTCCTGTCTTTGCTCATCAAAATATCAAAGTTCACACAGCTTTTACAACCTGCCCAAAACTCTTCATCATCCGTTAGCTCACTATAAGTAACGGGTTCATACCCCAGATCGCTGTTGATCTTCATCACAGCCAGACCGGTGGTTAAACCGAATATTTTGGCAGTGGGATATTTCTGGCGCGAGAGGTTGAAGATGGTCTGTTTGATCTTTTTTGCTGTTCCGCTTTTACGAAAAGCAGGCGCAACAATCAGTCCGCTATTGGCCACAAACTGTTCATGGCCCCATACTTCAATATAACAGAAGCCGACCCAGGTTCCATCGGGCAGCGTGGCGATAACGGCTTTGCCTTCTTCCATCTTTTTGGCAACATATTCCGGACTGCGTTTGGCAATACCGGTTCCGCGGGCCTTCGCTGAAGACTCCATTTCGTCTGTTATGGTTTGTGCGTAATGGGTGTCGCCACCGTTCGCTACACGAACAATAATATTATCTTCCAACTTGTACTGATTAATAGAGTGAAAAGAAAACACCTGCGTGTTTTTAGATCCAATTCCGGGAGAATTTCCACTGATAGGGGCAAGTGCCAGTTGCTCGTCCTATCAGCAACCACGTCGTGGTCGCGGCAGGGAGTTACACGGAAAGGTTGCCGGGGCCATGGGCTCGGCGGCGGTAACTACCGGAGAGAAACTGATATGTAAGAAAGGCTGTTTCACTGATAAGTGTCTAAGAGACCTTTGAAATTTTTTGTAAAAGTATAACAGTTTGCCAAAAGAGGCTGAATTTTTTTACAAAAGTTTGGTTAAGATGGCTGCTGGCATTACGAAAAAGGCCGTTCAGCATGCTGAACGGCCTTTTTACAATATATCATCGATAGTTTGAGACAAATACTATTAACTGTTAGTTACCACCTCTGCGGTTACCGCCTCCACCCATCATCATCATACCACCACCCGGGAACATACCGCCCCGCATCTGGTTCTGCTGTCCGCGTTGCTGTGGCTGTGCTCCAAATGAACGCAGGTTATAGGTGAAAGTGAGCATGAAATAACGGGTCAGGTTATTAGAAATACTGTTAACGATCTGGTTGGCAGAAGCCGAAGAAGTAACCGATTTATTCTGCTTCAGGATATCGAAACAACTTAAGCGTAATTCTCCCGCTTTGTTCTTCAGGAACTGTTTGGCGATAGAGGGTGTGATCAGGAACACAGTTGTGTTATAACCTGCCGGACGGTTTCCAAAATGCGAATAATCAAAATCACTGGCCAGGATCCAACCATTGTTAGAATACAAAGTGAAATCCGCTGCCATACCCTGAATGGTATAATTGGTATTCTGGTTGGCCGACAGCGAATTGCGGATCGGGTTATACTCAAAATACGTACTCAGGTTCATGTCGAAATTATTCTTCAGATTAGTGGTCCATTTAATGGTCTGCCGCAGTGTGGTGCTCTGCGTGGCATTCAGTGTATTATTGAGTAAAGAACGGCTTCTGTTGTAATTGATATTCGTCTGCAGGTTCAGGTTCGATTTTGGATTTTTGATCGGGAAACCATACATGAAATAACCAGACAGGTTATACGTACCACCCAGGTTCACATAGGTAGATGTTCTTCCACCATTCGGATTCTGTGTAATGGAACTTACAATATCATTGGCAGTAACTGTTGCATTGATAGTTGCAAAAATGAGTCGCTGGGTAAACGGATCAAAAGAGTTGAACAGGATCCGCATACTATTGGTGAACTGCGGTTTCAGATCCGGATTACCGATCTGGAAGTTGATAGAGTCCGAGGTCGTTTTTACCGGCTGCAACTGCATGGTGCTTGGCTGACCCGTTCTTCCGTTATAGAATACACGCAGACTCTTGGTTCTGGTAAAATTATAGGTGAAGTTCAGGTTAGGTGTCAGGTTCGTAAAATTCCTTTTTACCAGTACGTTCTTGGTAGTATTGTTACTGGCCAGATCAATGAACTGCAGACCCGTTCCTATATTCAGGTTGTACTTGGTTTGCTGGATCCGGTAACTCAGACTGGCTGTGTTGGAGGTAGCCGTATAATCGTAGGAGTTACTAAACAGACTATCGAACTTGCTGAACTTCTGCGAAGCATTATCGAAACTATAGGTCCGGTTAATCGTATTACTGTTATTATAGTTATACGAATAACGCAGTTCGATCATCTGGTTCTTTCCTATCGGCTCGGTATAAGAAACCGTTGGAGTGAAACTGGTAGAACGTGATGAATCTACATAAAACTGATTGATCGTATCAGTTCTAAGAAAAGGCCGGGTAAAAGAGTTCACAGAAAAATTCTTTCCATCGCCATTGGTATTGCTGGCAGAAAAACCGAGATCGAGTGAAATGGTTCTTCCTCTTTTAGCAAAACGGTGGCGCAACTGCAGGTTGGTTCCGTTGATATTATAACCGCTGTTAAAGCCGGACGATTTGCTCACTGACTGATAAATAGGCGCATTGTTCTTTCCCCCGGTAGTAACCGTACTGGAAGTGGATGTAGGGTTGCTGCTCTGTATAGTAAAATTAGGACGGAAGATCAACGAGTTATTGGAATCGATTCTGTCTTCAATGTTAAAATTGAACCGGTGGTTCTCGTTCCTTGATACAGAAGAAGACAAAACATTATTATAGGTAGATGTATCGGAGCGAAGAATATTTTCGGTATTACTGTTTGATTCTGTATTTACACTGGGTGCATTATAGAAATAACTACCATAAGCGTCTATTTTCGGACTCCACACATCGCGATAGTTTAAACCACCTGCCAGTGTAGTGGTAATACCGCTGGATGCGCCACCTCCACCAAATCCTCCGCCACCCATTCCACCGCCGCCGCCAAAACCACCGCGACCGCCGCCGATATTATTCTGCGTAAAATTCTGTTTGTTCACGTTGTTGGCCTGTCCCTGAAAAGTTAGTTGCCTGTCGCCATTAATGCGGGTGAAGTTGAAGCTCTCATCATACGTACCATCGGTACCGATACCAGCTACTGCTTTACCAAACAAACCTTTCTTTTTATCCTTTTTGGTAGTGATATTGATCGTCTTTACCCGGTTGCCATCATCAAAACCACTGAACTTACTCTGGTCGCTCAGGTCATCAAATACCTGGATCTTATCGATCACATCGGGAGGCAGGTTACGGGTGGCCATTTTAGGATCATCCCCAAAAAAGCGTTTTCCATCTACCAATACCCGCTGTACCGCTTCGCCCTGCGATTTGATAGAGCCATCTTTGCTCACTTCCATACCCGGAATTTTTTTCAGCAGATCTTCTGCCACCGCATTGGGTTTGGTTTTAAAAGCAGAAGCACTGATCTCCATGGTATCTTTTTTCATCCTCACCACCGATTCGGTTACGGTTACATTACCCAGATCGTTGGCAGCTGTTCGCAGATAGATAGTACCCAGGTTCACTGCAAAATTGGTTTTGGAGAAATTGATTTTTTTGGACCAGGGTTCATATCCCTGGAACTTTATCTCCAGAATCATATCCCCGAAAGGAATATTCAGCAGCGAGAAACTGCCATCTTCCTTGGCCAGTGTAAATACTTCCAGGGTAGAATCACGGGCATCCAGTATGGTAACAGAAGCGTCTTTGAGTGATTGTTTGTTGAGCGAGTCAAGCAGTTTTCCTTTTACAGAACCAGCGGTTTGGGCCGATACCGTAAAAACGAGGAAAAGACAGGTAATAAAAGCAGCAATTTTGTACATAAAAGTTGGAATATAATTCAGAAACCAAATATCGTTCTCCTGTATCAGTAATCGGGGACAATCAAGATTAACGGAAAACTACTAGGATAGTTGGGTATGACCGCATGAAAATCGGTGAAAACTTGCATCGGATAGGTAGGAAAAAATCAGCATCTGTATTCGTCCGGAATCAGCACAGATTCACCGAAAACCCAGTATTTACGGGGTTTGGCAGAAAGCCGTGATTCAGCAGGAATCCACACATACAGGCAGTTTTAACAAAACCTCATTCCCCAAAGCATTTATTTCACATAAAAACTTTGCTTATTTTTGATGGCACAGAATTCTCATCACAAAACATCGTCCATGAAACAAATCAAAAACCTACTTTCCGGCATCATCGGAATCCTTGCTATCTGCCTGTTTATCAGTGCCTGCCAGTCTGAACCGGCCAAAACAGAAGAAAAACCCTCCACCGATACTGTAGCGGCCATGCAAACAACCGATACCACCAGTCATGCACTGGAACACCTGCTGGTCGACAATAAAAAAGACCCCAGCTGCGGTATGCCTGTTACTGCGGGCATCAATGATACCGCTCATTACAAAGAGAAAGTCCTCGGTTTCTGCTCCAAAGAATGTAAAGACGCTTTCCTGAAAGATCCGGAAACCCTGATTGCTGCAGCAGAAATGAAGAAGTAAGTGATCGTTGATCAAGAGGTTCATCGCAAATAATACAAAGGGCACTTAATGATAAGTGCCCTTTTGTTAACGGGTATGATCGGTGATTTTAGCTGAAGAGATATTCCACATCTTCCTTCGTCAATGTCTTCACAAATCCTTCATCATCTGTGATCAGGTCTTTGGCAAGGTTGCGTTTACGCTCCTGCAGTTTTAATATTTTATCTTCTACGGTATCGGTACAGATCATCCGATAAGCAAAAATATTTTTGGTCTGGCCAATCCGGTGGGTTCGGTCAATGGCCTGTTGCTCTACCGCAGGATTCCACCAGGGATCCACGATGTACACATAATCGGCAGCGGTTAAATTCAGACCCACGCCTCCCGCTTTCAGCGAGATCAGGAATACGCGGCAGTTCTCGTCATTCTGGAAACGATGAATGGCTTTCTCCCTTTCTGCTACGGTGCTGCTTCCGTCGAAATATTCATAGTCTACCCCAAGTTCCTTCATCTTCTCTTTGATCAGTGCCAGCATACCGAGAAACTGCGAAAAGATCAGTGCCTTGTGGTTACTGATATTCTCCGTGATCTCTCTGCCGATCTCTTCCAGTTTCACCGATACATTCGGAAAACGTTCCTCTTCTTTCACAATGGCCGGACTATCGCAGATCTGCCGCAATTTCATCAAGCCCTGTAAAATGGTGAGCTGTGATTTCTGGATCCCCTGGTTTTCTACCACACCGAGAATTTTATCACGGTAATCATTCCGGTAAGCATCATAGATCTTGCGCTGCTCATCGCCCATTTCGCAGAACAGCACCATTTCCTGTTTTTCAGGCAGGTCTTTGGCCACCTGCTCCTTGGTACGCCGCAAAATGAACGGATACAATAATTTCCGGAGATGATCTTTCTGTTCTTTCTCTCCAAACTTATCAATGGGTACAGAGAACTCCTGTTTAAAAAATTCCACACTTCCCAGCATACCGGGATTGAGGAAGTTCATCTGTGCAAATATGTCGAAAGTATTATTCTGTAAAGGTGTTCCGCTCAAACACAAACGGTTCTTGGCTTTCAGCAGTCCGGCGGCTTTGGTTACTTTACTGCCGGGGTTTTTGATGGCCTGGCTTTCATCCAGGATCACATAATCGAAACTTACCTCCACAAACTGTTTGATATCACTTCGCAGTGTACCATACGTGGTTATGATCACATCAATCGCTGGATCCGATAAATTTTCTTTGGAACGGTTACCGCCATGGTGTACAGAGAACGTTAAATTAGGCGTGAATTTTTTGATCTCGTTCTGCCAGTTGAACATCAAGGTGGTAGGACAAACCACCAATGCCTTCAAACTACCGTTCTCTTCTTTCAGGTGATGAATAAAACTGAGTGCCTGAATGGTTTTACCCAAACCCATATCATCTGCCAGAATCCCACCCCACTGCACTTCGCGAAGGTAGTTAAGCCATTGAAAACCGCTTTCCTGATAAGGACGTAATACTTCACGCAGGTGAGCCGGTGCCGGAATTTCTTTGATGGAGTGATTGTCTTTCAGACGTTCGTATTTCTCCTCCAGCTGAAAGAACAATTCCTGTTCATCGCGCTGCAGATAGAGTTCCTCGATCACACTGAAGTGATACTTGCTCAGCTTCATGCTGCCTGACTTTCCATCACCCACACGGAACAGCAACGAATATTTTTTGATCCACTCCTCCGGCAGGATGCCCAAAGTGCCATCCTGTAACTGCACAAACTGCTGTTTGTTGGTAAGTGCTTTTTTCACTTCATCAACAGTCACTTTCTGTTCGCCGAACAGGATCTCCACTTTGGCATCAAACCAATCCGTATTACTGCTGATAAAAATTTTGGTAGACGGTTTGGCCGTATTGAAACGGAAATTCTTCAGTGCCTCAAATCCGAATACCGGGATATTCATTTCCTTTACTGCATCTACAAACAGGAAAAACCAGTTGTTGCGCAATACATCCGTTCCTTTTAAAGCCAGCACATTGCCCTCTACCGGACGAATAAAAGCAGAGTGTAAGGATTCTATTTTCTGTACAAATTCTTTTTCCGCTTCCAGGTTACGCTGTATCACCAGCAGTTTATCAGCAACGGGTAAGATGATCTTTTCTTTATCAACGGGCCGCACATCGTATCCGCGGTAACTGAATACGGGTTGAAAAAGCAGGTATTCTCCTTTTTCTTTCAGCAATACTTTTACTTCCGGTTTGCAATCTTTGATCTCTTCTTTCTGCACATTGGTAAAATGTACATTGTATTCTTTGGACAAAGGAAGTATGAACTGCTGCAGCTGCACGGCCCAGTCTTCTACTGCAATACTGATTATACCGCTGGGCAAAAATTTCTCCACCAGGTTAATGTCTTCTGAACGCTGCCAGGTAAAAAACTGGTTATGGTATTGAAAGAGTAAAGCCGATTCGCTTTCGTTATCTGAAATATTCAGATCGGCCAGGGGCAGTTTTACCCTGCAATCCACTTCATACGTACCATTGGCATAGTTCACTTCAAATTCCGGACTGATGAATAACTGCATCAGTTCTGCCTGTTGCAGATTGGAAGTGGTAAAGGTTTTGCGTGCCGGCAGGTAAAACACAAAGCGGCTCTCTGCCAGTTCTGTAAATATTTTTTTGAATTTGGGATGCAGAAATTCATTGATGAGATGGCGGGTTTCTTCCGGCAACTCATCATCATGTTGCTGGATGATATTTTCCCAGATACCACTAAAAGGCGAATTGCGGTTCAGGTAGCGGCTTACTTCGCCGGGCATCAGTTTGCGCAATTGCTGCAACAGCATTTTATCCTCTTCACTAAACACTTCTGTGTTGATGAATTTGGCCAGGTCCAGTTTTACGGCTTTGCTGATGTATTTTGTCTGCTCCTCATCTGCTTCGCCCTGTACCGCTTCCAGTTGTACATAGGGGTATTGCAGTTCATTAGCTGTAATTACCACCCCCATTTTCAGAATAGTTTTATCAGCTGCTTCCTCCACCAGTATTTCTGCCGGTGATTTCACAGGCGCTTCTTCTGCAGGCCGCGGTCTTGGTTCTGCACCCGGCGTCTGAGACACCCGTTTGATCGTGGTATCCAATACCCGCAGAAAGGGTTTGCCATCGGTATAGGTGAATTCGAATTTGCCTTTCAGGTCATCCGTTAATGAATAACCATAGAGTGCGAGTAATTTATTTTTCTCTTTGTCCCAGTTACGGATACTGTCAAAATAATTCGGTCCGTAATTATGCAATAACTGCAGCAGCAGGATATTTTTATGCACGCAGAGCGGATGCTCTGTATCGCTCTGGCAGGTACAACTGGTATCAAAATTTCTTTCTTCGTTTTTCTGGATCAATACTTTGAACATTTCACCTTCATACTCCAGTTCGGCCAGTACACGTTCGTCTTTGGCTTCCAGAATATTACTCCGGCCGCTGCGCAGGTAATTCTCTGCCGCATCAAAATTTTCCTGGGCCGATAACATACGGATCAGCTTCAGCTCCAGCTGTTTCATTTTTACCACGGTGTGGCGCTGGTCGTACACGGTCTCTTTATCGCCGAGTAAGTTTTTGTCGAGCAGATCCTGCAGGTGAAACAGGGCACCGGCTTTGTGGCGGCAGATCTCTGACAGATTATACGGACAACTGCATCGGAGTGATAAAGTCTTGGGATCTTTGAACTGGTTGATATGCACTTTGTAAAAAGTAGCATAGCCATCATCCTTTACGCGGAAGATCACCGATGCCATCAGGTCATCATACTCTACCAGTTCCACATTGCCAAGGGCATGGATCTTTTTACCACGGCGGATCACTTCTTCGGTGCCGCTGTTATAAATATGTTTGATCAGGTACGGTAATGCCATGTGCTGTTGGCCATTTAAAATTGAGTACCTGGCGAAAGATGTACCGGCGAAAAGATCTATATCCAGACCCCGGGGCAACGAACCTCAGATTCTCAAAAGGGCAATTTGCAAAAGTAAAGGAAAGGAACTGGCTTTGCGAAGAGATTTAAAAGAAATCTGTCCGGATACGGTTGGGTTTAACAAAAAAGGGAGTAAGCGAAGTGTTTTGTGCAGGAATAAACCCAGTTCGGCTTATACGGAATGAACAACCAGATCGCCATCCTGATACATGGGGAGTACATTGGCCACATCGCGGCTGACACAATATTCAAGGTCTTTTTCCAGGCCATAAGAGGCCAGCCTATGCCAGTGTGTGGTTTTGCGGATGATGCTGTGCATATCATGCCGGTGCATGGCATACATATCTGCGGCCATCAGGCTGCTATCACAGTGAATGGTGAACTGATCCTGTATTTCCTGAATCACCGCACCGGCAAACAACGTGTCTTCGAGGTTAAATTTGTCTTTCCAGGCAGAACAGCCCAGGTACACATTTTTGTTTTGCGTTGCCAGAAAACGGCAAACTGCAGAGAGATTGGGGAAGGAACCGGTTATTACCTGCGATGCCCCATTGTTCAAGGCCATGTGCAGGAGCTTGGTGCCATTGGTAGTGGTTAACACCAGGGTTTTACCCGCAATAAAAGAGCGCGGATATTCGGCCGGCGAATTGCCATACGACAATCCCGGAATCACTTTTCCATCCCGCTCACCGGCGGTGATACCACCGGTACTTTCGCCGAGTTCGATACAACGGTCAACAGAATCTACGGGTATCACTCTTGCCGCGCCATTAAACAAAGCCGTGGCAATGGTAGATGTGGCACGGAATACATCAATGATCACTACAATGCTGTTACTGATATCATAGGTGTCCAGTAAACGTGGTGAAAGAACGGTATGCAGGGTTGGTTTTGCGCTCATAAAGCGGCAAAGATAAACGGAATATTGAATATCGAATATCGAACAGGGAATATCGAATGTTGAACTTAAGGAAATAGCATTCGATCAGCGCGAAAAAATCTCAGTGCCCCCCTCTATTTCTCCCAATCTCTGTGTTAAAAAAATCTGACATACCGAATGATCCCGGATATGAAAGGTTTTTCAACGCAGAGAGCAGGAGTTTCTCAGAGAACTATTGTTATTATCTCAGAACTACAGCGGTACCGGATGTGGAAGTTGGGGGTAAGAGACCCGGCGGTAAAATAGACCCTTCGATATTCGGCGTTCCCTGCTCGATATTCGATATTCAATATTCCCTATGCTTTCTTCGTCAGTATCAGCAACTCATTCGCCTGCACTTCGGTCACATACCGTTTCACACCTTGTTTGTCTGTGTAATTGCGATTGATGAGTTTGCCTTCGATGGCCACTTCCGTTCCTTTTACGAGGTATTTTTCCGCTATCTCGGCCAGTTTACCCCAGGCAATTACATTGTGCCATTGTGTTTCGGTAACTTTTTCGCCTTTGGCATTTTTGTAATTCTCGTTGGTGGCCACACTGAGATGGGCCACTTTTTTTCCTTCGCCAATGGTTTTGATATCGGGCACCTGACCCAGGTGACCAATCAATTGAACTTTGTTTTTGATCGCATTCATACATATTTGTTTTGGAGGATGAATAAATCAATGGCTGTACAACAATGCCATTCACAGCACAAATATGAAATGAGGGGTTAGGATTATCCGGTTAGCAGGCATTTACTTACGGATGTAAATGTTTGTAAACGTTTATCAGGTTGTTATCATCTACTCAGGAAATAACAGACGTCCGTTACACTGCGAAAACCATATTTGTTGCAGCATCGTAGCTATACCGTATCGGTAAGCCAGAGATTGGGTGCGATTGGTTTTGCATAGCATTATGCAGTTTCATTTTGTCGTAAAAAAACTACAGATTTCACGGTTTATCACGGAATCTCGTTTTTAGAAGATGGGTTTCCTTCCGAATACTTTATACTTGCAATGTGTCAGAGATTCCTAATTCTTTCCGAAAGTGAATAGCACATTCAGATATGCTAGTGTGTTGACTGAAAAAAGAGGCAACCATATCCCACAGCAATTTGTTGCTCGCTGTTATACCTGTATTTTATCTAAGGGATTCCATTTTCCAAAATTGTTTTTTTTGCTTTTGGGTTTGATGTTGAGTGTGGAGGGAATAGCGCAGGTGACTACAGTAAATATTGATCTCAGTTCAAGTATTGATACTTCAATTACGCTTAACAATACTGCTGATAGAAACGGAGTTACCTGTGGAGTGAGTCCCAGTGGCAATACCAACTGTATTGTGTTCAATGTTAAACTGAATCCTGCTTCAGATCAGATCAGCTTTGATATCATCGGAGCTTCCGGATTAGGTTCTGCTGCCTACCAAGTGAACTGCGGAACGCCTACTTCATTAGCTACGCCTATTTGTCTGAACGGAGTCACCACTGCAAGCATTTCATTTTGCAAAAACGGAAATAATCCTTACACGTATAAAATATCTGTTTCCTCGCTTGTAAAAGGTTCTGCAGATCTTACACTCAGGCAGTTCTGTTCCGGTACCATGAGTATTACCGGGCTACAGGCTTCTACTGTTAACTGGGAATCCATTTTTCCGGGTTCGGTTGGGCAGTATAATAATTATCTGAGTTGCACTTCGGGTTGCAACTCCACAACCGTTACTCCGCAAGCAGGCTCACCCGCTTATATAGATTACCGGGTATATGGCTCCAGTAATTCCTGTGGCGCAGCCAAAGCAGATACTATCCGCGTATACACCACAGCAGCTATGGCTGTATCCGTCACACCTTCCAGTCCGGCAATTTGTTCGGGTGCCAGTACCCCTTTAACTGCATCGGTTACCGGTGGTAATCCGCCGTATGTATATAGCTGGAGTACAGGATCATCCGCCAATTCCATTACGGCCAGTACCATTGGTACGTATTCAGTTACCGTGTCAGACAATACCACCGGTTGTGCTGCGATTACGCAAACAGCAACGGTAACAGCAGCAGCCACACCGGCGGCACCCACTATTGCCGGCACTACCATCTGTTCCGGTAATACAGCTACACTAACCGCTACGGCACCGGGCGGTACTTACCAATGGTACGATGCACCCACCGGAGGTAACCTGTTTGGTACGGGGGCCAGTTATACTACTCCGGTACTGACTGCAAACACGACTTATTATGTACAGACCACAGTATCCAGTTGTCCCAGCAGCAGAACAGCTGTAACGGTTTCGGTAACACCCGGTCCCGCCGCACCCACCGCCGCCAATGCCATTATCTGTGCCGGCAATACGGCAACGCTAACGGCTACTGCGCCAGGTGGCAGTTATCAATGGTACGATGCCTCTTCTGGTGGTAACCTGCTGGCCAGTAGTGCCGGTTTTACCACACCGGTACTGAACAGCAATACCACTTATTATGTACAAACCACGGTTTCCGGTTGTACCGGTAGCCGTACCCCGGTAACCGTATCTGTAAACAGTGCTCCTGCTGCGCCAACGGTGCTGGGGGCCACTATCTGTGCAGGTAACAGCAGTTCCCTCACCGCTACTGCACCGGGTGGCAGTTACCAATGGTTTGATGCCGCATCAGGCGGTAACCTGCTGGCCAGCAACGCCACTTACACTACGCCGGTATTGAACAGCAATGCTACCTATTATGTACAAACTACGGTTTCGGGTTGTACGGGTAGCAGAGCAGCGGTTAGTGTAACAGTTACTCCCAATCCATCTGCTCCTACGCTAAGCGGTAATGGCATCTGTGCAGGTAATAGTACCTCACTGAATGCAACCGCACCCGGAGGCACTTATCAATGGTACAATGCCGCTACCGGAGGAACCCTGCTTACAACAGGTGCCGCATATACAACACCGGTACTGAACAATAGTGTTACGTATTATGTGCAGACAACGATAAACGGTTGCACGGGCCCCAGAGCCGCTATTACTGCTAATGTGTCACCCATTCCGGCGGCACCTGCTGTGAGTGGCGGCAGCATCTGTTCGGGCAACAGCATTACCCTTACCGCTACAGCACCGGGTGGTTCCTACCAATGGTACGATGCATCGAACGGAGGTACCTTGCTGGCAACGGTAGCCAGTTATACCACCGATGTACTTACTGCCAGTACCAATTATTTTGTGCAAACCACCGTTTCCGGCTGCACCAGCAGCCGTACCCAGGTAACTGCTACGGTTATTCCCAAACAGGACCCTGCTTTTGTATATGCATCCGGTACCTTCTGTATCTCGGGCAGCAACCCGGTTCCTACCATTACCGGATCGGGCAGCGGCAGCTTCAGCGCTTCTCCTGCCGGACTTGTGTTTGTAAGCAATACCACCGGCGAGATCAACCTCTCGGCCTCTGCACTGGGAACCTACACCATCCAGTTCATTACCGCTGGCGTCTGCAGTTATTCCAGCTCGTCAAAAATTACCATTACCAATGCACCCAATGCCAGTTTCTCTTTTGCCGGACCTTATTGTCCGCAGCAGCTAACAGCCCTGCCCGATTTTCCGGCATTGGCCAGTGCCGGCCTCTTTAGTTCGGCAAACCCGGCGTTGGTATTTAAAAACAGCAGTACGGGTGAGATTGATCTGAAAAAATCTACTCCAGGCACGTATACAGTCGTTAATAATATTGCCGCCGCAGGCGGATGTGTGGCTGCCAATGCCAGCAATACCGTAACCATTAATGCAGAACCTACCGTTAGTGCGGGCATAGACCAGACCGTATGCGGCCGAACCCCCGTTACTCTTACCGGTACGATTGGAGGAACTGCCTCCAATGCCAGCTGGAGCGGCGGACTGGGAACTTTCAGCACACCAAACCAGCTCAGTTCACAATACACTCCTGCAGCAGGTGAAACCACTGCGAAGCTATACCTGACCACAGACGATCCCGCAGGTCCCTGTTCGGTAGCCAGAGACACGGTTACCCTCTATATCATTCCAGCTACGGCTGCGCCTACTTCGGTGGGGGTATCTGTTTGTGTGGGCAATACTGCGGTATTGGCTGCTACACAACCCGGTGGTAATTACGAATGGTTTACCGTTGCCTCCGGTGGTACAGCGATTCATAATACAGCCGTATATACGACTCCGGCTCTTACCTCCAGCACCACTTACTATGTACAAACCACTTTGAACAGTTGTACCGGACCACGCACAGCGGTTACGGTTACGGTGGCTCCCAAACCCACGGTTACCAGCGCACCGGTGGGTGAAGCCTGTTCTGCCACCCGCATGACATATAGTATTTTGAGCGATCAGCCCGGCAGTTCCTATACCTGGAGCCGGGCAGTTGTAACAGGGATCAGCAATCCGCAGGCCGGTGCAGAAACCAATAGCAGTATCACCGAGGTTTTGAATAATACGACCAGTGGCAGTATTCCTGTTGTATACCGCATTACCCCCATCAATAATGGTTGTACGGGTGATGTGTTTTTACATACCGTAACAGTAAACCCCACGCCGGCATCGCCCACGCTAACCAACAGCACGCCGGTTTGTGTAGGTACTACCCTTTCATTATTTGCCAGTTCGGTTAGTGGCGCTTCTTACCAATGGACAGGGCCTAATAATTTTTCCTCCACCCTGCAAAATCCGGTGATCAATGATGTGGTGCCTGCCTCTGCGGGCAACTACCAGGTTTCGGTTACGGTTAATGGCTGTGTTAGTCAGCCCACCAGTAAAACCATTGCCCCGGTAATTGCGGCACCTGAAGCCAGCAGTAACTCGCCGGTTTGTGTGGGTAGTACCATTCAGCTGAATTCAGCCGGACTGGCGGGCGCCAGTTATCAATGGAGTGGTCCGTTGGGATTCAGTTCGCTAAGCCAAAACCCAACCCTCCCTTCTGCGGCCACCAACAAAGCCGGATTGTATGTGGTGACTGCTTTCATTGCTGGTTGTGCCGGATTAAAAGACACAGTTGAGGTAGCAGTTAATGTGCCACCCGGAACACCTGCTGTTACAGCCAATTCGCCGGTATGTTCGCTCGACTCCATCGTATTAAAGGCCAATGGAACCGATAAGTCTGTTTTCCGTTGGTCGGGACCTAACAATTTTATCTCTGAATCAGCGACACCTGTTATTCCCAAAGTGACTGTAGCCAATGAAGGAACCTATAATGTTACGGCCAGAACACCGGGTTGTACGGTTACCAGTGCTACTTCCATTTTCATATCGGTAAACCAGATCCCTAATATTCAGCTGATCAGTAACAATGGTCCGTTATGTGTGGGCAGCTCGCTCTCTTTGTCTGCGGCCAGTTTACCTGGCGCCAATTTTCAGTGGGGTAGTGTTTCGGGTTTCAGTTCCAGTCTGCAGAACCCGGTGATCGCCAATGTTACACAGGCCGATTCGAGTACCTATTTTGTTACCGCTACCCGAAATGGCTGTAAAGGCGATACGGCTTTTACCAAAGTAGCCATCGTTGCCCCGGCAACAGCCAATGCGGGAACAGACCTAACCGTATGCGCCAATAACGCAACCGTTAAGCTGAACGGCAGTATTACCGGAGAAGATACCCAAACAGGAATCTGGTCAACCTCGGGCAAAGGTCTGTTTGCTCCTAATGCCAATACCCTGACGGCCGTTTATGTTCCTTCCAGAGAAGATACCGCACAAAGAGGAGTTACCGTTACACTTGCTACCACCAATAACAAAGTCTGTGCAGTATCTACCTCGTCTATTCAGATCCTGATCAATCCCGCCCCCTTTGCCCAGGCCGGAACCGATCTGGCTGTCTGTTCCAATGATTCACTGATCAACCTGCAGGGCTTGGTAGGTAATGCAGGTGGTGGACAATGGCAGGGTTCGGGTACGGGTTCTTTCAAACGATCGGCCACCGACCCATTACAAGCGGTATATACCCCATCGCGCGCAGATATTCTGAAAGGGAAAGTGGACTTTTACCTTACCACTACCAATAACGGAACCTGCTTTGCGGTAAGAGATACGGTGCAGTATGCGATACTACCCATCCCTTATGTAAATGCGGGAGAGGACCTGATTTTATTTGAGAAAGAAAACTTCGTGCTCAACCCCCAGATCACCGGTAATGATCTGCAGTATCTCTGGACACCCCCGGCTAACCTCAGCAGCCCTACCATTAAAAATCCAGTGCTGACAGCTACCAATAACCAGACCTACCGGATCAAGGTAACTGGCACGGGCAATTGTTCTGTGGAAGACGAACTCTTTGTGCGTGTATTAAAGCAGATCACCATCCCCAATATTTTCTCCCCCAATGGCGATGGTATTTTTGATCTGTGGCAGATTCCACAGCTGGCGAATTATCCCGGAGCAACCGTGGAGATTTTTACACGCACCGGCCAGAAGATCTTCAGTTCTGTAGGTTACGACCGGCCCTGGGATGGCACATTTAATGGCAAACCGGTTCCGCTAGCCACTTATTATTATATCGTACGCCCCAATTTCAGGAATCTGCTGTTCTCTGGCTCGGTAACCGTGATCCGATGAGATCTATTTGCCGGAATACGCATTCATCAGCGTCTGCGTATCTTTGCTGTAACCATGAGCCTATACCCTTTACTCGATACCGTTTTTGAACCCGAACTACTGGAAGAACTGGAAGCCAAAGCCGAGCACCGTTTTGTTACGGCAGGCACCAAACTGGTGTCTATTGGCCAAACCGTGAGACAGATCCCGATCCTCTTATCCGGATCCATCAAGATCTCGAGAGTAGATGAGGAAGGCAAGGAATTACTGCTCTACTACCTGAACCCGGCCGAAAGCTGCGCCATGACTTTTACCTGCTGCATGCAGCAATTCCCCAGCGAAATTGAAGCCGTTACAGAAGAAGATTCCGAGATCCTGTTTCTCCCCATCACAGTAATGGACCAATGGATCGTTAAATACCCTACCTGGAAAAGTTTTGTGATGCGTACCATCCATTTCCGGTTTCATGAACTGCTGCAGACGGTGGATCAGATCGCTTTTCAGCAGCTTGACGAGCGGCTGGTGCGTTATCTCAAAGAAAAAGTAAAGATCACCGGCTCACCGCTGCTGAATTTATCGCATGAGCAGATAGCCACCGAATTGGCCACCTCCCGGGTTGTCATTTCCCGCCTCCTGAAAAAGCTGGAAAACTAGAAAAAACTGCTCCTCTACCGCAACCAGGTTCGCTTATTGGGCGATATGTAACATTTGTAACAGATAGCCCCGGCCACAGATGGTAATTTTGTATCGTAAAAGAGATACAACTATGAAGATGAACGTGGGCGTTACAGACAGGGTGATCCGCTTATTACTGGCGGCAATCGTATTTACCATTCTGTATTTTACCGATTCGATTACCGAAGGACTGGCCATCAGTGCCGTTATTCTGGGGCTGGTAATGATTATTACAAGTATGCTGGGATTCTGTCCTTTGTACCTCCCATTCGGTATTAACACCAACCGATTATTTACTCCTACCAAAAAAGAAACCAAATGACACACGAAATTGAAACCCAGTGGATGGGTAAAATGCAGTTCAACGCATTGGTTAACGGACATACCATCGTCATGGATGCACCGGAAAGAGTGGGTGGCGAAGACCAGGGACCAATTCCCAAACCTTTTATTCTGTCGGCCTTATCGGGCTGCACAGGAATGGATGTGGTGGCCATGTTACGCAAAGCGGGAAAAGAAGTAACAGATTTTGATATGAAAGTATCTGGCGAGATCAGCAAACAGGCACCGATCGAATATACAGCCATTCACCTGGTATATGATTTCAAAGGGCCCGCCGAAAACCGCGATGCCGCTTTACAAGCCGTAACCGACTCGCAGGAAAAATATTGCGGGGTAAGTAATATGTTGAAGAAGATCATGCCCGTAACCTGGGAAGTGAGCTACAATGGCATATCCATCTTCTCCAATAAAAAAGAAACCATAGCGCAACTAAACTAAAATTTGATACATGTTAGATGCTTTAAAAAGCCTGCTGGGCATGGGCCCTGCAACAGATTATGCTGAACTGATGAAAAAAGGTGCACAGATCATTGATGTAAGAACGCCGGCAGAATTTAATGGAGGTCATATCAAAGGATCGGTGAACATTCCGTTAGATAGCCTGCAAAAGCAATTGTCGAAGATCAAAAAGACCCAACCTGTGATCACCTGTTGTGCATCGGGTATGCGCAGCGGCGCGGCCAAACAGATCCTGCAGGCCAATGGTTATACAGAAGTGTATAACGGCGGTGGATGGGCCGGCCTGCAAAACAAACTGAATTAATATGAAGAACAGAATACTAACAGGTTGGTCGTTCAGAAGGGCTTTGTACCTGGCCATGGGAATCTTTGTGGTAGTGCAGGGCATTGTTGACCGCGAATGGTTCTGGTTAGTACCCGGTATTTATTTTGCATCCATGGGTTTATTTGCTTTTGGTTGTGCCTCCGGCAACTGTTATGGCGGCCAGTGTGCTATCGAAAAAGAACCCACTAAACAATCCTGATATGGCAGCATTTTCAGACATACTGAACAAAGAGAAACTGGTACTGGTAGATTTTTTTGCCGAGTGGTGCGGCCCCTGTAAAATGATGGCCCCTATTCTAAAAGACCTGAAGACCAAAGTTGGCAACGATGCCACCATCCTGAAAATGGACGTAGACAAGAACCCGGCCATGGCTTCGCAGTTTCAGATCCAGGGCGTGCCTACGCTGATCCTTTTCAAAAACGGGCAACCCGTATGGAGACAATCTGGCGTAGTACCTGCTAACCAGTTACAGCAGGTGATCAGTCAGCACCAATCCTGAATACAGCGAAAAAACCTGTTGTAAAGCGTATTAATACGCTTTACCCTTACCTGTACCACCCCTATTTTAGTGATCAAGGTCTGTACCATTAATCCTGCACACCATGATCACTGCTGTAAAACACTGTCTTACCTGTCAGGCAACCCTGCATGGCAGAACCGACAAAAAATTCTGCAACGATTATTGCCGTAATATCCATCACAACACTTTACATAGTGATGGCAACAACTGCATGCGCAATATCAACCACAGCCTGCGCAGAAACCGGCATATCCTCGAAAGCTTATTACTGAACAGCAAGCCACTTACCAAAATTTCTCGCGAGTTATTACAGCGAAGGGGTTTCAGCTTTCACTATTTCACCCATCAGTTACCCAACCGGAAAGGGAACCCTGTTTTTTTCTGTTACGATTATGGGTACCGGGTATTGGGGAAGGAGCAGGTGTTGGTGGTGAGGGAGAAGAGAGAGGGGTGAATATCGAATATCGAACAAGGAACGCCGAATATCGATCGGAGCTTTACTTCGGCGTTCGAAATTCCTTGTTCGAAATTCTACATTCAATACCTTATCCTCACTTTCACCACTCCCGCATTCACCATATCAATTTTTTTAGCGGCACTGCGGGTGAGGTCGATGATGCGGCCGGCCACAAATGGGCCACGGTCGTTGATGCGTACTTTTACAGATTTGCCATTGGAGAGATTGGTCACTTTTACTTTGGTGCCAAAGGGAAGTTTTTTGTGTGCAGCTGTTAGTTTGGAGGAGTTGTAAATTTCTCCATTGGCTGTTTTACGGCCATTATAACTCTCTGCATAAAAAGATGCCATACCGGTTTCGGTTCCGCTCACTTCTACGGAAGAAGCCGGCACCTGTTTGCGGTGACAGGAACTGACCAGTAATAATACAACCGGAAGCAGGGGTAACAATCTTTTCATCATGCCACAAATCTACCCAGCGGGGTTCTCAGTCAAAAGTATTTATTACTAACAAATGCAAAACATTGTTAATAACAGCAATAAAAAAACCGCCAGACAAAGCGGCTGGCGGCGATATAAGATGGTGGATTAGTTTTTTAAGCAAACGGTGCTTTCACCACTTTGGCTTTTACCAGTGTGTTCCGGATATCAATAAAGATCTCACTATCAATGGCTGCATGTGATACCGCTACGTAACCCAAACCAATGGCTTTACCCAGCGAAGGCGCCTGCGTACCGCTGGTTACTTTACCAATGGTAGTACCAGCCGCATCTTTGATGAGGTAATCATGACGCGGGATACCGCGGTCGATCATTTCAAAACCTACCAGTTTGCGGGTAACGCCGGCGGCTTTCTGTTGCTGCAGGATCTCTTTGGCTGTAAAGTCTTTGGTGAATTTGGTTACCCAACCCAACCCTGCTTCCAGCGGCGAAGTGGTATCGTCGATATCATTTCCGTAGAGGCAATAGCCCATTTCGAGGCGAAGGGTATCGCGGGCACCCAGACCTATTGGTTTTAATCCCTGTGGGGTACCTATTTCAAAAATGGCATCCCAGATTTTATCGGCAGCGCCGTCTTTGTCTTCGAAATAAATTTCCACCCCGCCAGAACCTGTATAACCTGTGGCGCTCACCAGCACATTATCTACGCCGGCAAATGTACCCTTAGTGAATGTGTAGTATTTCAGGTTCATGATATCTGCATCCACCAATGGCTGCAGAATTTTGGTAGCATTCGGACCCTGGATGGCCAGCAAACAGGTTTTCTCACTCACATTATGCATTTCTACACCTTTGCTATTGTACTTACTGATCCAGTTCCAGTCTTTTTCAATATTGGAAGCATTCACCACAATCATGTACGCTTTGTTGAATTCTAAACAGTAAACAATCAGGTCGTCTACAATACCACCCTGCTCGTTGGGCAAACAGCCATATTGTGCCTGCCCATCGGTGATCTTGGATACATCGTTCGATGTAACCCGCTGAATCAGGTCCAGCGCATTTTCTCCTTTCAGGATAAACTCACCCATATGGCTCACATCAAACACACCCGCATTTTTGCGAACAGTGGCGTGTTCATCATTGATACCGCTATAACTGATAGGCATATTATACCCTGCAAATTCAGCCATTTTGGCGCCGAGGGAAATGTGTTTCTGGGTAAAAGGAGTAGACTTCATGGCGTTGGGATTGTTAAACAGCCGCAAAAATAGGTGAAGCACTCCTGCCTAAAAAATAAAAAGCAGTGATCAGCTTGCTGCTTTTCTCAACTGCATAGCTAACGTATTAGTTTAGGAAAATCGATTACCCAGCTATTCGAAATCCCTTGTCGCTCGAGGCCGCTGGGCCTCGTGCCTGTTACCGGGCTGCTTTGGCCTCTGATCAGATCTGCTTCGCATGATCTGATCTGTCTATGCTTCGCTCGACACCGAACCCAAAGAGGCCCGTCCACAGGCACTGATTAGAATTTATTCATCAAGCACCCTAGTATCGCAGTCCTTATTTTACAGTCACAATATTTTTCGAATTTCTCAATTTAAGGATACTGTATAACGCATCAATGATCGTAGGTAATCAGTCTTTTGATCTTCCACCCCGCTTTTGTTTGCTGCCATACGTGCATGAACTTGAAAGTACCTTTTTCCAGCTTCCCATTCTCCACATGACTAAATGTATGCAGGCCTGTTTGGATAGCGCCGAAATCTTTGATGGGGTATACTTCCATACTACCCTTCACCAGTTCACGGATAAGAATATAATCCCGGGTGAATAAACCTTTAAAAGCTTCCATTGCCTGTTCGTAATTACGAACACCCGCGTTATCCTGGTACAATTCCAGATCGGTTGAAAAATAGGTTTGCAGTTGAGTAATGTCTCTCGTGTTAAATGCTGTAAAAAGCAGGCTGTCCATGGTGTACAACTCGCGGTACAAAGGTCCCTGTCCGTGTTTCTGTTCTTGTGATTGTGCGGCACCTTTGGCTAACAATGAAAAGAGCAGGCAACAGATGAGTAATATTCGGGTTAGGGAGGGAGGCATGGGGAGAGTTGGGAGTTAAAAGTTAGGAGTTAATAATTAATAGTTAGGGGTTAGTCTACGGTGAGGCGGCGTTTGATGCCTTCGCCGAGTTGTTTGATGCGGAAATAAGAGTCGTAATCATTTTCCGTTTTGTTGAACTGGATCAGGAGTTTGCCGGGACTGATCTTGATATGAAAACGGGTCCTGTCTTCCAGGGTCAGGTCTGCATCTACCCGTCTTTTACGGAATAGATCGTTCTGCAGTTCCTTGCGAAGGTACTGCTGTACCCTTTCCGCTTTGTAACTGGCATAACGGGCATAGAACCGATAGGTATTATCTGATTCTTTTACACGCACAGATACCCCATTGCGGTTACTGAATCCGTATTGCACGGCCTGTAAAAAACCGACGATACATAAAACGGATATAATCACCAGAGCAATCACAAACTTTTTCATAGAACAGGTTTTATAGATGGATAGTAGTTTTCTTCTGTAACTATTTAACGGAAAGCCGGTGCCACACAATACGCATGACTGGAACCACACACTACAAATACTTTTTCTCCCTTCGCTGTCAGTTCTTTTACGGCGGCCACCAGTTGTTTATTACGCAGGTCATTCGAAAAAGCCATCAATGGTGCCAGAAAACCGGGCAGGGTATGTTCGTCCGACACGTCTCGCCAATCTGGACCTGCTGGAAAATATTTTTTCCAATGCCTATCTACATCCGCCACTGTTTTGATACTATCCTGCAGATTCACATAAGCCGCACGCTTGAGATATTCTTCTACAAAATTTTCCGGTGAAGCGGGTTTGCCAAATCGGAGATTACTGAAATAGGGATTCAAGATCAACTGTAAAGCGATCTGGTCTTTTGTAAATTTTTCCTGCTCCAGCTGTTGGGCCAGTGCTTCTTTGGAAAGATCCCAGTTATATATTTTGATACCATCCCTGTGTGCGAGTCGTTTAACCTCGCCTCCCTCTCCCAGAGTTTTTACCGGATCCATCAATCCCGGAAATAAAAATCCCAATCTCCCCTCAACCAGTGCCACCGTGGGTTGTAAGCGTTTCCATTCAGCTTCCATTTGTTTGATCTCCGGTGCTTCCGGGTTACGGGTATGGGCGGCGCCGAATATGACCAGCTGGGGTTGGGATACGATCACCGGCCGGGGATGTTCGCCCGTATATGAGCCGAATAAAACAATACTATCTGAAGGGTTATAGGCTTTTTGCGGAAGATAATAGGCCGGGGATTTCCAGGATACCAGGTAAACAATGGCTACCAGTATCACCAGTAATAAAAGCAGTCTCGGGAAATATTTTTTCATATTCATATATTCAGGAGATCCCCTGCAAGGCTGTTAGCGCATTGCGGTTGCTGTAGTGAATAAATAAAATAGTGCTGTTGAATGATCGCCGGGGGGTAGGAATAAAAAGGGAGAACCCCATCCTGTGAGCAAGACAGGGTTCTTGAATCCCAACTTCAACCGAGTTTATAAAGCCATCTGCATCAATGCCAGTCTAGACAGTTCAGAAGCTGCGGGCATTTGCTCATCAGTTACTGGTGCTTTCGGGGCATCGGGTGCTTTATTTGCATTAGGTGCTGTAAGAGAAGCCGCTGTTTTCTGGTAACGGTACTTGGTTGTATCAACCGGTTTGTCCAGTTCCTTTTTCAGTTCTTCTGCTTCTTTTTGTTTCTTTTCGTATTCTTTCTTCAGTTCTTCTTTGCTCTTCTTGTACTTTTCTACTGCGTCATCGTTACTGTCATCGTTATTACTGTCGTCTTCTTTTTTGTCTACACGCTCCAGTCCACCGGCTGTCATCACATATTCCACATCAGAACTCCACCAGTAATCATTGTTCCAGTCTTCATCAAAATCCCAGTCGTTACGTCCGGCATTGATATGAAACGATTGCAGTCTGCGGGATACAGATCCCTTGATCACAATCCGCTTACCCACGGGAACCTGCAGGTTCACAGTAACACTCTGGTTACGGAAGCGGGTACCACGCTGCAGTGAGAAACCACGATCCAGGTAAATCAGGCTATCCTGCTGGTTTACGCCATAACTGATCTCTTTTACATTACGCAGGGCGGCATTTTCGTCTGGACCATTGCTGTATTTATAAGAACCGATATGAAACAAGGAGTCATTACTTTTTACGATACGCAGGCGAACATTATTCAGGAACAGGCTGTCATCGCTCATGCTCAGGATCCCGTCCATTCTCCACCAACGTCCATATACTTTCACTTTGCTGTCGGGTACATTCACGATCAGTTTACCGGTGCTGGGTTGTACGATTGTGTAATCCTGTTTGTCACGGGCCCTTGCATCAAAATTGCGGGCAATAGAAGCGGCTAATATACCGCCGCAAACCAGACCTATGAACCAGAGACCGCCAAATGTGAATCCCAGATATTTATTACCTGATTTTACACCCATGATGCGGCGGATAATCCAGGTTACAAACGCTACTACCGGTATACCAAGGAATAACAGAAGTGTTGCCCATGCGAGGAAGTTCTGCCAGAATCCTTCGAGGAAGAAATTCTTTAAAGGAAACACACCTACACCTGCTACCATCATGGCTAATAAAGCCACCAGTAAAGCAAAAGCGATAATACCGGCAATAAACAGGAAGAAAGCTTTGAACATGATACCGATGGCGCGGCCGATACGGCTACCGCCTCTTTTAATGGCAGAACCTGCTTCGGTTCCAAACTGCTGGCCCTTCTGGCCAACGGTGCTGCCGAATTCCTGTCCAAACTGTTGTGCTTTGTCTTTAAACTCACCACCCCATTTTTCGGCGCGTGATTTAAAGCCTTCCAGATCTTCCTGGATGGTATTTTTGATGGTATTGAGGTCTACTTTCTCACCACGCATTTCTAATTTCTCGGAAGCGCTTTTGGCTTCGGGGATCACCGCCCACAATACTGCATATACAATAAAGAGTGTGCCACCGAAAGAACCGAAGAGAATGCTGGGGAAAGGATCCACATCAAACCACATGATACCTCTGAAGATAGAGTTGATGATACCCAGTACCAATGGCAAAGCAAAGATCAAACGGGGTATCCATACAGCGATATCAAAATAAGAAGCGATACCACTGGCTACACCGGCCACCACTTTTTCTTCCGGGTTACGGTACAAACGTTTGGTAGAGGTAGTATGCACCAGTGATTTAGATGGCAGGATGATCCACAATAAGATATAGAGAAGGATACCGGTTCCGGCACCAAAGCTGATCACAGCAAATACCAGACGAACGATGGTAGGATCTACCCGTAAGTAACTGGCCAGACCACCGCAGACACCACCCAGGATCTTGTCGTTCTCATCGCGGTATAAACGGCCGCGGGGAGCTTCTGTTTCTGTTGAGTGATAGCTGGTTTTGCTGCCGTTGCCGCTTTCTTCGCCGCCAAGCTGCGATTTTACTTTGCCTTCTTCGCCTTCAAAATCTTCGGGCCGACCCATGCTTTCAATGATCTGGTTCACATCTGCATCTGTTATGCAGGTGCTGCCTTTTTTCAGGGTCTCACCAAACAGTTCCGCAATACGGCCTTCAATATCATTAATGATCTCATCACGTCCCTCCTCATCTGCAAAGAACCTGCGCAAACTTTCTACATACTGCTTCAGCATGTCGTAGGCAGCTTCCTCAATGGGAATTACCCTGCCCTGAAAGTTTATATTTATTACCTTTTTCATGTCAGTTCAATTTTATGGTTGGTTAAGGTTGGGATTGGTTGGTTTCGGATGATAGGTTTTCTACAGGTTGTGTAAGTGCATGAACAGCATCCGCCAGTTCCTGCCAGGTTCTTTCCAGTTCACCGTAGAATTCGAGGCCCTTATCGGTCATCACGAAATATTTACGGGGCGGTCCGCTATTGCTTTCTACCCAGCGGTACGTTAGCAAACCTGCATTTTTTAATCGGGTAAGCAATGGATAGAGGGTACCCTCCAGGATGTGGAGGTTGGCTGCTTTCATCCGCTCTACCAGGTCGGAAGGATATACCTCGCCCTGGCGAATGATGGATAAAATACAAAACTCCAATACGCCCTTTCGCATCTGACTTTGTGTGTTCTGAATGTCCATAACCGGCGTTTTTGTCCTGCCGCTTTCCTGATGAAAATGGCAGGCGTTGTGATTGAATGATGGTTTCGTAACGGGCTTTGTTTATGCCAAATGCCTTCTAACGATTCTTGTTCTGCGGCTACGTTCCAGGTTCCAGAGGTCAACCATTCCAAAACTTGATTTGGGGTTTACCTGGGCAACATTGGTAGCTACGGTCTCTTTTACTTCTTTCACTAAGTTATTCAACTGGTTTTCGCCAAGTGTCTGAAAGAAGAAGTTGTTTTGCGTTTTCATGATTTCTTTATTTATAGTGTTTTTAATTTTTCAAGGTGGTGGGAGAATCTTTTCGGGATTCTCCTGGTTCATTCCCTTTGACAACACAAAGATGTGCATTTATTTGGTACTATGCAACACATAGTACCAGTTTTTTTCAAGTAATAGGTAGCCGACAATAACTGGCTTACTATAAACTATTGATTTACAGTTCAATATAAAAAATCAGGAAAATATCGAAATGGTAAACGGTTCTATTTCTTGATGAGTGGCGGCTGTCTAAAATTATACAAAAAACTTATCGTATTTATACGATAAATGAAATAAAATGCTTTCTTTTGTTCTATCGTACAAAAACGATAAACCAATGGCATCGGCTAAAACAGAGATATTTACACAGGAAGATCAGGACCTTGCAACCATCGCCAAACTGCTTTCGCACCCGGCCCGTATTGCTATATTAAAGATCCTGGCCGCGCAGAATGCCTGCATCTGTGGTGAAATAGTAGAAATATTACCCCTGGCACAATCCACCGTTTCCCAACACTTAAAAGAACTGAAGAACGCCGGGCTCATCAAAGGGACCATCGACGGACCCAAAAGCTGTTACTGTATCAACCGCGAAGCATTTGAAAAACTGCACGGGGTTTTTGATTCTCTATTTACATCACTAAAAACGGAGAACGCCACCAACTGTTGTTAACAAACGCGCCTCTGCACTTCGCGAAACCGTTTACCCGCTGAAGTGCAAAGGCGGCGTCATTAAAAACCATAAAATAAAAATGACATGCAAACCGAACAGGCATTAAAAGCATTGGTAAAAGAAAAGTACGGCGAGATCGCTGATCAGTCACGCACACAGAACGCATCATCCTGCTGTGGTGCAGGTGGCTGCAGTACCGAAGTATATAACCTGATGGCAGACGACTATACCCAACTGCAGGGCTATAACGCAGATGCGGATCTGGGCCTGGGTTGTGGTTTACCTACGCAGTTTGCGCAGATCAAAAAAGGAGATGTGGTGATTGACCTGGGTAGTGGTGCCGGTAACGATTGTTTTGTAGCACGTGCCGCCACCGGCGAAACAGGTAAAGTGATCGGTATCGATTTCACAGAAAAAATGATCGATAAAGCAAGAACCAATGCGGAGAAACTTGGCTACCACAATGTAGAGTTTCGTTTTGGCGATATCGAACACATGCCCGTATCGGCCAATGTAGCCGATGTGGTAGTGAGCAACTGTGTGCTCAACCTTGTTCCCAATAAATTCAATGTATTGAAAGAAGTGTACCGTGTATTAAAACCCGGCGGCCACTTCAGTATTTCCGATATTGTGCTGGAAGGAGAACTGCCTGCGCAATTAAAAGAAGCAGCCGAAATGTATGCAGGTTGTGTATCCGGTGCCATTCAGAAACAGGTGTACCTGGAACTGATCAACGCTACCGGTTTTACCCATATCACCGTGCAGAAAGAAAAATTGATCCATATCCCGGATGATATTCTCAGCAACTATATCAGTCAGGAAGAGATCAATGCTTTCCGCAACAGTAATATGGGCATTTACAGTGTAACCGTATATGCCGAAAAACCTGTGGAGAAAGAAGCCTGCTGTGTACCCGGTTCCGGCTGCTGTAATTAATATCAACCCGCGGCTTAGCGCCTTTGCGGGAAAATTTTCCCGCAAAGGCACTAAGGCGCAAACTGAAATTTGTTGTATGCTTATTACCAATCTGCTTCCCGAACATTGGGAAGCTGTGAAGACCATTTATGAAGAAGGCATTGCCACCGGTAATGCCACTTTTCAAACCACCGCCCCATCCTGGGAAGAATGGGATGCGGCCCATAGTAAAAAACCCAGACTGGTAGCTGTTGAAAACGATACTGTTTTGGGCTGGGCCGCCATCACACCCGTTAGTGGCCGATGTGTGTATGCTGGTGTGGGCGAAGTAAGTGTGTACGTAAGTGCCGCTGCCCGCGGCAAAGGAGTGGGTAAACAATTACTGCAGGCACTCATCACGGAAAGTGAAAAAGAAAACTTCTGGACCCTGCAGGCAGGCGTTTTCCCGGAGAACAAAGCCAGTCTTGCTATTCACGAAGCCTGTGGTTTTCGCATCGTAGGTACCCGAGAAAAGATCGGGAAAATGAATGGCTTGTGGAGAGATACCGTATTACTGGAAAAAAGAAGTACCCATGTATAACTGAATTGCTTTTATGTCAATAACTGTGCTCCGGCACATGAAATAAAAACCGCTTATTAACAGACAATCTAGCACCCTTCATGATACCTAAAAAGAAAGTATTATTTGTTTGTGTAGAGAATAGTAACCGCAGCCAGATGAGCCAGGCTTTTGCCAGGATGCTTGGAGGCGATACGGTAGAAGCCTATAGCGCCGGCAGTAAACCCAGTGGCATCGTTAACCCAAAAGCGATAGCTGCCATGAAAGAGCTGGGATACGATCTCAGTACACACGATAGTAAATCATTACAGGAAGTAGAACAATATGCCCCTTTTGATGCGGTAGTAACCATGGGCTGCGGTGATGCCTGTCCGTGGATGCCTGCCAAACAATTCATCGACTGGCAGATCCCCGATCCCAAACACATGGAGCCTGCGGAATTTAATGAAGTGCGTGATTTTATCAGTGGAAAAGTAAAAACGCTGCTGGAAACCTTATGAGGTTTTATCGCCATTGTTGTTAGAACCAATCAGCGCCTCAATCAGTGACGAAACAAAACTGACCACCAGACTGAACAGCAAAGCCGCTAACCAACCGTCTACCGTAAAACCCGGTACCAGGCTGGCAGCCCATTTAATGATCAGGATGTTGATGAATAAGAGGAAAAGCCCGAGCGTGATAATAGTAATGGGAATGGTTAAGATGATCAGGATAGGTTTGATAAAACTATTCAGCAAACCCAATACCAGGGCCACCAGCAAAGCCGTAACCGTACTATCCACTTCTACCCCTTTCAATACATAGGCAGCAAACAAAACAGCAACTGCTGTAGCGATAGTTTTAGCAAAGAACCTTCCCATATGGATTTATTGAGGGGTTAAGTTACCGTTTTAATATCGAATATCGAACAGGGAATGTCGAACGCCGAAGTACTTCTCAGATCGATATTCGGTGTTCCCTGTTCGATATTCGATATTCGCAATGCCTACACCACCACCACTTCATAAAACGAATCCGGCTCCAGGTAATGCTGGGCCAGCGCCTGGATCTCTTCGGCGGTGATGGTTTGTACGGTTTTGATGCTGTTGTAGAAATATTCTTCAGTCAGGCCGTTCAGGATATAATTCTTCCAGCGGGCAATGATCTGGAACGGACCATCCAGATCTCCTAGCAGGGAGCCGATCATATAATTGCGTACCAGGTCCAGCTCTTCTGCCTCAACCGGTTCATTCCGCAGGATGGCCATTTCTTTGTACACTTCTTCGATAGTGGCGGCACATACATCCCGTCCCGCTTCTGTGCTGATCATCCAGGCACTGGTATGGATATGGTTTTGCATATAGCTGTGTATGCCATAAGTATATCCTTTGTCTTCGCGGATATTGCTCATCAGCCTTGATCCAAAAAATCCACCAAAAATATTGTTCAGCACCTGTGTCTTTGAAAAATCCGGATGGTGCCTGTTTGGGAAGGGCCTGGCAATACGGATAGCACCCTGCACACCATTCGCATCATTGATGATATTGTATTTTCTGGTCTCTGCCGGATTGGTATCAAAATTCACGGCAGGCAGGTTTTCCGGCTGAAAAGGCAGGTGCCCGAAGTTGCTGTTCAACTGTTGCTGAATATCTGCCGGCAGTTTACCCGCCACAAACACCAGGCATTTACCCGCCGTGTAAAATGTACGGTAAAAAGCCTCCAGCTCATCGCGCTGCAGGTTATCATAATCCAGTGTGGAAGTATATTTTCCGTAGGGATGATGAAACCCGTATACATATTCATCGATCAGTCGGTTAGCAATGAAGTCGCATTTTTTCAGGTTTACTTCCAGTCTTTGTTTCTGGTTCTGCTTGTAGATAACCAGTTCTTCTTCGGGGAAGATACATTCCGTCATCAGTTCTGCCACCACCGGCAGCAGTTCGGGCAAATGTTTACTGAGACAATGCAGGGTGATGGTGGCTGTTTCATTGTAACAGCTCCTGTTCAGGTAAGCCCCATAAAATTCAAAATGCTCATTGATGGCAAACGCTTTTTTCTGCCGCGTACCGTTCTTGAGCATGAAGTTGGTAGTGGCGGCCACAATATTTTTTTCTTCGTACCAGTTGCCTGCATAAAATACCCATTCTATCAGTATTACTTCCTGTGCCCCTGCATCAATGGTATAAACGGGTACCCCATTATCCAATGTAAAATGTTCATACGGGGGTAACTGCAACTGCATGTTAACCGCATCAATGATCTCGGGCGCACTTGTTCTATTGGTCATGCTTCTTTACTTAGTGTGATAAAATAAGGTGTTGCTGTTATCATTCCGGAATACTTCTTTGCAGTATTGCTGCACATCTGCCGCAGTAATTTCCTGGTAACGCGCCAGTTCGGTATTCATCAGTTCCGCATCGCCCAGCAGTTCGTACATGGCCAGACTATTGGCGCGGCTCATCACACCCATATCTTCAAATGCGATCACGCTTTCTGTTTTGTTTTTCACTTTCTGCAACTCACTGTCGCTGATAGCCACTGCCTGCATTTTCTCAATCTCTTCTTCAACGGCTTTGGCAGCAGCTTCCATGGCAATCCCTTTCACCAGTTTACCTTCTACTGCCAGCAAGCCTTTATCAATACTGCCGAAATGATAACAGTCGATACTGGAGAACAACTGTTTTTCTTTTACCAATGCCTGGTACATACGCGAGGATCCACCGCCGCCCAGCACTTCTGTAGCCAGGTCCATTACATAATAGCCTTTATCCAACCTCGCATCCATATGCCAGGTTTTGATAAATGCATCCAGCGGCACATCGGCATGTACGGTGGATACGCGTGCGGCTGTTTGCCTGGGTTCCTGTGGCAGGGAGCGGCTGTATTTTTCTCCCATCGGAATATCGCCGAACCATTTCTGCGCCAGCTGTTTGATCTTTTCCAGTTCTACATGCCCCGCCACCACCAGGATCGCATTTACCGGCCGGTAGTGTTTGAAAAAGAAATTTTTTACATCGTCGATATGTGCATTCTCTACATGACTCAGTTCCTTCCCGATCGTCATCCAGCGATAGGGATGTGTTGTGTACGCCAGTTCGCGCATCTTATGCCACACATCGCCATAGGGTTTGTTGATATAGTGTTCCTTGAACTCCTCACACACGACTTTTTTCTGCACATCCAGACTTTTTTTTCCGAAAGCCAGACTTAACATCCTGTCGCTCTCCAGCCAGAAAGCGGTTTCAATATTTTCTGCCGGTAACTGGCAATAATAATTGGTAAGGTCGTTGGTAGTATACGCATTGTTCTCACCACCTGCCCGCTGCAGGGGTTCGTCATAATCCGGAATATGAATGCTGCCACCAAACATCAGGTGTTCGAACAGGTGAGCGAAGCCAGTCTGGGCAGGGTTCTCGTCCCTCGCACCAACATCATACATAATATTCACCACCGCCATCGGGGTAGAATGGTCTTCATGAACCAGCACCCGCAGGCCATTATCCAAAACAAAACGGTCATATCTTATCATACACACGGTTAAAGAAGGTGCAAATTAGGGGATTCGGGAAAATTGGAACTACGAAAAGGGGAAAATGAACGCCGAACATCGAACAAGGAATATCGAATATCGATCGGACGATAAAAGCTACCCTTTACTTCTTCGTGAACCTGCTTAACAGTTCGGCGTTCGATATTCCCTGTTCGATATTCGATATTCCCACCCTACCGCCTGATATCTTTAATGTCGATCGTAAGTACCAGCGGTTTCTCATCGCGGAAGATGACAACGCGCATTTTGCCGATACTGTTCTGGAAGAGATTTTTGTAGGTCTGAATATTCTTGGATGCATTGGTTTCCACAGAAAAAATGACATCTCCCGGCAGAAAACCGGCTTTGTCTCCTGGTGAGCCCGGCATGATATCAATTACGCGGATCTCACCATCTACCAGGTAAATACCCAGGCCGGTATAGGAATAATCGAAGCTCTCGTTGTAATGTGTATTGGGTTTGATATGGATGCTCTGCTCCGGGTAGTTCAGGATCACATTAAAGCGGCGCAGAATATCATTGCCGATCAGTCCACCCAGCAAAGGATAAGAAGTTACATTATAATCATCCTCAAAAATATGAACCGGTACCCGCTTGAACTTATAGGGGCCCAGCTTCACTTCCTTTACCACAGAAATAGACATCTGTCGTTTTCCCCCCAATCCTTCTGCCTGAGTAGGATAAAATTTGCGGTTCTTGCGAAATACCACACTATCATCCACAAAATCTTTGGATAGGAGAAAACTGAGGCCGGCACCGGTGTCAAAAATAAAACGGCTTACAATCAGCCTGTCGTCCTGTATCATCGCAGATTGCAAAGGAAGGGTGGAGAAATTTGGCTTCAGCATATAACCGCCCCGGGGATATTTGAAAGTGCCCGGAGAATACACTTCGATAAACATATTATCATAATCCAGGCGTACAATATACCTGCGTAAAAAACTGTACCCGATTATACCATCAATACGGATGCCATATACACTGGTAAGCAATTCGTAATCATTGATATGAAAATCGAGTTTTTCTGCCTCCAGTGTTCCCAGTTTCAGGGTATGCCCCATCGTAAAATCCACGTTTTTAATACCTGCGATACCCCGGATGGTCTTTTCTGTTTTTACGGTAGGCAGTTTCAGAAAATCTACGGTAGTGGAATCCAGGGAAATACCGCCACTTCCGGTATCGAATACAAAATTGAGTGTATCGGGATAATTGTCTAATACTGCCCTTACGATTACAATACCACCGCTTAACTGCGTAAAGGGGAATCGGGTCAATAGTTTTGCCTCGGGAGAAACAAACTCCTCCTGCGCTTTGCCGGTAACAGACAGGCAAACCATGGCAAGTGCAAATAAAACCGGTTTCATGCAGGTTGAAAATAGGATGAATTCAAATCTAAACAACCATTATCTGTATAAGGTTGTCTGATTGGCAGATAAACGGCCCAAATGAAGGACAGTAAATAATTGATTTTCGATGCAAGGTCAATCAACCATATCACAGTACCTTTGTTACTCTTTTAAAGTGTTGAATATGCAATTAGCCGATCTGTACCAGAAAGCCCTGAAATTTGAGTTCCTCAGTATCGAAGAAGGGATGTTTTTGTTTGAACATGCCCCTTTAACAGAACTGATGTATGTAGCCGATGAAATGCGGAAGATACAAGTACCCTACAATAAGGTAACCTGGCAGATAGACCGGAACGTGAACACCACCAATGTATGTATCGCCAATTGTAAGTTCTGTAATTTTTACCGGATCCCGGGTCATGCAGATGCTTATATCACCGATATGGACACTTACCGCAAAAAGATCACCGAAACCCTGAAATACGGCGGCGATCAGCTGCTCTTGCAGGGCGGACACCACCCCGAACTGGGCCTCGATTTCTATACCAACACTTTCCGCGCCATCAAGCAGGAATTCCCGACCATTAAACTGCATGCACTCGGGCCACCCGAAGTAGCACATATCAGTAAGCTGGAAAAAATGAGTCACCACGATACCCTGAAAGCCTTACAGGAAGCGGGTCTGGACTCATTACCCGGTGCCGGTGCGGAAATTCTGGTAGACAGAGTGAGACGCCTTATCTCCAAAGGAAAATGTGGAGCAGATGAGTGGCTGGCCGTAATGCACGAAGCGCATAAACTCAATATCACCACCAGTGCCACCATGATGTTTGGTCATGTGGAAACGCTGGAAGAGCGTTTTATCCATTTAGTCAGGATCCGGGAAGTGCAGAGTAGGAAACCGGAGAATGCCAAAGGGTTTCTCGCTTTCATTCCATGGACTTTCCAGGATGTAGATACATTGCTGGCGCGCATCAGGGGCGTGCATAATCTGACCACACCGGATGAATATATCCGGATGATCGCCATCAGCCGCATTATGCTGCCGAATATCAAGAATATCCAGGCCAGCTGGCTTACCGTGGGTAAACAAACCGCCCAGATCTGTCTGCATGCCGGTGCCAATGATTTTGGTAGTATCATGATCGAGGAAAACGTGGTAAGCGCCGCCGGTGCTCCCCACCGATTCACCTATAAAACCATGCAGGAAGCCATCCGTGAAGCCGGTTTTGAACCCCAGTTACGTGGCCAGCAATACGAATTCAGGGAGATTCCTGCCGCTATTCAGGAGCAGGAGATCGATTATTAGAGGCCGGATTTAACGTTTTGTTGAACCTACAGGCGACGGATTACAGTATTTTCGTATACAAATAAACCTACCTGTATGAGGCCCAAATCTATCCTGCTGCTGGCATTAATTGCCGTATCTGTTTCTTTTATGGCCTTTTTACTGATGGAAAGCCGGGCCACCAACCTTACCTGCGAAGAGGGTCCTGCCTGTATCAAACTGGAAAAAAACGGAATCCGGACCGAAAAAACAGCACTGGAGCCGCTGGAAAACCACCTGATCGTACTAAAAGACTAAATACAACCGATCCTGCGTTAATCCCGCAGGATTTTTTTTCTTTGCAGTGTAACATAATACCGGCTGGTTCGTATACTATCTGAAACAAGGCAAACAAAACCAAGCTATTCCCTGCTGTTTATGACCGAGAAAGCGTACAATGAATGTGTGAACCAATATGCGGACAACGTATACCGGTTCATTGTGAAGAATCTTCGCCACGAAGAGGACGCACGCGATATTGTACAGACCGCTTTCGAAAAATTATGGCGCAACAGGGAATCGGTGGAGCCGGAGAAATCAAAATCTTACCTGTTTACCGTTGCCTATAACCAGATGATCGACCATATCCGCAAAAACAAACGGATCCAGCTGAAAGAGGATTTTGCGGAAGATGCAAGGGTACAGCAGGCCAGCAATACCAACCTGAAAAAAGTATTGATGGAAGCACTGAACCAGCTGAACGAAACACAAAGAAGCCTGGTGATGCTGAAAGATTATGAAGGCTATAGTTATGAAGAAATAGGCGAGATCATGGGACTGAATGAAAGCCAGGTGAAAGTATACCTGCACCGGGCCCGGTTAACCCTGCGGAATTATTTAGTAAGCGCCGAAAATGTGAGATAACAACAACCAGTGAAATCATATATCTGAGAAATCATACAACTAATCAAAATAATCTGTGCTCCATATTAACCAACATAATTACGAGGAATTTTTCCTGCTGTATGTAGACGGGGAACTGTCTGCCACAGACAAACAGGCTGTAGACCGGTTTGTGCAGGAGCATCCGCACCTCGCGGTTGAGCTGGAGATGTTGCAGCAATCACAGTTGCCTATTGAAGCATGGGATTTTGATGACAAGGACATTCTTTACCGGAACGGCTCAGCAGAGATCAATACCAGCAATCATGAAGAGCAGTTTCTGTTATATGTAGATAATGAACTGGATACCGAGGGTAAAGAGCAGGTAGAAAGGTTTGTATTGCAACACCCCGCGTTACAGGAATCCTTTACCCAGCTGAAACAGACCCGCTTGGTGCCGGAGCAGATCTTTTTTCCCGACAAAGCATCGCTGTACCGGGAAGAGAAGAAAGAAAGACGCGTTATTTATATGCGCTGGCAGCAGATAGCTGTGGCGGCGGTATTGACAGGTGTGGCTGTTTTGCTCTGGACCGTAATTCCACAGCAACCCAACACAGAACCTGTACTGGCGCAACAAACAAATACTCCGGTAGCCAATGGTAACCCAACAGCTACCATAACAGCTCCATCTATCACAACTGTTACCGGTGGTGATAAGGTTACAACTGTTACTGCCGGCAATACCAACCCAACAAACAGAGCCGTAACAACACAGCAGAAAACAGCTACCAGCAATCCGGCAACCGATCTGCTGGCTGCCAATACCGAAGCAGTGAAAGCTGTTGACGTACCAAGAAACGATGCCAATGTGATCACCACCGTTTCCGGCAGTGCATTTGAAACAGTAGCATCCAATACCAACCGGGTTTCGGGCGATAATGCTGTGCTGGATAATGTGGATATGGTAAAGCCCGCCAACGAACCATTGAGTATTAGCGCCGACAACACAGAGACTAATATATACCCTGCCGTTTATCGTGAACTGGATACCGAATCGGCTGATCAGAAAAAAACCTTGCTGCTCGGGTCACTGGAGATCAATAAAGACAAACTCCGCGGTTTCTTCCGAAAAGCGGGCAGCATTTTCCGCAGTAAAGCAAAAACGGAAGAAGAAAATAGCTCCTCTTCCAACAGTACAAGACCATCTAAATAAACAGAAAAGCAACAGATATGAAACGAATCGTTATGGCAGCAGCCTGCCTGCTGGTTACAGGAATCAGCTGGGCACAAACAGACAGTTCCGCGAAAAACACAGACACTGTAAAAGTGGGCAACTTCATCATCATTAAAAAGAAGAATGCAGGAAACGTTTCTTCTGATGATGACAACAGTAAAAGACGCGGTTCCATAGAGTACAGCATTGAGCGCCGCACGCGCAGAAGAAGTAATATCAGTACCAACTGGTGGATCATGGATCTGGGCTTTGCCAACATGCGCGACCAGACTGATTATACCGCTGCAGCAGCAGGTGGGTATTTCAAAACTTTACGTGCAGCCGATGGGCCGGTAAACCAGAACAGTTACAAACTCATCAACGGTAAATCCAGCAATGTGAACATCTGGTTTTTTATGCAGAAAGTAAACCTGATCAAACATGTGGTGAACCTGAAGTATGGTCTGGGACTGGAAATGTACAATTACCAGTATGATACCAAGCTGAGTTACCGCAAAGAACCGGCGCCTTATGTGTTCAACGACTCGATCAGTTTTACCAAGAACAAACTGTATGTGGAGTACCTCACCATACCGGTTATGCTGAACATCAATACCACACCCGACAGCAGAAGGGGTTTCAGCATCAGTGCCGGTGTAAGTGCGGGGTACTTAACCAATAGCCGTAACAAACAGATCAGCGGCGAGCGTGGCAAACAGAAATACAAAGGTGATTTCAATTTTGAACAATGGCGCGTAGCACTGATTGGAGAGATGGGGCTGGGTCCGGTACGCGTTTACGGCAGCTATAGTCTGAACCGTTTACAGAAAGATGTAACCCGTGTTGAACAATATCCTTATACAGTAGGTATCCGCTTCAGCAACTGGTAAGATCCGAAGAAGTTTTTTCTCATGTTACACTGCGCGCCTCCTTTCCAGGGGGCGCTTTTGTGATGATAGTGAGATGGTTGCTGCAACCAGAACCGTGGTTAGCATTTTCTTAAAACGCTGCACAACATCACCGGCATTAACTTAATTTTTGGTGAATTAACCAAAACACAACAGGCAGATACGATAGGTTGCTGTTCCATCAAAACCCATCTTATGAATCTGCCCCTCTGCCTCTCTGTATTAGGCCTCATCAGTCTCACACAGACCTCTTTCAAAAAAATTCCACCTGCCAAAAGATTTACAACTCCCGATACTTATTATGTATGGGTAGAGAAACATAAATATGTTTTGCATTTATTTGATTCCAGTGGCGAAAGAATAGTAAGTTATCCGGTTGTATTTGGCAACAAAGACCTGGGTGATAAAATGATGCAGGGCGACCGGAAAACACCGGAAGGTATTTTTCATATCACCAACAAACGCCGGCACCAGAAATGGAATGCGTTTATCGCAATCGATTATCCCAATGCAGATAGCTACCGGAAATTCAACGAACGCAAAGCCATGGGTTTACTACCCGCCAACGCACAGATCGGTGGCGGCATTGGCATACACGGCACCTGGCCCCGGGAGGATTTTGCCATAGACCAATACCAGAACTGGACCGAAGGATGCATCAGTACCAAGAATGGATATATCCAGGAGATTTTTAGTTTATTACCGGTGGGAACGAGGGTGGAAATAACACCGTAGGAATGTCGAATATCGAACAGGGAATATCGAATGTCGAAGTAATATCCGATCGACATTCGATATTCCCTGTTCGATATTCTGCGGTTCCCTAGATTTTCTCCCCCCCGAAATAGCTGTGCAGCACCGCCGGTAATTGGATGCCTTCTGCTGTCTGGTTATTCTCGAGCAGGCAGGCCACAATTCTGGGCAGGGCCAGTGAACTTCCGTTCAGGGAGTGGGTAAGCTGCATTTTACCATCGGCATCTTTGTAACGGCATTTCATGCGGTTGGTCTGGTAGCCTTCAAAATTGCTGACACTGCTTACTTCCAGCCAGCGTTCCTGAGCGGCGCTGAATACTTCAAAGTCGTAGGTAATGGCACTGGTAAAGCCCATATCTCCCCCACACAAACGCAGGATGCGGTAAGGCAGTTGTAAGGATTGCAGGAGTTTTTCTACATGGTTCACCATCTCATCCAGCACAGCATAACTGGTAGCAGGCTCAACGATCTGGATGATCTCTACTTTTTCAAACTGGTGAACGCGGTTCAGGCCACGTACCTCTTTTCCAAAACTACCCGCTTCTCTTCTGAAACAGGGCGAGTAAGCAGTCATCTTAACGGGCAGTTCATCCAGTTTCAGAATGGTATCACGGTAAATATTGGTTACGGGCACTTCAGCCGTAGGGATCAGGTAAAAATTATCAGCTGTGGCATGGTACATCTGCCCTTCCTTATCCGGTAACTGTCCGGTAGCAAAGGCACTGGCTTCGTTTACCATAAAAGGCGGCAGGTATTCGGTATAGCCGGCTGCCGTGTTAAAGTCGAGGAAATACTGTACCAGGGCGCGCTGCAGTTTGGCCCCTTTTCCTTTGTATAACGGAAACCCGCTTCCGGTGATCTTGGCACCGGTTTCAAAATCCACCAGGTCGTATTGTTTAATCAGGTCCCAATGCGGTACGGAACCTTCGGGTAATACAGGTTTTTGTCCACCCTCTCTCACTACCACATTCTCTTCCGGCGATTTGCCCTCGGGTACCTGTTCAGAAGGCAGGTTGGGTAAGAGCACAATTGTATCCAGCAGTTCTTTTTCAACAGTGGCCATTTGTTCTTTCAGGGGTTCCAGTGTGGCTTTCCAGCTGGCTACATCCGCTTTCAGGGCTTCTGCCCCTTCTTTATTACCCTGACCCATCAGCTTTCCGATCTCTTTGGAGGCGCTGTTTACTTTCGCCTGGGTGCCGTCAAAATCGGCCTGCAGTTTTTTTCTTGTATCGTCCAGGGCAATGATTGCATCTACCAGTTCGGGCTGTTTAAAATGTTTCACAGCCAGTCTTTTTTTAACCTCAGCTGTATTGTTGCGCAATACACTCACTTGTAACATAAAGGGTCCAATTTGCCGCAAAGATAACTTTTGCCGGTTGATGATGGCATGCTTCCACGGTTTACCTTTGCGACAATTATGTTTATTTCAGACGATTTACAGCAAAGATGGTGGTCACTGGAGGCCAAACTGGTGGAAAGATTTGGCAAAAAACCCGACCTGGAAGCAGTTTTATTCCTGATCGGTATGCAGGAAACGGGTTTTCTGCAGGAAAAGATCTCCAAAGAACAGAAACAGGACCTGATGCACGTGGCCGTATGCCGGGTGCTGAGTCAAAGTGGTTATTATATACTAGAAGGTAACGATGAAGAGGGCTGGCCCCATTACAAACAGGTAAAAGAATTACCCGTAATGGTTTTACCCGAGCAGGAGAACTTTATCAAAGACCACGTGTTGCTGTATTTTGAGCAGCAGGGGTTTTAGGAGTTAATAGTTAAAAGTCGATAGTTAATAGTGGGAATCAGGTACAGTGTATGTACTTCAACCTTCCCGTTTTTAACTATTAACTATTAACTTTTCACTCCCTAACCACCATTATTTAATTTCTCCCAACCGTTTTTTATCTAAATATTTGCAATACTAAAACTTACGTTATGAATTTCCCAGCAGATGTTCGCTACACCAAAGACCATGAATGGATTCGCCTGGAAGGCAATGTTGCCACTATTGGTATCACTGATTTTGCCCAGCATGAGTTGGGGGATATTGTGTATGTAGACATCAATACCATTGGCCAGACCCTGCAGGCCGAAGGTCTTTTTGGTACCGTAGAAGCGGTAAAAACCGTTAGCGACCTGTTTCTGCCGGTAGCGGGAACCGTATTAGAAGCCAATCCTTTGCTGGAAAAACAACCGGAACTGGTAAACACAGATCCGTATGGTGATGGCTGGATGATCAAACTGACCGTCAGCGATCCCGCTTCTGTATCTGCCCTGATGGATAGTGCCGCTTATGCAGCTTTGGTAGGATAAAACCAAAGAATCCTTTCTTTCGTATATCCTATATCAACCTTAGTAAACCTGCTTTTGGAAGTAGTTAAAAAATACAGCGAACCGGAATTGGTAGAGCTGCTCCGGCAACGGAGTCAGTCTGCCTTTGGGTACCTGTACGATAATTATTCTGGCGCCCTGCTTTCCATCATTCTGAATATTGTAAATGAGGAAGAACTGGCCAATGATGTACTGCAGGAAGTTTTTGTGAAGATCTGGAAGCAGATCGAGAGCTACGACAGCAGCAAAGGACGCCTGTTTACCTGGATGCTGAATATTGCCCGCAACGCTTCCATAGATACGGTGCGCAGCAAAAGTTTTCAGAACAGCCGGCAAAACCGGGAATTAACAGAAGACGTATATACAGCCGGAGGTACCAGTGAAACCCGGACAGATCAGATTGGATTAAGAAAAATGGTTCATAGCCTGAAGGAAGAATACAGGGTATTGGTGGAGTTGTCTTATTTCCAGGGTTTTACCCAGGATGAGATCGCTAAAATGCTGAATATACCTTTGGGTACGGTAAAAACCCGGCTTCGGGCCGCATTAACACAATTACGAGAAATTATTAAACCATAAAGTGGATATCAAGGCTTACATAGAAAGTGGCGTGATCGAAAGCTATGTCCTGGGCATGGCCGATGCACAGGAAGCTGCCGAACTGGAACAGCTGAGCCGTCAGCATCCTGAAATCAGGAAAGCGATAGACGAGTTCGAAGCTGCGCTGGAACAGCAGGCCCTGGCCACTGCTGTTATGCCCGCCCCCCGTGTAAAAGAGCAGCTTTTGGCTGAGCTTGATTTTGAGAAAAAGAGCAAAACAGCGGTAGTCATAGGCTGGAGCCGTTATCTGGCTGCCGCATCGGTGATCTTACTGGTAGTGAGTGCCTCTTTGAATGTTTATTTCTACAAACAGTTTAGTTCTGCCAATACTGCCTACCAGACATTATTGATAGAAAAGACCAGCCTGCTTTCAGATAACCAGCAAACCCAGACCAAACTGCTGGACCTGTACAGCAATATGCAGATGATGAGTGATCCATCCGTGATCAAAGTATCCATGCCCGGTGTAGCCGGTAAGGAGAACAGCCTGGCTACTGTTTTCTGGGATAGCAAATCAAGAGACGTTTATCTTCTGCCCAATAAATTACCCGAAGCCGCAGCCGGCAAACAATACCAGTTATGGGCCATTGTAGATGGGAAACCGGTAGATGCCGGAGTGATAGAGTCCTGTGCCGGACTCTGTAAAATGAAAAATATTCCCGCCGCTTCCATGTTTGCCATTACCCTGGAAAACAAAGGTGGCAGTGCCGCGCCTACACTTGACCAAATGTATGTAGCCGGTAAAGTAGGATAAGAAATGTATGGATTAAAGAAGTCGCAGCGGGATGATTTCAAAGAAATCTTTCTGCTGCGGCTTCTTCTTTGATACAACTGTTTCTGATTAACCTGGCATATGTAAAAAATTGGCTTACTTGCCCCCTTAAATGTTAGCCGTACTTGAAAATCAGTCATTTTCTTCCTGCCGTTAGTTGGTTTATACTCAGTTTTATTTTGTTAACCCTGCCGGGATCCACTGTTCCCCGCTATCCCTGGCTGGCTACCATCCGGGCAGACAAATGGGTGCATATCGGGCTTTTTGGCATGCTTTGCTTTTTAAGTATGCTGCCATTCCGTGTAAGCGGTTACCACAATCAGCAAAGAAAAAATTGGTTTCTGTTCATTACGCTTTGCGGGATACTATATGGTATTTCGATGGAGTTTGTACAGGAACGCTGGGTGATTAACCGCTCTTTTGAATATGGAGATATTACAGCAGATGCAGCGGGCTGTATACTTGCCTATTATATCAGCCTCCGGAAGTTGCTGGTGAAGGGGTAGTAAAAAAAATTGGTCCCGATAGAAATCGGGACCGCAACCAAAACTAACTGCTTATGAGAAAAATGTAAACTTGTTTCTGTTTTCTTTTATTATTAACGCAAATCCTGTGCCGCTGGTTTTTTTTCTTCTGTTAAACTCTGTTAAACCTTTTTGAGAGGTTCTTTATTACTTAGATACAGGATCTTTATCTACTGTTGCCTGAAGCAAAGTTCTATTTAATAGATACAATAAAATGTCAATGGTTTAACAATGAAATGTTAAACCCTCAATGGCAGGAGATACCATCCTGAGAGTGATTGTGCAGGTAAGGGCTCAGATACGGAATATTCAGATTCAGTCCTCTGAGGATCAATAAAATACCCATGGTAAACAGAACATAAGGAACCGCTTTTTTCATGGTGTTGCGTGCAGAAATACCGATCATGCTGCCGAAAAAAGAGAGGGCGAACATGGCAGGCAAAGTACCCAATCCGAAAGCGGCCATAAAAAGAACACCACCGTCTATCGTACCGGCCGCCAATGCACCGGTGATAGCGAAATACACCATGCCGCAGGGTAACAAACCATTGGCAGCCCCTAATACAAACATGCCGTATAACTTTCGTAACTGCATATAACGGGCAATAAAGCGCTGCAGGGCCTGCGTAAATTTTTCAGCCCAGTGCACACGGAATATTTTTTTAGGCAATAAAGACCCCAATAAGGCAAAAAGTATCAAGGCGCCCAGAAAAATTGAAAAGCCCTGTTGCATACCACCGAGGTATACCCGGCGGCCCACAAAGCCAAACAGCAAGCCCAGTAAAGAGTAGGTAACAATACGACCGAAATTATAGAGAAAAATCCCGAGTGCCTTTTGTGGTTTGGGCAGGTAATGAACCGGCAGCGAAAACGCAATAGGCCCACACATACCCACGCAGTGGAAACTACTCACGGCGCCCAGTACAAAACCTGTTATCAGTAATTGCCCGTACATCTGGCTAGTTCACATTTACAATCTGTTCGGTATAATATTTCTGATCGCCGGCCTGCCAGTTCAGTTTTATTTCATAGGTGGTTCCCCTGCTGAGCTGTGTTTTCAGAATCACCTGTTTACCGCTGGTATCAACTGCCAACGCTATCTTCCGGTCTCGCACGGCATCTGTTTTACAGTAAAACCAGGCTTCGCCTTCCACTTTCACACCTTTCATTTCATCTGGCAATCCGATGATGAGGGCTTCTGCATCCTGTGTAACAGATACTTTACCAATCAGGGCCGCATTGTTCCTGCCATCAATTCTGTCCTGGTAGCGCAGCTCATCTTTATAATAATCTTTGCTAACCAGTTCGAACTTTGTATTCACCGCTTTATATACCAATGTGGCCATCAGTAACGCAAACAGAATAAAAACAACTACGAGTTTATTGCCCCAGTTCATGTATTTAGTTTTAAATAAATTAATTGGCCGGACCCAGAAAATTGGTCTTCAGCGAAGCTACTTTCTTATCAGCGATATACAGTCCCAGTTTCAATTCTGTTTTCCTGTTTTGTATGCGGGAATTTGGCAGCACCACAAAAAAGGATCCGGAACCCTGTCCTTCTTTTTGTACAGAGATATAGGGTTTACCAATGATCTCGATTTTACCATTCCCATCTTCTAGTCTTACAGCTACCTGTGCTGGTTCAACGGTTTTGTTCACCATTTTGATATTGTACAGATTAGAGATACTATCAGCACCCCGCTCCTGGTACAACATCCCGGGTGTTCGCATAATGGTGGCATCAATATCTACGCGGGTAAGCAGTAATACGGAGAGTATACATAATACAAAAGCACACAATCCTGTATAAAATTTCATACGGGTGGTATAATGCAGTGGTTCCCCATTGGCGATGGAATTCTCTGAAGCGTAGCGGATCAGTCCACGCGGCCTGTCTAATTTATCCATGATGCTGTTACAGGCATCTATACAGGCGGTGCAACCCACACATTCCATTTGTACACCATCCCGGATATCGATACCCGTAGGACATACTTTTACACAGAAATGGCAATCGATACAATCGCCCAAATGCTCGTCATGCGTTTTTTTGGCATTGCCTCTGGGTTCGCCACGTTTATAGTCGTAAGCTACGATCATGGAGTTTTTATCCAGCAATACACTCTGCAAACGGCCATAAGGACAAACCACCGTACAGGCCTGTTCCCTGAAGAAGGCGTACACAGCATAAAACACAGCACTGAAAACGAGGATAGCAGAAAAGCCAACCACATGCTGACTTACTGGTTCTGTAATGATCTTTTCCAGTTCTTTAATACCAATGATATACGCCAGAAAAAAATTGGCGATCACGAAGGATAATAGATAGAAAGCCAGATGTTTCAAAACAACTTTGGTGATCTTGCCGGATGTCCAGGGAGCATTCTTCAGCATTTTCTGTGCCGGTGCATCGCCCAGTATCAGGAACTCCACTTTACGGAACATCATTTCCATAAAATTGGTCTGGGGGCAGGCCCATCCGCAGAACAAACGGCCAAATGCGGCGGTGAAGAGAATGATGAAGAACACAAAGGTGATCATCGTAATACCGAAGATGAAAAAATCCTGTGGCCAGAAAATCTTTCCGAACAGAATAAACTTCGCTTCCGGGATATTGAACATAAAAAGAGGCCGCCCATTGATCTGTACAAAGGGCAGCCCGAAGAATACAATAAAATAAAGGGCACTTAACCAGCTGCGGATATTGTAGAATTTTCCTTTGGGTTTATGCGCGTAGATCCATTTCCGCTTACCGGTTTCATCTACGGTGGCTATTCTGTCGCGGAAATTTTCTGTTAACGGTTCGTTGGTATGTTTGATCTCACTCATCTTATCTGGTAACCGCTGTTATTTTTTGTCAACGGTCGCTTTCGCAGAATCAGCCGCTGCGGGGGCTGGTGCTGCTGCTTTCTCTTCATACACGGTACCCTGTGCCTCTTTCGGTTTGGCCGGTTTGGTGCCTACTAATGATTTTACATAACTGGCCATTTGTGCAATCTGCACCGGTGAATAATCATCCTGCCAGCTCTTCATCCCTTTTTCGGGCCAGCCATATTTAATGGTTTTGAATATGTCTTTGATACTGCCTCCATGAATCCAGAATTCGTCGGTCAGGTTAGGGCCTACGGAACCACCGCCATCTGCCTGGTGACAGGCGGCACATACGGTGGTAAACACTTTTTTACCGGCTTCCAGCGAAGCGGCATCTGAGAGGTAAGTTACGGTATTCTCATCTACCTTATTGGCAGACTTTTTCAGGTATTCTTCTTTTTCTGCAGCAGCAGTTGTCATAGCTATCTGTAACTCTTCCTGAGGTAAAGGAGCGCTATGTGCTACATGGTAACGATAGATATAGATGCCGGCAAAAATGATACACAGATAAAATCCATATAACCACCAGGGCGGTAAACGGTTATCCAGTTCGCGGATACCATCGTAATCGTGACCCAAATCGATATTGGCTTCTTCGTGAATGGGGCGCAGGCTATTGAATTTATCCCACCAGGCGCTCCAGCTAAAGGAGGGCTTGTGTATTTCTTCTGTAACGGATGCTGCTGCCTTTTCTTTTGCCATTAATAATTTTAAATTATACAGCAGGGTAAAAAGGATAATGAGTTCAATAAAAATCACAGAAATCAATGCATAAAAAGCAGTGGCAGATAAGCCTCCGAAATTATCAACGGCAGGCGCAACAGCAGTAGCCGTAGCAGCCGCATCCTGCGCAAATAAAGGCGTACTGAGCAGGCAGAGGGCCAGCAGGCTCAGTAATTTACCCGGGCCGTTTACTGCATTCTTAGCGTCTTTATAGCGCTGCAGGTATAACTGTGCGGCACCCATTACCACATTGGCCAGTAAGGCAATAATCAGTAAAAGACCAATGATGATGAATATCAGTACCTGTGCCATGGGTTTAGACATTTCGGAAGGTACCGGTGGACCGGCAGCAAACGCGCCGGATGGGAAAGCGCAAAGCAATACCATCATTGTGGCCAGCAGATACCCACTATGTCTTTTTACAGAAGATCGTTTCATATCGGATGTTTTAAACATAATTCAGGTTAGTTAATTTTCTAAAGGGATACGGCTGATCTCATCGATCATTTTTTTATCTGCCTTCCATACCCACAATAACATCAGCATAAAAAAAACAAAGAAGATCGAAAAAGAACTGAGCGCATAAATATCTACGCCGGTGATTTTTTCCAAATAGTTGATGAATTTCATAATAGTTGTTTTTGCGTGAGCGGTGAGTAGTGAATGGTGAGTCATCATTTTCCAACTCACTATTCACCACTCACTACTACCTATTTTTCTGCCAATGGTTTCGCCTGTGCTTTAATATCTGTTCCTACCCGCTGCAGGTAAGCGATCAGTGCTATGATCTCTTTGTTGGCAGTGGTATTGATCTTATCCAGTTTCAGGTTAATGCGGATCAGGTTGGCCTGCGACATCAGGTCGGCATTAGCCACTTTATCATATCCTTCGGGATAAGGAACCCCCAGTGTTTGCATGGCCCTGATCTTGGCAGGTGTGATAGCCGTATCGATCGGATCATCCAGCAACCAGCCGTATGATGGCATGATAGAACCGGGGCTCATACTCTGTGGTTCCAGCATATGGTTGTAATGCCAGCTATCGGGGTACTTACCACCGATACGCGCCAGATCCGGACCGGTACGTTTACTTCCCCACTGGAAAGGGTGATCGTATACAAACTCACCGGCTTTGCTGTACTCGCCATAACGGGCCACTTCATCGCGGAAGGGGCGTACCATTTGTGAGTGACACAAATAACAGCCTTCTCTGATATAGATATCTCTTCCCTGCAACTCAAGCGGCGTGTATGGTTTTACGGCCGCAATGGTAGGGATATTACTTTTGATCAGGAAGGTAGGCACCAGTTCCAGAATACCACCAATGGCTACTGCCACCAGACTGAAAACCAGCATCTGTATAGGTCTTGCTTCAATCCATCTATGCCAGTATTCTTTGCCATGTGTTTTTACTTCTTTAGAAAGTGCAGGCGCTTCCGCTGCTTCGTTGGCCACCAGACTGCCCGCTTTCACTGTTTTTACAATATTGTACACCATGATAAATACACCTACCAGGTAGAGCAATCCGCCAATACTACGGGTAACATACAGCGGAATAATATGGGTAACGGTTTCGAGGAACTGGAATTTCAGGGTTCCATCATCCGTAAACTGTTTCCACATCATGGCTTGTGTAAAACCGGCCCAATACATCGGGATGGCATAGAGTACAATACCGATGGTACCGATCCAGAAATGCGTGGTGGCTAATTTTTTAGAATATAGCGGGGTATTGAAGATCTTAGGAATGATCCAGTAGAGAATACCGAAGGTCAAGAAACCATTCCAGCCAAGCGCACCCACGTGCACGTGTGCGATGGTCCAGTCGGTAAAGTGTGAGATGGCATTCACATTTTTCAGACTTAACAAGGGGCCTTCGAAAGTAGACATACCATAACAGGTAATAGCCACTACCATGAATTTAAGAATAGGATCTTCTCTTACTTTATCCCAGGCACCACGCAGGGTGAACAGACCATTCAGCATACCTCCCCATGAGGGCGCAATCAGCATGATACTGAAAACCGTACCCAGGCTCTGCGCCCAATCGGGCAGGGCTGTGTAAAGCAGGTGGTGAGGTCCGGCCCAGATATAGATAAAGATCAATGCCCAGAAGTGGATGATAGATAAACGGTAACTGTATACCGGACGGTTAGCTGCTTTGGGCAGGAAGTAATACATGATACCGAGATAGGGCGTGGTAAGGAAAAATGCAACGGCATTATGTCCGTACCACCACTGTACCAACGCATCCTGCACACCTGCATACCAGCTGTAACTTTTCAGCATAGAGAAGGGGATCTCAAAAGAGTTTACGATATGCAGCATGGCAACCGTAACCCAGGTAGCGATAAAGAACCAGATAGCCACATACAGATGGCTCTCTCTTCTTTTCAGGATGGTACCAAACATATTGATACCGAATACTACCCAGATGAGGGTAATGGCAATATCAACGGGCCATTCCAGTTCTGCATACTCTTTACCGGTGGTATAACCGGCTAACAGCGTTACCGCAGCGGCTACAATGATCAGCTGCCAGCCCCAGAAATGGATCTTACTCAGTGCATCGCTGAACATACGTGCTTTACACAAACGTTGCAGCGAGTAATACACACCCATAAAGATGCCGTTTCCTACAAAGGCAAAAATGACCGCATTGGTGTGCACAGGACGAACCCTGCCAAAAGTAGTAATGGGCAGACCAAAATTGGCTGCGGGCAGATAAATCTGCACAGCAATCAATAAACCGGCCAGCATACCTACTACACCCCATAAAATGGTGGCATACGCAAACATTTTAACGGTCTTGTTGTCGTAATAGAATTTTTCTACTTGCATTATATCAATTTGAGGTTTGGAGTTTATGGTTTAGGGTAAGGTTAGTTATTCAGTGTTTCTTCCGCAAGCAGGTCACGCTCTATTTTTCCTCCGGGTTTGTCTTCGAAAAGGATCCGTACAGCCGGGGCAATCTCATCATCATACTGGCCATCCTTCACGCTCCAGATAAAGGCAAACAGGAACAGGGAGGCAACTGAAATACTGGCAATTAATAATAAGATGATGACACTCATGGGCAAAGAATTGACTGTTGTAAAAATAAAAGGGACCCACCTGCCGGATCATGATATACATCAATACGGAATATGACTTTTATCATTTCCGATCCGGTTTGTGTAACTACTTCAGTTTTTCCCTGAAACCGAAATAATTGCTCAGTCCATAAGTTACCAATAATATACTGATACTGCTACTGGGCATAAGTATAGCGGCGATCATCGGGGATAAAGCCCCCGTAACCGCAAAAAACAGACCTGCCAGGTTGTACAATACAGAGATCACAAAAGCGGCCATCACCACCTGTTTATTGGCTTTACCCAGCCGGATAAAACGATCCAGTTTGGGTAACTGGTCTGCCGCCAGAATGGCATCGCTGGCCGGCGTGAAATTATTGTTGCTCTCAGATACGGCAATACCGATATCTGCCTGTTGCAGGGCACCGGCATCGTTTAACCCGTCTCCCACCATCATTACTTTTTTGCCCTGCGCCTGTAAAGTGCGGATCGCCTCCAGTTTATCCATGGGCTGCTGGTTAAACAGCAGTATGGCTTCGTATCCCAGTAACTGCCGCAGGTAAGCCTGTTCACCGGCATTGTCGCCGCTGAGTATGGCCAGCTGGTACTTTTTGCCCAACCTTTGTAACATAGCCGGTACTTCTTCGCGGTAATGGTTCCTGAATTTGAAACGACCCCAGACTTCCTCTTCAATAGCTATATAAACCTGTGAAGCATCATTATTTATCTGTTCTTTTTGGGTAACAAATGAAGCGGAGCCTAAGGTAACCAGATCTCCATCCACAATACCCTCAATACCCTTGCCCGCTGTTTCGCGGAAGCCACTTACTTTGTGCCTTGTTGGGTTACCGGCCCAGGCGGCAATGGCTTTGCTGAAGGGGTGGGTAGACTGTGCCGCCAATGCCCCGATGGCTTTAACCTGTTTTTCCTGCAGGGGTTCGCCTTCGTATATAATATCCTGGTAAAGACCGGTGGTAAGGGTTCCTGTTTTATCAAATACAATGCAATCGGCACTGGCTATGTCTTCTATCACCTGCGCATTCCGGAGATAGAGGTGGTTACGTCCCAAACGGCGGAGTATGTTGGCATTGGTGAAAGTATTACTGAGTAATAAGGCACAAGGACAGGCAACGATGAGCACAGCGGTAACCGCTGTCCATATTTTAGACGGATCATGAAAATACCACCAGGCTGCAGCAGCCGCGGCAATGCTGAAGAGGATGATGGTAAAATAACGGCTGAGCAGGTGTACAAAAGAACGCTCTTCATCGGGTTTGCCGGATTCTTCGTTGCGGTTCCAGAGTTTGGTGAGATAACTCTGCGCTACTTCCTTGATCACAAGGATCTCGATATTTCCGCCGGTCTGTTTACCTCCGGCATATACGATCTCGCCCATCTCTTTGGTTACGGGTAAACTTTCGCCGGTTACAAAACTGTAATCGATCAACGCCTTACCGCGGGTAATGATACCGTCTGCGGGAATGAGTTCTTCGTTATGTATCAGCAGGGTATCATTCAGCCGGATATCGGGCAGCGCAGCTGTTTCCTGTTTTTCGTTGGTGATCCTGGTAACGGCTATGGGGAAATAAGAAGTATAATCTCTTTCAAAACTCAGTTGCTGATAAGTCTTATCCTGTAATACCCTGCCCGCCAGCATAAAAAATACAATACCACTCATCGAATCAAAATAACCACCACCGGTTCCGGTAAGCACTTCATATACACTACGGCCAAATGTTACCCAAACGGCCAGTACAATAGGAGCATCTATATTGAGAAACCGGTGTTTCAGGCTTTTCCAGGCACTGGTATAAAATTCGGAAGCACTGTAAAAAAATACCGGTAAAGACAGAAACAGATTGGCAAAACGGAATACAGTGAGCAGGTTTCTTTCCTTTGCATCAATACCAAGATATTCCGGAAAACTCATGAGCATGATATTGGCAAAACAAAAACCTGCCACACCCAGCTTGTATAATTTAGACGCATCGATCTTGGTTTTTTTCGATCCCATATCATTAAAACTGATATAGGGTTCGTAACCGATACTCGTCAGCAATTCCGCTACTTTACGCAGCGGGAATGACTGGTGATCGAAAACAATATCTACTTCTTTTTTAATAAAATTCACTTTGCTGCTCAGTACACCCGCTTCCAGACGGTGCAGGTTTTCGAGCAGCCAGAGACAGCTGCTGCAATGCATCTGCGGCACATAAAAAGTAATATGGCTCTGGGTCTCATCTTTGAAATGAATGAGCGATGCGGCAATCTTACTATCGTCGAGAAAGGCGAATTTATCTTCTCTTACTGTAACTTTCCGCGAAGTACCGGGGTTATTACTGATGGTATAATAATCGCACATACCATTCTGGTTCAGGATCTCATACACCATCTGGCAGCCGCTGCAGCAAAAGTCTTTGTCATGTGCGTGCAGCGTTTCTTCATTGCAGTCTTCGCCGCAATGGTAACACCTGGGTTTGGCAGGAGAGGTCGTGAGTTTACTCATATCTATTCTGCCGATTGGGGTTTGCTACTGATAGAAGGATATAACAGACTCTGTTCGATATAGATCCATTGATGAACTTCTCTTTCCAGCAGGAACAGTTCATTCACACAGGCCTTCCACTCTTTACACCAGGTGGGCTGAACCACATAGTTATTCAGCTGTTGGCGGAGTTTGCCTAACAAGTTAATGATAACCTGTTGAGTCTGGTGTATATTCTCAGGAATTTTAGGTGGGATCATATAACCCGGACCTGCATTTTTAATAGCGGGGAAAATGATGCCGGTTTCTTTCAGGAACAGGTGTTCTACCTCATCCTGCAGTTTGGCAAATAAGAGCTGAACCAGTTCATAAACCGGTTCCGGTGTTACTTTATTGGATTCCTGAGAAAAATAATCGGCGATCTTGCGGCAAGACAACCTGATCTCGCGCTGGCATTCCTTTTCTACAAGGTTGCACAGACCCGGCGGATCTAATGTTTCCTGCAATCTGGTATCCCATTGTTTCATCAACATGTCCCTTCCATTTGACTGCAAGATACCCTGCTGCATTAGGGGGATATATGATGATACTCAATCAAAAACATGATTTTTATCATGTTTCAGATAAATGAAAATAAAATTAATGTGATAGATTAATCCTGCAGATTGGCGGCCCTGATCAATTCCTTCTGTTTCATGATCTTGATCTTTTTGCCATCCAGTTCCACCATACCATCTTTTTTGAATTCTGAAAGCAATCTGATGGCTGATTCTGTGGCCGTGCCAACCAGGTTGGCTATTTCTTCGCGTGAGAGGCGAACATTGAGGGTAATGCCATCTTCTTCAAAACCATAGGTTTCTTTAATGAACAGCAGGGTCTCGGCCAACCGTTCACGGATGGGTTTTTGTGCCAGGTGGGTGAGTTTGATCTCGGCTCTGTGCAGCTCATCGCTCAGGAGCTTCATCATTTCAAAAGCCAGTCCCGGATCCAGTTTCAGTACGCTTACAAACAGGTCTTTGGGAATAAAACAGATCTGGGTATCTTCCAGAGCCACTGCACTGGCACTGTACCTGTCGCCGCTTAACAGGGCGCGGTATCCCAGCACATCGCCGGCTTTGAGCAGTCGGATGATCTGTTCCTTGCCATCATCTCCCTGGTGAGAGAGTTTTACCTTACCATCGTTGATACAATACACCCCAAAAGGATAGGAACCCTCATTGAAAAGGATCTGTCCTCTTTTATACACATTACAAATCTTCTGCTCATTGATCTGATTTACATACTCCTCTTTTGCCTTGCAAAAAACAGAGTTGAATCTTTGCGAACAGGATTGACAGGTGCTATGATCGGTCATTGGTTTATAGTACAATTCGCACAAATTTAGAATTTATCTGTTATAAATGATTTTTTCCTTGAATTTGTAGCCTGATTTTCAGGTTTCTGTTCCCATAACAGGGTCCAGAACAGGGTTAGTTTTATCCCAACCGCTTATTTATCACGCTTCACAACCTATTTTTACAACTATTATGCCTTATTTTAACTGGAACGATAGTATTAATTTTTTTAACAAACTGAGTGGCCGTAGGCTATGGAATGCGGCTAAAGTGTATGGCAGTTACCAGCTAACCAAACTTACCGGCAAACCCATTCAGTGGGGTTATCCGATTTCGATCTCTTTTGAACCCACCACTTCCTGTAATCTCCGATGCCCCGAATGTCCGAGTGGGTTACGGGCTTTTACCCGCCCTACCGGGATGCTGGAAAACAGTTTTTTTAAGCAAACCATCGACGATATCCATAAAGATCTGCTTTACCTGATCTTTTATTTCCAGGGAGAGCCTTACCTGAACCCGGATTTTCTAACGATGGTGAAGTATGCACATGACAAGGGAATCTATACCGCCACATCCACCAATGCCCATTACCTGACCGAAGAAAAAGCAAGGCAAACGGTAGAAAGCGGACTTGACCGACTGATCATTTCCATAGACGGAACCACCCAGGATGTGTATCAGCAATACCGTGTTGGCGGCAAGCTGGATAAAGTGCTGGAAGGAGCCCGGAATATTGTAAAATGGAAAAAAGAACTGAACAGCAAAACACCTTTTGTTTTTTTCCAGTTCCTGGTAGTTAAACCCAATGAACACCAGATAGAAGAGATCAAACGCCTGGGTAAAGAGATCGGGGTAGACCAGGTACGGTTTAAAACGGCACAGGTATACGATTATGAGAACGATCCGCACCAGTTGATCCCTACTAACCAGAAATACAGTCGGTATAAAAAAGATGCCAGCGGAAAAATGAAAGTGAAAAGCGGCCTCAGCAATCACTGCTGGAAACTCTGGCATGCCAATGTAATTACCTGGGATGGACTGGTAGTGCCCTGCTGTTTTGATAAAGATGCCACCCACCAACTGGGCAATCTGAAAACACAAAGTTTTAGAGAAACCTGGCATAACGATAATTACCGCCAGTTCCGCCGCGAACTGCTCACCAGCCGCAAGAACATAGATATCTGTGCCAATTGCAGCGAAGGACTGACGGTTTGGGAGTCGTAAGAAGCGTGAATCGTCAGTCGTGAGACGTGAGTAGGGGATTTTGTCTCTCCCAGCACCACTCACCACTGACTACTCACCACTCACGATTCACGTCTCACGATTCGCGCGATACCCTTATTTTTACAAAACCATGGGCATAGAAAAAGATATACAGCAGCAGCAATTCCGGAACGAATACCAGAAGGCTACGGTCAATATTATCTTTTCTGCCGGATGGTTACAGGAGAAGATCAAGACCTTTCTGGATGCAGAAGATATTACCCCGCAGCAATACAATATCCTGCGGATTCTCCGTGGTAACAAAGAACCGCTCAGTACCCTCCAGATCCGCGAAAGAATGCTCGATAAGATGAGCGACACCAGCCGTATTGTAGAAAGACTACAGAAAAAAGCCCTTGTAGAAAAGAAGACCTGCCCTACAGACAAGCGCCTGGTAGATGTGGTGATCTCCAAAAAAGGACTGGCTTTGCTCGATAAACTGGACAAACGGAACGGAGAACTGGATAATATACTGCACAACCTGAGCAGTGAAGAAGCCGAGACACTGAACCACCTGCTTGATAAAGTACGCGACTCCGGTAAACAACCCCTGTGAATTACCGATAAGTTCCTGTTAAATCATCCACAATCGCTTCGGCCTGCACTAGGCGGTTTATCTTCGTGAGATGAAGATTTTCTTTCGCCTCAGCCTGCTTTTGACAGCCTTCTGTTATATACCCGTTGGTAACGCCCAAACCGGTTCGCCCAATTATGAGTTCAGGGGGGTATGGATCGCTTCGGTAGTGAATATTGACTGGCCCAGTAAAAAGAACCTGTCTGTAGAAGAACAGAAAGCCGAATATATCCGCCTGCTTGACCTGCACCAGCGTAACGGGATGAATGTGATTGTGATGCAGATTAGGCCTGCGGGTGATGTATTATATCCCTCTCCCTTTGAACCCTGGAGCGAATACCTTACCGGGAAACAGGGGTTGGCTCCATCCCCCTTTTATGATCCGATGGAATTCATGATCAGCGAAACGCATAAACGTGGTATGGAATTTCATGCCTGGCTGAATCCTTACCGCGCCATGTTTGATATGCTGCGCTCCTCCATAGCACCTTCTCATCTTACCAAAACACATCCTGAATGGTTTCTGGTGTATGGTGGCAAAAAATACTTCAATCCCGGATTACCAGAAGTAAGGGCACATCTGGGTAAAGTAGTACGCGATATGGTTACGCGGTATGATATAGACGGGATTCATATGGACGACTATTTCTACCCCTACCGCATCGCCGGCAAAGATTTTCCCGATCAGAAAGATTACCTGAAATATGGCAAGGGACTGAGCAAAGACAGCTGGAGAAGAAGTAACTGTGATAGTGCGATTCTCCAGATCCACGATATCATCCGCAGCGTAAAGCCAAGGGTAAAATTCGGGGTGAGTCCTTTCGGTATCTGGCGCAACAAAAGCCAGGATGCCATGGGTAGCGATACCCGCGGTGGACAAACCAATTACGATGATTTATATGCAGACATCCTGCTATGGCTGCAGAAAGGATGGATCGATTATGTAGTGCCGCAATTATACTGGGAGCGTGGACATAAACTGGCCGATTATGGTATTCTGCTGGACTGGTGGAACAAATACACGTATGGCAAACACCTTTACATTGGCCATGGTATTTACCGAGCCGGCACCAATACTGCCTGGAAAAATCCGAACGAAATTCCACAACAGATCGCGGAACTAAGGAATTATCCAACTACGCAGGGCAGTGTTTATTTCAGCAGCAAAACTTTTGAAAAGAACCCAATGGGCTGGAACGATAGTCTGCGTAATCATTACTACCGTTACCCGGCGCTGGTGCCATCCATGCCCTGGATCGATAATTCGGCACCCGCACAACCTCTGGTACAGAAACAGGATAACAATACGGTAAAACTGGTTTATAAGGGAGAAGAAAAAATCAAAGCCTTTGGGGTATTAACACTGACACAGAACACGGCGGTGAAGTTTGCGCTGGCACAGCTGGTGCAGGTAATTGTGGCCGATAAAGTGGCGGTGGTTGACCTGTCAAAAATCCCCGATACAAAGAACAAACGCATTTTCTTTGTATCGGTGGATCTGGATAATAATGTGAGTCCGATGACGGAATTAGTGAGGTAGTTGAAGCACAAAAGTGGTTATGCCCATTTCCCGAACCGCTGCTCCACCGCTACAAAACGATGATCAAAGATCTGTTTCAGCTGGGCTTTCACCATGATAAGCCAGGCAAGATCACCCAGAAACCAGAGGGGTAGTTTATAATGTACAATATCCGTCATCTCTACTCCACCTTCGATCTCTTTAAAATGATGCTGGTGATGCCATAAGCTGTAGGGACCAAAACGCTGTTCATCCACAAAATATTTTTTATCGGATACATGGGTGATCTCTGTCATCCAGTACAGAGGAATGCCCAAAATGGGTTTTACGGTGTATTCGATGATCTGCCCGGGATACATTTTTTCGCCATGGTGTTTGGAGATGATGTTAAATCCCAGATTGGCAGGTGTAATATCTTTCAGGTTATCCGGGCGGCTGAAAAACTCCCAGGCTTGGTCTAAGCTGATGGGGATTTTTTGAACGGTTTTGATGGAATATACTTTTGACATGTATCAATAACAACTTCACCACCAAAAAGTTCAACTCACCCCGACGGCACTTCCTGCGTACCCCCTCTCTACTGTGCAGAGAGGGGGTACGAGCGAAGCGATGTCGGGGTGAGTTGATTATCTTTATGCTATGGCCGCTACCCAACAACAGAAAGAACAGTTCGAAAAAATATATACCAATCTGAACGAACAGCAGAAACGTGCTGTAGATACCATCGAAGGTCCGGTGATGGTGATTGCCGGCCCGGGTACAGGTAAAACCCAGATTCTGAGTGCCCGTATCGGTAAAATACTGTTAGACACAGATACACAGGCCGAAAATATTCTCTGTTTAACCTATACCGATGCCGGTGCAGTGGCCATGCGCAAGCGCTTGCTGGGGTTTATTGGTCCGGACGCCTACAAAGTGAATATTTATACGTTTCATGCTTTCTGTAATGATATCATCCAGGAAAACCTGTCGCTATTTGAGAAAACTGTACTGGATCCGATCTCGGACCTCGAAAAAATTGATCTGTTCAAGCAACTCATTGACGGCTTTCCCAAAAATCATCCACTGAAACGGTATCGGGGTGATGTCTATTTTGAGATCAACAACCTGCAGCAACTTTTCAGTGCCATGAAGCGCGAAGGATGGACACCCACTTTCATCAACCAGAAAATTGATGAATACCTGAACGAATTGCCTACGCGCGATGAATTTATTTACCAGCGCGCTTACAAACAATTCAAAAAAGGTGACCTGAAAGAAAACAAGATCGAAGAAGCCAGGGAAAAAATGGAGAAACTGCGTGCTGCTGTAAACGAGTTCGACCGTTTTCAGAAACTGATGCGCAGCCGCAACCGCTACGATTTTGACGATATGATCAATTGGGTGATCAGGGCTTTTGAAGAGAACAAAACTTTATTAGCACGTTACCAGGAACAATTTTTATACATACTCGTAGATGAATACCAGGATACCAGCGGTACGCAGAACCGATTGGTAGAATTGCTGATCAGTTATTGGGAGCAGCCCAATGTATTTGTAGTGGGAGATGATGACCAGAGTATTTACCGTTTCCAGGGAGCCAATATAGAGAACATGGAAGCTTTTGCCCAGAAATACGAAGAAGACCTGTTGGCAGTAGTTTTGCAGGAAAACTACCGCTCTACCCAACCCATTCTTGATATTTCAAAAACCCTGATAGACAGAAACGAGGAAAGATTGGTAAAAAAGATCAAGGGTCTTACCAAAAATCTTTCTGCGGCCAATACTTCACTGAGCCAGCTCACACACAAACCTGTTATCACCGAATACGAGACACAACGTCAGGAAATGATCCATCTTACCCTGGCGGTAGAAAAACTACTGGCACAAAAAGTAGAACCGGGTCTGATCAGTATCATTTACAAAGAGAATAAATACGGCGAAGAACTGGCGCAGTATTTTGCACAACGCAATATTCCTGTATACAGCAAACGCAACCTGAACATACTCGAGATCCCACTCGCCAAAAAAATCATACTGCTGTTGGAATATCTGGCCGCAGAGCATGATATACCGGACGGAGGAGATGAAATGTTATTCGAGATCCTGCACTTTGACTGGTTTGGAATTGCACCCGTAGAGATTGCAAAATTAACATCCGCGGTGGCCGACAGGAAATTTGGACAAAACAAAACTTCGCTTCGGAAATTATTGTACGAAAAAGTAAATACCCCGGCCCGGGAACTCTTTAGCGAGGGTGCGCCGGCCGGGATGAAAGCCGCCAGTGATGCCATTGAAAAACTGCTCGCAGATGCTTCGAACGTAACATTGGTAAACCTGGTAGAAAATTGTATCCGCGATGCGGGATTACTGAACCGGATCATGCTGAGTCCTGATAAACACTGGCATTTACAGGTACTCACGGGTTTATTCGATTTCATCAAAGAAGAAGCCCGCCGCAATCCGAATCTTAGCCTGGAGCAACTGGTCAATATTTTTATGTTGATGGAGAAAGAAGGGCTGAGTCTGCCATTGGTACAGGTAAGCGGCAGCGAAAAAGGAGTGAACCTCTTAACGGCGCATGGTTCAAAAGGATTGGAATTTGAACATGTATTTCTGGTTGGCTGTAACGCTTCCAGCTGGGAAAAAAAACGCAAACCCGGCGGTGGGTACAGTTTTCCCGATACCATGTTCACTTCTCAACCCAAACAAACGGACGAAGAGGAACTAAGGCGTTTGTTTTATGTGGCACTCACAAGGGCCAAACAGCATCTCCACATATCGTACAGTCGTTTTAAAAATGATGGCAAGGAACTGGAGCCATCCATGTTCATTGCAGAAATACAGGATACACATGCTTTACCGGTGGAAAAAGTAATTCTTGATAAAGAAGTACTGAGTGAATTTGCGATGATCCAGTTTACAGCAGTGCAGGTGCCTGAGATAGAAAAGAATGAGGCAGAATTCATCAGCCAGATCCTGGATAAATTTGTGATGAATGTAACGGCACTGAATAATTACCTGAAATGTCCGCTGCAGTTCTATTTTCAGAACCTGGTAAGGGTGCCTTCGGGTAAATCGGAAGCAACTGAGTTTGGTTCTGCTGTTCACCATGCATTGCATAAACTGTTTGAGAAAATGCAGCAGACGGAGCAGTTTCCGGGAAAAGAAGAATTTATTCTGGATTTTAACTGGTATATGAACCGAAACCGGGAAAGTTTTACCAAAGAACAGTTTGCCCGCAGAATGGAATATGGACAGGAAGTGCTGGGTAATTATTACGACCAGTATCACAATAGCTGGAACAAAGTAGTAGCCGTAGAAAGAACCATCCGTAATATTGTGGTAGACGGTGTGCCGCTGAAAGGGAAACTGGATAAACTGGAATTCAATGGCAAAGAAGTGAACGTGGTGGATTATAAAACCGGTGATATAGATAAGGCCAAAGACAAACTGAAACCACCGCACGAAGAAGACCCCAACGGCGGTGATTACTGGCGACAGGCAGTATTTTATAAGATCCTGGTAGATCATTATGAGCAGAAAAGCTGGAAGGCGGTTAGTACGGAATTTGATTTCATTGAACCGGATAAAAAGAAACAATACCGGAAAGAAAAGATCCTGATCAGTCCGGAAGACATTACCACCGTAACCCATCAGATCAAAACCGTTTGGCAAAAAATACAGGATCGTGCATTTTATACCGGCTGCGGCAAACCCGAATGCCATTGGTGCAATTTTGTAAAAACCAACGAAATGGCCATTGCTCTGCACGATCTTTCAGAAGAGGAAGTTGAATAGGAACGAATCTGTTCAAACCTGCAAATCAGTTTCTGACTGCCACAATTTGCTTTCCCTTCACAAAGATTTGATGATCTGAGCTGCCCGGAGTTCTATATTTGTGCTCACATGAAAAAGGTATCCGTTTCCTTATTGGCAGTAGCAGCATATATGGTTTTGATATTGCAGTTAAGTTCCTGTGCCAATATCATCCCCCCGGGTGGCGGACCCAGGGATAGTTTACCACCCCGGCTGGTGATGGCCCAACCCAAAGATTCGGCCGTGAATGTGACCAGCAAAAATATCACCCTCACTTTTGATGAATATATCACGTTGCAAAGTCCGCAGACGAGTTTGATCATCTCCCCCAACCCTTCCTCACAGGGAGCACCGCTGATTGATTATAAGTTGCGGAACGTGACCATCAAACTGAAAGACAGTCTGGAGCCCAATACCACCTACTCTTTCAACTTCGGAGATGCGATCCGTGATGTGAATGAAAATAATATCGCTCAGAATTTCAACTATGTATTCTCCACCGGAAAAACCATCGATTATAACACCTACAGTGGTAAAGTGTTGCTGGCAGAAAAAGGGAAAGTAGATAGTAACCTGATTGTGCTGCTGCACCGTAACCTGAACGATACGGCAGTGATAAAAGAAAGACCCCGCTATTACACACGCCTTAACGGAAAAGGTGAGTTTACTTTCCGCAACCTGCCACAGGGGCAATTTGCCGTGTTCGTTTTACCCGGTGCAGATATTTCGAGGAAATACGATGATAGTACCAAGATGTTCGCCTTCCGTAACGGTCCCGTTACCGTAAGCGCCAATACCCCCCGCGATACCTTATATGCGTTTGAGGAAGTGAAGCGAACTGAATTCAGCGCTACTGTAACCGCAAAAATAGCTGCTCCAACACGTGATGATAAACGATTGAAGTATACCCATGATCTGGAGAACGGACTGCAGGATCTGCTGCGTAGCTTCACCCTCAGCTTCAACAAGAAGCTCACCAGTTTCGACAGCACCCGGTTTATACTGGCCGATACCAGCTATCAAAAAGTAGCGGGTGCTACTTTTACTTTGGATAGTACCGGAACCAAAGTGATACTCTCCTATCCCTGGAAAGAGGCAAAGCCCTTTCGTTTACTGATAGCAAAAAATGCAGTGGCCGATTCTGCCGGAACAGATCTTGCCAAAGCAGATACTATCCGTTTTGTTACCAAACGGGAGTCTGATTACGGCAGTATCCGGATCCGTTTCACCAACCTCGATCTCAGCAAAAAACCGGTATTACAGTTTGTACAGGGCGAGAAACTGGTAGAAACGGTTCCGCTCACCCAAAATGATTTCCAGCGCAAACAGTATGCACCCGGAACTTACGAAATGAGGATCCTGTTCGATACCAACCAGAACGGAGTATGGGATACCGGTAATTATAAAGCCAAACGACAGCCCGAAATCGTATACCTTATTCCCCGCCAGCTGGCTATCCGTGCCAACTGGGACAATGAAGTAACCATTACACTGTAGTTACTGTGTGCCGTAACGGTTCCTATCTCCTGAATAATCCTAACTTTGCGGTCTTAACAGCCCCGTAACTGAATGATGCAGCTTCCTTCTTCCTTATTAGAAAACGCAGTGGCCCAGTTTACCAAACTACCCGGTATTGGTAAAAAAACAGCTTTGCGTCTGGTGCTGCACCTGCTGAAACAGGACGTGAATGAAGTGCAGCATTTTGGCGAAACCATTGCCCGGATGCGCCGTGATATCAAATTCTGTCAGCGTTGCCATAATGTGAGCGATGGGGATATCTGTTCCCTCTGTTCCAATTCTATGCGTAACCAGCGGATGATCTGCGTGGTAGAGAATATCCGGGATGTGATAGCGATAGAAAGTACCCAGCAATTGAGCGGTACTTACCATGTACTGGGGGGGATCATTTCTCCGTTAGACGGCGTAGGACCGGATCAGCTGAATATAGAATCGCTGGTGTCAAGGATCACCAAAGAAGAGACAGAAGAACTGGTTTTTGCCCTAAGCCCCAATATCCAGGGCGATACTACCATTTACTATATACAGAAAAAAATAGCCCACCTGCCCTGCCGTATCACCACCATTGCCCGTGGAATTGCTTTTGGTGGCGAGCTCGAGTATGCCGATGAAATGACGCTGGCACGTAGCATTGCCAACCGCCTGCCGGTTCAACAGTATGTTAAATAGGCTTTCTTACAGAACAATTTTAGCATTCAGGCAACCATATTTTTGATCAGCCGTATCGTTTTGTATTGATACATTGAGTAATTTGCTGTTTAAACAACAAATTATAGCCGGTATGCAGAAATGGAAAAAAACAATACTCATTATTGGTGGTATCGGTATACTGGCAGCCCTGGCGGTAGTGTTATATGTATTCCTGAAGCCACACCGGGATGTATCGAATGAAAAAGGCGTTCAGTTAACAGCACAGGCATTGTTTGATGCGTTTAAGACCAATGAAGCAGATGCCAATGCCAAGTACCTTGATAAAGCTATTGAGCTGAGCGGAGAAGTAGCTGATATAAATACAAACCAGGATGGGCATATTGTCGTAAATGTAAAGACCAACGATCCTTTATTCGTGATCAACTGCACGTTTAAAACCAATCCGGGCACCTTACAACCCGGGCAAACGATCACTTTTAAAGGAATCTGTACCGGTTATATACCCGATATGAATGTAGTGATCAATGAAGGCGTCTTAGTTAAATAGTAAAAAACCCGTTTATGAAATTTGTATTTGTTTGTTTGATAGGTATTCTTTTTTTAGGCACAGAGGCGGAAGCACAGAAAGTATTCGGTACGCGTAATGGTAAGATCACCTTTAGTTCTCCTACGGATGAAGATGTGAAATCGACCAACAACGAAGTAGCCAGCCGGATAGCCGATAACGGTCAGATCACTTTCAGTGCGCTGATCAAGGGATTTAAGTTCAAATATGCCGAAATGCAGGAGCATTTTAACGACCAGTACCTGGAAAGTAATAAGTTCCCCAGAGCTGATTTCAAAGGCACGATCGTAAATCTGAAAGACGTGAATTTCGGCAAAGACGGTTCTTATAAAGTATCTGTAAAAGGAGATCTTACCCTGCATGGCGTAACTAAGAATATTACGGTTGCGGGTACGATCGACATCAAAGGAGGAAAACCGCTGGCCAGTTGCAAATTTGTGATCCGGATGAAGGATTTTAACGTAGATGCATCCAGTGTTACCGAAACGGTGAACGCTGAAGTGAGCTGTCAATACCAATAATTCCATTCACATAAACTATTATCTATGATAATCTTTGCCAAAAGGTTACTGGCCATTGTATGCCTTAGCCTGACCCTTGTTACAGTCCGTGCACAGCAGGTAGATCTGTTCAAATTGCAGGACAGCACCAATGCCGCCGACAACAAAACCCTGGGTAACGAACCGGTCATCAACACTTTTTATTCTACCCGCCTGGTAAACAGCCATACCGTTGAAATGCTCGGTGCCGGCAGTATGGATTTCCGGATCAACCACCGTTTCGCTCCCCTGAACTCGGGTTTATATGATATGTTCGGCCTCGACTATGCTTCTATGCGCATGGGCTTTGATTTTGGGCTGTCGAAAAACCTGATGGTGGGCATTGGTCGCTCTACCATCTTCAAAGAGCTGGATGGTTTCATCAAATACCGGGTAATGCACCAAAGTGCCGGAACCGGCGCGCCTTTATCTATCACGCTCTTAGGTGCCATGGCCTATCGCAGCATAGATATGGACCCTACACTGAAAGTGACCGGCTCAGACAGAACCTATTATACGGCTCAGGTATTGATCGCCCGTAAATTCAATGCCAATACTTCCATACAGCTATCGCCAACCTATACCCGTTATAACCGATTGATCTACTTAACCGGCGGCGCCAAAGACCTGTTCTCGGTAGGTTTTCTGGCCAGACAGAAGATCAGCAAGCGGGTAAGCATTAACCTGGAGTATTTTGCCAGCGCCAAAAGCTTTAATGGCACACATGATCCCCTATCTGTTGGGGTGGATATCAATACAGGCGGGCACGTATTCCAGCTGCATTTCACCAATGCCACCGGTATGAACGAACATAGTTTTATCCACGAAACCACCGGATCCTGGGGTAAAGGAGATATCCGATGGGGATTCAATATCTCCCGGATCTTCCATATCGGTCGGAAAAAGTAACCGTTTTAAAATCCAATAGCTTCTTGTTGAAGGCCCGTTATAGAGGAAACCCCCTTTATAGCGGGCTTCTCTGTCTTGTATCAGTATCTCTCTATAATTTTGCCATAACCTCTCTACCCTTTATCTTTGCCATCCTTACTACAGGCGGATTTGTTTATTGTTCGGCCTGATTTCCCGCTTCGGCGGAAACAATCGAACTAATAAACGTTTTGAAGTGATCTACACATAACACCTTCCAAAGCGTTTACAGTTCCTTATCAATGATCCCGTATTAGCATCTGTTGATGTTCTTATGGGGTAAAAACATAGTATATGGATATCAGAAAAGAATTGGAAAAACGCATCCTGGTGATCGACGGTGCCATGGGTACCATGATACAGCGGCATAAACTGACAGAAGAAGATTACCGGGGAGAGCGGTTTAAAGACTGGCATTCGGATGTAAAAGGTAACAACGACCTGCTTTGTATTACGCAGCCTGAGATCATTAAAGGCATTCATAAGTTATACCTGGCAGCCGGGGCCGATATCATTGAAACCAACACTTTCAGCAGTACCGTGATTGCCATGGCTGATTATGATATGCAATCGCTGGCGTATGAGCTGAATGTAGCCGCTGCCAAATGTGCCAAAGATGCTGTGAAGGAATTTATGGCAGAAAACCCCGGCACTACACCCAAATTTGTAGCGGGTGCCATTGGCCCTTTGAACAAAACCCTGAGTCTTTCTCCCGACGTAAATAACCCCGGTTACCGTGCCGTTACTTTTGATGAAGTAGTAGCCGCTTACTACGAGCAGATCAAAGGTCTGGTAGATGGCGGGGTAGACATACTGCTGATTGAAACCATCTTCGACACACTCAATGCCAAAGGCGCCATTTTCGCTGCCAAAAAATATTTCCGCGATCAGCAACGCGAAGAACTACCCATCATGATCAGCGGTACCATTACCGATGCATCAGGCAGAACACTCAGCGGACAAACCCTCGAGGCTTTTTATACATCCGTGATGCATGCGCGCCCCTTAAGTGTTGGCCTGAACTGTGCACTGGGTGCGGCTGAAATGAGAAGTCATATTGAAGAGCTTTCGCAGATCGCCGCCTGTTACACTTCTGCCTACCCCAACGCCGGTTTACCCAATGCCATGGGCGAGTACGATGAACAACCGCATGAGACCGCTCATTTTATAGAAGAATGGGCCAAAGAAGGTTTTGTGAATATTGTTGGGGGCTGTTGCGGTACCACACCGGATCATATCAAACATATCGCGGATCATGTACGAAAAATCACACCAAGGGCCTTACCGGTGCTGGAACAAAGTTTATAATGAATCAACCCACTGTTTGCGCATTGGCAGGCAGTAAAAAAATAGTATGAGCACAACCATCAAACCTTACTTACGTTTATCCGGTCTGGAGCCCCTGGTGATCAGACCCGAAACCAATTTTGTGAATGTTGGTGAACGTACCAATGTTACCGGCTCTAAAAAATTTGCACGGCTGGTACGCGAAGGGCAGTATGAAGAAGCCTTATCAGTAGCCCGTCAGCAGGTAGAGAACGGTGCACAGATCCTGGATGTAAATATGGACGATGCCATGCTGGATGGAGTGAGTGCCATGACCACTTACCTCAATCTCTTGCAAAGCGAACCGGATATTGCCCGCATCCCCATCATGATCGACAGTTCCAAATTCGAGATCATTGAAGCGGGGTTGAAATGCGTTCAGGGCAGGTGTATTGTGAACTCCATCTCTATGAAAGAGGGAGAAGAAAAATTTATCGAACAGGCATTTATCTGTAAAGCCTATGGTGCTGCCGTAATTGTGATGGCTTTTGATGAGATAGGTCAGGCCGATACCAAACAACGCAAAGTAGAGATCTGCCACCGTGCCTATAAAATTCTTACAGAAAAAGTAGGGTACGATCCGCAAGACATCATTTTCGACCCCAATATTTTTGCGATCGCCACCGGAATCGAAGAACACAATAATTATGCAGTCGATTTCATCGAAGCCACCCGCGAGATCAAACAGCTGATGCCTTTGACAAAAGTGAGCGGCGGTGTATCAAACGTATCTTTCTCTTTCCGCGGTAACGATCATGTGAGGGAAGCCATCCATTCTGTATTCCTGTTCCACGCCATTAAAGCGGGCATGGATATGGGCATTGTAAATGCCGGACAGCTGGTAGTGTACGATGAAATCGAGCCCACACTGAAGCAGTTATGTGAGGATGTGATCCTGAATCGTAATAACGATAACAATGAAGCTACTGAAAAACTGATTATTCATGCCGAAACTGTTAAGGCTAAAGGTAAAGTAGAAGTAAAAGACGAAGCCTGGAGAAATGAACCTGTAGAAAAACGACTGGCACACTCACTCATTAACGGTATCACCGATTATATAGAAGCCGATACAGAAGAAGCCCGCCAGAAATATCCTACTCCGCTGGAAGTGATTGAAGGACCACTGATGGATGGAATGGGAATTGTAGGTGACCTCTTCGGGGCCGGAAAAATGTTTCTTCCGCAGGTAGTAAAGAGTGCCCGCGTAATGAAGAAAAGTGTAGCGGTACTCACCCCCTATATTGAAGCAGAGAAAGAAGAAAGAAAACAGGCACACCTTGCCGCCGGAACCACCAACAGCGAAGCTGCAGGAGCCGCCAAAATATTACTGGCTACCGTAAAAGGTGATGTACATGATATCGGTAAAAACATTGTGGGTGTGGTATTGGGTTGTAACGGTTACGATATCATTGATATGGGTGTGATGGTACCCGCCGATAAAATCCTCGAAACCGCACAAAGAGAAAAAGCGGATATCATCGGACTCAGTGGTCTGATCACTCCTTCACTGGACGAGATGGTGCATATCGCCAAAGAAATGAAACGCCGGGGGATGACACAACCCCTGCTGATTGGCGGCGCCACCACTTCGCGTATACATACTGCCGTTAAAATTGCACCGGAATACCAGGAAGGTGTAGTGCATGTATTGGATGCATCCAGAAGTGTAACTGTTGCCGGTTCCCTGCTGAGCAAAGAACAGAAATCTGATTACCTGCAGGGTGTAAAAGAAGAATATTGTAAACTGAAAGAAGGTTTTGATAACAAGAAAGTGGTAAAAAACTACCTCCCTTACAGCGAAGCTTTACAGAACAAAGTAGCTGTTGACTGGAAAAACCATACCACACAAACCCCCACATTTACCGGCACCAAAGTGTTTGAAGCGTATGACCTGAACAGTCTCCGCCCATTCATAGACTGGAAACCTTTCTTTATTGCCTGGGAAATGCATGGCAATTTCCCCGATATTTTAACCGATAGCGTAGTAGGTAAGGAAGCCACCAAACTGTATAACGATGCCAATGCATTGATCGATCAGCTTATTGCAGAAAAATGGCTGACCGCCAAGGGAACCATCGGTTTCTGGGAAGCCAGCAGTGTAGAAGATGATGTAGAAGTAAGCTCTCCAGATGGTCCTGTACAGCTTTCTTTCCTGCGTCAGCAGATCAAAAAAGCAGCCGATCAGCCTAATTTATCACTGGCAGATTTTATTGCACCCAAAACAAGTGGCAAAAAAGATTTTATCGGTGCTTTTGCTGTAACCCTGCATGGCATAGAAGAACATATCAAAAAATTTGAAGCCAACCACGATGACTATAACAAGATCATGTTACAGGCATTGGCCGATAGGTTTGCGGAAGCATTTGCGGAAGCTTTGCACCTGCAGGTAAGAAAAGAATACTGGGGTTACGATAAAGACGAGCAGTTGAGTAACGAAGACCTCATCAAGGAACAATACATGGGTATCCGGCCTGCACCGGGGTATCCCGCCTGTCCGGATCATACAGAAAAGTATAAATTATTTGATCTGCTGAAAGCAACCGATACCATTGGGGTTCAGCTTACCGAAAGTCTGGCCATGTATCCGGCCTCTTCTGTTTGCGGCTGGTATTTCTCTAATCCGAAGAGCCAGTATTTTGGCGTGGGAAAGATCCAGCGCGATCAGCTGGAAGATTATGCCAAACGCAAACACATGCCATTGGCCGAAGCGGAAAGGTGGTTGAGTCCGGTATTGGAATAAATAAACTGATAAACTCGCTGATAAACCCTTTTCACTGCTACCCTGCAGCGGAGAGGGTTTTTTTTCTTTAGGTTGACTTTGCCCGATTGTGAACCACCAGGTATTATCTTTGTGCGCTGAAACCTTGTAACCGTGAATCTACTGAGAGTTTTTGTTGTTATTTTATTGAGTGTTCCCCTGTTTGCTAATGCGCAGAACAAAAAAACTGAACGTAAGGGCGAGTTGTATTTCTCCTGGGGATATAACAAAGAATGGTACACCAACTCTACTGTAAAAGTGAGCCAGCCGGCATTGAACAATCAGTATACGCTGCGAAATGTAAAATCACACGATAATCCGGGTTGGGACAAAGGCATTTTCAACACACCGATCAGTATTCCGCAGTACAATTACCGACTGGGTTATTTCTTCAACCGCAAAAAAGGGTTGGCTTTTGAGATCAACTTCGATCATACCAAACACCTGATACAGGATGGGCAAAGCATCCGGATCGCAGGCACACTTAATGGCCGGCAGGTAGACTCTTCCATCAACTTTTCTGAAGGCAATGGTTTTTATTATTATCTGAACAATGGTGCCAATTTTTTACTGTTCAATATTGTCAAAAGATGGAACTGGCAGCAAAGTAAAAGCGGGAATTTTAAAATTGATGCGTTGGGAAAAGCGGGTATCGGTCCCTTGATTCCCCATGTGCAGAATAGTCTTTTCGGCAAAGCCAATGATCCCGGTTTCCAGATCGGTGGGTGGAATATGGGCGTAGAAGCTGCAGTGCGTGCTACATTTCACAAACGTGTTTACCTGGAGTTTGCCCATAAACTGGACTATGCCCGTTATTCCCATCTGAAAGTGTACCGGGGAACGGCCAAACAGGCTTTTGGTACCTATGAGCTGATCCTGAGTCTGGGAGTTACGATTGATGCTGGAAAACGAATCGCAGAATAACCCTTACCGGCGTTCCAGTAACCACCATAATCTTTTCCTGGGCTTTACCTTGAAATTTTTAGCGATATAGGCACTGATATACTGCATAGCCTCATCAATATCATCCGTTAACAGGATCAGGTCTTTATCCTTGGCCGAAATGGTTCCTTTTTCTACCATAGTATCAATGGCTTCCATCAGTGGCATAAAATACTCCTTGCCATATAATACGATCGGGAAATTGGTAATTACGCGGGTCTGGATCAGGGTAACGGTTTCGAACATCTCATCCATGGTGCCATATCCACCAGGCAGAATCACAAATGCATACGAATACTTCACCAGCAGCACTTTGCGGATGAAGAAATAATCGAAAGTGATCCACTTCTGCATATAAGGATTGGGATGCTGTTCAAAAGGAAGTTTGATATTACAGCCCACCGATTGCCCCCCATTCTCAAAAGCACCACGGTTGGCCGCTTCCATAATACCCGGACCGCCACCCGTCATGGTAGTGAATCCCATGGCGGCAATCCGCTTGCCAAATTCTCTGGCCGCTTCATAATAAGCATGCCCTTCCTTAAAACGGGCCGAACCGAATACCGTGATACAGGGTCCCAGAAAATGCAGGTTACGGAAGCCATAGATCATTTGCCGGAATACACTCCAGGCAAAGAAAAATTCATTGATCCTCGGCTTTGGACCATCCAGGTAAACCGATTCTTTGGCCGGTATGATCCGTTCAGATTTATCCATGATCTATGCTTATATTCATCATTAATTCAAATTAGCATACATTTTGCTGTAGTAAAGATAACGCTGTCTAACTGCTTTATACTTATGAGAACAATAATCACCTGCCTGCTTTTCCTGCTTGCCGTACAAACAGTTCCTGCCCAGCAGAAGATCGTTCTTGAAAACCTTCGCCTATACAACCTGAACGGACCCTTACTACGCTACTTACAAAGCCCTGAGATCAAGCAAACCATCGCCACCGAACTGAACCAGTTACTGGGGCAAAAAATGAATGGTCAGCTCACCAACACCAACGATCTACCCATTGAACTACTTGATTTTAATTTTGTTGTGCCGGTAATCAAACCTGTTTTTGCTGATCAGGACCCCCATCTGCTTCATCTCTATCTCGATTTCATTGAGGCCGACCCTTACTTTTTTTTCAGGTATGATAAAGAGAATGAGATTGACAGTGCCACACAAAAACGGGTAAAAACAGTTTTCATATTAAAGGCGTATGTATTTAGCGCAGACAAAAAACTGGTACAGTCAGAACTGCTGAATGTTTTGATCAGTGTAGCTGAAACGCCGGGTATTGGCAATCTGTATAACCTGGGTATCCGGTTCACCGAACTATCGGTAACTCCTAAAACATTTACCGAGCTGTTTAAAAAATGTACCTCTGTTTTACTGGATACAGCCAATGATCTCTCTGCGATCGAAGTTAAACTGCAACCGGCTTATCTTGCCGATAACTATCTCCTTCCCAAAACCCTTAACCGTTCCAGAACCTTTGTGAGCACCCAAAAGAATATCAGTTCTTACCTGTTGGGAAGACAGTCGGAAATGATCCGTATGGGCGAACCTTTGTATGAAGAGATGCTGCTGAAAGGGAAAAAAGCACAGAAATATCCAGACCAGATCACCGCAGCTATCAAAGCCACAGAAAACTTCGCCAAATCAGATTATGTATTTCTCCGCCAGGAAGGAAGAGATGTTTTACGGGATAAAAACTACCTGATCAAACTCTGTACACAGATAGATCCGACAGATATACCTGCAGACAGAAACCTGCTTTTCACCCGTTTTCTTCCGGGTAATTTTCATTACCTGTTACAGGAAAACGATACCCTGGCACAATTTTCCATTCTGAAAGAGGTTACAGAAAAAGCCAATAAAATCTACCCTAATATCATTACCAATGGCTACGACAGTACAGGATTTTCTACTTTGCCGGCTTTTGGCAACCGCACGGCAGAATGGCCGGTTGTGTACCGGTATGTGATCAACGGTTCTTTGTCAGGTTTGCCTTTCCGCATCAAATGCAGTGGTTTTGATAACAGCCTGCGCGAGTTCTTCCTGGGTGATCAACTGGTCTGTATCGCACAGGGTAAATTTAACCCGGAAAAATTTGTGCTTTTTGATGCATCTTTATCTCCCGAAAAACTGAACCAGTTATTCCTGATCGGGTTTAACCGTTTTCTGGAATAACACAAACTCTTCACATGCGTATCATTTCCTATAACGTAAACGGTATCCGTGCCGCCATTAAAAAAGGGTTTACCGAATGGCTGCAGACAAACCCCGCAGATATCATCTGCCTGCAGGAAACCAAAGCCAGTAAAGAAGATGTGGACCTGACCGAACTGGAAGCAATGGGTTACCAGTCATACTGGTTCTCTGCGCAAAAAAAAGGATATAGCGGCGTGGCCATTTTTACAAAGATCAAACCGGATCATATTGAATACGGACATGCCAAAGAACAGAGTGATTTTGAAGGCAGGGTGATCCGTGCCGATTTTGGTGATATCACCCTGATCAATGCTTATTATCCATCCGGTACCAGCGGTGATGAAAGGCAGACCTACAAATACCATTGGCTGGATGAGTTTTTTGATTACCTGCAGGACCTGCGGAAAACACGTAAAAAACTGATCGTAGTAGGTGATTATAATATTGCCCACACAGAAATTGATATCCATGATCCGAAAGGAAATAAGAAGTCCTCTGGTTTCTTACCGGAAGAAAGGGCCTGGATGGATAAGTTTCTGCAGCACGACTGGGTAGACAGTTTCCGCGAACTGAACCCTGGTGTTACAGGAGCCTATTCCTGGTGGAGCCAACGTTTTCCCTCAGTACGTTTACAGAATAAAGGGTGGCGGATCGATTATATCTGTGTAACCAAATCCCTGCAACCGCAACTCAAAGATGCCAGCATCTACCCCGATGTAAAACACAGCGATCATTGCCCCATCTACGCAGAAATCAATACTTAATTAAAAATGAAAAATCAGCAATTAAAAATTACCACTACAGATCATCAACCATTTGTTTGTCAATTGTTAATTTTTAATTGCTAATTATTAATTTCCTGAGATGTTAATTTATAACGTAACTACAAAAGTCAGTTGGTCCATACACGAAGACTGGGTACAATGGATGCTGAAGAAACATATTCCCGATGTGATGAACAAAGGATGTTTTACCGAATATCGTTTTGCAAGGTTACTCGAAACAGATGATACCGAAGGACCCACCTATACTACGCAGTATTATGCAGCCAGTAAAGAAGCGTATGAACGTTATATAGCAGAACATGCTACCACTTTACGAAAAGATGCACTGGACAACTGGGGCGATCAGTTCATTGGTTTTCGTTCATTAATGGAACTTGTGAATTGAGTGTGGATAGTTTCCCGATTTCATTTTGGCAATCGCAAATCTTTGTTATATTCCCCTAAAACCCGCTAGGGCATTGAATTTCAGAAGATTCTCTCTGAAAGCCTTACTGCACAAGGGTTTCAGAGAGAATAGTTGAATACACAATCTATTATATATCAAATCGGATTCAGCTGAAATCCTTTATACATAGGGGTTTTGAAGAAAACAACCATGATAAAAAAAATAATAAAATTTTTTGTTGATTAGCAAAAGCGAATAAATTTGTTGCCGTTATTAAACATTAAAAACACATCTATGAACAAAGCTGAATTAATTGCTCAGATCGCTGAAGATGCAGGCGTAACCAAAACACAGGCTAACGCTGCCCTGGATTCTTTTGTAGGCGCTGTAACCAAAACCCTGAAAAAAGGTGATAAAGTTACACTGGTAGGTTTTGGTACTTTTTCCGTGTCTAAGCGTGCTGCACGTACAGGCCGTAACCCACAAACCGGTGCTGCGATCAAGATCAAAGCTAAAAAAGTTGCTAAATTCAAAGCAGGTAAAGAATTAAGCGCTAAGCTCTAATGGTTGCCCAAACAAATTGAAACCCTGCCTGAACCGCAGGGTTTTTTTATGCATTTATCATCCGCTACCTCCCTTTTCAGACCTGAATCAGCTTCTATTTCAAATGAAACGCCTGAAATCCCCGGGTTTTTCTATTTTTGCAGCCTTACATCATTCATTCAAAAAAACCATACCATGGGAAGAGGTGACAAAAAAACCGCAAAAGGGAAAAGATTCCAGGGCTCATTCGGCAAAAGCCGCCCTGCAAAAGCAACCAAACAAAAGAAACCTGTAGTAGCCAAAGCTACCGAAGCTTAATTGCACCGATATTTTGGAAAAATAATCGGGAAATGCAAGACCGCCAACTGCGATACCGGCATTTCCCGATTCCAAAATTTTACGTAGGCTATTTTTTCTTCGCCGCTATTTCTCCGATCGCCATCACCAGTTTATCCAGATCCTGCAAACGGGTATAAACATGCGGGGTAATACGTACACAGGATACATTCTCCCACACAATGCCTACCGTGTGTATTTTATAGGTATTGAATAAAGCACTGTCTAATTCACCCGGTGTCATCCCATCAATCGACACACCACAGATCGCACAGGCATATTCCGGTTTAAAAGAAGTGTGGATCTTTACTTTAGGTATATCCACCACTTTAGAGGCCCAGTAATTTTTCAGGTAGCGGATCCTTTCCTCTTTGCGTTTACTGCCAATGGCATTCTGAAAATTCACCGCTTCGCCAATACCCTGTTCTATCGGAAAACTTCTCGTACCAAGGGTTTCAAACTTGCGGATATCTTCACTCCGGGGTTTATCGTTACAAACCAATGGCCAGATCTTACTGATCTTTTCCTTTTTGATCCATAACATACCACTGCCAATCGGCGCACTCAGAAACTTGTGCAGACTGGTACCGAAATAATCACAACCCAATTCAGGAATCTTAAAATCGAGCAGTCCGAAAGAATGCGCCCCGTCTACGATCACTTCCAGATTATATTTCTTTGCCATGGCACAGATCTTTTTCACCGGCATGATCTGTCCGATCCAGTTAATCACATGTGTGATATGGATGATCTTTGTTTTGGGTGTGATCGCTTTTTCATACGCGCTCACGATTTCCTCATCATTCTCTATCGGGAATTTAAAATTCAGTTGGGTGTATACAATGCCTTCGCGTTCGGCCCGCTGTTTCCAGGCATTGATCATATTGGGATAATCCTGTTTGGTGCCGATCACTTCGTCACCGGCTTTCAGGTCCAGGCCAAAAATCACCGTATTCAGTGCTTCTGTCGCATTCCGGTTCACTGCAATTTCTTCCGGTGAACAGCCGGCCAGCACGGCCAGTTTATGGCGCAGGGGCTCGCGGCCCTGGTCTACGATCCGCCACATATAATAAGAAGGGCCTTCATTGGAAAGTTTGTTATAGCGTTCTACCGCTTCCTGTACCACTCTTGGTGAGGGACTAACACCGCCATTATTCAGAATGATCAGGTTGGAGTTAACGGTATAGGCCTGTTGAATCACCATCCAGTAATCCTCATCCTGGGCCGCTGCCTCCGGTGTTAATCCCTGGATCCGCTGCGAAGCGGCTTCCCAGGAAGCAGCATGTGCCTGGTTAAATAAACTGTTGGCCGAGAACGCACCGGCCAGTAAACCAACCTTTTGTATAAACTTTCTTCTGGGTTCCATGGGCAATGATTGAACGAGAAAGTTAACGATTTATGCGTTTATTCCTGTCTTATCTTTGCACCAGAATCCAGCAATATGAGGAAGAAAGGATGGTTATTGATGTTTTACATTTTACTCACCGCATTCGGCGCACCGCTGTTTGCGCAATGTTCTATCTGTACCAAAACTGCGTCTCAATTGGGTGAGGGTCCTGCCTCTGCCCTCAATTCGGCTATCATTTATCTTGCTGCCGCTCCTTTTATGGTGATGGGCTATATTGGCTGGCGCTGGTGGAAAAACGAGAAAGCGATAGAAAAAGCGGAATCCTGATAGATCCAACATCAGATAAAATCTTCTTATTGATTGTCCGGCAGATACTGTTTTAGGAATTGGTATAGATTGGTATCCTCCGCCTTTTCCAGTTGCTGCTTCAACACTGATTTATCTACGTCTTTCATTCTTCTTTGCTGTATCAGGTGATAGGCTTTCTCGGCCAGTAACCAATATCTTTTGTCATGCGTCTGCACCAGTTGCTGGTGTGCAAGGATCTTCTGAAATAATTCTCCCACGCCTTCTTTGTTCGATGCCACCGTTTTTACAATCGCGATCTCATGTGTGGTTCGGTGAAATGCAGGCGCCAGCATCAGCCGGAGATTTTTTACAAAACTATCAGCATCGGGCCGGTCGGCTTTGTTCACCACAAAAATATCGGCGATCTCCATCAAACCAGCTTTCATCGTCTGCACTTCATCGCCCGCTTCGGGTACCACTACTACTACAGTGGTGTCGGCCAGTCCGGCAATTTCTATTTCACTCTGTCCAACACCTACTGTTTCAATGATCACCTGGTCAAAACCCGCCGCTTTTACCAGATCAGCGATCTCGATGATATGGGGATGTAAGCCACCCAGGCTTCCCCGGGTTGCCAATGACCGGATAAATACAGAAGGATGATTATACCATTCGCTCATCCGGATCCTGTCGCCCAGCAGGGCACCCAGGTTAAAAGGAGAAGAAGGATCCACACATAATACCGCCACTTTCTGGTTTTGTGCCACTACTTCACCAATCAAGGCATCCACCAGTGTGCTTTTACCAGCGCCCGGCGGACCGGTAATGCCCGTCAGTTTTGCGTGGGTATTGGCAGGTAATTGCTGCAGCAGCCACTCGTATCCAGCCACTTCATTTTCCACCAGTGAAATAGCGCGGGCTAGTGATTTGGTATGGCCCTTCAGCAGATCCTGTAATAATTCTTCCCACATGATTGCTAAAGTAACCCGGAAGAACGAATTTAGACGCATGACAGCACCCCTGTTGAAAAATAAATGGTCCGTACAATGGGTAACGGCCATGCTGGTTTTACTGATGGTTGGCTTGCTGGTCAGTCGTGCGCTCGTGTCTCTATCATCCGTACTGATGGTAGTGCCCTTCTTTTTTAACAGACAGCTAAACAAAAGAAACCGCGAACTGCTGGTGGCGGTACTGCTGGTGCTCCTTCCAGTAATGGTATCCGGACTTTGGAGCGAAAACAGTTCTCTCTGGTGGAATAGTCTGGCAGTAAAACTCCCCCTGTTAACCATGTTACTTGGTATAGCTTCGGTAGATTTTTCTACTGAAAGAAAAAACAAACTGATTTATCTGTATCTGTTTGTGATCAGTCTGGGTTGTGCCTGGAGTTTCTCTCAATACCTATTACACCCTGCTGCCATGCAACAGGCTTATCTGCAGGCAAAAACCTTACCCACACCCGCCGATAATGACCATATCCGTTTCAGCTGGATGGTAGTAGTAGCCGTGATCCTGGGTTTTCAGGGTTTAGTTACGGCTCAGCAAAAAACCAACCGCTACCTGCTGGCAGCCTGTTTGGTTTTTCTTGTTGTATACCTGCATGTACTGGCCGCCAAAACCGGGCTGGTCTGTTTATATACAGGAGGCGGCATATATGTGATCTATCTCATCATTGTACAGAAAAAATGGAAAACGGGTTTGCTACTGCTGGCTGTTTGTGCAATAGCTGCATTTCTCTGTTACCAAACCCTACCCACCCTTCGCAACAGGGTACAGTATGTATTGTATGATTTTTCGAATTATTCCAGCGGTACCATTTTGCCGGGGTATTCGGATGCTTCGCGTTGGTTATCGATGAAAGCCGGTTATCAGCTTACAACAGAACACCCGTTACAGGGCGTGGGTTTTGGCGATATGCTGGCGGCGGTAGATCAATGGCACCAGTTGAACCACCCCACCAGCCTGGCTTATGAACGTTTTTTACCCGCCAACGAATGGTTGGTATATGGCACGGGCAGCGGGTTACCGGGGATTTTGTGTTTTACGGCGGGCTTTGTGTTGCTGCTATACAGAACTACTTCCCGAAATATCTTTTCAGTTATCATATCGGTCATCAGCCTGGTTCCTTTTTTGTTTGATGATACACTGGAAGGACAAACAGGTATCCTGGTATTGGCTTTTATTGCTTTCTTTGGGCAGCAGAAACTTACGGTAACACATGTATAACCAGCTCTCAGTTGTGATCATATGCCGCAATGAAGCGGCCATCATCGGCAAAACCATTGCCGCTGCCAAAACATGTACCGATGATATTGTAGTGGTAGATAGTGGCAGTACCGATGGCACACAGGCAATGGTTACTGCCTTGGGTGCGAGGTTGATTGAAACCAGTTGGGAAGGATATGGCCCCAACAAAAACAAAGGAGTGGCTGCGGCCAAACACGACTGGATCTTATCTATTGATGCCGATGAGATCCCGGATGAAACACTCCAAAAGGAGTTACAGCAGTTATCGTTTGCGGATAGCGCCGTTGTTTACAATATCCGTTTCCGTGTTTTTCTGGGGCAAGAGATGATCCGTTTCGGAGAATGGAGTAACGACCAGCATATCCGTTTATACAACCGCACCCATGGTGGCTGGAACGATGCTGCGGTGCATGAGGGATTGGTATTCCCACCGCAAACAAAAACGGTTCGTTTAAAAGGATATATTCATCACTACACATCCCGGAACATAGCAGATTTTGCTGCCAAAACCGTGAACTATGCCCTATTAAACGCACAGAAATACCACCAGCAGGGCAAAAAAGCCGGATGGCTGAAATGCAGACTGGCACCGGGTTTCTCCTTTGTTAAAAATTATATTTTTCGATTAGGATTCTTAGACGGAGAAGCCGGTTATACCGTTGCCAAAATGAATGCCTGGTATACCTGGCTGAAATATGCAAGGTTAAGGGAGTTGAACCGGGAGAATAAAAATTAGGAGCAGTTTTTTGTTCTGAGTTCTTAGTTCTGGGTTTTGGGTTTTTTGTTATGGGTTCTTTGTTCCTTGTTGATAGACGATGTTCGATATTGTCAATCATCCTACTTTTGTTGTATGACGAATTTCATTCCGATATTCCCACTGGGTATTGTGGTATTTCCAGGCGAAAAACTGAACCTGCACATTTTTGAAGAGCGTTACCGCCAACTGATCACAGAATCTTATGCCGAGGGCAGGCCCTTTGGCATTCCTACGGTGCTGAACAATAGTGTATCTGAAATGGGAACACTGGTGGAAGTAACCAAAATTGTAAAAGTGTATGAAGATGGTAAAATGGATATCCATACCAAAGGCATACAGGTATTCCGGATCCTCGAACTGATAGAATCGGTACCCGATAAATTATACAGCGGGGCCATTGTTAACTATCCTGAAAATGCGGAAAGGGTGCAAAGCGAACTGGTACAGAAAGTGCTGAAAGGCATCCGCGAGCTACACCGTTTACTGAACGTAAGCAAGGATTTCAACAAACCCGATACCGAACTCACCAGTTACGACCTGGCACACCATGCCGGCCTTTCGCTGGAAGAAGAATATGAATTGCTGGGCCTGCTGCACGAATTACAAAGACTCGAATACCTGAAACGTCATCTCAACAAAGTACTACCCGTAATGGCAGGTATGGAGCTACTCAAACAAAAGATTCACCTCAATGGCCATTTTAAAGAATTGAAAGGCTTTACTTTTGATAAGTGAGGTAGTAAGTAGTCAGTAGTGAGTAGGTAGTCTAAACCCACACTCACTTCTCACTACTGACCACTCACAATTCACTATTCACTACTGACCATTCACCATGCAAACCACCCTCTGTTTCGACTTCGGCAATACCCGTTTAAAATGCGCTGTTTTTAACGACAGAGATTTTAAAGAGGAGTTAGTACTGGAAAACGCAGGCGCCGATACCATACTGCAGTTGCTTAACCGGTTCCGGCCGGATAAAACCATACTGTCATCGGTCATCAACCATCCGCCGGAGATAGAAGCGTTACTGGCTGGCCATAGCCGGTTTCACAAACTGGGGCATACCAGTAAACTGCCTTTCACCACCCCTGTGGGCAAACCCGAGACCATTGGGGCCGACAGGCTGGCCATTTGTGCCGCTTCGGTGGACCTTTTTCCTAAACACCATAACCTGGCAATTGGGCTGGGTACCTGTATCACCTACAATTACATCAACCAGGCCCATGAATTTCTGGGGGGAAGCATCTCTCCGGGCATGAATATGCGTTTCAGGGCCATGCACGAGCAAACGGCTTTATTGCCCCTGATTCAGGCCGAATCCACCTTCCCGCTGGTGGGTTACGACACCAAAACCAACCTTTTAAGCGGTGTTATACTGGGAATGAGTAAGGAAATTGATGGAATAATTGACGCTTATGCCTTGAAATACAGCAACTTTAACGTGCTGTTAACCGGGGGTGATATGGGTTTTTTTGTACCGCACCTAAAAAACAAGATATTTGCCGACCCTAACTTAATCTACAAAGGCCTGTATGCGATCAGTGAGTTCAACACCCGCTAGGATTTTCCTGGCATTTTTACCGGTTTTTTTTCTGCTTGGTTCCTCAGCGCAACAGAACTCCCCTTTTTCAAGATATGGGCTGGGTGAACTGTATTCCAACCAGCATGTTATCAGTCGCGCTATGGGTGGCCTTTCTGCCGCTTATGCCGACGGATTGAACAATAATGTGGGGCAGGCCGTCAATTTCAACAACCCGGCTACCTACGGTTCGCTGTATATGGTTACGTTCGATCTGGGTCTGACCATCGATACCCGTTCACTCATCAGTAATAACCCGGCTGGCAAATTCGCTTCTAAAAACTTCACCCCCGCTTACATAGCAGTTGGTATCCCATTGAAAAGGACGAAAGGATTGGGTATGGCATTTGGTTTAAAACCACTCAGTTCCATCAACTATTCCATCGAGAATCGCAGTATTGTGGCGGGTGATAGCCTGCAGACCATTTATGATGGACAGGGTGGCCTGAACCAGTTTTTTGTTGGTATCGGTAAAAAGATCGGCAATTTCAGTATCGGTTTCAATACCGGGTACAATTTTGGCAAAAGAGAGATCAATACCCGCAAAGCTTTCCTGAACGATACCGTATCTTATTACCAGGGTCTCTCCTCTACTAAAACAAGTTATAGCGGTGTTTTCCTGAATGGTGGGTTACAGTATGAGTTCTCTCTTGGCAAAAAAGTGATCGCTGAAACCAAATCCACCAATAACTACCTACTCAGAGTGGGTGTAACCGGAACCCTTCAGCAACAGTTATCTGCTTCGCAGGACCAGATCAAACAAACCTATACCCCAACTACCACCGGTGATTTTAAAATAGATTCGGTTTCAGAAGTGTACAATATCAAGGGAAAAATTACCCTGCCATCTACCTATGCCGCCGGACTTACCCTGCACAAAACCGTTACCAACCCAAGAGGAATATTTGAACTCTGGTCTATCGGTGCAGAATACACATCTACCCAGTGGACCAAATACCGGTTCTATGGTCAGCCCGATCAGTTGGCCGATAGCTGGCAGATGAAACTGGGTGTTCAGTTTTCGCCCGATCCGGTATCGGGTCGTGGTTACTGGAACAATGTAAACTACCGTGCCGGTTTCTTTACCGGTAAAGACTATATCAATGCAGATGGCAATGGTTTACAACATACTGGTTTTTCTTTGGGTTTGGGGTTACCGATCAAAAAATGGAGAGCGTATGATAACCAGTTCACTTTCCTGAATACGGCTGTGCAGTTTGGTAAAAGAGGATCGGCTGTTAACAATATCACAGAAAGTTATTTCCAGTTTACTTTTGGCATGAGTTTGAGCGATCTTTGGTTTATCAAACGCAGGTATGACTAAACTGATCTCACATAAAATATTCTTTATAGCAGCCATCCTGTCCGGCTGCTTTTTTTTGTGCGGATGCGAGAATGATGTGAATGAAGTACGGGAACTGAGCCGGAAAAAAGAGAATATAGAAGAGGGAAAAAATATCAGCAGTTACCTGAGTATGGATGGTAAAATGCGGGCGCATCTGACTGCACCCCTGATGCTGCGGATCCAGGGAGATACCGGGCGGAGAACAGAGTTCCCCCGGTCCTTACACGTAGATTTTTATAACGACAGCACGGCACGCATCGAAAGCCAGTTAAGTGCACTGTATGGCAATTACCTCGAAAACCAGAGCAAAGTATTTCTCCGCGACAGCGTAGTTGCGTTTAATATTAAGGGGGATACCTTGTTCTGTAAAGAAATGTACTGGGACCAGAACCTGCAGAAATTCTATACCGATAAGGAAGTGACCATCAGCCAGCGATACCCCAAAAAACGATTCTCGGGTGTGGGCATGACCTGCAACCAGGATCTTACCAATCTTACTCTTTTCAAAATTCAGCCCGGTAGTTTTGCCATGATCGCAGATAGTCTGGCAAACGGGACGGATACGACGCGGAAATAGATAGGGTTTACTTTTATTCTAAAACTACTTGATGCCTGAATAATGTGTGTGAGTTCTGTTTGAGGTAATAATCCAAATCAACAATCAGACATAATATCTTCCATGTATGGCCAAAAACAAAACAACCGAAACAGCCATCAATGTCGTTGACTTTATCAACACCTATGTAGATAATGACCAGAAGAGAACCGATAGTTTTCGCTTACTGGAATTGATGAGTGAATGGTCTGGATTTCCACCTAAGATGTGGGGGCCTACCATTATCGGATTTGGCAGTTACCATTACAAATATGCCAGCGGGCACGAAGGAGATGCCCCGCTGATTGGTTTTTCGCCCCGTAAAGCGGCTTTTTCGCTGTACGTATTTTCACCAACACAAAACAACAGGCATTTATTGGATGATTTAGGAAAATACAAGATGGCAAAAGCCTGTATATATGTGAAAAAACTTTCTGACCTGCATATTCCCACACTGGAAAAAATCTGTAAGGCTACGATCAGTTATATCAGTGAACATCATGAATGTGCCTGTAGAGAGAAATAAAAAATAAAAAGTATTACTGAACCATGACAGGTAATTCTTCCTGAAACTAATAACATTTCCCTCACCCACTCATTCACATTTAATACCTTACACCCCTAAAAATAGTTACATGGAATACAGAAGAATGGGCCGCAGTGGTCTGCAATTAAGTGTACTGAGTTTTGGCAGCTGGGTTACTTTTCACAAACAGATCAGCGATAACAGTGCCGATGAGCTGATGGGCATTGCCTATGATAACGGCATCAACTTTTTTGATAATGCAGAAGGCTATGCCCTGGGCGAAAGTGAGAAAATGATGGGGCGGGTACTGAAAGCCAAAAAATGGGACAGAACTTCCTATACCCTTTCTTCCAAAGTATTTTTTGGGTGGCGAGGCGCAGATAACAAACCCAACCAGACCGGTTTAAGCCGTAAACACCTGGTAGAAGCCTGTCAGGAAGCACTGGGCAGACTGCAAACCGATTATCTCGATCTCTATTTCTGTCATCGCCCCGATACACAGGTGCCTATTGAAGAAGTGGTCTGGACCATGCACAACCTGATACAACAGGGAAAAATATTATACTGGGGTACCAGCCAATGGAGTGGTGCCGAGATCATGGAAGCCCATCGCGTAGCGCACCAATACAACCTGATAGGCCCTTCGGTAGAACAGCCGCAGTACAATATGTTTGAGCGGTTTAAAGTAGAACAGGATTACCTGCCGGTTTACCAGAATGTAGGATTGGGCACCACGATCTGGAGTCCGCTGGCGGCTGGTTTTTTAACCGGCAAATACAATAACGGCATTCCCGAAGATTCACGCCTGGCTATTGAAGGTTTTGGCTGGCTCAAAGACCGCTGGATCCAGGATACAAAACTGGAAAAAGTAAAAAAACTGACCCTGCTGGCCGATGATCTGGGCGTATCGCTGGCTTCGCTGGCCATTGCCTGGACCATCAAAAACCCCCATGTAACCACCGCCATCCTGGGTGCCACCAAAAAAGAGCAGTTATTCGAAAACCTGAAAGCTCTGGACAGTCTGAAACTGCTTTCTACAGAAGTAATGGAGAAAATAGAAGCTATTTTACAAAATAAGCCGGTACTGGATCTCGCTTAGGCTTGGTCAGGGATATATAGTATATAAAGTAAATAAGTATATAGGGTAAATAAGGTGCGGGATGTCGATAGGCACTCATCCACTCTATTTACCCTATATACTTTATATGCTCTATATACTTATTTACTTTATCAATTTTACCCCACACAGTATTTTCCAAAAAAAATCAACACCACCTTCCAACCTTTCCCAAACAACCTACTCTTATTCCCAGACAACCATTGGAACAGGCTAACACCATACAAACGGCTGTTGTGAGAAAAGCCTGTAAGGGCGATACAGAAGCGCAGGCCTGGCTATACCGGCAGTATAGTAAGGGTATGTTCAATATCTGTACCCGCATGACAGGTAACCGCAACGATGCAGAAGATGTTCTGCAGGATGCTTTTATACTGGCATTCCGTAACCTGGGGCAGTTAAAAGATCCCCTGCAGTTTGGCGGCTGGTTAAAGCGGATCGTGGTGAACGAATGTATCCGTTACAGCAAGAAAAATTTCTACTGGAGCGAATGGGAAGATGAAAGAAATAATACCCTGGTGGAGGAAGCAACAGAGTGGTGGAAAACCGTGAGCTTCGAGATCATCCACCAGGAGATCAAGGGCTTGCCGGATGGCTGCCGGCAGGTATTCAACCTCTTTGTAGTGGAGGACTTCAGCCACAAAGACATTGCCGAACAGCTGGGCATCTCAGAATCAACAAGTAAAAGTCAATACCACCGGGCGAGACAGTTATTAAAAGAACGTATCACCCGTCAATTACAGGCACATGGATGAACTGAAAAAATATATTAGGCAACATGCTGATCAACTGGATCTGGACGAACCCCGTTTACAGGTTTGGGAACAGATCAAACAGCAATCGGCCAGTGCACCCAAAACTACGGTAGTGGTCATGGTTACCCGTTGGGCAGTAGCAGCCTGTGTGCTGCTGTTAGCCGGCATCGGTGGCTGGTGGTTGTTGCAGGAGAAAACTACAAAAACAGAACTGGCCAGTCAGCAAAAACCTGTTATAGAAAAAGCAGCACCCGTTACCAAAAAGTCCGTAACCAAAACAGAGAACACAGAACCAGCCGTTATGGCCCAGGTAAAGATTCCTGTAAAAAAAGAACCGGCTATGGTGGAACCCAAAAAACGAGTACAACCCACAGCCGATATGATTGCCCTCCAGCAGATGGAGAACAGTTTTACTCAGGTAATCAACCTGCAGCGGGAACGGGTAAGCAGTATGCCGATGTATGCAGAATCACCCGCTTATTTTAATGATTTTGCCATACAGATCAGGCAAATGGAGAAAGAGGAGAAACAGATCAAATCAGACATTGCAAGGCGCGGCATGACTGATGGATTACTGGACCAGCTCATCAATCTCTACCAGCAGAAATTAACCATCCTCAAACAATTACAAACGGAAATGACCAAGACCAACAACCGCTACAAACAAAACCGCGTGCCTGTTGACTCTGCCAAAACCTATTTCCTGAAAATCTAAATGCCTATTATCATGAACAAAATGAAAAAGAATATTTTATTACTGACAGCTGTATTGTCAGGCATTCTCTCACAGGCAACGGCACAGCAGGTGGTTACCAGTACCGCGCCTGCCGCCTCATCCGGCACACAGGTGCGCGTGGCATCAACAGAAGGAAGAGAACTCAGGGTAATCAACGGTGAAAACATGAGGGCCACCAAAAACTACAAAGACGAAGACCTCAAAACAAAAGAAGTAAGCAAAGAGGTTTCGGTACCTAAGGGAGGGGAGATCTATATCGAGAACGCATCCCGCAATATCATCATCAAAACATGGGACCAGCCCAAGGTAAAAGTAACCACCACGGTTTACTATGATGGTGAGAGCAAATTGACGGATGATGAGTGGCTCGAAAAAGTAAATCTCTCTTTAAAAACTCTGGGTAGTTCTGTAAAAGTGAAATCAGGCAGCATTGGCGGCAGCAGTTTTTACTCTTCGGGATCGGGGGCCTATACTTACTTTGGTTCAGGCGGTTCAGGAAACGGGGTAGCCGTATTCAACGGAACAGGCCAGAATGTTGGCACCAAAGCCAATACCAAGAGAATCGTAACCGTAACCATTCCAACAGGCAGTAAGTTGGATCTGGAAAGCAAATATGCCGATGTATCTGTACCGGCGGGTATTACCGATGCCAGTATCGATATCACCAATGGTAATCTGGAAGCAGAGAACCTGGGCAAACTCGTTCTCCGTTCAAAGTATTCCAATGTGAGTGTGGGTGACATAAAAAATGCGGAAATCGAATTTACCAATGGCCGCTTCAGTGCCAAAACCATCAACGACCTGGATATCGAAAGCAAATACTCTACCATCGAAATGGCGGCTGCAGATAAAGTGGTGATGCGCAGCACCAACGATGAATATGAACTGGAAGAAGCCGGTGATATCCGCGGCCGCAAATCCTATGGTAATCTCCGGATCACGAAACTGAATAATGCGATAGATATAGAAGGCAATAATGCCGACATCAAGATCAGAAAAACCGGCCCTTCACTAAGCCAGATCAGGATCGATGATAAATATGCTGATATCCGGATCCCGCTGCGCGATGTAAAAAGCTATACCGTTGATTTTACCGGTGGCTACAGTTCTGTGTATGGCAATTTTGAAAAGAAAGTGTCGCAAGCCACTACCGCAGCGGAGAAATCAGAGAATAAAACTACCAAAGAAGGGCAGGTTGTAGAAGAAAAAGGAGTGTTGAAAGCCGGTACGCTCTCCGGAATCGTCTCTTCCCAGAGGATGCTGTCCGGCTGGAGAGACGATAACAGCCCCAATCTATTTACCGCCACCGTAGGCGATGGCAAAGGACTGAAAATAGTGATGAAATGCCAGAATTGTACGGTGGACTTTAAATAACCCCCATAGAATATCGAATATCGAACAGGGAACGCAGAACACCGAAGTATCACTCCGATCGACATTCGACATTCCCTGTTTGATATTCGACATTCCCACGATCTCACACAGCCGATTTTCTCATGTTGTACCTATCGGTGACCATGCCCCGTTTTTACGGGGCATTTTTTGGGTGAGTGGTGAGTGGTCAGCAGGTAGTTTAGAACGGCACCCTCCGCTACTAAGCCCCCTACTCACCCCTGACTACCCACGACTCACGATTCACGACTCACGATTTTTATGTAATTTTCCTCCATGACTGAGCTCTATACCCTCATCTGGATCATCGTTACATTGCTATTGATCGGTTTTTTTGCCGGTTATGAGATCGCATTTGTATCGGCCAACCGGTTAAGTATTGAACTGAAGAAAAAACAGGGCAAAAAAAGCGGGATCATCCTGTCTAATTTTATGGAACATCCTGCCCGTTTTATCGGCACCTGTCTGATTGGTTTAAATATCTTTCTCGTTATCTATGGATTGCTGGTGCATGAGCTGATGTCTAAAACCATCTGGACCGCCCTCTGGACCAAACTGCAGTTCCAGAACGAATACGTAAAACTGGGTTTTGATACCTTGATGACCTCGTTGGTGGTACTCGTGTTTGGTGAGTTTATACCCAAAGCGATTTTCAGGGCAAGGGGAGATATCTTGTTGAGTTTTTTTGCCAGAGTTGCCAATTTTTTTCATGGCCTCTTTCTGCCACTGACCAATTTTTTTGTAGATGTATCGCAGTGGATCCTCAAATACCTGTTCAATGTACGGGTGAACGACCGGAACGATGCGTTTACCAAAGTGGATCTCGAACATTTTTTTCAGCAAACCAAAGAACAGGATGAAGAAAGCCAGGAGCTGAATACCGAACTATTCGAGAACGCGTTAAGTTTACCCATGGTAAAGATCAGGCAATGCCTGGTGCCTCGTACAGAGATCGAAGCCATTGATATCAATACCTCTGTGGAAGAAGCCAAGAAAATCTTTATCAGCACACAGTTGAGTAAACTGGTGGTATATGATGATAATATTGATTCGATACTGGGTTATATACACCAGCTGGACCTGTTCAAAAAACCTGCCAATATCCGTGAAGTGCTGCATCCCATTATGGCGGTGCCGGAAAGCATGAGTGCTACGGACCTGATCAGCAAATTTACCAAAGACAGAAAAAGCATTGCCTGGGTGGTGGATGAGTTTGGCGGTACTGCAGGCATTGTAACCATGGAAGATGTGTTGGAGGAAATTTTTGGTGAGATCCAGGATGAGTATGATACCGAAGAACTGGTAGAGAAACAACTGGCCGAAGATGAATTTATTTTAAGCGGCCGCATGGAACTGGATTACCTGAATGAGAAATACGACATGAAATTTCCCGCCAGCGATTCTGAAACACTGAGCGGTTATATCATCAATGAACACGAGACCATCCCCAAACAGAAAGAGACCATCATCATCGGCGATTATCGTTTCGATATCCTGAATGTGAGCGATACCCGGATCGAATCTGTGAAAATGAAGATCCTGCGCTAACCCGATCTGAACCAGCCAGGTTTGCAGCAAAATAAATTCGATGAAAAAAGCCTATCTCTCCATCGGTTACCAGAACAGGCAAAATCTTGCGGCCGAAATAACTGCTATCAGAGAAGTCTTGTCTGCCTGCCAGATCAACCTATTCATTTTTGTAGACCAATACCATTTTGCCCCAGAAGAAGAACAGCAGATGATGCAACAGGCTTTCCGGGATATTTCCGAATCTGACCTGCTGATAGCCGAAGTTTCTGAAAAAGCCATCGGGGTGGGTATTGAGATCGGGTATGCCGCTGCACTTGGCAAGCCCGTGATTTACCTCCGCCATGCCCGGGCCGAACATTCTACCACCGCTGCCGGCACAGCTGGCTATTCGGTGATCTATACCAACGCGGCCGAAATACCCACCCTGCTGGCACCCATAATAGCAAAACTGGCTTAGCTGTAAAGAACCTCGGCTGTAAACTCACCATAAAACCCGGCCCGGCAGCCATTCCGCTTCTTACAAAACCCCTGTTTTTTATGTTCTCCATACCCGTAACTTTGGCGGCTGACAATAGTCAAAGAACGCAATGGCAATATTTAACAGAAACCGGGGTTCAGAAAAAAGTGAGATGACCTTCATCGATCATCTCGAAGAATTAAGGGTACATATCATCCGTTCCGTACTGGCCATCCTGGTCATGGCCGTCGTTATTTTTATTTACCGTAACTGGGTATTTGACAATGTGATCTACGGACCGCTGAATCCTGATTTTATCAGCTATCGTAAACTCTGTCAGTTCAGTCACTGGGCATATATGGGCAATGCGCTCTGTATGCCTGCTGTAAAAGTAAACATGATCAGTAATACTTTCGGGGGCCAGTTTCTCAGCAGTATTTCCATGGCCTTGATTGGAGGAATTATTTGTGCTTTCCCTTTTATTTTCTGGGAGTTCTGGCGTTTTGTAAAACCTGCTCTCAAAGAAAAAGAATTGAAGAATACCCGTTTTGTGATCTTCTGGGTGAGTTTCTTTTTCTTCACTGGTGCCGCTTTTGGTTATTTCCTGCTGGGGCCTTTCACCTTTAACTTTCTGGGTGGTTTCCAGTTGGGTACACAGGGTTTTATCACCACCATGCCTACCCTGGCCGATTATATAGACAATCTTACCAATATCATACTTGGTTGCGGACTGGCATTTGAATTACCGGTTCTCGCTTTCATTCTCACTAAAATCGGTCTGATTACACCTACTTTCCTCCGTCAGACAAGAAAATATGCGCTGGTAGTGATCCTGATCCTGGCAGCTTTTATTACCCCCAGTCCCGACTGGATGAGCCAGATGATCGTATTCATTCCCTTATGGTTACTCTATGAACTGAGTATCCTTGTTTCTGCCCGGGCCAAAAGAGAGCAGGATAAGAAGGAAGATGAAGAGTGGGATTAGGAGTAAGAAGTTAAAAGTGAATAGTTAATAGTTAAAAGTATAGCAGACCAATACCGACTATTAACTATTAACTATTCACTTTAAACTATTAACTGCCTTCCCTCCCCCATTCGTACTTTTTTTCAAGCCCTTTACCCTCAATCTGTTATCTTAGCCACCCTAATTAACAAACATGCATTTCGTATTCGACCCCTCCAAACCCATTGCCATTGGTTGCGACCATGCCGGTTTTGAATATAAAACGGCCCTGGTAAACTGGTTAACCAATAAAGGCTTTCAGGTAAAAGATTTTGGTACCCATTCAGAAGATTCCGTTGATTACCCCGATTTTGCCCACCCTACTGCCTCCAGCGTAGAGAAAGGAGAATGTTCCTTTGGTATTCTGCTCTGCGGAAGCGCTAACGGCGTTGCCATCAGTGCCAACAAACACCAGCAGATCCGCGCCGGACTTTGCTGGCAGAACGATGTGGCCGTGCTGGTTCGTAAGCACAATGATGCCAATATGATCTGTATCCCCTCCCGTTTTGTATCGCTGGCGCTGGCAGAACAGATGCTGGAAATATTCATGACCACCGAATTTGAAGGTGGCCGCCACGCTACCCGCGTAGGTAAAATTGCTTGCTCTTAACTCAAACCTATACCAACAACAATGAAAAAACTACTATTGCTCTGCCTGCCATTTGCCGCCACCCTGGCTATGGCGCAGAAAGGGGATGATGCCTCTGCTAAATATGCAGCATTGATTACCCAACAGGGATTAAAAGAAAAACTGACCATTCTGGCCGGTGATGAAATGGAAGGTCGTGAAACAGCTTCTCCCGGTCAGCGGAAAGCAGCTGCCTACATAGAAGATTTCTTCAAAAAAATTGGTCTGAAACCCGGTAACGGCGATAGCTACCAGCAATTATATCCTGTTTATCAGGAGGTACTCAGCGAAAAGAACTTACGTGTAAATGGCAGATCTTTTGAGTGGGATAAGGATTTTATGTTCAGTATGCAAACCATCTCTACTGGTACCTGGAACTACAACGGTGTTGTATTTGCAGGCTATGGTATGGTAGATTCTGCCACCAAAGTAAACGATTATGCGGGCCTGGATGTAAAAGGCAAACTGGTACTGGTTCTGGATGGTGGCGCAACCGCTGCCCCAGCCGGTGGTGGACGTGGTTTTGGCGGACCCGCTATGGCCAAAGTAAATGCGGCCCGCAGAAACGGTGCGGCAGGTATACTGGTGATTTCAGCTGATTTTCCGCGCGCTAATCCAACTTCTGTGAAAGGACGCATGAGTATCACAGCGCCAACAGCTACAGCTGCTGCCAGCAGTTTTCTGGTAGCTACCGTTTCTGAAGAAGTGGCTTCTGCTTTACTGGGAAGAACAGCCAGAATTTCTCCCGCAGATCTGAAAACAATTGTCAAAGGAAATTATGTTTCTGAAGTAGTCATCAACGCAGTTAAAAAAGCAGAGACACTGGAAAGCAGCAATGTGATCGGTGTGTTACCCGGAACTGATAAAAAAGCAGAATATGTATTCCTCACCGGACATTATGACCATCTGGGCAAACAGGGCAATGTGATCTATTATGGTGCAGACGATGATGGTTCCGGAACCGTTGGCGTAATGCAGATGGCCGAAGCTTTTGCAGCAGCAGCTAAAAAAGGAAACAAACCCCGCAGAACCATGATCTTCATGACCGTTAGTGGGGAAGAGAAAGGTTTATTAGGCTCGGCTTACTATGCCGATCATCCCACAGTAGATATGACCAAAGTGTCTGTTGATCTGAACACAGATATGATCGGTCGCGGAGACGCTTCCCGCAAAGCGGATACCCTCAATTATATCTATGTGATCGGTCATGATAAATTAAGTTCTGACCTGGCACCGATCAATGAAAGCGTAAATAAACAATACGTGAACATTGCGCTGGATTATAAATATGATGATCCTAACGACCAGAACAGGATCTACTACCGCAGCGACCATTATAATTTTGCCAAAAAAGGTGTTCCTATTCTGTTCTTCTACGATGGGATGCTGGGTGCAGATTATCACAGACCTACCGATACCGTAGACAAGATCCAGTTCGGTATCATGGAAAAGCGTACCAAACTGGTGTTTCATACGGCCTGGGTAATTGCCAACCGCGATGAGTTACTGAAAAGAGATATTCCGTTAACTATGCCTGCGAGATAGTATCCCGGCTACCATACAGATACGAAAGAAGCCGCATCAGATCGATGCGGCTTCTTTATTGATACCATATGTTATTGAGTATTCCGTAGCTTATTTCGCTCTTTTCAATAACATCAGGATCTCGCCCTGTGGTTGTTTAACAGTGAGGCGGAGTTTATCTTCCTGAAAATCGGCTTTCAGCACATCTTCTTTTTTGTTTTTATCGATGGTGGTGATCAGCGAGTTCTGCTCATCTACCTTATAAGTGGCTTCTTCCTCCTGTGCAGAACCAGCACCCATTTTAGCTGTTCCATCTGCATTAAAAACAAAGCCCATCGTAGCGAACATCGCCATCTGCGATTTCATGGTAGCGGTAATAGTAGCCAGCTGCGACTGATCGGGGATCTGGCTTTTCATCATTTCACCAATGGCGAGTGAATCTTTATCAATACTATAGTAGAACAGGCCCGTCATCTCTACGGCAGAGATGGTCCATTTACCTACTACATTCGATTTGGTTACTTTGGTTTGTGCGTTAACCTGTGAAAGAACAAGAAAACAAAATGCCAGCAGAATAATTTTTTTCATGAAAAGTTGAATTCGTGATTAATAAAGGAAGATAAGCAGGAAAGCGGTTACAGCAAGAATACGGGGTGTTGTTTATTTGTTATTGACCGGAATCTTACCTGGAAATCATCGTTCTGCGCCTTGGCGCCTTTGTGAGCAAAAAAATCTCTCACCAAGGCACAAAGGCACGGTTTTACAGATCTTTTTACCGGAGAGTGGTAAATGAAAAAAACGTCATTCCGAAAGGCAGGGAAGATAGTTCCGCTTACCAGTTTCGAAATGACGTTGTTACGAGTAATGATATTTATCTTACCATCCCAGCAGGTAGGCGAAGATCAATGGCACTACAATGGTAGCGTCGCTTTCTACGATGAATTTGGGTGTATGTATATCCAGTTTACCCCAGGTGATTTTTTCATTAGGCACCGCCCCTGAATAAGAACCGTAAGAAGTGGTAGAATCACTGATCTGGCAGAAATAGCTCCAGAAAGGAACATCATGCCATTCCAGATCCTGGTACATCATGGGCACCACACAGATCGGGAAATCGCCTGCAATACCGCCACCGATCTGGAAAAAGCCAACACCCTTACCGCCACTGTTAGCACGGTACCACTCAGTTAACCAAACCATGTATTCGATCCCGCTTTTCATGGTGCTGGCTTTCAGTTCATTTTTGATCACATAAGAGGCAAAAATGTTACCCATGGTGCTGTCTTCCCAGCCCGGTACCACAATAGGCAGGTTTTTTTCAGCAGCGGCCAGCATCCAGCTGTTTTTAGGATCGATCTCGTAATACTGCTCCAGTACACCGCTGTTCAGCATTTTGTACATAAACTCATGCGGAAAATAGCGTTCGCCCTTGGCATCTGCCTCAGACCAGATCTTGTGAATATGCTGCTGCAGCCTGCGGAAAGCTTCTTCTTCGGGAATACAGGTATCGGTAACACGGTTATAGTGGTTCTCGAGCAGTTCCCATTCTTCCTGCGGACTCAGGTCGCGGTAGTTCGGAACGCGCTTATAATGGCTATGCGCCACCAGGTTCATGATATCTTCCTCCAGATTGGCCCCCGTACAACTGATAATGGCCACTTTATCCTGGCGGATCATTTCGGCGAGGCTGATGCCCAGTTCTGCGGTACTCATGGCACCGGCGAGGCTTACCAGCATTTTGCCCCCCTCCAGGAGGTGGGTCTCATATCCTTTGGCGGCATCAATCAATGCGGCTGCATTAAAGTGCCGGTAATGGTGTTGTATGAATTGCGAAACAGGTCCTTTGCTCATCATGCTTGATTTAGGGGGCAAAAGTAATTTTTTTGCCCGGTTTTCAGTCGGAATAGATGCCGGGGTAATATTTATTTTTCCGTACCCGAAACTTACCGATATTTTTGTATTGAGCCCCCTTGCATGAAACTGTTACTAAGAACGATATCGATTGGTCGTTGGAGCCTGCCCCTGCCTGTATTTGCCTGGTTCCTATTGGCCATGCTGGCTGCCATTGCCGAGATCAGCCGGGGACAGGAAGCCATCAATAACTACTTTATTTTTAAGGGTGTTTTTGAACATACCCTCGCCCAAAAAAACCTGTACCTGTTATATCCCGGCGAATATGTGGATTCGAACCATTACGGTCCGGTATTCAGTATACTCATTGCCCCCTTTGCCCTATTACCTGATTTTCTGGGATGTTTTTTATGGTGTGTCTTAAATGCATGGGTATTATTTTATGCGATCAGGCAACTGCAGCTTACAGATCAACAGCAACAACTGCTGCTGCTCATTGGTTTGGTAGAAATGATGACGGCCATCCATAACGTACAATTCAACCCCATGCTCACCGGCTGGATCCTGCTGAGTTATGTACTGGTAGAAAAAGAAAAAGACGGATGGGCAACTCTATTTATTGTAGCAGGTTTTCTGGTAAAGCTGTATGGTATTGTGGGATTGGCATTTTTCCTGTTTTCAAAACATAAGATCAGGTTTATACTTTCTTTTCTTGGATGGTTAGTGCTGTTATTTTGTTTGCCGATGCTCCTTTCTTCTCCCGCGTTTATTATACAATCATACCAGGATTGGCTGCATTCACTGGTAGAAAAAAATGCACAGAACATCAATGCGCAGGATGAAAATCTGATGCAGGATATCTCAGTAATGGGTATGATCAGGCGGATCGGAAAAATCAGCCACCTGAAAAATTATATGGTACTGGCACCTGCCGCTTTCTTATATGCTTTGCCTTTGTTACGGTTCAGTCAGTATACACATGCCGCTTTCAGGAGCACGTATGCCTGTTTGTTACTGATTGGTGCGGTGATCTTCAGTTCCTCTGCAGAATCTTCCACTTTTGTACTGGCTGTTACAGGTGTTGGCTGGTGGTACCTCATACAGAAAGAACCGATACAGAAATGGGTACAGGCACTGTTGTTGTTTGTACTCATCCTGACAAGTTTGTCGGCCACAGATCTTTTTCCGCCTTTCGTACGCAGAGAGATTATTCTGCCGTACTCTTTAAAAGCCTTGCCTTGTTTTACTGCCTGGTGTGTACTTGTTTTTCAGCTGTTGCGGAAAAATTTTGCTGTACCAGTCGTTAAAACCGGTAACTGATGAAATAATTGTAATTTGCCATTGCATGAAACTTTTAGCCATTAGCTAATGAAAAAGCGGATCTCTGTTGTTATTCCCGTATGTAACGAAGAAGCCAATGTAAGCGTGATAACCGCTGCCTTGCAGAGCACTTTTGCCGTACTTCCCCATGCGTTTGATATCACTTTTGTAGACGATGGCAGCACCGATGGTACACTCAAAGAATTAAAAGCGCTGGCTGATAGTAACCCCGGTATTTTCTTTGTTTCTCTTTCCCGCAACTTCGGTCACCAGAACGCTTTAAAAGCCGGACTGGACATGGTAGATGCAGATGCAGTGATCATGATGGACGGCGATATGCAACATCCGCCGGAGCTTATTCCGGATATGATAAGCGAATGGGAAAATGGCAATGATATTGTATACACGATCCGCAAAGACCAGCAGGAATTGCCGTTGATGAAACGCAAAACCTCGAATATGTTTTACGACCTAATCAATAACCTTTCTGATATAGAGCTGGAACCCGGCACTGCTGATTTCCGTTTGATGGACCGCAAAGTGGTAGAAGTGTTCCGCGCATTCAAAGAAACGGACCTTTTTATGCGTGGCCTGGTAAAATGGATGGGATTCAAACAACTGGGAATTGAATATGACCCTGCACAACGAACACAGGGCAAATCAAAATATACCGTTAAGAAAATGATCCGTTTTGCATTGCAGGGCATCACTTCCTTCAGTACAAGGCCCCTCTATATTGCAGCGTATCTCGGATTTGTATTTTCATTGGTATCACTATTATACATTCCCTATATCATTTACAGTTATTATTTCGGCCACCCGATCTCGGGCTGGACTTCCATGATCGCTACCATCGCATTTTTTGGAGGATTACAGTTAATGATCCTCGGCATTATTGGTATGTATCTCGGCAAGTTATTCATGCAGGGTAAACAAAGACCGCACTATATCGTAAAAGAATCAAATCTCTCTGCATGAAAAACCGTTTCGTGTTGCTGAGTTTTGATGTGGAAGAATTTGATATGCCGCTGGAATACAATTTCCCCATCAGCGCCGAGGAACAGATGCGGGTAGGCAAAGAAGGATTGGATGCCATTACACCCCTATTAACAGATCCTGCTGTAGCAACTACTTTATTTACCACTGCTAATTTTGCCATGCATTATCCCAATGCGGTTCGTACACTGGCCCAACAGCATGAGATTGCATCGCATACCTTTTACCATTCTGAGTTCAGGGATGAAGACCTGTTAAGCTCCAGACAAAAACTGGAAGAGATCAGCGGTAAAACAGTTACTGGCTTACGAATGCCCCGTATGCGCAAAGTGGCCATGGAAGAAGTGAAGAAAGCGGGTTACCAATATGACTCTTCCGTAAACCCCACCTGGTTACCTGGCAGGTATAATAATCTGCACCTTCCCAGAACAATGTACCATGATCAGGGTATGTTACGTATCCCTGCATCTGTATCACCGGGTTTGCGGGTGCCACTATTCTGGCTCAGTTTTAAAAACCTCCCTTACCCGGTATTTAAACTACTGGCACTGCAAACCCTGCGAAAAGATGGGTATCTCTGTCTCTACTTTCATCCCTGGGAGTTTACGGATATAGAAAATTATGGTTTGCCCGGATTTACCAGGAAACACAATGGACTTCCCCTCCTGCATCGCCTGCAGCAACTTATCTCGGATCTGAAAAAAGAAGGGGAGTTTATTTCGATGGAACGTTTTGTAAAACAGCAAGCCCTGCAATAGCAGGGCCCACTGATTTTTACAACCTAACCTATGCTTATTTTCCTGGTCCTTTGTATTTGCTTACAGCTCCGTATACAGAAACTTCGAGGATCTGTTTTTTGGTACCATCTTCCAGCGATACGTAATAAGACTTATCACCATCTCTGTCAAATTCGATCGCATCAGTTACCTGATAGGCAGCGTATTCTTTTTTGATTTTCTGAATCGCATTCAAAGGCAGTTTCTTCAGGTCAACCTTACGGCTCAGACCAATCAGTTCACCTTCGCCATCAAAAAAAGCTTCTACGTTTTCTTCTGCAATGGTAAAAGCTGCTTTGATAAAAGTTTCTTTGGCACTCCATACCACATTCTGCGCGCCGGCAAATCTGGCTTCAAAACTGCTTTTTACTTTGTAATCAACTTTGAACACATCTGCTGCAAAAGCGCTGGTTCCTGCTGCCACTACGATGAGGGCTGCGATGAATAATTTTTTCATGAATGTTTGTTTTTCGGTTTTTTAAATATTGGTTATTGTCATTTTCATATTGACCAGTCAAAAATAGAACCTGTCATCACCGGTCTTTACTGGATTGTGACGAATAACCCTACCGGATCAGTAGATTAGTATGAGCGGTATTTCCAGATTATGAATAATACCGCGGCTTACTTGTAAAAAGCAATACCCTGCTGCATTTGCGCCGATTTCTTAATAAAATCACAAAAGCCGTTATCAAGGGGTTAATTTTGAAAAGTGGTTCAAAAAGCAGCAACTTTACCACACATTCACTCATTCACTCATTCACTCATCCACTCATTCACTCATTGAAAATGAACTACCTCGCCCACGCATACCTCTCCTTCAACAATCCGGGTATACTGGTGGGTAATATGATCAGTGATTTTGTGAAGGGGAAAAAGCAATACGAATACCCCGATACTGTACAGAAAGGCATCCGGCTGCATCGGGCCATTGATACATTTACCGACCAGCATCCGGCCACACGTGCGGCTAAACTATTATTCAAACCTGCTGTGGGTGCCTATGCCGGCGCATTTATAGATGTGGTGTATGATCATTTTCTGGCAGCCGATGAAACAGAACTGGCAGAACCCGAACTACTACTTTTTGCCCACAGTGTATATACACAACTGGCTGAACAACAATCCTTGTTACCCGAAAAATTTGCCGGTATGCTTCCTTATATGACCAACCAGAACTGGTTATACCATTACCGGTCGGAGTATGGTATTGAAAAAAGTTTCGGCGGACTGGTACGAAGAGCTGCCTATCTGGATGATGCATCAGCGGCTTTTTTGGTGTTCAGGAAAGAGTATGCAGCACTGCAGGATTATTACCGGGCTTTTTTCCCGGAAGTGAAAACATTTGCTTCCACATATTTGGATGATTTGCTATCCCAATAGCATTTATCTTTGGCAAAATCCATTTACATGAAAGTATTCTTCGGCCTGGCATGTCTGCTTTTCCTGACGAGTTTGCAGGCACAAACAAAACCTACAGATCTGGACAAATCGCCAATGGATATGAGCTATTGGCCCAACAATTACCCTTTACTTAAAATGAGTGGCAAAGCTGGCGCTTCTCCGGTTGCGCGGGTATTGTATGGACGACCCTTAAAAAACGGACGAAATATTTTTGGCAGCATCCTTAAATACAATGACATATGGCGCCTCGGTGCCAATGAAGCAACCGAGATCGAATTCTTCAGCAATGTTAAGATAGGTGGTAAAAATGTGGCAAAGGGCAGGTACACTTTGTACTGTATTCCTACAGAAGAAAAATGGACCATCATCTTCAACAAAGACAATTACAGCTGGGGTGGTTATACCTACGATAGTAAAAAAGATGTGGTGCGCGTAGATATTGATGTGGAGAAAAACACCGAGAATGTAGAAGCTTTTACCATTTATTTTGAAGACGCTAAGAACAGCGCTAACCTGATTTTTCTGTGGGATGACCTGAAAGCAAGTTTACCCATTATTGCATTACCTAAATAAACACAATAGCTGCTTCAGTAAGCAACTTCACACACCAATACCTTTTATATGAAACTTGCCACCAAATACATCCATGCCGGTACAGAACCGGATCCTGCTACCGGAGCCATTATGACACCGATCTACCAGACCTCTACCTATGTACAGGAAGCTCCCGGTGTAAACAAAGGTTTTGAATATGCCCGGAGCCAGAACCCCACCCGTAAAGCACTGGAAGAAGCCTATGCGCAGATAGAGAACGGAAATTTTGGACTGGCATTCAGTAGTGGTGTAGCGGCAACTGATGCGGTCATCAAACTCTTATCACCCGGCGATGAAGTGATCTGTGCCAATGATATGTATGGTGGCACTTACCGGCTGTTCACTAAAATATTTGCCAAATACGGTATCCTGTTTACGTATGTAGACACTACCGATGTAAACAATATCCGTAAAGCTATTTCAGCCAATACCAGACTGATCTGGATCGAAACACCTACCAACCCGCTGATGAATATCACCGATATCGCAGCAGTTTCTGTGATAGCCAAAGAAGCCAAAGCCATGCTCTGTGTGGATAATACCTTTGCCTCTCCTTACTTACAGAACCCGCTTGATCTGGGTGCCGATATTGTAATGCACTCTGCTACCAAATACCTCGGCGGCCACAGCGATGTGATCCAGGGTTGTCTGATGATGAAAGATGCTGACCTGCGCGAGCAACTATATTTTATCCAGAAAAGCTGTGGCGCCGTTCCCGGACCCATGGATTGTTTCCTTGTGCTGCGCGGCATCAAAACCCTGCATGTACGGATGCAGCGTCATTGTGAGAATGGTGAGAAGATCGCGCATTTCCTGCGCAACCACCCCAAAGTGGGCAGGGTGTACTGGTGCGGTTTTGAAGACCACCACAATTATGCCATCGCTAAAAAACAAATGCGTGGTTTTGGCGGTATGATGAGTTTTACCCTGAAAGACGACAGCGTAGAAAATGCCAAACGGGTTCTCTCTTCCACCAAAGTATTTGCACTGGCCGAGAGCCTGGGAGGAGTGGAATCACTCATCAACCATCCGGCTTCTATGACCCATGCCTCTATTCCAAGAGAAGAAAGGATCAAAAATGGTTTAACAGACAGTCTGATCCGTTTAAGTGTAGGCATTGAAGATGCAGAAGACCTGATAGCAGACCTGAACCAGGCAATTGCTTGATTGGGTGCTGCTATTCAGTGGAATTATGGCTGTTTACTGAAATAATATCTGTGAACCTCTGTTACTCAGTGGTCTCTGTGTTGAAAAAAATAGATTACTATTAATAAGGTATGGTTGTATCTCTCAGCACAGAGAACACAGAGCTTCGGAGTTTCACAGAGGAGAACAGTTATTGAAACGCGACTGTATCAAACAAGATGTAACAATAATAGTATGACAAAAGCAGCTGTTGCCAAAGCGATCATCGGTTTTATTGTCCTGTTCGGTTGTTACCATGCAGCCGAATATTTGATGCTTTTCAGCAACAGTCCGGCCGGATTTCTGGCAGTCAGTATTTTATTCTTTGTACTGGCCTGGTTACTGGCCAGATGGCAGGGATTACCTGGCTTATCCGCCTGGGGAATCGTGTTTCAGAAAAAAGCATGGGAACAGTTAGGTACCGGATTGGCCGTGGGTATCATTGTTTATACCCTGTACACTTTCAGCAGCTTCCTGCTAGATATCGAACGCGTAAAAGAGATCCCACCCACCAGTGTTTTTGTATCGCAGTTTCTTCTGTTTGCCCTGGGTACATTTTTTTCATCACTCACAGAAGATGTATTAACACGGGGTTATCTCTATCGGTTTTTTAATGGAAAAATGAATCCTTACCTGCTCATCCTTTTCTCCTCGCTGGTGTATTTACTGAATCATATTTACCGGTTAACTGAAGGACCCGCTTTCTGGTCGTATATTCTTATTATCGGTTTTTTCCTCATGCTGGCCATGGTAAGAACGGGTAATATCTGGCTAACACTCGGACTTCACTGGGCAGGAAATATCATCTATCACAGTACCCACAGCATAATGCATACTGTGAATGGCCAGGGAAAATTTCCCGGATCCATTTTGTATGTGTTGTTTTTATTATTGCTTATCCCGATCACCTGGTACATTACCAAAAAAGAACCGGAGACTACCTAATATACTGATCCCATCCAATCACATAAACGGGTGATTCTGCTGAAAAGCTTTGCTGACAAGCCTTTCGGTATATCTTCTTTTATCCTTTCCTTGTGCTGTTCATCCTCTTAAATCAACCGTTTATTCATACCGGGAAACTTATTCCGTTGTTCTGTCTCAATTTCGTTTTCGGCATTAAAAGGTAAAATTTGTCAGCATGAAAAAAATTGGTTTTCTATTATTATCAGCAGTCCTGTTGTTCAGTTCCTGTACCAAATCTATCCGTGGCAGTGGCAGTACCATTACGGAAACAAGAAATATCACTGCTGCTATTACCAGCGTTCAGCTCGAAGGCAGTGCAGAGGTAGAGATTTTGCAGGGTAATGTACAGGCCGTTACCGTGAGTGGTTACGAAAATCTCGTTCCTATTTTTGTAACCCAGGTAACCAATGGGAATCTGGTATTGCGTTTTGAAGATCCATATTATAATGTGAGGAGAAATAATATCAAAGTAACGATTGTCGTACCCGATCTGCTCTCAGTGCGAAGCAATGGTTCCGGGCAGATCAACATCAGTAACTTTCTCAACAAAACTACCTTCCAGGCTTCCATCAATGGATCTGGTAATATTACGGTGAACAACTCCTCGTTCAACAAAATGGTATTGGATATAAACGGATCAGGTAATATCAAAGCTTATGGCTGTACCGCGGGAGATACAGAAGCGGAGATCCACGGATCCGGCAATATTGAGATCACCTGTACCCATAAAATCAGCGCCCATATCTACGGTTCAGGTAATATCGATTATTGGGGTAATCCGATAGCTACCAATGTACAGATCAGTGGAAGCGGCAGGGTAAGAAAAAGATAAGTATTACGTGGTGAGAAAAGAAAGCCTCCTGCGCTGCGGGAGGTCTTTCTGTTAAAGAGGGTTACGATCGCTTCCGTTGTTTTGGTTATTTTCACACATGCATTCGAAACCGTTACCCGCCGGTCGTTCCTTACGAGCTTTTTTTGATGAGAAAGTAACGTTGTATAACCAACCTGCTTTCATCAAAGACGACCCGGTTTGCATTCCGCATTTATTTACCAAAAAACAGGATATCGAAATAGCGGGCTTGTTTGCGGCTGTATTTGCCTGGGGTAACCGCACCACCATCATCAACAAATCCAGGGAGCTGATGCAGTTGATGGATATGGCACCACATGATTTCTGTCTGCATCACAGCGATCAGGACCTGCAAAAGCTGACCCATTTTAAACACCGCACATTTACGGCAACGGATCTCCTGTACTTTATCGCGTTCCTGCAATATCATTATACCCATCACCCAAGTCTTGAAGACGCGTTTGTACCCGGCAAAAAACCGGAGGGAGGTATTGCATGGGCACTGACGCATTTCCATAACTATTTTTTCTCCCTGGAACAGGTGCCCAACCGCACCCGAAAGCATATTGCCACACCCCATAAAGGTTCTACCTGCAAACGATTAAATATGTACCTCCGCTGGATGGTTCGTAAGGACAAAAAGGGGGTAGACTTCGGCATCTGGAAAAAACTCAGGCCGGCAGACCTGATCTGCCCTATAGACCTGCATGTGGCACGGGTGGCCAAACGTTTTGGGTTGCTGCATAGAAAACAGATAGACTGGCAGGCCGCTGAGGAACTAACCGGTTACCTGCGAACACTGGATGCTGCAGACCCGGTAAAATATGATTTTGCCCTGTTTGGACTGGGAGTAATAGAAAAATACTAAATCAGATACACAATAAAGGTGAATGATAAGAGCCCGCTCCCTCCTCGCTGGTTTCTGTATGGTTGTTTTCCAGAGAAACCGGGTTGCTCCAGAAAAAGAAAAGAAGACTGATGGCAAGCAATACCAGTGCTGCCAGCAAAGGATGAACGGGCTTTATATATGTAAGGCTGGATAAACGCATAATGAACAGATATTATAAAGAGTGGCTGCCACCCAAAAGGTTGGAAAGGGGGGGATTGATTTTTAATCCCCCTCTTCCAGTTGAAACAGTTCTTCTACTGATACACCGAATAAGCTGGCCATCTTCAGGGCCAGGGCCGTAGAGGGAACATATTTACCCGATTCCATGGTATTGATAGTTTGCCGGCTTACACTGATCTTTTTGGCAAGATCATCCTGTGTAAGGTTGTGAATGGCGCGTTGGATCTTGATCTTGTTTTTCATGGGTTGTTTTTATTATACTGATACAATACATACCGGAACCGTAACACAAAAATGATCAGCACCGTAAACAGGTTAATGGTCATGATGGTGAAGAACAGTCCTCCGTAACAAAACAATACCGAGAGGATCAACACGGCATAATTGGCATATACGGCCCACTGCAACGCTTCTAACCGGAAAAACTGGATGGCTTCATCTTCCGTTTCTTCTTTAGAAAACCCGATCAGGATCAGTGCAATAATGAGTCCGATCGTAGCCAACTCATCCGTATAGTTGGTATTCGTAAACGATAACCCTCCCGTTTTTACAGGATGGTATTCCAACTGGGCAATGGTAAAATCCCAACCCATGTGCGCAATCCCCAATGCCAGAAAAGGCACCAGCAACACATAGCCGATTTTTCTGGCGCCATGTGGTAATAAGTGTAATTTTTTCATGTCTGTTTGTTTTTAATGACAATGCAAACGTAAAACAAGATATTCATTTTGTCAAGTTTATTTTACATATTGTAGCATTTTTTTAACATTTAGGGGATTTGACCGCAAATTTTAGGAGATTCCTACCTTTAGCAATATATGACAGAAGAGAACGAATTACTGAGATTAGAAGACCTGGGACCGGAGCAGATGGCCCAGTTTATCAATGAACTGATCGACAAGGATTTCTCGAGGTTGGTTCAGTTGCTGTACCGGCTGGATGTAAGCGAAACCAAACTCCGTGCGGTATTACTCGAGCATCCCACAGGCGATGCCGGTGATATGATTGCCCAACTGATCCTGGAACGGATCGCGCAAAGAGAAAAAAACAAACAACTATTCCGGAAGGAAGGAGATATTCCGGAAGATGAAAAATGGTAACTACTTCAATAAGGAATCAATCCGTTTGAAACTGTATCCTTGTTTCTTCAAATACAGGATCAACTCATCTAAACGGTTATATAATTTATCTGTTCTGCGTGGATCGGTACCGGCATGCAGTAACAGGATGGCACCATTTAATCCGCCGGGTTTTTCTGCTAGCGATTTAATAGTCGCCAGGATCTGCTCACTGCTTTTATAGGAATTTCCCATTTCGGGCCAGGTATAATCAGCATTGCTGGTGGTGCCTGGGGTAAAACTGAAGAGTTTGGTTTTGGCTGGCTCAAACCAGGAAGCTATTTCTTTATTCCACCATTCATACGGTGGTATATAATATTGCAAAACACCTGGCTGAAGTACACCCAAAGTTTTCATGGCATCCAGATTCTTTAGATAATCTGCATGTAAAGAATCGCGTGTTACCAAAGTACTGTCGCGGTTACGCCAATCGCAATACAACAAATGCTGATCGGAATGTGGCCCCAGAAAATGCTGCTGCTGAAATAGTTTCCGGATACCCGGTTGGAATGATTTGTTACGATAAAACCTGCCCGTAAAAAAGAAGGACGCTTTTACCTTTTGCTGCTGCAAAGTTTGGGTGATGGAGGATAATCCCTCACCAAATTCATCACCTGTAAATACAAGGGCCACTTCTTTTTTAGTCTGATCACCACGAACAATACCTCCCTGTATCGTTTCATTAGAATAAGACCCTGCTGCCATTTTCCGGGCTTCTGCTTCTTTTGCCGCCAGCAGATAAATCAAGGAAGCCGTTCCATCCATCGTAGGTTCATTGGTGCTATAGTCACCATAATCATCGTGGTACACAGCCAGATCGCTTTGAAAAGCAGCATATTCATCTGCATCGTTCAGTTGTATACCGATCAGGTTTTTATAGATGGATGTGTATACCGGCCCATCCACCAGCCCGCCATCAATCGGATAATTCTTCAGGTGCGTAAAAGCTGAATGCGGATCAAGCGGTGTATCGCCGTTGGTAGGTAATCCATATACCATACTGGTACCCCATGGGTTACAGCCGAAGAGCCAATCAATATTGGCCTGTTCCAGTTCAGCATACAAATCATTTCCTTTCATTTCCCGCTCCCAGTAACAGGCAATCGCAAACGAGGCTGTCAAATTATTACTGCACCAGATAAAAGGAATACCTCTGTTAAAAGCATTTTGTTTTGCTTTTGATGCAACACGTTCAATAGCGGAAGCAGACAAGATCTCCAGTTCAATATTATATGCCTGATAGCCCCTTGCTTTAGCCATTGTACGCAAACCCAGATTGTTAAAGGGATAATACTGGTAATGATGTGCCGTGTCTTTACCCATCCATTTGGCAACAGAATCTTTTATCAGGTATTGGTTAAAATCACGATCATATTTGGGGGATTTGGTCAACCCCCATAATTGCGCAGCAGCCAGTTCCATATCATCGGCCCAATCACCCTCTGCATAAATATAGGGAGAGCGAACAGAAGCCGTTTGTGCCACACCCGGGCTGGCTGCACCAAACCGGTACGCCGCTTCCGCTTTCTTTTTTAATAGAGCTGAAAACGCCGGTACTTTCTGCTGATAAACAGCAGCCCCCAACGCAAATGTGCTTGCAAACTTACCGGCAGTAGAGGCTGTACCGGTGGTAGCATTCAGAAATTTTCCCCGCTGCTGCGGTTTCCCGTTTACAAAATACAGGGGACGCTCAAACCCTTTTCCATAATAAGGATCTTCCTTGGGTATACGCATAGTCACATGATCTCTGTCATCTCCCAATTGATTGAACATCCAGTCGTCCTTTGGATTCATTTTCAGCAACCAGTCCAATCCCCATTTGGCTTCATCCAATACATCTGCCGTTCCGTTTTTTCCGTCCAGTCCATTGGCCTGTTTCGTATCTCCGAACACCATCGGAAAATCGCGGTAGGCAGAAAGTAAATGCCAGGTAGCATTGGCAGATGTAGTGGTGTACTGCAGATAATCACTGGCATCGTGCCATCCACCGGTAGCATCTACATGGGTGCTATCAGGCATGGGACCATACAGGGTATAGCCATCGTGTGTGTGACAACTATCTTTCAGAAAAGGGTTAAAGCCACTCCGTTGTTGCCGCATATACCGCAAACAGAAATCAGCCGTGCCCTTGTATACATCATCATTGATCGGGAACTCAGGCGATTTTGTATTTCCCGCCCTGAGGTAATACCTGCCCGCTTTGGTAAAATCCGTGAATTGCAAGCGATGGGTTTGGGTAAAAGGTCCATACGCACCAAAAGCCTTACCTGCGGTATAACTATACACCACTTTACCAGTTTCTGCATCCACCAGTTCAAAAACGGTCAATGTTTTGTTTTCTTTACTGCCCCATACTGCCACTTTGATGCCACGGGTGGGATACCCCAGTTGATTGATCCGGATCCAGGCAGTTTCCTGTGCCAGAGCAGAACCGCATACCAAAGCGAGAAGCCAAAACCATTTTTTCATACAGCCTTCATTCAGTATTTAAAGATACTCATCCGCACCTGTTTGCACCTCCTGTTTTTACGCTAATTTCGTCGCTCATTATTGTTTGCTTATGAAACTGGTTTCTTACCTCAACGACGGCCGTGATCAACTGGCTTTTTTAGTAGATGGTTTATTATTCGATTGTGATGCCCTGCATCCGGAACTGCCTAACAGCATGAATATGTTTCTGCATTACTGGGAGGATATGTATCCCATTGCACAAAAAGTAGAAGCGGCTATCAAATCGGGTAAGATCAGTCAAGAACAGGGAGTGCCTATCGAAGAAATGCAGTTACTGGCACCCGTTCCTTTTCCCACTTCCTGCAGAGATGGTTATGCGTTCCGCCAGCATGTGGCTGCCGCAAGGCGTAACCGTAAAGTGGAAATGATCCCCGAATTTGACCAGTATCCCATTTTCTATTTTACCAATCACCACAGTATACAGGGTCCTGGTGAGATCCGTTGCATGCCCGATCACTTTGAGAAACTGGATTTTGAACTGGAAGCTGCCATCGTTATCTGTAAACAGGGAAGAAATATTACTGCGGAAGAAGCAGATCAATATATTGGCGGACTGATGATCATGAATGACATGAGCGCCCGCAGATTGCAGATGGAAGAAATGTTATTGAACCTCGGACCTGCCAAGGGAAAAGATTTTTCAACGGTGATCGGTCCTTGCCTGGTTACACTGGACGAACTGGAATCATACGAGATCCCCTGTAAAGAAGGACATACCGGTAAAAACTGGAACTTAGACATGAAATGCCGGGTAAATGGTGTACAGGTAAGCAGCGGCAATGTAGGAGATATGGACTGGACCTTTGCCGAGATCATTGAACGCTGCGCCTACGGAACCGATATTCATCCCGGCGATGTAATTGGCAGCGGTACCGTAGGAACCGGTTGTTTTCTTGAACTCAACGGCACAGGAAAACTCAATGACCCCAATTATGTGGAGCAATGGTTACAGGCGGGTGATGTGGTAGAAATGGAAATTGAAGGCATCGGTAAGATCAGTAATACAATTGTAGCAGAAGAGAGTGATTTTTCGATTTTGAAGAAAAAGAAATAGTGTTTTAGGTGGGATGTATGCGTATAAATATGCTTTTATACATCGCTCATATCTAGTAGCTTTTCACCTCTTGTTCAAGGCTCTTTCACCGCAGAGCCGCAGAGGAGCAGGAGTTTTCGCAGAGAATGGAAAAAGAAGCACTAAATGCATTGGGTGGTATTATTTTGGATGCCTCTATCGCAGTTCATAGGGAGCTAGGGCCAGGGTTGCTCGAATCTGCCTTCCAGCTCGCATTAGCCAGAGAGTTACAGCTAAGGGATATTAATTTCAGAAGTTTTGTATCTGTAGAATTAACCTACAAAGGGGTTTCTTTACAAAAGGCATATGTAATAGATTTACTTGTGGAAGAAGAAATTATCATTGAAATCAAATCAACAGAGGCGCTCAATCCTATCTTTGAATCTCAGCTGATCACATATTTAAAATTAGCTGACAAAAGACTCGGATACCTTATTAACTTTAATGTAGTACTACTCAAAGACGGATTCAGAAGGCTGGTAAACCGGTTCTAACTCTGCGAAACCTCTGCCTCTCTCCGTCTCTGCGGTGAAATAATTCATATGCTAATAGACTTTTCCAAAATAGGAACCGCCGAAAAGCAACAATGGCTCAACCACGCTGTGGCACCGAGGCCTATTTGTTTTGCGAGTACCATTGATAAAGAGGGTAATGTAAACCTGAGCCCCTTCAGTTTTTTCAACCTCTTCAGTTCACAACCACCTATCGTGATCTTTTCGCCTGCCAGAAGAGTGAGAGATAATACCACCAAACATACCCTGCAAAATGTACAGGAAGTTCCGGAATGTGTGATCAATATTGTTGATTACGACATGGTACAGCAAGCCAGCCTGGCCAGCTGCGAATTTCCGAAGGGGGTAGATGAGTTTGTAAAAGCCGGTTTTACCAAAGAGGCCGCTTCCATCGTTACACCTCCCATGGTAAAAGAAGCAAAGATCAAACTGGAATGCAAGATCAATGAAGTGAAAAGCCTCGGCGAAGAAGGTGGTGCCGGTCAGCTGGTGATTGCAGAAGTGCTCTGCATGCATGTAGACGAAAGCATTCTGGGCAATGACGGTAAAATTGATCAGCGAAAACTGCCGTTGGTGGCAAGACTCGGTGGCGATTGGTATTGCAAAGTAGACGAATCCAATCTTTTCATAGTGCCCAAACCCAATACACAACTTGGCATTGGTGTTGATGCATTACCCGGCGGCATCCGCAACAGCCCTATCTTAACAGGCAATCACCTGGGTATGCTCGGTAACGTGCACGAACTACCTGGTATCAATCCTGCTTTTGATGATACGCAACTAAAAAACATCATCCAGTATTTTTCCATCAACCCAAAAGAAATGGAAAATGAGCTACACAAATACGCAGCCACACTACTCAATCAAGGAAAAGTAGCAGAAGCCTGGCAGGTTTTATTGGCGGGAGATTAATTAACGAATTATCAGATGACGGATTATGGTAGATTAACGGATTGGCGGATATCGGATTAGCGGATTAGAAACCCATTCTTTTCCCTTCCATTCTATCATACTATCATTCAATCATTCATTCACTCCCTCACTCATTCACTCATTCACTCATTCTCACAGGTCTCCCAACTGCGGCCTCAAAACCAGATCTTCCACCACTGCCATGGGTGATAACTGAGACGCGGCATAGATCATTTTTGCGATATCATCCGCTTCCATGATCCGTTGGGGATCTATCTCAAAACCATCCCAGCTGGCACTCATGGTGGCGCCGGGACAAACAGCAGTTACTTTCACACCATGTGGTTTCAGTTCTTCGCGCAGGTTTTTGCTGAAGCCGAGTAAAGCAAATTTGCTGATGCTGTAACTGCCACCATTAGGGTAGGCTGTAAGAGATGCAATGGAACAGATGTTAAAAATATGTCCCGTTTTTGCTTCCATCATAGCAGGCACCAGCGAACGTGTAAGGTGATACGCGCTGTACAGATTGGTTCCGATCATTTGCTCCAGTATCCCAGCGGGTTCATTGTGTATGCTGCCGGGTAAAAACTGTCCGGCATTATTGACCAGTACATCCGGAACACCAAAACCCAGACACCATTCACCAAAAGCTTTTACCTCATCTGTTACAGATAGATCAACCGGCCTGGCTTTAACGGTACACTGCGGGTATTTTGTCTGTAAAGCAGACATCGTATCATACAAAGCTTTTTCGCCACGGCTGCATAGCAGTAATGTATGACCAGCCGCAGCAAACTGCTCTGCCACCGCTTTACCGATCCCTTTGGAAGCACCTGTGATAATAATATTCATGGCTGATCAATTAGAACAACGAAGTACGAACTTTTTTACTTACCAGAACCGTTGTTCCTACCCCGTAGTTCGTATTTTGCGTTATGAAATACCGGCACCTCTTCTTCGACCTGGATCATACATTATGGGATTTTGAGACCAATGCCAAGCAGGCCATGGAAGAAATCTATCAAACCCTTTCACTCAGCGATAAAGGCATTCCCGATTTTGACGCTTTTTACGACCGATACAGTTATCATAATCACCGTTTATGGGACCGCTACACCAAGGGTTTCATCAAACAGGATGAACTACGCTGGAAAAGAATGTGGCTGGCTTTACTGGATTTTAAACTGGCTGATGAACCTTTATCCCGCCGGATGGCGGCTGAATTTCTGGAACTACTGCCTACCAAAAACACCTTGTTCCCTTATACGATTGAAATTCTGCAATACCTGCAGGAAAAGAATTACCGGATGCACCTGGTAACCAATGGTTTTGAAAAAGTGCAGTACGGAAAAATCAGGCAGGCCAACCTGGCCGGTTTTTTTGACCAGGTAATTACATCAGAAGCCAGTAACAGCTTAAAGCCTAACCGGGAAATATTTGACTACGCTTTCAACAAAGCAGGTGCGATAGCAGAAGAAAGCATCATGATCGGCGACAACCAGGATGCAGATATTGAGGGCGGTAAAAATGCAGGTATGGATACCATCTTTGTAAACCACCTGCATGTAGAACCCTATACAAAACCCACTTACATCGTATACCACCTGAAAGAACTGGAAACTATTCTCTAAGTATTTCTGTGTTGAAAAACATCTATGCTATTTTTAACACAGAGAGATCCTTATCAACAAAAAACCCTGCTAATCGCAGGGTTTTTAATTCGGTTACAAAAGAATTACGCTTTTGTTTTGGTAGCTGTTTTCTCTTTGGTGTCTTTCTTGTCTTCTTTTTTCATGTCTTTGCACTCTTTTTTGTCTTTGCAGCAATCTTTTGCTTTGGCACATTTCTTTCCATCACCATCATGCGCGAAAGCCATACCGGTTACAAGGAAGGCAGCTGTTGCTAAAACGAATAATTTTTTCATACCTGGCTATTTAGTTTTTGTGAGTAATCAATTTAAAAATAAGTAAAATACCGGCAGATATCCGTTTCCGGTATGTTAAAATCCCCTACCAGCTGGCCAATACGGTTACTCCCCCCTGTACCACCTGGTTTAATTCCACGTTTACTTTGGCATTCAGCGGCAATAATACATCTACCCGGCTACCGAATTTGATGAACCCATATTCATCGCCCTGTTTCACCTGCTGACCTACCGATGTATAGTTACAGATCCGCTTGGCCAAAGCCCCGGCAATCTGTTTGTACAGAATCTCTCCATGGCTGTTTCTGGTTACCACACTCCAGCGCTCATTTTCAGTAGAAGATTTGGGGTGCCAGGCCACCAGGTACTTGCCCTTATGATACTGGTTATACACTACTTCGCCACTCATGGGATTCCGGTTTACGTGCACATTGGCCGGACTCATAAAAATACTCACCTGGATACGTCTGTCTTTGAAGTATTCCACATCAGTCACTTCTTCTATCACCACTACTTTACCATCGGCCGGACAAATGATCTGGTTATCATTCAGCGTAAGTACCCGGTTTGGAATGCGGAAAAAAGAGATAATGAATAAAAACAGGAACAGGGTAACCACAAACAATACCATGGCCAGCCAGGGCAGTGAGGCGCTCAGAAATGTAAATGAGGCCAGGTTAAACAGCCCGAAAAGCAAAGCGGTAATGGCAATCGTTTTATATCCTTCTCTGTGAATGGTCATCTGGAATAATTGAAAGGCAAATGTAAAACGGAATGTTGAGAATGCACCAAGTGCCAGGCAGACTTTACGAAAACAGATACAAAACCACCCAAACGGCGGTGGTAGCTACCAGCAAAGAATCAAACCGGTCTAAAAAACCACCATGCCCGGGCATAAAATTACCACTGTCTTTTACGCCGGCCAGTCGTTTAAGTTTGCTTTCGAACAGATCGCCCAGTGTACCGGTGATAGCGGCGGTAATGGATACCAGCAACAGGGTTTTTACCGGAAAATCAAACGCATAGCTACCTACCCCCGTTACCAGCAATATCGCCAGTATGGCCCCACCCACCGTTCCTTCCCAGGTTTTTTTGGGAGAAACCGGCGATAGGGGTGTTTTGCCGATAAAAGATCCTACCAGATAGGCCATGGTATCATTGATCCAGATAGAAGCAATGAGTAATACCGGTAATACCCATGCAGCACCGGTGAGTACGGTGCCTTCCAGATTACCATACAAACGCATCATCAATCCCCAGCTGAGCGAGATATACAGCAACCCCAGCACAGAATGCGCCCACAGTTTCGGATTCAGTTTTTTGGTGAGGAGAAATTCGCTGAGAATAAAACCGATCAATCCCACCCAGAAAAAACTCCAGCCGATCAGCGGAATAGGCAGGGTGCCGATAGCGTATCCGGCTCCCGTCATCCATAACATCATCCCAAAACCGATCAGCATAATGCCATAACGGTGCAAAGGACTGATGTCTCTGTATTCAGGATCGATCATCGTCACCAGTTTCTGGTATTCTACCCAGCAACCGAAATGTATAAGTGAGAAAAGTGCGAGAAAAGTCCATTGGTTACCTAACAGGCCAGCCAGCATTACCAGTACAAATATCACAGCCGTTAAGGCACGTGTTTTAAAAGTCTGCAGGTTAAAAGCCATGGGGTAAGCGGCATTGGTGAACTACGAAGTAAGAACCTATCTTCCACAAAACCAAACAGGAAGGAAATGATCAGTTCAGCAGATTTTTGGCCAGCAACTGTTTGGCCGTTTCGGCCAGATGACCGGGAACATACAGTTCAATATCCCCGAAATTGAGGTAACTGCTGTCTTGTTTGTTCATGATCTGTACAGCAATATGGTTTTCTTCCAGCATACCTTGTATGATACTGGCTTCTGCCGGGTTACGTGTTGCAAAAATTTTTTGCCAGGATTGCATCAGGAGGGAATATTTTCTGGAGATGAATGTACCGATTGTTCTCTCACCAGCAGTACCCGCTCACTCTCTTTGCTGAAAGAGCGGAATAAGACCGCCAGTAATACCAGCGCAAAAATACCCCACCATAAAGGCACATTCTCATCCATGGTTTTTTCAATGGGTTTGCCTTTTTGCGAAGCAATATAAAGTTGCGTTACCACCAATGCATTGTTCATAAAATGCAGCAGTATACAAAGCCAGATATTTTTACTGTAATAGAAAATCAAACCCAATACAATTCCCAACGCCACTCTTGGCAGAAAACCAAAATAAGAAAAATGAATGGCACTGAATAAAATACTGGTGATGAGGATACCCGCCCATTTATTACCCGTCCAACCCAGAAACACCTGCTGAAAACCGCCACGGAACAAGATTTCTTCAAACAAAGCCGGTGCCGCTGCCAGTACCAGTAAAGCCATAAGGTAATCAACCGGGGTTTTCATGGTGGCCATGGCCATCATGGTGGTTTTATAGGTTTCTTCCATGGCTTTGGCTTTGGCATACCAGCCAGCCGGTATGGGGATTACCTCGTTTAGCTGGCCCAATGCCCCACTCATTACCACACTGCTTAAGGTTAATGCCATCACCAATGCCACTTGTTTGGCGCTGATGTTTGTCTGAAACCCCAGCTGTGTAAAGGGCTTTTTACCCATTACCCGGGCCAATACCCATGCCGGCATAAAAAAAGCAAGGAAGGAAGCCCCTGTATTCAATACCCTGGACAGATCTGCATTTTCGGGCCGGTTCAGCTCACCCATCACCCGTAAAAAAGGCACTTTCAGCACCAGACTACCAATAAAAGGGATCAGAAAAGAGGTGAGTAGCACAAATACCCCCATCAGGCCCATTAAAAAAGCAAATTGTGAGGGATAATTAACTACCGGCTTTTGATTCATCGACTAAAAAATAAGATTGTAAATTTGCAAATTCCCTGAAATAAAGCAAGCAACAGAAGGATAGGCGGCTATTTAGCCTGTTCTTTGCCGGTTGCCCGCACAATATGGTAAAAATAGACCAGATAGTATTACCGGATTTTCCGCTTTTACTCGCTCCCATGGAAGATGTGAGCGATCCGCCTTTCCGTGCCGTTTGTAAAGATAACGGTGCCGATCTGATGTATACCGAATTCATCAGCAGCGAAGGCCTGATCCGCGACGCCATCAAAAGCCGCCAGAAACTAGACATTTTCGATTATGAACGCCCAGTGGGCATACAGATCTTCGGTGGCGATGAGGAAGCCCTCTCGCTCAGCGCCAAAATTGTAGAGACCGTTAACCCCGATCTGCTCGATATCAATTTTGGTTGCCCCGTAAAAAAAGTGGTTTCCAAAGGCGCCGGTGCCGGTGTATTAAAAGATGTAGACCTGATGGTACGCCTTACCGAAGCGGTGATCAAAAGCACCAACCTTCCCGTAACCGTAAAAACCCGGCTGGGCTGGGATGATAACAACCGCAATATTGAAGAAGTAGCCGAGCGTCTGCAGGATGTAGGCATCAAAGCCCTCGCCATCCACGGCCGTACCCGCGCCCAATTATACAAAGGCGAGGCCGACTGGAGCCTGATTGCCAAAGTAAAAAACAACCCCCGCATCCATATTCCCATTTTTGGGAATGGCGATATTGATAGTCCGCAGAAAGCCAATGAATACAAAAACCGTTACGGTGTAGATGGTATCATGATCGGTCGTGCCGCCATCGGTTATCCCTGGATCTTCCGTGAAGTGAAACATTTTATCGCCACTGGCGAAATACTACCCTCACCCACACTCGAAGAACGCGTAGAAGTAGCCCGCAAACATTTGCGCAAGTCTATCGAATGGAAAGGCCCCATAGCCGGTATCAACGAAATGCGCAGGCACTATACCAATTACCTCAAAGGTTTACCCAATATCAAAGAATACCGGAACAAACTGGTTACCTATAAAACCGGAGAAGAAGTGGAAGCGGTACTGGATGAAGTGAAAAAGAATTATGAAGGGTATGTGTTTGAGCGTTCGCCGATTGAGCTGATTAATTATCATGAGAAGTGCCCGGTGTAAGGCAATGATAGAATGATAGGATGATAGAATGGAAGAAGAATCTGCATTGATTAACCACTTATACCGGAAAATCAAAACAATACATTCTATCATCCTATCATTCTATCATTCACTCATTAATTATCTTCCCCGGCGAAATACCCTGCGAATAAAAATGGGTTAAAACACCCTCTTCATTGATGATATATTTACTGAAGTTCCACATTGGCTGCTGTGTACACCAGCCATTTTGCGTTGTTTGAGTTAACCACTGAAATACCGGATGCTGTTCCGGTCCTTTTATTACATGACTTTTCTGCATTAATGGAAAAGTAACTCCATAATTGATCTTGCAGAATTCGGCGATTGCCGCATCATCTTTTTTCTCCTGTTCCTTAAAATCATTGGCCGGAAAAGCAAGGATCACAAGCTGGTCTTTGTATTGCTGGTACAATTTTTCCAGTTCATCGTATTGTCCGGTAAAGCCGCAATCGCTTGCGGTGTTTACAATAATTACTTTCTTGCCTTTGAACTGGCTGAAATGTATCGTATCTCCTTTGTTACCGATAGCTGTCAGCGAATAAAAGGAAACGGGAGGCGCAACCTTGTTGGTATTCACCTGCACATCCTTACTTCCCGGAAATAGTTTTCCTTTCAGCATGATCAGGGGGTAAACAGTTTTTAAAATCGATTGGCGCCAGGTCATGTCTTTACGTTTGATGAGGAAGAGTACGATGAGGATAACAGTAAGACTGATAAATAGTTTTCGCATGGGGGTAGATTAGCGGATTTGCGGATGACGGATTTGCGGATTAGAGAATAGGTGAGCCTGAATCTGTTTGTTTGTGTGCCAACAAACAATCCGTCATCCGCTAATCCATCATCCGCTAATTATTTTATCTTATAATCCATTTAAACAATTTCAATTTCCCCTTCAACGGCGGATACTTCATCGCCGGATCAAACCAGGTAGGGGTTTTCATCACCGCTTTTTTATGACTGAAGGTATCGAATGAATATCTGCCATGATATGCACCGGTACCGCTGAAACCCCTTCCGCCAAAAGGCAGATTGGGATTGGTGAGATGCCAGCTGGCATTATTAATACAGGCACCACCGGCAGGCACAGCATTCAGCCAGTACTGCTCTTTGGTGGCCGAAGCAGTGAATACATAAAACGCCAACGGATTGGGATGGCGCGCAATGATAGCCCTCGCTTCTTCGGGTGTTTGAAAACTGAGTATAGGCAACACCGGACCAAAGATCTCTTCATTCATCACACCTGCATCCAGACTAACCTGATCTACTAATGTGGGTTCTATAAAAAGCTCCTCCCGATCTTTTCTTCCTCCGAATAAAATATTACCCTGTAACAGGTAAGCAGCTACCCTGTCAAACTGTTTGCTGTTAATGATTCGGCCATAGTTCTCACTGTCTTCTGCCCGCTCACCAAAAAACTGAACGATCTTCTCTTCCATGGCAGCCACCAGTTTCTCTTTCTGCGAAGCATGTACCAGTATATAATCCGGCGCCACACACATCTGTCCGGCATTGGAGAATTTGGTCATCACAATCCGTTTGGCAGCAATATTGATATTGGCATCGCTCTCCACCACGCAAGGACTTTTACCACCCAGCTCCAGCGTTACCGGCACCAGCCTTTCTGCTGCCATTTTGTAAATAATTTTACCCACGGCAGTACTGCCGGTGTAAAACACATGGTCGAAAGAGAAATGGTTCATCATTTCCGGTATTACGGTGGCACCATCGCCGGGTACATAAAGAATATATTCCGGCGGAAAAGTAGCTTCAATGATCTGCTGCATTACCGCAGCCGTGGCCGGTGCAAATTCGCTGGGTTTCAGCACCACACAGTTACCGGCGGCAATGGCGCCCAGTAAAGGGGTGAAGAGTAATTGAAAAGGATAGTTCCACGGACCAATCGCCAGCACCACACCCAATGGCTCGCGCATTACCCTACTGCCAGATGGCAGGTTCAGCAGGTTGGTACGAACCGATTCTGCTGCCATCCACTGGCGCAGGTGGTTCAGGGTATCATTCAGTTCGGCCAGAAAAAAACCGTTTTCGGTTACCCAGCATTCTTCCTTGCTTTTTTTCAGATCGGTATACAGGGCTGCATAGATCGCTTCTTCATGCGCAACTACGGCTTGTTTCAAAGCCAGTAACTGCTGTTTGCGGAAAGCGTAAGGTTGGGTAATCCCGCTGTCGAAATAGGCACGCATAGCGGTTAACCGGGAAAGGATGGACATGGCAGGCTTGGTTTGCAGTATACAAGGTAGGAAAATGTTGGCACCAACAGTTGTATTTCATGGCATCGGCTGTTGCGTCGCACACGTCAACTTTCGGTTACACCAGTATCAAATAAGCTTGTTAAAAAAAGTGAAAACGATCACAATAGCAAACATATCTCCCATTTTGACACTAACAAACTTGATGTGCTCAACGAAATAGATTTCTCTTACAAGGATGATTTATGGAAGATCAATTAAGAACAGAAACAATGATGGTAGAAGCCATTGAAAAGAAGGCTCTATTTCTATATCAGTTTAGTAAATAACACAAAACTGCCCATCCCAAAATCAGGAACAGGCAGTGAGTATTGGACTTCAACTGTCTTCTAAACGGCCAAAGTCTGTCTTTTGTTGTGCTTCCGCGCTGAAAACAAAAAAATCTTGTGCCGCCATTTGATGCTTATTCCACAATGTAGAAAGGCCAGCCACCGGTTGTGATCAGGTATTGGTTACCCATTCATTTTTATTTATCCATTTATGCCCATCCCATCCGATATTTCAATAAATTCATGTCTCTATTTTTTCTCAAACAACCAACGATTGTTCAGCATGAAAAACAAACCCCAATCAGGTAACCAAACACCCGAAACCGGCAACGGCGCTTCGCGTCGTTCCTTTATCCGTAATGCAGCATTGGCGGCTGCCGGATTTTACATTATTCCGCGCCATGTACTGGGCCGCGGTTTTACAGCCCCCAGCGATAAACTGGTAGTGGCCGGCGTAGGTGCCGGTGGCAAGGGCGAAAGCGATCTCTGGAACTTTTACCAGAGCGGTAAAGCCGAAATCGGTTTCCTCTGCGATGTAGATTCCCGACAGACCCGCAAAAGCCGCGAGCGTTACCCCAAGGCAAAGATCTATACCGACTACCGCGAAATGATGGAGAAAGAACACAAAAGCTTCGATGCTGTCTCCGTTTCTACCCCAGACCATATGCACGCAGTAATTGGTATGGCCGCCATGCAGCTGGGCAAACACGTATACATTCAAAAACCCCTTACCCACGATATTTACGAAGCCCGTATGTTAACCAAAGCCGCCCACGATTACAAAGTGGTAACGCAGATGGGTAACCAGGGTGCTTCGGGCGATGGTGTTCGCCAGCTGCAGGATTGGTACAATGCCGGCCTCATCGGCGATGTACACACCATTTACTGCTACACCGACCGGCCCGTTTGGCCCCAGGGTATTCCATGGAGTGCCAACAAACCACCGGTTCCCGCTGAGCTCGACTGGAACCTCTGGCTGGGTACAGCTCCTTACCGCGATTATGTAGAAAAACTGATTCCGTTTAACTGGCGCGGCTGGTGGGATTACGGTACCGGCGCACTGGGCGATATGGCCTGCCATATCATGGCCCCTGCTTTTGCCGTACTGGGCCTCGGTTACCCCGAATCGGCTGAGTGCAGCGTAGCCACCCCTTATATCGAAAACTGGACCCGCGGTAACTATCCCGATTCTGGCCCGGTTTCCTCTTCCATCACTTTATCCTTCAAAGGCGCCAATGGCAAACCCATTAAACTGCATTGGATGGATGGCGGTATCCAACCCGAGCGTCCAGACGAGCTGGGCCCTAACGAAATGATGGGCGATGGTGGAAATGGTGCCATCTTCCTCGGCACCAAAGGCAAAATGATCTGCGGTACCTATGGTATGTATCCCAATCTCTTACCTACCTCACGCACCAAAGAAACCACCGTACCGCAAACCGTGGCACGTGTTCCCAAGGGCGATGCAGGCCACTACGCAGCATGGGTAGAAGGTGCTATTGCCGGATATGGTTCTGAGAAAGCAAAAAACCTCAGCTCTAATTTCGATATCGCCGGTCCGTTAACCGAGAGTGTGTTAATGGGTAACCTCGCTATCCGCAGCTATAATATCATGAAGAAAGATGATAAAGGCCGTAACACTTACCCCGGTCGTAACATTAAGCTCTTATGGGATGGCCCGAATATGCGTATCACCAACTTCGACGAAGCCAACCAGTTTGTGAAGAGAACGTATAGAGACGGGTGGAGTTTGGGAGTGTAATTATTCTTAGATGACTATCTTAATAAGGAAAGCGACTCATATTATATGAGCCGCTTTTTTTGAATATCGAATATCTAACAGGGAATTTCGAATGATGAAGTAAAGAAAGCATTTGTGCTAAATGAAAACAAGTATATGCCTTCCTTCGACATTCGGTGTTCCCTGTTCGATATTCGATATTCTTTCCTCCGTTTCTTCCCATAAAAAAAACTGCGGCCCTCAACGAACCGCAGTTTCTATTTAAATAGCTTATAGAGCTCCTCTCACTTAATACGAAAAGCCTTTCATATACGTAGCATCCGCTTCGGCACTGGCCAGTGGGTTACTGCCGGTAAAAGCTTCCTGCTCTACGATATGGTATTTAAGACCTTTGCTTTCTCCCACTTTCAGGATAGAAGCAAAATCGATCGTGCCCTTACCAATCTGCACAGACTCATGCCCTTCTTTAGCATTGGTTTTGGCCAGGTCTTTTACATGGCAGAGTCTGAAACGACCCGGGTGTTTGCTGAACCAGACTTTGGGATCTTCGCCCGCAGCTACTACCCAGTAAATATCCATTTCAAAATCTACCAGGTTTTTGTCTGTCAGGTTCATCATCACATCCTGCGGTATTTCTCCGTTCATCGGTTTAAACGAATAATCATGGTTATGATACGCAAACCGGATTCCGTTCTTTTTACAGATCTCACCCGATTTGTTAAACTCGTCGGCAAACTTTTTATAATTGTCGATGGATTTCTGAGCTCCTTTGTACGGACAGATCAGATACTTCATCCCGATCTCTGCCGCTTCTGCAGCTTTGCGTTCAAAATCAACCGTGTTATTACAGTGCGCCGAAACAATATTCAGGTTCAGATCATCCATATACTTTTTGAACTCCGTGTTCTTCATGCCCCAGAAAATACCTTTCTGTCCTTCAAAACTCTCGATCATACGGTAGCCGTACGCAGATATTTTTTTCAGGGTTTCTTTGGCATTGGCGCCCATATCTTCCTTCACCGTCCATAACTGGATCCCGAAAGAAGACAGTTTTTTATACGGTGCCAATCCGTTCAGCAAAGAAGATTTACCTGCAAAAGGCAGCGACAACCCCAAAGCAGCAAAAGTACTGTTGCGTAAAAAATCACGCCTGTTAGTAGACATATATTACAATTTATAGGATGATAAAACCACCTCGCATCACGTGAATCGTGAGTCGTGAGTTATAATAACCTGATTGGTACATGCAAACCGCATGCCCCAATTATTAATTTTTAATTGCTAATTGTTAATTACTAAGTGGCCCATGCCTTATCGCCCTTCTTGTAATCAATACAGCCTTCGTATTTACCCGGTACTGCTACATAGCGCAATGCCTTGGTAGCGCCTACTTCCGATGTAAAGAACCCGGTCAGGGTCAGTTCCTTCATCATGCGGAAATAATGGTTGGGATCTTCGGGCTTTTTGGCTTTCTGGTAGTCTTTCTGCTCTTTGTCCAGCTCTACCAGCAAACCATGACGCTGCTCGGCAGTACTTTCCATGAACGATTTACCGTTTTTCTTTTTGCTGGCTTCGTCCAGTTTAGACATGCCTTCCATAAAGATCTTCTGGTCTTTTTCTTCGTAACAGTCTTTTACCATCACTGTCATAAACTCGCCCACTTTGGCCGCTTTGGCACCGGGTGTGCTGGTAGCTGGTAAGATAGTTTCTGCTACTTCATCCAGGAAAGAAATATCGGAAGCAGAAAAACTAACGCCTACATCTGTTTTGGTTTTACATCCCGACAGGAATGCTTCAGCACCCAAAATAGTTCCTCCCAGGAGCAGGGCTACGCTGGATAAGGCTTCTCTTCTATTCATGAGATTGATTTTTTAATGGTGAGTTGTCAGTAGTGAGTGGTGAGTGTGGTTTTAATGCCCACTCACCATTCACTATATACTTTATAAATTTTGTTTTTTCAATTCAGTCACCGCATGATCCACCGCTCTCGCAGTAAATGCCATATAAGTGAGTGATGGATTTACACAGGCAGCAGATGTCATGAATGCACCATCGGTAACGTATACATTCGGTGCATCCCACACCTGGTTAAATTTATTTACGACAGAGGTTTTCGGATCAGCTCCCATACGGGCAGCACCCATTTCGTGAATACCTCTTCCCTGGTAACCATTGGCATCCCATCCTCTTACGTCTTTTACTCCTACGGCTTCCAGCATTTCAATGGCGTCTTTCTGCATGTCTTTACGCATCTTGAGTTCATTCTCTTTCAGCTCTGCGTCGAAAGACAATACATTCAGTCCCCATTTATCTTTCACGTTTTTATCCAGCGTAACCTTATTGGCATGATCCGGCAGAATTTCTCCAAAACCACCCATACCCATACTCCAGCTACCCGGTTCTGTTAAGGCGTCTTTGAATTCACCTCCAATGCTCAGTTCAGCCACATCACGGCCCCAGCCCGATCTGCTGGCACCACCCTGGTAACCAAAACCACGCAGGTAATCACGCTTATCACCGGCAAAATTCTGGTAACGTGGAATATAGATTCCGTTGGCACGGCGGCCGAAATAGTATTTGTCTTCGTATCCTTCTACTCTTCCGCTGGCGCCCACGCCCAGGTGGTGGTCCATGATATTATGTCCCAGCTCGCCGCTGCTGCTACCCAATCCTTCGGGCCATACATCATTTGCAGAGTTCATCAGGATCCACGCAGTATTAAACGTAGAAGCGTTCAGGAATACGATCTTGGAATTGAACGTGTAGGTTTTATTGGTTTCTGCATCCAGCACTTCTACACCAGTGGCGCGCTTTTTGTCTTTATCGTACAACACTTTGGTTACGATAGACCATGGACGCAGGGTAAGATTACCGGTTTTCATCGCCGCAGGCAGGGTAGATGACTGCGTACTGAAATAGGCACCGAACGGACAACCCAACCAGCATTTATTCCGGAACTGGCAATTGGTTCTTCCTTCATGCGCAACGGTTAAGTTAGCGGTACGGCCAATGATCATGGCACGGGCACCTTTGTAATATTCTTTCATGCGTGCAGCCACATCTTTCTCCACGCAGTTCATATCCATTGGTGGCAGAAACTGTCCGTCGGGTAATTGCGATAATCCATCACGGTTACCGCTGATGCCTGCAAACTTTTCTACATAATCATACCAGGGAGCAATGTCTTTATAACGTACCGGCCAGTCAACCGCAATTCCGTCTTTGGCATTGGCTTCAAAATCCAGATCACTCCAGCGATAACTCTGGCGGCCCCACATCAGGGAACGGCCACCTACATGGTACCCGCGGAACCAGTCGTACCGCTTTACCTCTGTATACGGACTCTCTTTTTCGTTTACCCAGTAATCCAGGTTGGTTTCGTTCAGCGGGTAGTCGCGCTTCAGCACCGGATAATCATTGATCATCTGTTGGGTTCTTCTCCCGCGGTGCGGAAAATCCCATGCTTCTTTGTTGGCATTCACATAGTCTTTGATATGCTCAATGTTACGCCCACGCTCCAGCAGCAGCACTTTGAGTCCCTTTTCGGTTAACTCTTTTGCCGCCCAGCCACCGCTGATCCCGGAGCCGACAACAATCGCATCAAATGTTTGATCGGACATGATTCTGTTTATTTATTGGTTTACTTATTATAGTTGGGAGTTAGGAGTCTGGAGTTAGCAGTAACAGTACTCCAGACTCCCAACTCCTGACTCCAGACTTATTTTACACATCACATATCGAAACCGCTTTCCGCAACGAGCCCAGTTTGTCTGGAGCCAGCGGAATAAATTCCTGTGCCACATATCCGGTAAAGCCTGTACCCAGTATGGCTTGCATGATGGCAGGATAATACAATTCCTGTGTTTCATCGATCTCATGCCTGCCCGGCACACCGGCTGTGTGGTAATGACCGATATAGGTATTGTAATCGCGTATGGTCCGGATCACATCACCTTCATCGATCTGCATATGATATATGTCGTATAGTAATTTAAAATTGGGCGAACTCAGTCTTTTGCATAATTCAACACCCCACTGTGTTCTGTCGCACATATAATCTTTGTGATCAATCTTGCTGTTCAGCAGTTCCATGGTTAATACCACACCTCTTTTTTCAGCATGACCTATGATCTGCTTCAGTCCCTCCAGGCAATTCCGCAAACCGGTCTCATCATCCATACCGTTGCGGTTACCGCTGGCACAGAACAGATTTTTAAAACCGGCATCGGCTACAAGATCGATATGTTCGGTGTAATTCTTAATGAGTGTGGAATGATACTGTTTATCGTTCCAGCCCTTGGTTAAACCAATCTCGGCACCATTACACATGGTAGAAACGAGATTGTATTTTTTCAGGGTGGGCCAGTCTTTCGGACCAACCAGATCAATGCCCTTGAGGCCGATATCATTGGCAGCTACACATAATTCATCCAGCGGTAAACTACCAAAACACCATCGGCAAACCGAATGTTGGATATTACCTTTTAACATGTAACGGCTGTTTGTGCCCGCAGCAAAAGAAGGGATAGCCGCAGTACCCGCTGCCAGTGCAGCAGAACCTGCGAGGATATTCCTGATTGCTTTCCTTCTGTTTGAATATGGGGGCATATACGAATTGGACTTTAAATATAAGTACTCATTGCCTATGCGGCAGAGATGTTTGATGGATTTTTCCTGCCACGCATATACACCAGTAATATGGCAAAAGCAACAGACAGAATCACCGGAATAATCAGGGTAGCATTCAGCACTTCCGGTCCGGCCAGTTTTTTGGCTTCATTCATGGCAGCTTCAGAAGTATCGCCGGCAGGCAGTTTCCCACTTACCAGTTTATCATAATACTCACCCATGAATACGGTATATACAGATACCGCAAACATACCGGCACCACCCATCAGGTTCATACCCACGGCTCCGGTTTTGGGCAGGTTCTCCGATACAAAACCGAGCATGGTAGGCCAGAAATAACACACGCCCATACCGAATACGATAGCCCCCACAAAGAGCATATTGCCCGAACTATGGCCCAGCAGGTATAAGCCTACGGCAGATAAGATCGCAGAGATCAGCAATACCCCTGTTGGAGAGAAGCGGTGTACCACCGGTCCGGCAAAACCCCTTCCGATAACCATGATACCGGTTTCAATCGTCAGCAACAGGATGGCGTTATCAGAAACATTCTTTAATAATACATCGATCCACTGGCCGGTAAAGAGCTCTGTAATGGCGGTACCGAACATCAGAATGATCATCACAATAAATAAGGGATTCAGCAGTGATTTGTACATCTCTCCTGCAGAAACCCCGCTGGCCACCCTTTCTGTAACCGGGAAATCCAGTTTGCTGAAGAGGTAACCATAGATCAGGGTAGGAATGGCCATCAGGCCCACCTGGATCTGCCAGCTGATACCCGCTTTATCAAGGAAGTATACCAATAAAGTACCAATCACAATTCCGCCCGGGAACCATAAATGAAAGTGGTTGAGTTTGGTGGTTTTATTGTCTGCATAAATAGTAGCCACCAACGGATTACAGGCAGCTTCTACCGTACCATTGGCAATACCGATACATAGGGTAGAGATAAACAGACTCCAGTAACCACCGGCAAATACGGTTAAGAGAATTCCCGCCAGGTGAAATACAAATGCTACGATCAGCAAACGTTTCATTCCGATAATATCTACCACAAAACCACCGAGGATCACCGCCAGCGGAAATCCCCAGAAAGCAGTGGCAGCAATGGTTCCCAGCTCTCCGGCAGAGAGTTCGAACTGAACACCAAGGCGACCTAAAATTCCGGCGCGGATACCAAAAGAAAGAGAAGTGACTAATAAGGCCAGACAGCTGGCCACAAATAATTGGCTACGTTGGGGAGTAGTCTGCATATCGTTAGAGGTTATATGAAAAAACAATCTGTGGTTAAATGTAATTTTTTATTTTTAAAACTGGATTGATAAAATCTGTCCTGCATCAATTTTTTATGTAAACTTTACAGCTATCAGGTATTTGTACCCTGATTGAATAAAATAATACCAGCATTTCATAAAAAAGTATCAAACCATGAATCGTAAACTCAGAATGGGAATGGTAGGTGGGGGCAAAGATGCCTTTATCGGTGCCATCCACCGCCTGGCCGCCAATATGGATGGCCTTATCGAAATTGTTTGTGGTGCCTTAAGCATCAATCCCGAAGTAGCGAAAGCTTCGGGCGAAATGTTATTTCTGCCGGCCGACAGAACCTATCTAACCTTTGATGAGATGATCACCAAAGAAAGTCAGTTACCGGCCGATAAACGGATGGATTTTGTAACCATCGTTACCCCCAACTTCGCTCACTTTGCTCCCGCTATGATGGCACTGGACCATGGTTTCCATGTAGTAATAGAGAAACCAATGACTTTTACACTGGACGAAGCCAAACAACTCCAACAAAAAGTAGCTGAAACCGGATTAACCCTCTGCCTTACCCATACCTACTCCGGTTACCCGATGGTAAAGCAGGCGAAAGCCATGGTAGCTGCCGGTGTACTGGGAAAGATCCGCAAAGTATGGGTAGAGTATCCACAGGGCTGGCTCAGCAAACTGAGCGAGCGCGAAGGCAATGCCCAGGCCGCCTGGAGAACCGACCCCAAAAAATCCGGCAAAAGCGGTTGCATGGGCGATATCGGTACCCATGCCGCACACCTCTCTGAATATATTACCGGTGCCAAAATCACCCATCTCTGTGCCGACCTGAATGTGATGGTGGAAGGCAGGGCACTGGATGATGATGGTAACGTATTACTCAAATTCGATAACGGCGCAGCCGGTGTGCTCATGGCATCGCAGGTAGCGGCTGGTGAAGAGAATGCACTGAAGATCCGTGTATACGGCGAAAAAGGTGGCATTGAATGGGCGCAGCACGAACCCAATACCTTATTGGTCAAATGGCTCGACCAGCCCACACAGATCCTGCGCGCCGGCGGTAACTATGGCGATCGCCTCTCCAGCTTTGCGACCCATAACTGCCGCACTCCGGGCGGACACCCCGAAGGTTACCTCGAAGCATTCGGTAATATCTACCGCAATTTCGCTTTAACCCTCAGCGCTAAAATAGATGGCACAACCCCCACACCCGAAATGCTCGACTTCCCCTCCTGCGAAGATGGCATCCGTGGTATGGCGTTCATCGATAACGTAGTAGCTTCTGCGCAGAGCGATGTGAAGTGGACAAAATATGTGTTGTAAGAAGTGAGTGGTGAGTAGTCAGTAGTGAGTAAGTGTT
>CALRMK020000004.1:0-363979 GCA_943369185.1 Caulobacter sp. UNC279MFTsu5.1 | reverse complement strand
AATAGAAGCGCCGGCACGGTCGTAGATCACCTGCGAAGCGCGCATGGAAGCACCTGTTTCCAGAAAATAGATCCCCAGACGTTTACCGCCACGGGCGATAAATTGGGTATCCACACCATAGCGGCGGATATGGTTAATCGCAGCCTGTCCCAGTGCATTGTCCGGAACCTTGGTCACAAAAGTGCCATCCAGTCCATAATTGGAAAGTGCCACGGCCACATTGGCTTCACCACCGCCATAGGTTACATCAAAACTATCGCTCTGTACAAATCTTTCAAATCCGGGTGTGGAGAGGCGCATCATGATCTCTCCGAGGGTAACTACTTTTTTTGCCATGATCAGTCGTATTTTTTTAAATTAGGATGGGGTTACAGGAATTTATTAATTAACTTGAAACCCTTCCTGCGAAGTTGGTTAATAATCGGTGGGAAGAAAAGAAAAAGGGTTGTTTTCTGCCATAAAAATACGCAAACGTTTGCGTAAGAAAATAACGCTGTTCTAGCCTTTTCAGATAACATTGCTGGAAGAAAAATTGCCATATGGAAAAGAAAGACGCTATTCTGGCCCTGATTCCGCAACAGGGTATCCTCCCCCTCTATTTTTATAAAGACACGAAAGTCAGCATTGAAGTGCTGAAAGCCTTATACAGCGCCGGTATCCGTGCAGTAGAATATACCAATCGCGGTGAAGCTGCCCTTCAGAATTTCAAAGAAATGCGTAAAGTCTGCGATACAGAACTGAAGGGTATGTACCTCGGTATCGGTACCATTAAAAACGGAGAAATGGCGCAGACCTTTATTGATGCCGGTACAGACTATCTCATTTGTCCCGGACTGGTTGAATCTGTTGCAGCCGTGGCCGACAAAAACAACATGTTATGGGTACCAGGTTGTATGACACCTTCCGAGATCATCAAAGCCGAAACCCTGGGCGCTAAAATGATCAAACTGTTTCCGGGTAATATACTGGGGCCGGGGTTTCTCTCGGCCATTAAAGAGATCTTCCCGGGTTTGTTATTTATGCCTACGGGTGGGGTAGAACTGGATAAAGACAATATTGCCGGTTGGTTCAAAGCTGGTGTTTGTGCAGTGGGTATGGGTAGCAAACTCATCACCAAACAATTACTGGAGACAGAGAATTACGCACAGATCTCTCAGGATACAGAAAAAGTATTGGCGATCATTCAATCTATCAAATCATAACCATGACAGCTATAGCAGAAAAAATCGGTAAGTACAGGTGGACAGTCTGCGCCTTGTTATTCTTTGCCACAACGGTGAATTATTTAGACAGGCAGGTACTGAGTTTGCTGAAGACCACGTTGGAGAATGAGTTCAACTGGAGCAATTCAGACTATGCCAATATTGCTTCTGTATTTCAGTTTGTGTATGCTATTTCCATGTTGTTTGCCGGACGCATCGTTGATAAGCTGGGTACAAAAAAAGGCTATGCCTGGGCAATCGTGATCTGGTCGCTCGGTGCCATCATTCATGCCTATGCCGTGCCATTGGGTACCGGTGTGGCTGCGGTACTGGGATGGGTGGGCATTACGGCAGTGCCCGTGTCCATTATCGGTTTTATGCTTTCAAGGGCCATCCTGGGGTTTGGTGAAGCGGGAAACTTTCCGGCAGCTATCAAAGCCACAGCTGAATATTTTCCTAAAAAGGAAAGATCCTTTGCCACCGGTATTTTTAATTCCGGTGCCAATATCGGTGCCGTATTGGCGCCCTTATCTGTGCCCTGGATCGCTTTGCATTGGGGTTGGGAAGCGGCATTTATCATCATCGGTGCCATTGGTTTTATCTGGCTGATCTTCTGGATGATCTACTATGAGATCCCTACTAAGCAGAAACGCATGTCTGCGGCTGAACTGGAATACATTAACAGCGATAAGGTAGAAGATGAAACGGAAAATGAAAAATCAACCGTACGAACTCCCTGGATCGTTTTATTGGGATTCAACCAGACATGGGCTTTTGTGGTGGGTAAATTTTTAACAGACGGGGTATGGTGGTTTTACCTGTTCTGGTTGCCGGGTTACCTGAAAGACCAATATGCAATGGAAGGTACACAGGTAATGTTGCCGCTGGCCGTGTTATACAGCATGACCATGGTAGGTAGCGTGGGTGGCGGATGGTTTCCTACCTATTTCATTAATAAAGGATATAAACCTTACGATGGCAGAATGAAAGCCATGCTGGTGATTGCCTGTATACCACTGGTGGTACTGGCTTCGCAACCGCTGGGCGGATATAGCTTCTGGGTACCTGTTCTGCTGATCGGTATCGGTACTTCTGCTCACCAGGCATGGTCGGCCAATATTTTTACGACGGTGTCAGATATGTTCCCTAAAAAAGCGATCGCTTCTGTGATCGGGATTGGTGGCATGGCCGGTGGTATTGGTGGTGTTATCGTATCTAAAGTAGGTGGCTGGATGTTCGATAGTTATAAACTGGCGGGCATCCGACAGTCATGGGAGCAGGCCACCGCCAATGGTTTGGGTGGTTATCTCGATAAGATCAAATTATTGACCCTGACTGATAAACATGGTGATGTGATCGATATCACCCGCAAAGAAGTGTTCAATCTGTCTAAAGATCTGCAGGCACAATTACAGCAGGTAGATCCGGGTCAGTTTGCCCAGTTTCTGGCTTTGCAGAAACAGCTGGTACTTGCATCTATGTCAACTTCCTATACCATCATGTTTACCTTCTGTGCCATCGCTTACCTGATTGCATGGAGTATCATGAAAATGCTGGTGCCTAAAGAAAAACAGGTTCGTTTGTAGCAGACCGGTAACCTGCTATATGCTGAACGCAAATAGATGTATCGTATGCAACTGCGTAGAAAAAACTGTTTATGGATCGCTATGTTGATGACTTGTGTATCGCTTGTGCAGGCACAATCAAAAGTGCAGGTAAAAAAGGATCCGCAGAAACAAAAAGTAACGATCAGCATCGGTGACCAGCCTTTTACTGAATTTATTTTTACGGATACGATGGAGAAACCCTTTCTCTATCCCATCATTGCGCCTAACGGAGAAGCCATTACCCGTGGTTTCCCCTGGAATCCCCAGCCCAACGATCCCACAGACCATCCGCATCATATCGGTCTCTGGTTGAATTATGAGAACGTGAACGGACTGGATTTCTGGAATAATTCCTATAATATTCCTGCCGAAAAGAAAAAACAATACGGCTGGATCCGCACGGATAAGATCGTGGAAACCAAAAGTGGTGCAACAGGTAAACTGGTGTACACGGCCAACTGGACAAACCAGGAGAAGAATACCCTGCTTACAGAAAAAACAACCTATACTTTTTCGGTAGTAGGGAATAACCGGGTGATAGACCGTAAAACAGAACTTACCGCCGTACAGGATGTTTCGTTCCCAGATGTTAAAGACGGTATGCTGGGTTTGCGCGTGGCGCATGAGCTGGAATTGCCAGTGATGGAAACCAGGGAATACAAAGATGATAAAGGCATCATCACCAAAGTAAAAGCTACGAAAGATGCAGGTGTAACCGGCAATTATATCACGTCTGAAGGAAAACAAGGCGATGCCGCCTGGGGTACCCGTGCCAACTGGTGTATGCTGTATGGAAAAAAAGGGAGCGATACCATCAGTATTGCCATCATCGATCATCCGGATAATATCGGGTATCCCACCTATTGGCATGCACGCAATTATGGACTGTTTGCTGCCAATCCTCTCGGACAGAAAGTTTTCTCCAATGGCAAACAAACGCTCAATTTCAAACTAGCCAAGGGCCAATCCACCACCTTCCGTTACCGCATTGTGATTGCTTCAGGTAAGGAGCGTCTGTCTATGCCCGTACTGGACCAGCTGGTAATTGATTTTTCTGAACACTAATTACAGGAATGTTATAGAATGATACTATTCCAGACTGCTTAACTATACCCTTCTCTTTTACTTTTATTGAAATTTCCTGCGCCTTTGCGCCTCCGCGAGACAATAACCAAGGTTTCGCTAAGAGAAGGACAGGAGAAAAAGAGCAAAAGCGGGTTTCATGCGAGGATACAAACATCGTATAGCCCGTTTTAATTTGCACAGCTTCCCGCATGGAGATAGTTGTTGCCACAGATATTTCTATACTTTTGCGGTCATTGTTAATGTATGCAGCATAGTTTCTCCTACGAAAAAAAGAAAGTGATACAGGCCCTCCGTTATCACTTTGTGCAGCGACCCGAAGTACGGGTATTGATTGTGATGGTGAATGTATTTGCCATTCTTTCGGCCGTACTCTTTTACATGAAAAAGATCCGTCCCGAACCTTTTTTACTGGGATCGGTCATCTGGCTGCTGCTCATGGCCACTTTCTGGTATATCCTGCCCAACAGTATCTATAAAAAATCAGCCACTTTTCAGGATTCCTTTATCATCAGTTTTCTGTCGGATGAGATCCGGCTGGAGAATGAACGCGGCGCCGTACAATGGCCCTGGAACAGATTCAGCCGGTTCTTTGAAAGCCCTCATTTCTTCCATCTTTATTTCGACAGCAAATCCTTTTTCCTCGTACCCAAAGAAGGAATGGGAGATGAGTTCAGACATGAGTTGAGAGGGATTCTGAATAATAAGATAGGAGGTAAGTAGATGGTAAGTGTTAAGTTATATGTTTTAAGTTCTAAGTTTTATATCTCCGGTGGGATCTCATTTTGATAACAGTAGCCAGCAGAACCCAGAACATAGAACTTAAAACTTAGAACCTACAACTCCTTCTCCATCACATAATGCGGAATAGTCACTTCATTGAATTCATCGCTGCAGATGCGGTAGCCGTTCTTTTCATAGAAACCGAGGGCCGATTTACGGGCGTGCATGGTGAGGCGGCGGTAGCCATGATCGCGGGCCACATTCTCGGCAAAACTCATCAGCACCCTTCCGATTCCCTTACCCTGCAGGTTGGCACTAACAGCCATTTGTCTCAGGCGAACCGTTTTAGGGTCGGTTTTGGTTAATACACAGCAGGCTTCCAGCCTGTCATCTTCAAAGCAGCCCAGCAGGATATCTTGTTTTTCGGCGGCCAGATCTTCCTCAGAAAAGGATAATCCCAGCGGTTTTCGGAGGATTTGAAACCGGAGATCTACCATTTGCTGGTATTCTTTGGAGCCGTGATCTATCTGTTTTAATGCCATGTGTAATAACTAGGATGTACAAGATAATGATCATTTTCCTAAAATTTACCCTCAAAACCGTATTTAGTCAGGAAAGCCTGTTTACAGACCTTGAAAACAAAAATGCCCGAAAAGATTGCTTATTTGACAAAAAGTATATTTTTGCGCCTGTAACAAAAACTTTTTACAATGTCAGACATCGCTACAAGAGTTAAGAAAATCATAGTTGACAAGTTAGGTGTTGATGAAGCGGAAGTAACCAACGAAGCTTCTTTCACTAACGACCTCGGTGCCGATTCTTTGGATACCGTTGAGTTGATTATGGAATTCGAAAAAGAATTCAACATCTCCATCCCTGATGAGCAGGCTGAAACCATCACAACTGTTGGACAGGCTGTAGCTTACCTTGAAGAGCACGCCAAGTAAGAACTTACTCCTCCAAATGGAATAATTTTAATCCGCCTTTTTGCGGCAGACAATGCCCAAAAGGCGGATTATCACTTGAAACAGGTAATGAATATGCAATTGAAAAGAGTTGTTGTAACAGGTATCGGCACACTGACTCCGCTCGGAAATAATCTCGAAGATTATTGGAACGGTTTACTCAATGGTGTTTCCGGTGCTGATGCCATCACTTTGTTTGATGCCAGTAAATTCAAAACCCGCTTTGCCTGTGAGGTAAAAGGATTCGATCCTACCCAGTTCATGGATAAGAAAGAAGCCCGCAAATTAGACCGTTTTGCACAGCTGGCCATCGTAGCCAGCGACATGGCCGTTCAGGATGCAGGAATCAGTAAAGACAATGTAGATGTGGATCGTACCGGTGTCATTTTTGCCAGCGGTATTGGTGGTTTAACCACTTTCCAGGACGAGATGATCAATTTTGCCCAGGGAGATGGTACCCCCAGATTCAATCCCTTCTTCATTCCCAAAATGATCCTGGATATTGCTGCGGGCCAGATCTCTATGCGGCATGGTTTCCGCGGTCCCAACTATGCGGTGGTAAGCGCCTGCGCTTCCAGCACCAATGGTATGATCGCCGGTGTTGATACCATACGATTGGGTAAAGCAGATATCATTATCAGCGGCGGATCGGAAGCCGTGATCAGCATGGCCGGCGTGGGCGGTTTTAATGCCATGAAAGCCATGAGTGAGCGCAACGATGATCCCAAAACAGCCAGTCGCCCCTACGATAAGGACCGCGACGGTTTTGTCATGGGAGAAGCTGCCGGTGTAGTGGTGCTGGAAGAATACGAACATGCCATCAGAAGGGGAGCCAAGATCTACTGCGAAGTGGCAGGAGGCGGCGCAACAGCCGATGCCTACCATTTAACCGCCCCGCATCCGGAAGGATTGGGCGCCCGCAATGTGATGATCGCCGCATTAAAAGATGCCGGCATGCGCCCCGATGAAATCGATTACATCAATACCCATGGTACTTCTACCCCGCTGGGCGATGGAGCTGAGGCCAAAGCCATCACCGAAGTATTTGGTGAGCATGCGTATAACCTCAATATCAGCGCTACCAAATCCATGACGGGTCACTGTTTGGGTGCCGCCGGGGTAATTGAAGCCATTGCCTGTATCCAGAGTGTGATACACGATATCGTTCCGCCTACTATCAATCACTTCACCGATGATCCTACCCTGGATCCCAAACTGAACTTCACGTTCAACCAGCCGCAGAAAAGGGTGGTACGTGCAGCTTTGAGCAATACCTTCGGTTTTGGCGGTCACAATGCTTGTGTGATTGTAAAAAAATACGTAGCTTAAGTTCGTGCAATTCCTCAAAAAGATTTTTAAGAAGTCAGACGATTCGTCGTTCGAGAAACAGCTGAAAAATGTACTCGGTATCAAGACCGGTAATGCCACGCTTTACCGCACTGCCCTGAGTCACCGTTCAGTGAAAGAAACACCTGACGAGAATAACGAAAGACTCGAATACCTCGGAGATGCGGTACTGAGCGCTATTGTGGCTGATTATCTCTTCAAACGCTACCCCTACAAAGGCGAAGGCTTTCTCACCGAAATGCGCAGCAAAATGGTGAACCGCCAGCAGCTGAATGATATTGCCCTGAAAATGGGTCTCCGCAAATTAACTTTCTACAACAAGTTCGATAATGCCCTCAAAGGCAGCCAGATCTTTGGCAATACCCTGGAAGCCCTGGTGGGTGCTGTTTATCTCGATAAAGGTTACCAGAAAACCCATAACTGGGTATTGCGCCAGATCGTGATCCCGCATATGTTTGTAGATGATCTGGAGCTGATCGATATCAACCTTAAGAACAAACTGATCGGCTGGGCCAATAAAAACGGGAAAACCCTGACTTTTGAACTGGCCAACGAAAAAATGGAAGGCAGCCGCCGCCTCTTTACCATCAATGCCATGCTGGATGGCCAGTTACTGGCCATGGGCAAGGGCTACAACAAAAAAGACGCCAGCCAGGTAGCCGCCCAGGTAGCCGTAGAAAAACTGGGACTGGTATGAGTAAGGACCAGTTTCATTTCCAGCTAAAGAAAAAAGGCATCCTCTTCGGCAGCATCCTCCTCATCGGCATCCTCGCCATCCTCTATTTCGGCCTCAAAAAATAACCCCAAACCCCAAACTCCAAACCCCAAACTATCTCACCTCCTGGCACAACTCCACCAACACCCCATTGGTCCCCTTCGGGTGAAGAAAACAAACCAGCTTATTATCTGCCCCTTTTTTAGGGGTTTCATTCAGCAGGGTAAACCCTTCTGCCTGTAAACGGGTCATTTCGGCCAGGATATCAGTCACTTCAAAAGCAATATGGTGGATGCCTTCCCCCTTTTTTTCGATAAAACGGGCTATCACGCCTTCGGGGTCGGTGCTTTCCAGTAATTCGATCTTGGTATCGCCCTGGCGAAAAAAAGCGGTATTTACCTTCTCAGAATCAACGGTTTCTGTTTTGTAGCAAGGGGTATTTAACAGTTTTTCATATAGGGGGATGGCCGTTGAAAAGCCTTTTACTGCGATACCGATATGCTCAACTTTTAACATATATCTTATTTTAATATCAATCCTTTACGAAAGTCGGAAAAACAAGCAAGACCGGCCTGAATGCCCAAATTTATAGAACCTATTGCCCTACTTTTGTGTTAAATAGAGCTATAAAAAGTACGTGAATATGTTGAAATTACCGATTTACCTGGATAACAATGCCACCACACCCATGGATCCGCGTGTGCTGGAAGCGATGATACCTTATTTCACCGAGCATTTTGGGAATGCCGCCAGCCGTAACCACCCTTTTGGATGGGAAGCGGAAGAAGCTGTGGACTATGCCCGTGAGCAGGTGGCCAAACTGATTGGTGCCGATGCCAAAGAGATCATTTTCACTTCCGGTGCCACTGAAGGCGACAACCTGGGTATCAAAGGGGTATTTGAAATGTATGCCAGCAAGGGCAACCATATCATTACCTGTACCACAGAGCACAAAGCCGTACTGGATACCTGTAAACATATTGAACGCCAGGGTGGAGAAGTTACCTACCTGGAAGTGAAAGCAGATGGACTGATTGACCTGAAGGAACTGGAAGCTGCCATCAAGCCTACCACTATCCTGATCGCGATCATGTATGCCAATAACGAAATCGGGGTGATCCAGCCGGTAAAAGAGATCAGCGCCCTTGCCAAGAAAAACGGTATCCTGTTTTTCTCCGATGCCGTACAGGCCGTTGGTAAAATTCCGGTAGATGTAAACAAAGACGGAATCGATATCATGGCTTTCACAGCGCATAAAATGTATGGTCCGAAAGGAATCGGTGCCCTCTATGTTCGCCGTAAAAATCCACGTGTAAAAGTTACCGCACAGATGGATGGTGGTGGCCACGAGAGAGGCATGCGTAGCGGTACCCTGAACGTACCCGGTATTGTAGGTTTTGGTAAAGCCTGCGAACTGGCCCGCCTGGAAATGGCCGATGATGCAGCCCGCTTAAGCAAACTCCGCGATAAACTGGAAACAGCTTTACTGAAGTTGGAAGAAGCCTATGTGAACGGTAACCGCGAACACCGCTTACCGCATGTAGCCAATATCTCTTTCAAATACGTAGAAGGAGAGGGTTTGCTGATGGGCTTTAACAAGAACATCGCATTATCTTCCGGTTCTGCCTGTACCTCTGCTTCGCTCGAACCCAGTTATGTGTTAAAAGCACTGGGCCTGGGCGATGATCTGGCACACAGTTCGCTGCGTTTTGGTTTGGGTCGTTTTACCACCGAAGAGCAGATCGACTACACCATTAAAGCAGTAAGCGATACCGTACTGAAACTGCGAGATATGAGTCCGCTCTGGGAAATGTTCAAAGAGGGCGTGGATATGGATAAGATCGAGTGGGCGCACCACTAGTCAATTAACAATCAAAAATGCACAATTAATAATTTCAACCATGGCATATTCAGAAAAAGTGATCGATCACTACAGCAACCCTAAGAATGTGGGAACGCTGGATAAAGCAAAGAAAAACGTGGGTACCGGTTTGGTAGGTGCTCCTGAGTGTGGCGACGTAATGCGCCTGCAGATTGAAGTGGATGATGCTACCGGTGTGATCACCGACGCAAAATTCAAGACCTTTGGTTGCGGATCCGCTATTGCTTCTTCCTCTCTGGCTACAGAGTGGCTCAAAGGTAAAACCGTTGACCAGGCTGTTCAGATCGACAATATGGATCTGGTAGAAGAACTGAACCTGCCTCCGGTTAAGATCCACTGTTCTGTACTGGCCGAAGATGCGATCAAGTCCGCCATCAACGACTACCGTAAAAAGAACGGTCTGGAAGAACTGGTGTTTGAAGAAAGAATACACTAGAATTAAATTAAGAATTAGTAGTTAGTAATTATTAACTACTAATTACTAACTACTAATTAATATGGTAGCAACAGAGAACAGCATATACGTAAGCGAAAAGGCCAAAAAGAAAGTACAGCAGTTAATGGAAGATGCTGGTGTGGCGGGAGATGCTTCATATTTCCTGCGCGTGGGTGTTGTGGGTGGTGGTTGCTCGGGGTTGAGTTATAAACTGGATTTCGATAACGAGATCAAACCCATGGACCAGGTATTTGAAGACAATGGTGTGAAAGTGGTAACCGACCTGAAAAGTTTCCTCTACCTCGTAAACACCGAACTGGATTTTTCTGATGGACTGAACGGAAAAGGTTTCTACTTCAATAATCCCAATGCCAGCAGAAGCTGCGGTTGCGGAGAGAGTTTTGCTGTGTAACAACTACTGTTCAACGCAGAAGTAGATATAAAAATAATAGGATAGCCGCACATCATCTGTGCGGCTATTTTTTTATCAGCTGTATCTCGATTTTGCCGAATGCGAAAAGATCTTACGCAGCTTTTTCATCCGGCAATGGCGGTGCATCGGGTTTAGGTGGTTTCTCTGCCTTTACTTTTGCAGGTCTGTGAGGTGGGGGAGGCGGAGGCGGAAGTTTCTCTCCGTTTTTCACGATTTTAGGTGGGGTAAACTTAGTTACTTCCACTTTGGGTGGCGGCGGTGGGGGAGGCAATTGTTTGTGCGCCTTTTTACTACTGGTAATGGTAACAGGAATGGCATCCGGGCCATTTTCTACAGTAGGTTTGGCAGGAGCTTTTTTGGGTTGTTGTGCATGACTGAAAACGCCGATTCCCAGCAGGCAGAATAAGAGCAGGCTTAGTCGTAGTTTCATAGATAGGTTTATAGTGGGATGCCAAATGTGAGAAAATCCATAAAGTGCGGCTAAAATGCTGGTTGAAATAGGGCGATTGCCCAATAACATTTAGTTTTGAAGCCATGTGGATGATCTGTAAAAAGGAATGGCAACAGTTTTTCAGCAGCCTCACCGGTTATATTGCCCTGGTTGTTTTTTTACTGCTCAATGGCCTCTTCCTCTTTGTTTTTCCGGATACCAGTATTCTCGATTTCGGTTATGCTACGCTGAGCAGTTTTTTTAACCTCGCTCCCTGGATCTTATTATTCCTTGTACCCACCATTACCATGCGCAGCCTGGCAGATGAATACAAGACCGGCACATTCGAATTGTTGAAAACCCTGCCCTTAACACCTTCGCAGATCGTGTGGGGTAAATTCTTTGGCTCGCTAATCATTGTGGTTACGGCTCTGGTGCCTACGCTCATTTATGCCGTTTCGGTGCAACAGTTAAGTGTAACCGGCGGAATTGATATCGGAGCCACAGCTGGAAGTTATATCGGACTTGTTTTGCTGGGGGCAGTGTTCACCGCCATCGGGATCTGTGCCAGCAGTTATACCAATAATACCGTAGTGGCTTTTATCGCTGCAACTTTTATCTGTTTTGCCTTGTATAACGGATTTGATGCGATCAGCAAATTGCCCGTATTCAATGCAGGGCTCGATTATTATATCGAAATGCTGGGTATCAATTTTCATTACCGCAGCATCAGCAGGGGGGTGATCGATAGCCGTGATCTGATTTATTTCATCGGCATCATTGTACTCTTCCTGTTCATTACCCAACGAAATCTCATTAAGCGCTAAGCCATGCAGCAAATCAGGCAACATAAATATGGTGTATGGGCGCTGACCGCTTTGTTTGTGGCCGTGGTATACCTGTCTACTTCTTTTTTCTATAGGGTCGATCTTACCGCTGAAAAAAGATATAGTGTCACCACCGCTACCCAAACCCTGTTGGAGAATGTAGACAGCGTGATCAACATTCAGGTATTTCTCACAGGCGATCTGCCGGCTGATTATAAAAAACTCAGCATCGCCACCAAAGACCTGCTGGATGAGTTTCGCTCCTTATCGGGCAACCTGGTGCATGTCAGTTTTGAAAAACCGGGTGAAGACATTACCAACGATACGTTGAAAGTAAAATTTTACGATAGTCTCTCCCGCTTAGGAGTAGTTTTTGAAAGAGCGGAAACTGTAGAGTCTGAAAAAGAAACCAACCAGTTGATCATACCTTCTGCATTGGTGAGTTTCCGCAAAGGACAGAAACCCATTGCTGTTGACCTGCGCAGCAGCCGCAAGATCTTCAAACAGTTTAATGTAGTCAACGATAATAGTCCGCAGGAAGATGTGGAAGCCACCCGTAATGCAGCAGAAGCACTACTAGAATTCAAATTTGCAGATGCCATTGACAAACTTACCAGGAAATATGTACCTACTGTAGCCTACCTCGTAGGTAATGGAGAACCGGTTGATTTTAAGGTGAATGATCTGGGCGAAAGTCTGCGGAATGAATACCGTCTGGCTGTATTTGATATAAAGCAGGGCTATCCCGATCCCGCTATGATCGACGCGCTGATCATCGTAAAACCCACACAGGCTTTTACAGAAGAAGATAAACTGAAGATCGATCAGTATGTAATGAATGGTGGGCATATTATCTGGTTCATCGACAAACTGCATGCCGAGCTGGACAGCCTGATGCGCAGTCAGGCTGAATACACGGCTTTTGACAGAGGACTGGAACTGGATGATATTCTCTTCAAATACGGCGTACGCATCAACCCAGACCTGCTGCAGGATCTGAACTGTTCCAAGATCCCGATCGTGATCGGCACAAATGCAGATGGTAGTCCAAAAATGCAGCGGGTGCCCTGGCCATATTATCCTTTTTTATCCTCCAGAGATGCTAATCCGATCAGTAAAAATCTGGAGCGGGTGTTACCTATTTTCCCTTCCAGTATCGATACGGTAAAGGCACCCGGTATCCGCAAAACCATTCTGCTGACCAGCGATACCAATAGCCGCCGCATCAGTTCTCCTGCTATCGTTTCCATCAACAGTGTCAAGGATGATAATGATTTACTGTCTTTCACCAAAAGTTATGTACCCGTAGCCGTTCTGCTGGAAGGCAGGTTCAGCTCCCTGTACAGCAACCGTCTCGGTCAACAGGTAATCGATTCCGTAAAACGGGTTACCGGCAAACCTTATCTGGCAGAGGCCGCTAAAGAGGGAAAACAGATCGTGGTGGCCGATGCGGATATTGTAACCAATTCTATCAGCCAAACCGCTGGCCCTTTGCCCATGGGTTTGCTGCCACTGGAAAATTACCGTTTTGCCAACCGTGAATTCTTTCTTAATTCCGTCGATTATCTCGTTAGCAGAAACAACCTCTTCGAAAGCCGGAACAAGGATTTTGTGCTGCGCCTGCTCGATAAAACCAAAGTGGCCGAACAGAAAAGCCTGTGGCAGTTCCTCAACATTGTACTGCCCATCCTCCTTATTATCGGATTCGGTCTTGTTTTTCAGTGGCGCAGGAAAAAGCGCTACCAGTCCTGACGGATTGGACCAGTCTGACTATATTTACACTTACGCATTAAACCTTTTGCATGTCTACCCATCAACTTGTTTATTTAGTATTCGCCATTGTATTGGTTATTGCCCTGGTATTTGATCTGGGATTGCTCAGTAAAAAGAACCAAACGGTAACCATCCGGCAGGCTTTTTACCAAACGGTTTTCTGGGTGGGACTGGCACTTGTATTTTTTGTATTCATGTGGATAGAAGGCCCTTCGCTGGCGGCAGAATCGGTGGATGCAAGTACCGGGCTGGCTGTAACCGGTTCTCAACTGGCATTGGAATTTCTGAGTGCTTACCTGATGGAGTGGAGCCTGAGTATTGATAATATTTTCGTTTTCATTCTGATCTTCACATCCTTTGGTGTAAAAGAAAAACATTACCCGCGTGTTTTACTGATCGGGATTCTGATGGCGATCCTTTTCCGGATCATATTCATTACAGTAGGGGTGGTACTGGTAGCCAAGTTCTCCTGGATCCTTTACCTGTTTGGTGTTTTTCTGGTGTATACAGGATATAAAATGTTTACGAGTAATGAGGAAGAAGAATTTGATCCGCACGATTCCAGTGTATATAAGTTCCTGAAGAAATTTCTCCCCATAGTGAATCATGACGGCGATGGAAAATATATCATGCGCGAAAACGGGAGGCCGGTCTATACCTCGCTGTTTGTGGTAGTGGTATTGCTCGCCGCCATTGATCTGGTGTTTGCACTGGATTCTATCCCTGCCGTTATGGGTATTTCCAAGGATCCGCTGGTGATTTATACTTCCAATATTTTTGCTGTATTGGGACTTCGCTCCCTGTTCTTCCTCCTGAGAGGTGCAGTAAGTAAATTCGACTACCTGCAGCAGGGAATCGCCATTGTACTGGTATTTATCGGCGTTAAAATGCTGGGAGAACATTACCTGAATATGTGGATGTCTAAATCAACACAGGTATTTCTTTCATTGGGTGTGATCATGATTTGCATTTCGGGCTCCATATTTTATTCTATGTTCAAAAGTAAAAAAGGACTGCCTGCCGAAGTGAATGACGGTACTTTATAAAACCTAATTGCTATCATTGGCTTATCATATTCAGGATATTGCTCAGATTCTACATGCAAACGCAAGCATTCATGCAGAGGCGCAGGTAGAACATTTACTGATCGATAGCCGTAAGATCGTTTTTCCTGCTACCTCTCTTTTCTTCCCTATCAGTGGTCCCAGGCGCGATGGGCACCAATTTATCAAAGAAGTGTATGAACGTGGGGTAAGGAGTTTTGTGGTACGGAAAGGGTATGATCATTCAGCTTACAGCGATGCCATTTTTGTAGAGGTAGAGAATGTACTGCAGGCATTACAACAACTGGCTGCACATCATCGAAAACGTTTTGCTATACCTGTTATCGGAATTACGGGGAGCAATGGCAAGACGATTGTAAAAGAGTGGCTTTACCAGTTATTACAAAAGGATCATGTTATTGCCAGAAGTCCACGAAGCTATAATTCGCAAGTGGGTGTACCCTTGAGTGTGTGGCAGTTACACGAGCGGCATACACTTGGTATTTTTGAAGCAGGCATTTCTACCACGGGCGAAATGCAGCAGCTGGCAGCTATTATTCAACCCACCACCGGCGTATTCACCAATCTGGCAGATCCACATAGCGAAGGGTTCGAGAACCTGCGGCAGAAAGCCATGGAAAAAGCCCTGTTATTCCGCAACAGTCATTCGCTGGTGTTTGGCAGAGATGGTTTGCAGAACCAGTTGGATCCAGATGATACAGACAAAGATTTCTTTGCGACTACACAGGATTTCTTTTCCTGGAGCCGCGAATCTGCTGCTACGCTCTCTATAACAACAGAACATAAAACTGAGAACAGTACTACTATCACTGCCATTTACAGGGGTGACACAATGACCATTTCCATTCCCTTCAGCGACCGTATTTCTATTGATAATGCGATTACCTGCTGGTCTGTACTGTTGCAAATGAATTATCCGGCATCGGTCATCCAGGAACGTATGCTCTTACTGGAACCGGTAGACATGCGCATGCAGCTGAAAAAAGCCAGTAATAACTGTTACCTGCTCAACGATAGTTACAGCAACGACCTGTCTTCGCTTGACCTCGCTATCGAACACCTGCAACAGCAGGCGGGTACACATCGTACCACACTCATTCTTTCGGATATCCTGCAGTCTGGGCAATACGAAGAAGCTTTGTACCGCGAGATAGCCGCGCAGCTGACCGTTCGGGGTATTCATCGGTTTATCGGAATTGGTTCTGCTATTACCCGATGGAAAGAACTGTTTCATACTTCTGCTGTACTGGATACCATTGAGATTTATCCATCCACAGAAGCTTTTCTGCAGCAGGTAAGTACACACGATTTTTCGAACGAATATATTTTGCTCAAAGGGGCCCGCGTATTTGCATTTGAGCGGATCTCGGCCATGCTGGAGCAGAAGGTACACCAGACGGTGATGGAGATCAACCTCACGGCCATGGTGCATAATCTGAAACAATACCAGCAGCAGCTGAAACCCGATACCAGATTGATGGCGATGGTAAAAGCCTTCAGTTATGGCAGTGGCAGTACAGAAGTGGCAAGAATACTGCAGTTTCACAAAGTTGATTACCTGGCCGTGGCCTATGCAGATGAAGGGGTTGAATTACGTAAAGCCGGCATCAGTCTGCCGATCATGGTGATGAATGTTGATGCGGCTGGTTTTGACTCATTGGTTAGTTATGATCTGGAACCCGAGATCTATTCTTTTCCGATCTACCATGCTTTTCATCATTATTTAGATCAGCAGGGAATCCAGCAGTTCCCGGTACATATCAAATTCAATACGGGTATGAACCGTTTGGGTTTTGAAGTGGAAGAGGCCGAACAGATTGCGCAGTTGCTTGATAGGCAACAGACCATGGCAGTAAAAACGGTGTTCAGTCACCTGGTAGCCAGTGAATCAGCCGACCATGATGGTTTTACCGAAACACAGGTGAGCCGCTTTAACCAGGCCTGTGCAAGGTTGCAGGAAATACTGGGCTATCATTTTCTTCGTCATATTGCCAATACGGCTGCCATCTTCCGTAACCCCCAATACCAGTTTGATATGGTGCGTCTTGGTATTGGTTTATACGGGGTAGATAGCGCAGATGGAGACGCCGTTTCACTTCAGACCGTAGCCACCCTTCGTTCTACCATTGCACAGTTACGGCCGGTAAAAGCCGGAGAGAGTGTAGGTTATAACCGGAAAGGTATTTTGCAACGGGATAGCCTGATAGCTACTATCCGGATCGGTTATGCGGATGGTTTTGGCCGGGAGCTGGGCAATGGCCGTGCTTCTGTATATGTAAATGGCCGCTTAGCCCCGGTAGTAGGCAATGTTTGTATGGATATGACCATGATTGATGTAACCGGAATTCCCGGCGTGAAAGAAGGGATGGAAGTGGAGATTTTTGGCAAGCACCTTCCTGTGCAGCAAATCGCCAAATGGGCGGGAACCATTGCTTATGAGATCATGACGGGGATCAGCCAGCGGGTAAAGAGGGTGTACCTGGAAGAATAGGATTTTCTGATGAAACCGGCTGGTAATACCGCCAAGAGTGCCCTCCTCCAAAGATTTCCCAATTTCGGGCTCCTCAAATTCCAAAATACCACAAAGCCCTATCTTTGCCCACCATAAAAAATATGCAGTGAAAGCCAGACAAATCATATTCCTGATACTACTGATCATTTTTGCCGACCAGGCTTTGAAGTTTTATATCAAACTGAACTATTATGCCGGGGAAGAACACCAGGTACTGGGTAGTTGGTTCCGGCTGCATTTTGTAGAGAACGAGGGCATGGCCTGGGGTTGGAAATTCGGCGGTGGTTTTGGAAAAATCATCCTGACCCTGTTCCGTCTGGTGGCGGTGATCTGGGGTAGTTTTCTGCTGCGCGATTTTATCCGTAAAAAATACCACAAAGGTTTTATCATTTGTGCCGCCCTGATTTATGCAGGCGCATTGGGAAACCTGATCGATAGTTTGTTTTACGGGATCATTTTTGAGCAAAGCAATCCCTTCTCACAGAATGTGGCCCGTTTCTTCCCGCCCGGTGGTGGTTATGCAGGTTTCCTGCATGGGAAAGTGGTAGATATGTTTTATTTCCCCATCATCACCAATGCACATTTCCCCTCCTGGGTTCCTTTGTATGGGGGTGAAGAGTTTGAATTCTTCCGTCCTGTATTTAACCTGGCAGATGCTTCCATCTCTACCGGCGTGATAGTGATTCTTTTATTCCAGAACCGCTATTTCAAGAAACAGGAAGAAGTGCAACATCATACCATTGAAACGGATAGTGTGGTGAATGATAAAACACAGATATTCTAAATGAGCAGTAACGATACAAAAAGAGAAGCCCCGACAATATTGCCGGGGCTTCTCTTTTTGTATAAAAACCGATTACAATAGCTATTTTATCACCGGCACACTAAACAGCGATAAGCTTTGAGCCGGTGTGGTATTGAATACCTGGTCTATGAGGCCATATCCTTTGGCGTAGTAACTGTTCCCCGACATGAGTGTCTGGTAACTGCTGCCATTATCAGGCAGGAACATGATCTCCCGTTTCACATTAATCACGTTTGAATATTGTTTTCCGCCAATGGTATAATTACTCGTGTTTTTAGAAATGATGGTGAATACCGCTTTGGCAGTTCCTTTCTTACCACCTGTCCAATAGCCGGGCTGTGCCGTAGACGACCAGCTTTCACCCACATTGGCGCTTTCTTTCAGGAATGGGTAACTGATGAAGAAAGTAGGGATGGTGTCAAAAATCAAGGTATAGTCGAAATCAACTGTACTCAGAGAATAATACGTGCCTTTGCCGTCTTTGGCAAAATAGAAAGTGTCTTGCAAGCGGGTGGCGAACTGTGCATAACTGAGGGTGTCGCGTACGATCTGCCCGGGAGCTACTTTCACAGAAAAAGTATCGATGGTGCCCAGTTTAGGAACGTATTGGTATACCCAGCTGGAACCTTCTGTGGTAGGGAAATAATCGCCACCAGAACCGGTACCACCGCCCGAACCACCTGTGCCACTGCCGGATACAGGAACAGAGAAACTACAGACATTATTATTGAAGATCAATACAAAATCAGTTGTTTTGGGAAGGATGGGTGTACCATATCCTTTTAGTTTGATCACAGAAGGGCCGGTACTTACGGCGAAACCCGAATCCAGAAACCACATACCATTTACGGTATCGGAATAGATCTTGTATTTACCCTGCGCCGTAAAGTTGACATTGATGTTTACATAGTTATAGGTAGGTACCAATGCAGTATCTACTTTATAGTCTCCCTTCACTTCTGCCGATTTGCAGTTTCCCAGTGAATCCACCAGTTCTCCCTGGGCCGTACCATTAAAGCCACCTCTTTCTACACTGAATTCTTTTTTACATGCCTGAAAGGCAAAGAATACAGCTAAGATGAGGCCAAAACGTAGGGTTGATTTGATCATGTTTGTTTTTCGCATTTTCTCGCTTATACGAATATCAGATAAAATTTATACTAATAACGCTGCCCGGTTAGTCAAATTACCGTTTTTTAATAACTGATCTACGTTATTTAACGTTGTTGTAGCTATCTGCGATAGGGCTTCATCGGTGAAAAAGGCCTGGTGAGCGGTGATCAGTACATTGGGGAAGCTCATTAAGCGTTGAATTTCATCGTCCTGTATCACTTCTCCCGATAAATCGCGGAAAAACAGGTGCTCTTCCTGCTCATAAACGTCGATTCCCAGATACCCGATCCGGCCGGCTTTCAGTCCCTTAATAGCAGCTTTGGTATCCACCAAACCACCCCGGCTGGTATTGATCAACATTACCCCATCTTTCATCATACCAATGGTACCATCATTGATCAGGTGTTTGGTCTGTTCGTTCAGCGGACAATGCAGGGAGATGATATCGGCCTGCAGTACTTCCGTTAAGGGGTGATAAGTTACCCCCATGGCTTCCAGGTCTTTATTGGCGATAAGGTCAAACGCATTTACCTGACAACCCAGACCCAGCATCATCCGGCAAAAAGCCTGACCAATATTACCAGTACCGATTACGCCAATGGTTTTGCCATGCAGGTTAAATCCCAGCAGGCCGTTGAGGGAAAAATTCTGCTCCCTAACGCGGTTATAAGCCTTGTGTGTTTTCCGGTTCAGCGTCATGATCAATGCCAGTGCATGTTCTGCCACTGCTTCAGGCGAGTAGGCGGGAACACGGCATACTTTCAGTCCCAGTTTTTTGGCAGCTTCCAGGTCCACATTATTAAAACCGGCACAACGGAGTGCAATTACTTTTACGCCCTTATCGGACAGTTGCTGGCAAACCAATGCGGTTACTTTATCGTTTACAAATACACAAACTGCTTCGGCCTGATCCACCAGACCCACCGTTTGCTCATTCAGCTGCGATTTGTGGTACACCAGTTCAAAACCAACACTGTCGTTAAAACGATTAAAGAACTCCTTATCATAAGGCTGGGCGGAGAAGAAGATGATTTTCATAATGGATTAAAGATACGGAGGCTGGGGGAAACGGGGGAAGTGAGTTGTGAGTGGTCAGTAGTGAGTGAGAATTGCTTTTACTACCTACTCACTACTAACCACTCACGCAACTATTTCAAGCACTCCGCTGCTGCCGCAATCGTTTTGTCCAGATCTGCATAGGTCAAGGCATTGTTCAGGAACCAGCTTTCAAAGGCCGAAGGTGGCAGGTAAATACCGCGTTGCAGCATGGAATGGAAAAAGCTATTGAAGAACTGGTTATTGGCAGATGCTGCCGTAGCAAAATCAGTCACAGTATGATCGCTGAAATGCAGACTGATCATGGAACCGAGGCGATTGATGACATAAGGAATCCCGGAAGCCTTTAGTACAGCGGCAAGCCCATCGTGCAGGTAGGCGGTTTTGGCATCCAGTTCTGAATAGATCTGCGGGTTGTTTTTTAATTCATTCAGCATGGTAAAACCGGCTATCATGGCAATGGGGTTACCGCTAAGGGTACCAGCCTGGTAAACATTACCCAGCGGAGCGATCTTTTCCATGATCTCTCTTCTTCCGCCAAAAGCACCCACGGGTAAGCCACCACCAATTACTTTGCCGTAGGTTACCAGATCGGCATTGATCTGTAAACGTTCCTGGGCACCACCGGCTGCCAGTCGGAAACCCGTCATCACTTCATCAAAGATCAATACGATGCCTTCCCTGTCGCAGATGCTACGCAGTCCTTCCAGAAATCCCGGTTCCGGTAAAATACAACCCATATTACCGACCACCGGTTCAGTAATAATGGCAGCGATCTGATCTTTGTTTTCTGCAACCAGTTGTTCAACAGCCTGGAGGTCGTTAAAAGCGCAGGTTAGTGTATCATTGGCCACACCAGCTGTAATACCCGGCACGGTTTGAATATCCAAAGTAGCCATTCCGCTACCTGCTTTTACCAGGAAAGCATCTGCATGTCCGTGATAACATCCTTCAAACTTGATGAATTTATTTTTACCGGTATATCCCCTTGCCAAACGCAAAGCACTCATACAGGCTTCGGTGCCGCTGCTTACCATTCTGATAAGGTCTACATTGGGTGCCATGCTTTTGATCAGTTCGGCCATCTCTATTTCTAACAAGGTAGGAGCACCGTAGGAGGTAGAGCGCAACGCTTTTTCCTGAATGGCTTTTACCACGGGTTCATACGCATGTCCCAGGATCATCGGTCCCCAGGAAGCGATATAATCTATATACTGATTCCCATCGGCATCATATAAATAAGCCCCTTTTGCTTTTTCAATAAAAATGGGTGTTCCGCCAACACTTTTAAATGCCCGTACCGGTGAGTTTACGCCACCGGGGATTGATTTTTGTGCGCGTTCGAAGAGGGCTTTACTTTTTTCGTACATGGTTTTTGTCAATTGGCAATGGTGAATGGTGAATAGGTTTATTTTTCTGTTGTTATCATTCCTGATAACATTTTAAAACAAGTTATCATTAATGTTCCCAGTTTGTCGGTTTGTATATTTTGTAAATACGATAAATCCTGTGCGACGTCGAGTGCTGCATCTATTTCAATTACAGATCCCCTTGCAATCTCGTAATATCTTTTTCTCTCTGCATTTGATTTTCTGGAAGCGCCCTCTGCGATATTCAAATGAACGGATAAAGCAGCTCTTCTGATCTGTGAAATCATGCCATATCTTTCCTCAGCAGGTAAACAATTTGTTAACCGATAACACTCACGAACAAATAATCTGGATGTTCCGTAAATGTCGAGCTTCTGGTGATTTAATGAAAGGAACATACAAATGGTTTTGATTGAATATGAATTGTACTGCCATTATGCAAAACAAAGTATATTCACCATTCACCATTGCCCATTCACACAAATTCCGTTTAAACACCCCTCCTTTCTAACGTACAAGTACTCTCTATCCAAGTAACCTCACCGCCTCTTTCGCAAAATAAGTAGCGATCAGATCTGCACCTGCTCTTTTGATAGCGGTTAAGGTCTCCAACACGGCTTTGTTCTCATCTATCCACCCCATTTTAGCAGAAGCTTTGATCATCGCATATTCGCCACTTACCTGGTAAGCACTTACCGGAACAGCTACTGCATTTTTTATTTCACGGATGATATCGAGATAAGCCAGTGCGGGTTTTACCATTACGATATCTGCACCTTCTTCAATATCCATCAGGGTTTCTTTGATGGCTTCGGTGCGGTTGGCATAATCCATCTGGTATGTTTTCTTATCACCAAATCCGGGTGCACTATCGAGGGCATCTCTAAATGGTCCGTAAAAGCAGGAAGCATATTTGGCACTGTAACTCATGATACCTGTTTGCGTAAAACCGGTTTCCTCCAGTCCTTTGCGGATCGCACCGATCCGGCCATCCATCATATCGCTTGGGGCCACGAAATCGGCACCGGCTTTTGCATGACTGATACTCATCTGCACCAATGCTTCCACTGTTGCATCATTCACGATTTCGCCATCAAGTACAATGCCGTCATGGCCATAAGAAGAGTAGGGGTCCAGTGCTACATCGGTCATCACCACCATTTCAGGAACCGCGTTTTTGATGGCTTTGATACTTCGCTGCATCAGTCCATCCGGGTTCCAGGCTTCTTTACCGGTATTATCTTTCCACTCGTCTTTACATTTGATGAAAACCAGCACAGACCGGATGCCGATGTTCCAGAGTTCTTTTACTTCTTTCACCGTCTGATCAATGGAACGGCGGTAATAACCGGGCATAGAAGCGATCTCCGTTTGTACATTCTCACCTTCATCAATGAACAAGGGTGCAATAAAATCGGCAGGACGTAAAATCGTCTCTGCTACCATGGAACGGATGGTGGGCGATTGGCGTAAGATCCTGTTTCTTCTCTGGAGGTACATAGGAACTGTTTTAATTAACCCAGTGGCGGGGGTGCAGACAGGCATCTAACAATGCGGCTTCTGCGCTTCCTTCGGCTGGTTGGTGATTGTATTCAAATCTTACTGTTGGGGGCAAGCTCATTAAAATGCTTTCTGTTCTGCCATTGGTTTTCAGACCAAAGATAGTTCCGCGGTCGTGCACGAGATTGAACTCAGTATATCTTCCTCTCCTGATCTCCTGCCAGTATTTGTGTTCAGCCTGGTAAGCGGTATTTTTTCTTTTTTCTGCTATCGGGATATACGAATCAATAAAGGCTTCCCCACAGGCTTTGGCAAAACTGATCCAGCATTGAACATCTTTGTTGGCATCGGGCCGCTGATGGTCGTAGAAAATACCGCCAATGCCGCGCCGTTCATTGTTGCGGTGTTTGTTCACAAAATAATCATCGCATTCCTGTTTGAAAAGGGGGTAGAAGCTTTTATCAAAACCATCACAAACATTTTTGTAGGTCTGGTGAAAATGACGGGCATCTTCTTCAAACAGATAATAAGGTGTCAGATCCGTACCGCCGCCAAACCAGCGATCGATCACATTGTTGTCTGCATCGTACAATTCAAACATACGGTAATTGCAATGTACCGTAGGCACAAAGGGATTCAGCGGATGTATCACAATACTCATCCCGCAGGCAAACCATTGATCGCCGTTGATCTTGAGTTGCGCGCGCATGGTGTCTGTTACTTTTCCGAAAACTACCGATGTATTTACGCCTCCTTTCTCAAACACATTTCCCTGACTGATCACCCTTGTTTTTCCACCGCCTCCTTCAGGTCTTTCCCATTTGTCTTCCACAAACACCGCTTTCCCGTCACAGGCTTCCAGAGCGGCACAGATCTGGTCCTGTAACTGATGAATAAGACTGATCCATTGTGTTTTAATACTGTCCATATGCAGCTTCGGTATCGTCGGTAATTATTGCTTGTGTCTGTATTCTTTAACGGTATCTACAAAAGCCTTGGCATGATCTACCGGTATATTGGGTAAGATGCCGTGGCCGAGGTTGGCAATATGCCGTCCCGGACCAAATGCATCCAGCATCGCAGTCACTTCTTTTTTGATAACGGGGATGGGTGATAATAATTTAGCCGGATCAAAATTACCCTGCAGGGTCACCTTATTTCCTGCGAACTGTCTTGCCAGTTGTGGGTTGATGCACCAGTCAATTCCTAAACCCTGCGCGCCTGTGGCCGCCATGGCATCCAGACTATGCCAGGCACCTTTTGCAAAAACAATGGTAGGTACACTGTCTTTTAAAGCCGCCACGATCTGACGCATATATTGTAAAGAAAGGTTTTCAAAATCACCCGGACTCAGCAAACCTCCCCAGCTATCAAACAGCTGCACCGTATCTGCGCCGGCTTTTACCTGTTCTTTCAGGTAAGCAATGGTAGTATCGGTGATCATCTGTAATAACCGGTGAGCCAGTTCGGGTTGGGTATAGCAGAACGCTTTGGCTTCGTCAAAGGTTTTAGAACCCTTGCCTTGTACCATATAACAAAGCAGGGTCCAGGGAGCACCTGCAAAACCGATCAGCGGTACACGGCCATTCAATTCCTGTTTAATGAGTTTGATAGCGTCAAATACATAACCCAGTGTTTCATGCACATCAGGCACGCGCACACGGTTCAGATCATTACTATTCTTGATGGGATCGGGTAATACCGGTCCCTTGCTTTCGATCAGTTGTACTTCCAGTCCCATAGCCTGCGGCACCACCAGGATATCCGAGAAAAGGATGGCGGCATCAACTCCTATAATATCTACCGGTTGTAAAGTAATGGCACAAGCCAGTTCAGGTGTCTGGCATCTTTCGAAGAAACCATATTTTTCTCTCAGTACCATGTATTCCGGCAGGTAACGGCCCGCCTGGCGCATCATCCAAACAGGGGTTCTTTCGGTAGCTTCTCCACGGAGAGTTCTGAGTAATAGATCGTTCTGTAACATAGTGTATTAGTAAGGGGTGAGTGGTCAGTAGTGAGTTATATGGTAAAACACTTCAACCGGCTCTTTGTTTTATATTAATAATTGTGGTTCTTATTTTAATTACACCTAATTGATCTACCTACTCACTACTCACGATTCACGCCTCACGAAAAATACCTCAGCGCCTGCTCCACCATCTCATCCTTTCCGGGCTCTTTGCTTACCACAATTTTGTTATTGCTAAAACGGGCCAGTGTATCGCGGGTGGTTTGTCCAATGGCAAACAGCACGGTTTCAGGCGACACTGTATTGTTCGAAAAAAAACTTTCGGCGGCACTTGGACTAAAGAACAGAATTCCATCAAATGGTTTTTCTATTTTGTGTGGTGTGGTTAGGGTTTCATAGACACAGATCTCGTGTACGGTAATGCCCTGTTTGTTTAGTTTGTGCGGCAATTCATCTCTCCGGATATTGCCGCAGAAAAAGATCAGTTCATCAGGTTCTTCCTCATCGATAATGGTTTCTGCCAGCTCTGCTGCACTGGCGCCGGTTCCGGCAATACTTGCTTCGCCAAAATATTCCGCTACCAGTTTCTGCGTAGCATACCCCATGCAGTAAATACGCCAGGAAGGTATATGACCATCCAGCATATCAGTAACGGCTACTACTGCGTTCATACTGGTAAACACCACAACAGTTTCCTGTACAGAAGCCCATTCTATTTCCTGCTGTACCGCTACATCCTGCAGGGCGGTGGTTTCTATGAAAGACTGCACAGTAATATCAATGCCTTTTTTACGGGCATTGTCCAGTTGCGCAGCGGTTATGGGCCGGGTAGATAATATCTGGATCCGCTTATCAGACATTGCGTATGGATTCGATGATTTTTTGACCGCCGTTCTGTAATAAGGTTCTGGCAGATCTTTCGCCCAGTCCCTGAGATTGCGACAACGGCAGTTCCGATTCTATTTCTGCTTTTTCCTGTCCATCCAGTGAAAGGATATTACCTCTGAATAATAATTTGTCGTTATTAATAACTGCTAATGCACTGATAGGTGTTGTACAACCTCCCATCAGCACACGCAGAAAATCTTTTTCTATCCGGGTACAGATAGCAGTATGCTCATCGTTTAGCGGATATACCGCATCAAAACTGGCGGTATCATTCTCCCGGCAGGCAATCATAATGGCTCCCTGCGAGGGGGCGGGCAACATCCAGTCGAGGTCTATGGAATTTTCCGGACGAAGCCCGATTCTTTCCAGACCCGCCCCTGCAAAAATAGCACCGTTCCAATGGCTCTCTTCCAGTTTCCGAAGCCGGGTATTTACATTGCCACGCAGATTATCCAGCACATGATCCGGATAACGGTTCAGCCATTGTGCTTTGCGGCGCACGCTGCTGGTGGCAATGGTGAGTGGTGAGTGGTGAGTAGTGAGTGAACCGGGATTCGCAGTCATAGACCAGATCCCATTCAAATAGCCTAATGATCCGAGTATTGAATCTTTATCACCTTTGTACACCAGAATGTCTTTGTATGAAGCCCTTGGTAATACGACTGCCTGTTGTAATCCTTTGGCCAATTGTGTGGGCACGTCTTTCATGGAGTGCACAGCTATATCAATGCGGTTACTCAGTAAGGCAGCATCCAGGGTTTTGGTAAAAATACCCTGTACCCCTAACTCATAGAGTGGCGTAACGAGGTCAATATCTCCATCGCTTTTGATAAAAACGAGTTCTGCGTCTACCCCTCTCTGGCGGAGCTCCTGTTGTACCAATGTGGCCTGCCACACAGCCAGCTGACTGTCGCGTGTGCCGATTCGTAAGGGCTGTGTCATGGATTAATTGATGGTCATGAAATCATTGATAGCCTCAATATAATAACATCCGGGCTGATGTTGGCTACGCATTTTTACGGCCACTGTATTGACTACTTTCTGAATCGCTACCTGATCGATGGTAGTATTTTGGGTAGTAGCGAGGAACATATTACAGGAATGCATATCGTGCAGTTTCTGTTTTACGGCTTTTAATACCGGTACATGACTGCGCAGCAACCACCATTCTGCCAGTTCCTGCCGGTGTTGCTGGATGATCTGGCGTGCTTTGGGTACTTCTGCTTTTCTTTTCTGCAGGGTAAGGTCATTGATTACCGACAGATCATCAACATTGGCGAGAATAATTTGGGGTAATGTGCCTGCTGACGGCTCAATATTATTGGGGATAGAGAGATCGATCAGTATTTTCGGACCAGTTTGCTGCAGATCTGCTTTGGTAAGAATGGGCTTCTCTGCATTGGTGGCCACAATCACAATATCTGCCGCATCGATTGCTGCATACAAATCGGCAAAGGGAGCGGATTGGATGCCGAGTTCTGTTGCCAGTTCATGTGCTTTCTCGTCTGTACGGTTGATGAGTGTGATCTGGGTGGTATCCAGGTAATCGATCAGGTTTTTACAGGTATTACGGCCGATCTTGCCGGTACCCAATAAAACGATTTTTTTGTCTTTTGTATCCGGTAATTGCTGTCTGATAAACTGGATGGCGGCAAAGGATACCGAAATGGTACCGCCACTCAACGCTGTTCCGTTTTTAATGGCTTTGGACGATTGTAATACCGTATTGAACAAACGCTCCATAAAAGCACCGATGAAACCTCTCTCCCGCGCAAACTTCACTGCCAGTTTCATCTGGCCCACAATTTCATAATCGCCGAGGATCTGTGAGTCCAGACCGGCACCCACTTCAAAAATATGCTGAATGGCTTCATTACCCTGTTTGGTATAACATAACTGGCGAAAAGTGTCCGCATCGCCTGCCGTTTCGCTGCAGAGAAGCTCTATCAGTAGATTCACATTATCGGCCACACCATAAATCTCGGTACGGTTACAGGTACTCAATACAAATACTTCCTCAATGCCCAGACTGGATGCTTTTTCCAGCAGAGAAGCATATTGCACTGTACTGATCGCAAACTCACCGCGGATAGCCGCATCTGTTTTTTTATAGTTGATCCCCGCTGTGAAAAAATGATTGATCTGCATGTAACGGCTCTTTTCTGTATTCACTTTTACTTACGCAAAGGTATCTTCCATGGTTTCTTCTAAAACATGAGATTCGTCATTCCATTGTCATTTCTCTGTCATGTTTTTGTATGACAATTCCTGACAAACCAATCAAACCCTTTGTTCATGCATATTTGCGGTCAACGGCAATCGTTCTGCAAAACTTTCCCGTATGTAGATTGTTACTATACCTTTGCCAACATAATAAAGATATGCCACAATCAGCCCAAAGAGCCATCCTGCTAATGAACCTCGGTTCGCCCGATTCTACCGCTGTAAAAGATGTCAGAAAATACCTGAATGAGTTTTTAATGGATGGCCGTGTCATCGATATTCCGTTCATTGCCAGGGCTTTACTGGTGCGGGGTATCATTGTTCCCTTCAGGGCACCTAAATCGGCAGAAGCTTATCGCACCATCTGGACCAAGGAAGGTTCTCCATTGATTGTGTTAACTAAAGAATTACAACAAGCCCTGCAACAGAAAGTAGCAGAGCCGGTAGCCATTGCTATGCGTTACGGCAATCCATCACCCAAACAGGCCTATGATGAGTTGCTCCAAAAAAATCCTGACCTGAAAGAGATTCTCATTGTGCCTTTGTACCCGCACTATGCCATGAGCAGTTACGAAACGGCTCTGGTGCAGGCGCAGGAACAATATGAAGCGGGCAATTATCCGTTCAGCATTTCTTTCATCAAACCGTTTTATAACGAAGAGCATTATCTGAACGCACTCGCAACCAGCATGCAACCCTGGCTGGAGAAAGAATACGATCATATCCTGTTCAGTTACCACGGTATACCCGAACGCCATCTCCGTAAAACCGGTGGCAGCAATGGTTGTAACTGTATGAAAATAGCCAACTGCTGCGAAGTAAATACAGTGGCCCATGCCACCTGTTATCGTCACCAGGTATTTACCACTACCCGGCTGGTAGCAGAAAAATTAGGATTACCCAAAGACAAATACAGCATTTCTTTCCAGTCAAGACTGGGCAAAGGCTGGCTGGAACCGTTTACCGATATCCGCCTCGAACAGATGCCGAAAGAAGGGATCAAAAAATTACTCATCATCTGTCCGGCTTTTATCAGTGATTGTCTCGAAACCCTGGAAGAGATCGCCGAAAGAGGAAAAGAAACTTTTATGGAAGCCGGCGGCGAATCCTACGAAATGATCCCCTGTTTAAATACCCATCCGATGTGGGTAGAAACATTGGCTAACTGGATGAAAGAATTCAAAGAAGGAAACAGGGAGATGGTATTGAACAGATGAACAGAGGAGCAAGGAACAGCGGAATATCGAACACCGAACAAAGAACATAGAACTCCGAACTGAAGATGTTTATGCCCGGGAAATTTTTAATTTTTAATTTTTAATTTTTAATTTCCCTTCATGTACTCCTACCTCAAAGCCCTCCATATCATTTTCATCGTAACCTGGTTTGCCGGTCTTTTTTACCTGCCGCGTTTGTTTATTTATGCAACAGAGGCTGGTGAGAAGCCCGAGGCAGAAAAAAAAGCCCTGCGGGATCAGTTCAATATTATGATGAAACGGCTCTGGTACGGTATTACCTGGCCCTCGGCCATCCTTACCCTTATTTTCGGAACCTGGGTGCTGATCAATGGTAACTGGTACCTGCAGCTCTTTGCCCCAGAAGGCCGCTGGCTGCTGATCAAGCTGGCATTTGTGGTGCTGTTATACGCCTACCACTGGACACTCCAGGTGATCCTGCAACAGGAGATCAAGGGCATCTACCAATACAGTTCCCAACAACTCCGCATCTGGAACGAAGGCGCCACCGTACTCCTGATCGCTATTGTAATGCTGGTAGTGGTAAAACAGAGTATCAGTCTGGTCTGGGGAGTGGTGGGACTGGTTCTGTTCATCGGCTTACTCATGAGTGCGATCCGCATTTATAAACTATTGAGAGACAGGTAGTAGTGAGTGGTCAGTAGTGAGTGGTCCGTATTCAGAAGGGGAATTCCTACTCACTATTCACTACTGACCACTCACTACTCCTGACGCACGATTCACGTCCTTATATTTCTTACCTTCGCACCCTTTAAAACCCGCCTTTTACCCGGTGGGTAGGACTTTTCAAGCGATTTTCAGGATATGAGCGTTAAATACCCAGAATTTTCCGGATTAAACCTCCCGGCCATAGAACAGGAGATCCTGGCCAAATGGAAGGATGGACAGGCATTTGAACAAAGTGTTTCGCTGCGCGAGGGTAAGACCCCGTTCGTGTTTTACGAAGGTCCGCCTAGTGCTAACGGTATGCCCGGTATTCACCACGTGATTTCCCGTACGTTGAAGGATATGGTTTGCCGCTACAAAACCATGCAGGGTTTTCAGGTAAAACGGAAAGGCGGATGGGATACGCACGGTTTGCCGATTGAGCTGGGTGTAGAAAAAGAACTGGGTATCACCAAAGAAGATATCGGAAAAAAAATATCCGTAGAAGAGTATAACCAGAAATGCCGCGAAGCCGTACTTCGGTACAAAGGCAAATGGGATGAACTGACCATGAAAATGGGATACTGGGTAGACCTGAACGATCCCTATATCACTTACGATAATAAATACATCGAAACCCTCTGGTGGATCCTGAGTGAACTCTATAAAAAAGGGTATCTCTACGAAAGTGTGAGTATTCAGCCTTATTCACCCGCTGCCGGTACCGGCTTAAGTTCGCATGAACTGAACCAGCCCGGTACATACAAGGATGTGAAAGATACCAGTGCGGTGGCCATGTTTAAAGCCATCAGAAATGAGAAGAGTGAATTTCTTTTTAAGGCAATATCGAATATCGAACAAGGAATACCGAATGACGAAATTTTCTTTTTAGCATGGACCACCACGCCATGGACCTTGCCCTCTAACCTTGGTCTGACAGTAGGTCCCAATATCGATTATGTATTGGTTAACACTTTCAACCCCTACACCCATCTCCCTGTAAATGTGGTTTTGGCCAAAGCCTTACTGGGTAAGTATTTCAAACCCGAAGGTGAGGATGGAGATTTTGCAGGTTATGACGAAAAAGCAAAACTACTGCCCTGGAAAATACTGACCGAGTTCAAAGGTTCACAGATCGAGAACTGCGAATACGAACAACTGCTGGCTTACGAAGCCAACTCACTGGCAGCTATCAAAGAAATCACTCCCGATGCGCAACCCTTCCGGGTGATTGTGGGCGATTTTGTTACCACCGAAGATGGTACCGGTATCGTACATACTGCCCCGGCTTTTGGTGCAGATGACTATCGCGTAGGAAAGAAATACAATATCGGGATCCTGACCATGGTAGACAAGCAGGGTAAGTTTGTGGAGGGCCTGGGCGAGTTCAGTAACCGTTATGTAAAAAATTACAAAGACGAGAAAGACTACGTAGATGTGAATGTTGACATCAGTGTAAAACTGAAGAAAGAGAACCGTGCTTTTAAAGTAGAAAAATACGAACATAGTTATCCGCATTGCTGGAGAACAGACAAACCGATCCTCTACTATCCACTGGATGCCTGGTTCATTAAAACCACGGCCGTAAAAGACCGGATGGTGGAGCTGAACAAAACCATCAACTGGAAACCACGTTCTACGGGCGAGGGCCGTTTTGGCAACTGGTTAGAGAATATGGTAGACTGGAACCTGAGTCGCAGCCGCTACTGGGGAACGCCGTTACCGGTATGGAGAACAGAAGATGGGGAGGAAGAAGTATGTATCGGCTCCATTGAAGAGTTGAACGATGGCATCCGCAAAGCCAGTGAGGTATTGGGTGGCGATGTCAATAAAAACTACCTGCACGAAGGCATTCTTGACCTGCACAAACCCTTCGTGGATGATATCATCCTGGTAAGTGCTACAGGTAAACCCATGAAACGCGTACCGGATCTGATCGACGTATGGTTCGACAGCGGCGCCATGCCTTATGCACAATGGCATTATCCATTTGAGAACAAAGATTTTATTGATAAGGGGCAGGCTTTTCCGGCAGACTTTATTGCAGAAGGAGTTGACCAGACCCGTGGTTGGTTCTATACCCTGCATGCATTGGGCGTAATGCTGTTCGACAGTGTTGCCTATAAAGCCGTGGTAAGTAACGGACTGGTACTGGATAAGGATGGTAACAAAATGAGCAAACGTCTCGGCAACGTGGTGAATCCTTTTGAGACCATCGAAAAATACGGGGCAGATGCTACCCGCTGGTATCTCATTACCAATGCCTCACCCTGGGACAACCTCAAGTTTGACCTGGCAGGGATACAGGAAGTACAACGTAAATTCTTTGGCACTTTATACAATACCTATCAGTTCTTCGCACTCTATGCCAATGTAGACGGTTTTGCTTTTGAGCAGGCACCGGTACCGTTGGCAGAACGCCCGGAGATAGACCGTTGGATCCTTTCTTCCCTGAACACATTGGTAAAAAGGGTTACGCGTTCGATGGATGAATATGAGCCTACACTGGCCGGTCGCGCCATTGAAGAATTTGTAGATGAACACCTCAGCAACTGGTATGTGCGTCTCTGCCGTCGCCGGTTCTGGAAGGGAGAATATGAGCAGGATAAGATCAGCGCTTACCAGACCCTCTACGAATGTTTGGAAACCATCGTTCGATTGATGGCACCCATTTCTCCGTTCTTCAGCGATGCGGTATTCCGCAACCTGAATGCGGTAACCGGTAAGTTCAAGGCAGCTTCTGTACACCATGCCGATTTTCCGGTGGCCAATGAAGCTTTGATCGATGTTTCGCTCGAAGAAAGGATGCAGCTGGCGCAGGATGTGTGCTCGCTGGTACTCTCGCTCCGCAAAAAAGTGAATATCAAGGTTCGGCAACCGCTCCAGAAAGTGATGATCCCGGTATTGGATGCAGGCATGAAAACCCAGCTAGAAAAAATTGAGGACCTGATCAAAGCGGAAGTGAATGTGAAAGAGATGCAGTATATCACGGAAACCGAAGGGGTGATCAGCAAAAAGATCAAAGCCAATTTCAAGGCCCTGGGTACCCGTATGGGAGCTAAGATGAAAGCCGTAAGTGCCGCCATCGGTAATTTCAGCCAGTTGGATATTGCCACTATTGAAAAAGAGGGCATTTTTACCCTACATATTGATAATGAACCTATTACGATTGAATTGTCGGATGTTGACATTGTAGCCGAAGACATACCCGGCTGGAGTGTGGCCGGTAAAGGCAGCCTTACTGTGGCATTGGATATCACCCTTACTGATGAACTGAAGCAGGAAGGCGATGCCCGTGAATTCGTGAACCGGGTCCAAAATATCAGAAAAGAAAGCGGTTTTGAACTCACAGACCGTATATTCGTGACCGTGCTAGAGACCACGGTTCTCAAGCCGTCATTAATTAAATATAACGACTATATTTGCCGCGAAATTTTGGCAGATAACATTGATTGGTCGCCCGAAATTACCGGTGGGACCGATATTGAGATCAATGAAGAGCTGTTAAAAGTGGTTGTAAACAAAAAAGGATAAAATTGTATGCCAACTAAGAAACCTGCTCCAAAGAAGGCGGCTCCAGCCAAAAAAGTGGCTCCCAAGCCCGCTCCTAAGAAAGCGGCCCCGGCTAAAAAAGCGGCACCCAAACCTGCGCCTAAACCCGCCAAAAAAGCGGCCCCGGCCAAGAAAGTAGCTCCCAAGCCTGCGCCTAAAAAAGCAGTTCCGGCAAAGAAAGCGGCTCCCAAGCCTGCTCCTAAACCAGCACCCAAAAAAGTTGCCGCACCCGCTAAAAAAGCGGTACCGGCCAAAGCGGCTCCCAAGGCAGTCGTAAAACCCACGCCTAAACCAGCCGCCAAACCAGCTCCGGCACCCGCTAAAAAAGCGGCCCCGGCACCTGCTAAACCGGCTCCCAAAGCGGTAGCACCCGTAGCTCCTAAACCAGCTCCGGCACCCGTTAAACCCAAAGTAGAAGTGAAAGCCCCACCGGCTCCACCTGTGAAACCTGTAAAAAAACAACCCGAACCTATCAAAGACGTAAAAGTTCCTAAGATCAACACGAAGACGAGTGTTCCTTACCAGCCCGGATATACACAATTAGAAAAAAGAACAGATGCAGCCAGAACCAGCGGAGATCCGTTGGTAAAATACAGCGATAGTGACCTGAACGAGTTCAGGGAACTGATCGGTAAAAAACTGGAAGCCGCTAAAAAAGAACTGGCTTACCTGCAGGGCCTGATCACCCGCAAGGATGAAATGGGTGGTGATAATGATGATGCCCGTTACATGACCATGGAAGATGGCAGTATGAGCATGGAGAGAGAGCAGCTGAGCCAGATGGCCAGTCGCCAGATCACTTACATCGATCACCTCGAAAAAGCGATGATGCGGATCGAAAACAAAACCTACGGTATCTGCCGTGTAACCGGTAAGCTGATCGATAAAGCCCGTTTACGCGCCGTACCTCACGCTACCCTTAGCCTGGAAGCCAAACTGGGTCTGGTAAAACCAGCACCGGAGCAGCAATAAGAGATGCAGAAAATTAGATAGAAAGAGGCCTCTGATGATTCGGGGGCCTTTTTTAATGTTGAATATCGAGAGGGAGACAGAAGAACAGATGAACAAGGAACGGACGAAGGGAGTGAGTATATCATTGAAACCTGAATGGATGATTTGAATCTCGAATATCGAACAGGGAATATCGAATGTCGAAGGGGGGAGGAACAGATGAACAGACGAAGTGGGCCATTTATTATCGAACCCAGAACAAAGAATCCAGAACACTTAGCGTCTTCAGCCCTTAACAGCTATTCTTTCCTTCGATATTCGTTGTTCGGCGTTCGGTGTTCGATATTCTATTTCACCTCCTGCATATCCACCAGCTTCCTATAAATGCCATTATGCGCCAGTAACTGGTCGTGGTTGCCGCGTTCTACGATCTCGCCTTTTTGTAATACGATAATTTCATCGGCGTGGCGGATGGTAGAGAGGCGGTGGGCGATGACGAGAGAAGTGCGGTTCTGCATCATGTTATTGATGGCATCCTGCACCAGGCGTTCGCTTTCTGTATCGAGTGAGGACGTGGCTTCATCCAGAATTAAGATCGGCGGATTTTTTAATACGGCACGGGCAATGGTGAGGCGCTGTCTTTCGCCGCCACTTAACTTGCTGCCCCTGTCGCCGATATTGGAATCAAAACTTTCTTCTTTGTGGCGGATAAAATACAAGGCATTGGCTACGGTAGCCGCATGTTCTATCTGCTCCCGGGTTACATTGTCAACGCCCAGCGCAATATTATTTGCGATGGTATCATTGAAGAGGATGGGCTCCTGGGTTACAATACCCATCAGGCTTCGCACAGAATGTAAAGTATAATTTTTGATGTTCACGCCATCGATCAGCAGCTCCCCTTCGGTTACATCATGAAAACGCGGAACCAGATCGGCCAGTGAACTTTTGCCGGCACCCGATGAACCTACCAGTGCAACGGTTTTCCCTTTTTCAATAACGAGATTGATATTTTTCAGGATCACTTTATCCTCGTAGGCAAAAGACACATTTTTAAATTCAATGCTCCTGGTAAAAGCGGGGATGGCAGTCGCATCGGGTTTGTCTGTCACGGTCAATGGTGCCTGCAGGATCTCTTCAATACGCTGAATAGCGGCACTGCCGCGCTGCGCGTTGTAGAATGCAGTGGATAAAGATTTGGCTGGATTGATGATCTGTGTAAAGAACACGATATAGGTAATAAAACTATCAGGACTAAGTCCAACCTGATTACTCAGCACCAATTTACCACCAAACCACAGAATACAACTCAATACCAGCACCCCCATAAACTCCGACATGGGTGAAGCCAGATCGCGGCGGAAATTCATCCGGTTGCGGATATGGTTCAGCGTATCATTGGTATGGAAGAATTTATTGCGCAGGATCTTCTCGGCATTAAAGGCTTTGATCACGCGTAAACCACCCAGTGTTTCATCCAGGATAGACATCAATGTGCCTAATTGTTCCTGAGAGGCGGTGGATTGTTTTTTCAGCGAACGACTCACCCGGCCAATGATAAAACCGGTTAAAGGAAGCAGTACCAGCAGGAACAAAGACAAAGCCGGACTCAGGTACACCAGCGATGCCAGAATGATGAGGATATTCAGCGGGTCGCGGATCAGTCCTTCGAGGGTACTCATCACACTCCATTCCACTTCATTGGCATCATTGCTCATGCGGCTGATGATATCGCCTTTGCGCTGTTCGGTAAAAAAGCCGATGGGCAGTTCCAGGATCTTGGCATAGAGGTCGGAGCGGAGTTTGGTCATTACATAGTTCCGCATGGGTGCCAATACCCGGAAGGAGAGGTAGGTGAACAGGTTTTTGAAGAAAATAGAGATAATAATGATCACACAGATCGCTCCCAGCGCATAGACCTCTCCATGGTCCTCGATCAGTTTGCCGATGATATATTTGAGATAATCCAGCACGCCGGCAGCTGAAAAAGTCAATTCCGGGGCATTCTGGATGAATTTTTCCTTCCCGAAGAGCATTTGCAGAAAAGGGGCCAGCATGGCCAGCGATACCAGCGAGAATACGATGGAGAGCAGATTGAACAGCACATAGAGTACTATATTCCGTTTCTGGCTCCTCAGGTAAAAAAGTATGCGGGCAAATCGCTTCATAAAATGTAAAACCTTTAAAACGCAGCAAAGTAACTAATTTTGCAGTCAATCAAATGTTAGAATATGGAGGAAGGAAAGCGTCAGAGACAGGTGGCAGGTGCCCTGCAGGAAGAACTGAATGATATTTTCAGGCGTTTGAACCTGAGTATGATAGATGGCGGCATGGTATCCATTGCCTCGGTTAAAGTAACGCCCGATCTGCTGGAAGCGCGTATTTATGTGAGCCTGTTTCAGGTAAAAGATCCCAAATCGGTGATGAAAACAATTGAAGCAAGGGCCTGGGAGATCAAAAAAGAACTGGCCGACCGCGTAAAGCACCAGCTACGCCGCATACCTGTTTTGCATTTCTACCTTGATGATACATTGGATTATGTGTTTAAAATGGAAGAGATTTTTAAACAGATCAAACAGGAAAAACCTCCGGGGGAGGAGAATTAGCGGACCTGCCTGACGGTAGGCAGGTCAGCGAATGATGGATTTGCGGATTCAGGAATTGAATCATCCGCCATCCCAATCCGCCAATCCGTAATCCGTTAATGCGTAATTCTATGAACCTCCTTTTCGCCTGGCGCTATTTCCGGTCAAACAAATCTACCAATGCCATTAATGTGATTGCATGGATCAGTGTTACCGCTATTGCAGTAGGCAGTGCGGCATTGATTATTGTGCTGAGTGTATTCAACGGGTTTGAGGATCTGGTAAAAGGATTGTACGCAGATTTTTATGCGGATATACGTGTGGTTCCTGCCCGAGGTAAAACCTTTCATTTTTCGGCAGAACAGATACAGCAACTCAAGCGCACCACAGGTGTAGCCGTTGTCAGTTTTGTGGCAGAAGAAAAAGCGGTACTCAGTGGTGCTTTGCAAACCATTGTTTCTGTAAAGGGGGTGGATGAACAGTATACGGCGGTGAACCGCATCAATACCACAGAACATATTCCCCGGGGAAAATTCGAACTGGGTACCACCGCCGAACCCAAACTGGTAGTGGGGGCGGGCATTGAGAATGCGGCGGGTATTGACGTTGAAAAGCCGATTTATACCGCCACTATTTACCTGCCCAACCGGCAGGCTTCGCGCTTAACAGCCGATGATGGATTGAATGCCTTCAGCATCGCACCCGCCGGTACGTTCATGGTGCAGCAGGATTTTGATAACAAATATGTATTTACCAATCTTGGTTTTGTAAAGTATATGCTGAATATGGATGCTGATGAATTCAGCGCCATGGAAATCAAAGTCAGCGGCGATCCCAATAAAGTAAAAAAACAATTACAGGTTTTACTGGGGTCAGGACTACTTGTGGAAACCAGGTACGAACAAAATAAAAGTCTGTATGCGGTAATGCAGGTAGAAAAATGGGTGATCTACGGTATTCTTTCGCTGATACTGGTGGTGGCCGCTTTTAATATGATTGGTGCACTGACCATGCTGGTGCTGGAAAAACAAAAAGACATTGCTGTACTCAAAGCCATGGGCGCCAATGAACAAACGGTGCAACGGATTTTTCTGAGCGAGGGGGTGTTGCTGGCTACGCTGGGTGGTGGCGGTGGTATCTTACTCGCCACATTCATCTGTTGGCTGCAGATCCAATTTCACTTGATCAAACTGGGAGGTAATACTTTTATCATCGATTATTATCCCGTTAAAATGGTGCCGGGCGATTTTGTACTGGTGATTGCCACCATTGCCCTCATCGCTATCCTCGCAGCCTGGATCCCTTCCCGCAAAGCGGGACAACAACTGTTCTCCCTAAAAAGCTAAATACCTCCTGCACTGCGCCTTTGCGGGCAAAATTTTGCTCGCAAAGGCGCAAAGAAAAAGTCATCACGTAACGTGATGACTTTCAAAATATGTTTAATAAAGAAGATGATTAGTAGTCTCCCAGTGTTTCTGGTAACTGCGCCAGTGCTTTGGCCAATTGCTCATCGTTAGGGGCAATGCCATGCCATTCGTGGCTTCCTTCCATAAAATCAACGCCTTTACCCATGGCTGTTTTCATCAGAATACAAATGGGTTTTCCCTGACCGGTCATAGACTTAGCTTTGTTTAGGATGCTAACGGTATCGTCCATATCATTACCGTTCATTTCCAGAACGGTCCAGCCAAAAGCTTCAAATTTTGCGCGGAGATTACCAAGCGACATTACTTTTTCAGTAGGTCCGTCGATCTGCTGTCCATTCCAGTCAATGGTAGCGATCAGGTTATCTACTTTATTATGGGCCGCAAACATGATGGCTTCCCAGTTCTGGCCTTCATCCAGTTCACCATCTCCGGCTAAGGAAAAAACGAGGTGATTATCGCCATTGATTTTTTTAGTAAGCGCTGCACCGATGGCCACACTCATACCCTGACCCAGTGAACCACTGGCAACACGTACACCGGGTAAGTGTTCGTGGGTAGTTGGGTGACCCTGTAAACGGGTGTTCAGTTTACGGAAACTGGCCAGCTCCTTCACATCAAAATAACCGGAACGGGCAAGGGCGGAGTAAAATACAGGAGAGATATGTCCATTGGAGAGAAAGAACAGGTCTTCATTTTTTCCATCCATTGAAAAGTTGGTATCATGTTTCATGATATGAAAATAGAGGGCGGCCAGGTAATCGGCACAACCGAGTGATCCGCCGGGGTGGCCGCTCTGCACACCATGTACCATTCTTACAATATCGCGCCTCATCTGGGTGGCGATGTCTTTTAACTCCTGTATACTTGCCATAACGGTTTTAATTATGGGTGCGAAGATAGGGGGAAAATATAAGTTAGGAGTTGGGAGTCTGGAGTTAGGAGTGGTGTTTTTTGGGGTAACTCCAGACTCCTAACTCCAGACTCCTAACTATTCATTAATTTCGCCCCACTTTAAACACCTTGTTATGTCGGAAGAATTAGATATGATCATTGAAGAGGCCGAAGATGGCATGAAAAAAGCCATCGGTCACCTGGAAACGGAATTGACCCGTATCCGGGCCGGTAAAGCCAATCCTACTATGTTGGACGGGGTAAATGTGGAATATTACGGGGCACCCACCCCCATTGCCCAGGTAGCCAATGTAAGTGTACTGGATGCCAGAACCATCAGTATCCAGCCCTGGGAAAAGAATATGTTACAGGCAATTGAAAAAGCCATTATGCAGGCCAATATCGGGATCACCCCACAGAATGATGGGGTACAGCTGCGACTGTTCCTGCCACCGCTTACCGAAGAAAGGAGAAAGGAATTGGTGAAGAAATCCAGCGGGGAAGGCGAAAATTCCAAAGTAGCCATCCGCAGTATCCGAAGAGATGCCATTGAGCAGGTGAAAAAACTGCAGAAAGACGGCCTAAGCGAAGATGCGGCCAAAGACGGTGAAAAAACCATTCAGGAATTAACCGATAAATACAGCTCACTGGTAGAAAAACACCTGACGGTGAAAGAGAAAGAAATCATGACAGTGTAATAGTTACCGGTTACAGGTTACAGGTTTCAAGTTGACAGTAACCTGTAACCTGCAACTTGAAACCTGCAACTATTCCTCCCCCTCCCTGATAAATTGTGAGAACCCGTATTTCTCGGATTTCTCATTAAATGTCTGAATGATCGCCTGCTCCAGCGAAATGCCGAGCAGGGAAGCCAGCAGGTCAAGATAAATGGCAATCCCACCGATCTCTTCCTGCAGCATTTCTTTGGTAATGTCTTTCGCGGTATAACTGCTTCCCCCATCCACACCGCCCATAGCTACCCTTTGTGTTTTTTTGATCATATTACAGAGTTCACCCAGCTCTCCGGCTACGGCGGTGGTCCAGTAGGTAATAGGCTGGTTATCGTAGGTTTTAAAACCTTCTTTGGCTCTTTGTACATTCAGTTCCCTGAACTTTTCGAGATCAAGTTTCATACAATGGTTTATGGTGAAGAGGTAATTTATTTTTTGTTAACGAGATAAACGCCCACCAATATTATGCCCAGACAGCCTACCTGCAGCAGGGTGATGGTTTCTCCACCCCAGATACCCCAGATTACGGCAATAAAAGGAATGCCATACGTAACCATGGAAGCGAAGAGGGTGCCTGCCCGTTTCACCAGCATATAAAACAGGATTGAGGCAATAGCGGTACCAAAGACGCCCAATACCACAGAAGCCAGGGTGGAAATAATCAATTCTGTATGCAGCAGTGGCAGGGCAAAGTAGCCGGTAAAATACAAGATGACGAGCGTGGGTATGATCAGAAATACAAAAGCCAGCGAAGCAATATTGAGAGAACCCACACCCTGCATGTGCCTACCCACCATGTTTACATTGATACCATAAAAAACAGTGGCCAGTAACACCAGTAAGGAGTAGGAAAAATCTTCAAACCGGAAATCTCCTTTGGGTGCGATGAGTAAACACAGTCCGATAAAACCCACCAAAACACCAATGATCTTTTGTCTGCCCGCTTTCAGTTGGAAGAAAGCAATCCCAATGATGATCGTAAACAGGGGTGTTAGGGCATTCATGATTCCGGCCAGTGAACTGTCGATCCGGGTTTCTGCAATGCAAAAAAGATAAGCCGGAAAAAAACTACCCAATAGTCCGGAGAGGATCACCAAAAACAGTTTCCCCCGGGGCACCTGCAACAAGGCTTTGCGGGCAAAGGGAATCAGAACCACACCTGCACTCAGGATCCGGAGAGAAGCCACATGATAGGGGGTGAGTGTTTTCATTCCTTCTTTCATCAGGATAAAGGAACTGCCCCAGATCAGGGATAGGATGGTAAATAATGACCAGTTGATAAGTTTATCTCTCAATGCAGCATGAATTTGATCAAAGTTGGTGTTTTTACAAAAGCAAAGGAATAAATTTATGTAAACGTAATTCTATGCCTGCCGTTAAACTCAGCAAACTCTCTACCCGCGCGCCCAAGGGCTGGAGTAAGGAAAAGACCAAAGCCAAAACAGCCGCTTTACTGGCAGAGCTGGATGATCTGCAGAACCTGCTCTTTGCCCAATCCAAACATGCGGTATTGATCGTGATCCAGGGAATGGATGCCAGCGGTAAAGATGGATTGATCAGAGAAGTATTGGGTAAACTGAACCCACAGGGAGTATGGGTACGCTCTTTCAAAGCACCAACCCCCGAAGAGTTATCGCATGATTTTTTATGGCGGATACATAAATACACGCCACCAAAGGGGGTAATACAGATTTTTAACCGTTCGCATTATGAAGATATCCTGGTTACACGGGTGCATCAATGGTGCAGCGATAAACTGGCGGTAGAGCGGATGAAAGCCATCAATGATTTTGAAGATCTTCTGGTAAAGCACAATCATACGCATATCCTCAAATTTTACCTGCATGTATCGCCCGAAGAGCAGCAACTTCGGTTACAGGAGCGGATCAAAGACCCCAAAAAACAATGGAAATACAATGAAAAGGATTTTGAAGAGGCCAAACTGTGGGGACTGTACATGAAAATGTATGAAGATTGTTTTGTGCATTGCAACAAAGTTCCCTGGCATATCATCCCGGCAGATCAGAACTGGTACAAGGAATACCTCGTGGCCAAAGCCCTGCACAGCCTGCTAGGGTCACTGAAAATGCAATACCCGGGTCTGAAGAAATAGCTTTGCCGATCCGGATGATTGTAGTATTTTAAACCACTAAAAAACTGATATATGGGCATGATGAAAGAATTCAAAGAGTTTGCCATGAAGGGTAATCTGGTAGATATTGCCGTTGCCTTTGTTATGGGTGCTTCTTTCGGAAAGATCGTTACCTCTTTTGTGGATGGCATTGTGATGCCATTGGTGGGCATGCTCACCGGTGGTGTTAATTTCAATGATAAAGTACTTGTTTTAAAAGCGGCCACTGCTGAGGTAAAAGATGCTGCGGGAACCGTGGTTACGCCGGCTGTAGCGGAAGTAGCCATCAAATACGGGGCTTTCATTACCAATCTGTTCGATTTTATCGTGGTGGCTTTTTCCGTATTCCTCGTCATCAAAGCCATCAATAAGATGAAAAAAGAGGACCCCGGCAAACCTGCTGCTCCACCAGAACCTTCCAATGCCGATAAATTACTGGCCGAGATCAGGGATTCGCTGAGAAAGGCAGAAACGAAGGAATAGGATAGTTTGGGGTTTGGAGTTTGGGGTTTGGAGTTATGCTATTCGTAACAACCACAAACTCCAAACTCCAAACTTTTCTCTCCCTCCGTGGATAACTATTACCCGCCCCCTGCCCGTTTTATCCCTTATTCGGTTTTCTTTGCAGCTAAAGCTTTTGACCCGTGAATAATGTGAGTTACCAGATCAAGTTGGACCAGTTTGAGGGCCCCTTCGACCTGTTGTTGTTTTTTATTGAGCGAGATGAGTTGGATATCTACAATATTCCTATCACCAAGATCATCAATGATTTCTTGGATTTTATACACCAGGGAGAGAAACTGAATATTGAACTGAGCAGCGAGTTTATCCTGTTCGTTTCCACCCTGATGCGGATCAAGGCAAGGTTATTACTGCCCCGCAAGGAAATTGATGCGCAGGGTAATGAGATAGACCCCAGACAGGAACTGATCGACAAGATCCTCGAATACAAACGCTTTAAAGAAGCCGCCGTTAAAATGGCCGAAATGGAAGCCGAGCGGATGCTGATGATCAAACGCGGTAACCTGCAGCGCGAGATCTCAATGATCGGTGAAGAAGCTTCGGAAGGTACCGAGATCCAGAACATTACCCTCTTTAAGCTGATGAAGGCTTTTGAGAAAGTGATGTTACGCGTACAGCAACGGCAGAACAAACCGGTACATACCGTGGTGCGTTACAATTACACCATGGAAGGCAGCCGTGATTATATGCTGAGTTTTGTGCAGAAAGAGAAAACAGTTTCTTTTGAAAAAGTATTTGAGGTTTGCCAGGACAGGATCCATGCCCTGTTTTTATTCCTCTCCCTGCTGGAACTGTCTCAACAGAAATTCATGAAACTGCTGGTAGGACAGGGGATGAACAATTTTATTGTAGAATGGAATGAACACCGCGAAGAAGACCTGGAAGCCGAAGGCAATGTAGGGGATTCGGATATTATTGGCGAAACGCCTGCACCGGATCAGACAGCTGATAATTTTGAAGACAATTCTTTACCCGAAGAATAATATTTTCACTCAAATGAGTGCATAAAAAATCCGGCTTCCATCTGAGCCGGATTTTTTTATGTTGTATATGCGGCTGCTTATCCTGCGATAGCGGTGCTTACACTCACTTTGTCTTTCATCAATTCTCTTACGGCATCTGCAATGCCCTCTGCATCATAAGCGCATTCGCGGTGCAGTTCTTTGGGGGTACCGTGTTCTACCAATCTGTCGGGAATGCCCAGGATCTTTACATCGGCTTTGTATCCGTGCTGGTTCATGAACTCGAGTATGGCACTGCCAAATCCGCCTACTACGGTGCCATCTTCCACGGTTACTATCTTGCTGTATTTGCTGAAGGCTTCGTGCAAGAGGTCCTCGTCTATTGGTTTTACAAAACGCAGATCGTAGTGTGCAGGGTTAATACCCTGTGTTCTGAGTTCGCGGATGGCAGCCTGGGCAAAATTGCCCGGATGGCCGAAACTCAATATCGCGATCTCTTCTCCATCTTTTAGTTTTCTTCCCTTGCCAATCGGTAATTCTTCAAAAGCAGTTCTCCATTCCGGCATAGTGCCTTCGCCTCTTGGGTAACGGATCACAAAGGGGTAGGTGTTCTTTTCCAGCTGAGCGGTATACATCAGGTTACGTAATTCCTGCTCATTCATCGGTGCACTGATCACCATATTGGGGATACAACGCATATACGGAATATCGTAACAGCCATGGTGCGTAGGTCCGTCTTCGCCTACCAAACCGGCACGGTCCAGACAGAATACCACGGGTAATTTCTGAATCGCTACATCATGCACAACCTGATCGTAGGCCCTTTGCATGAAGGAAGAATAAATATTACAGAATACACGCAGACCCTGTGTGGCCAGTCCGGCACTTACCGTAACGGCATGCTGTTCGCAGATGCCTACATCAAAAGCGCGGTCCGGCATTTTTTCCATCATGAATTTTAAGGAAGAACCGCTGGGCATGGCGGGGGTAACCCCCATGATGCTTCGGTTCATTTCTGCCAGCTCAATCATGGTATGGCCGAATACATCCTGGTATTTGGGTGGTTGCGGACTATCGATCTTTTTCTTGAAGATCTCACCGGTTACTTTATCAAACAGGCCGGGTGCGTGCCATTTGGTCTGGTCCTTCTCAGCGAGTGAGAAGCCTTTTCCTTTCACGGTTACGATATGCAACAGTTTAGGGCCGGGGATCTTTTTCAGGTCGTTCAGGGTATCCACCAGTTTGGTGATATTATGCCCATCTATGGGTCCGAAATATCGGATCTGCAGGGCTTCGAAGAGGTTACTGCTTTTGGTTACCACGCTTTTGAGGCTGCCTTCCAGTTTACTCGCCATCTCGCGGGTAAAATTCTTGCCTACGGGTAACTTGCCCATCAGGTTCCAGATCTCATCCCGCATTTTGTTGTAAGTGGGAGAGGTACTGATATCTGTTAAATATTCTTTCAAAGCACCCACATTGGGGTCGATGCTCATGCAGTTATCATTCAAAATAATGAGTACATCGCTATCGGCCACACCCGCATGGTTCATGGCTTCGAAAGCCATACCGGCTGTCATGGATCCATCGCCGATCACGGCTACCGATTTCCGGCTTTCACCCTTGTATTTGGCGGCAATGGCCATACCGAGGGCAGCCGAGATAGAAGTAGAAGAGTGTCCTACCCCGAATGTGTCATATTCGCTCTCGCTGCGTTTCGGAAAACCGCTCAGGCCTTTGTATTTACGGTTAGTGACAAAATTATCCCTACGGCCGGTCAGGATCTTATGGCCGTAAGCCTGGTGGCCCACATCCCAAACCAGTTGGTCGTAAGGTGTATTGTATACGTAATGAAGTGCCACAGACAGTTCTACTACGCCCAAACTGGCCGCAAAATGGCCTCCATGCACGCTCACCACATCTACAATGTACTGGCGAAGCTCATCGCAAACCTGGTGTAACTGCTCGCGGCTGAGTTTCTTGAGGTCGTTGGGGTTATTAACCGATTGTAATAAAGGACCGGCATTTATCTGCATGCAGATGGGTTTAAGTTGTAAAAATAGGCTTTTCCTGCTTAAGCAAGTGGCCATCAGGGTATAGAAACATAGAACAAACCCGATGGTTCGGCGGTAGAAAACATTAATTTCTGCCAAACAGAGGCAGATTTTGCCATTAATCAAATTTCGGGCTGTTTGGGGCTCGGTTTCCCTCTATATTTGTCCCAACATGAGAAGTAAATCTTCATTATACTGGACTTGCCAGTTGGGTGGCTGGTTGTTCTATGGGTTAACCATGGTGTTCTTCGCATTCATTTTCGAGAACAAAACCAATAATATCCTCTACCCCCGCATTGCCATTACCATCCTGATCGGCTTAACTTTTACGCATTTATTACGGGAGCTCATTGTAAGGTTAAAGCTGCGTCCGCCTATACAGGTACAGAAATGGTGGTTATTGATTATCACTGTGTTAAGTATTATCATCCTCTTCAACTTAGCCAATAGTGCTATTGTTGAGTTTCTGAAGATGTACGACCCCAAGATCAAGGTATCGGTAGAAAAACGATTTCTGTATAACCTGATCCTCGATTCTCCCCTTGTTTTAGTTTGGTTTTCTGCTTATTATATATGGCATTATGTGGACCTGGGTTCCAAAACCGAGATCCAGAAAGCCCGTTTGGAAAGCCTGGTAAAAGAACTGGAGCTGAAAACCATCAAATCGCATATCAATCCTCATTTTATCTTTAATGCCCTGAACAGTATCCGTGCCCTGGTAGACGAGAATCCGGAAAGAGCGCGTACGGCTATTACCGAGCTGAGCAATATCCTGCGCAGCAGTATGCAGGCCGAGAAAATGGAGACCGTACCTTTTGAGCGCGAATTGAATATTGTAAAAGACTATCTGGCCCTGGAGCATATCCGTTTTGAAGACCGTTTGCAGATAGAATATGATATTGATGAAGATACCCTTGACCAGCCTGTTCCGCCGATGATGCTGCAGACGCTGGTAGAGAATGCCATTAAACATGGTATTGGTAAACAAAAGGGGGGTGGACTGATCCGCGTGATCTCTGATTACCGGGATAACCACCATGAACTGATCGTTCAGAATACAGGCCAGTTGGATGATAACGGTAATAGTGACGGGTTTGGCATCAGCAGCACCCGTAACAGGCTTAAGCTCTTATTTGGCGGCAAATCTTCCTTCGAAATCCGAAATACGGGGGAGAATATGGTAGAAGCCAGTGTAAAAATGCCTGTACAGGAATTGCATTCTTAAATTCTATTCATAAATTAGTAGTATGGCAATCAAAGCAATTATTATTGATGATGAAAGGCTGGCACGCAACGAGTTAAAAAAACTGTTGCAGGACCATGCAGATATTGAAGTGATCGAGGAAGCGGCGAATGTGGATGATGGTATTGAGAAAATTGAAACGCTGAACCCGGATCTTATTTTCCTGGATATCCAGATGCCCGGCAAAACCGGTTTCGATCTGTTGGCCGAAGTGGAAAAAGCACCCAAAGTGATCTTTACCACCGCTTACGATGAATACGCCATTAAGGCCTTCGAAGTAAATGCACTGGATTACCTGTTAAAACCGATCGAACCCAAACGTTTGGCCGATGCCATTCAGAAACTGCAGGCCGAGATCTTCAAAGAGAACGTGGGCATCAATGGCATGAACCGTGGTCCGCTGACCGAGTTTGACCAGGTATTTGTAAAAGATGGTGAGCGCTGCTGGTTTGTGAAACTGGGCGAGATCCGTTTGTTTGAAAGCGTGGGCAACTATGCCAAAGTGTTTTTTGGTACCCACAAACCCCTGATCCTGAAATCGCTGAATGCACTGGAAGAAAGGCTGGACGACAGAATGTTCTTCCGTGCCAACCGCAAGCATATCATCAATCTCCGCTGGATCGAAAAGATTGAGCCTTATTTTAACGGAGGGTTGCTGGTAGACCTGAAAGGCGGCGAAAAAATAGAAGTGAGCCGCAGGCAGACAGTGAAATTCAAAGAAATGATGAGCTTATAATACAGGTGCCAAACAGTTGATCTGTTTGGCACTTTTTCTTTCTGAATGGTGTATGTTCTTCTTAATTACTAACTGTTTATTTTTATTGGTCAGGCCGCTTTAGCGTCCCGACCTTCCCTAAAACTATTATGAAAAAAATCTCCTCCCTGCTGGTACTGGTTTCCTTTACCGCCGCTGCTTTTGCGCAAAAAGCAGAAACCATCATCAATGCCAAAGAAGTAGAAAGAATAGAACGGATACTCTCTGCCGATGATATGCAGGGCCGCCGCACATTCACGCCCGGCATAGAAAAGGCCGCCGCCTTTATTGCGGATGAGTTCAAAGCCATTGGTTTACAAACAGTGAATAACAGTGGTACTTACCTGCAGTCTTTTGCCATGGTGCGTCCTAAATTTCTCAGCGCCAGTTGCAGTTTTGACGGGGTTTCGGTTGATAGCCGCGATGTGATCGTGTTTACCAGTAAAGAGAACCTGCAGATCAATGAACAATCCGGTTATGAAAAAGTACAGATAACGGGAGGTGCCAACCTCATGACAGAAGCACGGAAACATATCAACGCCAATAAAAACCTTTTTGTGCTGGTAGATACCAGTTTTGCCAAAACCTATAATGGACTTACCCGTTTTAAATCACAGCTGTACAAATCTGACTACAGTGTGGTATTTGTGCTGGCCGCTAAAACACCTAGCCGTTTTACAGTAGAAGCCAAACACGAGTTTACCGAAATGAAACTGGCCAATGTGGTAGGTGTGATACCCGGTAAAAGCAAGAAGAATGAATATGTGATCTTCTCCGGTCACTACGACCATCTGGGTGTGATGGGTAAAGACCGTCAGGGCAATGTATTGACAGATTCTATTTTCAATGGCGCCAATGATGATGCTGCGGGAACCACAGCGGTGATCATGCTGGCCAAATATTTCAAGGAGCTGAAAAATAACGAGCGTACGCTGATTTTTGCAGCTTTTACTGCCGAAGAAGTGGGCGGATTTGGCGCCACGTATTTCTCGAAGCAATACAATCCCGAAGACGTAAAAGCGATGTTCAATATTGAAATGATCGGTACCGAAAGTAAGTGGGGCAGAAACTCGGCCTATATTACCGGCTACGAAAAAACCGATATGGGAAAGATATTGCAGGGCAACCTGGAAGGAACCGGGTTTACGTTTTATCCGGATCCCTACACCACACAAAATCTGTTTTACCGTTCTGACAATGCCACACTGGCCAGACTGGGGGTACCTGCCCATACTATCTCCACTTCCAAAATGGACAGTGAACCGAATTACCACAAAGCCAGCGACGAGATCGGCACCCTGGATATGGAAAATATGGCCATGATCATCAAAGCCATTGCCCTGAGCTCTAAAGGAATTGTGAGCGGGAAGGAAACCCCTTCGCGGGTGGATACGTCGAGCCTGCGTTGATCATCAGGTGAGTAGTGAGTAGTCAGTAGTGAGGCGCGAGTAGTGAATGGTCAATGGTGAATGGGGGAAAGAGAAAGGGTTGTAATTCAACATACTTGTTGAATTACAACCCTTTTTTATGCTTACCAATATATTACTAATTACTCACTACTAATTGCTAATTATTCCCCACTGCCTACTCACCACTGACGACTGACGATTCACGCCTCACGCATTCACCGGCACACTATGCACCGCATTGCTGATCTCTTTGATCAGGGACGGATCTTTTTCGATGGCATTACCTACTACGATCACATCGGCTCCAGCTTTGCAGTTTCGGTAAGCTTTTTCGGGTTCGGTGATACCACCACCGATGATGAGGGGGATCTCAATGCTGCGGGACACTTTTTCGATCATGGTTTCGGTGATGGGGCGTTTGGCGCCACTGCCTGCATCCATGTATATCAGCTTCATGCCGAGCATTTCTCCCGCCATGGCGGTACACATCGCGATCTCGTTTTTATCGGCCGGAATGGGTGTTGCATTCGAAATGTAGGACACAGTGGTGGGTGCTCCACCATCAATCACCATATAACCGGTGGGCATGATCTCGAGTCCGCTCTTTTTTACGAAAGGGGCACTGATCACATGTTGTCCGATCAGTAATTCCGGATTACGGCCGGATATGAGGGAAAGATATAAAAGCGCATCCGCATATTTACTTACCTGGGAGGGTGACCCGGGGAAGAGCAGTATAGGTATATTAGAGTCGGCTTTGATCTGCTGGATACATTCATCGAGGTGACTGGAAATGACCAGACTGCCACCCACAAAAAAATAATCCACTTTGGCCTCGGTGGCCAGAGTGAGCAATTGATCGATCTTTTCATTATCGACCTTATCGGGGTCGATCAGAACAGCAAAGGATTTTTTGCCCGATTTTTTGTTGGTCTCAAATTGATGATACAATGCCTGCTTCATTCAGTAAGGATAGGTACTGCTGCAAAAATGCAGAAAAGTTTTTATTTACAACGGCTTATTGGCCTGCTGTTTCGATATAGATCGGAAAGATAAGCGATTCTGACCGATTTGAGCAGTCGCGGCGGTGCCGAGAACCCCGGCAGGGCCTTTGTTTAACTATTCTCATTTACGGAAAAATAATGGTTTCACAACCCTTTTGGGCAGAAATTCTTTTCTACACCTGTTAACATTCCCGCAAATCCAGCAGGGATTTGGGCTGTGAAATATTCCCAATTCCTTATCCACAACCTGTTAATATTTACAAGTTTAAAATGCCGAAAGGAAGGATATTTTCGTCAACCGCTTAACTAAACCGTTAATGCCGGGGGCATTTACCAACAACCCATAAAAATACACCTGCGTTATGTCTAACCCTCGCGCTTCCAAAGGCTTACAATTCAGTCGCCGCTTTACAAAGGACGATGTTAGTCCCTTTGACATGTTTGAATATGATTACCGCGACAGCGTAATCAAGAATCCCAACGGGGAGAAAGTTTTTGAAATGAACAATGTGGAGGTGCCGAAGCAATGGAGTCAGATTGCTACGGATATCCTCGCCCAGAAATATTTCCGTAAAGCGGGTGTACCCCAGCCGGATGGGTCGGTTGGCAGGGAAACCAGTGTAAAGCAGGTAGCGCACCGTATGGCCAATTGCTGGCGTGTATGGGGCGAGCGGTACGGGTATTTTGCCTCCAAAAACGATGCACAGGTATTTTATGATGAGCTGGTATACAGCATCCTGAACCAGGCCTGTGTGCCCAACTCACCGCAGTGGTTCAATACCGGTTTACACGAGAGTTACGGTATCACGGGTAAACCGCAGGGACACTATTATGTAGATCCCAAAGACAAAAAATTAAAGAAATCAGCCAACGCCTACGAGCGTCCCCAGCCACATGCCTGCTTTATCCTGAGCGTGAGTGATGACCTGGTGAATGAGGGTGGTATTATGGATCTGTGGACCCGCGAGGCCCGGATCTTCAAATACGGTTCAGGTGTGGGTACCAATTTTTCCCAGATCCGTGGAGGTGGCGAAAAATTATCAGGCGGCGGCAGTTCCAGCGGACTGATGAGCTTCCTGAAAATAGGCGACCGTGCAGCAGGTGCTATTAAGAGTGGTGGAACTACCCGCAGGGCGGCCAAAATGGTTTGTCTGGATCTGGATCACCCCGAGATCATGGAATTCATCAACTGGAAAGTGGGTGAGGAGAAAAAAGTAGCTGCCCTGGTAGAAGCAGGTTATGATAATAGTTATGAGGGAGAAGCCTACGCAACTGTTTCCGGACAGAACTCCAATAACTCTGTACGGATCCCTAACTCTTTCTTCAAAGCACTCGAAGAAAACGGTGATTGGGAACTGAAAGCACGTACCGATGGCCGTGTGATGAAAAAAATCCCTGCGCGCGAAGTATGGGAGCAGATCTCTTATGCCGCATGGCGTTGTGCAGATCCCGGTACACAATATGATACCACCATCAACGAATGGCATACCTGTCCGAAGGGTGGAAGGATCAACGCATCCAACCCTTGTTCAGAGTATATGTTCCTGGATAATACAGCCTGTAACCTGGCTTCCATCAACCTGCGCAAGTTCCATACAGAAGAGAATAACATTTTTGATGTAGAAGGATTTGAATATACTTCCCGTTTGTGGACCACCGTACTGGAGATCTCTGTATTAATGGCACAGTTCCCATCCAAAGAAGTAGCGCAGTTATCATTCGATTACCGCACACTGGGTCTGGGATTTGCCAACCTCGGTTCTATGCTGATGGTAAGCGGCATTCCTTACGATAGCGAAGAAGCCCGGGGAATTGCCGGTGCGATCACAGCTATCATGACGGGTGTAGCGTATAAAACTTCTGCCGAAATGGCCAGCTTCCTCGGTGCTTTCGACAAGTACGAAGAGAACAAAGAAGATATGCTGCGTGTAATGCGCAACCACCGTGCCGCTGCCTATGATGCAGAAGATGCCTATACCGGTATTGAAATAAAACCACAAGGTATTAAAGCACAATATTGCCCGGATTATATTCTGAAAGCGGCTACCAAAGCATGGGATGATGCCGTGCAGCTGGGAGAAAAATACGGTTACCGTAATGCGCAGACCACGGTGATTGCGCCTACCGGAACCATTGGTCTGGTAATGGATTGCGATACCACCGGTGTTGAACCTGATTTTGCCCTGGTGAAATTCAAGAAATTAAGTGGTGGTGGATACTTCAAAATTATCAACCAGTCTGTACCACAGGCATTGCGTAACCTCGGTTACAATCCCGTACAGGCCGAAGCCATTGAAAAATATGCAGTAGGTGCTGCCAGCTTTGAGGGTGCACCATTTGTGAACCCAACTTCGCTGCGCGAAAAAGGATTTACCGAGCAGGAGATCGAGAAACTGAACGGGGCTGCCAAATCAGCTTTTGAGATCGGTTTCATCTTTAACCGCTTTACACTGGGTGACGAGTGTATGCAGCGTTTAGGTTTCAAGGAAGAGCAATATGCCGACTGGAACTTCAGCCTGCTGGAAGCTTTAGGCTTTACAGAAGAGCAGATAGATGCAGCCAACGATTATGTGTGCGGAACCATGACCATTGAAGGCGCTCCTTTCCTGAAAGAAGAACATTTACCTGTATTTGACTGCGCCAACAAGTGTGGTAAAAAAGGGGAAAGATATATCCATGCTTACGGACATATCCGTATGATGGCCGCCTGCCAGCCATTCCTGAGCGGGGCCATTTCCAAAACCATTAACCTGCCGCACGAAGCAACCGTAGAAGAAATTTCGGATTGTTACCTGCTGAGCTGGCAACTGGGTCTGAAAGCGAATGCCCTGTACCGCGATGGTTCTAAACTGAGCCAGCCACTGAGCAACAAATCAGACAAGAAAAAGAAAGCCGGTGAAAGCACAGAAGCTACTGCTGATACCACACAGGAGCCGGTAGCCGAAGCATCTAATATTGTAGACCTGAGCAAATTAACTGTTGACGAATTACTGGAAGAAGTGCAGAAGCGTATGCAGGCTTCTACCGATACCCAATTCAAACGGGCACTGTCTGGTATTGTGGAGAAGAAATCATTGCCTGCCAAACGCCGTGGTTTTACACAGAAAGCGAAGATCGGTGGACAGGTGATCTTCCTACGTACCGGTGAATATGGAGATGGCACTTTGGGTGAAATCTTCATTGATCTGGCCAAAGAAGGTTCAACCCTGAGAAGCTTTATGAACTGTTTTGCGATCGCTATCTCTGTAGGTTTACAATATGGTGTTCCATTGGAAGAATTCGTAGAGAAATTCGTGTTCACCAAGTTCGAACCATCCGGTATGGTAGACCATCCGAATATCAAAACCACTACTTCCCTGGTTGACTTTGTATTCCGTGCCCTGGCATTCGAATACTTAGGCAGAACAGATCTGGTGCATGTACTGGATAAACCCAGCATCGGTAATACCGGTGAGGGAGATGAAGGAGACGCTACTTTTTTGGGAAAGCCTGAGTTGAGCAGCATCCGCGTAACCGCGCCATCTGCCAATACCAGCGCAGCGCCACAACCGCAGAAACTGCAGCGTGCAGCCGTGAACGAAGACAATGGTATGAGTGCTGTAAATGCAGCTGCTAAAAACATGCAGAGCGACGCACCGGCCTGTAATACCTGCGGACATATCACCATTCGTAGTGGTACCTGCTACAAATGTCTGAACTGTGGCAACAGCATGGGCTGTTCTTAATAGGTCTGGACACCATGAAACAATAAGAAATATCAACTATATCAAACCGCTCCACTTTGGAGCGGTTTTTTTATATCCATATTTCTATGGAAAAAGACGAATTATATAAGGTAATTATCGAGGACTTGGTTTTCTTTACCGGAGTGGATTAGCTATAAAACTGTTTATTCTTTTGTCACGCGCTTCAGCGCGTGGATAGAGGACTAATTCTAAATTCTATCAGGGATTTTAGTCCCGCGGGTGGGTTTAGCTGAACATCTCTATCTGCCTATATGCCGAGATAATGGAGGAGTTGATATGGTTAGCCACTGTTGTAAAAGCATGATTATTTTACTTCAAAATATTGCAATGCAGTACCGCCATATCCCTGCGGACTCAGTCCTTGTATTACGCTTACAAACCTGCCTTTTTTATCGGAAGTGTAAAAACGGACATGATGCTCGCCCTTCTGATCAGCAGGTATTTCGTGCGACCAATACAGTAAGGTTCTGAAATCAGGTGTGTGGGAACTGCTTTCCTGGTGAGCGGTATCATACACCGGAGAATAAAATTCACGCTGTAATTGCAAACCTTCATAATCTACCACCAAGGCCCGCGGATCCAGTTCAAAATTGGCGAGATCGCCTTTGTAGCTGGTCCAGTTAAGGATGCCGGAGAAAAAAGAATTGCCGAGAAAATAACGACGGTTATATACTTCCAGTTTTCTCATTTTGAGAGGGTCGTAGCTCATCAGTCTGTTAATATCAAATACAGGCACTCCATCAACCAATATCAACGGTGACGATTGAAAAAACTGAAGATTGGCCATGTCTTGCCTGGGTGCAAAAAAATTATTCCATAACTGAATCTGGAATTTTCCTTTCATTTTCTGCACATCCATCAGGTTTACATATTCGCGAAGCACTTCTTCGATGGTAGAGAAACGGGTATAATCATCCATCATGTATACGGCATCCGGTTTTTCAAAAACTGATGCGGTATCATCTGCAGGCAGAAAACGTTTCAACTGTGAGCCTGCATAGTGGTTCTGTACCTGCACATTGATACTTTGATCCAACAAGGTATTTTGTATGGCTGAAGACAGATAAAATGGGGGTGTAGTATTTCCTGAAAATTGTTCAGCAAAAGGATTATTGAGTTCTATTCTTGAGATGGAATCTACGGTAGGATTGGTTTGCACAATGATCTCTGATGAACCTTTCATGTACTTGAAATCGAACTTTAGGTTTCCGGCGGTATCGCTGATATAGGTTTTGAAGTTGGTATTCAGGCCCGGAACAGAAATATAGGTCTCGATATTTTCCAGCGGTCTGCCTGTAAGGTCACTCACGGCTTTGCCGGTTATGATATGTCCGTTGAGCTCCGGCGGGAAAGTGTGTGCCGGCTTTTTTTCCTGTAGAATATCTTCCCATTTAAATCTTCGCCAGCCATTCGTCAGCATCAGATTATCCATAGCTGGCAAGGTTTCGTCTCTGGAACCGTTAAAATAAAAGGCAGGTGATTCAATGGTTCCGCGCAGATCCGACTGTAACCAGAGAAAGGTCTGGATATTAGTTTCATCCGGTTGTTGCAGTTCATCCAGTTTGAATACCGATATAGAGAGGTCAGTGTTAGTCTCTTTCCGGTTCTGCATAACGGGTTCTACCAACATTTCTACTGCAGAACGGGTGTGATAAACAGGCTGTATCCCTTGTATGTCAATCGACAGTTTTTGTCTCGGGTAGGTAAAAAATAATCTTTCACAAACCGGTTGTCCGGTACTGTTAAACAGGGTGAAATGAGAAATGCCTTCGCCTAATACGCCTGGGTCTACCGCAAAAACTGCTTTACCCTGCTGCAGTTGGCCCTGCCATACTTTTTTTAGTGACTGGCGTGTATGCAGTAGTAGCAATAGTGTGCCTGTATCTGCCAGATTGGTTTGAGCTGTTATTTGGATGGTGGAATTAGGGCTTGCCTGCAAACGCAGCACATATCCCCGGTCAAATATTTCCGGGATGTCGCGTGTATAAGTGGCTGATCCTGTTTTGATAATCGCTTTGTACCGATGACCGGCAATGGGTGTAAAATCAAAACTACCCATGCCGAATCTGTACGCCTGAAAACCGGTGATACTATCGTTTTTCTCATCAACGATCCAACCTGTATACATAATTCCCTTTCCATCGATCCCCTGCACTTTACAGGTGATCCGGGAGGGGATACCTGTTACCAGGTTGCCACCTTCCGGAAAAAAACGAATATCAGGGATAGCGGCAGCGGAAGGAGCAACAGCGGGTGCCGGTATATCGCGGTTCTTCATCGTGTTTACAATGGTGAGTTGTTTTTCGAAAAAGTAATCAGCACCTGCGTTTTTCATCCAGTTGGTATAAGCTCGCAGCGTATAGTTGCCGGACTTGATAGTCACAGGCAGTTGCAGGGAACCATTCCCGTTTCCTTTCAGCAGAGATAGTTTTGTCTGCAGTACCGGTACATGATACTCATTCAGTAATTCTACATAGGCAACTTTGCTGATCGCCATCGGCTGATGCAGGGATGCATCCGTTACGTACAACTTACACCAGATAATATCACCTGCGAGGTAGAAATTTCTGTCTGCATGCAGGTATAATTTTTCCTGCAGATTCTTTTCACTGAAATGATAAAACTTTTTACTCAGTGCTTCTGTATTGATCTGCGCTTTGGCCGGTACTCCCAATACCAGTGCAGTCAAAAGCAGCAGCGGGTATGTAGGTGTGATATGATGAAAGATTTTCATGGTTCGTGTAAGCTCCTTTTCAGGGCCAGAAATTGGGTTTGATGTTTACTCCTTTTAAGGTACAGTCTACACAGGCCGATGGGGCGAAATAGACAAAATCCAAACCGGTTACACCGCCCTTGGAAGCCCGGGTAGGTATACCGAAAGCTGCTTTAACACTGTCTGGAACATTGGGTACTTCTTTTTCTGGTTCACAGGGATTATCATAGCCCCAGTTAGGTACCTGTGCAGCACTGATATAAATCCTTTTTTGTTTTTCTTCTGATACTTCCACAAAACCAATTACCGGCTCTTCAGGATGGGTTATGCAATGAAAGTTGCCGTTGTTATCAGAAGGCTGTGCGTCAAAAATGGAACCCAGCTGTTCTGTATTTTTCCGTAACTGTTCCATAAAACGGTATGCCTGCTGACTTAACGCATATTGCCTGAAGTTAATACTGTAAAGTATCCCTAACTTCCAGGACACAGGTTCGATAAAGGTGACGGGGTATAACGATACCACATCCTTCGTTTGTTTTTCTGTTGAATAGACCAGTATATTGGTAGGGATATTGGATTTCCAACACCTGAATACCCTGTTGTCATATACGGGGTTACTCGAATCCCGGTAACCAACATGATGTGGAAGTCCATCTCTGTCATTATATACTTTTAGCTGGGTAACATACCTGGATGTGAATTCCCAGGTTTCCTCATATTTGAATTGATAAAACCGTGTATTCCCTGTATTGTCGTGTGTGTTGGCATACAGTTGCACACCATTGTTCTCCCTTCTCCAGGAAATACTGTCTATATCGGGTGTTCTGCGAACAGTAGAAAAGTCAGATGCATATTCCTTCCCACCGGATGTTTTGATATATACCCGGTATTGGTCTGCTGCATTCAGGTTAATCTGTGGATGGCTATACACACCCGGGCTGCTTTCTGTTAACGGGTACTGGGCAGTATTATTTCTGTTCTCTACACGCACCAGCGCTTTAGTTTCACGCACAACAGAAACAATGCTGGAGAGTTTGGTACTTCTGGAGATACTGATAGTAGTCGCACCTGCGCCGCTGTTAATATATCCTTCTACTACCAGGTATCCGGTAGCAGGTTCGTTTAACTGTGGTATGTATTTCTCCCTGCAGGCGCTTACCAGCACAACCAGAAAGAGAACAAATATTTTTTTCATATCCCTCATTTAAAATCGAACATTATAATTGATGTATGGGATCAGTGTACCGAAAATGGATAATTTATACCCATTCACTACGGCATTTTCTGTTGTATAATATACCGAGTATGGATTCTTTCTTCCGGTAAGATTGTAAATACCGATGGTAAATGAATTATGCAGTAACTGCTTTACTTTATGGTTGCCTTCTATATTCATGGAAACATCAGTACGGAAATAATCCGGTATGCGGTATTGGTTACGCTCAGAATAGAGGGTCCGTTCCGCACCGGCATAAAAGAACCGGCCAATAGGTAATGTGATGGGCCTGCCGGTACTGTAAGTGGTATTCAGCGAAATACTGAATCGATGTGAGATCCGCAGGTTGCCAACAAAAGTCAGATCGTGTGGTTTATCGTAGTTGGCAGGATAATAGGCCCCTTTGTTCACCGGAGATCCCTGCGTGCTGTCGTTCATCTGTAATAAAGTACGTGAATAGGTATAGCTGAACCAGCCATTGAATTTACCGGTCGCTTTTTTGATAAGGAATTCTACCCCATAGGCTTTGCCCCTGGTGCTTACCACATCTGTTTCGATATGTGGATTCAGCACCAGCACAGCACCGCTTTTAAAGTCGAGAAAATCTTTCATTCTTTTGTAATACACTTCGACAGAAGTTTCAATGGTATTTGATTTGAGATTTTGATACACACCCAGCGATACCTGCTCGCCATACTGTGGCCGGATATTGGGGTCGGCCAGTTTCCAGATATCAGTAGGGGCAATGGCAGCTGTGTTAGACAGCATATGGATGTACTGCCGTTGTGTGTTTATCCCGGCTTTTACAGACAGGTTCTGGTTTATCACATAACGTACGGTAGCGCGTATTTCGGGTGAGTGATAGGTTCTGATCAAACTACCGGCGCCATATTCTCTGGTACCCAAACGGTTGGTCTCGGTTTTAGGAACACCCGCCGCATACTGGTTAACAGTTTGTGCGCCAAGATAATTAAAAACCGCATAACGGATAGCTCCCTCCAGTGAGAGTTCGGGGGTTACAGTGAATTTATCACTCAGGTAAAATGCCGTTTCCATTGCCTGCTCGGTCTGCATTTTTTGCGGCACTATCAGCGATTTGTTTCCCAATGGAGCAAATGTTCCCGGGCTCAGTTTGTATAACAGGTTATTCATCCCAAACTCAATGGTATGCCTAGGATTCGCAAAATAGTTCACATGCGTTTTCAGGTAATACTGGTTAATATTGAAATCGAGTTTGTAAGCAGTGGTGGGATTACGCTCACTTGAAATATCGTAATAATATCCATCATACCCGCCGGAAGCGATCATATACCATTTGTTATTGAATACATGCTTCCATTTGAGTGAAATATTCCGGTTACCGTAGTGATAAGTAGTATCGTTGTTGAGATTAAATCTGTCGTTGCTCAGGTAACCTGTAAAATAGATACTGTTCTTTTTATCAATCTCGTGCGTGATATTGAAATTGATATCATTAAATGCGGCTTTGCTGTTCTTATATTCATTAGGCAAAAGGTTCAGCAGCCAGTTGGCATAGGTAGTACGGGCGCCGAAAATAAAGGAACTCCGATCTTTTGCCAGGGGTCCTTCTACATTGATCCTGCTGGTAAGTAAACCGATACCTGCAGAGCCTGTGATATTCTTTTTGTTTCCCTCGCGACTGTTTACTTCCAGCACAGAAGAAAGCCGTCCGCCATACCTGGCGGGAATGCCGCTTTTGTACAATTGCACATCTTTCACCACTTCGGGATTAAAAGCGGAGAATAATCCAAAAAAATGTGAAGGGTTAAAAATAGTTGCATCATTGAATAAGATCAGGTTCTGGTCTGCCGAGCCACCGCGAACATTCAGACCGGTACTGGCTTCGCCCACTGTTTTTACACCGGGCATGGTCATTACTACGCGTAGAATATCCGCCTCTCCGAAAACAACGGGTACCTGTTTGATGGCTTTGATATCTATTTTCTGCACACCCATCTGCATGCCTTTAATCAGGCTGGTTCTTTCGCCAGAAACGGTCACGTTTTTAAGAGAAATCACCTGTGGCTGCAGATCAATATTCATTCGTCCCTCTCCATATACCATTAACTGACGGCGAGTATCAAGGGTACCCAGATTTTGTATGTTGATAATATTACGGCCCTTGGGTACGGTAAGGGAATAATACCCATACTGATCGCTGATCACCCCTGTTTTGGTTCCTTCCAGTATGATGGAGGCGCCAATCACCGGTTCTCCTGTTTTGCTATCATGGAGATAACCTGCAATGGTTACTTTGCCCGGGGTAAGGGCTGTTTTTGGTTTATCGCCAATTACGTAGAGTTTGTTCTCGAGATTGGCTTTGGCGGCTTTGGGTTCTGTAGCTGTTGAATCTTTGCGGCTGGCGTTGCCGGCCGTTGGAATCGGTTTTTTAATTTTGCGTGGCAGGTCATCAAACAAATCGTCTGCCAGCAACATGCTGATGGGCGTATGTCTGGTAATAAAAATCTGCCGGTTACCATCATCAGTAAATACAAGTTGCGTATCGTTGAATGCGAGTTGCAGTACTTTATGCAGCGATTCGTTTTTAACGGATAGATCGACCAGAATGCTATCGAGATCCGCTTTATTATAATAAAATCTATAGCCGGTGTTTTTTTCCAGTTGCAACAGAAATGTACCCCCCCGTACCTGTTTAAATTCGCCGGTTATCGAGGGTGCGGAAGTATCGGTCTGTGCCTTTACAGATAAACAGTTTACCAGTAATACTACCAGTAATGATAAAATGATATGCTTCTGTTTACGGAACATCTATCTGTGCTTATGAAATTAGTTTGTCAGGCTTTGATAATAGGTGAGCACACTGATCAGTGCATTATCCATATCTTTTGAAAAATCCGGTTTATTCTTACGGATAAACTGGTTGATTTCAGTTTTTTTATCTTTTGTATAATCCAATAACTGCTTTTTCTTGCCAATCGGCTGATACAAATTTCCTTCTTTGATATAATAATTGACCGTAGATACAATATTTCTGAAAGCACCACCGCCCCAGTTTCTCAACTCTTCTTCAATCCTTTTATTTTCTTTTTTCAGAATAGAGAAACGACTGTTTGCGTGTAGCATTTCATAAAATCCGCTGCCGGGCATCGTGGGTGTATTAGCCGTTTTATCCAGTTTGATAAATAAGTGTCCGGCAATGGTGAATTCATCAATCTTGTCGTTTGACGGGCTTAGTTTAAAAGTCCCGGAAGCATCTGTGAGCACCAGCCTGCTTTGCACCTGATCGAATTTAAAAGGGATGTTCTCATACAGGATCTGATCGTAGCGGATAGAACCCTGCTGGAAAGCGGCTGATAGAAAAAAGGGTTGTCCCCGGTCTAGCCGGTGGTCATATTCTACATATTGCGGTCCGGAGTAGAGGGGGGCGGCGGTAGACATAAACTGCTGGTATTGCCGGCGCACATATTCCACCGCGGCAGTACGGGCACTGCTGTCGGATGGGGTTGGTTGTGCAACTAATTGCTCTGCCAGTAGGCAGAAACAGGTTGCCAGTATCCCCAAAACAGCTTTTTTGGTGGCGATCATAAATTAATAATATTTGAAATGTAAATCTTTTGTCAGGCCGGTACAAATTTCAAAGCCCTTTTTTGACAAAAGGCTCTGTTTTATCGGTGATTCTTTGTTCCGAACCCGAAATAGATTTCTTTTACCCTTTACCGATACTTTTTCGACATTTCACTAAAACCTTTTCTGTAACAACCGAAATAACTTATTTTCATTCTCTCAACGAATTCCAAAATCAATATTGCTATATGGGAGATCTCCAGATCAAAAAACAAAGCAAAAAATACGATGCGGTCATCGTAGGTTCCGGTGCAGGTGGCGGTATGGCTGCCTATGTATTGGCCAAATCAGGTTTAAAAGTTTGCCTGATCGAAGCAGGGCCAGATTATGATCCTGCCAAACACTCTTCTCAATTAAAAAATCCCTGGGATTCTCCACGCCGGGGAGCCAGCACCAAATTCAGACCTTTCGGCGATTTTGACGGTTGTTACTGGGGATGGGAAATTGATGGGGAGCCCTATACCATGGCCGAAGGAAGTGCCAAATGGGACTGGTGGCGTGCCCGTATGATCGGCGGACGTACCAATCACTGGGGGCGGATCTCTCTGCGTTTTGGTCCGAAGGATTTTAAACGAAGAAGTATTGATGGATTGGGTGATGACTGGCCCATTGGTTATGAAGATATAAAACCTTACTACGATAAGATCGATAAGCTGATCGGTGTATTTGGTTCCAATGAAGGATTGGAGAACGATCCCGATGGTATTTTTTTACCGGCACCCAAGCCCAGGTTGCATGAGCTGATGATCAAAAAAGCGGCTACCGGAATCGGTATTCCTGTGATCCCCTCGCGTTTATCGATCCTCACCAAAAAGATCAATGACGAGCGTGGCGCCTGTTTTTATTGTGCGCAGTGTGGCAGAAGCTGTAAAGTATACGGCGATTTTTCTTCTTCTTCTGTATTGATCAAACCGGCGGTTACTACCGGTAATGTGGATGTGATCACCAATGCCATGGCGCGTGAGGTAATTACCAATGCGGATGGATTGGCCACCGGTATTTCGTATGTGGACAAAACAGACAATATGGAATACCAGGTAAACGGCCGTGTAGTGATACTCGCAGCCAGTGCCTGCGAAACTGCCCGTTTGTTGCTGAATTCAAAATCTTCCCGCCACCCCAACGGATTGGCCAACGATAGCAATGTGGTAGGTAAATACCTGCACGATTCTACCGGTGCCGCAATAGGAGGTGTATTACCGCAGCTGTTTGGCCGTAAGCGGTACAATGAAGATGGGGTGGGTGGTATGCACGTGTATACCCCCTGGTGGTTAGATAATAAAAAACTCGACTTCCCTCGCGGTTATCATATTGAGTACTGGGGTGGCATGGGCCAGCCAGCCTATGGCTTTGGTATGGGCATGGAATACCAGAATGGTAAGTACATGGTGAATGGCAAAACCAAAGATCCGGGTGGTTATGGTGCGGGATTAAAAGAAGATGCCCGTTTCTTCTACGGTGCCGGTGTAGGTATGGCGGGAAGAGGTGAAGCCGTAGCTGATATTAAAAACTATTGTGAGATCGATCCGAAAGTGGTAGACAAATACGGGATCCCCGTACTGCGTTTCCATACCAATCACTCAGAGTACGAGATCAAGCAGGCCAAACACATGAAAGAAACCTTTAAGGAGATCCTGCACAATATGGGCGCGATCATTACCTGGGGGGGAGATGATAATGAAAAGAATAACTGGGGACTGAATAACCCCGGAAATATCATCCACGAAGCCGGAACCGTTCGGATGGGTGCAGACCGCAAAACCTCTGCACTGAACAAATGGAGCCAGGCCCATGATTGTAAAACCCTGTTCTGTGTGGATGGCAGCCAGTTTACTTCCCAGGCAGATAAAAATATCACCTGGACGATCCTGGCGCTTTCTATGAGGGCATCGGAGTATATTATTGAAGAGATGAAAAAACAAAACATATAAGCGCAGATGGATATGATTTAGGTATGATTTCTCAGATGGTTTTTTCAGTGAAATCATACTACTAATCAAAAAATCTGCGATCAAGAATCATACTACTAATCATATCAATCTGTGATCCATATGGACAGAAGAAAATCGATCAAAACCTTATTTATCGGAACCGTTGGTGCCGGTGTATTGGTAGAAGCCTGTAAGAGCAGTGATAAAAAAGCCATCGCCGAATCGGCAGATGCGATGCTGGCCGACAGGATGCAGGAAGAGAAGGATTACCTGAAAAAAATAGAGGCGGAGCCTAAGTTTTTTACGGAACACGAAATGGCTACCATCATTGTGCTGGAAGATATTATCCTGCCCAAAGATGCTACCAGCGGTAGTGCTTCTGAAGCCAAAGTGCATGAGTTTCTCGAGTTTATTGTAAAAGATATGCCCGAGCACCAGACACCGTTACGCGGTGGTTTGCGCTGGCTGGATATGGAAAGCCTCAAACGTTTTGGCAAAGCATTCAAAGACAGTGATGCCAAACAGCAGATCGAGATCGTGGAAGATATTGCCTATCCGGAAGTGGAGGGGGCCATCAGCAAAAACAAACGTACCATTAAACCCGGTATGCAGCAGGGTGTTGCTTTCTTCAGTAAAATGCGCGACCTGGTAATGACGGGTTTCTACACATCAGAGATCGGGGTGAAAGACCTCGGTTATATGGGTAATACACCAAACCAATGGAATGGTGTACCGGACGATGTGTTGAAACAATATGGATATGCCTATTCTGAAAGAGAATTGAAAGAGTGTGTGAGTTTTGATAAGGCCTAAAATGGCTAAACGCAAAACGCTGAATGCTTAACGCCTTTTTAAAGCGTTTTGCATTCAGCGTTTTGCATTAAGCGTTACTTAGCTTACCCCCGCCCCGGGGTTAATATCCGTTTCAGGATTGATAAAATGCAGTTTGCCATTGGCGTCTTCTGCCATCAGGATCATCCCATTGCTTTCTATACCTCTCATTTTGCGTGGGGCCAGATTGGTAACCACGGTTACCTGTTTGCCTACGATCTCTTCAGGTGTAAAATGCAGGGCAATACCGGATACGATGGTCCTGGTTTCAAAACCCAGATCTACCGACAGTTTCAGCAGTTTGTCTGCTTTCTCCACTTTTTCGGCACTCACAATCTTACCCACTTTCAGATCGATCTTCGCAAAATCATCAAACACGATCTCTGGTTTTACCGGACTGCTTGCTGCTATGGGTTCTTCCGCTTTTGCGGTAGTTGTTTCATTCACGATTGACGATTCACGATTCACAACGGCTGCTTTTAATTTTTCCAGTTGATAGGTTATCTCGCTGTCTTCAATTTTACGGAACAGCAATTCGGGAGCACGCAGAGAATAGCCTACACTCAATAATTTCATTTTACCTGCATTTTCCCAGTCCAGCATTTTATCCACCACTTTCATCAGGTAACACATTTTCTTAGCCGTGAACGGCAGGAAGGGGTTGATGAGGATGGCCAGATTAGCACAGAGCTGTAAACAGATATGCATGGTATTATCGATAGACTGCTGCGCTTCTTTTACAACCTGTCCATCATCGCCCACTTGTTTGGCAAGGATCCAGGGTTCTTTTTTCTGCATGTACTGGTTACCGGTGCGCGACAGGTTGATCACTTCAAACAGGGCATCACGGAACTTGTATTGCTCGAGCAGGTTCTCTACTTTCTTTCTGGAACCTTCTATTTCTTCAATCGTGGTTCTATCCAGTTCAGTGAGGCTTTCATTGTGTATGGGAGGCACTTTTCCTTTGCAGAGTTTGTGCATCAATACCAATGAACGGTTTACATAGTTACCGAAAATACTTACCAGCTCGCTGTTATTGGCATCCTGGAATCCCTGCCAGGTAAATTCACTATCCTTGGTTTCAGGTGCGATCAGTGTTAAGTAATACCGCAGCACATCCGCCATCTGGCTGCCGCCATTTTCTTTGTTGATGAAATCATCCACATAATCCTGCATCTCTATTTTCCAGTTACGGCTGGTACTCATCTTGTCGCCTTCCAGGTTCATGAACTCGTTGGAGGGAACATTATCGGGCAGGATATTGCCATGCAGTTTCAGCATTACCGGAAAGATCAGGCAGTGAAATACAATATTGTCCTTGCCGATAAAATGCACCAGTTTGGTGTCTTTATCTGCCCAGTAAGGGCGCCAGTCTTTGCCATTATTCAGTGCCCATTGTTTGGTGGCGCTGATATATCCGATAGGAGCATCAAACCATACATACAAAACTTTACCATCGGCTTCTTTCAGGGGTACTTTCACACCCCAGTCAAGGTCGCGGGTTACAGCGCGTGGCTGCAGGCCTCCATCTATCCAGCTTTTACACTGACCCAATACAGTAGAACGCCAATCGTTGGCATGCTCTTTCAGGATCCAGTTGCGTAAAAAATCTTCGTGTCTGTTCAGCGGCAGGTACCAGTGTTTGGTTAATTTTTTTACCGGTGCATTACCACTAAGGGTACTTACGGGATTGATCAGTTCATCCGGACTCAGACTCTTGCCACAGTTCTCGCACTGGTCGCCATAGGCTCCCGGAAAACTACAATTGGGACAAGTGCCTTTGATATAACGGTCGGCCAGAAAACTGTTAGCCTGCTCATCAAAATATTGCTCCGATTCTTTGATCTCCAGATCGCCGTTATTGTTCAGTTTGGTAAAGAATTCCTGTGCCGTTTCATGGTGCAGTGGATCGCTGGTGCGGTGATAGATATCAAAGGCAATACCCAGGTCCTTAAAATTCTGTTCCATGATGGGGTGATACTTATCGATGATGGCGCGGGCAGTAGTTCCTTCTTTGGTGGCCTGAATGGGGATGGCGGTACCATGTTCATCGCTTCCGCATACAAATACCACATCGCGCTTCTTGGCTTTGAGGTAACGCACATAAATATCCGCAGGCAGGTAGGCACCGGCCAGGTGGCCGATATGCTTTAACCCGTTGGCATAGGGTAGGGCAGAAGTAATTAAATATCTTTTGGGTGTATCCATTGTTTCGGTTGTTTCCTTGTTTGGAAAGTCTGCAAAGGTAAGTAATCCATGTAAGTAGGCAATTTTGGGGGGCTTGGGGGTTATTAACGGCTTGAAGCCGGGGGGATAGTGGTCACTCGGCGGAGCCGAGCGACTGCGGGGTTGGCGTATACGCCAACCCCGCAGAAGTTCAGTAATATTGTGTATGATTAAGCTACCACCCTACCTGCGCAAAGGCGATACCATTGCGATCGTTTGTCCTTCGGGTTATATGCCCGCCAAAAAGGCCAAAACCTGTATCCGTGTATTACAGGAATGGGGCTATCAGGTAAGAGTGGGTAAAACCCTGGGTAACCAGTTTCATTATTTCTCCGGAACGGATACCGAACGATTAGCCGATATGCAGGCCATGCTGGATGACAGGGAGGTAAAAGCCATTCTCTGTGGCCGTGGTGGGTATGGGATGAGCCATATTGTGGATGGACTGGATTTTACAAAATTTAAAAAACATCCCAAATGGCTGATCGGGTTCAGCGATATTACGGTACTGCACGCGCAGGTGTACCAGCAATTAAAAACAGCCAGTTTGCATGCACCGATGGCGGCGGCATTTAATAACGGACAACACAAAAAGGAATATGTACAATCACTGGCCAAAGCATTAAAAGGGGTAAAAGCGAATTATGCCTGTAAGCCGCATGAGTTAAACGGGATAGGCAAAGGCGAAGGTGAATTGGTAGGAGGGAATCTTTCGCTGGTGGCTCACCTGGTGGGTAGTGTGTCTGCTTATCAAACCAGAGGAAAGATCCTGTTTCTGGAAGATGTAGGTGAATATATTTATAACATTGATCGCATGTTTATTCAGCTGAAACGGAGTGGCATGCTGGATTCATTAGCCGGACTGATCATCGGCGGTTTCACAGAAATGAAAGATACCACCATCCCTTTTGGTACCGATGTGTATACGGCCATTCAATCACACCTGAAAGAGTATGACTACCCGGTTTGTTTTGATTTTCCGGTGAGCCATGATAAAAAGAATTATGCTTTGAAAGTGGGTGTAAAACATCGCTTAACGGTTACAAAAACCAAAGTGCTGTTGAAAGAAATCTAATTTCAGTGCCACTCTGTGTTCAAAATAATGATGGTAAACCAGTGGTATTTTTTTCAACACAGAGGTACAGAGAAACAGAGATACACAGAGTTATTGCCAGGTCTCTCTGAGCAGGCGGAGCCAGTTGCCGTGCATGATATTTTCGCAATCAGTTTGTGAGTAACCTCTTTTTGTTAATAAGGTTATCATCTTTTGCAGATCGGCAATGGTATCAATATCATAAGGAGATTGTTCTTTTCCGTAAGCACCATCGAGATCTGTTCCTATGCCTACATGTAAAGTGTTGCCGGCCAATTGGCAGATATGGTCCATGTGATCGATCACCTGCTCCAGTCCACAATTCATTTGTTTAGGATCTGAGATCCCTTTCTGCCATCCGGGAACGATCATCCATGCATCCATAGCAGCACCGATCACCGCTTTTTTCTGGATCAAGATTTTGATCATCTCATCACTGAACTGCCGGTTATGATCTACCAGGCTGCGGCAATGGTTATGACTGGCCCAGATACTGCCATCAAATACTTCCATCGCATCCCAGAAAGCCTCATCGCATAAATGCGTTGCATCCAGGATCATATTGAGCGATCGCATTTCTTTCAGTAAAGCAATGCCCATCTCATTCAGTCTGCCGCTGGCATTGGTACCGTTGGCATACCTGCCCGGACCGTAATGTCCCGGTCCAACAGCCCGCAAACCATACGCATGTGCACGATGCAAATGATCCAGGGTAACCAGCGAATCGGCTCCTTCCAGACTTAAAATATAACCAACGGGTTTATGATGATTAGTGGTGCCGTTGTTCCAAAGCAATAAATGTTTCTCCAGTTCTGCCAGGTTACTGATCTGCACCATTTCGCCTGCTTCTTCCATGGCGCGGTACCATTGCAACTGTCCCTGTGTTTGTGCCCATGCCTGTTCAGGCGAGTGCCAGCCACTGAGGGTGCTGCCGGGCGCCACGTAACGGCCGATCTGTGTAGCCACTACAATACCGATATTTCCTTCGCGCAAAGCGGGTAGCGAAACCGTTCCTTTACCACGATCGGGTTTATCTGTCAGCCCTGCTTCTCTTTCGCGTATAGTATGCACCGGCAACCGTAGGTCACGGTTCCATTCCATGGCATTCATACTGAGATCGAGATGGGCGTCGAAGATAAACATGGTGATGAATTGTGAATGGTGAATGGGCAATTGGTAATGGAAGGTCTATTCACAATTGACCATTCACCATTGCCCACTCACTAAATAGTTATTTTCCTAGACCTCGCCACCACCCGCCAACAAGCTACCTTTTCATGGTTCTCTATCACCATGGCCTGGTCGTATAAAGCTACGGTTGGGCAGATATGTACCGGAACACCGTATAATACATCGCCTACTTTCCACTGGCTGCTATCGGGAACTTTTACAACGAGGTGTTCTTCGCTTTGCGAGTAAGGAACGGCATCGGGTGCATTCAGGAAATGTACCCTTGGCAATGGATTTTCGGCTGCTACGGCTTTGTGGCCCAGGTCTGTACAGAATGTATGTTCGTCAATGATCGAAATAATGCGGGTAATAACCAGTGCCGCGTACTCAAAAGGTTCATCGGGTACGATGTGTTTGTAGCCCCAGTCCCAGAACACAAAAGTGCCCGGACTGTACACCACGTTTTTCCTTTTGGTATGCGTAGGAAAACTGGGCGAACCACCAATTACGATCTGCAGGTTGGTTGAATCGATGGCATCGATTTCTTTGACGAGCCATTCTACTTTGGCAAAAGCTTCATCGGAACGGCGATTCCTTTCTGCAAGATCGGTATCGCGGATATGGCCATCATATGCATGGAGTCCGATCACGCGGATGCCGCTTAGTGTGGTAACCTGTTTGTATAAAACCATTGCCGCTTCTGGTTTAATACCAGAACGGTTCATGCCAATATTAAGATCGATAAAAGTGTTGAGTTGTAAATTATGTTTGCTGAAAAGTTCAGACAGAATGGTGGCGGTGGTAATATTATCGATCACACAGGAAAACTGGGTATCGGGGAAATTGTTTACCAGCTGTAAAAGCCTATCCGCTTTGGGGCCAACCGGCTGGTGGGCCAGTAATACATCGGCTGCGTCTATCTCGGCCAGCATTTCCGCTTCGGCAATGGTAGCGCATTTGAATTTTTGAATGCCGGCATGCTGCATCAGTTTGCATACTTCCGCAATCTTATTGGTTTTTACATGCGGCCTGATCCGCTGTACATCCCCCGCCATCAAAATCAACTGGCGGATATTCTCTTTGATCCTTTCCGGATAAATCACCAGCGATGGAGAATCTATTTTGTCTATGTTAGAGATGGTGTACCAGGGAGTTTGCATGGAAAAAAAATTAAAAATCAGCAATTCAAAATTCAAAATTCAAAAGTCAAAATTCAAAAGTCAAAACGGGTTGAACAGGAATCATTTTTTAATTTTGACTTTTTACTTCTCTTCAATTTCGAACATCACTTCAATTTCCACCGGAATATTACCCGGCAGCGAGCCCATGCCAACGGCGCTTCTTACGCCAATGCCATTGTCTTCGCCCCAAACGGCGGCAAACAGTTCGCTGCAGCCATTGATCACAAAGGGATGTTTATCAAATTCAGGTGTACAGCTTACCATACCCAATACTTTGATCACGCGTTTTACTTTGTTCAGCGAACCAAGGTTGGCTTTCAGGGTAGCCAATATGGCCAGACCTACCTGGCGGGCGGCCAGTTTGCCTTCTTCCATGGTAAGATCCGCGCCAACGCGACCGGTAATAAAACTGCCATCTTCTTTTAAGGTACCATGTCCGGAAACATAACCGTGTTTTCCATCTATCAGAAAGGGTTTGTACACGCCCAGTGGTTTGGGAGCGGGTGGCAGGGTAAGGCCCAGTTTGGCAAAGTTTTCTTCGGGTGTCATAAGGCAGGCTGTAAGGATGAATAAATCAGGATCTCTTTGCACTAAAGATAAAAGAAAAAGCCTTCATCCCACAGAAAAGCAGCCAGATCCTTTACGTATAAATACGCTATGTAGAAAAGCGGCAAAACTGTTTATTTGTAAAAACAATGGTATGAAAAATATCCTGTTTTTCGTGTGGCTGGTAATGGCCATACCTGCCCTGGCCCAACGTAATACCCATGCGGCACTTGCCGAGTCAGGTTACTCTCGTTTGTTTGAAGCCAGGTATCTGCAGAAACCACCTCAATATCCTTTTGGTGCCGACTCCTGCAAACGATTCTATTTTGCCAGCTTTGGCGGGTTCGACAGCGTGTTGAGCAAAGTGATAGAGCGGGGCGATACGGCAAAATATATCCGGGTATATTTCTCTTTTATTGTTGATAAGAACGGAGCTGCTTACGAAGGCAGGGTTGAACGGATCGCTGCTACCCAGTATGCGCGGGGGGAGTATGCCAGAACGATCCGGTATTTTTTGGAGGATAGAAAGTATTTCGATAAGCGCATTGCTGATATGATTGGTAAAATGCCTTTCTGGAAACCGGGATTACAAAACGGGGTTCCGATAGATAGCCGGGTAGAAGATTTTCTGCAGTTCTGGGTGGGGATTGATCCACCAACGTATTAAGTAAATGGTATTTTCTCGCAAAGGCGCGGAGGCGGAGTTTTTATTTCCGGAGTAAACTGTCTAATGTCTGCTGCATCAGCGGATAACTGTTCAGGTCATTATGCGAGCCGCCTTTGATGGTAATGAACTGATCGCCAGGTTTTAAAACAGCCTGTAATCTTTTCGCATTAAAATAAGGGATCACCCCATCTGCCGTGCCATGAAAAATGGTAATGGGCGCAGTTACATTGGGCAGGTATTCATGTGTGCGCATTTTAAAATGCAGTAACTGGTTTGCCGGATACATCCAGAAAAGCAGTCTGGTAACAGAAGTAAAACTATAGTAAGGTGTTTCCAGGATCAGTTGTTTACAATCGCGTATCGAAGCCAGTTCTGCCGCTATACCCGTTCCCAATGATTTTCCATAAAGGATGATCTGTTGCGGCTGGTACCTTACTCTTGCCAGTTTATATACATGCAAAGCTTCTTCGTACAGGATGGCTTCGGTGAGTTTACCGGTTGATTTGCCAAATCCGGGATAATCCGGCATCCAGACTTCATATCCTTTACTCGTAAACTTCTTGGCAAAACCTGCGTAACGGTTCACGTTTTCGCGGTTGCCATGAAAGTACAGTACGATGCCTTTGGCAGGTGTATCTGCCGGCGGAAACTGTAGGATATTAAAACGTGTTTCTTTATCCAGAAGAATATTGGCTTCGGTAAAGGGTTGTGAAAAATGATAACTGCTGTCTGCATGAATGGCCACCGGATGAAACAAGAGTTTCTCCTGCAGGTAAAACAAAGCAATACCCAAAATGGCATATACGGCGAGACCGATCTTAACCCAACGGAAAATGCGCTGTTTATTTTTCACGCCGCAAAGGTAGGCTCAGTATTGTAATATATCCCGGATGAAATTGTGGTATTCCGGAAAAACCGGCAGGTTATTGTGCCCGCCGCCATGGATCCTGATCAAAGTGATTTTATGGGGATTGAGTTCCTGCAGTTTCTCACTGTGCCGGATGGGGATCAGCCGGTCGCGGGTGCCATGCAGGATATAGGTATGGCAGTTCACTTTACGGATCCACTGGTCTGTGCGCAGGTGGTAGCGCAAAAACCATCTGTGTGGCAAAAAGGGGGTGAACCGCTCCACTACTTTGATGAAACTGTAATAGGGAGCATCCAGTATCAGGTAGCGGGGTGTATTGTCTGCCGCTATCTTGGTAGCAAAACCACTGCCCATGCTGCGGCCATAGACGAGGATATGATGCTCTTCGTATTTCTCCCGCAGGCGGTCGTACACAAACTGCATATCTGAGAGCATTTCTTTCTCACTTCTTTTACCGATGCTTTTGCCAAAACCACGGTAATCTACCAGCAGCACATCATAGCCATAGCGGTAAAAATCGCGGGCATATTTGGCCCAGCCTTTGATGCTTCGGGAGTTGCCATGAAAATAGAGGATGAGTCCGTGGGGATCTTTACACCTGAAATGCAACCCATTGATATGAACACCGGGTGCAATATGGAAAAACAGTTCTTCGAACGGGGCGTCGTATTTGTACTCAAAATCCTGGGGTAGTTTTTCCGGCTTGAAAATGAGTTTTTCCTGCACGAGGTATACCACGACGGCCATTACGAGGTAACCGATAACTATATATAACAGGATCAAAGGCAAGTAGGGTGTTTTGGTTTCCTAAGTTCTGTTTTTTATTGCTGGAAACCAATACTATTCGCCACCCCACCCAATTGCGTTGATGATCTGTCTGATTAAAGTTGTTGTTTTATTCGAAATCTTCATCTTCCAACCCTTCATGATAGACCCTTTTCAGGTTCAGGTTGGCCACCGGTGCCACGATCAGGGGGAATTTCTCAATGGTAACATTACTGGGGTCAAGGCCAAAACCTCTTTCCTCACCCAGACTGATCTCTTTCAGCCAGAAATAGAGTTTCATCACGATCCGTTCAAGGAATGGCAGCTCGTTGTCCTGACTCAGGTATTTCTCCAGCACAATAAACTGAAAATCGCCTACTACATTGTTCTTTTCCAAACTCTCATAGCGGCTGGTGATATTCACTTCCTTGTTGTCTACCAGTTCCTGTACCACTTTGCGGAACATGAGATTGATGCGTTGCTCAACCCGGAACCCTAAGCGGAATTCCACACGGATGATATCGTTGGGTATGATATGTTCTACTGAGTATTCGCAGGTGTAGGGATCGTCCAATACATCTACGTGCACAAACCAGTAAATATCGGCGCGTTTGGGTTTTTTGTTGAGGATGGAATAAATGATCTTATGCTCGATCTCTTTCGGATTATTGGCACTGGTCATGTACACCAGGTGTGTGGCATATTTGGGAATGGTTTTGTCGTTGCTCAACTCCTGGATCATTGGTATATAATGTTCCATCCGCACAAATTCCACGTAACGGTTCTTGATCTTACGGCTGCGGAACCACACATACATCACGGCAAACAAAGCGCCACCCACCACCAGGGTTACATAACCTCCGTGCAGGAATTTTTCCAGGTTGGCTACGAGGAAGGAAGATTCTATGGAGAAATAAACGATCAGGTAGAGGTAGATCCAGCCTTTGTTTACGCGCCTGCTTACCAGGAAATTGGCAAACAGGATAGAGGTACTGATCATACACATGGTAATGGCCAGACCATAAGCCGCACCCATATTGGCCGACTTCTGGAAATACAATACAATGCCCACACAACCCACAAATAATAAGAGGCTGATGCCCGGAATATAGAGCTGGCCTTTTTCTTCTGTAGGATAATTGATCTTCATTTTGGGCCAGAGGTTCAGTCGCATGGCTTCACTGATCAGGGTAAAGGAACCGGAGATCAGTGCCTGGCTGGCAATCACCGCAGCAATGGTTGAAATGATAATGCCCGGCAGTTTGAACCATTGTGGCATGATACTGATAAAGGGGTTGAACCCATCGGCCATGATATGTGGCGGGATCACCTGGTCTTTATAGTTGGCCAGTAACCAGGCCCCCTGACCCAGGTAATTCAGGATCAGGCAGGTTTTTACAAAAATCCAGGAGATGCGGATATTGGCGCGGCCGCAATGCCCCAGGTCGCTGTAAAGGGCTTCGGCCCCTGTGGTACATAGAAAAACAGCGCCCAATAACCAGAAACCCTTGGGGTAAGTGGTCAACAGCTCGAAGGCATAGTAGGGGTTTAGGGCTTTGAATATGCCAATATCATCCATTAAATGTGAACAGCCCAGAATGGCCAGCATGGCAAACCAGATACTCATGATGGGCCCGAATAAACGGCCGATGGAAGCGGTGCCGAATTGCTGCATAAAGAACAGAACGGAAATGATCCCGATCACGATGGCGATAATGGTGGTTTGCTGTATGTTTCGTAAACTGGGTAACTGCCGTAAACCTTCAATGGCAGAGGTAACGGTGATGGGCGGTGTAATAATACCATCGGCCAGCAGGGCAGCCCCCCCGATCATTGCGGGGATAACCAACCATTTGCGGCGGCGGCGTACCAGGGCGTATAAGCTAAAAATACCACCCTCCCCCTTGTTATCGGCCTTCAGGGTCAGGATCACGTATTTAACGGTGGTTTGCAGGGTAAGTGTCCAGATAATACAAGACAAAGTTCCTAAAATCAGCTTCTCGCTGATCGGTCTGCCGGTAATGATCTCGTTTAAAACATATAAAGGCGAAGTACCGATATCGCCGTAGATGATACCCAAAGCAATGATCAATCCTGCGGTAGAAACCTTATTTAAATTCTTGCTCACTCGAAGTATTTATTACAATGGTTGCTGTGAAATATATTTAACAAATGTAACCTGAAAATCAATCCACCAAAGAAATATCCGCTGCCGGACCCCGCATTGTGCTTTTACTGTTAATTTAGAGATAGGTAAGCCTTACAAACCTTACTTTTGAAATACTAAATGACCACACGGAATGAAAAAGACAGTACCCTTATTCCTGAGCTGTTTGCTGCTTGCCTGTGTAACCGCATGGGGCCAACGGATCACTTATTCAGAGCCCGACCGCGATGATGCCCGGGTCCTCAATTTTGAAGTGATCGGGAAGATCAATGGGAAGGTACTGGTGTATAAGAGCTACCGCGACCTGCATTTTATTGTTACCTATGATAATGAGATGAAGATGGTAGATAAAAACCGGCTGGAGCTGGCCGGCAATACCCGGATCCTGAATACGGAATTTATCCAGTACGCAGATTTTGCCTACATGATTTACCAGTACCAGAAAAGAAGTATCATGTACTGCATGGCCATTAAACTGGACGGGGCGGGTAAACAGGTAGGGGAAACGGTACAGTTGGACTCAACCGATAATATCAATTATTCCGCCAGTAACAAGATCTACTCTGTACTCAACAGTGAAGACAAGCAGAAGATCATGGTGTTTAAGATCAATACCCGTAACGATAAAATGCATATCCTTACCACCAGCCTATTTAACAAGGATCTTTCACTGGTAAAAAAATCAAGGCTCTCCATCAATATGCCGCAGCGGAATGATTTTTTATCAGAGTTCTCACTGGATAATGAGGGTGATCTGGTCTGCATCCGTGCTTCAGGCACTTCTACCAATGATAATATCAACAAAATTACCCTGATCACCAAACCGGCTCCGCTGGATACCTATACCTTAACCGACCTCAAGCTGGGCAATATCTTTCTGGATGATATCCGTATCAAAGTAGATAATATCAACAAACACTATGTGATTACTTCCTTTCTGAGTAAGACCAGAAGGGGCAATATTGAAGGACTGTATTATGTGCTCTGGGATAAACAGCAGAACAAGGAATTGCTGAATGCCAGCGATATTTTTACGCCTGAGTTCAGAGAAGATGCCAAAGGTGAGGGTGGAACCAAAACTGCTTTTAACGATTACTTCCTGAAAAATATCATTTTACGGAAAGATGGTGGGTTTATTGTTGTGGCTGAGTCTGCCTACACCAGTTCCAGAGGTAATACCCTGAACCGCTGGGATTATCTTTATGGATCTCCGTACTGGTCGCCGGTAGATTATTATTCCTGGAACAGTCCGGTGGGGTATTATCCCTGGTTTCGTTCCGGCATGTATAACAATGTAAATACACTTACCCGCTATTATGCCGATAATGTAGCTGTGATCTCCTTTGAGCCAAACGGAAAAGTAGAATGGAGTAATGTGATACGCAAATCGCAATACGATGACAATACGGATAACTATATCGGTTTTGGTTTATTCAATACCGGCGACCAGTTGCGCTTTATCTTTAATATCCAGGAAAAAAGGAACATGATACTGTCTGAACAGAGTCTGGCACCCAATGGCCAGCTTGACCGGAATCCAACCTTCAAGAATCTTGACAAAGGATATGATTTTATGCCGCGTCATGCCAAACAGGTAGGGGCAAGGCAAGCCATTGTTCCCTGCCAGTACAGAGGGTTTACCTGTTTTGCCAAAATAGAATTTTAATCTGCTGCCGTGGTTTTTTTATTCCGAGATAAATCGATCGTTAACCTGTTTTTTCTGCTGCTACTCAGCATTGCCGTTCATCTGCACCTCTTCATTAACACACCGCTGGTGATCAGCAGTACAACAGACGGGATCTTTTCTACCTTGCTTCAGCAGTATATAGCCGGGTTGCCTTCTACGGTACTTTTTCTTTTATACCATATAGTTGTACTGGTACAGGCCATTCGCCTGAATATGGTGCTGAGCGATCTGCGGATGTTTCAGTACAATACCTATACCACCGCCATGGCCTATGTACTGTTAACAGGGTTATTTACCCAGTGGTGCAGTATTACCCCCGCTTTGCTGGCTAATTTTCTGCTGATCTGGCTGTTTATCAAGCTGAGCAGGTTGTATAATCATCCTTCCCCCAAAACCCTCCTGTTCAATACCGGGTTGATTGTGGGGGTGGCCGTGCTCTGTTACCATCCCACCGCTATTCTGGTATTGGTGGTATTATTTGCCCTTGCCGTAGTACGTCCTTTTAAACTGGCCGAATGGTTAACCCTTTTGATGGGGATCCTGGTACCCTATTATTTCCTGGGGGCCTATTTGTTCATGCAGGACCAGATCGGCAAATTTCCGCTATACCTGCCCTACCTGCAATGGAACCTGCCTTTGCTGCAATGGAGTGTACCGCTGGTAATCAGTTTGTCCGTAATGTTCATTTTCCTGGTAACCGGTCTCTATTACTGGCAGGTGTCCAGTGCCCGTATGGTGATCCAGATCCGGAAAAACTGGGGGGTAATGGCCGTGATGCTCATCATTCTCCTGCCCATCCCCTTTATTTTCCTGAAAGCGGGCATGGAATCGGCCCTGATGAGCCTGGTACCGCTGGGAGCATTTGCCGGCAACAGCTTTTCTTATCCCCGTAGGCTGGTACTGCCCAATATCCTGTTTTGGCTGGCAGCCGGGATTATCGCCTATAATAACTGGTGGCTGATCTATTACAAGTAGCCTGGGGTGTGTAAAAATTAGCCCTGTCTTAAGCGGTCAGTTATTACCTTTGCCGCGCAAGCAATTTTCCCTTACTCGAGCACAAAATACACCCCTATGAAATTTGGCGTTGTGGTTTTTCCGGGATCCAACTGCGATAGAGACATGCAGGATTCCCTTCAGCAGGACCTTGGTAAAGAAGTCATCATGCTCTGGCACAAAGATGAGGACCTGAGTATGTTTACCACCGATGACTGCATCATTCTGCCCGGCGGTTTCTCTTATGGAGATTACCTGCGCTGTGGTGCCATTGCGCGTTTCAGTCCGATGATGAAGAGTGTGATCGATTTTGCCAACCGGGGCGGTAAAGTGCTGGGGGTTTGTAACGGATTCCAGATCCTTTGCGAAAGTGGTCTATTGCCAGGCGTATTACTTCAGAATGCCAATCAACAATTTGTCTGCAAAAATGTATTTATCAAACAGGAAAACGGCGAAGCCCTGAAAATCCCGGTTGCCCATGGCGAAGGCAGGTATCATGCTGATGAAGCAACCCTGAACGAGCTGGAAGCCAATGGACAGGTAATTTTCCGTTATTGTACAGAAGATGGCACGATTGATGCATCTGCTAACCCTAACGGGGCCGAACGCCATATTGCCGGCATCCGGAACAAACAGAATAACGTATTTGGGATGATGCCGCACCCCGAAAGGGCCACATCAACGGCTCTGAATAACCTGGACGGTGTTAAAGTATTTGAAATACTGGGACTGAATTAGGAGAGTTGTAAGGATAGGTTTTGCTTTGCGTCATACTTGTAAACAGCATTGTTTTATGAAAAGATTGTCACTTTCTGTTATAGCCTTACTGGTAACAGCTTTTTCCTTTGCACAAAGGCAGAACCCGGTTAGCTGGAATTATGAAGCCATCAAAAAATCGGCCGATACCTACGAGATCGTATTAACCGCTACGGTAGAAGAACCCTGGCATATCTATTCACAGAATACCGGTAAGGGCGGTCCCATTCCTACCGCTGTTGTTTTTAAACCCAATCCACTGGTTACCAAAAATGGCAAAGTAAAAGAACTGGGTAAACTCGAAAAAGTATTCGATAAGAATTTCAATACCGATGTACTTTATTTCTCCGATAAAGTAAAGTTTGTACAACTGGTAAAAGTAAAAGGTGGCATTAAAACCAATCTCAGCGGCACCATTGAATACATGGTTTGCGATGAAAGTCAGTGTTTGCCCCCCGTTAAGAAATCATTTGACCTGAAGCTTCAATAAATAAGCGGTACAAATGAAAAAACTCTCACTGCTTTGTGTAAGCTTGCTGGTATGTTTACTGGTATTCAGCCAGACAGATAGTTTATTGCATTGGCAAACCCAATCGCGTAAGCTGGGTAATGGGGTATACGAACTGGTGTCCAAAACAACCATTCCGGAAGGCTGGTATGTATACGGTAACAATCCCAAAGCAGAAGGACTGGAGCAGGTAAAATTTGTACCCGCCTACGAGAATGCGGTATTGCAGGAAAATATTCGTTACAATGTACAGCCCAGCTCAATCAATGATCCGCTATTTGATAAGGTGGATATATATAAGGGTGAGATAGAGATCAGGCAGCAAATCAAGATCAATGGTTTTGTACCTGCCGTATTAAAAGGAACCATCAATGCCAGTATGGCCAAAGCCGGTGAGTTCATTGTATCTGAGCAACCTTTTGAAGTGTCGCTGGAAGGCGGTGCAGCTACCGAAGCGTCTGCTGCCCAGCTAAAAATAGCTGCCATAGATCTGAACACGCCTGCTGCCGATTGCGGTACTAAAAATGAAGTAGCTGATAGTGGTCTCTGGTCTATTTTTTTGCTTGGTTTTTTAGGAGGATTGATCGCCTTACTTACACCCTGCGTATTTCCGATGATACCCGTTACGGTTTCCTTTTTTACCAAAAGGGCGAATAGCCGTAAACAGGCCATACAGAATGGTGCGGTATATGGGTTCTTTATTTTTCTGATCTATCTGCTGGCCAGCCTGCCTTTTCATATTCTCGGAAATGTGCAGCCGGAGATCTTTAATAATATCTCGACCAACTCCTGGCTCAATGTCATCTTTTTCATCATCTTCATCTTTTTTGCCATTTCCTTTTTTGGCTATTTCGAACTTACCCTGCCCAGTGGCATTGCCAGCAAAGCAGATTCGAAAAGCGGATTGGGTAGTATGGGTGGTATTTTCTTCATGGCCTTAACACTGGCCATTGTATCCTTCTCCTGTACCGGTCCTATTCTCGGCTCCTTATTGGTGGGTTCCTTGAGTGGCGGTGCCTGGCAGTTAACTTCGGGTCTGGCAGGTTTTGGTCTGGCCCTGGCCCTGCCTTTTGCCTTGTTCGCTATTTTTCCTGAGTGGTTACAATCACTACCCAAATCGGGTGGCTGGCTGGATACGGTAAAAAAGATCCTCGCTTTTCTGGAAGTGGCACTGGCGTTCAAGTTCCTGTCCAATGCCGATCTGGTGATGCACTGGGGTTTACTCAAACGCGAAGTATTTATCGGGATCTGGATCCTGGTGGGTGCCGGATTAACTCTATACCTTTTTGGCATCCTACGTTTACCGCATGATTACAAGGGAATGAAGATCAGTAAAGGCAGAAAGGCCCTGGGTGTACTGGCTTTGCTCTTTACACTTTATCTCTTGCCGGGAGTTACCCCCACCAAATATGCCAACCTACAGTTACTGAGTGGTTTTCCGCCACCCTTGAGTTATAGTATTTACGGAACAGACAATGTGCATGGCAAAGGACTGGAAGCCACTGTGGTGAACGACTATGCAAAAGCGGTGGTTTTGTCGAAAGAACAAAACAAACCCATCCTCATCGACTTCACCGGCTGGGCCTGCGTAAACTGCCGGAAGATGGAAGAGAATGTTTGGACACAGCCCGAAGTGTATACTTATATCAAAGAAAATTATATCCTCGTTTCGTTGTATGTAGACGACAGGAAAAACCTGCCCGCCGAACAGCGCATCCTGAATTACAAAACAAAGAATGGTGATACTAAAGATATCATCACTGTAGGCGATAAATGGGCCACATTTGAAGCGGAAAACTTTAACCAGACCACGCAACCGCTTTACGGAATCCTGAATGCTAAAGAAAAGCTCATGAACCACCCGGTAGGTTATACACCCGATGCGGCCGAATATTTGAAATGGCTGAAGTGCGGTAAAGCGGCATTTGATAAGGGTAAATAAAACAGCTTGTATAAAAGGCGAACCCCTCATCGTAATGAAGGGTTCATGATTTTTTCATCGATTGGAAATCGGCTTCCTGCCTAGAGGGCAATCTGTTTCTCCACCATCATCTTACGCAGGTTGATGAGGCCGTAGCGCATCCGGCCCAATGCCGTATTGATGCTGCAATTGGTGATGAGGGCAATTTCTTTAAAACTCATATTGGCATAATGCCTTAATACAATGATCTCGCGCTGTTCTTCTGGCAGCAGGTCCAGCATTTTGCGTACCCGCTCATGGCTTTGTCCCTGCATGATCTTGCTGTCGGGTCCTTCTTCCACGATCTGCAATACTTCAAAAATATCCTGGTTATCGCTGGTGCGGATGGCGGGGGTGCGCTTTACTTTGCGGAAATAATCCACACAAAGATTATGTGAGATGCGCAGGGCCCAGGGAAGGAACTTGCCCTCCTCGGTATACCGCTTGTTTTTCAGCGTATCGATGATCTTGATGAACACATCCTGAAAAAGATCTTCGGCGAGGTAACTGTCTTTTACAAAGAAAAGAATGGAAGAGAAGATCTTATCCTTATACCGGTAGATAAGGGTTTCGAAGGAAGCCGTATCGCCTTCCTGAAATGCCCGTATCAGTTCCGTATCAGATGCCTGGTCTACTGGTCTCATATCATCATTTTTGAGCTGTATGCTGCTTGTGCCGGGCTTTGATAGAACTTTTTGTTCAATGTGCCTCGACTAACTCATTAACTTTCAACAACAAATTATACATCTTTTCATGTCTGGAAAGTTTTGTGGAAATTATGTTTTTCGGGTTTTGGGTTATACACATTCCCGGTGACCGATGGGAGGGTTTGAAAGGAGTCAATAAAGCAGCCATTTGTAAAAAAAATCAGCATCCGCAGGGCTTTCTAAACTTATGCGCTGATAATCTGTTTAAATTGCTGACCCTATGGCAACAAAGACAAAGTCCCCGAAAATAGAGAAGACAACAGACGATTCCGGCAGTATCATCGTGAAAGGGGCCCGTGTGCATAACCTCAAGAATGTAACCGTCAGCTTTCCCCGCAACAAACTGATTGTGGTAACAGGAGTATCGGGCAGCGGCAAATCATCCCTTACCATTGACACACTCTTTGCCGAAGGACAAAGGCGTTACGCAGAAAGTCTCAGTGCCTATGCCCGCCAGTTCATGGCGCGGATGGTGAAGCCGGATGTGGATTTTATCAAGGGCCTCTGCCCCGCCATAGCCATTGAACAGAAAGTGATCACCCGTACACCCCGAAGCACCGTGGGCAGTATGACGGAGATCTATGATTACCTGCGTCTCCTGTATGCCCGTGCCGGCAAAACCATTTCGCCTATCAGCGGTAAAGAAGTGCAGAAAGATGATGTGGCCGATGTAATGAAAGCCATACAGGCTTTGCCCCATGGTACCAAACTGGTCATCATTGTACCCTTTAAACAACATGCCAATAGGGCCACACGGGAAGAGCTGAATATATTGATGCAGAAAGGGTTTTCGAGAATATATATTCGAGAGTCGTCAGTCGTGAGTCGTCAGTCGGCAGTAGGAGAAATAAAACCTGCAGAGCTGATACGTATTGAAGATTTACTGGCTTTAACCGATAAGGAGTTATCAAAAAAACTCACCACTCACCACTCACCACTCACGATTCACGTTCTCATCGACCGCATCGTTACCAAAGCATTCGAAGAAGATGATATCCATCGTTTATCAGATTCTATCGGTACGGCTTTTTATGAGGGAGAGGGGGAGATGTATGTGGAGATCAATAACACAGAACTACTTCATTTCAGTAATAAGTTTGAGCTGGATGGTATCCAGTTCGAAGAGCCGGTACCCAATCTGTTTTCTTTTAATAATCCCTATGGCGCCTGTCCTACCTGTGAGGGTTTTAGCCAGGTATTGGGGATTGATGAAGATCTGGTGATACCTGACAAACGATTAAGTGTGTACGAAGGTGCAGTAGCTCCCTGGAAAGGAGAGAAGCTGGGCTGGTGGAGAGAGCAGTTCGTAAAACATGCCGGTAAGTTTGGATTCCCCATTCACAAACCCATTATCGATCTCAGTAAAGAACAATACCGCCAGTTATGGCAGGGCGAAGGCGTGGTGCAGGGTATCGACGATTTTTTTAAAGAAGTAGAACAGAATCTATATAAAGTTCAATACCGCGTTTTACTGAGCCGTTATCGCGGCCGCACCAATTGTCCGGATTGTAAAGGATACCGCTTACGCAAAGAAGCCCTATATGTGAAAGTAGGCGGTAAACATATTGGTGAATTGTGCGAGTGGCAGGTGAAGGATCTGAAGCAATGGCTGGATGAACTGGTATTGTCTGCGCACGACCAGCAGGTAGCCAAAAGAATCCTGATAGAAGTACACCAGCGCATGCAGACTCTGATAGATGTGGGACTGGGTTATCTTACGCTGAACAGGCTGGCTAATTCGTTAAGCGGTGGCGAAAGCCAACGAATTCAACTGACAAGGAGCCTCGGTAGTAACCTTACCAACTCATTGTATATTCTGGATGAGCCATCTATCGGATTACATTCCCGCGATACGGTTCGCCTGATCAGTGTGTTAAAAGCACTGCGCGATCTGGGTAATACGGTAGTGGTGGTAGAACACGATGAAATGATGATGCGCGAAGCGGATCATATCATTGATATGGGTCCACTGGCTTCACACCTGGGTGGCGAAGTAGTAGCAGTGGGTAATTATGACGAGCTGGTAGCCAATCCGGAAAGTTTAACTGGAAAATATCTGACAGGTGCGCTCAGTATCGATGCTCCCAAAAATGTGCGTAAATGGAACCGGAGTATTACCGTAGAAAACGCGCGGCAGAATAACCTGAAAGATATCAGCGTTACTTTCCCTCTCAATACCTTGTGTGTGGTGAGTGGTGTAAGTGGCAGTGGTAAAACCACGTTGGTAAAACAGGTACTGGTGCCTGCTTTGCGGAAACTGAAAGGGGAGTTCTCTGAAAAAGTAGGGCTGCATAAAAATCTTACAGGAGATGTTGATTATATCTCACAGATCGAACTGGTAGACCAAAACCCGATCGGTAAATCATCGCGCAGTAATCCGATTACCTATATCAAAGCCTACGATCATATCCGCGATCTGTATGCCAAACAGCAATTGTCTAAAACCCGCGGTTTTCAGCCCAAACATTTTTCTTTCAATGTAGATGGTGGGCGCTGCGATACCTGTAAAGGAGAAGGGGAACAGATCGTAGAAATGCAGTTTCTGGCCGATGTACACCTGACCTGCGAATCCTGCGGCGGCAAACGTTTCAAGGAAGAAGTACTTGAAGTGCAGTATCATGGTAAAAGCGTGTTCGATGTGCTGGATATGAGTGTGGATGAGGCGATTGATTTTTTTGCAGACGAAAAAGCCATCAAAACCGCCATACAGCCTTTGCAGGATGTGGGACTGGGTTATATCAAACTAGGACAAAGCAGTGATACCTTAAGTGGTGGTGAAGCACAACGCGTAAAACTGGCCAGTTTTCTGGGTAAGGGCAAAGGCATCGGACATATGCTGTTCGTGTTTGATGAACCCACTACCGGACTTCATTTTCACGATATCAAAAAATTACTCGCTTCCTTCAATGCATTAATAGAGCAGGGACATTCGCTGATTGTGATCGAACACAATACAGATGTGATCAAATCCGCCGACTGGATCATCGACCTTGGTCCCGAAGCCGGGGATGCCGGTGGTAACCTGGTGTACGCAGGGGTACCGGCAGGTATTAAAAAAGTAAAAGAAAGTTATACGGGGAAATATCTGTAGAACAGATGAACAGATGAACAAGGAACAGATGAACGGATAATCTTTGATTGGCTTCTTTTCTGATCGACATTCCTTGTTCGTCTGTTCGATATTCTTCTGTTCCCTTGTTCCTATCTAAGCCTATCTACACTCTTCACCAGTTTTTCATCCCTGTAAATGCCACGAATGGCGAGGAATAAAAGGAAGGGGATGGCAATTGTGATCAGGGAACTGATATCAAATGTCCACTCTTCCGGAACGAAATTTTTGGTTTGTAGATAGTATAAAACAATATTCAGCACAGCAACTGCCAGTACCGCAAAACTGATTTTGATCTGAAGTTTCCGGTCTTTAAACAGGAAGATGGTGATGAGCGAAGCAATGCCCACGCCTACTGTCAGTATCATGATCAGCATATTACTCATGGCAGTGAAATTCTGGAACTGCTTTACATTATCTACCAGTATATTGCCACTGAAAAAAGACAGTTTCAGCGATACGAAAGCCAGTACTGCAACCAGCAGCAGCCAAACGGTTTGTAATCTTTGTAACATAGCAGGGGTTTATTGGTTTCCAGGATAGGATCTGTAACAACAAATTACTCCTTTTTCGTCCATTTAACTATTTTAACCCAATTCAGGATACAGTACAAACTGCTCCATAAAGGCATTTACTTCTTTTTTAACAGCCTGTAGTACAGCGGCATCATCTGCATTCATCAATACTTTATCAATCGCATCTACTACAAAAGGAATATGAGCTTCTGTCATACCGCGCGTAGTAATGGCCGGAACACCCAGACGGATACCTGATGTAACAAAAGCACTCTTATCATCGTACGGGACCATGTTTTTGTTGGCGGTAATATCTGCCTGCACCAATGCCTGTTCTGCTTTTTTACCGCTGATATTTTTATTGCGCAGATCAATCAGTACCAGGTGGTTATCGGTACCGCCGCTGATGATCTGGTATTCTTTGGCTACCAGCGCCTTGGCCATGGCCTGCGAATTTTTGAGCACCTGGTTGGCATAAACGGTAAACTCATCGCTCAGTATCTCACCAAACGCAATGGCTTTGGCAGCGATCACATGCTCCAGCGGACCACCCTGAATGCCAGGGAATACGGCCATATCCAGCAGGTTACTCATCATACGGATATTGCCTTTTACATCTTTCAGTCCAAAAGGATTTTCAAAATCTTTCCGCATCATGATAATTCCGCCACGTGGCCCACGAAGGGTTTTGTGTGTGGTAGAAGTTACAAAATGGCAATGATCAAAAGGATCATTCAGTAATTTCTTAGCGATCAGTCCGGCAGGATGCGCAATATCGGCCATCACCAATGCACCCACTTCATCAGCTACTTTGCGGATGCGGGCATAATCCCAGTCGCGGCTATACGCACTGGCACCGCAGATGATCATTTTGGGTTTTACTTCACGCGCTTTGGTTTCCAGCATGGCGTAATCCACCAATCCGTCTTCGCGGGTTACACCATAAAAATGGGGTTGGTATAATTTACCGCTATAGTTTACAGCAGAACCATGCGTCAGGTGTCCGCCCATACTCAGGTCAAGACCCAGAATAGGATCGCCGGGTTGTAACACGGCCAGTGCTACCGCCGCATTGGCCTGTGCACCGCTATGGGGTTGTACGTTGGCATATTCTATATTAAAGATCTGTTTCAGTCTGTCGATAGCCAGTTGTTCTGTCTGGTCCACAATTTCGCAACCCGCATAATAACGGCGACCGGGATACCCTTCGGCATATTTATTGGTCATCACACCACCCATGGCCTGCATTACCTGTAAGCTGGTAAAATTTTCAGAGGCGATCAGTTCAATTCCATGACGTTGTCTTTCCAGTTCCTGCTTGATCAGGTCGAAAACCAGGGTATCTCTTTGCATTGTATTGATTTTGCCGCAAAGATAAGCGGTGGGCAAATAGCTGCCCTGTTGCGTCTGATGGATTTGTGCCAAAAGGGGATAATCGGGTAATAAAATGAGGAAATTCTCTTGCAAGGTGTCAAACAGAGGGCATTCCCGCCTCAAAAGGGGCTTATTTTCCCCAAAACTTGCCCCATCGGCAGTTTTTCCTAATTTCGGCGCCTGATATTGTGTTGGCTATACATGATGATCTTGTGATACAGGTACCAACGCAGTGTTCAAACATAAACAACCCCCATGAAAGCAATCATCCCAGTTGCGGGCGCCGGAACCAAATTAAGACCCCATACCTATACCCAACCCAAAGCCCTGATCCCTATTGCCGGAAAAACGATCCTGAGTTTTATTGTTGATCAGTTGCGGGAAGCTGGTATCACCGAATATGTTTTTATTGTTGGTTATCTGGGCGAAAAGATCCAGGACTATGTAAAACAGACTTACCCCGACCTCACCACTCATTTTGTATTCCAGAACGAAAGGCAGGGTACCGGTCATGCTATTGAATTAACCAGAAATATTGTAGGTGACGATGAAGTGTTTGTAGTACTCGGCGATACTATTTGCGAGTATGATGTGAAAGAAGTGGTGAACAGCCCCTTCAGTATGCTCGGCATTAAAAAAGTTGATGACCCGCGCAATTTCGGGGTAGCTTCTATTGACGAAGAAGGATTTATTGAACAGGTGGTAGAGAAACCCGCGATCCCGAAAAGTAATATGGCGCTGGTGGGTTTATACAAGATCAAGGAAACCCATTTCCTCTTCGAGTGCCTGCATCATCTGTTTACCCAGGATATAAAAACCTTTGGTGAGTATAACCTGACCGATGCGCTGGACTGTATGATCAAACGCGGCGCCAGGTTTAAAGCATTCAAAGTGAAGAACTGGTTCGATTGCGGTAAAAAAGAAACCCTGCTGGAAAGTAATGCCACTCTTTTAAAGAAGTTTGGGGGTAATACAACAGACGGCCACGAATACAAAGAAACCATTATCATTCCTCCGGTAAGTATTGCGCCGGGTTGCGATATTTCTAATTCCATTATCGGTCCGCATGTAGCCATTGGTGCCAATACTTCTATCAAAAACTCTATTGTGCGAGACAGCATCATCGGTTCCTATACCAATCTCGATGAAGTAGTGCTCGATAATTCCCTGATCGGCAGTGATGCTTCTGTAAAAGGATTGAGCCGCAGCCTGAATATCGGAGACAATACAGAAATCGATTTTGGGTAGGAATTTTAAAATGTGGTAATTTGAAAATTTGAAAATGGTTTTCAGATTCACTCATTTTCAAATTGCCACATTTTCAAATTTTCAAATTCTTCCCATGTCTTCCCCTATCAACAGATTGTTTAATATTCAATATCCGATTATCCAAGCCGGTATGATCTGGGCCAGCGGATGGAAACTGGCGAGTGCTGTCAGCAACGCAGGTGGTCTGGGATTGATTGGTGCGGGAAGTATGTATCCCGCCGTACTGCGCGAACATATACAGCAGTGCAAAACGGCCACCGATAAGCCTTTTGGCGTGAATATCCCGTTGATGTATCCCGATATCAAAGAACTGATCGATATTATTGTAGAAGAGAAAGTGCCGGTTGTTTTTACCAGTGCCGGTAATCCCAAAATCTGGACAGGATACCTGAAAGAGAAAGGCATCAAAGTGGTACATGTGGTCAGTAGCAGCAAGTTTGCCAAAAAAGCCGAAGAAGCGGGTTGCGATGCCGTGGTTGCAGAAGGCTTTGAAGCCGGCGGGCATAACGGAAGAGAAGAGACTACCACCCTTGTATTGATCCCGCTCGTAAGAGCTGCTGTAAAAATACCGGTGATAGCAGCCGGCGGAATTGCTACCGGCAGACAGATGCTGGCAGCACAGGTATTGGGTGCAGATGGCGTTCAGATCGGTAGCCGTTTTATCTGCAGCCCAGAAGCTTCTTCACATCTTGCTTTTAAAGAAGCAGTGATTAAAGCAGAAGAAGGCGATACACTGCTGAGTATGAAAAAACTCATGCCGGTACGTTTATTAAAGAACCGTTTTTTTGAAGAAGTACGTGCCGCTGAACAGCGAGGTGCATCAGAAGAAGAACTGCAACATATTCTCGGTCGTGCCCGCGCCAAACGAGGCATGTTTGAAGGCGACCTCGAGGAAGGCGAACTGGAAGTTGGCCAGGTAAGTGCCCTCATCAAAAACATTCTACCCGCCGCAGAAATCGTGAAAGAGATCCGGGAAGAATACCAGGCTGCTTTGCAGGAATTGACAATGGTGAATGGGCAATGGTGAATCGTGAATCGTCAGTGGTGAGTAGTGAGTAGGGAGTTAAATAGAAGTTCCCCAATGACCAATCACAACTCACTACTGACCACTCACCCTCCCCCTTAGTCTGCCTGCGGCAGGCCGATCGCTTCCCATTCTTCTTTGGAAGGCCCGTATACGCCGGGTACGGGTAGTCCGGCTAAACGCATCAATATGGTTAACTGGCCACGGTGATGTATCTGGTGCATCACAGTTACCCAGAGAGAAAATCCCTTTTTCCAGGTTTCGCCATACATGGGGCTTTCTTCCTGTAAGGTATTGTCTGTACAGGTTTGTAATGCCTGTTTTACCCTATCCACAGCAGCTTTGTATGCGGCTACAATCTCCGCTACTGTTTTGTACGCCTTATTTTCATACCCCACTACCGGAAAACCTGCTTCGTGTGGAATACCGGCTGCACAATTGATAATATGGTTAGCGAGTCGTTCTATAGATCGATGATCGTGTACCAGGTCTTTGGTTAAACTTTCGTCGGTCAGTTTTTCAAAGCAGGAAACAGTTGCTGCAGCTTCTGATTCCCATACTCCAGAAAAGTGTTGGATGGAACTGAACATTGTATCAGGATTAAATTATTTATGAATATAAATACCATCCGCCTGAGAAACAGACGAAACGGTGAGGTCATTGATACATACATTCTCCGGTAAGCAAGCACAGTAAAATGTGATATCAGCTACATCATTTGCATACAAAGGAATAAAACCATCGTATACCTGTTTGGCCTTGGTTTCATCCCCTTTAAAACGCACCATGGAGAATTCCGTTTCTGCAGCACCTGGATGAATGGCGGTTACTTTAATGCGGTGAGGCAGCAGATCAATCCGCATGGCTTTGCTCAAAGCATCTACGGCATGTTTACTCGCGCAATAGCCATTGCCCTCCTTGTAAACCAGTTTACCGGCAACAGAACCCATGTTGATGATATGTCCCTTTTTGCGTGCCGTCATATAGGGCAGTACCGCTTTGGTTACATACATCATTCCTTTTACGTTGGTATCGATCATGGTATCCCAATCGTCCAGATTGGCATTCTCAAAACTGTCGCGTCCAAGGGCCAGGCCGGCGTTATTCACCAGTATATCAATAGACTTCCATTCTTCCGGTATATTCTCAATGGCAGAAAAAACAGCTTTTCTGTCCTGCACATCAAATACAACCGGTAAAACTTTTACCTGGTATTTTGTCTGCAATTCCGTAGCCAATGTTTGTAGCCTGTCTGCTCTTCTTCCGGTAACCATACAGTTCCATCCGGCAGCAGCAAATTTTTCGGCAATGGCTTTACCAAAACCTGAACTGGCACCGGTAATCAAGATGATTTTATCCATATAAAAAGATTAATGTAATCGGGGATCACAAAAGTACAGGAATGCAGTTATTCCTTTGTAGTGATTGATGAAAAGTGAATAAGTAAAGGGGCGTTTTATCTGATCAGTACCACGGTTCCTTTTCTGAATACCGTATTGCCGAGATAATCCACACCGGATGCCTGGTACACATACGCGCCGCTGGCCTGCGCCACACCGGCAAAATTACCATCCCATCCTTTGTTCTCTTCAGTGGTGGTGAAGAGGAGTTGTCCCCAGCGACTGTAAATACTGAAATAAGTAAGTTTATTAATGCCCAGCAGACTGGGTCGGATCACATCATTCTTGCCATCTCCGTTGGGGGTAAAGCCGGAGGGTACCAATATATCCGGTCCGTTTTTGAATACACGAACCAAAACCTGGTCTTCTGCAAAACAGGCGCCCTCACTTACCCTCACCGTATAACGGATAGAATCTATGTTATTATCAAATACCGCTACGGGATTGGCAATAGTGGGGTCACTTAAGTAATCTGCAGGCGACCATAGATAACGGGATCCCCCACTTGCGTTCATTTGCAGGCGTTGTGTTGGAACGGCAAAAGTATCTTTTCCTGCATTGGCTATTACCGGTGGAACTACGGTAACCAGTATGGTATCTGTAACCGGTTTTGGGCAGCCGGCCGTATTGGTAGCCGTTAAAATATACGCAGTGGTGCGTGTGGGGCCGGCAACTGGTGTTAAGGTATTTTCATTGATAAGTGTAGCCGCAGGATTCCATTTGAAGGAATTGCCCACAATGGAGCCGTTTAATTGCGCGCGGGTTCCATAACAGATGGTGATATCAGATCCCGCACTGGCAGCCGGGTATGGTGCCACAGTTACAGCCACAGAGTCTCTTGCCTGACATTTACCCAGATTGGCCGTTACATAATACTTCGTGTTCACCAGGGGTTGTACCAACGGGTTTTTGATATTTTGTATCGTTGCGCCCGAAGAGCTGGTCCATTGATAACTCAACGCATCACTTACCGGCCGTAAACGGAATGTATCTGTTCGGCAGACGGCAGTATCTACGCCGGCTTTTACCGAAATGAATTGTAACACGTTTACAGTGACTGTATCGGTATTGGCGCAACCATTGTCATTGACAGATACATAATACCTGGTGGTATCTCTGGGAAATACCAATGGCGAATTGGTGGTTCGGTTTAGGATTCTGGTAGTGTTGGGACCTACAGAAGGTGTCCATAAAACACTGCCACTGCTGATATTTACTTTTAAGGCAAGTGTATCATTACTGCAGATCAGCGTATCGCGGAAAGGAAGGTTCAGTGAGGGTTTGTCGAGAATATTTACCGTTTTGGTAACCGTATCTACACAGCCTACATTATTTGCCACAATCATTTTTACCTGCACACTGGTGGCGGCTGAATATTTCCAGGCCGTGTCTTTGCTGCGGGCCGTATCTGCCAGGGTATTGCTATCTCCAAAATCCCAGATTCTGCTGGCGATGGATCCATACTTGGTTTTGGAAGTATCACTGAATACATAATTATTCAGAAAACAGGTACCGGCTACCGTAAAGCCGGGCGTAAAACCCGGATACACTTTTACCACAGCCGTAGTAGAATCCTGGCAACCACCCACAGCGGTTACTTTTAGCTTAATGGTGAAAGTGCCACTGTCTTTGCCGCTTTTTAAATAATCGTAAGTAGGCGTTGGACTGGTGGATACATCGGTATTGATGCCGGGCACACCAAAATCCCAGAGGTAAGAATCAATATTAGAACTGGTTGACTCATTCTGAAACGAAAGTGTGGTACCGTTGCAGGTTACATACGTGGGTTTCAGAACGGCACCGGTAAGGGTGCAATCATTGATACTGATCTGAAAATCTTTTCTGTGTTCCGATATCTTGATGCCATTCCTGTACTCTTCTACCAGCACCGCCATCAGGTATACACCAGTAGTGGCAGGAGCAATACCTGTTACCAAACCTGTTCTGGAATTGATGGTGATGCTTGTATCCAATGGCAGTGTGGATGTAAAACTACCCAGATAATTTACGGGAATATAGGGAGGGGCGTCTGCATTTACCGGGATAGGCGTATTGGCACTGGCTCCGGAATAACCCGGAATAAATTTGTATACCAGCGAATCTCCATCCGGATCTGCTGCAGAAAAATCGATGGCAATGGGAGAACTTTTACAAACAAGAATCGTATCCCGTTTATTAAAAACAGCATTTGAATTATTAGGTGCAAACGGGTTGTCGTTACTGCCCGGGATCTTTACCCAATAGGTTGCCCCCACATTCAGGGAATTGATATTAACGATCTGGTCAATCCGGCAACATTGTGAATGTGCCACTATATAACCTGCTGCCAGCGGATCCAGATCAACGGTGACTTCAAAAGTAGCTACTGCAAAACGTACAGGTGGCCGGGTATTCAAACAGGGATTGTAATAAGAAAGATTCATGTACTCATAATTACTGCGGCGGGCAGTAACGGTGGTTACAAGGGTATTGTTATCTCCCCTGAAAACAGAAAGCGGATAAGCCACACCCAGTGAAGCTACATTCGGACCTGTAACCGTAGTGTCTTTGTATAAAAGCAAAGTGAGTTTGTAAGCAAGTTTACCCGGGTTGGTAGTAGAAGGGCCCAGGTAGGTATAATAAATCTCACCACCGGTAATATGCTTTCCATAACTGGTTAGCATGGCTAATACGAAAACAATGGTGTAGACAGCTTTTTTCATCTTCTATGTTCCTGTTCAGCATCTTTCTCCGATTCCGGGATCATTTAATCCCGATACGCGTGATTGCAAACGTGAAAGTACTATTTGTAAACGTTTCGTTAACAGAATCCTGCTGGTTTTAACGGACTCACAACACTTATCATAAAGAGGGTGAACGGTTATGTTCTGCTGCCTGTCGGGACTATTTTAACGAATTACCTGATCAATACCGAAGTGCCTTTCCGGTATACTGTCTTTCCGGTATAATCGGTTCCCTCGGTTTCAAAAATATAGGTGTTTGCTGCTTGCAGTGCACCGTTGAATATGCCGTCCCAACCCTTTCCCAGCTCGCTGGTACTGAAGATCATCTGTCCCCAGCGGTTATATACCCTGAAATAGGAAAGTTGGGTAATACCAAGCGTTACCGGTCGCAGTATATCATTCTTGCCATCGCTGTTAGGGGTGAAGGCGGAGGGCACAAAAATATCCGGTCCTGTTTTATACACCCTTACCAGGATGTCATCAAAGGCATAACAACCCGCGGCATCACTAACCCTAACCCGGTAACGGATGGAGTCGATGGTGGCATCCAGTGTGGCTAACGGATTATGGATCGACGGATTGCTGAGGCCATATTCCGGGTACCAGCTGTAACGCAGTCCGCCGGATGCCTGTAATTGCAGTGGCTGGTCAGCCAATACGGCTGTATCCCGTCCTGCCTGAGCGGGAATAGGAGGAGATACGGTTATAATAACTGTATCTGTTACAGGCTTACGACAACCCACTGTATCGGTAACATGTAATACATAAGTGGTAGACCTGGTTGGTCCTGCTACCGGAGAACCAACCGTAGGATCTATCAGCGAATTGGCGGGTGTCCAGTTAAGGGAGCTGCCTGTTACGATACTTCTCAGTTGTATTCTCGAGCCAACACAAATTGTGGTATCTGGCCCGGCCAGAGCAATGGGATAGGGGGCTACTTTGATCAGAACCGTATCCCTGTCCTGGCATTTACCGAGGTTGGCCGTAACATAATACTGCGTATTCACCAGGGGCTGTACCAGTGGAAATTTCACATTCGTTACCGCTATACCCGAAGAACTGCTCCAGCGGTAGCTCAATGCATGGCTTTCTGGTTGCAGCCGAATCGTATCTGTCTGGCAAATCAGCGAATCATTACCCAGGTGCACTTTGATAAAGGATAATACATTCACGGTAACCGTATCGCTATTCATACAACCATTATCGTTGAGGGTAACAATATAGCGGGTAGTGTCTTTGGGAAAGACCAGGGGCGAAGAGGTATTGGCGTATAAGATATTCCGGTTGGGTTGCCAGGAAAAATTACCGGTATTGAATACAGGGATGGCGAGGGTATCAATATTACAGATCAGCGTGTCTTTGAAGGGTAATTGCAATTTCGGTTTGTCTGCTACGGTGAGTTGTTTAAACACACTGTCGATACAACCCTTACTGCTGGTAACCATCAGCTTCACATCTTTTACAGAAGGTTTGGGGTAGGTGTAGGAAGTGTTTTTGGAAAGAGAAGTATCTGCACTGCTTTCATCATCGCCCAGGTCCCATCGCCAGCTGTTTACCGAGCCGTATCGGGCACTGGTAAGATCTGTGAACTGGAAAGGATTCTGTACACAACTGCCCAGCACGGAAAAAGCCGGTCGAAATCCCGGATATACAAATACACGGGTGCTGGCCGATCCCACACAACCCTGCGGACCGGTAACGGTTAAACGGGCGATATACATACCTGTATCTGCATAAGGATAATCTACAGTGGGACTGGTAGAGAATTGATTCTTGCCATCGCCAAAATCCCAACGGTAGGAAGTGATGGAAGCAGAAGTAGACAGGTTCTCAAAGTGTACAATGGAATCTTTGCATTGAATGATTTTCTCAGGCAGTACGGCTTCAATAATATCGCAGTTCTGTATTTTCAGTATAAAATCTTTCCGGTGCTCACTGATGGGTTTTCCTGCCCGCCATTCGGTGATGCATACATTTACTACATACTGCCCTTCCGGTGGTGCAATCCCGTTGATAATGCCGCTAGCCGGATTGATACTGACCTCAGCACCCAGCGGAAAATTACCACTGTAAATAGACGCATAAGGTAAAGGGATCAGGCTCAGCGATCGGGTTGGGCCTGAGTTATTGGCGCCCGCAGGTGCAGAATAGGCTTCACAAAACGAATAGGAAAGCGAATCGCCATCAGCATCCCGGGCACTGAAATCGAGGGTGAATCTTTTGCGGGCACATACCAGGGCAGTATCGCGCACAAAGAATTGCGGACTGTTATTATGCCCGGTACCCAAAACGCCCGTTCCCGGAATCTTAGTTACATAGTTGCTGCCAACATTGGCAGCGATGGCGAGATTGGATAACCTGTCTACCCTGCAACAGCCGGTGCGGGAAAGGGTATAACCGGTTAGATTATTCGGTAATGTAACAGTAGCGGTATAGATGCCGATTTCGTAACAAACATTTACATTACCTACCAAACAGGGAAACACACTTGTATTTAATGAAATAGAGGAAATGGCATTGAAAAGAGGAAGGGGAACCGATGTTACTAGCAGACTGTTGTCGTTTGAATAAATACCTACAATAACATTTTCAACTTCCAGCAACGGACCCGTTGTAGCACAATCTCTGAATAAACGTAAAGTAATCCGGTAAACACTGCTGGCAGATCCCGAAGAACTGCCTGGGCCAATATATTCGTAAAACAGTTCTCCCCCCGCCACATGCCTTGCCTGTGAGGGCAGAAAACAAAGTAAGAATGCCGATATGAAGAAACAGGTCTTCATATATCTGCTAATAGTTAAAGTTTGATAAAAGCCAGCAGAAGTTGGTTGAGTGGTTCAGGCGCTTCCCACATGCCCATGTGACCGCAACCCGGTAATACATGAATATACGAAATCCGGGGCAGGTGAACCTGTTGCAACACATCCTCCATTGGCGCAGCCACATCTTCGGTACCCATAACGAAGAGTACAGGTAAAGGGTTGCCTGCCAATACTTTGCAGCGGTCGGGGCGGTTCATCATAGCAATATAATACTGCTGCAGCGCTGCCACTGTAAAACCGGCAGCTGATTCTATGAGTTGGGTTACTTTTTCGAGGTAGGTTTCCTTAAAAGCTTTGCCAAATAAATTCGGGATGGTATTTCTGAGAAATGCTGGTGCGCCATATTGTGCAATAGTGTTTACCGCTTTGGCGCGCATGGCTTTTTTCTCTTCATTATCTGCAAAAGCGGTGGAATGCACCAGTCCGAATGATTGCAGTTTATCGGGATATTTCTCCGCAAAAGCCAGTGTAATATATCCACCCATGCTATGGCCCAGCATGATGCAGGAAGAAATATTTTCTGTCTCTAACAAAGCATAGATCACTGCTGTATAATCTTCTATGCTGACAGCATTTGATGCAGCATTTTCTTTCATCAGCAGCGACGACTTGCCCGAACCGGGCAGATCAGGAACAAGTAACATACAATGCGATTGCAGAAAAGAAACCTGCGCATCCCAGATCTTACTGTCTTCTCCAAAACCATGCAATAAAACCACAGGCGTTCCACTTCCCAGAAGAGTATAGGAAATAGTGGTGGATTGGAAGGAGAATGTTTTTTCCATAATTGATTTTATTGCTTCTTCCTTAACCGGATACTCCGGAACAACAGCCACAAACAAACAGGTAATAAAGCAGTATTCAATTCCTGTGGCAGCCAGAACCAACCAAGCAAAGTAACCAGAAGCAGCACCGCATACACCGTAAAGTATCGCTGTAGCCAGAGTGGCTGTTTCCATATTGCAAAGGCAGCAATCAGGTTACAAGGCATAGCCCATAACAGGTTATAATTGGCGGTACAGGCAGCATGGTCGGTACCAAACCACATGAATAAGAGTAAACAGCCGATCAGGCCTGTAACCAGGAATAACAGAAAGTCTATGAGTTTTGTGAAACTAATAGCCGTAGCATGTTTGAGCGAAGCGATCATACCCGCCAATATGGCCAACAAACTGAACAGGATCAAAGGGGTATTGCGAAAGGGCTCTTGTTGGTTATTACCCTGATTGATTTTTATTTTTTCCTGAATCACCACCGAAGAGGCGTTATGAACAGAACTATCTATTCCCTTCATCAGGTAATCAGGTAAAAACATGGATTCGGCTATGTTTGCTTTCCGGTCTATCGGACTGCCCAACACCAGATCAATCCCCAGTTTGCTCCATGCCTGGTTGCCTTTATCCAGGTATTCATGCAGCATATCCCGGAAACTGGTTCCGGTGGGAACGAGGATCTGGTCTGGTTTCAATCCAGCATACTTCATCAGTATATCCCTTACCCTGGATGTACAATTGTTATACAGGAAATCATATTTATAATAACGTGCCGGACCTGCCAGATTTTCTGCCAATGCCTGCTGGATGATCTTTTGGGTACTATCGTTCGCTGCCAGCACCTGTTCTTGTACATCACGGTTTTCTGACCGGTATTCATACATAAAATCTTCCAGCGGAGCTACCGATAAAAAATAATCGAGTTTACCCCTGGTGAACTTGGAATAAAAATCCGGATCACTGAAATCAAATGTGCCATAATTATACACAAGATCTGTTTGCCGGCTGCTGTCGATGATGCGGATAGCCGTATGTCCGAAAGTAGAATAGAGTTCCTGTCCGGGTGCGCAGGTCAATACACTGATACGGAGATGAGCGGGACCACTTTGCGCAAAACTGCTGCAAAACAATAGCCCTGTTAGCAGACAAATCAGAACAATCTTTTTCACCAGACTTTTTTTGGAAAGATACATTGCTTTTAGTGGATTGGGGTTACCCAACCGTTACATAATTCCTATATCGGGTGATCTCAGCTCTTATCCCAAAAAAACAGGTGACCCGTTGCCCGAGTCACCTGTTTCTGATTATTTAAAACTTAAAACTTACTTCCTGCTATAATTCGGCGCCTCCTTTGTAATATCAATATCATGCGCATGGCTTTCTTTCATACCCGCATTGGTGATCTTCACAAAAGTGGCCTGCTGCAATGCCTTGATATCTCTGGCACCGCAATAACCCATGCCGGAACGTAACCCGCCTACATACTGGTAAACAATCTCGTTCAGATTACCTTTGTATGCTACACGACCTTCAATACCTTCCGGTACATATTTTTTGATATCTGCTTCTACATCCTGAAAATAACGGTCGCCACTTCCCTGGCTCATGGCCCCCAGACTTCCCATGCCACGGTATTCTTTGAATTTTCTTCCTTCGTAGATGATGGTATCGCCCGGACTTTCTTCCACCCCTGCAAACACACTGCCCATCATTACCATGTTAGCACCTGCGGCCAGTGCTTTTACCATATCGCCGGTATAACGGATGCCACCATCAGCAATGACCGGAATGTTTTTTCCTTTCAGTGCGTTACTGGCTTCCATGATAGCGGTCAACTGCGGTACACCTGCACCTGCTACAATACGGGTGGTGCAGATAGAACCAGGTCCGATACCCACTTTTATACAATTGGCACCGGCTTCGGCCAGTGCTTTGGCTCCGGCGCCTGTACCCACATTGCCGGCAATGATCTGTAAGTTCTTGAAATTTTTGCGTAGGGCTTTGAGGGCCTGTATCACACCCTTGCTATGACCATGGGCACTGTCTAAGGTAACTGCATCTACTCCCACAAACTGAAGGGCAGCTGCACGGTCCATCAGATCCTGGGTAATACCCAGTGCGGCACCTACCAGTAACCTGCCGATCGAATCTTTAACCGCATTGGGATAATTGCGCAGTTGCAGAATATCCCGGTAAGTGATCAGTCCGATCAGTTTTCCCTGCCTGTTCACAACGGGCAGTTTTTCAATTTTGTATTGCCGCAGGATTTTTTCTGCTTTTTTCAGATCGGTACCTTCTGGTGCGGTGATGAGGTTTTCTTTTGTCATCACTTCCTTCACCTTCCGCCGGTTATCTGTTTCAAAACGGAGATCGCGGTTGGTTAAGATGCCTACCAGTTTCTGACCGGCATCCACAATGGGAATACCGCCGATCTTATTATCCTTCATCAGCTTCAGTGCATCACCGATGGTGGCATCTATCAGCAAGGTAATCGGGTCTACAATCATCCCACTCTCACTTCTTTTTACTTTACGTACCTGCTCTGCCTGTCGTTCAATACTCATATTCTTATGCAGGATACCCAAACCTCCTTCGCGCGCCAGTGCAATGGCCAGATTGGCTTCTGTTACGGTATCCATGGCTGCAGACAGCATAGGAATATTCAGTACAATTTCTTTGGTCAGGTGTGAACGGATATCTACTTCGCGGGGCAGGATCTCGCTGTAAGCGGGCATTAACAATACATCGTCGAATGTGAGACCTTCGCCGAATAACCTGGAGGAAGCAGACTTGGTGCGGGGAGGAGTGTTTCTTGTTGCCATGTGCAAAGATATGGCAGCAGATAAATTCAGTCCAAAACTTTTTCATACAGCTATTTAACCGCCTGTAACAGCAAGGGTTTGACAACAATAATCCATTACAATAGCAAAGGAATTGTTTTTACTTTTGAACGATGACAAGAATGGCACCTGCAGCAGATACGCCTTATTTTAATTTCCAGTTCGGATTACTATGCTTCAGTAATTTCCTTTTCAGCGCCAGTTTCAGCATGATGATTCCCGAATTGCCGGGTTACCTCACCAGCCTGGGAGGAGCTGAGTACAAAGGATTAATTATTGCGTTGTTTACCCTCATGGCAGGTATTTCAAGGCCATTCAGCGGTAAATTAACCGATACGGTTGGACGCGTGCCTGTGATGATCTTTGGTTCGCTGGTTTGTGTGGTCTGTAGTCTCTTATATCCTGTACTAACTTCCGTGAGCGGTTTTTTATTATTACGCTTCTTTCATGGCTTTTCAACCGGATTTAAACCAACAGCTACCTCGGCCTATGGTGCAGATGTGGTACACGAATCAAGAAGGGGAGAAGCATTGGGCGCACTAGCTATCGGTTATAGTCTCGGTTCTTCTATAGGTCCGCTGGCTGGTAGTTATTTGGTAATGAACTACTCTCATAATACCATGTTCATCGTGTCTGCATTTTTTGCATTAGGCTCTGTCATCATTCTGTATAATATCAAAGAAACATTGCCTAATCCTCAGCCATTTACGCCCGGGCTTCTACATATTAAAAAAGATGAGATTTTTGATAACAGTTCTGTCCGCCCCGCCATTATCATGACACTGCTTTGTTTCTCAATTGGGGTGGTACTCACTTTATCACCCGATCTCAGTGAGTCGGTGGGGATGAAAAACAAAGGTTTTTTTTATGCCTGTTATACAATAGCCTCCTTGGCCATCCGATTTGCAGCCGGTAAAGCTTCTGACCGCCATGGGCGAATCATTGTGCTCATCTTTTCATCACTTACCATGGTAGTTGCGATGGTGGTATTGTCTTTGGCACATACCATTACCATGGTGATCATCAGTGCCTGCCTTCTTGGATTCAGCGTTGGGATGAACGGACCTACCCTCATGGCCTGGACAGTAGATCTGTGTAAACCGGAGAATCGCGGAAGGGCTGTAGCCTCTGTTTATATTGCGCTGGAGCTGGGTATTGGCAGTGGCGCGTTGATCTCCGGATGGATGTACCAGAACAGGCTGGAAAATTTATTGTACGCTTTTCTGTTACCCGGTATACTGGCATTGGTGGCCATGTTATTACTGCTGAACTGGCGAAGAAAGGAAACCATTTTGCAGCAACAGCAACAGACAGTGTATGATCTGCCTGAATAAATAACTTTTGGAAAGTCTACAACTTTCCAAAAGTCAACAAAGCCTGTACATTTTACCCGGAAGCGAAACAATGATATTCTGTAATTCCAGTTTCAGCAAAACAGCGGCAACGCTACTGCTGCTTAAACCACTTCGCAGGTAAAGTATGTCAATAGGTGTTGCTTCCCGTTCCGACAGCAGATCAACAATGATTTTTTCATCTGGATTCAATTCAACGAAGAGCTCTCTCTGCTTTTTGATAACCGCCTTTTTCTTTTCTAACCAGCCCAGCATATTCAGTAGATCTTCTGCTCCGGTATATACCATTGCTTTATTCTGTTTGATCAGTTGCAGACAGCCGCAGCTTTTCTGGTCAGTGATCTTTCCGGGTACCGCAAACAGATCACGGTTATAGGTGTAAGCCAGTTCTGCCGTAATCATACTACCTCCCTTACAGGCCGTTTCTATGACGATGGTAGCATCTGCCATACCAGCCACAATCCTGTTTCGCCTGGGAAAATTGTGTTTGTCGGGTTGTGTATGCCTGCGGAATTCTGTTAACAAAGCACCCTGCCCGGTGATCTCTCTGGCAAGTGATCTGTGCTGCATTGGGTACACCGTATCCAGCCCATGACCCAGCACTCCGATGGTGGGTAAACCATGTTGTAAAGCCGAACGATGCGCAATGGCATCAATCCCGAAAGCAAGTCCGCTTACGATCATTACCTGTTGTTGCTGCAGTGCTGCTACCAGTTGCTCCGTAACCTGCCGGCCATACTCTGTATGATTTCGTGTGCCGATAATACTGATGATATGCCGGCGGTTAAAATCTGCATTACCGGTATAATACAAAAGCGTGGGCGGATCATAACAGTGTAATAAACGTTGTGGGTAGGAAGCATCGGTTAGGAAGATGGTTTGTATACCGTGTTGTTCTGTGAACCTTAGTTCTTTTTCAGCTTCCTCAAAACCGTTCCATTCTTTAATTGATCTGGCACAGGCTTCACCAATGCCTTCTACTGCCGCGATCTCTTTTTTCTTGGCTTTGAAAACAGCTGTGGCCGTTCCAAAATGGTCCACTAACTGGCGGGAGCGGATGGCTCCCAGTTCGGGTACCAGGGTAAGGGCTATCTGGTGATACAATTCATCCTGCATACAAACAGTTTTAATCCTGTTCAATGTCTGCAAAATGTGCGTATTCCTGTTAGGTATTTATACGCTACAAACCAGTGATTGTAAACGTAGTTCTACGGTTTTGTGCCCTGCCCGTTTCGGTAGTATTATCAGCAACGGGTTGGGTGGCACCATATCCTTTATACGTAACCCTGTCGGCCGCAATTCCTTTGCTTTTGAGATAATCTGCAATGGCTTTGGCACGGTTGGTGGCCAGTACCTGGTTATCTTCCGACTTACCGATATTATCGGTATGTCCGCTGATCTCCACTTTCAGGGTTGGATTTTCCGTTAAAACCTGCAGCAAACGATCCAGTTCGATCAGGGCACTTGTTGGCAACTCGAATGAATTACTTGCGAACCGGATATTCTGAAAAACACTTACTGCATTCAGTTCTACCGGCTGTAGCAAAATATCTTTCCGGTAAACACTGTCTGCATCCTTACTGCCCAAAGCATATAACTCGCTATAAAAAAGATATCCTTTCCGGTTTACAGTGAAGGTATAGTCTTTGCCGGTTGGCAGTGTAATAAAGTATTCGCCCAACTCATCTGTCTGCACTTTCATCAGCAAACTGTTATTACTGTTGTTTACCAGTTCTACAGAAGAAGGTAATGGCTTTCCTGTTTTTTTATCGGTCACTTTTCCTTTCACATATAACGTGCGGTAAGGGCGTATATCCGGCCGCAGATCAAATTTGTACAGATCAAGGCCACCGCGGCTATCACTCCTATCGCTTGCATAATAAGCCGTTAGCCCATCTGCCGAAACGGCCAGACTGCCTTCGTTCTCAATTGTATTGATCGGATAACCCAGATTCTCCGGTTTACTCCACTCACCATTCCCGTTTTTCCGGATCACAAACAGATCCGATCCACCATATCCCGGTAAGCCATCAGAAGTATAATACAGGGTCTGGTTATCTGCATGAATAAAAGGCGCCTGTTCATCCCCGGCAGAATTAATATCCGGTCCCATATTCTGTGCAGGCCCCCATTTGCCATTGGGTTGGCGGTAACTTACATACAGGTCCCTGCCGCCATAACCGCCAGGCCGGTTGCTGATAAAATACAAGGCACGTTTATCCGGGCTAAGGGTAGGACCACTCTCATAGGCATCGGTATTGATATTCGGACCCAGGCTCTGGGGTTCACTCCAGCCCTGGGGCGTGTAATAGGAAACATAAATATCAAAACTGCGATAACTTTGTGTACTCAGTTCGCCCGCAAAAATCATCCATTCGCCATCCTGCGAAACCGATAAGGCGCCTTTGTTGGTTTCTTCATTAATATCTCCTTCAATGATCTTCCATTTGCCAAAGCCTTTTTTACTCATCGCACTCTCCACAAAATCTTCCCGGCCGCGTTGCCCCAGTCTGGTAAATACCAGCAGACTGTCTGTTACCGTTACGGACGGATAGTATTCCTGTTGCGCTGTATTTACACTATCGCCCAGGTTAATAGGGGTAAATAAGTAGGTGTTGGATGGATGCTCTTTCGCATAACGAATGGCAAATTCGTAACAACGGATCCGGTATTGCGCGCTTTTGATGCTTCGCTCATTCAGTTTGGGATAACGGAGAAAAGACCTCACGGCTGCCAATGCTTCTTCAAATTTACCCTGTCCGGCAAGATTGATAGAATAGGGGAGATTGTATAACAGAAAATACGCCGTGTCTTTGTTCCTTGCTTTCTCATAGAGTTTGACCGATTGATCATACCTTTTCAGTTGTCCCAATGCCCCGGCCAGTGATAAATAGGCATCAACAAAATTGCTGTCTTCTTTGATGGATTGTAACAGCACGGGAACCGCTTCATTCAATTGCCCGTCCTGCAGCAGGTCCAATGCTTTTTCATAATTTTTTACGGCTTTCGCATTTACGCGCTCTGGCGCATAGACCTGTGAAAAAATCTGCGTGGATGATAAAACAAGAATACTGAATAAGATGACTTTCATAACAGGAACAAGATCGTAAAAAAGGAAAACAGCAACTTGTTAAAGTTAGGGTTCTTATCCGGCTAAGGGATAAGCGGAAAATCAGGGTACGTTAATGTATTTATGTACCTGCAGACTCAATTGCCATTGCGGATTTGCTTGGATATACTCGATGATCAGCGGTGTCATCTCCGCGGCTTTGTCCCATTCGGGCTGTAGATACAGTTTGCAATTGTTGTTTACCTGCGCCGCATAGGTTTCTGCCCAGGCAAAATCATGTTTGTTAAAGATGACCACTTTTAATTCATGCGCCTGCGGAATAATGGCTGGTAACGGTGCTTTGAATTTTTTGGGCGAGAGGCAGATCCAGTCCCATTCGCCACTGAGTGGTGAGGAGCCGGAAGTTTCCATATTGGTTTCAAAACCTGCGGCATGCAATGCCCTTGTAAGTGCATCAAGGTTATGCAGTAACGGTTCGCCACCGGTAATCACGGCCAGACGGCCGGGGAATGATTTTGCGGCAGCCACCATTTCTTCCACCGTTTTTTGTGGATGCCGGGTCGCATCCCAGCTGTCTTTTACATCACACCAGACACAACCTACATCACAACCCCCCAGCCGTATAAAATACGCCGCACGGCCCTGATGAAAACCTTCTCCCTGAATGGTGTAGAAGGATTCCATGACGGGTAATGAAGTTGTGGTAAGCGTGTCTAACATGGAATGCAAAGTTATTGGGTAGAGATTTGAAAATTTGAAAATGTGGTCATTTGAAAATGAAAACAGTTTGGGTGTAATCGCATTTTCAAATTCACAAATTTTCAAATTGCATTATTCTGTTTATACGCCTGTAATGTATTTTTCAATAAACCGGCAATGGTCATCAGTCCTACACCACCGGGTACCGGGGTAATGGCAGCTGTTTTGGGCGATACTTCTGCAAATGCCACATCACCTTTGATGCGGAAGCCTTTTTTGGCCGTAGGGTCGTCTACGCGGGTAATGCCCACATCAATAACTACAGCTCCTTCTTTTACCATATCTGCTTTCACAAATTCGGGGCGGCCAAGGGCGGCTACGAGAATATCAGCCTGCAAACAGATCTCTTTCAGGTTAGGGGTATGCGAGTGGCAGATGGTTACGGTACAGTTGCCTCTTTTCTGGTTACTGCTGAGCAGGATACTCATGGGCCGGCCCACAATATTGCTGCGTCCGATTACCACGGCATGTTTCCCTTTGGTGGTGATATCAAACAGTTCCAGCATCAGCATGATGCCATAGGGAGTAGCTGGGATAAAACTGGGTAAACCCTGCACCAGTTTACCGGCACTGCTGGGGTGAAAACCATCTACATCTTTTGACGGATCAATGGCTTCGATCACTTTCTGTTCGCTGATCTGTTTGGGCAGGGGTAATTGCACCAGAATACCATCTACATCCTTATCGTTGTTCAAAGACGCAATGGCTTCCAGTAATACGTTTTCGGCCACATCGCTTTCTAACCGGATCAGGGTAGATCGAAATCCTACTTCCTCGCAGTTTTTAACCTTACTGGCCACATAGGTTTCGCTGGCACCGTTGGTGCCTACCAGAATGGCCGCCAGGTGTGGGGCTCTTTTGCCTTCCGCAAGGATCTGAAGGGTTTCTTCCCTCACTTCATTTTTCACCGCAGCGGAGGCGGTTTTTCCATCTAATAATAGCATATAAGCGCAAAAATATCCGAATTGGGGCAGCCCCTGTTTTTTTTTTCAGATTTCCTCTGTGTTTTTACAGGCGCTGCGGGTTTTTGTTTTTCGGCATTTGGATTCCGGAGGAATCGGGAAAACTGATTTATATTTTTAATTTTAATACAAACTGATTTCCATATGTTTATTATATACAAAAAAAATGTATTAACATTTTTTTTGCGTTTAGCGCAGCAAATTTTTCCTTTCCTTGGTCTAAGACCCATTCGGGGACATGTTAACTGATTGTAAATTTTGTTGAATTAGTTTTTTTTTAACATTTGACATGATTGGTTATATTCGTCCACTCAAAAGTTTATCCAAAAACTAAAAACATGAAGAAAATTGTATCCACACTTGTAGTGGCTTTGCTATGTTTTTCGATAGCGGTTACTGCACAGGTACGTCCGATCACGGGTACCGTTAAAGATGACCAGGGAGCTCCTGTTCCCAGTGTTTCCGTTAAAATCAAGGGTACTACTACTGCTACAGTAGGTGATGCCAACGGTAATTTCAGGATCAGCGCTGCGGATAACGCAGTTCTGGTGTTTTCTGCCGTAGGTTTCAACGAAGTTGAGCAGAAAGTAGGGAAATCCTCTGTGCTTAACATTTCGCTGTCTAAAGCAGTGAATGAACTGGAGAATGTGGTAGTTACCGCCCAGGGCATCAGAAAGAAAACCAAAGAGATCGGTTACTCTTATGCAAGGGTATCTAACGATGAAGTGACCAATGGTCGCTCTCCTCAGTTGGCCCAGGCATTATCAGGTAAAGTATCTGGTCTGGCTGTATACAACGTGAACAACAGCGTTGATCCACAAACCAAATTGGTATTACGTGGTTACCGTTCATTAACCGGTAATAACGAAGCACTGGTAGTATTGGATGGTATGCAAACCACCACTACTGTTCTGGCTACCATCAACCCCAACGATATCGAAAGCGTTACCATCCTGAAAGGTGGTCAGGCTGCAACCCTTTATGGTTCTGCCGGTATCAACGGTGCCGTGGTTATCACTACCAAAACCGGTACCAAAGGCAAACTGAAAGTGAATTTCTCTAACTCTACCAACTTTGATGAGATCAGTTTCCTGCCTGAATTCCAGACAAGATATGGTAACGGATCACACTATTATCAGTCTTTTGGATCTGCTGGTTACAGCTCAGATTACAAAGTAAGAATGAAAGGCAACTGGAGATCTTACGAGAACCAGCAGTTTGGTGATGAGTATGATGGTTCACAGCGTATCGTTGGTCGTGTTATCAACGCTGCCGGCGACAAACTGGTTGTTCCCTACTCTAATATCGAGAATGGCCGTCGTAAAAGCTTTGACAAAGGTGTTTCTATCAACAACCAGGTTAGTTTCCAGGGTGGAGATGAAACAAGTACTTACTATATGTCTGTTGAGAACCAGAAAATCGCAGGTATCGTTCCTAACGACCGTAGCCAGCGTACCGGTGTTCGTTTGTCAGCTACCAAAGAGTACAATAAGATCAGCACAGGATTTAACGTAAGTTATACCCAGGCTGACTATGACAGAACCGGTTCGGATTTCTACAACAATATCATCAACAACGCAAGTCATATTCCTTTGAACGAGTTAAGGGACTGGAGAAACAATAAGTTCGCCAATCCTAACGGTTTCTACAATGACTACTATAATAACCCTTACTTCGAAGCCGATATCAACCGTCTCCGTTATAAGGATGCGAACATTTCAGGTAACTTCAATATTTCTTACCGCGCTTTACCATGGTTAACCTTCACCAACCGTTTGGGTGTGATGAATAACTCACGTACCGGTAAGAACATTGTTGAGCAGTTCCTGTATTCAGATTATGCAAAGAACGATGCCTATATTCCTGCTCCATGGCAGAATGATGATGATTATCCGGGTATCTACCGCGCCATTTCTGACGTGTTAGGTTCTGTGAACGATTATACTTCTACTGAGAATGTAGTGAACAATGAGTTCCAGGCACAACTGAAAAAAGATATCGGTGCTTTCGAAAATAAACTGGTATTGGGTTACTCTGTTTACCAGAGACAAACCAAAGGTATCAGCGTTTCTTCCAGCTCTATCGTAGTACCCGGCGTTTACAATATTGCCAACAGGCAGGGTAACGTAGCGGGTTCTGAGTCTAACACGACTGAGCGCAAATGGGGTGCTTATGCGGATTTGACCACCAGCTACAAGGGTTATCTGATCCTGAACGGTACTTTCCGTTACGATGCAACTTCCCGTTTCTTCAAAGCAGACAGAGCTACCAGCCTGTATTCTTATCCTTACTATGGTGTGGCTTTGTCATTCATCGCTACAGACGCTTTGCCTTCTATCAAGAGCAAAACGCTGAACTATGCTAAGATCCGTTTGAACTATAACAAAAATGGTAACGATAACGTGCCTTTGTATGGTCTGGATCTGAACTATCCTAATGGTGGTGGATTTCCATTTGGTAACACCGTAGGTTTAACTGTAGGTAACACTTTACCTGATGCTAACCTGAAACCTGAGTTCGTAACTTCTTACGAAGTGGGTGGTGAGTTCCAGTTATTCAACAATACCGTTAATTTGGAGTTAACTGCTTACAACCAGAACTCTAAAGGACAGGTGATCACCGTTAAAGTTCCTAACACTACTGGTTTCTCTAACTTGCTGATCAACGTAGGTGAAGCGAAAAACTGGGGTTATGAAGCTGACCTGAAAGTACAGATCCTGCGTAAAGGCAGACTGAAATGGGATGTAGGTGCCCGTTATTCATTCAACGACAACGAAGTGGTTGACCTGTATCCAGGCATCAACGAGTTCCTGCTGAGTGGTTATAGTTATGCTAATACGAATATCATCAAAGGCGGACGTTACCCTATCCTGAAAACAGATGGCTATCGTTATGCAGCTGATGGTTCAGGAATGCGTCTGGTAAGTGCAACTACCGGATATCCGCTGAGAGATGCAGGACTGACTCAGAGAGGTGGTACACTTCCCCGTCACATTGCTGGTTTTACCAACAAATTCTCTTATAATGATTTCTCTTTCACTTTCAACCTTGAATATCGTGGTGGAAACGTGATGTACAGTGATCTGGGCCGTCAGATGACCTTTACCGGTTCTGGTAAATGGACTGAGAACAGAGCTCCTCATGTATTCCCTAATTCAGCTTACCTGGATGCAAGCGGTAAAATCGTACCTAACACAACCGTACAGGTGCGTGAAGCAGAGTATGCATTGTGGGTTGATAACTACCGTCTGATTTCTGAGAACTTTGTTAACTCAGCGTGGTTTATCAAAATGAGAGATATCAGTATCGCTTATAATGTGCCAGCCAGCATGATCAGAAAAACAAAAGTGTTTACTGCTGCCAGCGTTTCATTGTTCGGAAGAAACCTGTTTACTATTGTAGACAAGGCTAACTACTACACTGATCCTGAGTATAGCTTCACAACTGGTAATGGTATCGGTATCAACAATACCGGTCAAACACCTCCGGTTCGTCAGTATGGCTTTAATGTAAACCTTACGTTCTAATTACCAACACTAACCAATAAATAAATGACAATGAAACTTAAATCATTATATATCCTCGGGTTAGCTGCAGTTCTTGGTACGGGTTGCAACAAATCATTCCTTGATGTAAATACGAACCCGAACGCACTTCCAACAGCTACCCCCGCATTTGTAATTGCCAATGCGCTCAACGTAACAGGTAACAACATGGTAGGACCTAATGAAACAGGTGCTTACTGGTCTGGACAATGGACCCAGTCAAATGGTTACATTATCTCTACCACCCTGTTTGCGTATAACTTTACCAATGGTGATTTTAACTATTGGGATGGATTTTACGATAACCTCCAGGATTACCAATATGTAATCAACGGTGCAGACGCTGCCGGTCAGTCTTACCTGAAAGGACCTTCAAAAGTGATGAAAGCTTTTGTATACCAGCACCTGGTAGACATGTATGGTAATATCCCTTACAGCGATGCCCTGAAAGGAGTATCTTCTCTGGCTCCAAAATTTGATGATCAGAAAACAGTATACGAAGGACTGATCACTTTATTGGATGAGGCTATCGTTGACCTGAAGGCTAATGCATTTGCCAATGCCTATGCCAATTCTGATATCATGTTCAAAGGAAATACAGCAAAATGGATCCAGTTTGCCAACTCGATCAAACTGCGTATCCTGACTCACCAGACAAGAATTACCGGCAGAGATGGATACATCACTACCGAAGTAAACAAGATTGTTTCTGGTGCAGGTGGCTGGTTAACCGGTGCCGAAGCAGCTATTAACCCAGGTTACGAAGCTGTGGCTGGTCACACAAACCCTATTTACAATAACTGGGGTTATTCTGAGAACGGTGCTAAAAGAGCATTGAACAACTACCCACGTTTGACCCAGTATTTTGTTAATACACTGAAGGCGAACAATGACACATTCCGTCTGAAACGCTTTGGATATGCCAACGGTGGTGAAAGTGCGACTACTCCAGGTGTTAGTGCCGTAGCTGAAAATGCGAGCAATTATTCTGGTATTCCTTTCGGAGCCAGCTCTGGTTACCTGCCTTCTGCGGCATCTTCTTTAGGACCAAGTTTGTTGGTACGTGGTGAGTATGCAAGACCACTGGTGATCATGTCTGCTGCAGAAGTACAATTCTGTCTGGCTGAACTGAAACAGCGGATCCCTGCTGTAAGCTTACCTGGTACTGCACAGTCTTATTACGAAGAGGGTGTTAAACAGGCTTTCCGTCTGGTAGGAAGTACAGCTGCTCAGGCAACTGCTCTGCTGACCAGTGGAAAAGACAACTGTGATTTTGCTGCCTCTACCAATAAGTTAACTGCCATAGCTACCCAGAAATGGTTTGCACTGGCTAACTTCAACGGTTTTGAAGCATGGACAGAATACAGAAGAACACAGGTACCTACCACACCTCAATCTATTCAGGTGATTGGTACTACAGAAAGACCACGCAGATTGTACTATCCAGCCTCTGAACTGGGTTCTAACGGTGCCAATGTAAATGCTCAGGGTACTATTAATCCATTTACAAGCAAAATCTTCTGGGACGTTAACTAATTTCCCTGCAAGCTTAGCTTAGGTAATACTTTACAGAAGGCCGGCAATTTTGCCGGCCTTCTTATTTGGTATAAGGTCTATATTGGTGCAGAATAATCCTACCGGTTTACGGGTTTCATTTTTTACATTTGCCACACAATACATGTATATGGAACAGCAACCTACCCAATTGAATATCGAGATCAGTGAAGAAGTGGCAGAAGGCAGTTATGCCAATCTTGCCATCATTACGCATAGCAATGCCGAATTTGTGATTGATTTTGTGAATGTGATGCCCAGCACACCCAAAAGCAAAGTAAAATCAAGGATCATTTTTACGCCCATGCACGCCAAACGTTTTATGCGCGCCCTGCAGGAGAATATAGAGCGTTACGAAGCCGCTAACGGCCCCATCAAGGATCTGGAACAAATCGAGATCCCAATGAATTTTGGAGGGCCTACGGCGCAGGCGTAGTAATTAGTAATGAATAATTAGTAATTAGTAGTTAAATCTCCCGCCTGAACTTTTAACTACTAATTATTAATTACTAACTATTAAAGCATCCCCTCATCCGCAAAACTGAAATACCCTTCATTACTCACAATAATATGATCCATTACCATGATATCGAGCAGACTGGCTGCCTGCTTTATTTTCTGGGTGATGGCTTCATCGGCTTTACTGGGTCGGCGGTTTCCGCTGGGATGATTATGGCATAGGATCAAACCTGTGGCATTGTGTTCCAGTGCTTTTTTCAGGATTACCCTGGGATCGGCAACTGTGCCGGTAAGGCCACCTTCGCTGATCATTTCCAGATGGGTAATCGTATTGTTTCTGTTCAGGTACACCACCGCAAATACTTCCTTTTGTCTGTGCTCCAGTGTGGCCCGGAGAAAATGGGCAATATCTTCACTGCGGGTAACACGGGGTTTTAATCTGCCGGCGGCGTTTCGACGGATCCCTAATTCCAGCGCAGCTGCAATGCTGATGGCTTTGGCTTCTCCCAATCCCCTGATTTTCCTGTTCACCATTTCTTTTACACTAAGGCCCGCCAGCTTTTGCAGGTCGTTTTCTGCAGACAAAAGCAGGTTTCTAGCCACATCCAGCGCCGTATCACCGTTAGATCCGTTATTGATCAGGATGGCGAGTAGTTCCGCATTGCTGAGTGATGCAGCGCCGGCCTGTAACAGCTTTTTCCGGGGCTGGTCGTCCGGTGCCCAGTCTTTGATAGAAAATTTGCGCATAAGGAAAAATTATAGTAAAATCAAATTACAATTTCTTCACCTTATCTCTATCTTCGCCGCACATCCCCACACATTATGAACCCATCCGTTAAGATATTCTCCGGCACTGGTTCTCAAAAGCTGGCAGAAAAAATTGCGCAACGTTTTGGCGCCCCCATCGGAAAAATCAATATTCAAAAATTCAGCGACGGTGAGTTCCAGCCTATTTTTCTGGAAAGTATTCGTGGCGATTATGTTTTTCTGGTACAGAGTACCTACGCACCCACAGATAACCTGATGGAGTTGCTGTTGATGATTGATGCTGCCAAAAGAGCTAGTGCTCACAAAATCATTGCTGTCATCCCTTATTATGGTTTTGCCAGACAGGACAGAAAAGACAAACCCAGAGTAGCCATTGGTGCGAAACTGATTGCCACCCTTTTACAGGCGGCAGGTGCCGACAGGATCATTACCATGGACCTTCACGCGCCACAGATCCAGGCTTTCTTTGATGTGCCGGTGGATCACCTGGATAGTTCTGCGATCTTTATTCCCTATATAGAACAACTGAAACTGGCTAACCTGTCATTTGCTGCACCCGATGTGGGCAGTACCAACCGGGTTCGGGAAATTGCCAGCTATTTCAACGCGGAAATGGTGATCTGCGATAAACACCGGAAACGGGCCAATGAGATTGCCAGTATGGTGGTGATTGGTGATGTAACCGACAGGGATATTATCCTGGTAGATGATATCTGTGATACCGGTGGCACGCTGGCCAAAGCAGCCGGTTTACTGAAAGAGAAAGGTGCCCGTAGCGTTCGTGCCATGATCACCCATCCGGTGCTGAGCGGTAAAGCCTACGAGAATATTGAAAACAGTGTACTGGAAGAACTGCTGGTTTGCGATACGATTCCCCTGAAACAGGAAAGCACAAAGATTAAAGTGATTTCTGTAGCCGATCTCTTCGCCATCGCTATCCGGAATGCGTATGAAAATAAGAGTATTACCAGCCTGTTTATTCACTCTCAATTGCGGGGGAGAGACAAGTAATTAAGAATTAAAAATTAAAAATTAAAAATATTTTATAAGTAATTGCCTGACTATGATATAGTTAGGTAATTATTGTTTTTGGGCAATCCTGTCAATTGCTAATTTTTAATTGTTAATTTTTAATTGCCTTTCCCTACCTTTGCCGTCCAAAAAATAATAACATGAAAACAATTACAATCGAAGGTCACCTGAGGACCGAACATGGCAAAAAAGCCGCCCGCCAGATTCGCTCTCAGGAAAATGTGCCGGGTGTAATTTACGGGGGTGCCGAAGAGGTTAATTTTTATGCTTCTGCGAAGGCTTTCAAGCCTTTGGTGTACACTGGTGAATTTCAGTTGGCTGAAGTATCGGTAGACGGCAAAAAGTACAAATGCATTTTGAAAGATCTGCAGTTTGACAAAGTAAGTGATTCCCTGATCCACGTGGATCTGCTGGAACTGGTTGGCGACAAAAAAGTGATTGCTACTTTACCTATCAAATTCACAGGCGTTTCTGTGGGTGTAAAAGGTGGTGGTAAACTGATCACCAAGATCAAATCTCTGAAAGTAAAGGCTTTGCCTAAAGACCTGAGAGAGAACATTGAAGTGGATATCACTAACCTGGATCTGAACGGAAATATCCGCGTAGAAGACGTAAAAGTGGCAGGAATGGAAATCCTGAACTCGCCACGTATTCCGATCGCTTCAGTGGTGTTAACCCGCCAGCTGAAACAGGAAGAAGCTACTGCAGAAAAAGACGCGAAGAAGAAATAATCTTCCCATAGCTTTTCTTAAAAAACCCGGAATTTTTTCCGGGTTTTTTATTGGGTGGCTGGTATCGACACATAAAAAGTGCTGCCTTTGCCAGGTTCACTATTCAGCCAGATTTCCCCTTTGTTTTTTTCAATGAATTCTTTACAAAGCTTCAACCCTAAACCGGTTCCTTTTTCGTTGGAAGTGCCGGTACTGGAGATCATGGTAACGGAACTGAAGACCGATTCCTTTACGTCTGCTGTCATCCCCATGCCATTGTCTTCGATCTCAACAATGATGTTATTTTCTTTTGGGTAGGCACGTATGCTGATTTTTCCATCCTGATAACTGTATTTGATGGCATTGGCAACCAGGTTGCGGAAGATGAGCATCAGGTGATCCGGATCGGCCCATGCTTTCCGTTGCAGTCCTTCTGTATGCAGCTGTATATTTTTTCTTTCGATGGATTGTTTCAGGAAGAGAATGGCTTTCTCACCGATCACTTCTTGCAAGGAAACATATTCTGGCACCGCCTGTATGCCCTGAAACTGGCTGATACTCCATCGTAACAGGTTGTCGAGGGTACTATGCAACTGGTCTACCTGAACAGAAAGTTTATCTGCTAAAGGCAGGAACTGTTCCGGTGTGATATAGGCTTTGTTTACCAGCTCCAGGGAACCTTTTAACTGCCCGATCGGGGAACGTAGATCATGTGCAATGATGGAAAATAATTTCTCCTTGGTATTATTCAGCTCTTTGAGTTCCCGGTTCTTTTCTTCTACCTGCTTCTGATAAGAGAGTTGTTCCTTTTTAAAGAAAAGTAGTGCCAATACCATTGTGCAGACAGCCCAGATAGTGTTGTACAGGATCCTGCCAAAAGGAACTTCATCATATACAATAGAACTATTCAGGAAGATTTTGATGCCAATGAACAGCAGAATATTGGTAATGGTAAAAAAGATCAGGAATTTCTTCTCACTGAAATAAATGATGATGATAACCATATTCAACAACAGGTAATATTCTCCGCCATTCCGGAAAAAAATGGCACTGATAGAAAACAGTACACTGGCGAGGCAGCTTAGTACGGTTCGGGCCAGTAAGAATTTCTGATAACTGTTAATGATGAGAATGGCAATTGCACCCGCAAACAGGCAGCTGTTGATCACGGCCAATCCTGTTTTGCCATCTGCCAGATTTACAAACGCGAAAAAGAAGTTGGTAGGGATTCCGAAGGCTACGGCCAGATTGATCAGTTGCGTTTTTTTTCGCTCATAAAAGCTGATCGTATCCGATACCCCTATATTGGCTATCCAGCTGAATAACTGAGTAATCGGGTTAATTGGATTTTGCATAATGGGGGTAAACGGATCTTGCGTAAAAATAAGGCAACAGATCGAAAAACAGGTAATTCGCCCGTAAACAAAAGGATATATCCGTTTTGATATACAGAATTGGCTTTTGCACATAACCGTTTACCCGCTACTTTTGGGGTAGTTATGAATAAGTTTCTCATTGTTGGATTGGGCAATATCGGAGATGAATACCGGCATACACGGCACAATATCGGGTTTGACGTGGTCAGTGCTTTTGTGATCAAACATGGTGGCTTTTTTAAAGTGGACAGACTGGCCGAAGTAGCCGAGGTAAAGTGGAAAGGCAAAACTTTTGTCTGCATCAAACCCACTACATTCATGAATCTCAGTGGTAAAGCTTTTAAATACTGGATGGATAAGGAAAAGATTGAAACCGCAGCTACCTTAACCATTGTAGATGATCTGGCTATTTCCCTGCATAAATTACGTTTACGGGGCTCAGGCAGCGATGCGGGCCATAATGGTCTCAAAGACATACAGTTAACCCTCGGTACCGATCAATACCCCAAACTCCGGTTCGGGATAGGAAATGATTTTCCGAAAGGCCGGCAGGTGGAGTTTGTGTTGGGAAAATGGACACCGGCAGAAATGCCAGTGGTGCAACAAAAAATCGATAGATGTGTTGAAGTAATAGAATCTTTTGCAGCTATCGGAATTGAAAGAACGATGAACCAGGTAAATAACCTTGTTTTCGGGCAATAAAAAGGGCTGTTCAGCGTTTTCCGGAAGGAGAAATATAATATAAGTAGCCTCCGTATCCCTATAAATCCGGCTATTTAGTTAGTATTTTAAACTGTTACCTTATGAAAATTTTCTGCGTTGGCCGGAATTATGCCGATCATGCCAAAGAATTGGGCAATGCGGTTCCGGAAGAACCGGTCATCTTTATGAAGCCCAAGACGGCACTGATGCAGTCGAATGCTCCCTTTTATTACCCTGAATTTACCAATGAACTCCACTATGAAGCAGAAGTAGTGCTCCGTATCTGCAAGAACGGAAAATATGTGGATGAAGGGTCAGCCCATAAATATTATGATGCTTTTACCATCGGCATCGATTTTACGGCCAGAGATGTACAGGCAGAGCTGAAGAAAAAGGGTTTGCCCTGGGAAAAAGCCAAAGCCTGGGACAATTCTGCCATTATTGGCCGGTGGATCCCTTTTACCGACGAATTGCGGAATGCACCGATCCTGTTTTCACTCCAGAAAAATAAAGAAACCGTACAGAGCGGTACTACCGAAGACCTGATCTTTCCTTTTGATGAGATCGTGTCTCATATCTCCCAGTATTTTTCACTGAATATCGGCGACCTGATTTATACCGGTACACCGGCCGGTGTGGGAGAATGTGTAACCGATGATGTACTGGAAGGGTTTTATGGTAAAGAGAAAGTATTCGCCCTCGAGATCAAATAATAGTCCTATTCCTTACTTTGCCATCCGAAGACGAACCGCCAGATGCTGACGCCAGAAATTTTATTACACGCTTATCAACTGATGGTTACGGCCCGTGCCATGGGCGATACCTACGATGCCAACCGGCAGGTGTGTAAATATGTACACTCTACCTCGCGGGGACATGAAGCCATACAGATCGCAACCGGAATGCAGTTACTGCCCTGCGATTGGGTAAGTCCTTATTACAGGGATGACAGTATCCTCTTAACCATCGGGTTCAGACCTTACGAAATGATGTTGCAGTTGCTGGCCAAAAGGGAAGATCCTTTTTCGGGCGGGCGTTCTTATTACTGTCATCCGAGCAGCCGGGATGCTGATAAACCTTCCATCATACACCAGAGCAGTGCTACTGGTATGCAGGCCATACCCACAACGGGGTTGGCGCAGGGGTTGCAATTTTTAGAGAAAATCAATTCGCCGCTTTTCCGGAAAGCAGAAGATGGCAGTCTACCCGTTGTAGTATGTTCACTGGGAGATGGTAGTGTATCGGAAGGAGAAGTGAGTGAAGCTTTACAGGTGGCCGTGCTGAAAGAATTACCCATTGTATACCTGGTACAGGATAATGAATGGAGCATCAGCGCTACGGCTGATGAGATCCGTTCGGGCAACGCCTACGACTATGCTGCCGGCTTTAAAGGGTTGAAGCGTTTGCAGTGCGATGGCAGTGATTTTATCAAGAGCTATGAAACCATGGCCCAGGCGGTAAGTTATGCCCGTACCGAGCGTAGACCTGTTTTGGTGCATGCGGTAGTGCCATTACTGGGCCACCATACCAGTGGTGTGCGCAAAGAGTTTTATAGAAGCCGCGAAGACCTGTTAAAACATGGATTATACGACCCCGCCCCCAAATTACGGATGTTATTGAACGGGGTGGGCTATCCCGAACACGAGATTAACCAGGTAGAATCGGCAGCCCGTGAAAAAGTGTTACAGGATTTTACCCTGGCGCAACAGGCGGCCGAACCGGATGTTTTTTCTGTAGAGCAGCATGTATTTGCCCCCACACCGGTTACAGAAGAAAAGGGAAAGCGGGTGCCGAAAAACGGTGAGAAAGTGATGATGGTGGATGCGGCCCTGCATGCGATTGAAGAAATTCTGGAAGACTATCCCGAAGCGGTATTATTTGGCCAGGATGTAGGTGCCCGATTGGGTGGTGTATTCAGGGAGGCGGCAACACTTGGCGATAAGTTTGGTGCTACCCGGGTATTCAATACCGCTATTCAGGAAGCCTATATTGTTGGATCAACGGTTGGGTTATCTGCATTGGGCATCAAACCCATTGTGGAAGTGCAGTTTGCCGATTATATCTATCCCGGGTTGAACCAGCTGATCACAGAAGCTTCCAAATCCTGTTACCTGAGTAATGGTAAGTTTCCCGTACAGATGGTTTTGCGGGTGCCTACCGGCGCTTATGGGGGTGGCGGACCCTATCACAGTGGCAGTATCGAAAGTACCCTCTTGAGTATTAAAGGTATCAAAGTGGTATATCCCTCCAATGCGGCCGATATGAAGGGTTTGCTGAAAGCGGCTTTTCTGGATCCCAACCCGGTGGTTATGCTGGAGCACAAGGGCCTTTACTGGAGCAAAGTACCCGGCACAGAAGATGCCAAAACCATTGAACCCGACCGGCAATATGTTTTGCCCCTGGGTAAAGCTGCCATAGTACAGGAGGCCGATCCGGCCAAAGTAAGGAAGGGTGAAACGGTTTGTATCATTACATATGGAATGGGTGTTTACTGGGCCAAAGCGGTAGAAACCCGGATGCCGGGAAAAATAGAGATCCTGGACCTGCGAACCCTGTTTCCGCTGGATGAGGAAGCGGTTTTTGAAGCCGTGCGCCGGCATGGGAAAGTGCTGGTTTTGAGCGAGGAACAGCAGAATAACTCTTTTGCCGAGGCTTTATCACTCCGGATCTCCAACCAGTGTTATCATTTTCTGGATGCCAAAGTAGAGGTAATGGGGGCCAGAAACCTGCCCGCCGTGCCCATTCATACCGCTCTGGAAGCGGCTATGTTACCCACTCCCGATAAATTGATGGAGCGGATCTACAAACTTTTAGCCTACTAAGGTTTTCATTTTGCCCAAACCTCCTATATTTGCAGCCCGTTAGTGAAAACTCCTGACGGAAATGACCTGGCGAGGTAGCTCAGTTGGTTAGAGCACAGGATTCATAACCCTGAGGTCACGAGTTCAAATCTCGTTCTCGCTACAAAGCCCATCAGCGATGATGGGCTTTTTTATTTGAAAAGTAAGACACAGGATATCATATCCGCCTGAGGCGGACACGAGTTCAAATCTCGTTCTCGCTACAAAGCCCATCAGTGATGATGGGCTTTTTTCTTGAAATTAAGATACAGGATGTCATATCCGCCTGAGGTGGACAGGAGTTCAAATCTCGTTCACGCTACAAACACAAATAGTAACCTTTGAAACAGCTGTTTTGAGGGCTTTTTTTGCCTATTCTCTCCATAATGCTAGTTTTCTCCATTTCGATCGCTACTAAACCGAACTGTCACTGACAAAAAGGAATTGATCCTGCATTCTTTAAACCCTTCTATTCAATGTATATCATTGCTATTAGATTCATCTGTATACCATATATGGTTATAAAATGAACAAAACAATCACTATTTTATTTGTAGTATTATGTTGCTCTACGAAAGGTAATGGAGATCGTTCATTACCCATTTCATCTTTTTTTGGTATCAACAATAATGAATCCTCTAAATACCATGTAGCATGATTACAAAATCTACCAAATGGATGGCTGCCATGATCATTGTTTCAATTTGTTTTACGCCACATAAAAGCGGCGCTCAAAAAAAGGAGTTGAAAAAGCCCAATGTAGTAATCATCTTAACCGATGATATGGGTTATGGGGAAATCTCTTGTTATAATAGCAAACAGATAAGTACACCCAATATCGACAAGATAGCAAAAGAGGGAATTCGTTTTACAGATTTTTATGTACCTACTCCTTATTGTGCTCCTTCAAGGGCATCACTACTTACGGGGCGCTTTCCACTTAGGCATGGAATGGTACAAAACCCTGCTCCTGATGCAGGCATCAATGATATTGGATTGCGTGCAAACGAAGTAACGATGGGAGAAATTTTTCAGGAAGCAGGTTATCGTACCAAGTGTATTGGAAAATGGCATCTGGGACATAAACCTGAATTTTATCCTGTAAGAAATGGGTTTGATGAATACTATGGAATTCTTTATTCAAATGATATGCGGCCTGTTCAAATTATTGAGAATAAGGATGTAGTTGCGTTTCCTGTTGATCAACGTTCACTCACGCAAAAATATACGACCAAAGCATTGGATTTTATAGAAAGAAATCAAGACAAACCATTTTTTCTTTATTTGGCACATGCCATGCCTCACAAGCCACTAGCGGCATCCGAAAAATTTTATCAAAAAGGGAATTCCCGGGTTTTATATGAAAGCGTACTCAAAGAATTGGATTGGTCAACAGGTGCAGTAATGAATAAACTGAAAGAATTGAATATGCTGGAGAATACAATTGTTATTTTTATGTCGGACAACGGACCCTATTATGGCGGAAATGCAGGGGGATTGAAAGGTATGAAAGCTAATAATTGGGAAGGCGGAACAAGAGTGCCCTTTATCATTAGATACCCTAAACAATTTCCTCGATCAAAAATTATCAGCACCCCTTGCTGGTCGCCTGATATCTTACCAACCATCATGCATTTAACGAATATCCAAACTGATCCAGCTATTCAATTAGATGGGCAGGATCTATCATCCATCATACAGGGAAAAACAAATCAGCACCCACCCATTTATACCATGAAAGACACAGTGGTTCGTACGATACGTGATGGAAAGTGGAAACTCTTTCTTGTAAAACCGGATTTTTACCAGGAAGTGGATGTTACAAAATATGTGGACAAACGAGGCCCGGATGGAACAACCATTATAGCCCCCATGGAACAAGCATCACCTGCTGATTATCCGGGCATTAAACCCGTCAGGATGAATGGAAATATGTTGTTGTTTGATTTAGAAAATGATCCAACGGAAAGTCAGGATGTGTCAGAAAAATATCCGAAAATAAAAGAGGCACTGATTAAAAAATACCAGGAATTTCTGACTTCTTTCAAAACGAAAACACATTAAACGAAAAGACAGGAATTTAGCAATAACAGATACCGAACAAAATGGAACAAGAAGTTTTGTGAATGATGATAGGAGTATACAATTTCTTTTTCAAAAAGGTATAGTTTCAAAAGAAGCGTGTAAGAAAATAGCGGCTATATTTTAATTATTTGCTAATTACGGTGCTGCTAGAATAATTGTGTTATAGCGTACATGAATTCAAACAGTACCAAAAAGCTATCAAAGGCACTAATTCTGAAGTAGAAATTAAGCTACAGTATGGGTTTTTAGCTTATAAAGTATTGTAAATCAGGATATCATATCCGCCTGAGGCGGACAGGAGTTCAAATCTCGTTCTATACGGTACTTTATTTTTTAGAAAATGGCTATGCAACGAATCCTATCCACCCCGTGTCAATCCCAAAACAAGTATCATGAAGAACAAATTTTGGGTAGTAATGCTGTCATTCTTATTGGCAGCAGGTGGTTGTACCAAGTCTGAGATCTCAGAAAAAGTATTCAGGGTCAAGATCATAGATGAGATCTGTAGCAGTGCGGTGGTTCAGATCCAGGATCCTGCTTTGTATCAGTACGGTGTGAATGGGTATGTCAGGGCTGATTCCACTTTCGATCATGTGTTTACCACGCGGTTCTCCTGTGCAGATATGGCTAAAATGCAAACACTGACCGCAGATAAAAAAGGATTGGTGATCAAGATCAGATTGATTGAAAACCAGATCAGTGAGCCCGGATGCAGTACCTGTGCGGCTACTATTCCCGGTGCGCCTTCCGCTTTTCAGTGGGTGGTATTAACGGAAGACTGGAGTTACTGAACTTCCAGCCAGGAACCCTGGTGTTTGATGATGCAGGCTCATATTCGATAGAAGAAATAAGGGTTCCTGGGCCAAACTTCCTTTATCGTAACCAATCCTTCCACACGTATAATATGGTTACACAGTATAGGTAGCCTGTTTACCAACTATTTCTGCTGACAAAAATCATTGTTTTACACCTCCCTCAATAGTTACCTTACAATACGGGACTATCTGTATCCATCCATCCTCAAATGAAGAAATGGTGATGGTAACCTGCAGATATTTTATAAAAATATACAGCGATTGTAGTATCTTATACCTGTATCCTGATTGTCAGGCCTATGTTATTCCGCGGAGTTTTTTTGGTATGCCTTTTTTCTCTTTTTCTTCCCCCAAAGGGATTGGCGGAGAAGCATGAGGTAACACTCCGTTTAAAATGGTGGCATCAGTTTCAGTTTGCCGGTTATTATGCAGCTATCAGGCAGGGGTATTATCAGCAGGAAGGCCTTACTGTAAAACTGATAGAAGGCGATGCGATACATCCCGTTACCGAAGAGGTTTTATTGGGCAGAGCCGATTTCGGTATTACTGGTTCCGATCTTCTTATCGAGTATTCAAAAGGCAAACCACTGGTGGCAGTTGCTGCCATTTTTCAGCACTCACCTTATGTTATTATGTCGATGCCGGGAAAAGGGATCCATGTGCCCACTGATCTTATCGGCAAAAGCATCATGGCTTCAGAGCATCAGGGATGGGTTGAATTAAAAGCCATGTTTCTGAAAGAAGGGATTGATCTGTCGCACCTTTCTGTACTCCAGCATAGCTGGGATAATCAGGATCTGGTAAATGGCAAAGTAGATGCCATGACAGGTTATAGTTCCGTAGAACCCTACCAGCTCAAAAAAATGGGAGCAACGCCGGTACTGATCAAACCCATTAATTATGGGGTAGATTTTTATGGAGATATTCTTTTTTCTTCCCTGAGCTATATAAAAAATAACCCTGAAACTGTTGAAAAATTCAGGCGTGCTACTAGTTTGGGTTGGGAATATGCCATGAGTCATAAGGAAGAAATGTGTGACTATATCCTTACCCTGCCGGGCGTATCGGGTCGGAAAGTTACCAAAGAGTCTTTGTTGTTTGAAGCGAACGAAATGGATAAGCTGATTCTGCCTGAGTTGGTGGAAGTAGGGCATATGAACGAAGGTAGATGGAACCATATTTTTGATATTCACAAAGCATTGGGATTACTGCCGGCTGACGCAAAGCTGAACGGATTTATCTATGAAAAAAAACCGGGTCTGTATGAATCGGTAAAGAATATCGGATTTTTTGTTTTGGGGATAGTAGCGATATTGTTTGCTGCAGTGCTCATTTACGGAATCATGGTTCGGAGGGCAGTGAAAATAAAGACCCGCGAACAACAGAAAGCAATGGAAGCCCTGGCAGTTTCGGAAGAACGTTACCGTACATTGGTAGAGCAGGCTTTGGATGGGATTGTTATCTGCGATCCTGCGCTTCGTTTTGTACAGGTGAATTCTGCCGTATTGAAATTACTGGGCTATACAAGAGAAGAATTATTTGCGCTCCGTTTACCGGATGTATTGGTGATAACAGCTACCGATCCCGTATTGCAGGTAAAAGAACTGTTGGAAAAGAAGTCCTTACTTACGATACGCAAAGCCAAAAGAAAAGACGGTACTATTTTTATTGCAGAGATCACATCCAGCTTGTTATCCAATGGCAATTATATGGGTTTTGTGCGGGATGTGACCCAGCGTTGGGAGGCGGATGAAGCACTGGAGAAAAAAGAGCAACAGCTGGCTGCGGAAAGAAACCTTTTGCGTATTCTGGTAGATTCAATACCCGATTACGTCTATGTGAAAGACAGTGAAACACGTAACATACTGAACAATAAAAAAATGCTTCAGTTGCTGGGAGCTGCTTCAGAAGAGGAAACATTGCACAAAACACTGGATGCATTTCTTCCTCCTGATGAGGCTGAGATTTACCTGAAAGATGACCGCGAAGTAATCGCTACAGGAAAACCGATCATTGACAAACAGGAACCGCTGTATCTCTCCAACGGAGAACTGCGTTGGCTCAATACGACCAAGATTCCGATTATTGAAAATGGGCAGGTTTCCGGCGTAGTAGGTATTAGCAGGGATATTACAGAAGCGGTTCGAAACCAACAGGAAAGAGAGCGTTTGCTTCAGATCAACACGACTTTCAGTAGGGATGACAGCTTACAGCATTGCCTGTTGGAAATACTTCGGGTATGGTGTGATGATTTTGGACTCCGGGCCGGAGAGATCTGGTTAACAGGAATAGATCGGAACCATTTATTTTTAGAAGCTACTTATTTTGCTGTTAACCAGGTTCCCGATAACCGGAATCCCGGATTGTTCAAAAAAGGGGAAGGTTTACCCGGTATCTGCTGGGAGAGGAAAGAAACTGTTTTTTTGGATGACCTGCCCAATAATGCACTCTTTTACCGAAAAGAATGGGCCGCTTTACATGGTTTTCAGCGGGCAACTGCTATACCGGTTCTTTTTAAAGAAAAGGTATTGGCCGTTCTGATCTTTTATGATACACAGAACCAGTCGCAACAGCTGGAATCACTGTGTATAGAAGATGCATTACTCTCAAAGCTGGCCGGAGAAATACAGCGGAAAAAAACAGAACACGAACTGAACTCTTTTTTTTCCCGATCACCTGATCTGCTTAGTATAGTAGCTCCTGATGGATTTTTCAGAAAAGTAAATCCGGCTTTTACCAGGTTGTTAGGTTATTCCGAAGAGGAATTAACAGGTAAACCCTTTATGCACTTTGTACATCCCGATGATGTAAGCGCAACTGTTATTTCGCATAAAGACGCCATGAACGATGAGCTGAACTATGTTTTTGAAAACAGATACCGGACTAAATCGGGCGAATGGAAGTGGATATCCTGGAGTTCCTCAGAGGTATTGGATGAGAATGGATTGATTTATGCCTATGGCAAAGATGTTACACTGGAAAAGGAATTAAAAGACTCACTGGAAAAAGTATATCGATTATCGAAGATAGGTGCGTGGAATCTTGACCTCGCCACAGGTAAAATTACCTGGTCGGCAGTTACCCGTGCCATACATGAAACAACGGAAGAGTATGAACCTACACTGGAAGAGGGTATCCTGTTTTACAAGGAGGGAGAAAGCCGCGCAAAGATCAGCAAGGCAGTAGAACTGGCAATCAAAGATGGCAGACCTTATTCGGAAGAATTACAGATTATCACGGCAAAGGGGAATGAAAAATGGGTAAGGGCAATGGGTGAGGCGGAAATGATTGATGGGAAATGTGTAAGATTATATGGCAGTTTTCAGGATATTGATGAGCTGAAAGGGGCCCAGCTTTCTTTCATAAATACACTGGAAGAACGAAATACGATTCTGGAAAGTATCGGGGATGCTTTTTTTGCCATGGATAAGAACTGGATCATCACTTACTGGAATCAGGAAGCTTCGAAAGTGCTGGGCGTAAGTGCTGCTGAAATGATAGGTAAAAATCTGCTGGAATACTTTGGTAACAATTTATCTCCCAATATTAATGAGTACTACCAAACGGTGGTAAATGAAAAGAAACCGATTCGTTACGAACGATACCTTGCATTTGTACAAAGATGGTTTGAGATCAGTGCTTATCCCTCTGAAAACGGCGCATCTGTGTATCTGAAAGATATCACGGAAAGAAAGAACTCACAGGAAGCTATCCGTATCAGTAATGAACGATATGATTATGTAGCCAAAGCAACGAATGATTCTATCTGGGATTGGGATCTGCAGACCAATAAAGTTATCCGGTCGGGAGAAAATTATACCAAGCTGTTCGGATATGACACCGCTGTGGCAGATGCCGATGACCAGTTCTGGGCGCTGCATGTTTACCCGGATGATCTGGAAAGAATTAACCGCGAGCGGCAAAAGATATTGGCAGACCCTTCGCTGGATTACTGGGAAGATGAATACCGCTTTCAAAAGGCAGACGGAACCTATGCCTTTGTATACGATAAAGGTCATATCATCCGCAATGAAGCCGGTATTGCTATCCGCATGATAGGCTCCACCACAGATATCACACAAAGAAAAAAACAGGAGGAAGCATTGAAATTGCTGAATGCCAATCTGGAAAGGATCAATAATGAACTGGCCATTTCGAACCAGGAACTGGAGCAATTTGCCTATGTATCCTCACATGATCTGCAGGAACCACTGCGTATGGTAACAGGATTTTTAACACAGCTTGAAAAACGCTATGGAGAGCAGCTGGATGAAAAAGCCCGTCAATACATTGCTTTCGCCGTAGATGGTGCCAAACGTATGCGGCAGATCATTCTGGAACTGCTCGAGTTTTCAAGGGTAGGCAGGGTAAACAGCCAGAAAGAGCATATTGACCTGAATGTACTCATGAATGAGATTTGTCTGCTGCAGAAAAAAGTAATAGAAGAAAAGGGTGCGATCATTACTACGAGGGATCTTCCCGTAATTTATCAGCTTAAATCACCCATGCTGCAGGTATTCCAGAACTTGGTCAGTAACGCTATTAAATACAACAAAGATGGCGTGCCGCCTGTGATAGAAGTAGCAGCCAGGGATGCAGGTGATTACTGGGCATTCTCTGTGCAGGATAATGGCATCGGCATTGAGGAAGAATATTTCGAAAAGATCTTTGTGATCTTCCAGCGTTTGCATGGTAGGGATCAGTATAGTGGAACAGGTATCGGGTTAGCCCTTGTCAAAAAAATCATCGAGAGTATGGGCGGAAAAATTTCAGTAGCATCGGAACCCGGTAAAGGAAGTATCTTCTCTTTCACCATTCCCAAATGAATTTAATTCCGGTTAGGTTCTTTACCTGACTACAATTTTTTTCAGGGGTATTTCAAGCAAAACGCAGCAACCTTTTCCCGGTGAGGAACTGATATTGATAATGCCATTAAAAATAGCTGCTCGCCTTCTCATATTGGCCAGACCGATTCCTTCAATAGCTATATCTGCTGTGAAACCAACACCGTTGTCTGTTATTGTCATGCTGAACTGATCCCCGTTTACAGAAACATCGATCCTGATCTCTTTTGCCTGTGCATGTTTGGAAATATTTCTCAGTTGTTCCTGCAGAATCCTGTAAAGATTCAGTTGTGCATCTGTGCTGATCTGGTATTGCTGCACAGACTCGTCAATAAACAGGTTAATATTGTATCGGCCTTCTACATCAAAAGAACGTAATAGATTTCTGAATGCCAGCTCAACGGTAGTGTCGCTGTGAAAAGCGGGTGCCATGCGATGGGAGAGATTACGGATCTCGATCAGTGCCAGCCCCAGTTGATCCTTGCAGTAATGGAACCAGTTCTTTTTTTCGGAGGGGATTACCTCTTCCAGTTTGTCGAGGCCGATCTGGCTGGCAGCCAGGATCTGGCAAACATTGTCATGCAGTTCACTACCTATTTCGTAGCGTTCTTCATCCTGTGTTTTAAGAATAGCCTGTATGATTCGCTCTTCCTGCCGGATTTTTTCGGTAATATCTATAGCAATCATTGACCTGCATTGTTTTTCCCCGATGAGAATGGGGTTACTATACATTTCTACATCAAAGAGCTCACCGTTTTTTTTACGGTGTGTACATCTCAACCCATTCAGCTTTTCTTTTTCGGGTTCGGTAACGCTTCTCAGTATTTCTTTGATTTTTGGGATATCTTCTTCCTGTAAAATATCGAGGAGGGAATGGTCAAGAAACTCCTGCTCACTATAGCCATAGCTATCTGCTGCTGCTTTATTGACCTGTACGAGCCGGTAACTCTCTTCTTCAAAAACGAGTTTGGGTTGCGGACTTAACCGGAAGAGATCACTATACCGTTTTTCGGATTTCCTGATTTCTGAGATATACTTATTCCGTTCTATGGCATAGATAACACTTTTGTACAGTGTAGTAGCGTTTAAGTCATCTTTGAGCAGATAGTCGGATATATTCCGGGTAATAGAACGGATACTGAAATCCATATCCGTATATCCTGTTAATATGATGATGGGATAATTGGGTGCTGCCAGTAGTATCTCACTAATCAGTTCCTGTCCGCTTTTATCGGGAAGCGTCAGATCCAGCAGGATAATATCAAAAGAGGTTTCCTGCGAACTGAGTAAAGCAACCGCTTCTTTCAGATTTTTTGCCTGAATAATTACCGGGTCAAGGATCTCTTCAGATAACAGGTCTTCCACAATCAGAAAATCCCCGGGGTTATCTTCGATCACGAGGATCCGGTATTTTTTTTCATCCTTGATCATGGCAGTTGTTATTTACGTACAGGTAACTTAACAATAGAGATCCAGAAGTTCTCTATCGAGGAAACTACTTCCAGAAACTGATCTGCTTCTACAGGTTTGGTAATAAAACAGTTGGCATGATTTTTATACGCCCGAAGGATGTCATCTTCAGAAGAAGAAGTGGTAAGCATGATCACAGGGATCTCTTTAAACCTGTTATCAACCTTGATGGTTTGCAGTACTTCCTGACCATTTTTTTTGGGGAGGTTAATATCGAGCAGTATCAGGTCTGGTAAAAATGCAGGTCCTTTTTGCCAGAGTTCCTCCAGCAATTCAATAGCTTCTTTGCCATCCCTGGCGATGCTGGTATTGGTAGTTATTTTATATTCTTCCAGTGCATCTTTTGTGAGTACAATATCACCTTCATTGTCTTCAACTAGCAGAATATGGATTGGTTTCATGTAAAACTGGGGGTTTTAATAAAGTTACAATCAAAATCATTCAGTTACGCATATTCCTGTGATTTCAGGGTTTTGATTTACTGCCAAATGTATACTTACGAAATAATGACTTGTAAAACTTCAGGCACTCTGGTAAGCAGGCATTCTGCATATATCAAAAACGGATCTGATCGGTTGTTATTTCGCGAAAGAGATGATTTTCCGGTTGAAATATTGGGTTGAGATGTAAAGAAGGGATATCAGAATCCTGTTTTTTGCGTACTTTCAGTATCTGCAAAAAATATTTCCATGAAAAATTTTCTGAAACATTCAGGCCTGCTGGCCTTACTGCTGGTTGGCTCTTTTTCTGTTGTGTATTCTCAGGCAAAAGTAGATCCCGCTCTGGAAGGTCGTTGGGATCTGGTAATTGAGCAGGAAGGAAAGTCATTGCCCTCCTGGCTCGAAATCAGCCATTCGGGCCGGAGTACACTGGTGGGCCGTTTTGTATATGCATTCGGAAGTGCCAGACCGATAGCGCAGGTAAAACATACCGATCATGTTTATTCCTTTTCTATTCCCCCGCAATGGGAGCCCGGTACCCGGGATATGGAATTTGAATTTACCCTCACAGATGGCAACTTAAAAGGAACAATGGTCTATACCGATGGTAAAAAATATGAATGGACAGGTGTAAGGGCACCTTCACTTGTTAGAGAAACAGAACCGGTATGGGGAGCACCTATAAAACTATTTAACGGTAAAAATCTGAATGGCTGGAAAGCGATGGGCACCAATCAATGGATTGCAGAAAAGGGTATTTTACGCAGTCCAAAATCCGGGGCCAATCTTGTGAGCGAAAAACAGTTCGATGATTTTAAACTGCATATTGAGTTCCGTTATCCCAAAGGAAGTAATAGCGGCGTATATCTTCGTGGCCGTTATGAAGTACAGGTAGAAGATAGTTATGGAATGGCGCCGTTGCCTGACCTGTTCAGTGCAATATACGGGTTCCTTCCGCCTAACGAGATGGCAGCCAAAAAAGCAGGCGAATGGCAGTCCTTTGATATCACGTTAATCGGCAGAAGAGTTACGGTGATTGCAAACGGTAAAAAAGTGATCTCCGACCAGGTAATACCGGGCATTACCGGTGGTGCCCTGAACAGTAAAGAAGGAGAGCCGGGACCGATCCTGATCCAGGGAGACCATGGTCCGGTTGAGTATCGGAATATTGTGATTACACCTGCCAGATAATGTTCATAACCGGGCCAGGTATGAAAAGATCAGTTTTACTGCTTGCGGGTATGGTACTCGTTTCCTTGCTATCTGCCCAACCTTCTGCAGTGCCTGTATTCATTTCCGGAACAGAAGGGTATAAAACTTTCCGGATCCCTGCCATTATCACGAGACCAGATGGAGTATTACTGGCATTTGCGGAGGGGCGTGTGCAGGGCGGTGCCGATTTCGGAGACATTGATATTGTGTTGAAGAAAAGTCTGGACAAAGGTAAAACCTGGTTACCCTTACAGAAAGTAACCGATAATGATACTTTGCAATCCGGCAATCCTGCGCCGGTTATGGATCTTACTGATCCGAGATATCCCAACGGCAGGATCTTTCTTTTTTATAATACAGGTAATGTTACCGAAAACGAAATCCGTCAGGGAAAAGGATATAAACAGGTTTGGTATACCAGTTCTGTTGATGGCGGTGAAACCTGGTCTGCTGCTGTAGATATAACGCTGCAGGTACACAAACCTTTGCAACCTTCCATCAACCCTGCCTATCATTTTGCGGAAGACTGGCGCTGTTATGCCAATACACCCGGTCATGCCGAACAGTTTCAGCAAGGGAAGTATCGTGGGAGGATATATATAGCCGCCAATCATAGTGCCGGTGAAGCGAAAGCGGATGCCAGTGATTATGCGGCACATGGATTTTATACAGATGATCATGGCCAAAGTTTTCATCTCAGTGATGTGGTTGGGCTTCCCGGATCCAATGAAGCCAGTGCTGTTGCCTTGCCGGGAAACAAACTGATGATGAATATCCGTAACCAGAAAGGTGACCAGAGAGCTAGAATTGTTGCGCTGAGCCATAACGGCGGACAAAAATGGGACAGGGTTTATTTTGACAAACAATTACCCGATCCGGTTTGTGAAGGAAGTATCCTGAATCTTAGACCCCTTAGCCGCAAACCGGTTCTGGCTTTCAGTAATAATGCTTCGGAAAAAACAAGGGATAGCCTAACACTTCGGATCAGTTATGATGAGGGCCGAACATGGTCACGCTCCTGGCTGGTAGAAGCCGGATTAGCCGGAAAAAGAGGAGATGCAACCGCCTATTCGGATATTACGGTGATTGATAAAAAGGTAATCGGGGTCTTATATGAAAGGAACCAGTACCGGGAAATTGTTTTCCGGCGGATTAGCTGGTAACGCTGTTTTTTACCGGAATAGACCCTGTTCCATTATCCCGGTTTTTCGATAACCCGTGAAAATATTGAATATTTACTCTAATTTGTTTCGGAAAACCTTCCCGCATCTTTCAAACATGGATTCGCAGACACTTTAATTTTTAATAGTATGCAGTTTGATAAACTAAAGTCTTTTGTTCTCACCAAACTGGAAAAAGAGATTCCCCAAAACCTGACTTATCACAATGTTCAACACACCAAAGATGTGTTACACAATGCCGGCAATATCGCCGGGTTTGAAGAAGTTTCAGGTGATGAACTCACCATACTGTTAACTGCCACTTTGCTCCATGATACCGGTTTTCTGGAAACCTATAAAGATCATGAGCTGCTTTCCTGCGATTTTGCGAGGAAACATCTCCCGGAATTTGGTTATTCTGAAAGCCAGATCCGGCAGGTATGTGATCTTATCATGACAACAAAAATACCGCAGGGGGCCACAGATAAGCTGGGGCAAATTCTCTGTGATGCAGATCTGTTATATCTGGGTACGGATCAATACAAAAAGAAGTCGCAACTGTTATATAAGGAATTACGAAATCTCAAGCTGATTAATTCCTATGATGAATGGGTACAATACCAGGTGAATTTTATAGAGAAGCATACTTATTACACCAAGCTTGCTACGGGTGCCTATGCGCATAAAAAAATGCAGAATCTTTCTTTGCTGCAGGCACAGGCCCGTGATGAAAAGAAGCGAAAACACATCCATTTTGACATGGATATGATACAGGATCTGGTCTTCATTGTAATAGGGGTATTGACGGCGGCATTCGCCTTAAAAGGATTTCTGGTGCCGAATAAATTTTTTGATGGTGGGGTAACCGGTATTTCCCTGTTGATCCACGAGATCTGGCATATCAACCTGGCGCTGGTGATCCTTCTGGCTAATCTGCCCTTTATCATCCTGTCTATGTATGGGATCAACTATAGTTTTGCTATAAAAACGCTGGTATGTATACTGTTGCTTGGCTTATGCCTGCACTATTTACCGTATCCCATCATTACTTCTGATAAATTACTGGTTTCCATCTTCGGTGGATTTTTTCTGGGAGTAGGTATTGGCCTTACCATGCGTGCCGGCTGTGCGGTAGATGGCATTGAAGTGCTGGCCTTATATGCCTTGCGCCGCTCCAGTTTTACCATTAGCGAAATTATTCTCGCACTGAATATCATCATTTTCAGCATCGCAGCCTTTCACTACGGAATTCAGACGGCCTTATATTCCATGCTCACCTATTTTACTGCATCCAAGGCAGTTGATTATGTGGTTGAGGGAATAGAAGCCTATACCGGAGTTACCATCATTTCTTCAAATAGTGAAGTGATTAAGTACAGACTGGTTAATGAATTGGGTAGGGGCATCACTGTATATAAGGGAGAGCGAGGTTATCTGCCGGGCAAATTTGAAGTACATGATGATTGCGACATCATCTTTACTGTGATTACCCGGCTTGAATTAAGAAAACTCCGGGATCTGGTAGCTGAGATCGATCCTAAGGCATTTGTCTTTGCCAATACGATTAAAGAAGCTTCAGGTGGTGTCATCAAAAGAAGACATTTGCATTAATCTTTGACAGGGAAATCCTTGATATACAATTAGATAACTATTTTTTTCGAAAATTCCAACACTTTCACGATTTTTCTTAAAAACTTAACAGAAAGCTACTTTTATCCGGATAAACCTTGTAGGTTTAGAATATCAAGGTTAAAACAGCACGGAAATAGCAACGCGAATACCAGTAGGACAAGAACAGAATTAGTTCTGTATATCCACAACGCCAAGTTATACAGCCAATTCGTTCAAACCATTACAGCCGTAATACAGGCAATCCTTACAATCCAATATCCAGGAATTAGATTATTCTATGTACCGCCCCGGTACATTGGCAATTTCCGGGCATGCATACCGCAATAAGAATTCTAATTCTTTCCTATCTACTGGTATTGATGATTCATCAAATTATTTCAGGAACAGAAAGCGTATAGTCCCTCGTTATGGGAACTATGACAGATACGTCATTTTGTATTGGGATATCCTTGCGTTATCCTGCTACCATGCTTATTTAAACTATTTCCCTATGCCCCTGCATAAAAAAGTCGTTGCCCTTTTATTCGCTTTATTACCACTGTTCTTATTCGGGCAGACATTGAAAATTACAGACTTTGTTTTGTTCGGAGGCAATGGCAATTGTCCAACCGGTGTGGGGCAAAAAGCTCCTTTATATCCCGGATGTGCTGTTACTATAGGTAATGCGGCAGAGATCAAAGCAGGGGCCATTGGAAGTTACCGTCTGGTGAAGGCAGCAACTAAAGTGGAAATCAAAGGAAGTATTTACAGTGGTGGTACAGTACAACTGGCCAATAATACTACCGTAAAAGGAAGGATCACCGCAGCTAATACAGCAGCGGCTCAGGGATACGCTATTGAAATCGGAAACAAAGCCAGTATTGGTGGCAATATGGATGCGGCCGGTAATATTGCTGTTGATAAAACCGGTGAAGTAAAAGGAAGTGTAACACATCCCGTTGGTACGGTATACAATGGCCCAACACCGGTGGGGGGTAATATTACAGCAGCACCTTCCCTTCCTGTAATGCCCTCTATGCCTACGGTTACTAATTTTCCTGCTGTGGGGTCTGTTACAGTCAATAGTTCCAGAATTCTTGCACCGGGTGCTTATGGTAATATGCTATTAACGGGTAAGCAGAAGATCACATTTTCTGGTCCTGGTGTGTATGTATTTAAGCAGATAAAGAACACCGGTAAGAAGAATTCCTTCATCTACGATTTTAAAAATAGCGCTAAAGGCGCTATTTACATTTATGTGTATGGCGATGTAGATATCAATATCCATAGCATCAAGTTCCAGAACGGAGGAAGTGCTGAAAGGATCTTCCTTGAAACACATGGCACCGGTGTTAGTTCACCCAATGGCACCAACGCTTTTATCACCGGTAACCGAACTTCAGCTGATGACGATGATGATAAGAAGGATAAAGACGATGAAAAGGACGAAAAAGATGAGAACGGAAAAAACATGAAATGGGCAGGTACCGTATGGGCTCCTTATGCAGGTATCAGTATCGGAACCGGTTCCGGCGAAGCCTCTATCACCGGTGCATTCTGGAGCGGTACACAGGTATCTGTAGGCAATAATGTAACCATCAATTACAAACCCTTTATTCTTTGTAATACTCCTGTAGCAGAAGCGGGTCCGGTAAAAGACCTCAACTGTACAGTGGGTTCTGCTGTATTAAACGGATCCTCTACTACTTCACAGGCTATATTCAACTGGACAACCCTCAAAGGCAGAATTGTATCCGGGGCCAATACGGCAACACCTACGGTTAATGCAAAAGGAACCTACTTTCTTACCGTAACCGATCCAAACGGAGGATGTGCCGCAACAGATAGTGTGGTAGTTACGTATACGCCCTGTATTGTACCCTACTATGCCCCCCCGGATAGTGGTAAAGTAAGTAACCTGATCGGCGCCGAATTAACACAGCTGGCTGTGAGCACCAGTCCGGTTCCGGATTCTGTGAAAACCATTTTCCGTGTAAGCAATGACAGTGTGATGGTGGAAGTAATAGCCAGGGCCAATCAGTATAATACATTGAAAGCATTGTTGCAGACTGCTCCTTACGGCATGACGAATATTATCAATAACGGAACCAATACTTTGTTCCTCACTGGTAAAATGCCCATCAGTAATCTGCGCAAACTGGATAGCCTGCCTTTGTTGATCAATTACTGTAGACCTGTTTTCCTGCCTATCAGCAATAGCGGCAGTGTAACTACTGAAGGAGATAAGTCGATGGGTACCGATATAGTAAAAGGTGGATTTAATGTAAAAGGCGCGGGCATCAGGGTAGGGGTATTATCAGATAGTTATAACTCATTACCCGGAAATCCCGCACAAGTGGATATGGATAATGGGGATCTTCCCGGTGGACCTAATGATACAATCAATACCACTCCGGTGCATGTACTGCTCGATTATCCTTTTGGCTCATCGCGCGATGAAGGACGCGCCATGTTACAGATCGTACACGATGTAGCGCCGAAAGCCAAACTCTCTTTCCGTACAGGTTTTATCAGTCCGGGAGATTTTGCACAGGGTATTCTCGAACTGGAGCAGGACAGCTGTCATATTATCGTGGATGATGTTACATTCATTACCGAACCCTTTTTTCAGGATGGTGTGATAGCCAAAGCGGTAGATTATGTTACCAGCAAGGGTGTCACTTATATTTCATCAGCGGGAAATTTTGGAAATAAGTCTTACGAAAATACTTTCAACCCGGTGCCTCCACCACCCGGTTATGCCGGTTCGGCGCATGATTTTGGAAGTGGTAATGTGTTTCAGCAGGTTACCCTGAATCCCGGTACGTATACCATTGTACTGCAATGGCAGGACTTTATTTATTCAAATGGACAAACCCAAACCGGTAGTGCGAATGATCTGGATATTTATATCACTGATAACAGTGGTAATACCATTTTTGGCTATAACCGCGATAATACGGGTGGGGATCCGATTGAGATCCTGCCATTTGAAGTGAAAGCAGCTACGCAGGCCAATATCATGATCACCCGGTCATCTGGTACTTCGAATGTTAATTTCAAGTATGTTGTATTCAGGGGTAAAATTGGATTCAGCAACGGGTATGCAGGGGCTTCGTCCATCATCGGACAGGCCAATGCAACAGGTGCCATCACCGTAGGTGCTGCAAAATTCAGCAATACACCGGCCTATGGAAACCTCATTGTTCCAGAGGATTTCTCTTCAATGGGTGGTACATCTATCAATGGTGTTATCAGAAACAAGCCCGATTTTCTTGCACCCGATGGTGTGGGAACAACTGTTCATCTGGGGGGCACCCAAACGGGTCCGTATCCTTTGTTCTATGGAACTTCCTGTGCAGCGCCTCACCTGGCCGGAACAGTGGCTTTGTTGATGGAAGGCAAAAAGAAGTTTTCCGGCGAAACCATGAATCCGCAAGCGGTAAAATCATTATTACAGTCTTCTGTTTCCAAAAACGGTATCACTATGTCGCCGGGCAGAAACTTTAATTATTATACCGGAGCAGGGTTTGTACAGGGTGATGCAGCAATGAAGAGTTTTGCAAAACCCAAACCCAAGATCAAAAAACTCGTTCAAAATGATCCTAGCAAAAAAGCGGGATTGGAGGAGGTAGACCTGACGATTCAGGGTGATTATCTCGACCAGACATCTGTTGTACTGATGGATGGCACACCCATACCGGCCAACTGGGTCAGTGAAAAAGAATTATCTGTTCGGATACCTCTTTTTAAAGGGAATCCTTCGCTCAAAGTTTTTACGAATGCCATAGCTCCCATGGGGAATGATGGAGGTTACTCAGATTCTATGTTCATTTTATCGGAATCCAGAAGGAGGGTTACTATCAGTGTGCAGAATGAAACCAAAAAGTACGGCGAGCAATTGCCGGAGTTTGTCTATACCCTGCTGGTAGATAGTATGCCGCTTTCTGCCACCGGACTAACCTTACAGAACCTGAATATTGCCTCTATTGGTTTCAGAACAACGGCTACCAGCAAGAGTAATATCGGTAGTTATACGGTAACGCCTTATATCGTTCCGCTGAACAATGATGATACTGCGGTGCTGGCAGCCAACTCGCGGTATAACTTCTTATTTAAGGAAGGATCTCTCAAGATCAACCGTATGCCTTTGTTGATCACCCCCAAAGATCTGAACATCAACTACGGTGATAAAATAACAGGGATAGATTATACCTACACTTATGATGAATCCAAAGTACCGGCTGCAGAGAGGCCGCAGTTGCTGGACTTCATCCAACGCTCACACAAAGCCGGTATTGTAGATTCTGTGATAGGACTCACCAATGATAAAACAGTGGTAGGTGGAAAAACACTCACTCCGGCCGATCTTACCAATATGGGTATGATGGCCAGTGGGTATGCGCTGGTAAACGGCTATGCATTGGTAAACGGTTATGCGTTGGTGAACGGGTATGCATTGGTAAACGGATATGCACTGGTAAATGGGTACGCGCTGGTAAATGGCTATGCATTGGTGAATGGCTATGCGTTGGTAAACAACTATGTGATCGATGTACCAGCCGCCGCCATCATGGAATATAAGGCCAATCCTAACTCAACTACCTTAACCAATGGATACGCCCTGGTAAATGGCTATGCGCTGGTAAACGGTTACGCACTGGTGAATGGCTATGCATTGGTGAATGGTTACGCACTGGTAAATGGGTATGCCCTGGTAAATGGTTACGCCCTTGTGAACGGTTATGCCTTGGTAAATGGTTACGCGTTAGTAAACGGTTATGCATTGGTAAACGGCTATGCCCTGGTAAATGGCTACGCTCTGGTAAATGGTTATGCTTTAGTGAATGGCTATGCACTGGTAAATTCAGAAAATATTGATCCCAATAACAATAGAAATCAGGTGATCATTCTGAACGAATCCGATGGCCGCACTACCGATCCGATCACGATTGAAAAAGTAGCCAGAGCTATTAATCTGATTACCGGACTTTCTGTAGGGGCGCATTACATTGTACCTGCCGCCTATAGTTCGTACAACTTCGATATTACCTATGGTTTGGGTAACCTGAATGTATCACCCGGAACACTGAACATCAAAACCAAAGACACTACGATGCAGTTTGGTGCCTCATTACCTGCATTCTATAGTACGTTAACCGGCATTGCGTATAACGACCGGGTTCAGGATATCGTTTCCGGTCCGCCAACATACACAGTACTGGATGCGCAGAACAATCCGGTTTTACCAGGTGCTTTGCGTCCGGGTACTTATCAGGTAATGCCATCTTCCTCTCCGTTGGTAGCTCCTTCAAACTATACCGCTAATTATCTGCCGGGAATGTTAACAGTACTGGGAGACTCCTTAACGGTGCGGGCAAATGATGTAACGATTACGGCAGGTGCTGCTTTGCCAACCTTTACATCAACCTTGATCGGATTGAAGAATGGAAGCGATGCCGGATTGATCACACCTAATATCGTATATACGCTAACCGATGCACAGAACAATCCGGTTACCGGAACGGTATTGCCAAAGGGTATTTATGTGATCAGGCCCAATATACCTGCGGCCGGTGTGGGAACGAATTATCTCAAGAAATATGAATATGGAATACTGTATGTCAGATAACGAAGTAGACAATTGTTGAAGTAACAAGTATGATCAGCCCGGAAATGGACTGATGGGATTTTAAAATAATAAGGATCAGCTAACACGATAATGTGTTCCCGTGTGGCCGGTTCTTATAAAAAATATATTATGAGTTTAAGGCTACCATTCATAGATTTGTTTAAAAAGAGCGGCTTGCTTTTTGCATTGCTGATAACAACTACTCTTAACACAAATGCGCAGGGGTTATTTACGCCTGTGGCTAGTGCGGTAAATACCGGAGGCAATTGTTACAGACTTACAACAGAAACCGTGTCTGATAGAGGTGCCATTTGGAATAATACTAAAATCAGCTTGCTTTCGGATTTTGATATTTCATTTACTTTCAATTTTGGAACCAGATCTGGCTATTCGGGCGGTGATGGAATGGCTTTTGTATTGCAACCTGCTGGTTTATCGCAAATTGGTGTTGCCGGTAGTGCAAAGGGTTGGGGAAACAATTATGATGGGAATGGAAATATTTCTATACCGGGCATTTCACCTTCTGTAGTTGTTGACTATGATAACTATGATGATAATGGGGGCACCGATGCACTTCTTTCCTTACTATTTAACGGAGATTATAGGGGTACGAATCCGGCCAATGTGGGTGTGCCACAGCAGTCTATTGGGTTTGTAAACGATGGACTAGATCACACACAGAGAGTAACCTGGGATGCAACCACAAAAACCATGACGGTTTATACAGATGGGGTTCAAAGGTTTACTTATACAAGGGATTTTGTAACAGATATTTTTTCAGGTCAGGATGAAGTATATTTTGGGTTTACGGCAGCCACGGGTGGTTCAGTTAACCAATATTCGGTTTGTTATAATGCGGAACTATCCACTTTTAGCCCAGTATTGATACCGACATTAGGACAAGTTTTGGATGCATGTGCCGGTGGTAGTACGGGTAGTGCCACCATTAATTTACAGGGAGGTACCAATCCCTTTATCGTTGAGCTTAACGGTGTTGCACATAATGTCACACAGTCAAATATTACTGCAAATTCAGTTACCTTTTCTAATTTACCAGCCGATGTTTATTCCGTTCGGATCTTAGAGAGTAATGGATTTGTGAATACTGATTTAAGCTTTACGATTCATGATAATCCAACACCTTCCATTACTGCATCTGGGCCTTTAACTTTTTGCCAGGGAGGTTCGGTGGAATTAACGGCCAGTGCAGGAACTTCTTATCTATGGAATACCGGAGAAACTACGCCATCCATTACCGTTACAACCAGAGGTAATTATACTGTTACAATTACGAATGGTAGTTGTGCATCTACCAGCCCACCTTTTGAAGTATTGGTAAATCCTACACCTACAACACCCATTCTTGCTCTTTCAGGCCCAACTGAATTCTGTGAAGGAGGTTCTGTAGTGATCAGTGTTACAAATGTGGAAGGGGTAGCGTATCAATGGCTCAAATCTGTGGATGGTGGTTATGCAGATCCTATACCCGGCGAGACCGGAACCAGTTTAACTGTCACGACGGCTGGTCGTTATACGGTCATGGCAACAAGTCTTTTTTGTGGAATGATTGTTTCCGGAACCTATGAAATATTTGTTAATCCAAAACCGATCATCAATGCTGTAACTGGTAATGCCACTATTTGTGCTGGCAGTACTTCCACTTTAACGGCCAGTTCACCATCATTTGGTTCAACTTTCCAATGGAGTGAAGTAATTACTGGCGGTGGCGTTTTTGGCTCTTATGCAAGAGTTGTAGTTGGTGCTGGCGCAGAATTCACTACACCTGCTTTATCGGCCAATGCCACTTATGAAGTAATAGCAACCGATCTGAATGGTTGTGAATCTGACCCCCAAACGTTTACTGTAACTGTAGAACCGGCTTTAGCAACACCTACCATTGCTGCATCCAGATCATTGGTATTATGTTCTTATAATTCTGTAGTGTTAACCTCCAGTTCTGCCACAGACAATACCTGGAGTAATGGAGAAACCACCCAATCCATTACTGTTACACCTGCCACTGTAGGTTCCTATACGGTTACCGTAAACAATGGGGTATGTTCTGCAACTTCTGAAGCATCTGTTGTAACTAATGCGCCTGCTTTTGTTTCCAGCATTACCGCATCTGGCCCAACACTTATTTGTGATGGTTCATCTGTTACTTATACGCTTAATGAAACGGTTCCTTCTGTAAGTCGTACCTGGTATCGGTACTTTGAAGGTCAATATGATCCCACCTTTAACGAAACAGGATTATCCATCGTAGTAACCAAAAGTGGTAATTATGGGGTTAACATTGTTGACAGTTATGGTTGTTTTTCTAATCCTCCGGGATCGCATGATGTAACGGTTTTGCCGCCACCTATCAAACCTTTAGCCTTTACTATTTCCAGTACCAATGCCTGCACCGTTAATTCAGGAACTGTAGCTGCGATCATTGATTTCAGTTCGGGTGTAGCACCAATCAACATGACCTGGAATGATGGTAATGGTTTTACCACCAATGCCCAAAGTCTTAATAATGTTTCTCCTGGCACGTATACAGCAACCGTGGTTGATTATTGTGGTACAACCGTTGTACAAGCAGTTACCATTACAGGTGCTGTTACCGCCTCTGCGATCACTGCCACAGCTACTACCGTATGTACGGGTGCCACTACTACCTTAAGCGTATCCGGTATAAATCCTTTACATACCTATCAGTGGTATAAAGATGGCAGCATTATTGCCGGTGCTACCGGTACAACGTATCAAGGATCTGCCGGAAATTACCAGATTCAGGAAAGCGATGGATCTTGCTCAGCATTTTCGACATCTTTATTTATCAGTGAAAGAGTTGTGACTGCTCCTTTGGATTTTACCGTTAACAGCTCGAATAGTTGTGCCGGACCCAATACCGGTATGATTGACCAAGGTCCATTTACGGGGGGCGGATTTTCGTATGTTAACCTCGGATGGACAGGGCCCAATGGCTTTTTCAGAGATGATGTTTCCATGTTAAGTAATCTGGAAGCGGGAACCTATACCCTTGGTGTGAGAGATTTTTGTGGTACAGTTGTTTCCAAAACGGTTACCATTCTGCAAGGCACTAGTTTTGATAAAAATCTTGTCATAAATGGTCCGCAAATTCTTTGTATTAATGGAGCTTCCATTCGTATTACAGCAGCATCAGGTGCTACTACATATAGTTGGAATAAAACCATCAATGGGATAGAAACAACCGGTTTTGCCAACTCAGAATTTATAGATATAACAGAAGCTGGTGTTTATTCAGTTGTCATGACAGACGCCATTGGCTGCCAAACCTATTCTTTTGCCTATTCGATTGCTGCACCTAACCCACCTTTGGCCATTACAGCACAAAGTAGTAATAGTTGTAACGCCCCTAATAATGGTACGGCCAATATAACTTCATTGGTGGGTGGAAATATACCGTATACGATCAGCTGGTCAGGCCCCAATGGCTATACCAGCTCACAATATTCCATCAATAATCTTGCAGCAGGCGTTTATACAGTTACAGCACAGGATGCATGTGGAACAACCGTTTCAGCCAATGTAACGATTTTAGAACCTGCGCCGCAACCACAAACAATGGCTGTTTCCGGCTCAACTACCTTATGTGGTCCGGAGAGTTCGGTTACGATTTCGGCATATGCGGGAGCCGTTACGTATGTATGGCAGAGAGTGGTAAATAATGTTACTATTCCAGTTGCAGGATCGGGTAATACTATCGTAGCAACAGAACCTGGTGCATATTATGTAAGCATGACGGATGCCAATGGCTGTTTCCAGAATTCAGATTTGGTAAATGTTTATGCAGCTAATTCCATTCCTTTAACTGTAGATCTGACTTCCTATACCAATGGTGTAAGTTGCTTTAACGGCGGAGGTGTTGCTAATGCTTCCTATAGTGGCGGTACAGCACCCATTACATTTGTTGGTTGGACGGGTCCCAATGGTTTTACCAGTACTGCTAATAATATCTCTTCGCTGGCGTCAGGCACGTATATAGCTACTTATCGCGATTTCTGCGGCGTTGAGGCAACCGGTTCTATTACCTTTACTGCCGGCGACGCATTCGCTTTACCAACGGTAACGCCTTCCGCACCTTTTTGTGGCAGCAATGCAGTAACCTTAACCTTGGGTGCCACACCGTATAGTTTTGAATGGTACCAATACGATCTGATCAATAGCGTGTATATAGGAAAGTTTTCACCTAATCAAAATACCATCGTTCTTTCCACCGATGCAGGTTATTATTATTATCCGGTTTTGAAAGATGCCTATAATTGTTATGGTTATCCAAACGGATTTGCAACGACTGCACCAACTCCTATTACTTTTTCCGTATCCAGTAGTCCTAGTTGCGGGCCCAATAACGGAACTGCCAATATTTTTAATATTTCTGGCGGAAGCTATCCGGTAACCTATTCGTGGACAGATGGTGCATCATTCAACAGTACAGATGGGTTTATTACCAATCTGGCTCCGGGCACTTATACAGTAACGGCAATGGATGCCTGTGCCAATGCAGTTTCTCAATCGGTTACCATTACTGGAGGGATAACTACAGCTACCATTACAACTACTACACAAAATATTTGTTCAGGTTCATCGGCTGTATTAAGTGTTACTAATTATAATGCTGCTTATTCTTATCAATGGATCAAAGATGGGGTAAATATTCCGGGTGCAAACGGCGCCAGCTATGCTGCTTCTGTGCAGGGATTTTATTATGTAAGGGTAACTGATGGAACCTGTAGTAATGATGCCAATGGAATCTATATTTCTGTAGCATCACTTCCATCCCTCACCGTATATAGTACGCCAAGTTGCGGGGCACCCAATTCCGGATCGGCGTACATACAAAGTGTTTCGGGAGGTTTGCTGCCCTTTACGTATTTCTGGACCGACGGTGCAAGTTTTTCAAGTACTGCTGAAGTCGTTAATAATCTTGCCGCAGGTAATTATACAGTTACCGTAACCGATGCTTGTGGTGCACAGGATACAAAATCATTTACCATCAATCAATTACCTGCGGTAATCGGCACTATCACTGGTGTGCCTACCATTTGTACTTTAGGCGGATCTACTATTTTAACAGCAAGTACGGATGGCACACCTGCTTCTTATGCATGGCATAAAATCATTGAGGGTGTTACCACTTATGATATTGCAAGCAGCAATGCGATTTCGGCTACAGAAGTGGGTTATTATTGGGTTACGATCAGAGATGTGAATGGCTGTTTTTCTATACCCAATATTGCCATAACCACCACGCCGGTTGCAACAATTACAGCTTCCGGCTCTTTAACATTATTGTCTGGTCAAACGGTTACACTTACAGCCAGTGCCGGAACATCGTATGTATGGAGTAATGGAGCCACAACGCTATCGATTGTTGTTAGTACGGCTGAAGTAGGAACGTATACTGTTACCGTTACGAATAATGGATGTACTACCACTTCTGCTCCAACAGTAGTTAGTGCTGCTGCCGCTATATTACCGGTTATTAATGTACCGGCCGATATGGCGGTAAACAATGATCCAGGTACATGCGGTGCCATTGTAAACTTTACTGCCACTGAAACAACAGGCGTACCTGCTTCTACTATAACGTATTCGCATGCTTCAGGTAGTTTATTCCCAATAGGTATCACTACAGTAACAGTAACGGCCACCAATTCTGCAGGAGTGTCTACAGGTACTTTTACTGTTACGGTTACTGATAATGAGAAACCAACATTTGTGATTACAGCTCCGGGAACTGCTACTGTTACTATACCTGCAATGCAAACTTTTGTGGGTTCTTGTCAAATGATACCTTTTAACTTTTCAGACCCGTTACCACCTGGTGCAGTAGTTACCGGAATTGATCTGAACTATTCTGGCCAAGATCAGGGGTATGGTTATACTGATGGTAATGATGATTTATATGTATCCGGCACCAAAGTGGCTTCAAGTGTTTATGCCCATGAAACAAAAACATTCAATACAAGCTATACGGGATCTATACCGGGATATGTATATGGCGGCAATAACGTATTCGGTTTTGTTTTCACTTGTTATCCGGGATGGCAGGGCTTCATCAATGGTGGAACCATGACGATTCGTTACACAAGTTCTTTTGGTCCTAAAACGGTAAATAGTGATGCCGGTAAATGTGATGCAACCCTAACACTTACTGCACCGAATATATCAGATAATTGTGGTGCTGCTTCTCTAACCAATGATGCTCCTGCTACATTCCCTGTGGGTATAACAAATGTTAACTGGACAGCAACCGATTCGCATGGTAACACAAATACGATCACTCAAAATATTACAGTGGTTGATAACCAGGCGCCAGTTGTTACCACTCAAAATATCACAGTTGCGTTAACCAATGGCACTGTTTCCATTACACCAGCACAAGTCAATAACGGTTCAACAGATAATTGTGGTATTGCCAGTTATAGTCTGGATAAGACCAGCTTTGATTGTAGCAATGTTGGAACGAATACCGTTACCTTAACTGTTACAGATATTCATGGTAATTCAGCATCTGCAACTGCTAATGTAATCGTGAATAGTGGTGGGGCACAAGCTACTATTACTGCAGGGGGGCCAACTACGATCTGTACGGGTAGTTCTGTAACCTTAAATGCATCAGCAGGTACCGGTTATTTATGGAGTACAGGTGAAACAACACAATCTATCACTGTATCAATTTCGGGGTCATATACCGTTACGGTATCCGGTTCATCTGATTGTCCTTCTACTTCAGCACCTACAGTTGTTACGGTGAATCCCATATCAACATTAACCATCACACCTGCCAATCCCGTTGTTTGCAGTGGGTCAACACTTATATTAAATAGTACGATAACAGGTGGAACAGTTGCTACTCCAATTATTAGTTCACTTTCAGGGGGTGGACAAGCATCGGCGAAACTGGTAGTTGGTCTGCGTAGATTGGTTAGCACTTATGGAGGTCCGGCTATTCGTTTAAGAAGGTCATCTGATAATGCAGAATCTGATTTTGGATTTAGTGGCAATGAACTGGATCTTACTGCTATCAACTCATTCTTAGGTGGTTCTACAGGATTTGTTACCACCTTATATGATCAGTCAGGTAATGGAGGTAATGTCACTCAACCTGCTACTGGCATTCAACCAACATTTGTTGCCAATGGTTTGAATGGTAAGCCTAACATGCACATGAGTAGTTCTCAGTACATGACCAATTCTGTAAATTATCCTTCACCATTCACAGTAGTCTATGCAGCCAAACAAACCGGGCCAACCAGAGGTAGGATGTTAACCAGTGTTTCAAATAACTGGTTATTGGGCTGGTGGGCAGGATTGAAAGGACTTTCATTTTTTGAGGGATGGGTTGAACCAAGTGGTGGTGGGGCCTCAAGTAATGGTGATACCAATCCATATGTGTATACCGGTTCTTCTGATGGGAGTAATAGTTCCTTCCTTTATCAAAACGGAACATTGCTGGCAAATAATGCAGGTGGTATTACAGGACCTAATGGCATCAGTTTAAACCGTTCAGGTCCTTATGGTGAACCTTCTGATGGAGACTTTACTGAAGTGTTTATTTTTAATACGGTACTTAGTACAGACGACAGGCAACTGGTTGAAAACAGCGCAGCTTCATACTATAGTATTTATACACCATTAAGTAGTGTTGCTGGTCCATCACTTACTGTTAATCCTACTACAACTTCAGCTTATACCATTAATGCAATTGATGTGAATGGATGTGCGGTATCGAACAGCATTACTGTAACTGTAAACAATATCGATGATCAACCGGTTACTGCGGCTCCTGCTACTATTTGTGGAAATGGATCTTCAACAGTAACTGTAGGCGCAACTCAATTGGGCATTAATTACACATTGCGTAACAATGCAAATAATGCCATTATAGCAGGCCCGATAGCGGGAACAGGTTCAGCGATCAATTTCAACACAGGAACTATTTCAGCTACAACTACCTATAATGTGCTGGCAGAAAAACCTTCAACACAAGGCTCATTGAAATTTAATGGTAATAATAGTTATGTATCCGTACCACATAACAATGCCTACAATATGTCATCCATTACCATTGAGGCAATGGTATTTTTCAACGGTTCGAGCAATATCGGTAATGTTATAATGAAAGGTTACTATGGTTGGGGTATAGAAATTAGAGGTGATGGTGCCATTGAGTGGTGGAATCAGTTCACTCAAACTTCCGGACCTAATTCAACAGTAGGAGCCGTTCCGATTGGTCAATGGACACATATTGCCGTAACAGTAGGCAATGGCCAAACTAAATTTTATGTGAATGGTGTGTTGAATTCAGTTGCCAATGAAGCCATCATCAATAATAATAACGGCGAACTATATTTTGGTACCCAGGGAGAATGTCTTTGTAACAACTTTGATGGTAAGATAGATGAGATCCGGATCTGGAATACGGTAAGAACACAAGCAGAGATCGATGCCAATAAAACAGCATGTTTAAGTGGAAATGAAAATGGTCTGGTTTCTTTATTCAAGTTCAATGATGGTGCAGGCACGTCTACAATAGATGCAATGGGCGTTTCTAATGGTTTATTGAATAACTTTGATTCTGAAACGTCATGGTCTACTTCTAATCCGGACATCGCTTGCGCATCAGCTGGTTGTAGCTTACAGTTGACAGCAACACCTACTGTAACCTTTGATTCTCAACCAACACCAACTATTTCAGCCAGTGGACCCACTACTTTCTGTTTCGGCGGATCAGTAACCTTAACGGCTAGTACCGGTGCATCTTATTTGTGGAGCAATGGAGCAACAACTCCTTCCATCACTGTAAGCCAACCGGGCAATTACAGTGTTGCGGTAACTAATGAGAGTGGGTGTTCATCAGTTTCTGCAAATACTACTGTTGCCGTTTATACAAATCCTTTGACTAATGTATTAGCCAGTGGACCCACTACTTTCTGTTCCGGAAGCTCAGTTACCCTTACTTCCAACGCTTCAACCGGAAATGTTTGGAGTACTGGTGAAACCTCACAATCAATTACTGTTTCACAGTCAGGAAATTATAGTGTAACTGTAACGAATAGCAATGGCTGTTCTACTATTTCAACCATTACAACAGTAACAGTTAATGCATCTCAAGTTGCCACTATCACTGCGTCTGGACCAACTTCTTTCTGTAATGGCGGTTCAGTTATCTTAACATCCAGCTCAGCAACCGGAAATGTTTGGAGTACAGGTGAAACATCGCAATCTATTACCGTATCGCAGACAGGAAATTACAGTGTAACGGCAACGGATGCCGGTGGTTGTTCAGCTGTTTCAGCTAATACCAATGTAACAGTCAATACCACACCTGTGCTTACTCCGATTGTAACAGCCAGCGGATCTACTACACTGTGTCAAGGTGGTAACCTCGGGCTTTCTGTTGCTGCTATGGGTGGAAGCAGTTTACGCTTTAACGGTAGTAATTATCTGGAAGCACCTAGTGCACCAGGCAACTCTTTAAGCACAGCATTTACGGCTGAACTCTGGTTTAAAACGGATAATGCGGCTGCCACTCAATACCTTGTTTCAAAAGGGAAGAGTGATGGGGCACCTGGTCAGTATGGTCTGGTTTTAGTGAATAGTAGAGTTCAGCTTCATTTAGGAGGAGCAGGTTCTGCCAGTATTAATAGTGTTACTTTATTACAATCCAATACCTGGTACCATGTGGCAGGAACCTGGGATGGTGCTACCGGAATTGCCCGATTATACTTAAATGGTTCCTATGAAGGGCAGGTTACAACCGGTACCAATTCAAAATTAGGAACAAACGCAGAGCCTTTACAGATTGGACGGTTAGGATTGAGTTGTTGCCCTTATATGTACCGCGGTGAAATGGATGAAATCAGGATCTGGAATGTAGCAAGAGATGCCGGGCAGATTGCCAATGGAAGATCTCTGAGTTTCGGTAATACACCCAACCTGGTTGCTAACTATCATTTTGATGAAGGTACTGGTGCGGTAACTTATGATAGTGCCCCTAGTGGCAGCAATGCTACGCTTGTGAATAGTCCTACCTGGCAGGTTTCAGGTGCGCCTGTTAATGCACCTAATTCCAGCTATCTCTGGTCAAATGGGGAAACCACACCTAACATCAGTGTCAATACAGCCGGTTCCTATACTGCCACCGTTACGTATGTAACTACAGATGGTTGTACTGCCACTGGCACATCAGCACCTGTATCGGTTACTACTGTACAGGCTGCTACCGTTACTGCTTCCGGGCCTGTAACATTCTGTCCGGGTGGATCAGTGATCTTAACTGCCAGTGCCGGTTCGGCCTACGCATGGAGTAACGGTGCAACTACACAGTCCATCACGGTAACACAATCCGGAAATTATACCGTATCGGTAACCAATGGCCTGGGCTGTACTACTGTTTCTGCACCCGTTACGGTTTCCGTTACTGATATTACGGCGCCGGTACCGGATCTGCCTTCTTTGCCTGTGATCAGTATAACACCGAATGGTTTAATCACAGCACCTACTGCCACAGATGATTGTTCAGGTGTTTCCGTTACAGGAACTACCACTGATCAGGTTACAAACCTGTTATCGGGTACGTATACTATTACCTGGAATTATATAGACGCCAGCGGAAACAACAGTTCACAAACACAAACAGTGATTGTGGCAGATGTGGCTCCGCCTTCCTTAAAAGCGATGAACAGGATTGTTAAGAATAATGATCCGGGTGTATGTGGTGCAATGGTTACCTATGTAATGCCGGTAGCTAACGATAACGCATCCACTACCAAAGTAACCATCAATGAAGGTGGTGGAGATGGTGTAATTACTTTCAATACACCACTATCGCAGAATGTAACGAGTCTCGACTTTATCAGTGCAGGTGAATACCAGGATATTGTTCATGGTCATGGTGTTGATATTGCTATTCAGGTAGAATTATATAATCCGCAAACTGCTGTCTGGACCCTTGTACAAACCGTACAAACCGGAACCACCGATTATCATTTTGGCGGAACTTCTGTACAGTTCCCTGCTATTTCGCAGGTTAGTCAGATCAGATTCACGGCCAGTCAACCTGTATATGCAGCCTTCCACTTCTATGAAATGAGTGTGAACCTGAATAGTATTGCAGCGGTGCAGACCGCCGGCTTGCCTAGCGGTTCTGTATTTCCGATAGGTACTACTTTGAATACTTTCCGGGCAGTTGACCAATCCGGTAATGAAGCATTTACCAGTTTTGTTGTAGAAGTGCTGGATGCAGAGAAACCGAGAATGGGCAACTATACATCCGTAACACATCAGGCAGGTGCCAGTGGTACCTGGACAGGTAGTGCTGCTACTATTGCGATCAGCGATAATTGTGGTTCAGAAATCTTACAACTCACTGAAGAATATTTTGATCAGCGAGGTAACCGCTTTTACCAGGGGCAGTCTCCGGTAGCACAGGGTAACCTGGTGTTGGGTAACCGCAGTTTCCCAGTTGGAGCCAATACAGTAGTGGTCAGTATCAGAGATGCAGCGGGTAATATTTCTGACCGTGCCAGATTTAATGTAAGTATTACAGATATAACACCTCCAACCATTGTTGTGTCTGGTAATATGACGCAAACAGCTGATCCCGGTGTTTGTGCAGCATGGGTAAAAGTTCCGATACCGGTTACTGCTGATAACTGTTCTGTACAGTCTGTTGCCAATAGCTTTAATGGTAGTCCGAGTGCGGCGGGTCGTTACCCTGTTGGTACCACGGTGGTTACCTGGACCGTAACAGATGGCAGTGGTAACAAAACAACTGCTGTTCAAACCATTACGGTAATTGATACTGAATTGCCTGTGTTGATCAATGTACCAGTTTCGATGATACAGACCAACGACGCGGGTACTTGCGGTGCTGTGGTAACCTGGGATGCTGTAAGAGCAACGGATAATTGCGGATTACGCTCTTTTGTGTCTGATCACCAATCTGGAGAAATATTCCCGTTGGGCGAAACAGTGGTAACATTTACCGCTACAGACCGGAATGGCAATGTGGGTACTTCCAGCTTTACGATTACTGTAAAAGATAATGAGGCACCGAAAGTGATCACCAGGCCGGTAACGGTTACGCTGGTGAATGGTTCGGCCACTGTTTTACCATCCGCGATCAATAATGGAAGTACAGATAATTGTGGTGCAGTTGCACTTAGTGCTTCAAAAACAGTATTCAGCTGCGCAGATGTCGGCATAAACAGGGTAACACTGACTGTAACCGATGTTAATAACAATACTTCCAGTGGCATTGCGCTGGTAACAGTGATCGGCGAAACACCAACATCCCGGATCACGGTAGTACCTTCCAACAGTACTTATACCGGGGGTGTTCCTACTGATATTTATCTGGGCTACGGTCCGCAATCGGTAACCTTGAGTACTACGGTAACCGGAACGGTACCTGTAAGTTATAACTGGACTGGCAGCAGCGGTCTTTCCTGTTCCACTTGTGCCAATCCTGTATTTACTCCAACCGCTGCCGGATCGTATAGGTTTACTGTTGTGGTCACCAACAGTTATGGTTGTACCACTACTTCATCGGTAACCATCTGTGTAAGAGATATCAGGGTTCCATCTTCGAATGGCAGGGTATATGTATGTCATACAGATCTGGGTACAGGAACTATTACCACAGTTGATATGGCAACCAATACTGTAGCAAACTATCTCTTACAAAATCCGCAGGATAAACTGGGCAGCTGTGGAATGCCACCATGCAGCCAGGTAGTCGTTACTTCCGCACCCGATATACCTAAAACAATGACACCGGCAGTAGTTGATAAGATGAGTAAAGAAACAGTGGGTGTAACAGAAACAGGTTTATCTGTAAAAGCATCCCCTAACCCAACCAGAGATGTATTTACTTTCATCGTAACTTCTGCGGGAAAATTACCGGTTCATATCCGTTTGCTTAATGAAGCCGGCCAAATGCAGGAGAGCAGAAATAACATCCAGTTGGGTAGCGCATTCACCATGGGAAGAAGCCTGCATTCAGGTGTCTATTTTGCAGAAGTAATACAGGGTAAAGAAAGAGTAGTTGTAAAATTGATCAAAATGATCAGGTAAGAGTAATTTATCATTTATAAAAGAAAAAAGGGCTCGCTTATGTTAAAATTCAGGATGCTTTGTTTTATAGCAACATGTTTTATATGCGCATCATCCATTTCGCAGGTAACACCAACAGACAGTTTGAAAGCTGTTTTATCAAAATCACTGGAGGACACTTCCAAGGTAAATACGCTGATTGCCCTCAGTAAAGCCTACATGAACACTTCTCCGGAAGAGGGTCTCAGATATGCTGCTCAGGCCAGAGATCTGGCAGAAGAGCTGCAATTTGAAAAGGGTCAGGCATACGCCCTGAAATATGTAGGGATGTATTATTACTTCAATGCCAAAAAAGTGGAAGTACTGGATAACTGGCTTAAATCGCTCAGCTTGTTCCGGTCTATCAAATTTAACCAGGGAATCTCTAATATGTTGAGTAATATAGGAGCTCTCTATTATAACGAAGGAGATGATGCAAAAGCGATTGGTTATTATCTCCAGTCTTTGCAATTGGCTGAAGAGCTGGGCGATAAATTGCAGATAGCTACTTCCCTTCAAAATATCGGTACTGCCTATCTCCGGAAAAAAGCCACATTGTCAAAAGGAATACAATACCTGTTACGTGCATTGCCATTGAGTATAGAATTGAATAACCAGGAAGCGATTGTTACTATTTATACCAATATTGGAGAGGGATATTTTTCTTCTGAAAAAATTGATTCCTCACTTTTGTATTACCAAAAAGGGCTATCTGCCAGTAAAAGTTCCGAACAGGTATCTACTATCGGCATACTAAATAAAATTGGTGAGGCATATGCCAAAAAAGGGAATTATGAACTTGCCATCAAATACCAGAACCAGTCGGTGGCGCTGGCAAAAAAACTGAATGCGCAATATCTTTGGGGTAAATCATTACTTGGTCTGGCCAATACCTATTATTCGCAGGGTAATATTCCCGCTTCTCTCAGTTCTTATAAAGAGGCAGAGGCCAAATTGAAAAATTTACGTTCACTGGAGGAATTGAAAGATATCTATGCAGGCCTTACCGAAATATATAAAGTAAACGGAGATAGTAAAAGTGCTTTGTTTTATCAGACACTTTTTACGAATTATAAGGATTCTATCTATAATTCTGAAGTAGATCGAACTGTGTCTAATCTGCAGATGGATTTCGATCTGGCGCAGAAAGAACTCCGGATCAACCGGCTTACCAAAGACCAGGCTTTGAAAGAAGTAGATCTGCAAAAGCAAAGAGCTACGCGGAATGTATTTGCCATTGCTTTTACCCTGATACTGATCATAGCCTTTGTTATTTTCCGTAGCTACCGGCAGAAAGTGAAGACAAACCTTATTCTGGATAAACAGAAAGTACAGATTGAAAATCTAATGCATAATATTCTGCCGGAAGAAGTAGCTGCAGAACTACAGGAACATGGGCATGCCACCCCCAGGTATTATGAAAGTGTTTCTGTTCTTTTCACCGATTTTAAAAGCTTCACTTCGTTAGCGGATAAAATGACGGCAAAAGAACTGATTGAAGAACTGAATGATTCGTTTATTGCTTTTGATGAGATCATCGTCCGAAACGATCTGGAGAAAATCAAAACGATCGGAGACTCTTATATGTGTGCAGGTGGAATCCCCACACCTATTGATGATCATGCAATTAAAATGATCAAGGCGGGATTGGAGATTCAGGCGTATATCCGCGAAAAGAACAGGAACCGGGCAGAAATGGGATTGGCTCCCTGGGAACTCAGGGTAGGGATACATGTGGGACCGATTGTGGCCGGTGTGGTAGGCAAAAAGAAATACGCCTATGATATATGGGGTAATACGGTTAATATAGCCAGCAGAATGGAGAGCAATGGAGAGTCTGGTAGAGTGAATATCTCTGCCAGTACCTATGAGTTGGTGAAAGATGTATACCCTTGTACGCATCGGGGTAAAATATCAGCGAAAAATGTGGGGGATATTGATATGTATTTTGTAGAAGGGTGATCTCAAGAAGCCATTGATATGTAAACGGATAACCTCTTTTGTTCAGCAAGTAGTGATGTACAGATACAGGTGCTTCTATTGATTTGTTCCTGTTCTACTAATACGACACCTAATAACGCTTACACAGCTCCGCAAGGAGCTGTGTAAGCGTTACAACAGGTAATTTTATTTTTTACCCCCACTGGTAACCGGATAAGGTGTATCCCCCTTGGCATAATACCAGATGATCCGGTTCATGGTATCATCTTTACCGCCATCTATTTCATTGAACACTTCATGCTGCGATTGCAGGGCCATTTTCTTTTCTCTCGCACCCAATACATTCAGTTTCTTATTCATTTCGTCCAGTGGAATATTGTTGGCTAGAAACTGGTAGGGCAGACTTTTTTTGGTGGATTGAAAACAATCGGTCATTAATCTCGCGGTAGCATCGATCACATTCATCGGCGGAATACCCAGGATCTGCTCAATGGTGCGCAGCATCGACGTCTGGTTGTATTCGGTGGTAACCAGTTTATTGCTGCTGTAAGCACTGATAACCAGACCTACGGTTCGGTAAGCAGAAATATGATCCCACCCACTCTGCGAATCATCCTGTGTAATAAAGATCACGGTCGAATCCCAGTATTTACTTTTGCTGATCATATCCACTATTTTACCAACAGCCAGATCATTATCCGCTACCATGGCATTGGGTGTTGGAAAATCAGGAGAAGTACCGGCACTATGATCATTGGGGAGAGAAACTACCATCAGGTTGGGTAGGTTATTATTCAGTTCCGCCTGTTTCCATTCTTCCATAAAAATAGCTGCACGCTGCTGATCGCTGAACGCGATATTATCACAATCCGGAAAAGTAGGAGAGATGATCGGTTTGATGCGTGCAATGGTGCTCTCGTTATGCCAAACAGGTTTTTTGCCGGTGATGTAGTTTTTATACAAGTCCTGCCATTTCAGTTTTCTGTCGTATTCTGTTTCGCAGGCTTCACCGAAAATGCGAACGGTTTTACCATGATCCAAAGCCTGGTTCCAGATAAAGCCACTTTTGTTGTACACCAAAGCATCTTCCTGCCTGTGCGGGTAACTGCGGAACCAGGCGCGTACATTTTTCTCTACATAATCAGAAACCATTCCGGCATCCGTCCACTGATGTCCTTCTGCAGAAGATTTTCCGGATGCATAATAATTATCCATCCAGCCATACTGCTGTGCCAGTGCGTGCATATTGGGTGTGATCTTTTTGCCGAAGATGCAGAGGGAACTATCTCCTCTTCCTGCTGGCATGTCGCCGTAAACCTGATCGTAGGTCTTGTTCTCTTTGATGATGTACACCACATGTCTGAATACAGAAGGTTCCCCCAAACGGGCGGGTACCGGAACCGGTGTTATATTTTTTCTGGGCGCAAACTGTTCGGTACGGTTAACCAGATTCAGTGTGGCTACTTCTGCCGTATACTCCGCTAGGCGGGCCGTACCGGGAACAGGGATAATACTGACAGAAGCCAGTTGGTTATGAATGGACCTTGCTTTTCTTTTCTCATCGATCACATTGGCTCCATCAGATTCTAGATTGGTAACCACAAGTGTATTATTGATCAGTTTCATTCCACCCGGATACGCTTCCGTGGGAATCAATCCCAGCAATTTTGTTTTTCCTTTTCCCAAACCGGAAGCTTGTTTCCCCAATTGCAGCATCGCCACCGCATTGTCCATTCCATTGGCCACATATAATGTTGAATTGTCTTTATTCAGTTCTAAAGCATTTGGACTGCTTCCCTGCAGGCTTTTAGTTTTATTCAGTAAGCCTACAGGAATCGTTTCAGCCACTTTATCTGAAGCGGTCTGTATCACAGTAATCTCATCACTGTTTCCATTGGCTACATATACAAATCTGCCGTCAGCCGAAGAAAGCACTGCATTGGGGTGAAGACCGGTATTGATCTCGCTCAGCTGTTTTCCGGTTTTCGTGTCAAATACGCTCACAGAACCACTGGCGGTTGCACCGGTTCGGGGATCCGTATAGGCAAGTCCCCACGGAACACCCGCTCTTTCGCGGCTGCTGTCTGTGGCGGTTCTTCCTGCCCAGTTACTTACGTATACTTTATTGGCGGCTACGCTCAATCCAAAAGGCGCTACTCCGGTATTGGTTTGCCACACAATACTTCGGTCACTCCAGCGAAGTTTTACCAGTTCATTGTTTCCGTTGAGCACAACATATAAATAGGTTTCTCCCATTTCATTTACAACAGCAATATCATTCGGGAGTGCATTTTTGGCAGGTGCCTTTTTTACAAAGGGAACCGATGCAAACTGCCGGAACCCATTGGCCCATTCGGCGATCATCAGAACGGATTTGTCGCTGTCTTTTTCTGCAGCACTCCACACCATCCATGTTTTCCCCTTGTCGGTAAATACTTTGATACCCGAATAAGTACTCATGAGCCTGGCATACACCGGCATATCTGTATAAGTCCAGCGGTTACTGATCTTTTTATCATGGATATTCAATGTGCTGATGCCATACCTGTCTTCGATCACCACTAAATCTGATGCCGGTAATAATGCCACATCCAGTGCATGATTTTCCAGTTCGGGTTTCCCATAACGAACCACCGTACCTGCCGAACGGATGGTTCTGTTATAAGGTAAGGTCTGGTTGCTATTGTTTTGTTTTCCCAGAAAGTCTGCGAGATCAGCAATGCGATCGGTATTCAGGAAATCCACTTCCAGTTTCATCATTTCCTTCCAACCCTGCTGGTGATCGGGTATGGCCCAAAGCCTGACTGTTTTGTTCAAACCATGTGCCTGTGCAACTGCCTTTTGTATTTTCTGTTTGTCTTCCTCCGGGAAAGTTTGTAAAGGATCTTTCCACTTGGAGAACTTACTAAAACTTTCACTCAACATCGCAATACGGGAAAGGGTTTTTGCCGGATAAGACTGCCCCAGTCTTCCATCAAACCAGATATAGGAAGGATAACGGTGAAACAAAGAATCCGCCGGCCTGCTGCCTGAGATAACGATTCGTATGGTACGGTTATGAATGATCGATGGATATTTTTCGAGCACGGTGAGCAACACAGGTAAAGTGATCAGCCCGTCTGTTTTCAGGTCTATCAGAAATTGCAGTCTGCGGCTGCTGTCTGCATAAATACTGCCACCATTTCTTTTAATGCTCTCAGCCATAGGTTGCAGGTACAGATTCTCCAGGTTACGGGAAGGTGTTAATTGCGAACTGTCATGACCCACTAAAATGGCTTTGTTGAAGAGGAAAATATCGGCTTCCAGCGAGCCAAATCTTTCCTGATAAGCCTGGTAAAAAGGATGTTGCTGTTCAAAATCATTGTGCGAATGAGCGTTGGTAAGTGAATAGAGAGTGGTTTGCGCTGAGAGACAAAGTGGTCCAAAACAGATACATATAAGTAGTAGTGAATGAGTTAGGCGCATACGGGATGGTTTTGAATATCAAATATTACTCAATTTTTTCAGAATAGGCACAACTCTCAGAACAGGCGGGTATTATGTTTCTGTTTTATTTCCATTATTAAAATGTTATACATCCAGATATATTTTTTTTACATTCACGCCACAATAGATTTGCCATTTAAAAAAGTAATTAAGTAAACTACTGCTCATGAAGAAACCATCACACTATGCAGCTTCTGTCTGTTGTTGCCTCTTACTAACCGCGTTCCATATTACGGAATCTTTTGCGGCCGGTAAGCGGTATACAGCAGGTTTTTTTCAGACCCAATCTGATCAATTGGTAACCGGAACAATCACAGATGCCAATACGGGTCTGCCACTTTCCGGTGCTACCGTTTCCGTAAAAGGAACCAAAGTAAATGTATCATCAGATGCATCAGGCAAGTACAGTATCAGAGTAGCTAATAGCAAAGCGGTTCTCATGATCAGTTATGTAGGATATAATTCGCTGGAACTACCTGTAACGGGCAATAACCTGAATATTTCATTAAAACCAGCTGGACAGGACCTTACACAGGTAGTGGTAGTAGGGTACGGAACCCAAAGCAGAAGAGATGTTACCGGTGCCGTAAAATCTGTAAAGAGCGAAGCCTTTAACAAGGGTATTATCAACGCACCTGAACAGTTATTACAGGGTAAAGTAGCCGGTGTAAACGTAACTTCTGCCAGTGGTGAGCCAGGAGGTATTCTCGGGATTACCGTTCGCGGACCCGGTGGTGTTCGTACCGGAAGTACGCCATTATTTGTGGTAGACGGACTTGCACTCGATAATTCAAGTACCGGTGGCGGTAACCCCCTGAATTTTCTGAATCCACAGGATATCGAATCCATCGATGTATTGAAAGATGCTTCTGCTACGGCTATCTATGGATCCAGAGGTGCCAATGGGGTTATCCTGATCACTACCAAACGCGGTAAAGCAGGGATCTCTACCATTAATTTTTCTACCAGCTATGGTCTTTCTAACCTTGCCCGTCCGATCGCTGTTTTTGATGCGGCTGAGTATAAAAAGCAGGTAACCGCTTTGGGTGGTACACTGGATGATAAAGGTGCCAATACCAATTGGCAGGAAGCCATTACCCGCACCGCCCAAACACAGAACCATAACCTGGCTTTAAGTGGTGGTGCAGAAAAACTGACTTACTATGCTTCTTTCGGTATGCAGAAACAGGAAGGTATCATCAGAGAAAATACCCTCGACAGGTACACGGGCCGTTTTAATGCCACGCAGAGATTTCTGGAAGATAAACTGATCGTGGAAGCCAACCTGAGTGTTACCGGAACCTATAATACACGTCCGCCCATTTCCAGTGTGATCGGTGATGCGATCTCCAACAACCCTACCTATGCGGTATATGATGCAGCCGGAAACCCTGCGCAGTACCTCAACATCAATAACCCCATGCAGAGTTTTAAACTGGATCAGGATATTACCAAGATCAACCGTATCGTAGGTAATATCTCTCCTTCGGTTAAAATCATCAAAGGACTTACTTTTAAAATGAACTTCGGTATCGATAACTCCGGTGGTACCCGCGATATCCAGTCATTACCCAATGCAGTTCCTCTGCGTGAAGGAAGACTGGAAACCTATTACACCACTAACCGCAATACTTTGTTCGAAAATTACCTCACGTATAATTTCACCAAAGGCGATCATGTGGTATCAGCCCTGGCTGGTTATTCGTACCAGAAGATCTTTTTACAGGGACGTAATTACAGCATCAACCGCTTTGCCATTTCGCCGGTGGAACCACAGTACAATCCCGGTTTAGGACAGGACCTGACACTGGCCAATAACCGCCCCGGTGGTTATGCACTCATCAACGAGTTACAGTCTTATTTTGGCAGGGTTAACTACCAATACAAGAACAAATACCTCGCTACCATTAACGTGCGTGCAGATGGCTCATCCAAGTTTGGAGCCAACAATAAATATGGCGTATTCCCTTCTTTCTCTTTGGGATGGAAAATAACAGAAGAGGAATTCATGAAAAATTCCCTGTTCAATAACCTGAAACTGCGCGCCGGATGGGGCCAGACAGGTAACCAGGAAATTCCTTCTAAGATCACACAGGCTCTGTATACTTCTTCTGTATCGGCAACCACCAGTTACCCGCTCAGTGGTACAGGTGCGTATCCTGCAGGAACTATTTTCTCCCGCCTGGCCAATCCGGATATCCAGTGGGAAGTATCCAACCAGACCAATATCGGTCTTGATTTTGGTGCAGGAAGATTCAGTGGTTCTATCGACTTCTTTAACAAAGTATCCAACAATATCCTGCTCGAAGTAATTCCGGCCGATCCGGTACAACCTGCCGGTAGTTTCTGGACCAATGTGAAAGACATGAACATCACCAACAATGGTTTGGAAATGGAACTGGAATACAGGGTTAGGTCAGAAAAAGGACTGAACTATTCAGTAGGTGGTAACTTCACTTACCAGAAAAACAAAGTAACCAGATCACCTTATACCGTGATTCCTTCCGGTTCTGCTTCCGGTTCCGGACTTACTTCTGCCACCATCAACGGTTATATCAATGATCAACCTATCGGAACTTTCTATCTGAGAGAGTTCATCGGATTTGATAATAATGGACTGAGCGTTTACCGCGATACGGATGGAGATGGTATCATCAGTGATAAAGACAGGATCGCTGCCGGTACCGCACTTCCCAAATACACGTACAATTTCTTTGGTACACTGTCGTATAAGGAGTTTGATTTTTCTGTGAACTTTAACGGTGTATCCGGTAATAAGATCTACGATAATACTGCCAACGCAAACTTTTATAAACTGCGTCTGTCTAAAGGAATCAATACTACCACCGAAGCTATTGAGAACGCCAAAGAGTCTGTTAACAATGCGGCACCGGTTAGTACCCGTTTCCTTAAAAACGGCTCTTACCTGCGTCTGAATAACCTGGCACTGGGTTATACTTTTAATACAGCCAAACTGGGGATCAATAAATATATTACCGGTCTGCGTGTATCGGTTACCGGACAGAATCTGTTCCTGATAACCAAATACAACGGCTACGATCCTGAAGTGAATACAGACAGAACTATCAATGGTATTTCTTCTTACGGTATTGATTATCTCAGTTACCCTAAAGCGAGATCCTTCCTATTCAGCTTAAACGTATCATTTTAAAGAAACCACTATGAAAAAAAATATCATTCCATTATTTGCTATTACAACCTTTTTAGCCATAGCAACAGGTTGTACCAAATTGCAGGAAAATGTACTGGATGAGTCTTCTGTTACCGGTCAGACAGAGAAACAGATCGCTGATGGTCTGCTTGCGCCGGTATATGCCAGGCTCCCGAATATTTTTCAGCATACCACTTATTTCGCCTTACAGGAAATTTCAACCGATGAAGCCATCCTGCCTTACCGTGGTGGTACAGACTGGGGCGATAACGGGATCTACCTGTCATTGCACAAACATGAAACGGCCAGCACCGATCCCAATGTGCGTGATACCTGGAACCTGATCACGCAGGAGATCTCCAGGGCCATTACTGCGATCTCTTCCCTGAAAACGAATACCGATCCGAACGTAAAACTCTATATCGCCGAAGCGCGTGGGATGCGTGCTTTCTATAACCTGATGAGTCTTGATCTGTTTGGTGTTGTATTTGTGAAAGATGATCCGGGCGCTACTTCTACCATCATACGTGGTACCGAAGCGGTTGAGTATATCAAAAGCGAACTGCTGGCTGTTGAACCTATACTGGATAATACCACCGGTCCCGGACGTTTGACCAAAGCCGGTGTATGGGGTTTACTGGCCCGTCTGCACCTGAATGCCGCTGCTTACCGTGATATTTATTATTCCGGTACGCCCGCTTTCAAAACAGAAGACATGGATGAAGTGATCAAGTATTGTGATAAGATCACCAGCTCCGGACAATATGCGCTGGCGGCAGATTATTTCTCTATTTTCAATGATAACAACCATGATAATAAGGAATTGATCTTTGCAGTAGACCAGCGTGCCGACCTGAATGGACATAACCGTCTGGCTTATTTCTCTTTATCCGGAGACCAGTTTCCTTTGCCGGCTTTCCCTGCTGCCAATGGAACAGATGGTCCGGCCATTACCCCTGATTTTTACAGAAGCTGGGCAAACACCTATGCGCCGGTGGATCCGGCAGCGGCAGACCCAAGATTCTATAAGCAAAACATCTCTATCTATACCAATCCGGGCGATTCCTGTGTAGCAGATTTCAACATTGACCGTGGAATTCTGCGCGGACAGCAATATGGTCTGATTCGCCAGAATGGTGTTTTTGTAAAATGTCCCGATGGTAAATTCAAAGTGGGTAAACTCTACAATGCCACCCGTAACAGACCTACCCAACCGGTGATCTTTACCGAAGCCATTGATTTTACCACTGCCGGCAGTGATTATTCAACCGGTTACCGGGTAGAGAAATATGAATTCAGCCGTAAGTCTGTGAGTGGCCGTAATTTTGGTGAAGCGGATATTGCCATCATTCGTTTGGCAGATGTGTTCCTGATGCGTGCAGAAGCCAAACTGCGTAAGAATGATGCAGCTGGTGCACTGCTGGATGTAAATACGGTTCGTATGTCGCGTACTGCTTATAACGTAAAACCTGCTCCATTAACAGGAACACTTACCCTGGATATTCTTTTCCGTGAAAGAGGCTTTGAATTGTATTGGGAAATGGTCCGTCGTACAGATATGATACGCTTTGGAAAATATGAAGGTGTCTGGACAGAAAAGAACAATACAGATAAGAACAAACGCCTGTTCCCGATTCCGCAAACGGCGATCGATGGTGCGAGTAATTTACCGGGTTATCTGAAACAGAATCTCGGATACTAACGCATAGATTTTTCAGGCCACGGATTCACAACTGATAGCTGTTGTGAATCCGTGGTTTTTTATGCTAGGTATTGGCCATGGCTTTTGCCAGAGCTGTTTTTACTTTCTGGAGAAAAGGAGGTACGAGTATAAATGGATCTCCCGGACTCAGCGTTTCAATCGGCAGATAACCGCGATAAGTAGATGCCTGGATGATGCGGCATAACCTGTCCAGGTCCATATCAGACACTGTGCCTTTGTAATTCAGTTTTTCTTTGATCTGCCAGTTTACGGCATAGGAAGTTGTTTTCTCAATTTCGCTGTAGGGTTCTTCCGTAACAAAACTGCCGGTATCCAGTACCAGTCCGAACCATTCACTGTTCACGCGCTGCAGAATGTCAATGGTCTGTGCGGCGGTCTTTACAAAATCATTGTGGTTTTGTAAAGCAACGATCACGCCTTTCTGTTTTCCATAGGTCACGCAGCTTTTGATGGCTTCTATTACCCAGCCTGCCACTTCCTCCCACTGGTATCCGGCAGGTAAGGTTTTACCGGCAAAAATGCGGATCACGGGAGCACCCAGTTTAGCGGCAACATCGATCCATTTTTTCACGAGCAATACATCTGCAGCGCGTTTGGCCGCATCCGGATCGGCAAATTCATTTCTCACACCCGTTCCACTGATACCGAGCCCCAGCCGGTGAGCCTTATTTTTGAGGTGATAGATATAGTCATCCGAAGGCACTTCGGGGTATCCCGGAAAATAATAACCGGTGATGTCGATGGCATCAAATCCTTCTTTTGCGCAAAAATCCATCACATCATCCAGTGTGGTCTTTTTGGCCATCAGGGGTGCATTGAAGGAATAGGCGTTGAGGCTGATCTTGAACCGGTTGCCGGCGGCAAACCCCTTCGGCTCTGGGCGATGGGTTGCTGCCCATGTCATGGGTGCTGTGCCGGCAACAACTGAACCGGTAAGTATTGTCTGGATGAATTTTCTACGTTGCTGGGCTGACATAAGCAGGTTTTTGGATTAACAGGATGGTTCGGTGTTACTAAGTTGATAAAGAACGATTATATGCGAAACTTTCCATCACCCGCATCGATACCAGTGCATCAGCTGCAGAACAGGGATTGGTCCCCCTTCCTGTAAAATACTGTACCACACTTTCGATCATGGGTTGCTGGATATGAACAGGCGGTTCAAAATCAAGTATGCTTTCTTCTCCATCAACCAATACAGCAACGGTTCTTCCGAATACCGGAAAGCGGATCCTTCCCTTCGATCCCTGGATCTCAAAGAGGTCTTCTTCGGCACCCGCCCCCACGGTATAACACCATTGGCCGGTAAAGAGTATATCACCGGGTAAACGCATGATGCCATTTACTACATCTTCGGCCGGATAAAAACCAGCCTGGTTGGCACCATAACCCATTGCGTTAACAGGATCGCCAAAGAAATGTACCACCAGATCCAGCTGGTGCGGTGCCAGATCATAAAAGTATCCCGCCCCGGCCATCGCCGGGTTTACACGCCAGTTATCGTTATTATCATCAGTTGCAGCTTTGTGTTGTTGTAGCATACTGATACGAACGATCCTTATATCTCCGATCACTTTTTCTGTCAACAGTTCCTTTACTTTGCGGAACATGGGAAGGCCCCTGCGATAATGGGCAATGGTTAGTTTGCCATGGGTAGCATCGGCCACTTCCTGCATCCGCAAACAGGCTTCCGTGGTTACTGCCATGGGCTTTTCTACGTATACCGGTTTGCCTGCATGCATTGCGGCAATGGCATAGGCTTCATGCGAATCGGGTGGTGTGGCAATATAAATGGCATTGATATCGGGATCATTGATCAATGCCTGTGCATCATCGTACCATTTGGGTACACCATGTCTTGCTGCATAATCTTTGGCCTTACTGCCATCACGGCGCATCACGGCCAACAATGATGAACCGGGTATTTTGTTGAAAGCGGGTCCGCTTTTTTTCTCGGTTACATTGCCACAGCCAATAATGCCCCAGCGGAGGGTTGGCTGGTTATCTGAAGAGGAATGGGTAGACATAGATATATTCAGTAAGCTTAAAGTTATTCATTTACCGCAACTAAGCCATTCCTGTGTCCGACTTTTCTCAGCCGGTAAACTACATCGTTTTCGTAAATATAGATTCGTTGTAAGCGTACTTAGTGGCAAAAAAAAGCAAAATTCACAGTGTTGTACCTGCTTACAGGAATCCGTATAGCAGGTTTATCATCTCCTCAATTATAAAAAACGATTGCATGTCAGTATTCAGAAAATTTTTCCGGAGACCAGCTGCGCTGCTGGCCATACTCTTAGCACTGGCTGTTTCAGCAGGTGCTATACCGCCATCACCCAGAACCACCCTTGCTGTAAACGGAACCGATCCAATGCCGATCGGTATTGCCGGTTATACCTTTTTCAGATTCGACCTGGAAAAATCCATCGCCATGATGAAAAAACTGGGTATTCATTATCTCTCTGTAAAAGATGTACACCTGCCGCTTAACAGCAGCCAGGAAACCATTGATGCCATAATGGCTAAGTACAAAGCGGCTGATATCAATGTGTATACTGTTGGGGTGATTTATATGCGAACAAAAGAAGCCGTTGACCAGGCTTTCGCTTATGCCAAAAAATGTGGGGTACCTATGATCGTAGGTGTGCCTGCTTACGATCTGCTCGATTATGCAGAACAGAAAGTGAAGGAATATGATATCAAACTGGCCATCCATAACCACGGCCCTGAAGATGCCATGTATCCCGGTCCGAAAGATGTGTACGACCGAATCAAAGACCGCGATCCCAGAATGGGACTCTGCATCGATATCGGTCACGCCGTACGTGCCGGTACTGCTCCGGAAAAAGCGGTGAAAGATTACAAGGACAGATTATTCGACCTGCATATCAAAGATGTAAGCATTGCTGCCAAAGATGGGAAAGCCATTGAGATGGGAAGAGGTGTCATTGATTTTACCGCATTGGTAAAAGCGCTGAATAAGATCGGTTACAAAGGTGTATGCAGTATCGAATTCGAAAAAGACATGACAGACCCGATAGCCGGGCTGGCAGAATCTATCGGATATTATAAAGGAGTGATGTCGGCTACCAAATAATCTCACAACCTATTCCGCCAATAGAAAAGCCTGCAATTGTTTGCAGGCTTTTTTTATGCATTGAGGAGGAGATGAACAGATGAACAGAAGAGCAAGGAACAGACGAACAGATGAACTGTGACTATACGGACTTAGAACCTAAAACTTAGACTATAGTCCTTACCTCGTAATCCAGTTGAATTCATACTCCAGCGGTGATTTGATTGAGGTCCTCTCGGCTACTCTGCGGAAACGGTCGGGCAGGGCCATCAGGTAATCCCGGGCTCTTTCGGCTGCATCGGTTAAACTCCGCATATTGCCAATATCCCATTCTTTGATCAGGCTTTCCAGTATATCTGTATAATCAATGGTAGTATATACACCCAGCCGCTGTGCCGCATCACTGAAATGCGAAAAAGTGGTGCCGATCTTTTCTCCCTGCTGACGCAGAAAATGGGCGGGCATCACAATTTTTTTGCGCATCATGTCTTCAAAGGCCAGCATCATTTCGCTCGTGTCTATTTCAAATATGCGCTGGATAAAACTTCGATAGGCTTTCGCGTGTCTAGCCTCATCTGCAGCAATCACTCCGCAGATCTTCGATAATTGGTTGTTGCCATATTGTTTTGACAAACTGGCTGTTCTACGGTGCGATATATTGGTGGCCATTTCCTGAAAAGAAGTGTACACAAAATTCCGGTAGGGGTCTCTGGCAGTCCCGATTTCCATCCCGTCTGCGATCAGGTACTGGGTACTGATCTCCATCTGCCGCATATTTACCCGCCCCGAGAGGTAGACATATTTGTTCAGCAGATCACCATGACGGTTTTCTTCCGCCGTCCACATACGGATCCATCTGCTCCAGGCTGATTGGTTTGTTTTGCCGATTCCTTCAATATCCATGAGCCAGGTCTCGTAAGTGGGTAAAGCTTCTTCTGTAATGATATCACCTATTAAAACAGCCAGGTAATCATAAGGAAGCTCGCGGCACTGTAAACGGAGTTCTTTTACTTCTGCCAGAAAATTTTCATTGGCACTGTCGGGTAAGAGATCTGAAGGTTGCCAGTTGGTATCGATCGGTTTTAAAAAACTGTCAATAAAACTATCCATACTTTGACCCAGAAAATGCATCACTTCGAGTCTTGTTTGTGAGATATTCATGTACTGCCTGCCGGTTCTTTTTGAGACGAATGGGGGTAACCCGGTGAAGATACGGCAATAGAACCCCTTAAGTTTTTTTGTGTAGAATTCTGACCATTCTTTGACGCCGATACCCACGTATTTTGCTCAGAATGGCTGATTTTGGTGCCAAATCTGGTCTTTTTTGGAAAGACACAGGGCCGAAAAGTGGCAAAACCCACGAAAATCACTACATTTAAGAATTAAATTTTATAATTATGGCAACAGGAGTAGTAAAATGGTTCAATGATTCAAAAGGTTTCGGATTCATCACACCAGATGATGGTGGGGAGGATCTTTTTGCACACTTTTCCGCTATCAATATGGGCGGTTTTAAAAGTTTGAAAGAAGGACAAAAAGTATCATTTGAAATAACAGATGGTAAAAAAGGAAAACAGGCTTCTAATATTCAGTCTGTCGAATAATCTTTTTTGATCCCCCAACTGCACGGTATGTGTGGTTATGAACTATCTCTGTGTTTCCGGAAAGAGTAATTGAACCGGGAATACAGAGATTTTGTATGTCAGGCCTTCCAACAATGTTATTCCATGCAATCCATGATATCCCTGACCTTTCTGCGGTTGAACGGATGGATCGATAATAACAGATAACCACCTCCATTCAACATGGGCTCTTTTTTCAAAAGCCCCAGATTATGAAAACCTACTACCAAGGGCCCGGCTTTTACGGCCATTCCTACCCAGAGTTGTCCCTGTGTATTGTATTGCACCGGTAAATAGGCTCCCCAGTTCAGCGTTTCCCAGCGTGGCGTAACGGTGAGCAGATTCAGTTCTCTGGTGCGTAGTTTGGTATAACCGGAGCTGGAATAAAAATTCATGTTCAATTCCCCATTCACATAAAAATGATTTCCCAGGTTCCTGTCGATATTCAGGATCAGACGGGTAGGATTGGCAATCTTAAATGGAGCTGTGATATCAGCGCTGTTGGTAAAAATGGTTCGCAGCGAATCCTTAAATGATTGCAGGTCTGGTGTACTGATCAATTTTCTGTCAATGGCAGCATCGGTAATGGCATAGTTGGGACCGAATAACTGTACAGAAGCAGCTCCCGGCGAAAACTGGTTGGCACCCAGATCCATCAGGCTAAGGCCGATTTTCCAGTCATAATTCAAACTGTTATTATTGGTACCGGCAGTGGTTTCGGCATTATAAGTCATGTATTCGATCCCTAAGCTAAGTCCCAGACCTGTTCGCGATTTTTTAAAAAAATCCTTAAAAGTACTTTCATCATAATTGCCCGAATAGCCCATCGAACCACTGCCATCGGTAAGCGAAAAAAGGGTATCCGTTGCATTCTTGGATTCGAAATAACTCACCCTGTTCAGCTTGATAAATGCGCCGGACAAAGCTTTCATGATCTGTAAAGTGACCCCTCCGCTTAACCGCGAACGGCTGTCTTCGAACAACAGTTTTGAATAAGTAAGATCAGCTTCCATCCACCCACTCTGGGTAGCGAAGCCTTCTAAAAATGGCCGGTTATTATTGGCGATCAAAAAACTGTGCAGGCTGGTAATGGAATCCGTAAATCGGAAAGGGGCTGTTTTGGTATGCAGGTAGGTTCTGGCCCTGATACCAAAGTTAACGGCACTCTTGTCATCCATTCTATACAAAAAATTCAAAAGACTCAGATCCGCATTGGCATGAATGAATTTGCTGCTGAGATCGTCTTTCAGTGTCAGTTCCCTGGTTCCGTTCGTAGCTTTCAGATAAGCCGAATTACTGGTCAGCTTCAGTTGTGCAGAAAACAGTGTCAGGTCCCATTTGTGTACCGAGTTAACAGGGGATGCCGGATTATTGAAAACAGCCGTGCTGCCCGTATAGGCAGATCCATGCAAAGCCTGGTAACCCTGACCGGTCAGGGTTACCGATGATAAAAGCAGTAGCAGGCTCAAAAACAAGCCAATTTTTGTATGCATATCCCACTTTGATACGCGCAGGTTACACTGTGCAGCCCGGACGGATTTTTTTTGTTTTTGTAAAGAAAAATGCCCCCAAAATCCGGTTCCACTACCGGAATTCTTTGTAAAGTCAAAATACGGCAGTTTTTTCTGTTTTTGGGCGAAGGTTTTTGTAGGTTGTTGCATCTAATTAACCAATACGGCATTATTTGAGCGAACAGGACTTTATCCGGGCACTGCAAAACGGCGATCAACTGGCATTCAAACAGCTGGTAGAAAGCTGGCAGAACATGGTATTCAATACTGTGCTCAGTATCGTGCAGGACAGGCAGGAAGCGGAAGATCTTTCACAGGAAGTATTTATTCAGATCTACCAGTCTGTGAAGGATTTCAGAGGTGAGGCCAAATTGTCTACCTGGATTTACCGGGTAGCAGTTACCAAGGCCCTGGATGCGGAACGGAAAAAGAAAACCAAAAAAAGAATGGCCAACCTGCGTTCCTGGATCGGTTTGGGTGAGAAAGAAGAGAACCTGGCGCATTTCCATCATCCCGGTGTAGCACTCGATAACAAAGAGCGCGCTGCCCTGCTTTTCAGCACCATGCAGCAGTTACCGGAGAACCAGCGCATCGCTTTCACGTTGATCAAAGCAGAAGGATTGAGTTACGAAGAAACAGCAACTATCATGAGCCTTAGCGTAAAAGCGGTAGAAGCGCTGATGCATCGGGCCAAAGAAAACCTCAGACAGAAATTGAAACATTATTATACCCCCGGTAAATAAGTGAACATGCATACAAATAGACCCGACCCCGAAGAATTGGAACAGATACTTAACAGCCTGAATGGCATCAGTCGAGCCGAAATGCCCCCGTTTTTTTATACCCGTCTGCAGGCACAGCTGGATAAGAAAAACCAGGGCGCTGGTTATTTCTGGTCTTTTCTTACAAGGCCGGCGGTATCGCTGGGAACTTTGTCTTTACTGCTGATCCTGAATATAGCTGTTATCCGTTCTTACCTGTATTCACCATCATCGGCTCCTGTTCAGGAAACAACCGGCCTGCAAACATTTGCAGATGAATACGGATTGGGTACCACTACTGTGTATAACGAAAAAGAAAACTGATGATGAGTTATTTTAACAGGAATAAATGGACCGCCATCGCTTTCCTGGTGCTGATCGCACTCAATATAGTTACCCTCAGTACTTTCTGGCTGATGCGCGAAAAGGAAATGGGCCGTCCGGCCGGAAACCAACCCGCATTGGTTGATTTTCTGGTGAAGGAACTGGGACTGGATAGTGCTCAGAAAAAACAACTGATTGTTTTGCGGGATGAGCACCGGCAACAGATGCAGGCCATTCGCCGCAATAACCGGGATGCCAAAAACGCTTTTTTTGATCTCCTGCAGCAGGAAGATCTGACTGATACGGCTTTAGCAGCAGCAGCGAAAGAAGCTGCGCGATATGATGCAGAAACCGATATGCTCACTTTCCGTCATTTTCAACAGATCCGAGCTTTGTGTTCTGCGGAACAGAAAGCCAAATTTGAATCTGTGATACGACAGGTATTACGGATGATGGCACCACCGCCACCGGGCAGGCCACAAGGAGGACCACCTCCCGGCAGAAACGGTGAAAAACAAGACGGTCCGCCACCGGGCGAAGAAGGGCAGGCACCACCGCCACCACGCGAATAATAATTTGCATTCCGGCGAAGGGTTTTTCCTGCCCACAGCATCTAACCCCAAAATCAGCTACTATGAACAGTATACAATTTGCCGGCCTGACAGGGCTGGTAGCAATAGGATTGTTTGGTTTTTCCTGCAAGAAGGAAACCACTACTACCACTACCACCGTAACCACCACTGCTACGGTTCCGGATGTGTTTAAAAAATTCAATCCTACCGTAACGGTTTCTTCTGATGGAACCACGATCACGATCAAGAGTGATGGGGTACCTGATCACAAGAGTTGTTATTTTGCCACATCCGATGCCCGTTACCAGGCATATAACGGAACTAATGCGGCGTTCTCTAAAAATCCAAACAGTATCGGCACCAAAAGTTTCACGTTCAGGATTCCCGCATCACCTGCCGTAAATGCCACGCATGAAGCTACCCCCCTGGGTCCCATCGGTGTGGCCATTAATGGAGTGGCTATTTATAACCAGTATGCAGGCCCCAATCTTCCATTGACCAACGAGATCAATTCCTTTGATCAGTATAACGGTCACCCGGATCAAAGTGCTACCTATCATTATCATGTAGAACCCTTATACATCACATTGAATAAGACAAAGAGTGCACTGATCGGATTTCTCTTAGATGGATTTCCGGTATATGGACCCTTGGAAAACGGGAAAACACTGGTGAGTGCAGACCTGGATACCTACCATGGACATACCGCTGTTACCGCAGATTATCCCAATGGTATTTATCATTACCATATTACCGCTGATGCGCCTTATATCAATGGAGTGGGGTTCTATGGTACCAAAGGATCTGTAACGCAGTAATGCTGCGCACAGATTAAGAAAATGCTAACAATTGATGCAAAGGTTAGCAGTGGATAATTACATCTGATGGTTGTTATTATATTCTTTCATTTATTCTCAATCGTATGAAAAAGAAATTGCTGACAGTATTTGCATTACTGGGTTTTACAGTTGTGATCGCACAACCTGAACCACCCAAACCTCCTTCCAAAGCGCAGAGGCTGAAGCAGGTTACCGAAAAGATCAACAAAGAAATTACCTTAACAGCAGCCCAAAAAACAAAACTGGAAGCCGCTTACAGCGAGTTCTTTGATGGTATGGAGAAACTCCGGGCAAAAGAAGGCAAACCAGCTGCACCGCCACCGCCGCCACCACCGGTTAACAGAGAAGCCGCAGAAAAACTTAGTGCAGCACGTGATGCCAAGATCAAAACAGTATTGAGTGAAACGCAGTACCGCAAATATGCAGAGATAGAAAAATCTTTGCGTCCGCCCGGACCAGGTAACAAGGAAGGCAGACCCGCTGCACCACCAACACCGCCAAAACAATAAACATGCGCTACACACTGCGTTTTTTTTATGTGATCTCTCTGGTCACTGCCTTCTTCTCCTGCCAATCACCTGTACAACAGGAACAGGTGGAGAAGGCATTGCCCTTTTATACCAGTGCCGATTTTACACCGCAATGGATCTCCACTACTGATCCGGCATATACCGGAATACATACCATACCTGATTTTCAATTCACGGATCAGCAAGGTAAAACCGTTACGGAAAAAACGGTGGCCGGTAAGATCTATGTGGCGGGTTTTTTCTTCACGGCCTGTCCCGGGATCTGTAAACGGTTAACCAATCATCTTGCACTTGTGCAGAAAGCCTATCTGGCCGATGAGGATCTGCGGATCCTCTCGCATAGTGTAACACCCGATGCTGATAGTGTTGCCCGTTTGCAGCAGTATGCTGCCGATTACGGAGTGATTAGTGATAAATGGTTTCTGCTTACTGGCAACCGGGATTCGATTTATATCCTTGCACGCAAAGCTTATTTCGCAGATGAGGATATGGGTACTCAAAAAAACAGCAGTGATTTCCTGCACACCGAAAATCTGTTGCTGATCGACCGTCACCGACGTATCAGGGGTGTATACAAGGGCACTTCTTTAAAAGATGTGAACGACCTGATAGCAGATATCCGATTATTAAAACGGGAAGAATGAAAATTGTCTGCTTAGCCATACTGTTGCTATTGGCAGGTAGCTGCCAGCAAGATCCTGCTCCCGTTGCGGCTCATGAAGAACCGCCACAGATTCCGGCAGTAACGGTAGACAGGTCTGATACCGCCCTTCACCTGGTAAATGGGGTTTGGCTGTTAAAGGGCCAGCCTTTCAGCGGCACGATGGAAACCTGGTATATGTCTGGACAGATCCGTTTATCCCAACAATTTTATGCTGGCAAAGAAGAAGGAAGGATGCAGTCTTATTATGAAAATGGCAACCGGGAGGCGCTGCGCTTTTATCGTAATGGCGAAAAAGACAGTGTACACCGGGGCTGGTGGCTGAATGGGCAGTTACAATATCAGTATCATTTCCGGAATGGCGAATATGAAGGCGATTTCAAGGAATGGTATCCATCCGGCAAGCCATTTAAGCATATTTCCTACCACCAGGGTAAGGAACAATGGGGAAAAGGCTGGCGCGAAAACGGTAAACCCTATATGAGTTTTGTGATGCGGGATGGCCGGCTTTATGGGTTGATTAATCCCAACCTATGTTACTCCCTTAAGAATGAAAGGGGAGAATATGTAGAAAACAGTGCTGAGTAGGGGGTGGTAAGTTTTAAGTTCTAGGTTTTAAGTTCTAAGTTATAGGTGTTCACTTCGGCGTTCGATATTCCTTGTTCGATGTTCATCTGTTCCTTGCTCCAACAAAAAGTCCCCTGTAGAAACAGGGGACGTCTTCGATTGCTTGCCATATAAGAAAAAAGATAATTATCAATTCATTAACCTGAAACCAACAGTAAACCTTGCGTCTAGCTGTATTTTTGTTTCTGATGTAAAGATAAGGAAAAATCAAATAACATAGTATTTTATTCGATAATTAATTATTTTTTACATTTTTTTGACAATTTGCGACAAAAAAATAAGAATATGATAATATGTAATTATTTATTATATATTATCATAGATGGTTAAACTTCTTTTATTTTCTGAAATAAAATATTGATTAACAGTCTATTTTTTGCCCGGATATTCTTTTAATGCCACTTCAAGGCAGTCCATTGCCTTATTTATGTCATTTAAATTTAATACATAGGCTAACCTGACTTCCTGCTTACCTAATCCGGGGGTTCCGTAAAAGCCGGTAGCGGGGGCAAGCATCACGGTTTGGTGCTGAAAAGAGAAAGTTTCGAGTAACCATTGGCAAAAAATATCTGCATCGTCGATCGGGAGTTTGGCAATGGCATAAAAAGCACCACCGGGATTGGGGCAAAACACACCCTCCATGGCATTCAGCCTTTGTACGATCAGGTCGCGACGCGATTTATATTCCGCTTTGGTAGTATCAAAATAATCAGCCGGCAGGTCAATCGCTGCTTCTCCGGCTATCTGCGCAAAACTGGGCGGACTCAGTCTTGCCTGTGCAAACTTCATCACCGCATCCAGCAGGGTTTTGTTCTTGGTGATAAAAGCACCGATCCTGCCACCGCAGGCACTGTATCTTTTACTGATGGTATCCATGATGATCACATGTTCATCAACACCTGTGAGGTGCATGGCACTTACCTGTTTGCCTTCATAGCAAAACTCACGGTAGGCTTCATCAGAAAATAAAAAGAGATTGTGTTTCAGAATGATCTGTTTCAGCTGCTGCATTTCTGCATCGCTGTACAGGTAACCGGTAGGATTATTGGGGTTACAGATCACGATGGCTTTGGTGCGCGGGGTGATCTTTTTCTCAAACTCTTCAATGGGCGGTAAGGCAAATCCATTTTCGATATGAGAAGTGATGGGCACCACGGTTACACCTGCTGCTACGGCGAACCCATTGTAGTTGGCATAAAATGGTTCGGGAATAATGACTTCATCGCCCGCATCCAGACAGGCCATAAAACCGAACTGGATGGCTTCACTTCCGCCTGTAGTAATAATGATCTCATTATGATTTACATGAATGCCTACGCTTTCATAATAGCCCACCAGCTTGCGGCGGTAGCTTTCGTTACCTGCACTATGGCTGTACTCCAGCACTTTAAAATCACTGTTGCGAACCGCATCCAGGACCATTTTGGGTGTTTCAATATCCGGCTGACCGATATTCAGGTGGTATACTTTGGTTCCTCTTTTTTTGGCTGCTTCTGCATAAGGAACCAGTTTGCGTATGGGTGAGGCGGGCATGGCCTGGCCGCGTTGACTGATCTGTAACATGCCGCAAAGATAGTTGGGGTGGCAACGTTGTCAAAACAAAATACGCAACCGGTTGCGGCTGCGTATCTGTGGTTATTGCTTATGGTATATTTTCTATTTTGTTTTGCCCTTGGCGGCAGGAATTACTTCACCATCAATGGTGAGTACCATGGGCAATTGCTGGTTGGCGAATTTTACGTTCACATTTTTTTTGAAAGTACCCATCGCAGCTGCGTTATAGGTTACTTTGATGGTGCTGGACTTGCCTTTCAGGATCGGGTCCTTGCTGTATTCAGGTGTAGTACAACCACATTCTGCATTGGCAAACTCGATTACCGCAGGTTTGTTGCCGTTATTGGTGAAAGTGAATATGTATGTGGCCGGCACATTCTGTTTGATCTTACCAAAACTGTGCGTGCTTTTCTGAAATACGATATCGGGTGTTGTTTGTGCGTTAACAAAACCGGCTACCAGCAGGGTGGCCATGAACAGGATCTTTTTCATTGTACGAATTGGTTTTAAAAGGTAAAATTACTGATTCAGGAACTACCGAAAGCCAAATCTGTGCCAAAGCCCGTTTTTTAGCTAAAATTTTAAAATCAGCTGTTTAGTCCCCCCGATTGGGGATAAATCATGTTTTTTTTCGGATAAGCTAATTTACGTTAGTCTATTCCGCGGGTAATGTTATTTTTGCTCAATGGAACAAACATCTGCATTAGGGTACAAAGACGATATGCTTTCTTTTGAAGGCTTTCGCAATACCATATTGGATGATTACAGAACGGCGATAGTGAGCAGGGAAGTGAGTTTGCTGGGCAGGAGGGAAGTACTGACCGGAAAAGGTAAATTCGGCATTTTCGGAGATGGAAAAGAAGTAGCGCAGATAGCCATGGCGAAATTTTTTCAGCCGGGCGATTTCCGTAGCGGGTATTACCGCGACCAGACTTTTATGTTTGCAGCCGGACTGGCCAGCGTAGAGCAGTTCTTTGCACAATTATACGCCGATCCGGATGTTAAGAATGATCCTTTTAGTGCGGGCAGACAGATGAACGCGCATTTTGCCACAAAGTTTGTAGATGAGAACGGGAACTGGCTGGATCTGGCCAACCGTAAAAATATTTCTTCCGATATGGCGCCCACCGCCTCGCAGATGCCGAGAGCACTGGGACTGGCCTGGGCTTCTAAATGTTTCCGCAGTGCTACCCATACCGATCAGTTTGAGCCATTGAGCCACCACGGTAACGAGATCTGTTTCTGCACTATTGGTGATGCCAGTACTTCTGAGGGGCATTTCTGGGAAACCATGAATGCGGCCAGTGTATTACAAGTGCCGTTGGCAGTATTTGTCTGGGATGATGGTTATGGCATTTCCGTTCCCAAAAAATTCCAGACCACTAAAAATTCCATTTCAGAAGCGCTACGCGGTCTGGAAAAAGAAGAGACCACTAACGGGATCCGCATCTATAAAGTAAAAGCCTGGGATTATGCCGGCATGTGCGAAGTGTTTGAAGAAGCTTTACAGCAGATGCGTGAAACCCATGTACCTGCTTTGTTCCATGTAGAAGAAGTAACACAGCCACAGGGCCATTCTACCAGTGGCAGTCATGAGCGTTATAAAACACCGGAGCGACTGGAATGGGAGAAAGAGTGGGACTGTATCAAAAAAATGAAAGAGTGGCTGATAGAAACCGGTTTATCGAATGCAGAAGAACTGACCGAGATAGAAGCGGGTGCCAAAGAATATGTGCGCAACAGCCGTAACAAAGCCTGGGAAAAATACCAGGCACCCATCAAAGAAACTGCTACCCACTCTGCAGAACTGATCAGGGGCATGATGGTAAATGATATGGAGAAATACAATCATTTACAAAAACTGGCAACAGAACTGCAGCATCATAAAGAACCCTTGCGCCGTGATGTACTGCGCACGCTGGCTTTGGCCATGGAAACGGCCCCCAATTCTCCAACTGTAGCAGAACTGAAAAACTATTACAACGAACTGCTGGAAGAAAACCGAGCCCTCTACAATAGCGATCTGTATAATGAAGGTGCGAAAAGTGCCTTGAAAGTACCCGAGGTAAAACCGATGATCGCTTTTGATGCGCCGGTAGCCAATGGGTATGAAGTGCTGAATAAATATTTTGATGCACTGTTTGCCAGCAATCCTTATGTGTATGCATTTGGGGAAGATGTGGGTTTTATCGGTGATGTGAATCAGGGATTTGCCGGACTGCAGGACAAACATGGTAAAGACAGAATTTCTGATACCGGCATCCGGGAATTAACCATCGTTGGACAGGCAATAGGTTTATCCCTTCGTGGTTTGCGCCCGATTGCGGAGATCCAATACCTGGATTACCTGTTGTATGGTTTACAGCCCTTGAGTGATGATGTATCTACTACGCATTTCCGCACCAAAGGACAGCAAAGCTGCCCGGTAATTATCCGTACCCGGGGTCACCGGCTGGAAGGGATCTGGCACAGTGGTTCGCCATTGGGCATGATCATCAACTCGCTGCGGGGCATGTATATCTGTGTGCCGAGAAATATGGTACAGGCAGTGGGTATGTATAATACGCTGTTACGCGGTAATGATCCTGCCATGATCATCGAATGTCTGAACGGATACCGACTCAAAGAAAAAGTACCGGCTAATCTGTTGGAATATACCGTACCACTGGGTGTGCCCGAAATAGTGAGAGAAGGATCTGATATCACACTGGTAACCTATGGTTCTACCCTTCGTATTGTGGAAGATGCGGTAGAACGTTTGCAACAGATGGAGATCAGTTGCGAATTGATCGACGTACAGACTTTATTGCCTTTTGATATTCATCATGTCATTCTCGGATCACTCAAAAAAACCAACCGCATTGTATTCATAGATGAAGACGTGCCCGGTGGTGCAGCTGCCTATATGTTCAGTAAAGTAATGGAAGAGCAGAAAGCGTTCCAGTGGCTGGATGTGGCACCAAGAACCATTACAGCACAGGCACACAGGCCGGGATATGGCAGTGATGGAGATTATTTCAGCAAACCCAATGCAGAAACAATCATAACTACGATTCAGGAGATGATGCAGGAATAGCGCCAGACGTTTACATTGACACCAACCCAGTTCAATCATATGGCCAAAGCTGCCGCTCCCAAACTTTCCGGTACAGCTGAAGTACTTTTATTCCTGGACAGCTGTCAGCACCCGCTGAAACCGGTGATGGAATTGTTGCGTGAGTTGATCCTGGCTTCAGACAAAGAAATCACGGAACATATTAAATGGAACGGTCCCAGTTTCTGTTATGGCGGAGACGACAGGATCACATTCAACCTGCACAAGAACGATCATATCCTTATTGTATTTCATTGCGGCGCTAAAGGCAAAGAGACCAAAGGAGGAGCCCCGCTTTTTACAGACAGTACCGGTTTACTGCAATGGTTATCCAATGAACGGGCCATTGCCAAATTCTTCAGTCTGGAAGAAGTGCAGGAAAAGAAAACCAAGATCAAAAAATTAGTGAAGGACTGGTTGAAAGCTAGCGGCTGATAAATAAACTGTTCAACTCAGCAGCAGGAATCCAGCAGGTTTCTTTTTTACCAAACCAGCGATACCTGTTTCTGGCTACGAGTCTATAAACACTGTTTCGGATAAAGGCCGGTAGAAGCATGAACCCATACAACGCCGGCCAGAGCCCATTGAGTTTTCTGGCTACACGCAGGGCTGCCGTAGACACCGTGTAATATTTTCCATCTTCCCATAGAATAAATGAATCAAATGTATCGGCAGAGAGGCCGTTTTGCTGAAGGAATACCTGTCCTAACTCACTTTGTAAAGATGCAAACCGAAAATAATGTTGGGGATCGTGTTTGATGACAAACTGAACAGAACCTGTGCAGAGATTACAGACGCCGTCGAAAAAAATGACTGGATTTTTGGGTGTCTGCAGGTTGATCATGTGTGGGAATTAAAAAGTCAAAATTAAAAAGTCAAAACAAAGCGGTTATCACTACCCATTTTGACTTTTTAATTTTGACTTTTGCCTTACATTATGCCATATTATGAAACACTTTGTTCACATCTTCATCCTGCTCTAATCTTTCAATCAGTTTACTCACGTCTTCTGCCTGCTCGTCAGTAACAGGAACAGTGGTGGTAGGGATCCATTCCAGTTCGGCACTAATGGGTGAAATACCTTTTTCTTCCAGTGCTTTCTGCAGGTTACCGAAATCTACAAAGGCGCAACGCAATACGATGATCGGATTACCCTGGTCGTCGTTACTGTCGCCCAGTTCATCCAGACCATGGTCTATCAGTTCCAGTTCCAGATCGTCCATATTCAGACCTTCGGGTTTCAGTTTGAATACCCCCATCTTTTTAAACTGAAAACTAACGGAGCCGCTGTTGCCCAGGGCACCATGTCCTTTATTAAAATGACTTTTTACATTGGCTACTGTTCGAACATGGTTATCGGTAGCGGTTTCTACCAGCAGGGCCACGCCATGCGGCGCATATCCTTCATAGAGGATCTCTTCGTAGTTGCTGGTATCTTTACCCATGGCCCTTTTAATGGCCGCTTCTACGCGGTCTTTGGGCATACCCACACTCTTCGCATTCTGGTAACAGCGGCGCAGGGCAGGGTTGGTAGCCGGATCGGGTCCACTGGCTTTTACTGCAATCACAATCTCCTTACCGATGCGGGTAAACTGTTTGGCCATCTTATCCCAACGGGCAAACATGGTGGCTTTACGTACTTCAAAAATCCTTCCCATGATCTATTCTGTTTACAATATGAGTATTGGTGGGGTGGCAAAATTAACGGAATGAAACTTAGCCGCCAACGAAGGGCATAAAAAAACCGTTCCAGACACTGCCCGGAACGGTTTTCTGAAAGGTATTCAACAGATTAATGTTTCTCGAAATCAGATGCATGCGGCAGGATCTCACTCGGATTGCTCAGTTTACTTCTCTTTTTACTGTAGAGGAAGTAAACCACGAGACCCAGTGCCATCCAGCCAAAAGCCACTTTCAGGGTCTGCTGGTCAAGTGCCACGATCATACCCAGGCAGATCACTGCGCCCAGAATCGGAACCAGCGGAACCAGCGGTGTTTTGAAGGAACGGGGGATTTCCGGAGATTTTCTGCGGAGGATCCAGACACCGAGGCTAACCAGTACAAAGGCAAACAGGGTTCCAAAGCTGGTCAGATCGCCGGCCACACTACCCGGTACAAAAGCGGCAAACAGACCCACAAAAATGAAGAGGATCCAGTTGGCTTTGTAAGGGGTTTTGTATTTAGGGTGCAGATCGCCAAAGGCTTTGGGGATCAGTCCGTCGTTACTCATGGTATAGAAGATCCGGCTCTGGCCCATCAACATCACGAGGATCACCGATGAGAAACCGGCCAGGATGGCTACGGTTACACTGGTACCCAGCCACTCATAACCTTTCATATAGGTCTGGATGGCATAAGCAACAGATGCTTCTTTACCGGCTGTTTTAAATTCGGTATAGTTGGCCACACCGGTTAATACGTGACCGAAGAGGATGTATAAAATGGTACAAACCACCAGTGAACCCAGGATCCCGATCGGCATATCGCGTTTGGGGTTCTTGGCTTCCTGTGCTGCGGTAGAAACGGCATCAAAACCGATAAAGGCAAAAAACACAATAGCGGCTCCGCCCAGTACGCCACCCCATCCCCACTTAAAGAATCCGTCGTGACCGATGGTTCCTTCGGGAATCAGGTAAGGAGTGTGGTTCTCGGGTTTGATAAACTGCCAGCCAAAACCGATGAATAATAATACGATGGCCACTTTTACAAATACGATGATCATATTTACAAAAGCAGATTCCTGCGATCCTTTGATCAGCAGCAGGGTCAATAATAACAGAATGATCAGTGCCGGGGCGTTCATGATACCGGTGGTGGATACTACCAGGCCGGTAAGGTTAGCAGGCAATAGAGCAAACTGGTCTTCGCTCAATAATAAAACACCATTCTTTACAGATTTGGTTACTTCGGGCATGGCTGCTACAATCTGGTTAACGGCATCGCCGGTTACTTTGTGCAGACTTTCAAACGGGGAGTGGCACCATTCATACGGTATCGTCCCCCCCAACAAATTATTCAGGTACTCGCTCCAGGCGATGGATACGGTGGCAGCACCCAATGCATATTCCATGATCAGGGCCCAACCAATGATCCAGGCTACCAGTTCGCCCATGGTTACATAGCTGTAGGCATAGGCACTACCGGCAATGGGTATCATGGAGGCAAATTCAGCATAACATAATCCGGCAAATGCACAACCGATAGCGGCTACTACAAATGATAAGGTAACTGCAGGACCGGCAGCTTCAGCAGAGGCAGCAGCGGTTCTTACAAACAGACCGGCACCAATAATGGCACCAATGCCCAATGCGATGAGATTACCCGCACCAAGCGTTCTTTTTAAACCCTTTTCTGAATCTTCTGCCATAGCCAGCATGGCCGTCAGAGATTTCTTTCTGAATAAACTCATAAGTACAGTAGTTAAGTTTTCTTTAATTAAAAAGTAGCGGCAAAATAGGCAATTCTGCCATTTCCGCTCCAAAAGATTTATAAAACGGTGAATAGGGTATCACAACAGGCCATTTCCGCAGAAATCTTATATTGCGACAATAATCTGCCCGCCAAATGAAGAAATCGAACAGGCTTACCCTTTATATAATCGTGGCAATGATTGCCGGTGTGCTGTTGGGGTATCTGATTCATACCCAGTCGAGCCCTGAATTCATCAAATCCTTTTCCATCAATATCAAACTCCTGACCACCATTTTTCTCCGGCTGGTACAGATGATCATTGCGCCACTGGTATTCTCCACACTGGTAGTGGGTATTGCCAAACTGGGCGATCTGAAGACCGTGGGCAGGGTAGGCGGTAAAGCCATGTTATGGTTTATTACCGCTTCGTTGGTGAGTTTGTTGCTGGGTATGTTGCTGGTGAACCTGTTTAAACCCGGAGCCGGTATCGACTTGAGTAATGCGGATGTGAGCGGCGCCAAAGACCTGGTAGGCAAAACACAGGAATTCAATATCCAGAAATTTATCGAACATGTTTTCCCGAAGAGTGTGATCGAAGCGATGGCCAATAACGAGATCCTGCAACTGGTGATCTTCAGTATCTTTTTCGGTATTGCTACCGCGGCCCTTGGCGATAAAGCCAAAGTGGTGGTAAAAGGATTGGATGCGGTGGCACATGTGATTCTCCGAATGGTGAACTATGTGATGAATTTTGCACCGCTGGGCGTGTTCGGTGCTATTTCGGCAGTGATTGCCACCAAAGGACTGGAAGTATTTATTTTTTACGGAAAATACCTGCTATACTTTTTAATGGGTATTGCTGCTTTGTGGGCGGTATTGCTGTTGGTAGGTTTCATCGTGTTGGGAAAACGTTTACCCGAATTACTCAAAAGAATTTTCCCGCCATTGATCATTGCTTTCAGTACTACCAGCAGTGAAGCGGTTTTTCCGAAGCTGACCGATGAGCTGGAGAAATTCGGTTGTAAGGATAAAATTGTGGCGTTCATTTTACCGCTGGGTTATTCCTTTAACCTGGATGGAAGTATGATGTATATGACATTTGCCAGCATTGCCATTGCCCAGGCTTATGGCATACACCTGGATCTGGGAACCCAGTTAACCATGCTGCTGGTACTGATGCTCACCAGTAAGGGCATTGCCGGTGTGCCGCGGGCTTCGCTGGTGGTGGTAACCGCTACCTGTGCTATGTTTAATATTCCGCCGGAAGGCATTGCATTGATATTGCCGATCGATCATTTCTGTGATATGTTCAGAACAGCAACCAATGTATTGGGTAATGCTTTAGCCACCAGCGTGGTAAGCAAATGGGAAAATTCTCTCGAACCGGCAGCAGCCATCACCGAATAAGCGATTCGTATGCTAGCAGATATCTTATTATCCTCTTTTCACTGGAGCCAGTTATTACAACCACAGTTTTATATTGAACATGGTGGCTTATGGCTGATCCTGTTTGTGATATTTGCCGAAACAGGCCTTTTTGCCGGTTTTTTTCTGCCGGGTGACAGTCTGTTGTTCGTTGCAGGTATTTATAGTTCCAATATTGCCAACGAGATCATTCAAACCGATAATGAATACGTAGGATTGTTCTTATTGCTGGTATTGATCTCACTGGCGGGTATTGCCGGTAATATGGTAGGCTATTGGTTTGGCCGCAAAGTAGGGCCGGCCATGTATGGCTGGAAAGAGAATATGCTCTTTAAAAGAAAGTATCTGCGTCAGGCGCATGATTTTTATGAGAAACATGGCGGGGGGGCCATCGTGATTGCGAGGTTCATTCCCATCATCAGAACCTTTGCACCTATTGTGGCCGGTATTGTGGAAATGGATCGGAAAAAATTTGTCTTCTTTAATATAGTAGGTTGTGTAGGCTGGGTATTCAGTATGCTTTTTGGCGGACACTTTTTACAGAAGTGGATACTGGCGGAGTTTGGCTTTGACCTCAAAGACCATCTCGAAGTAATCGTATTGGGCATTGTACTGGTAACCACTGCTCCCATCATCTACAAATTGCTGTTCAACAAACACAAAGACCCTCCGCATACCGACCAGGCATGAGTGTAACCCCCAAACAATATGGTGTTTTTTCGCTGCCTGTTATTGTAGGGGCATTGGGTTTTTTTGTTGATGTGTATGATCTGCTGCTCTTCTCTATTATCCGCAAACCCAGCCTGGAATCGTTACATCTTTCTCCGGAACAGGTATTAACACAGGGAGAGATCATTATCAGTGTACAGATGATCGGTTTAACACTGGGTGGTGTGATCTGGGGCATCATGGGCGATAAAAAAGGAAGACTGAGTGTACTCTTCGGCTCCATCATTTTATATTCTCTGGCCAATATTGCCAATGGCATGGTGCAAACAGTGCCACAGTATATTTTATTACGTTTTATCGCAGGTATTGGCCTGGCGGGCGAACTGGGTGCCAGTATTACACTGGTAGCTGAAATGCTGCCCAAAGAAAAACGAGGCATTGCCGCATCGGTGATTGCAGTGGTAGGTGTGTTTGGGGCCATCGCTGCTTTCTTTGTGTACCAGACTTTCCAGGACTGGCGCCTTTGTTTTTATATCGGTGGGGTGATGGGTCTGCTTTTATTATTACTGCGTGCCAATGTAATGGAAAGCAGTATGTATGATCAGGTAAAAGATTCCGGGGTAGTGCGTGGAAGTTTTATTATGCTCTTCAACAAAAAAGAAAGGGCTTTGCGTTACCTGAAAGGAGTACTCATTGGGTTACCTGTATGGTATGCCATTGGTGTGCTGGTAACTTTTTCTGATAAGTTCGGCAAAGAGTTTGGGATAGAAGGCGTAGAGCCGGGTAAAGCCATCATGTACCAATATGTAGGCATTGCCCTGGGCGATCTGAGTGCCGGTTTGTTCAGCAACTATCTGCAGAGCCGGAAAAAAGCACTATTTACCTTCTTCGGAATACTCAGTCTCTTCATCATTGTATTCTTTTTACAGGGAAGTGGTTGGGGAACCGTGCAATCCATGTACCTGATCTGCAGTTGCCTGGGTTTTGGTGCGGGCTTCTCAGTTTTGTATATTACCATGTCGGCAGAACAGTTCGGAACCAATCTCCGCGCTTCTACGGCTATCTCTATTCCCAATGTGGTGCGTGGGGTATTACCCTTGATCATATTATTGCACCGTGGATTACGGAGTCTGACAGGTGATTATATTACCGGAGGCTGGATGACGGGAGGGATCATTATGCTGCTGGCAGTAGTGGCAGCTTATTATACAAAAGAGAGTTTTGGGAAGGATATGAATTTTGTGGAAGAGAATTGATCAATGAGTGAATGAGTGGATGAGTGAATGAGTGAATGGGGATATTTTCAATGTTATTGTTAAAGCCTGTTACTATGACTGAGAAAAAGTTTGGGATCTTATCTGTTCCGGTGATTGTTGCTGCATTGGGCTATTTTGTAGATATCTACGATCTGCTTTTGTTTACCATTGTACGCGAACCGAGTTTGCAGGGCATTGGAGTGGTATTAACAGAAAAGGCACAGGTATTGGCAGCCAGCACCAAGATCATCAACTGGCAGATGGTGGGTTTGCTGATCGGTGGCGTGATCTGGGGTACTATTGGCGATAAAAAAGGAAGACTGAGTGTATTGTTCGGTTCCATCGCGCTGTATTCGGTTGCTAATTTTTTAACCGGGTATGTAGAAACAGTTGACCAGTATGCCTGGGCCCGTTTTGTGGCTGGTGTAGGTTTGGCGGGTGAGTTGGGAGCGGGTATTACCCTGGTAAGTGAATTACTTCCCAAAGAGAAAAGAGGCGTGGGTACTTCGCTGGTAGCGGGAATCGGATTGTTTGGTGCGGTGTTCGCTTATTTTATTTACAAAGCCACCAACGACTGGCGCCTCTGTTATAAAATAGGCGGAGGATTGGGTATCGTATTATTGTTGTTACGTATTTCGGTAGCTGAGAGTGGCATGTTCCACCAGGTGAAACAGCAGGTGGGTGTGCAGCGGGGTAATTTCCTGATGTTCTTCAATAATAAAAAAAGGTTCAAAAAATATTTCCTCGCCATCCTGATCGGCTTGCCTACCTGGTATGTGATCGGGATACTGGTAAATCTGAGTAATCGTTTTGCCGGCGAACTGTACGGTGATAATAAGGTAGAAAGTGGCCGGGCCATCATGTTTGCTTATGTAGGTATTGCCGTGGGCGATATACTGATCGGGTTGGTGAGCCAGTATTTTAAAAGCCGTAAGAAAGCGCTGCTTTGTTTCTTCATCCTCTGTATTTTTTCTCTGGTAGTATTCTTCAGCGGGTTTAACAACAGCGATAGCCGCATGTACGGCATCTGTGCCATGCTGGGTTTCAGCACCGGATTCTGGGCCATTTTTATCACCATGGGAGCAGAGCAATTTGGTACCAACCTTCGGGCCACAGCGGCTACTACCATCCCCAATATGGTGCGTGGGGCCCTGCCTTTGATCAACCTCATGTTCTTGGACCTGTTTCAGAAAACCTGGAGTTGGGGATTGTTGCAGAGCGCCATTGTTACGGGTGTTGTGGTGATGAGTATTACCCTGATCGCTTTTTATTTTACCGAAGAAACTTTTCATAAGGATCTGAATTATATAGAAGCCACCGAATACCCCTAGTCTTCGCTGCCAGCCGGAAAGGGATTAACCTTTAATTGGACTACCTTTGTATCCATGTCTGAACGTAACGACAGTACCAATTCGCAATCTACCAACCTTCTTTCAGCGGGCTATGGGAAGGGAACTGGTAAAAAGTTCCTCATCATCCGTTTTTCCTCTATTGGCGATATCGTTCTTACCACACCTGTGATCCGTTGTTTGAAAGAACAGGTGCCCGGTGCCGTAGTGCATTTTCTGACCAAAGAAACTTACCGAACGCTGGTAAAAAACAATCCTTATGTAGATAAAGTGCAGGTGCTGAGCAGTAGCTGGGAACTGATGATGCACCAGTTACAGTATGAAGACTATGATTATATCATTGATCTGCACCATAACCTTCGCACACTCCGCATAAAAAGAGCTTTGAAAACCGCGAAGTCATTTTCTTTTGATAAACTGAATATAGAGAAATGGTTATTTACCGCATTCAAAATTAATCGCCTGCCGGATGTACATATTGTAGACCGGTATCTCGATACTGTTAAAAGTTTCGGTGTAGTGAATGACCACGTGGGACTGGATTATTTTTATACGGAACAGGATAAGGTTACTTCTAAAGACCTGCCCGTATCTCACCTCTTTGGATTTGTGGGCCTGGTGATTGGTGCGGCACTGGAAACCAAAAAAATGCCGGTACATAAACTCACAGAACTCTGCGCAGCCATTCAATATCCGATTGTATTGTTGGGTGGCCCGGAAGATCGGATAAAGGGTGATGCCATTGCTGCATCAGATCCGATCAAGATCTACAACGCCTCTGGTAAATTCAGCCTGAACGAGAGTGCCGACCTGGTACATCGCGCGCACCTCATCATCACACACGATACCGGCTTGATGCATATAGCTGCTGCCTTTAAAAAGCCCATCGTAAGTATCTGGGGTAATACCGTTCCTGCATTCGGGATGGGACCTTATTACGGAAACGCAACGGTGAAGAGTGAGATCTCTGAAGTAAGTGGTCTCAGCTGCCGCCCCTGCAGTAAGATTGGTTATCGGAAATGTCCGAAAGGGCATTTTAAATGTATGGAGATGCAGGAACTGACACACTTGAATAGTTTGGTTCAGGCCTATCTCTGATCACTTCTTCGCTACAAAAAAAGATCCCCCTGAATTTCTTCAGAGGGATCAACCCAAAACTCAACTGCTATATCAACTGTTATTTTATTCGTTTGCTTTCGCTTTCCAGTCCGGTCTGACGCTGGCGTGCTGCTTTTACCTGGTTACTTCCAAAGCGGAAGGTAAAGCTTACACGTACGGTCTGGCTTTCCCAGGCACCACGTCCCTTGATATACAATCCGCCAAACTCACTTAAAGATGACCATGGATTGGTATGGAAGATATCGGTTGCGGTTACTTTCAGGGTTGCTTTTTTCTGCATCAGCTGTTTCTGGAAACCGATGTCTACACCACCCTGTGATTTTGTTTTCCAGGTAGCACCCCAGATAGCAGGACCACTAAACCAGCCGCTCAACTCTGCGCTCCAGTCTTTACCCAGAGTAAAGGTTTGCTGCATATACGCACCATACAACGGGATCTCTGTACGCACCGATTTGGTACCGATCTTACCATCAAAAATCTGGTAGTTGTACCATACGTTCACATAACCGTTCCACCATTTGGCAATGGGTAAAGGTGATCCGATGCTGAAACTGATGATATCCTGTGTGGCCAGGTTCTGCTGCTGTATAAAAGTAGCATTGTTGGCCGTGTCGGTGATCTGGGTAGCATAATCTTTTACGTGGCTGTAACCAATGGTGGTATTGATGGCTGATTTGAAAGTATGTGTCAGTTCAATATTATTGGTGTACTGCGGACGTAAGAACGCGTTTCCTTTTTCATAGGTCAGCTCGTCCAGTTTGTTCTCAAACGGATTCAGATCCTGATAACTGGGCCTGTCGATCCTGCGGCTGAATGTCAGATTCAGGGTGTTACTCTGGTTCACGGTCCAGGTTACTGCTGCACTGGGGAAGAGGTTGATATAATTTCTTTCCACTGTGTTGTCAGACTGTATAACACCATCTGCACGGGTCAGTACTCCTTCACTATTGGTCTGCTCTACCCGTAAACCTGTCTGAATACTCCATTTATCGCTGAACTTACGGTTGTAATTCACGTAGGCAGCGTTCACATTCTCAGTATAGGCAAAACTGTTACTGCGGTTTAACTGTTTAACCGGCGCACCGTTAATATCATTAAAGAAATCAAAGGTATTGGTGGTTTTTACATAAGAGAACTTGGCACCATATCCCAGTTTGCCTTTCCACTTGTTCTGCTCCACATCTATTTTGGAAGTATAGATATCAATATCGGTAGGTGTATAGTTACGGTTCACTATCTCATACAGTGGGGCGCCATTCTTATCAACATAATAGTTAGGCTGGTAGCTACGACCCACACCACGGAACAGACCATAATCCGCATCTACGTTAATTTCCAGTCCACTGGTATCTGCATAACGGTAGTTCAGGTTCGCATTTACATTGGTGCGGCTGCCCGGAATAGAGTTGGTGGCTTTCAGATTTTTTACAAACTGATTGGTAGGCTGGTAATACACACCTGTGGTGCTGTTATTGGTCCATTCTGAATTACCGAAACTGGTAGTAACCAATGCACCCAATGTACTTTTACTGTTGATAAAGTAATCCGCACCTGCTTTCAGGTTCAGGTTTTTATTATAATTGGCATTGATGCTTCTCTGGTCGTAGATAGAATCGCGCTGGATCCGGTACAGACTCAGATCGTTTTCATAACGGCCGATATTGGCGCTTACGTTACTGAAGAGATTCACCTGCTTATCGCGGTAGTTCAGGTTAACAGAACCGTTTCCTTTGGGAGTGATACCCTGTGTAAAACCGGTGGTGACACTACCATTGGTGCCAAATTTTTTATTCTTCTTTAAACGGATATTGATGATACCCGCATTACCACTGGCATCGTATTTAGCGCTGGGGTTGCTGATCATTTCGATCGCTTCCACATCATTGCTGTTAATGCCTTTGAGATAAGCTGCCAGATCTTTACTGTTCATCTGGGTAGGTTTTCCATCGATATAGATCTTTACACCTGTTTTTCCTTTCATGGTGATATTATCGTTGTTATCTACCTGGATACCCGGACTTTTCTGCAGCAGTTCCATCGCATTGCTACCTGTGGCGTTGATACTGTTCTCAACATTAAAAACGGTTTTATCCGCTTTGATCTCGATCAATGGCTTACGCGATACAACCGTTACATCCTGCAGTTTCTTAGCGGCTGCTTCCAACGTAACTGCCGGAGCCTCATAGGATTGACCATCCTGCATCTCAAAAGCAGCTGAATATTTTACTTCATGACCGATCAGGTTATAACTCAACAGAAATTTTCCTGTTTTGGCAGAACTTATCTGGTATTTACCAGCTGCATCTGTAATATCTGCTTTTACCAGGCTGCTGTCTTTTGCCTGTAACAGGGAAACACTCACTGCCTGCAGGCTTTTACCGGAAAGGTCTTTTACATTTCCTGTAACAGTGATACCGCTTTGCGCAAAACCCTGTGCAGTTACAGCGAGGGCAGCCAATGCGATCAATACAATTCGTCTCATAATGGTTGTTATTTTGTGCTTATGTGACGCAAAGGACTTTCAAATGTTACAGCTAAAAGATGTGATTAGGGATGAGTTGTGTTAATCGGCGGATAAACGGCAGAAAAAAAAGGATAAGAAAATACAGCAGATTATTTCTACCGGCTCCTGCTTTTAGCGTGATTTTTTCAATCACATGATTATGTGATAATTATACAATTTCCCGCCGTTGTTACTTGCCTTCGCTGTTGTTGGTCAGGCGACCAGCATCAGCACAACTGCCTGTTTATTAGGATATATTTTGCCTTATCAATTTCTCTAAATATGCTTTATATTTCAGGATAAAACTTCTGCTATGGCAACCAGAACACTGTATTCGATCATCTGTTTTTGCTTTTTTTTCTCAGCTAATGCCCAGACGCCCAAAACGGAGCAAAGTCTGAACGCTGTTTTCAAACCGGTTAAATGGCGCAGTATCGGTCCCTTCCGGGGCGGAAGATCTGTTGCAGCTACCGGGGTTGTGGGCGATATAAGTACTTACTATATGGGCACAACCGGTGGCGGATTGTGGAAAACCGATGATATGGGTATTTCCTGGTTCAATATTTCTGATGGCTATTTCAAAACCGGCTCTGTGGGTGCGGTGGCCGTTGCAGAGAGTGATCCCAATATTGTTTACGTTGGTATGGGCGAGCATGCGGTAAGAGGGGTAATGACACACCATGGTGATGGCGTTTACAAATCCACAGATGCAGGTAAAACCTGGAAAAAAATGGGCCTCGATCTTACCCAGCATATTGCAAGGGTGATCATTCATCCCAAAAATCCGGATATCGTATATGTGGCAGCGCAGGGCGCTTTGTTCAGCAAGTCAAAAGAGCGAGGCATTTATAAATCGGTCGACGGCGGGATTACCTGGAAGAATGTATTGTATGTGGATGACAAAACAGGTTGCGCTGAATTATCGATGGATATGAATAATCCCCTGATCCTCTACGCTGCTATGTGGGAGCATGGACGGCAGCCCTGGAAAGTGATCAGTGGCGGACCCGGCAGTGGTTTGTATAAATCAACCGATGGGGGAGAGCATTGGGAGAAAATGCAGGAGGGACTGCCCAAAGAAATGGGTAAAATGTCTATCTCGGTCTGCAGATCCAATTCTGAGAAAGTATATGCATTAATAGAAAGTGATTTCGAAAAAGAAGCCGGTGGTTTATATGTTTCCCATAATGCCGGAAAAAACTGGAGTCAGGTTACCAATGATCACAGACTCATACAACGAGCCTGGTATTATATTGAATTGTTCACTGACCCACTGAACGACAATACTCTCTATGTATTGAGTGCGCCTGCACTTCGATCGATCGATGGTGGTAAAACATGGACAAATCTCAGCACCCCGCATGGCGATTACCATAATTTATGGATCAATCCCACCAATTCGAATAACATGATCATCTCCAACGATGGGGGATCGGTGATCAGTTTCAACAAAGGAAAAACATGGAGCACACAGGCCAATATGCCCACGGCACAGTTTTACCGGATCAATGTAGATAACCAGTTTCCTTACCGTATTTATGCCGGTCAGCAGGATAATACTTCTGTTTCCATAGCCAGCAGAGAGCTGGGTAGTGGCAGCATCGGTCCGGCCAGCTGGGCCGCTTCTGCCGGTGGCGAAAGTGCGTTTCTGGCATTTGATCCGGATAATCCCCGTTATGTGATGGGAGGTAGTTACCAGGGAACGATTGAAATACTCGATACCAGATCCAAAGCCAGTACCAATGTGATGGCCGCACCCATTCAATACCTGGGCCGCGATGCCAAAGACATGAAGTACCGCTATAACTGGAATGCACCCATCATCCGGAGTAAACATGAACCCAATACCTTTTATCATGGATCGCAATATTTACTGCGTACCGCTGATATGGGCAAAACATGGACAGAGGCCTCCCCGGATCTTACCCGCAATGAAAAAGACAAACAGGGTAAACCCGGTGTGCCTTTTACGAACGAGGCAGTAGGCGCAGAAAATTATGGAACCCTGAGTTATGTGATAGAATCGCCTTATGAAAAAGGGGTGATCTATACGGGTAGTGATGATGGGCAGGTGTATCTGACCAGAGACAATGGTGCACATTGGCAGAATATCACGCCCGCTGGTTTGGCAGAATGCCTCATTAATGCCATTGAAGTATCACCGCATGATAAAGCAACAGCTTACATCGCTACTACCCGTTATAAATTCAATGATCATACCCCGGGATTGTACAAAACCACCGACTATGGTAAAACATGGACCAGTATTAACCAGGGTATTCCCACCGGTGCTTTTACAAGGGTTGTGCGGGAAGATGACCAGCGGAAGGGACTCTTATATGCCGGTACCGAAACGGGTATGTATCTATCCTGGAACGGCGGAAAAGAATGGGAACCCTTTCAGTTGAATCTGCCCATTACACCCATTACCGATCTGCGGGTACACCAGGGTAATCTGATCGCCGCTACTTCGGGGCGTTCTTTCTGGATACTGGATGATCTGAACCTGATCCGGGACTATAAAAAAGATACCACTAACCTCATTTTTTATACACCCTCCCCGGCTTATCTCGTAAGTGGTTCCAGTGATTTAGATGAAACCGATGAGGATTTTACCGGCGCCCAAAAATACAGAGGGGTAAATCCGGCTACCGGTGTGGTACTGTATTACCAACTGCCCGCTCTAAAAGACAGTATCCCGGTTACACTGGAAATTAAAGATGCGCAGGGCAAACTGATCCGCACTTTCACTGCTGCCAAAGACAATACCTATCGTAAATACGCTGGAGCCCCACCCCAAGATCCCGTTCTGCCGCGTAACAAAGGATTGAACCGTTTTGTCTGGGATCTGCGGCATGCCACTATGGAAGGTGTACCGGATGTGTATATAGAATCGAGTTATGCAGGGCACAAAGCCATTCCGGGATCATATCAGATTTCGTTACAAGTGGGCAATCAAACCACAAAAACAGAAGCAAAGATCCTGGCCAATCCATTGTATAAAACTACCCCCGAAGAGTATACAGCTTATGATGCACTGATGAGTACGATGGAAAACGATGTGCGTACCATGCACCGCATGGTAAATGGAATGCATGCCAAAAGGCAACAACTGGACATGATGCTGGCTTCTTTACCGGCAGATGAAAAGCTACTAGCTGTTAAAAAAGAAGGGCAGCTACTGGCGAAAAAAATGAAAGCATGGGATGAAGACATGGTACAGCGTAAATCAAAAGCCTATGATGATGTTGAAAATTTCCCCAATAAATTCACGGCTAATTACTTGTTCCTGATCAACCAGACAGAAAGTGAGATCCCCCGCGTGAACCAGCCTTCGCTTGATCTGTACAAGGAACTGAATAGCCAATGGGTAACCCTGCAAAACAGAGGCAATGAAATTCTTCAAAAAGATATTCCCGCATTTAACAGGTTATTGTGGCAGGCAGGTATAGGTGCTATCTGGAAGAATTGATGATGGCAAGACAAAAGATAAAGATGAAAATTTAGTTGTTGGTCAGGCGACCAGCAACGGCAATAAGAGATGATGTGCTGAACAACTTAATTGCATAAAATGGCTAATTTTTTCACAAGTAAGATGATTCGTTTGGTTTTAGTTCAGTTAGCTTGTTTACTGCTGGTATTGGGCAATGCACAAGAGCGACCAGAGATGTATTATGGCGATCAAAGTGTACCCTCCCGGCCTTATGCTAAAGATCCTTACGTAATTTATTTTAAAGGAACTTATTGGATGTATTATTCAGTTCCCGATTCTTTAAAAAAGCAGTGGCATATTGGTATAGCCGTTAGTAATGATTTAACTGTTTGGAAAAAAGTTGGTGATATAATGCCGCAACAAAACTCCGTAGAAGCAAAGGGTATATGTGCCCCAAGCGCGCTCATCAAAGAAGGGGTTTTGCATTTGTTTTACCAAACCTATGGCAATGGTAAAGGGGATGCCATTTGCCATGCTTTTTCAAATGATGGAATTCATTTTCAACGCGATCTCACCAATCCCATATTCCATCCGGCCCTATCCGATTGGACCTGTGGCAGAGCCATCGATGCTGAAGTAATTGCATTTAAAAATCAATACTTCTTATATTATGCAACCAGAGATACAGCATATCAAATTCAACAACAAGGCGTAGCTGTGGCAGATTTACACACAGATTTCAGCCGAAATGGCTGGAGAGAAATTAGCGGTATGCCCATGATGAAACCGGAATTGCGTTGGGAGAAATCTTGTATTGAAGCCGCTTCCTGTATTGAAAAAGACGGTGTGTTGTATATGTTTTATGCCGGCGGATATAATAATGAACCCCAACAGATTGGAGTGGCCAAAAGTGAAGATGGAATTCATTGGAAACGATTATCGGATCAACCCTTTCTTACCCATGGGACACCCGGATCCTGGAATGCAAGTGAGAGTGGACATCCCAATATTTTGAAAGCAGAAAATGGAAAATATTATCTTTTCTTCCAGGGAAACAATGACAAAGGAAAGACCTGGTATCTTTCAAAGGTTGAAATTACCTGGGATAATTCAATGCCTCTTTTGATAAAAAATTGAGAACCGATAAGTCTAAACAACCCTGTATGTAAAAAAATACCCCTGAAAATTTTCAGGGGTATTTTTTTAAAGATCAATCAATTATAAAGTCTTCAGTACATCATTCATACTTCTTACCGCTTCGGCACTCTTATCAAACAGTGCCCGCTCTTCTGCATTCAATCCAAAATCGAGGATCTTTTCCCAGCCGTTACGGCCGATCACTACGGGAACACCGAGGCAGATATCTTTCTGTCCGTATTCGCCATCCAGGCTTACGCAGCAGGTAAAGAGTTTTTTCTCATCACGCACAATGCTTTCTACCAGCGCAGCACCGGCAGCACCGGGTGCATACCAGGCAGAAGTACCCAGTAATTTGGTAAGGGTAGCACCACCCACCATGGTATCGGCCACGATCTGTTTCTGCTGTTCTTCGCTCAGGAATTTACTTACGGGAACACTGTTCCAGGTTGCCAGGCGGATCAATGGGATCATGGTAGTATCTCCGTGACCACCCACTACTACTGCGTTCAGGTCTGAAGGACTGCAACCCAGGTGCTGGCTCAGTTGGTATTTGAAACGGGCACTATCCAGTGTACCGCCCATACCAATGATGCGGTTTTTAGGTAAGCCGGTAGATTGCAGGGCCAGATAGGTCATGGTATCCATCGGGTTACTGATTACGATGATGATGGCATCGGGTGAATATTTCAGGATGTTCTCTGTTACGCCTTTTACAATTCCTGCATTGGTGCCGATCAGTTCTTCGCGGGTCATACCGGGTTTGCGGGGCAAACCGGAAGTGATCACCACTACATCAGATTTCGCTGTTTTGGAATAATCGTTGGTGCTGCCAGATATACGGGTATCAAAACCGAGCAGGGCTGCGGTCTGCATCATATCCTGTGCTTTACCTTCTGCAAAACCTTCTTTGATGTCTAATAAAACCAGTTCATCTACCAGTTGGGCACGGGCGATATTATCGGCACAGGTTGCACCTACGGCACCGGCACCTACAACAGTTACTTTCATAAAAAGACTATTTTGAATGAGGAATTTTTGTCGCAGCAAAGGTAGGGGTTGCAGGCATGGGAACTATGCAAAAAAAACATTAATTCCGGTTCACAAAGGCAATCAGTTCGCTGGTTTCGGGCAGGGGGGTATTTTCTGTGTCGTAGATCTTTTCCAGCAGCCCTTTTTTGTTGTAAACGGCCAGGAAGGGTGTGTATTTTACACGATAAAAGGAGGGGATGAAATATTTCGGGTCCCGCCCGATCCGTACATTGGCCAGTTTATCTAACCCGTAATACGCAGCAAAACCTTTTACATCTTCCAGCGGTTTATAGGCCACAAACAGGAAAAAAGTGTTTTTCAGGCTATCCATATGCTGTACGATCTCTTTGGCCTCGTGCTGGCAATGACCGCATTCGGGAGAGAAATAGATGATGATGGTATGCGCGTACTGGGTAGGTAATTGTTCTTTGGTGTACCAGCTGCTGTCTACCAGCTGGATATTGAAAGCAGGAATGGTCGGGTCTTTTTTATAGGGTGCCACATCTTCGCTGGTAACCTGCGCCTGCACGGTAAAACCCAGTATCATCCAAACACAAAAACCGATCAGCTGTTTCATAAACAATACTTTCTTTATTTGGATGCGTTAGGGTTTGCTGCTTCCATCATCCTCATCTGTTTGGCATCCTGCAGGAACTCAGAAGCAAAAATGAAATTATTCAACAACTCATCCTTACTGAAAATGATGTCTTTATTACTGCCTTCCCATTGCTTGCGGCCCTGGTGCAGGTAAATAATATGGTCGCCGATCTCCATCACACTGTTCATATCGTGCGATACCACAATGGTAGTGATATTGTATTCACGGGTGATTTCCTGGATCAGTCTATCGATCACCATTGATGTCTGCGGATCCAGTCCTGAATTGGGTTCATCGCAGAACAGGTATTTGGGATTGAGCACTATGGCGCGGGCAATACCCACCCTTTTCTTCATTCCCCCGCTGATCTCAGAAGGGTAGCGTTTGTGGGCGTCTTTGAGGTTTACCCGGTCCAGCACTTCATCCACCCGTTTCTTTTTCTGTGCCAGGGTCCAGTTGGTGAACATATCCAGCGGAAATAATACATTCTGTTCCACCGTCATCGAATCGAACAGGGCGGTTCCCTGAAAAAGCATACCGATCTGCTGGCGCAACTGTTTGCGTTCCTCGTTCTCCATGGTCAGCATTTCAACCCCGCTGTAAAGTATGGAGCCTTTATCGGGACGAAAGAGTCCTACCATACATTTGGTGAGTACGGTTTTGCCACTGCCACTGGTACCAATGATCAGGTTGCATTTACCGGCTTCCATTACGGCACTGATATCGTCAAGGATCACGCGCCCGCCAAACTGTTTGTGTATGTTCTTTATTTCGATCATGCTACTGCAAGATAACTTTCTTTTTGGCCCGCAAGCGAAACTATGGGTAAGCGGTTTATAAAACGATTACCTGGTTACGCAGGAGGTCTTCGAACACATCCCTTCTGCCAATCAGGTGGGTCTGCCCATTTATAACCAAAACCTGTGCCGGTTTATAGCGCGAGTTGTAATTACTGCCCATTTCAAAGCCATAAGCACCGGCATTAAAGAATACCAAACGGTCTCCTTCCCGGATCTCGGCAAGGGGACGGTCGGTGGCAAATGTGTCTGTTTCGCAGATATTTCCTACTATGGTATAGGGATGTTTGGGGGCATCCGGGTTACTGATATTTTCGATCCGGTGGTAAGCTTCATAGAACATAGGACGGATCAGGTGGTTAAAACCGCTGTTCACGCCTGCAAAAACGGTATTCCCGTTCTGTTTCAGCACATTTACTTCGGTAATAAAATAACCACATTCACTTACGATGAATTTGCCCGGTTCAAACCAGACTTCAAATGGCCGGTGATAGGTGGCAGACAGTTTCTGCATTACTTCGGTCACTTTCTGTCCCAGCAGCGGAACATCTGTACCGGTTTCATCTTCTTTATAGGGTACTTTAAATCCACCTCCCAGGTCAAGAAAACGGACTTCCGGAAAATGGGGTACCAGGTCATAAAAGATGTCGGCTACTTTCATGAATACTTCCACGTCTTTGATCTCGCTGCCCGTATGAACATGCAAACCCGCAATATGGAGATTGGTGTTTTTTACCAGTGTTAGGATCTGGTCCAGCTGCTCGATAGGGATGCCGAATTTGCTTTTCTCATGCCCCGTAGAAATTTTCAGGTTGCCACCCGCCATGATATTGGGTCGCAGGCGGATGCCTACCGGGTAATCGTGTCCGTATTTATGACCGAATTTTTCGAGGTTGCTCAGGCTGTCAATATTCACATTCACGCCCAACGATACAGCTTCTTCTATCTCGCTGAAAGCGATACCGTTACTGGTATACAATACATTTTCCTTCTCAAAACCGGCATGCAGGGCCATTTTTACTTCGTTGATCGAGCTGCAGTCTACATGGCAGTCCAGCGATTTGATATGCTTGAGGATATTGATATTGGTCAATGCCTTACTGGCATAAAAGAAACGGGTAGGGGTTTGGCTGAATGCCTGCTGCAGTTTGGCAAACTGTTCGCTGATTTTTTCGGCATGATATACGTATACGGGTGTGCCGTATTCGTTGGCTATGTTGAGGAGTTGTTCGTGTGAAAGGGGTGATACCATGAAGGCAATTTGAAAATTTGAAAATTTGTCCCGGCTAAGCCGGGATGAAAATGAAGCCAGGAAATAGATGGTGGAACCATTTTCAAATCAGCACATTTTCAAATTATTCCGGTGTTTGCTCAGATGATTCATCTTCGGGCGTGTTGTTGGTATTGTCGTTATCCTCTTCCTGCACTTCAATAATGAGTTCTCCGTCTTCATTTACAGCAACAGCAGAGATATCGCCTTCTTCGCCGGGCAGGATCTCGTGTTCTTCTGCTACGGCATCGGCTACGTTCTGGTCTGTAAAGTCTGCAGGGTTGATCATGGTACCTTCTACGATCTGCTCGGCCAGCACTTCCTGGATCTTGGGCAGGTCGGCAGCAGAATTGATACCGAAATAATCCATGAAATTTTTGGAAGTGGCATATACCAGGGGTTTACCCGGCATGTTCTCGTTACGTCCGCTGATCAGCACCAGTTCTTTCTCCAGCAGTTTCTGGATACTGTAGTCACTGTTCACGCCACGGATGGCTTCGATCTCGCCTTTGGTAATGGGCTGTTTATAAGCAATGATGGCGAGGGTTTCGAGCGCCGCATTGGATAATCTTTTCAGGAATTTATCGCCATTCAGTTGCGCAATGGTAGCGTGGAAGGAGGGTTTGGTCAAAAACTGCCAGCCACCGCCACTCTGTTTTACTTCAAAAGGATAGAATTCAGAATCGTATTTCTCACGGATCCCTTCCAGCGCTGCTTCTACCTGGTCAAGGGTTACTCTTTCTTCCAGAAAACCAAAGGTATTATTGATGAGTTCCACAATATCCAGCGACGACAGTGGTTTTTCACTGGCGAAGATGAGCACCTCAATGTGTGGTATGATCTGGCTGATTTCCATCTGATAATTAAAAATTAGAAATTAAAAATTAAAAATTAATAAAGTGAAGCAGGCCGATGAAAACTACTCATCAATTGTTAATTGCTAATTATTAATTTTTAATTAGGTCCTTATCCCTGCAATGCTGCGGCACCACTTACGATCTCGGTAAGCTCGGTGGTGATGGCTGCCTGTCTTGCACGGTTGTAGCTGATCTTGAGTGATTTCAGTAATTCGTTGGCGTTTTCGCTGGCCTTATCCATGGCAGTCATACGGGCACCGTGTTCGCTGGCGTTTCCGTCCAGAACGGCTTTGTATAACTGGGTGTTCAGGATCTTGGGCATCAGCTCGGCAATCAGTTCTTCTTTCGCCGGTTCAAAGATGAAATCAGATTTTTTGGCACCTGCTTTTTTAGGTGTTTTGGGAATAGGCAGGAAGGCTTCAGCCACAAAACGCTGGGTAGCGGCATTTTTGAATTCGCTGTATACGATCTCTACTGCATCAAATTCCTTGTTTTCGAAAGCCTTCATGGCAGCTTTGGCAGCGGCCTGTACATTTTCGAAGTTCAGGTTCAGGTAAATATCTTTATAGGTAGCATCGGTTTTAAAACCGGCTTTGGTCATGGCCTCAAATCCCTTTTTACCAATATTCCATACCGTTACATTTCCTTTTTGCTGCTGGGCCGCATATTTCTCTGCAATGGTAGTCTTAGCCAGCTTTATGATGTTGGCATTATAACCACCGCACAAACCCCTGTCGCTGGTGATCACAATAAACAATACTTTTTCCACCGCTCTTTCATCGGCCAGTTTCAGGCTCATGCTGCCATCCAGGTTGCTCACAATATTGCTTAGCATTTCCTGCAGTTTCTGTGCATAAGGTCTCATCTGGGTGATGGATTCTTGTGCCCGGCGCAATTTGGCCGCACTCACCATCTTCATCGCTTTGGTGATCTGCTGGGTGCTCTGTACACTTTTGATGCGGTTACGTACCTCTTTTAACTGTCCTGCCATGTTGGTATAAGTTTCAATGCAAAATTCAAAAAATTCAAAAGTCAAAATACAAAAGTCAAAAAAACGCTCAAGTCTCTAACTCCTGACTCCCATTTTGGCTGCAAAAGTAGCAGAATCGGCCTGAAATTCCAGTAGTTCGGGCAAAAATCCCTGTGAAGTGGATAAAAGCCGGGAGGAAGGGAATATCGAACACCGAATATCGAACAACGAACGCCGAAGTTAGCGCTGTAGGGAAATTTTGAACATTTGGGCTTCCCCCTTCGACATTCGATATTCCCTGTTCGATATTCGATATTCAGAACCTATATGCCAACCCCACCCCATTTCCCGTGCTTCCCAGCTCCCAGCCGGCCCGGTTCTGCTCCAGGGCTTTGCTGTTACGGCGGTGCTGGAAGTACTGGATTAGGTCAAAAGCCAGTAAAAAACCACCCTGCAGCAGCAGGCTGTTGCCAAACCCCACGGATTGGTCGCTTTTCTGGCGGAGGCCTTTTTCTTTGAGGTACATGCCCGTCATTATATAAGCTGCATCCAGTCCGGTGTTCAAGAGCAACAGTTTTTCCAGCTTTTGCTGTTCTTTCAGGTTCCTTTCGAAGTTATGAGGGCCAGCCAGCTGTTTTTTAACCGCCAGCAGTCCCAGACCCGCAATAGTCAGGTTTACGGTATTCCAATATGCGTTCATCCGGTGAAAATACTGGCCGCTTCCTTCGGCATTACCCGCAGAAATACTACCCTGGACGATATTGGCCGCGGCCCAGGCACCCAATACCCATAGATTGTTCTTAACCAGTGTAATCCGCTCTGTGGCAAGGGAATCCTGAAAGGCGGGTTGGGCCGATACGGTTAAAAATGGCAGGAGAAAAAAAACAGACAAAAACTTTTTCATCGGGGGTGATTTTCGTTAACTAATTGATAAAGATGCAGGCTTCCGGAAATGACGATCTCCCTGCCTGCAAATTCTTTACCTTTGGCGGCTCTCAATCGGGGTGCCAAATTGGCTCAAAATTGTTTTTCGCACCCTTTTTGACTGTTAAAATTTTTCATAATACACCAGATCAAGCTATATGTTGAAATTTATTTCCCAATTATTCGGTGGCAGCAAAAGCGAGAAGGATGTGAAACTGATCATGCCCATCGTCACTAAGACCAACCAGTTTTTCCAGCAATACCAGTCGTTAACCAACGATGAGCTCAGGAATAAGACCCAGGAATTCCGCCAGCGGATACAGGAACACCTGACCGGGATCGATGCCCAGATCGAAGAGCGTAAACAGGCGGCAGAAGCTTTGTCTGATGTGGATATCCACGGTCGCGATGCTATTTACCAGGAAGTGGACAAACTGAAAAAAGACCGTGACAAAAAAATTGAAGAGGCCCTGGCAGCCATCCAGCCGGAGGCTTTTGCGGTGGTAAAAGAGACCGCCCGGCGTTTTAAAGAGAATACAGAGATCGTGGCCACTGCAACGCAGTTGGATCGCGACCTGAGTGTGAAGAAAGACTATATCAAGATCAATGGGGATCAATCCATCTTTAAAAATACCTGGACCGCCGCCGGTGGTACCGTTACCTGGAACATGGTGCATTACGATGTGCAGCTGATCGGTGGTAGCGTACTGCATTCCGGAAAAATTTCCGAAATGGCTACGGGTGAGGGTAAAACACTGGTATCAACCCTGCCTGCTTATTTAAATGCATTGGCGGGAGAAGGGGTACATATTGTAACCGTCAACGATTACCTGGCCCGACGTGATAGTGAATGGAACGGAACCATTTTTGAATGGCTGGGATTGAAAGTGGATTGTATAGACAAACACGAGCCCAACAGCGAAGCCAGACGTAATGCCTATCTCGCAGATATTACTTATGGTACCAATAACGAATTTGGTTTCGACTACCTGCGTGATAATATGGTGCATACACCACAGGAAATGGTGCAGCGCAAACACCATTTTGCCATGGTGGATGAAGTGGATTCTGTATTGATCGATGATGCGAGAACCCCATTGATCATTTCCGGTCCGATAGGCCATGTAACCGGCGAACAGCAGTTTTTTGAACTGAAACCAAGGATCGAAAAACTGGTGGATGCTCAGAAAAGAGCCACTAACCAATTTTTGAATGAGGCCAAGAAAAAAATTGCAGAAGGAAACGACGATCCCAAAGATGGTGGTCTGGCCCTGTTCCGTGCTCATCGTGGTTTGCCTAAGAACAATGCACTGATCAAATACCTGAGTGAACCGGGCATGCGGGTAAAACTGCAGAAGGCCGAGAACTATTACCTCGCCGACCAGCAGCGCGAAATGCCGAAAGCAGATGAAGAACTGTATTTCTATATAGATGAGAAAAACAATTCGGTTGAGTTAACCGATAAAGGTATCCAGCTCATCACCCGTTCGGGTGAAGACCCCAACTTCTTCGTGTTGCCCGATATCAGTTTATCGCTGGCCGCCATTGATGGCAATGCCGGAATGAGTGCAGAAGAAAAATTACAGCAGAAAGAAGCCATCATCAATGATTATTCCGTGAAAGCGGACCGCATCCATACCGTTCAGCAATTGCTCAAAGCCTATACTTTATTTGATAAGGATGTAGAGTATGTGGTGATGGATGGAGGTGTGAAGATCGTGGATGAGCAGACTGGACGTATCCTGGATGGCCGCCGTTATTCAGACGGATTACACCAGGCGATAGAGGCGAAAGAAAATGTAAAGATCGAAGCGGCTACACAAACCTATGCAACCGTAACCCTGCAGAACTATTTCCGTATGTATCACAAACTGGCGGGTATGACGGGTACGGCCGAAACGGAAGCATCAGAGTTGTGGGACATTTATAAATTAGACGTAGTAACCATTCCTACCAACGTGCCCGCCATCCGTAAAGATGAGCAGGATCTCGTGTTTAAAACCAAACGCGAAAAATTTGGTGCGGTCATCGATGAGATCGAAAAATTAGTAGCTGCGGGCAGACCGGTACTGGTAGGTACCACATCGGTAGAAGTGAGTGAATTGCTGAGCCGTATGTTGCGCCAGAAACAGATCGCACACAATGTATTGAACGCCAAACAGCACGCACGTGAGGCACAGATTGTTGCCGAAGCGGGTTTTGCGGGTGCGGTAACCATTGCTACCAACATGGCAGGTCGTGGTACCGATATCAAACTCGGACCAGGGGTAAAAGAAGCCGGTGGTCTGGCCATTCTGGGTACGGAGCGTCATGAGTCGCGCCGGGTAGACAGGCAGTTAAGAGGTCGTGCCGGTCGCCAGGGTGATCCCGGATCTTCGCTGTTTTTTGTATCGCTGGAAGATGATCTGATGCGTATGTTCGGCAGCGAGCGTATTGCCAAAGTGATGGATTTTGCAGGTTACAAAGAAGGAGAAGTGATCCAGCACAGCATGATCACCAAATCGATTGAGCGTGCACAGAAAAAAGTAGAAGAGAACAACTTCGGCATCCGTAAGCGTTTGCTGGAGTATGATGATGTGATGAATAAACAGCGTACCGTGATCTACAGCAAGCGTAACCACGCATTGTTTGGAGAAAGACTGGCGCTTGACCTGGATAATGCCCTGTATTCTGTAGCCGAAGGGGTGGTGAACTCCTTTAAAGAGCAGACCGATCATGAAGGGTTCCGTATGGCCGCGATTATGAATTTCGGAATTGATACAGCGATCACCGCAGAAGAATTAGCCAAATTGCCCGAGCATGAACTGGCCGAAAAACTCTATAGTGAAGCCGCCGCCAATTACGAGCGCAGAAAGCAGGACCTGATGACACAGGCCATCCCTGTATTTAAAAATATCCGCCAGCAACAGGGATCGCATATTGAAAATGTGATTGTTCCTTTCACCGATGGCAGAAGGGCCATGCAGGCATTGGCCAACCTGAACAAAACGCTTGACACCAAGGGTGCTGAACTGGTTAACTCATTGGAAAGAAGTATTACACTTGGATTTATTGATGATGCCTGGAAAGAACACCTGCGTTCTATGGATGACCTGAAACAGAGTGTACAGACAGCTACTTACGAACAGAAAGATCCATTGGTGATTTATAAAATGGAAGCTTTTGAACTGTTCCGTAAAATGGATTCAGAAGTGAACCGGGATATTGTTCAATTCTTATGTCATGCCAGCATTCCTTTAAATGATGGTGATGCACTGAAAGAAGGCCGCCAGGAAAAAACCGATATGAGCCGCATGAGTGCCAACAAAGACGACATGGATGCGCCGCCAACAGAAAATGATTATTACGATCCAACCCCCGCCAAACAACAACCCATCCACGTAGCACCCAAGATCGGAAGGAATGATCCTTGTCCGTGTGGGAGTGGGAAGAAGTATAAGGCATGCCATGGGCGCGAGGCTTAATTAGGAATTAATAATTAGTAGTTAGTAATTATTAGTTTTTGCGGTTAATACCTAACGAAGAATATAAAGGCATTTACTAGGTTTGATAGTAAATGCCTTTTTTATGCTACAACAAAATATAGTGCTGGATAAGAGCTATCTCTTTTCGCTGCGAATCATAAAATTGTATGTCTATCTTCGCAGTGTAAAAAAGGAGTATCTGCTTTCGGCTCAAATAATCAGATCCGGAACATCTATAGGGGCCAATATCGAGGAAGCAACAGGTGGATCTTCCAGGAAGGATTTTAAAGCCAAACTGGACATTGCCTATAAGGAAGCAAGAGAAACCAGGTACTGGATCAGGTTATTCAAAGACAGTGACAACTTAGATACCAAACTGGCGGACTCATTGCTTAAAGATTGTGAAGAATTGATCAAACTATTAACAGCTATCATCAACACCTTAAAAGCAACTCTTTGATGATTGTTATACATAATTACTAACTACTAATTATTAATTACTAATTATAATGAAACTCAATCAATATATCGATCACACAATACTAAAACCCACCACCCTAATAGCAGATATCGAATCCCTCTGCTCCGAAGCCAAACAATACGGTTTTGCCGCAGTATGTGTGCCACCGAACTTTGTGAAGAAGGCCAAGGAACTGACGGATGGGTCGGCGGTGAAAGTGGCTACGGTGATCGGGTTCCCCTTTGGTTATTCGGCGGTGGAAGCCAAGATTGCGGAGATATTACTGGCTATTGTGGATGGGGTGGACGAACTGGATGTGGTGATCAATATATCCGCCATCAAGAATGGCGACTGGATGTACCTGGCAGATGAGATCAATCATATCATGCCGATCATCAGGAGCAAGGGAAAAGTGATCAAGATCATTATCGAAAGTGGTATTTTGACGGATGAGGAGATCATTAAATGCTGCGAGATCTATGGTATAGCGGGCATTGATTACCTGAAAACCTCTACGGGTTATGCAGAGAAAGGGGCTTCGGTAGAAGCGGTGAAACTGTTCAGGCTGCACTTGCCCGCCAATATACAGATCAAAGCCTCCGGCGGCATCCGCGATTATGCGTTTGCCAAACAACTGGTGGATGCCGGTGCTACCCGGCTGGGTTGCAGTGCCGGAGTAGCTATTGTAAAGGGCCAGCCGGCAGGGGAAGGCGGGTATTAAACAGGATTGGTGTAATTTAACAGAACGAATGTTACAGAAGATCGTCATAGCGGTATTGGGTTTTGTTTGCTGTGCAGGGTTGTACGCGGCGGATACGGTTGTGGTTAAAAAAGATCCACGCCTGGATATATTAAGCTTGAAACAGCTGCAGGCCAACCAGCGCAGTGCCATGATGACGGCGAATGGCCTGTATAAAGGCTACCGTATACAGGTAGCCAGTACACCAAGAAGAGATGATGCATTTGCCAAAAGATCTGAACTGATCACACGGTTTCCGGATCAGAAAGTGTACATGGTATTTCAGTCGCCCAATTTTAAAGTACGGATCGGTAATTTTCTGAAGAAGGAGGATGCAGAAAAATTCAAAATCCTGCTGAATAAGATCTATCCCCAGGGAGTATATATTGTGGAAGACGGGATCGAATACACACCGAAAGAGGAAGAGGATAATATTAATCAATAGCCAGATGTTACAACAAAAAATAAAAGAACTCGCCCATCAATACGCAGCAGAATTCATCGGCGTGCGGCATCACCTGCATGCCCATCCTGAATTGAGTTACCAGGAATTTGAGACGAGCCAATTTGTGCAGGAAAAACTGCGCTCTTTCGGGATCCCCTATGAAGTAAAAGCAACTACCGGTGTACTGGGAATCATCAAAGGCAAAAATCCGGATAGCCGGGTCATTGCCCTGCGTGCTGATATGGATGCACTGCCGATTATGGAAGAGAATGAAGTGGTGTATAAATCGAAGAACCCCGGCGTGATGCATGCCTGCGGACATGATGTACATACGACCATCCTGTTGGGAGCCGCCAAAATTCTGGCTGAATTAAAAGACGAGTGGGAGGGAACGGTGAAACTGTTGTTTCAACCCGGTGAGGAAAGAAATCCTGGTGGTGCCAGTTTCATGATCAAAGAAGGGGTGCTCGAAAATCCGAGACCACAGGGTATTTACGGCTTACATGTACACCCCGGATTAGCGCTGGGCAAACTCAGTTTCCGGAAAGGAAGGGTCATGGCCAGTGCCGATGAATTGTACCTTACCATCAAAGGCAAAGGCGGACATGCTGCCGCACCGCATCTAACCGTAGATACCATCCTGGTAGCTTCGCAGCTGATTGTGAGTCTGCAACAGATCATCTCACGGAACAATAATCCCTTGTCGCCTTCTGTATTATCCATCTGCTCTATTCAGGGTGGACATACCACCAATGTCATCCCCAGCGAGGTAAAATTGATGGGTACTTTCCGCGCTATGGATGAAGCCTGGCGTGCGCAGGCGCATGAACTGATCCGCAAACAGGTAGCCGGCATAGCCGAAGCAACCGGCGCGGAGATAGACCTGCATATAGATATTGGATATCCAACAGTAGATAATGATCCGGTGCTTACCGGCAAGGGCTGGCAGTTGGCAGAAGATTATATGGGTAAAACACAGGTAGAAGAAACCGAGATCCGCATGGGTGCCGAAGACTTTGGATTTTATACCCAGGTGATCCCGGGCTGCTTTTACCGCCTCGGTGTAAGGAATGAGGCAAAGGGAATCACTCACAATGTACATACCCCAAAATTTGATATTGATGAGCGGGCCATCGAAACCGGTATAGGCATGATGGCCTGGTTGGGGGCAGCTACTGTATAATAGGCAACTCATAAACGTCTCCCTCAGCGTAGCTCATTTCCTTTTTTTCTGTTTTGAAAAAATGAGTATGTTTTTTAAGGTCGCAATTTGCGGCCTTAAAGAATGTTGGGCTTGGATACCATACAAAATATCTCCCCTTTGCATTTATGGAGCAAGGAATTGCTATGTTGAGTGGGGTACTTCACGCTGATCCTGTTATCGTTAATGAATAGGGTTGGTTAAAAATGTTTATTACAATTTTTGCGCTGCAAAATTTTTTGTTAATCAGTTTAGTATATATGCTGTAAAGAACACTCAACAAAACTGACTGATCTTCCCGTTGCAAAAGTGTATGAAATACACTTTTGAATTTGATGAAAGTTATTTTAGCTTTCTCTCTTTCATAAAAAAATCATAAAAAATAACTTAAGCCAACTTTTTTTTAACTCACCTGCAATACTTTCACTGCCCAAACTAAAAAAAAATAACATTATGAGGAAACTATTCACAGTTTTCATGTGCCTTTTATTGGCTGTTACACAGCTAACGGCACAAAATAAAACTGTCACAGGAAAAGTAACTGATACAGAAGGCAAACCGGTTTCAGGTGCATCTGTTCAGGTTAAAGGTACCAGACTAGGAGTTTCTGCAAATGATGCAGGATTATTTTCAATTAATGTTCCATCTACGGCCAGTATATTAACTGTTTCTGGTGTCGGTTTTGTATCACAGGATGTACGGATTGGTACCTCTTCTGTAGTTAATGTATTATTGGTTTCAACAGATAAGAACCTGGATGAAGTGGTAGTTACCGGTTATCAAACCGTGAGGAAGAAAGATGTGGCTGCTGCTATTTCTAAAATCAGTGCTGCTGAAATTGATAATCTTCCTATGCCCAACTTTGCACAAGCTATGCAAGGTAGAGCTGCCGGTGTTTCGGTTGCATCAGCCAACGGCGTGCCGGGCGGTAGTTTAAGTGTTATTATTCGTGGTGTGGGTTCCATCAACGCAGGAAGTGCTCCCTTGTATGTAGTAGATGGAGTACAATTAAACACTGGAACAGGATCAATAAATACCCAGAATAACCCATTGAACTTTTTAAATCCCAATGACATTGAATCAATTGAGATATTAAAAGATGCTGCGGCAGCCTCTATTTATGGCGCAAGGGCAGGTAATGGAGTGGTGCTGGTAACAACCAAAAAAGGAAAAATCGGTAAACCTAAATTTACATTCAATTCCTATTGGGGGCAAACCAGAGAATTGCGAAAAGTGGATGTTCTATCAACACAGGATTGGTATAAGTTACGAGTAGAATCTTTGGTAAACTCAGGGGTTGCGCTGGCAACCGCACAATCCACTGCATTGTCTAATTTAGGATTACCATCAACAACTACACAAGGAAAAATCGATTCTTTGCCTAATTATGATTGGCAGGATGCAGCTTTTGGTAAAGGAACCATTTCTAATGTGGAAATGTCTATACAAGGCGGAGCTCAAAATGTGAATTATTACATTTCCGGTTCTTATTCGAAGCAAACTGCCTTTATTGCCCCCACTGATTTTTCAAGAGCTGCTCTTCTTTCTAAAATCAGTTTTAAAATCAATGATAAGATTACCTTAGACAATTCATTAAGTCTCAGCACGGTTAAACAAAATGCACCTTATAGCTTAGGTAATACCGGTTTTGGTAACCCGGCTTATGCATCAGCCATGATCCTGCCCATTAACCCTATTTATAACAATGATGGCACTTATTTTGGATTACCAGGATCAGGTCAGAATATGGTGGGAACTTTTAATCATAATGTGCTGGCTGTAGGTGAATATGCAAAGTATGTTACCAATACCAGTCAGTTGGTTGCCAATACATCTCTAACCTACAAGCCTATTGCCGATTTATCTTTAAGAGCCTTTGTTGCTTTGGATTATCGTCAAACAAAAGATCATCGCTACCAGGATCCAAGGATCAATGATGGATTTGCAGTGAATGGTAGACTTTCTGATCAGGTTGATTTTAATACCAACTTCCTGACCAATACAACCGCTAATTATAACAAAGTGATTGCTAACAAACACAGGATTAATGCATTGTTAGGTATAGAATATCGTCGCGATCAAAATGAGTGGTTTCAGGCAGATGGCCAGGGCTTTCCTTCTTATCAGCTTCAATACCTCAGTTCTGCTGCAACGCCAAGTGGTGTTTCTGGACAATGGACTGCCAGTGCTACTTTCAGTCAGTTTGCCAAACTGGGTTATTCCTACATGAGTAAGTATATTTTTAATTATTCCATTCGTAGAGACGGTTCCAGCAGGTTTGGTGCAAATAATAAGTACGGTATTTTCCAGTCTGCCCAATTTGCCTGGAATGTAAAAGAAGAAAATTTCTTAAAAGATGTTGATGTTATTTCTGATCTGAAAGTTAGGTATGCGTATGGCCAGGCTGGTAATGATCAGATAGGAAACGTATTGTATGCGCAATTATACGGGGCTACCCGTTTATATGGTAATGCTTCCGGTATTTTTCCAAGTCAATTGGGTAACCCAGATCTGACATGGGAAAACCGTCAGGAGCATAATATTGGATTAGATCTTTCCTTATTGAAGAATAAGGTAACGCTAACAGTAGATGCTTACAAGAGGGTGAATAAGGATCTGTTATTAAGTCGTCCTTTATACAATACCACAGGTTTTACATCTATACAGCAGAATCTGGGTAAAATGGAAAACAAGGGTCTGGAAATTGGCGTAAGTGTTTCTCCCTTTGAAGGTAAATTCAAATGGACCAGTTCATTTAACATTGCATTCCAGCAGAATAAGCTGATCGAATTGTATGATGGCCTGCAGGTTTTACCCTCTGATAACTCCATCAGAGTGGGTTCGCCTATTGGTTCTTTCTTTACAGCCGAGTGGGCTGGTGTAAATCCGGCAACCGGACGTGGTATGTGGTATGATATTAACGGTAACCTTACTTACAATCCAACAGCGAATGACAGAAAGATTATTGGAAATATTTATCCAACTCAATTTGGTGGCTGGACCAATAGCTTCAGTTACAAAGGGTTTTCATTAGAAGCATTTCTTCAGTATGAATATGGCAGAGTAAGACAGGATGGACAGTATACGCAAATGATGCGTATGGCGGGTGCTACGGTAAATACGTTAACCTACGGTTTTGAGACCCGTTGGCAAAAACCGGGTGATATCGTTCCTACTCCAAGAAGCTTTAACGGATTGGCAGATTACAACAGTGCAGGCTGGGGTTCTGGAAGCCGTTACCTGTTCAAAACGGATTATATCCGCTTGAAACAGATTACCCTCAGCTATGATGTGCCGGTTAATTTTCTTAAGAAATATAACGTAGAAGGCGCAAGAATTTATGTGCAGGGCATCAATTTATGGACCTATTCAGAATGGCCAAGTTATGATCCTGAGTTTACAGGAGATAATTTTGGAATTATTCCACAGTCAAAAAATTACACAATTGGTGTTCAAGTAAAATTCTAATATAAAAGACAATGAAAAAAATAATAAATAATATTGGTATCACCTGCTTGTTTGCGCTTGTACTGGGTGTTTCCTGTAAGAAACAACTTGAAATACCTTCCAGGAATTCCTTAGATGCGAATGTTGCGCTTACCTCTAAAAGCGGGATTGAATATGCGATCAATTCGGTGTATTCCATACTGAAAAGAGAATCGCATTATGGTAGAGATCTGTTATCTGTAACAGATGCGATGGCAGATATTGCTTTTGCTAACGGCAGATCCAGCAGGTTGTTGAATGAAAACAGAAATACTGCACTGTCTAATGTGGTTATCTGGGGCGGTTCTTATGCTGCTATCAATGAGATCAATTTAACGCTGGAAGCGATTCCGGGTGTGGGTGATGCAACGGCAGCTGATAAAGCAAGGTATGAAGGGGAATTAAAATTCCTGCGGGCACTGTACTATTTTGATCTGGTGAAGAATTATGGTTATATCCCAACATTTGTTGTTGCTAACCAGAATAAAGGTGGCGTACCAATCACTTTAAAAGGATTCAATAGTTCGGCAGCAGCTTCATCCTTTTTCCCTTCAAGGGCTTCTCTTACTGAATGTTATTCGCAGGTGATGCAGGATTTATATACTTCTATTGCATTGCTCTCTAATGCCAATAAAGGCAGAAACTACGCAAGTAAACATGCTGCATTGGCGCTGGGTTCACGCGTTGCTTTATATGAAGGTAACTGGCAGCGGGCTGATTCTTTTGCTACTGCTGCCATCACATTAACAGGCGGGATTGGCTCTATGACCAATACCAGTAACTATGTAGCAGGTTGGAGAGCAGCTAATCATCCGGAAGGTATTTTCGAAGTATGGTATGCTACACTTGGTGAAAACTTAGGAGTAAATACTTCCCTGGCTGCCACTCATACTACCCTGGCTGCACCTGGTGGATTCAATGGTGTAAGACAGGGACAGGGCGATCTGGTACCCAATGCCTTTTTATTAACCCAACTGGGTATTACCGGTTTCCCAACTAATCTTGCACAATCTCCCCCACCGCCCACACTGGTGTATGGCAATGATATTCGTAACAGGTTGTTCGAATGGGGAGTAAATGCCAGTGGTCATTATGTGGAATGTACCAAATGGATGGGAAAAAGTGGCGGACCTAACTGGGATAATACAGTAGTGATTCGCTGGCCTGAATTATATCTGAACAGAGCAGAAGCGAGATACCGCTTGGGAAATGAAGCCGGAGCCTGGGCAGATCTGAATGTGATTAGAACAGCCAGAATTATTGGATTTACGGTTCCTGCCGCACCATTAACAGGTTCTGCACTGCTGGATGAAATTTTAAGACAAAGAATGTTAGAATTTGCCTTTGAAGGACATCGTTTTTACGATCTGAAAAGAAACGGGTTGCCTATCGTAAAAGTTAATCCAGCTACCAATTTACCTGCTACAGACTATAGAATACTTCCCAGAATACCCCTGGGTGAAGTAGATGGTAATCCCAAACTGGAGCAAAACTTTGGCTATTAATTTCTAACATGAAAAATTATCAAATGAAAAAAAATTATAAGTATATACTGGTCGGATTTAGCTTATTTGCTTTTCTGACATCTTGTATTAAACAGATTGATAAAACTTTTACCGGAAATACCGTGGTGGAAATTGATCCTACTGTACTTAATTCTGCCAATTCGGTGGCAGGTTATCCGGTACTAAGCAGAATTCCGGTTGATGGAAGACCAGCAGCTACATCAGATTCTACATTAAGAAGATTGAATAACAGAACTGTTCAGATCAGGTTAAATCTAGTAGGTGCACAATCTGCTACTGAAAGAACGGTTGGATATAAGATTATCAATGTCAGTCCGTTAACCACTTTCGCGTTCCCGGCTACTGCAACCGGCCAGACACCTTCTGCAGCAGCAGCTACTTTAACGGTTTCCAATGCCGTTATTGGTACACATGTTGGAACACTAAGCGGTAGCTGCACTATCCCGGCAGGTAGCTCTTATGGATATATCAATGTAGTTGTTTTGCCTGGAACAGCCAGTGCAGGTCAAGCCAGATTTATAGGTATTCAGCTGGATTCGACCGGTACTGTATTACCTAATCCCAATTTTAATAAAATTGGACTGGTGATAGACCAACGTTAAAAATTTAGCATTCACCATTTTACCTTGTAAAGGGGCTTCTCGATAGAGATAGCCCCTTTTTTATTACTTGCCAAATGCTTTAATGAATTAATGCCCCCAGCCTAAAGGATGGGGTTAATGAGAGAGGCGGTGTGTTTCTTTTCTTGCAGGAACTTATGGTGAGGCTTACAAGTTGAAAATGAAAACCCATCATTTATAACCCCATGCTTTAGCATGGGGGTCGGATGGTTGATTGACTTAGGGGGCTTTAGCCCTGACATTTGTTATTGGATTCTGTAGTTGAATCAGTAGCGAAAATCTATCCCATCTTTTAGTATATTTATTCAACAACAATAAGAAAGCTGGGAAAAACGATTTCCGAAGTTTTCAATATGCAGCCTTCCTGCCATGGAATAGTTGCTTACGCATAAAAGCAGAATAGATAATAGAAAAGAAAACATGGAAGTACATCACCACACCCACCATCCCAAAAAATGGAAAGAATATTTTTGGGAGTTTTTTATGCTGTTTTTAGCCGTATTCTGTGGTTTTTTGGCAGAGTATCAGCTGGAACATAAAATTGAAAACGATCGAGAGAAAAAATATATCGCTTCTTTGATCAATGATCTGATTAAGGATTCGGTAGAGGCAGGCAACTGGCTCGAAAAAAATGAAAAGCGGGTTAAGATTAACGATACGCTGTTAAAGCAATACGGGAATGACTTTAGCAAGCCAGAATATGGAGCGAAGCTGTATCTATACTTTTTGAAATCTACCAGTTTACCCCAGTTCGATCCGCATACCGCAACCATGAATCAATTAAAATCGTCGGGATCTTTACGGTTGATCCATGATCAACGGATCATTGATGAAATTCTGAATTATGACCAACAGACCATTTTTCTTCAGAAAATCAATGCGGCTTATGGGGAGACCTATCGGGATGCCTGGATGGCTGCGTATCCCGTTTTACATGTGAATCTTTATTTTGATAGTGCCTATGCCAATTACAATACCAAAATTATAACTACCGAAACATTTCCACCTATCAAATGCAGCCCGGAACATTTAGACAATTTTTTTGGTGCCATTACGAGACAGCAAATATTTACCCGGCAGGAAGTGGGGTTATTGCGCAAGCAGATAACGGCAGCCAATAAACTGGTTGGATTGCTGAAGAAATCGTATGATCTGGATTAGCGTTGAAAAGAGCCAGCTTTTTCTAAGCTAATAGCCCTTTTTCGCTGTAAAAGCCCATAAAACTGCCTTCCTCCATCATCCGAATAAATCGTATTTTTGCCCCTCACCCAAAGGGCCGGTTCTATAGCGAACCAGACCCTGAAGTGAGTGACACAACCACAGCCGATGGAGGTTTTGTTGCCGGTAACCTAAAAAAAAGCTATGGCCAAACATACAGACCTGAGAAGGGAGCAGGCGCTGGAATACCACTCCAGCGGACGCCCCGGAAAAATTGAGGTAGTTCCCACCAAAGAAGCCAAAACACAAAGAGACCTTTCACTGGCGTATAGTCCTGGCGTGGCCGAACCCTGTAAAGAGATCGCCGCCAACCCAGAAGATGTGTACAAATACACGGCCAAGGGCAACCTGGTAGCCGTGATCAGCAACGGTACCGCGGTACTGGGTCTGGGCGATATTGGCCCCGAAGCCAGCAAACCCGTGATGGAAGGGAAGGGCGTATTGTTCAAGATCTTTGCTGATATAGATGTGTTTGATATTGAGATCAACGAAAAGGACCCGGAGAAATTTGTACAGATCGTAAAATCGCTGGAGCCTACGTTTGGGGGTATTAACCTCGAAGATATCAAAGCCCCCGAATGTTTTTACATTGAACAGGAGCTGAAAAAGCAGATGAATATTCCTGTGATGCACGATGACCAGCACGGTACCGCCATCATCAGCAGTGCTGCTTTGCTGAATGCACTGGAATTACAGAAAAAGAAAATTGAGAAAGTAAAATTCGTGATCAATGGAGCCGGTGCGGCTGCTATGGCTTGTATTCAGCTGTATGTATCACTGGGTGCCCGTTACGAGAATTTTATTTTGTTTGATAAAGACGGTGTGTTGCACCTGGGCAGAACCGATCTGGGCCCTATCAGAACCCAGTTTGCGGTTAAAAAAAGCGACTGGACCTTACAGTCTGCCATGAAAGATGCGGATGTATTTCTGGGACTGAGTGTGGGTAATGTGGTAACGCAGGAAATGGTGAAGAGTATGGCCAAAAATCCCATTGTGTTTGCCATGGCCAACCCCGATCCGGAAATTACGTATGAAGATGCTACGGCAGTGCGGAAAGACATTATCATGGCAACCGGCCGAACAGATTATCCCAACCAGGTAAACAATGTACTGGGCTTCCCTTATATTTTCCGCGGGGCATTGGATGTGCGTGCCAAACAGATTAACGAAGCCATGAAACTGGCGGCTGTAAAAGCACTGGCTGACCTTGCCAAATCGCCCGTGCCCGATATTGTGAATATGGCGTATAACCAGCACAATATGGCTTTTGGTCCGGAATACATTATTCCCAAACCCCTGGATCCAAGACTATTGTCAACAGTGGCGCCTGCTGTGGCCAAAGCGGCTGTAGAAAGTGGCGTGGCACAGAAAGCCATTGCCAACTGGGATGCGTATACCCTGGAGCTGAACAAACGGTTGGGACTGGATAACCAGTTGATCCGTGTGATCGGCAACAAAGCACGCAGGGATCCGAAAAGACTGGTATTTGCAGAAGCGGATAACCAGAAAATTCTGAAAGCAGCCAGCATTTTGTATGATGATGGTATTGCTTATCCGATTCTGTTAGGCGATCCAACCAAGATCAACCGTATTGCGGAAGAGAATAATATTGACCTTACCGATATTCCCATCATCGATCCCAGAAGTGATGAGATGGAAGCAAAGCGGGAGTTTTACAGTGAATTGTTTTTTCAGAAACGGCACCGCAGGGGCATCAATAAATATGAGAGCCTGAAAATCATGAAAGACCGCAACCATTTTGGTTGTATGATGGTGGAAACGGGTGATGCCGATGCCATGTTATCAGGGTTGACTAAAAATTATGCGGAAGCGATTCGTCCCGCCCTCCAGATCATTGGTACAGAAGAAGGTGTGAAGAAGATCGCTGGTATGTACCTGCTCTTGACCAAAAAAGGACCTTTATTTCTGGCAGATACCACGGTGAACTTTAACCCAACCGCAGAAGAACTGGCGGATATTACCATGATGGTGGCCAAAGAAGTGCGCAATTTTAACCTGGTACCCCGCATTGCCATGCTGAGCTACAGTAATTTCGGCAGCAGCGATTCGCCGGAAGCAAGACTGGTGGCAGAAGCTACCAAAATACTGAAGCAGCGCAATCCTCAGTTGATCGTGGATGGAGAAATGCAGGGTAGTCTGGCCTTCAATAAAGAGATCCTGCGCGATAACTATCCTTTCAGCGAGCTGGTGGATGAGGATGTGAATGTGTTGATGTTCCCTAATTTAACATCGGGTAACGTAACTTACAACCTGCTGAAAGAAGTGGGCGGCGCAGACGCCATTGGTCCGATATTGCTGGGACTGAAAAAACCAGTTCACGTATTACAATTAGGCAGTACGGTCCGCAGCATCATTAACATGGCACTGGTAGCCGTAGTAGATGCCCAGCTGAAATGCAGGATCAATACAGATGATGTAGTACAAAGAAGCGCCTGGTGGAAACGCCTTAAGAAACGCAAAAAATAAGAAAATTAAAAATTAACAATTAGCAATTAACCATTACAGGTTGATTGCCGAATTTTTAATTTTTAATTTTTAATTTTTAATTTTTAATTCAAAACGATGTCTTTTTTCACCCATTTCGGTACCTACCTCCTGATGTTAAAAGGGATGTTTACCAAACCAGAGAACTGGCGTATGTACTGGAAAGAGTTTATGCACCAGTGTGTAGAGATCGGGGTAGGTGCGTTGCCGATTGTGGTGATTATTTCCCTGTTTCTGGGAGCGGTAACAACGATTCAGACGGCGTATCAGCTGGTGAGTCCGCTGGTGCCGGCTTCTACCATTGCGCAGATTGTGCGGGATAGTATGATCCTTGAATTATCACCCACGGTGGTGAGTATTGTATTGGCGGGTGTGGTAGGCAGTAAAATTGCAAGTGAGCTGGGCAATATGCGTATCAGCGAACAGATAGATGCGCTGGAGATCATGGGCATCAATACCAAGAGTTACCTGATACTGCCCAAAATACTGGGTTCTTTGGTTGTAATACCCTGCCTGATCGTTATATCAGCGGTATTGGGCATCTGGGGTGGCCGGTTTGCCGGTTCTATGTCGGGCATTCTGGCAACGGATATTTATGATATCGGTCTGCGTCAGAACCTGAACCTGTATAATATCAATTTTGCCTTATACAAATCCTATACGTTTGCGTTCATACTCAGCAGCATCCCTGCGTATTTCGGGTACAATGTAAAAGGTGGTTCGCTGGAGATTGGCCGGGCGAGTACCAGCGCGGTAGTGGTGAGCTGTATCCTGATTCTGCTGGCCGATTATGCATTGGCCGCCTTACTGTTGTAATAAGTCCTGTATTAAATTTTTTACTCAAGCGGCTACTTGGTACATTTAGGTAGGCATGGCATCCTGTTATATGGACTGTCTGTTTCTTTTACCAAATTGTAGCCAAACATGAATCCCGCATTTGTTTCTTTTCGTCAGCAGATCAGTAATCCGGTTAAGTTCCGGCTATTCATGTTGCAGAAATTACCTTCAGCATTTTTTGCAGGGTTACGTATCAAAGAATTTAACGAGCAAAGGGCAGTGATTACGGTGCCTTATAAATGGTTTACACAAAACCCTTTCCGTTCCATGTATTTTGCGGTGCAGTCTATGGCAGCAGAAATGAGTACGGGCTTACTGGCTTCGGGGCAGGTATACCAGCGTAATCCGGCTGTGAGTATGTTAGTAGTAGGACTGGAAGCCAGATTTTTCAAGAAAGCAACCGACCTGATCAGTTTTACCTGTGAAGACGGGGATGCGATTGATGCGGTGATAGAAGAATCCATCGCCACCGGCGAAGGCAAAACCATTACCTGCCGATCTGTAGGAAGGAATGAGGCGGGAGAACAGGTGTCGGAATTTCTGATCACCTGGAGTTTTAAAGCGAAAGCAAAATCTGCCCGGTAATAGGGCAGTAGCAGAAGATATTTATTCATTTGATAAAATCCCGTTTGTAATGGGTAAGCGCATTACAAAAAAAGGAGGGAGGCAGTATGAAAATAGGATTTCACGGAGCGGCCAGAACGGTAACCGGCTCTAAACATTTAATCACACTGAAGAACGGTAAAAATCTGTTGCTGGATTGCGGCCTTTTTCAAGGTATGGGAAAAGATACCGGCCCGATGAACGAGGATTTTGGTTTTGATCCGGCATCGGTAGATTACCTGGTCTTATCGCATGCGCATATCGATCATTGTGGACAGGTACCACACCTCGTAAAACATGGCTTTACAGGACCCATTTATGCCACACCCGCTACCAAAGAACTGGCCGGCATCTTACTCGAAGATTCTGCGCAGATCCAGCGGGATGATACCCGGTTCATTAATAAACGTAGAGCCAAACAGGGCTTGCCGCCTTATGAACCTTTATACGATCTGGAAGATGCGGCACAGGCGCTGGAGCAGTTTCAGACGGTGAACTATAATATGTGGACACGCATTGATGAAAGCATTGAAGTGATGTTTACCGATGCCGGACATATCATTGGCAGTGCTGCCGTTCACCTGCGGATCAAAGAAGCGGGAGATACCACCTGTATTAGTTTCAGCGGCGATGTGGGACGTTACAATGATGCTATTCTCCGCTCGCCCGATATTTTTCCGCAGGCCGATTATATTCTGCTGGAAAGCACATATGGTAACAAATTACATGATGAAGTGCATGGAACAGTGGATGCGATGTACGACTGGATCCACAAAACCTGTATTGAGAAAAAAGGAAAACTGATCATTCCTGCTTTTAGTGTGGGACGTACCCAGGAATTACTGATTGCCTTGAACCAGCTGGAACTGGAGAACCGCCTGCCGGCTGTGCCTTATTATGTAGATAGTCCGTTAAGCAGGGAAGCCACCACTGTTTTAAAAAACTATCCGCAGTATTTTAATAAACGCATCCGTAAGATCATGCAGGAAGATGCGGATCCCTTTGATTTTTCCGGACTCAACTTTGTAAAAACGGTGGAGGAAAGCAAGAACCTGAATAACCTGCCGCAACCCTGTGTCATTATTTCGGCCAGTGGTATGGCCGATGCGGGTCGGGTGAAACACCATATCATGAACAATATCAACGATGAACGGAATACCATTCTGCTGGTAGGTTATTGCGAGCCACGCTCTTTGGGAGGTCGTTTGATGAACGGGGCCAAAGAAGTGAAGATCTTCGGAGAAATGTATCCGGTAATTGCAGAAGTAGGTCAGATGCGCAGCATGAGTGCCCATGGCGATTATGATGATTTGTGCCAGTTTCTGGCCTGCCAGGATCCGGCCCTGGTCAGAAGTCTTTTCCTGGTGCATGGTGAGTATGATGTGCAGCAGGATTTTGCACGCCGGCTAGAACGAAAGGGTTTTAAAGAAGTGATCATACCCGAAATGCATTTTGAAACCGAATTATGATCTGTTCGGAACAGTAAGGATAAAATAACTACCAGCATACATGCAAGCGTCAGCTCCGATTTCTTCCCGGATACGGGATATCTACCAGCAGCAATTTGGTGATCCCGCATTTATAGTACGTTCTCCGGGCAGGATTAATCTGATAGGAGAACATACGGATTATAACCTGGGATTTGTATTACCCGCAGCTATTGATAAAGCCATTTACATAGCCATCAATAAAAGACCTGATGATAAGATTCTGCTGTATGCGGCTGATCTTGATCAGACTTATACGGGAAGTATGCATGCACTAAATAAATCAGACCAGGAATGGCCCGATTTTATACTTGGGGTAGTGCAGCAATTACTACAGGCAGGGCAAGTGTTTGGCGGGTTTTCAGCCGTGGTCATGGGCGATGTTCCGTTGGGGGCCGGCCTCTCTTCTTCTGCAGCGGTAGAATGTGCCACTGCATTTGCTTTGAATGAATTGTTCGGCCTGCAATTGGAGCGACTGACGATGGTACAAACCGCTCAAAAAGCAGAGAATGATTTTGTAGGCTTACAGTGCGGTATCATGGATCCCTTTGCCAGTATGTTTGGGAAGGAAGGGCATGTGATCCGTCTGGATTGCCGTTCATTGGAGTTTGCGTATATGCCATTTGCCACAGAAGCTTACCAGCTTGTATTGTTTGATACCGGCGTAAAACATTCGCTGGCTTCCTCGGCATATAACCGGCGCAGACAAGAGTGTGAAGCGGGTGTACGCATTATGCAGAAAAACTACCCACAGGTAAACAGCTTACGGGATGCCACAATTGAAATGGTGAATGAATGTTTACAGGACGGAGAGGAAAATGTATATCATCGATGCCGGTTTGTGGTGGAGGAAATCAGCCGTTTACAGAAAGCCTGCGATGATCTGGTGAACAATGATCTGGCTGCTTTTGGACAGAAAATGTTTGCTACCCATGAGGGTCTCAGCCGCTTATACGAAGTAAGTTGCCCCGAAGCAGATACACTGGTGGACCTGTTGCGGAACCGAACAGAAGTATTGGGTGCCAGAATGATGGGTGGTGGATTTGGTGGCTGTACCATTAATATCGTTCATAAAGATGCGATAGATGTATTGGTGAAAGAGGTGCAGGAAAAATATGCAGCTGAATTTGGTCATGTACCAGACTATTATGTGGTTACTATTGCTAACGGAACTTCACTGGTAACGATATGAATGATTCATTACTTCGCGTGTACCAGGAAAGAGCGGATCGGTTCCGGGCCGAAAAAAAAGCACTGTCGCAGCAGCTTTCTCTGAACAGTATACTCAGGCTGGGCTTTTTTTTACTATTTGCCTGGTTTATCTATACAGCTTTTCGACAACGATTCGAAGGTTTTGCATTGGGGTATGCATTGGTTAGTATCGTTTTATTTCTATTCTGGGTATCGCGGGCCGGTATGCTGAAACAGCGGATCGCTTTCCAGGAGCAACTCATCCTGATCAATGAGAATGAGTTGGGCATTGTAACTGGTAAGCCTTCCTGTTTCGAAGAAGGAACGGATCTGCTGCGTTCACAGGGTTTTGCGAACGACCTGACCCTTTTCGGAAAAAACTCCCTCTACCATGTGCTAAACCGTACCGGCAGCAAAACCGGGAAGCAAAAGCTGGCCACTGCACTACTGATGCCTTCGCTGAACAAACAACAGATCGAAGAACAACAGGCCTGTGTACAGGAGCTATCCGACAAGATCCATTTCAGGCAAATACTATTGGCCCATACCATTTTGCTAAAGGAAGAAGAAGCGTTACCGAAAATGATGACAGGATTACCGGAAAATGCCGGAGCCGCATTACAGCAAAGTCCCTGGAAACAGTTGGCCTGGATCTGGCCCATTTCCGGTGTATTGACCATCAGCTATTCGATCTGGTTTGATCAGTACACCTGGTTACTGTTGTTTACGGTATTGGGATTATTGGTGTTGTCGTTGGTACTCGGTAAAATCTCACTGCTGTATAACCATATTTCCAAAAAGAGTTATCTCTTTACCCAATATGCTGCCTGTTTTGATTGGATCTGTGCAGCCCAACTCGAACATCCCGGCCTGCAGCAAAAACAACAAAGATTGGCTGAAGCAGCCACCGCTTTCCGGAAGTTATCCCGGTTGACCGGTGTATTTGATCTTCGCCTGAGTTTGTTTTCTTTTTTCGTGAATGGTCTTTTTTTATCCGATCTGATCTGTGCCCGTGCTTATCTGCAATGGAATAAGCGCTATCAATCCTCTTTCAAAGATTGGTTTGATGCGTTGGGCGAAATGGAAATGCTGAACTCCATTGCTAATTTTCATTACAATCATCCTTCCTTCGTATTTCCCGGAATCGTTACGGATCAGTTGGTGATCAATGCTGACGGCCTCGGACATCCGCTGATGAAAACGGAAACTGCCGTATGTAATGATTTCTCGATCGGTGATCCGGCAAAGTTGCACCTGATTACCGGGTCAAATATGTCGGGCAAAAGTACTTTTCTGCGTGCCGTAGGATTAAACATGGTACTGGCGCAGATGGGTGCGCCGGTATTTGCGCAAAGGTTCAGCTGCCGGCCGGTCAGGATCTTAACTTCTTTTCATCATATAGATTCGCTGGAAGAAAGTACTTCTTATTTCTATGCCGAATTAAAATGTCTGCAAAGCATCATACAATCCCTGGCCGAGCCGGAACCTGCCCTTGTTTTGCTGGACGAAGTAATGCGCGGTACCAACTCAACCGATAAACATGATGGCACGGCCCTGCTGATCAAAAAAATAGTACAACAAAACTGTCTTACACTGATCGCTACACATGATATTGAATTGGGTATACTGGCCACACAGTACCCCGGACAGGTAGAAAATTTCTGTTTTGAAAGTGAAGTAACCGATACCGGTCTTCACTTCGATTTCAGGAAGCGGAATGGGGTGGCACAAAGCAAAAATGCTACTTACCTGATGAAACAAATGGGCATTGTATAAAACTTACTCCAGCAGTTTTACTACCCGCGTCATTTTACCGTCTGAATTAACACCCTCCAGTACCAGTAGCAATTTTTTACTTACATCATTGTTGTAAAACTGGATCCTGGCCCGGGGACTTTTTTTATTGGTGATGAGGTAAGGGTTCCAGTACAAAGTGGTACGGTTATCTGTTTCAAAATTATCGCTCGCTTTTTCGTAAGAGGGATTGTAGAACTCTTTGAAACGAGAATAACCTCCAAGGATGGTGTTCTCCAGTCCCTTACTGTTAGGTGCGCTGGATTTGGCATCATTGCCTTTTTTGGTATAAATGGCAATGGCGCCGCCGCTGCCACCTCCGAAAGAACCAAAGAAGGGCGGACGGAATACTTTGATCATGGCAATATCGCGGACATTGATGGTTTGTACCACATCCATAGCAGACACCATTTCGTTCAGATACAGATCGGGTGTAGCACCTCGCCAGCTCAAACTCATGTTGGCACCAGCTCCACTGATCATTAATCCGGGTACTTTTCCCTGCAGATAGGATAAAATGTCCATGGCACCACCAATCGCAATATCCTCTGTTAAGTCAAACGAATACGCATCGCCTCCGGAAAACAGACCGCGTGCATATCTTTCATCCAGTTGTTGTTCCTTGGTTTTGGCTCTGGCTTTTACAATCACTTCCTGCAGGGTGGTAGAGGCCATTCTTTTTTTCAATAACTCCTGTTCATTCAGGAAATAATTCAGCCTGGCTTTTGCGATACTATCGCTGTAACGCAGGGGGCGATAGGTATCTCCATACTGGATGGATTTAGGTGTGTAGCGTAACAAACCATTCTCAAATTTTACCTGCGTCTGGTCGGTGAGTTTATCATTGCCGTTAAAGCTGTAAAAAATGCGGGCCGTATCGTAAAAGAAAGCGCCTTTCTGTTCAAAATTACCTTCTCTGTCTACGGGCAGAAACAAAAAGTTACGGCTGCTATCCTTGCCGGTAACAATCAGGTTCAGCAACAGGGGTTTCCCGGCAATCACGGATTTGTCGCCAAATACTTTACCGGTAATTTTCATAAAATCAGTTTCTACCGGGTATTGCTGGGTAGGCGTTACAGCGGCTTTGATCTTATCCCAGTCAAACCTGCGCCAGCCATTGGTGAGCATTACTAGGTCCAGATTGGCTGTTACACTATCCGCATCGCTGCTGAGATAATAACCGGGATTATGAATTTTGCCTTTGATCTCGCTGCTGAGCAACAGATCCGAGAAAATGGTACGGTCATCCGGCTCGCCGATACTGGCATCGGTAATGGATACTGATAGATTGGTGCTGGCCGTATCTGATACAAAGATTTCGTACACGTTTTTACCCCGTTTATCAAGACTAACCAGCGCTGTATTCAGTTTGGTATTGAATTCGTGTAAGCGGTTATTTACAAAAATCACTCTTTCTGCTACAGGGATCCAGTCGGAAGTGAATAGTGTGAACTGCAGCAAACCAGTAGCCAGTTCATCAATCGGTACTTCTGCATTCAACAATAATTTCTCCGAAGCGTTCATGCTCACTTTATACATCAGTACCTGGTTCATGTGTACCAACAGGTTCATGCGTTTGAAATTTTCGGGCACTACGGGCGTTCTTTCTACCTGCACCAATGCTTTTTCGTTGGTGGTTCTGATAGTGAGTCTGGCTCCCTGTGTTTTGGTAACCGGTATGGGTGTGCTTCCTGTTTTGCCGTATTCGTCTGTCCAGTTGATCCTGTAATTCTCCTGCGGGGCAGGGAGTAAAAAAAAGCTGCCCATACCATCGTGTCTGGCTTTGATGGTATCCAGTACTTTGTTTTTGTCATTTACCAGCACACCCTTCACAAAAACGGGATTGCCAAACTGGTTGGTGGCTTTGAATGCGATGCGGGTGGTTAAGCCGCTAACGAGAAAACCTCCTTCGGGGAAAGTCTCCAGTTTGGTTTTATATACCACCGGTTTTCTGGGAACAGGGGCTGTACTGATGTTTACTGTAATATCTTTTTCGTAACGGAATGCAGGATCATCGTTCAGCATCCAGCGTGTAAACGCTTTGATACGGATGAAGTTGCCGGTATAATCTGCGGGTAATTCAAAAGAACCCTTGGCGGTAGATTGAAACAGAGGTGCCACCGTTTGTTTGATCATCTTACCCGTGGTATCGTACCACTCTACATACATGTTCCTGCTGAGACTGCTCAATTCTGTGCCGGATAATAGATAGATCTTATAAAAGATCGTCTCTTCCTTGTTGTAAATGGTTTTGTCGAAATGGATATGTATTTTTTCTGTGGGGTACTGTTCTGCGTATACCGCCATCATAGAATCGATCAGTTGCGTTTTTCCTGTCTGTGCCAGCAGTACAGTAAACAATAAAGCCAGTAAGCGTAAAGAAACCTGTTTCATCCGCGTAAAATTGTCTTTCAAAAATAGTTTCAAAGTACAAAGAACCGTTTTATTTTTCTGTCCCTGACCGGAATTTTAAGCGCTGATAGCTGTTAACTAGTTCTTAACAAACCGGAATCTTCCTGAAAAATGAGTAATTTACCTCCTCCTGTTCGCTTCATGTCATAATGTTTGTTACCCATGAAAACTGTTATCATCACCGGTGCCAATGGAAATCTCGGTACAGCTGTTACCCGTTTTTTTCTTGATAAACAATACCGGGTAATCGCCACTGTTGCCAATGAAACCATGCAGGCAGAAATGGCCACAGCGCCGCTCCTGGATGTGCATGTAGTGGATCTGGCAGATGAGACAGCCACGGGGAATTTTATAGAAGCCATGATTGCTCAATACCATACCATCGATGCCGCCTTACTGCTGGTAGGGGGATTTGCCATGGGTTCGGTAGCAGAGACTTCTTCTGCCGCCATTGATCAGCAGGTGTCGCTGAATTTCAAAACTGCCTATCATGTTGCCCGGCCACTGTTTCAGCACATGCTGGCAAAGGGGCAGGGCAGACTGGTATTTATAGGTGCCCGTCCCGCACTGGAGCCTGCTGCCGGGAAAAACCTGGTAGCATATGGGTTGAGTAAATCTTTACTGTTTAAGCTGGCCGATTATATGAACGAAGAAGCCAAGGGTAAAAATGTAACCGCAACAGTAGTGGCGCTATCTACGCTGGATACAGCGCTGAACCGCAAATCCATGCCGGATGTAAATCCCGATAACTGGGTAAAACCGGAAGCACTGGCGGCCATACTCGAATTCATCGTGTCTGATGCCGGAGCCCCTTTGCGTGAGTCGGTATATAAAGTGTATAATAACGCGTAAAAACCAGGTATGCTTGCAGAAAACCTCGCCCAACTCTATGAACGTGATATCCTGAAGCTGAAAGCCGAGATCAGTTTGTATACAAATGAAGAACTGTTATGGCAAACTGTACCAGGCAGTTCCAATTCGGGTGGTAATCTATGTCTGCACCTGCTGGGTAATCTCCAGCATTATATCGGTGCAGTATTGGGTGGCAGTGGGTATCTGCGCAACCGGCCCCTAGAATTCAGTAGTAAACATATTCCTAAAACCGATATCCTGCTCAGTCTGGATCATACCGCAGCGATTGTTACCAAAACCATCCGCTCACTGTCTGCAGAAACGATGGAAACCGAATACCCGGAAAAAGTATTTGATTACACCATGACCACCGGTTATTACCTGATCCATACACTGGCACATCTCAATTACCATCTGGGCCAGATCAATTTTCATCGCCGCCTGGTTAGTAACAGCTGAAATTATAAATGCGCCAGAATCTCCCGGATAGAGGAACGTTTCCGGTAATCTTTATCAAAATAGCGGTATACGATTTTACCCTGTTTGTTGATCACATACACGGCGGGTACCGGTAAATTGGCTCCATTGGATTCACCATTGACTTCGGTAAACCGGATGCCGTATTTTTTATAGGCTTCAATCGTCTTATCATCAACCTGAAAGACTACATCATATTTTTTCATGATAGAGAGTCCCTCGTCATGAAGGATGGAATAACTGGCTTTTGTTTTGCTGATGGTTTGGTTGATATACGCTGGTTTTTCCGGCGTGATGGTAATTACAGACGCGCCTTTTTCTTTAATAAAGGATAAAGAATCTTCCAGTTGCTTCAGTGCCTTATTACAATAGGGGCACCATTGTCCGCGATAAAAAACCAACACAACTGCACCTTTCTTTAATTCATTGCTGAGAGAAATGGGTTTCCCATATTGATCTGAGGAACTGAAATCAGGGGCTTGCTCGTTGAGGAGCAATCCTTTAGGACTGTTTTGTGCCGTTGCCACCATACTGAATAGAAGGCATATCGAAAGAATCATTTTTTGCATACAATTGGTTTTTCAGAAAAAATATAATTGTCCGGTTATTGACGCCGGAACGGTGTTTTCCTTACAGGCAACAGCCATCACTCCGGAAAATAAAAAAAATCAGCGGGTCCGGTAAGGAAACCGCCAAAGACTCGTCTTCTTTCCGGTAGCTCACAATAATTATTAAAATCATGAAAATCATGTACAGGTCTTTACTTACACTCGTATCTGTTCTGTTGCTGGTATCAGGCCTGTTGGCCCAGGATGCAGCTGCTTTGCGAAAAAAACACAGTAATCTGGATGAAGGACTTGCTATACAGGGCTACGACCCTGTGGCTTATTTTATACAGCACAAAGCGGTAAAAGGAAAACCAGAACTGGCCTTGCAGTATGAAGGAATTACTTATTATTTCTCGAGCCAGGAAAACAAAGAGACTTTCAGGCGGGCACCCGCAAACTACGAACCGGCCTATGGTGGCTGGTGCGCTTATGCCATGGGAGCCAAGGGCGAAAAAGTAACGGTGGATCCCGGCACATTTAAAATCGTTCAGCATAAACTGTATCTGTTTTATAACAGATTTTTCAATAATACACTGAATGACTGGAATAAGAATGAAATGAATTTAAAAAACCAGGCAGATGCCAATTGGCAAGGTCTGAATCACTGATCTGAAATTTACTTGTATGAAAAATACTCCTACTGTCGCTATCTGGATATTCCGTTTGCTGGCTGCTGTCATCATGTTGCAGACACTCTATTTCAAATTTACTGCTTCCGAAGAGTCGGTGTATATTTTCACTACCCTACAGATGGAGCCATGGGGTAGAATTGGTATAGGTGTGCTGGAGCTGCTGGCATCGGCATTGATCCTCTATCATCGCACAACTGCCTGGGGTGCTTTGCTGGGAATGGGTCTGATGGCTGGCGCTCTTTTTTCGCATCTTACCCAGTTAGGTATTGAAGTTAAGGGTGATGGCGGTCTGCTTTTTGTCTATGCATGTGTGGTGTTTGTTGCCTGCCTGTTATTGGTACTGCTATACCGTAAACAACCTGGCAGTCCCTTGTCTTTTTTGGCTAAAAAATAGTTCCCGATGCTGAATAAATAACCGGAACAAATAGTAATTTAAACCGGCAGCGTAAGTGTAGTGTATACGCTTGCACCGGTTCGCTTATACAAGTACAAAAATTAGTTTTATTATGCTTATACAAGAAGCTATCGGCCATGTATTCGTTCAGTTGCAGGATGTATTGGTGAATATATCTTCAGTACAATACCGACAAGGCAGTCAGCGCCTTTCCGGTGCCACTATCGGGCAGCATGTACGGCATGTGATCGAACTGTTTCTTTGTCTGGAAAAAGGGTATGTTCATGGGGTGGTGAATTATGAGAATCGGGAAAGAGATATGCAGATCGAAGCCGATAAAGCCATGGCTGTTACGCTGCTCCAAAATCTCTATGACCGGATAGGGAAAGTGGATACCCCACTTTTGCTGAAGTTTTCGGGAGATAGTTCCTCAGACACGGGTATCACAATTGCTACCAATTATTATCGGGAACTGCTGTATAATCTGGAACACACGGTACATCATATGGCACTGATCAGGGTAGCTGTAACCGAACTGTCGGATCTGGTTTTACCCGATGGTTTCGGGGTAGCTTCTTCTACACTCAAATACAGAGCGTCATGTGCACAGTAAGTTTTTTGCCTGTAGGTAATGGATATTATATCACTTCGAACCGGGACGAAAAAAATATCCGTCTGCCCGCGTTACCTCCAAAAATCTATCTGGTAAATGGAAAACAACTCCTGTTCCCGAGAGATGGAGAAGCAGGCGGTAGCTGGATCGGGATCAATGAAAACGGGAACGCTGCCGTACTGTTAAACGGAGGTTTTATCAAACATGTTGAAACCCCGCCTTACCGCAAGAGCCGGGGACTGGTTTTTGTAGAGATCTTATCGGCCGATAGTCCATTGGATAGTTTCCTTACAGCTGATCTGTTCCGGATCCAGCCTTTTACCATTGTTTTATTATCTCAGAAAAATCTGTATGAGTGTTGCTGGGATGGTTCCAGCAAACACACCCGTTTAATTTCGAAGGAGCAACCGCATATCTGGTCTTCCGTAACCTTATACGAACCTGCCATAATTACCAAACGGAAATACTGGTTTACGGAATGGCTGAAAAAGCATCCTTTGCCGTCTGTAGAAGCTATTCTTCAGTTTCATCGTTTTGCCGGCGATGGTGACCCTGTTAATGATCTCCGCATGAACCGTGATAACCGGATGCTTACGGTAAGTATTACCAGCATGGAGATTTATCCGCAGGCCGGGAAAATGACTTACTATGATTTATCAGCAGATACTCATTCTCAGTCAACAGTTCCCTTCACTTTTCAATCCGTTTCTTTGTAACGAAATTTGCTGATGAAAAAATTATTGCGCCGCCCCTTTTTTATCAAATTGCTACACTGGGAATACTGGTCATTCAACGTGCTGTATGGACCCATTTACCTCTATTGGTTTGTGCTCTGTATCCGGGCCCGCTCTTTTTTCTTTTTCAATACGGCCAATCCTACCATCAAAAACGGAGGGTTTCTGATGGAAAGTAAAAAGGAAATCTATGATCTGATACCTGAACAATTCTATCCTAAGACTATTCTATTTACAGCGGGTACCTCTGTTGAGCATGTGGTTGTACAGATCAGAGCCGCCGGTTTTGTTTTTCCGCTGATAGCTAAACCCGATATTGGTATGCGCGGTCTTGCTGTGGTCAAATTGGCCAACGAAAAAGAAGTATCTCTGTATGCACAGGAAAGCGAGGTTGATTTTCTGATACAGGAATATGTGCCTTATGAAAATGAGATCGGGATCTTTTATTATCGGTATCCTGATGAAGCTACCGGTCATATTTCAGGCATTGTGAAGAAGGAATTCCTTTCCGTAACCGGTGATGGAAAAACGCCGACAAGGCAACTGCTGCTGCGCGATCCCCGATATATACTGCAACTCCCCATTCTCCAACAAACCATGCAGGATCAGTTGGCAGAAGTAATACCCGCTGGTGTTAAAAAAGTGTTGGTTCCTTATGGTAACCATGCGCGGGGTGCCTTGTTTCTGGATGATAGTAAGAGGGCAGATGCAAAGCTTGTATCACTGATTGATGCGATTTGTAAACAGGTGCCCGGTTTTTATTTCGGTCGGTTGGATATCCGTTACCGGAGTTGGGAAGAGCTCAGAGAAGGAAAGCATTTTTCGATCATTGAGCTAAATGGAGCGGGTAGCGAACCTACCCATATGTACGATCCCCGGCATTCAGTATTTTTTGCCTGGAAAGAGATCATCCGGCATTGGCATATCCTCTTGCGGATCAGCAGACAGAATCACCGTAAACTTCATCTGCCGTATCTGTCTACTGCAGACGGTCTGCAAATGTTCCGGGAGAATGCTGCGTATGTGAAAAAGATACAGCCCGTATCCTAACGCTGGAGGAGATATGCTTTATTGTACGGGTTCTTTTCCTATTTCATCTACATTGATCAATCTGTAGGAAACAGAATTTTTAGAGAAAGAGATCAGGAATTCGGTACCAATATATTTGCCACGGTATTCGTAAATACAGACAAGATTACCTTCTTCTTCTACCTGGCCAATAATGGTATATTCTTTGTTATGAAAGCTATACGTGATCCGTTGTTTGGGGTCTTCGGAACTACGGCTTTTGTGTTTGTTGATATATTCAAAATTCCCTTGCTTCAAAATAGTAAGATTAATGGCTGGATAACTCTCCCCAAAGGCTGTTTTTGCATCCAACAGCAGGGTAAGCTACGCAAATTGTTTGGTTTGGCAGAATCAGCGGGCGGAAAGAGCCCCCGGTAGCCGTAAAATCCGATATTCCCTGTATTTTAAGACTGCTGTTTTCAATAATTCTGTATCTTGTTTTAGAATCCTTTATCCTGCTATGCCATCGGCAAAATAGGATAACATAACAGTAGTAAATCCTATTGATATCCTGACAATGCAAGATGATATTCAGCCGATAAATGAAACTGCAAGACTGGAGGCATTAAAAGCGTATCATATACTGGATACTCTGGGAGAAGAAGCCTATGACCGTCTTACCAAACTGGCTTCGCTGATCTGCGAAGTGCCTATCTCACTGGTTACTTTAATTGATGAGGACCGGCAATGGTTCAAATCCAGACAAGGACTTTCCATCAGCCAAACACCCCGCGAACAGGCCTTTTGCCGTTATGCGATTTTGCAACCCTCTCTGTTTGAAGTAGAAGATGCCGCACAGGACGAACGTTTTAAGAATAACCCACTGGTTACCGGCGAACCCAATATCCGGTTTTATGCAGGTTTCCCACTGATCGATAACAGAGGGTTTGCATTGGGAACCCTTTGCGTGATAGACCGCATACCCAGAAAGTTAAGTGCCGGCCAGCAGGAATCTCTGGCTTTACTGGCTCAGGAAGTGATGTCGTTGATTACAGAAAAACGCCAGCGGGAAGAGCTGGAGAATTTTGAGAAGCTCTTTACCATGTCTAACGATATGATTGGTGTGGCAGCTACGGATGGGTATTTCAAAAAGATCAACCCCGCATTCAAAAAAATACTGGGTTGGCCGGATCCCATTTTTCTCAGCAGCAGTTTTTTTGACTTTATTCATCCGGATGATATAAAAAGTACAGAAAATGAAATCAGTAAACTGGCAGCGGGTGAGATAACCATCAATTTTACCAACCGCTTCCGTGCCAGTGATGGTTCGTATAAGATCATTCAATGGGTAGCAACGCCCGAACCCCAGAGTGGTTATCTTTTTGCCATCGGCCGGGATGTGACTTCTGAAAAAATCAAAGAACAGGAAGTGCGGGCCAGTGAAAGTAAGTTCCGGTCTTTCTTCGAGAATTCCCAGGGACTGATGTGTACCCATGATATGAATGGGGCATTCATCAGTATCAATACTGCGGGAGCCGACTTACTGGGATATACCCCTGCGGAGTTACTGGAGAAAACGCTTTTTGATATTGTTCCTCCGGCTCACCATCCTGCTATTCAGGCTTATCTTGAAGAAATCAGATCTACAGGAAGATCAAAGGGATTGATGACCACTCTGCACAAAAACGGTTCTGTTCGGGTATGGCTGTATAACAATACCGTGGAAAAGGATGGGGAAGGGGAACGCTATGTGATCGGTAATTCGGTTGACATATCTGAGCGGTTACGTCTCGAAAAAGACCTGCAGCGAACCAAGGAAATTCTGGAGAACACCAACCAGGTAGCCCGGATCGGTGCATGGGAGATCATACCCGAAAGAAACAAAATATTCTGGTCGCCGGTTACCTGTCAGATCCATGAAGTACCGGAGGATTTTGTGCCTGAGCTTTCCAGCGCCTTTCATTTCTTTAAAGAAGGGGAGAGCCGTCAGCTGATCGAAGAAGCCGTATCAAAAGCAATGGAACAGGGCGACTCCTGGGATATTGAGTTGCAACTCATCACTGCCAAAGGCAATGAAAGATGGGTGAGGGTATTGGGAGAAGCAGAAATGTTACATGGTAAATGCAAACGCATATTTGGTGCTTTTCAGGATATTGATGAACAGAAAAAGATCAAACTGGCGCTGCAGATCAATGAAGCCAAATACCGTGCTTTCTTCGATAACTCGCCGGTTGGTATTGCCATTAACCGCCATGCAGATGGTACATTCATCGATGGGAACCAGGCATTGTATAACATGATCGGTTATACAGAAGCAGAATATAGACAACTCGGGCATCATGATGTAACCCCTGCCAGGTACGATGCAGATGAGATCAAACACCGCCAAATGCTTACAGATACAGGCAGGTATGGCCCCTACGAAAAAGTGTATCTGCATAAAGATGGTCGTCCCATCCCAGTGCTCTTGAATGGGATAAGATTTACGGATGAAAGCGGAGAAGAACGTGTGTACTCGGTTATCCAGGATATTTCTGAAAGGAAAAAAATTGAGCGGGAACTGATTGTGGAAAAAGCAAGACTCTCAGCATTCGTAGAAAATGCTCCTGCAGCCGTAGCCATGTTTGACAGGGAAGTTAAGTATGTAGCCATCAGTAACCGCTGGCTGGAAGAATACCAGTTAGTGGGGAAAAATGTTATCGGCCTTTCGCATTACGAGGTTTTTCCCAATATTTCAAAAGAGTGGAAAGATATTCATGCCAGATGTCTGGCAGGGGCCATTGAAAAAAATGAGGAAGATGTATGGCGCCCATCCGGATGGACACATGATCAATACCTGCGCTGGGAAGTAAGACCCTGGTTTCTTTTTGATGGATCCATTGGCGGTATCATGATGTTTTCGCAGGATATCACAGAAATCTGTTTGCAAAGGGATGAATTGAAAGCAGCCAAGAAAACCGCAGAACAGGCCAGTCTGGCCAAGTCTGAATTTCTGGCCAGCATGAGTCACGAGATCCGCACACCCCTGAATGGTGTGATCGGCTTTACCGATCTGATTCTGAAAACAAGACTGGATGAAACCCAGCAGCAGTATCTGTCTATCGTTAACCAATCGGCCAATACCCTGCTGAGCATCATCAATGATATTCTCGATTTTTCCAAGATAGAAGCCGGTAAACTGGAACTGGAAATAGAGAAATGTGATCTCTATGAAATTGCCAGTCAGGCGGCAGATATGATCAGCTTTCAGGTAAAGAAAAAGCGGCTGGAAATGCTGCTGAATATTTCTACAGAATTACCCAGGTTTATCTGGACCGATGCGGTTCGCTTAAAGCAGATCCTGATCAATCTATTGAGCAATGCATCGAAGTTTACAGAACAGGGAGAGATAGAACTGAAAATTGAATTATTACATGCGGTATCAGATAAAGATATCATGATCCGTTTTGAAGTGAGGGATACGGGTATCGGGATCCGGGAAGACAAACAGAAAAAAATATTCCAGGCCTTTTCCCAGGAAGACGGAACGGTTACCAAACGATATGGCGGCACAGGTTTAGGTCTCACCATATCCAACCGCCTGCTCGCACTGATGGGAAGCCAGTTACAGTTGAAAAGTAGTCCCGGAAAAGGAAGCAGTTTTTATTTTGACCTGCAACTGACAGCGGAACAGGGGCAACCCCTTCGTTGGGAGAATATTTCTTCCATTAAAAAAGTGCTGATTGTAGATGATAATGAAAACAACCGCACGATTATTACCCAGATGCTGCTTCTGCAGAATATTCATGCCGATCTGGCCCAGAATGGGATTGAAGCCCTTCAGATACTGGGAACCGGTAAAAAATATGATGTGATTCTTACCGATTATAATATGCCGATCATGGACGGACTCGAAACCATCCAGAAGATCCGAAAGAATTTTTATGCCACGGCCGAAGAGCAACCGATCATTCTCTTATCCAGCTCCTCCGATGACGAGAGTCTGGTTCGCAAATGCCAGGACCTGCAGGTATCGCTTCGGCTGGTAAAACCGATCAAAATGCAGGATCTGTACACGGCTTTGTCAAGGTTGGGATTACAGAAAGAGGGACAGGAAGTAGCTCCGGCAGCCAATTTGCCTGTGGCCAACCTGAACGCCATGCGTATATTGATCGCAGAAGATGGGGCCGTGAATATGTTACTGGCCAGAACGATCATACAGCGAATTGCGCCGAATGCAGAGATCATAGAAGCGGAGAATGGTAAAGTAGCCTTGCGGATCTGTACGCGGCAGATGCCTGATTTCATCTTCATGGATATCCAGATGCCTGACATGAATGGTTACGAAGCCACCCGAAAAATACGGTCACTGGAAAATGGCAAAGCAGTGCCTATCATTGCCGTAACAGCCGGAAATGTAAAAGGAGAAAGGGAAACATGCATAGAAGCGGGCATGAATGATTTTATTGCCAAGCCGATTATCGAAGATACGGTCAGGATCGTTTTTAATAAATGGGCCATACATTCTCTTACCTCTTCTGCAACAGGAGAACCAGCTAAACCGATGGATCAAATGGAAGAACATATCAACCTGAACAAGCTCCGTGACATTGTGGGTACCGATGATGCGATGCTGAAAGTATTTCTGTCTTCTATAGAAAAAGAGATCCGCAAATCCCTTCTGGAACTGGAAGAAAATTTCAGGCAGAAAGACCTGCAGGCACTGAAAAGCGGTGGCCATAAATTGAAAGGAACCACATTAACGGCAGGACTGGGATTACTTTCCGTACTGGCCAGAAAAATAGATGCATTAACGGAGTTTGATGAAACGGTGATAGCCGGCCTGCTGGCAGATACTCGCCGGGAAACGGAAACTATTCTGCAGATTATCGGAAGCTTGTCAGAAAAATGATGAAAGTCATTTGTTGGAAAGAAAGGTTTTCCGATGATTTTCTGCTATTTCTGCTTTTTTTGAAATCTGCACTGCAATTCTTTGATCACATCATTTTTTTGGTATGAAATTCCGTAAATTGGGGTGGGTATAAAAATCACACCCTAATCTGCATATGGGAGCCATTTCTTTGATCGCTTTGGGTCTGGCAGCCATCCTCTTCTCTGCCGGCGGCATCCTGGTTGGAAAGTTCCTGCTGAAAAAAAGTACCAATCCACAGAAAGGCCAACCTTACGAATGTGGCATTCCCACACAAACTTCTCCCTGGCACCAGTTTCATGTAGGTTATTATCTGTTTGCCCTCTTATTCCTCATTTTTGATGTGGAACTGGTTTTCCTCTATCCCTGGGCCGTGGTGGTAAAGAAAATAGGGATGATAGCGTTAGTAGAAATTTTCATCTTCATATTTATATTGTTCATGGGCTTTTTATATGCACATAAAAAAGGAGCATTGAAATGGAGTTAACCGAAACAAAACAGTCAGAAGCAGAATTTCCGGGAGATATTGTTCCCACAGCAGGCGGCGGTATTATTGTCAGCAGTTTTGATGGCCTGATCAACTGGGCCCGCTCCAACTCTTTATGGCCCCTCACTTTTGCTACCAGTTGCTGTGGTATCGAGATGATGTCTACCGCATCGGCCAAATACGATTTTTCCCGCTTTGGATTTGAAGTGGCACGCGCCTCCCCAAGGCAGGCCGATCTGATCATCATTGCCGGAACCATCGTAAATAAAATGGGGCCTGTGCTGAAACGTTTGTACGACCAGATCCCCGATCCCAAATACGTGATTGCCATGGGAGCCTGCGCTATCAGCGGCGGACCCTTTTTTTACAATACCTATTCAGTGGTAAAAGGAGCGGATCATATCATACCGGTAGATGTGTACATCCCCGGATGTCCGCCCAGACCGGAAGCCCTGCTGCATGCCATGATCAGTTTACAGGAAAAGATAAAAAGTGGGTTGACCCGCGAACAAATCCGCGAACAATCAAAAGCCTAGTATAAAGAAATTGTATGACGAACGAAGTACTCAAAGAACAGATCCTCGCACTGGAACCCTCCGCCAGTTTTGACGAAAGCGGTGAGTGGCTGAACATTCTCGTAGAACCCGCCAAATGGAAAGCACTGGCACAGGGACTGCGACAATCGGCGATGCACTTTGATTATTTGTTCTGCCTTACCTGTGTAGATTGGAAGACACATTTCACCATGGTGTACCATCTTTCTTCCACCACACACAGACATAATATAGTAGTAAAAGCCAATCTGGACAGAACCACACCTGAAATTGAAACGGTATGCGATATCTGGCGTACGGCTGAATTTCATGAGCGGGAAGTGTTTGAGTTATTCGGTGTCATCTTCCTGAAACATCCGGATCTGCGCAGACTGATACTGACAGATGATTTTGAAGGATTCCCCTTGCGCAAAGATTTTGAGGATCCTATTAATATGATAAAATTGTAGCCGGGCATGTATACGCAAACAGATGTGATAAAAGATACCACAGCAGACGGTCCTGAAGGCGAACTGGTGATCAATATGGGCCCTCAGCACCCAGCCACACACGGCGTGCTGCATCTCGTGATCACACTCGACGGCGAAACCATCAAAAAAATTGAACCCCACCTGGGTTATATCCACCGCTCTATTGAAAAAATGACAGAGAGTCTTACCTACCGTCAGTTCACTTATGTAACCAGCCGGATGGATTATCTCTCGGCCCATATCAATAACCTGGCTTGTGCCATGACGGTGGAGAAAGCCATGCAGATAGAAGTACCCGAACGTGCCAAAGTGATCCGGGTATTAATGAATGAGCTGACCCGCATTGCTTCGCACGAATTGTGGATCGGTGCCATGGCCATGGATCTGGGTGCTTTCACTCCCTTCTTCTATGCATTCCGAGAAAGGGAACTGATCACAGATATCATGGAAGAAACCTGTGGTGCCAGGTTAACCATGAACTATATGGTGCCGGGGGGTGTGATGTATGATATCCATCCTTCCTTTCAGCAAAAAGTAAAAGAGTTTGTAACGCAGTTCAAGTATAAGGTAACCGAGTATGAAGATCTGGTTACCAATAACGTGATCTTCCAGAGCCGTACCAAAGGGGTAGGTATTTTATCTAAAGAGGATGCTATTTCATATGGTTGCAGCGGCCCGGTAGCAAGGGCTAGTGGAGTAAGTTGTGATATCAGGAAGCTCTATCCTTATGAAGTATATGATAAGGTGCAATTTGATGAAGTACTGGATACTGCCGGAGATTCATTTGCCCGTTATATGGTGCGTATCAGAGAAATGAACCAGTCTATCCGCATCATAGAACAACTGATAGATGCTATTCCGGAAGGAGAATTTCAGGCCAAAACAAAAGCGGTACTGAAACCACCTAAGGGAGAATTTTATACAAGAGTAGAAACGGCCCGTGGCGAACTGGGCGTGTATCTGGTTAGTGAGGGAGGAACCACACCGTACCGGATAAAATACCGTTCACCCGGATTCTCCAATCTATCTGCACTGGATCATATGGCCAGAGGCAGCAAGATCGGAGACCTGATGGCAACTATGGGAACATTGGATCTGGTGATACCGGATATTGATAGATAGTGATGGGGTGAGTAGTGAGTAGTGAATGGGCAATGGTGAATAGGTAATTGACAATTGACAATTCACCATTCACAATAAACGATCATAAACGAAAGTAATTTATAAGCGATGTTCAGTTTAGAAGGCATAACAGGCACGGTACAGAACTGGTTGCTCAACACATTCAACCCGCAGGTTGCCTTGTTGATCGAATGCGCCATTGTGATACTGCTGGCCATTTCCTTGTTTGCGGTGCTGGGACTGGTATTGGTATTGATGGAAAGGAAAGTGGCGGCCCATATCCAGATCAGATTGGGGCCTAACCGGGTGGGTCCGGGTGGTATGTTTCAGACGGTTGCCGATACCGTAAAACTGATCATGAAAGAAGGACTAACCCCCGATCTGGCGGATAAGTTTCTCTTTAATCTCGCTCCCTTTGTGGTGATGATTGTAGCCATGCTGCTGCTCGCACCCATTGCATTCGCCAAAAATTTTCAGATCTGGGATATCAATATCGGTGTGCTCTATGTATCTGCCGTTTCATCTCTTTCTGTGATCGGTATTCTGATGGCCGGCTGGGCCAGTAATAATAAATATTCTTTATTGGGTGCCATGCGTAGTGGTGCGCAGATCGTGAGTTATGAATTGTCTGCCGGACTGGCCATTTTATCTGTAGTGGTACTAACCGGAAGCCTGCAGATCTCTGATATCATTGCTTCGCAGCAGGATGGCTGGTGGTTGTTCAAGGGACATATTCCGGTAATTATCGCATTTGTAATTTTCCTGATCGCGGTCACAGCCGAAACCAACCGGGCACCTTTTGACCTGGCAGAAGCAGAATCAGAATTAACTGCCGGTTTCCACACAGAATATTCGGGGATGAAGTTTGCGCTGTTCTTTCTGGCGGAATATATCAACATATTTATTGTGTGTGCGATTGGTGCCACATTGTTTCTGGGAGGATGGATGCCTTTGCATATCGGCAACTGGGAAGGGTTTAACCAGGTGATGGATTATATTCCTTCATCCGTTTGGTTCTTCGGAAAAACCTTTTTCCTCATCTTTCTGATCATGTGGTTCCGCTGGACCTTCCCGCGTTTGCGGGTAGACCAGTTGTTGAACCTTGAGTGGAAATACCTGTTACCGATAAGTTTATTCAACCTCTTACTGGTAACATTGATTGCGATATTGGGATGGCATTTTTAGGTTGAGCGTGAGGGGCTTTTATTCAGTAACACTTTGTACAACTCCGTGTTCTTTGTGTTTCTGTGTTGAAAAAATATGATTCGTAAATACCTGTTTTCAACACAGCGGCACAGAGCTACAGAGGAGCACAGAGGAAATAAAACAGGATACATGTTTTTGAAAGAGTACATAAAAGATGTTTATGGTGGCGTAACCTCTTTGCTGAAAGGGATGCGGAAGACCGGTTATTATTTCTTCCATCCCAAAGAGATCATCACCGAACAATATCCCGACAACCGCGCCACGCTGAAACTGGCCGAACGTTTTCGTGGCGAAGTGGTAATGGCGCATGATGCCAATAACGAACATGCCTGTACAGGCTGCACTGCCTGTGAACTGGCCTGTCCCAACGGCACCATCAAGATCATCACCAAATTTGATATGACTCCTGAAGGGAAAAAGAAAAAAGCGATCGATACATTCATCTACCACCTCGAACTCTGTACTATGTGTAATTTATGTGTGGAAGCCTGTCCCACAGGCGCCATCAGCATGGCGCAGAATTTTGAGCACAGTGTGTACGATAGAAACAAACTCACCAAAAAATTAAATCAACCGGGTTCTAAAGTAAGGGAGGGCGTTGAATAATGGAAGCATCTGCCATCATATTTTATTGCATAGCAGCTTTTATCCTCGGTGCAGGTATACTGGCTGTTACCACACGAAAAATATTCCGTTCTGCCATTTGGCTGCTGTTCTCGCTGGTGGGTATTGCAGCTTTGTATTTCTGGCTGCAGGTAGAGTTTATTGCTGCTGTACAGATCATCGTATATGTAGGAGGTATTGTGGTACTGATCATCTTTTCCATTTTCCTTACACAGCAATCGGGTAAAGAAATGGCCAAACCTTCGGGTAAACAGGTACTGTTTTCTTTGCTGGCCGTTTTATTTGGACTGGCATTGATCTATAACCTGATTTCCGCATACGGTTTTGCGGAACAGGCATCAAGGCCTTTTCAGGTAGCAGTGGGAGATATCGGCATGCAGATGCTGAGTACTGCCGAATACGGATTCATCCTTCCTTTTGAAGCAGTCAGTATGTTGTTGCTTGCTGCTATGGTAGGATGTATTGTCATCGCTATGAAAAATAAAAGCGGTAACCTGGAACCAGCTGAACCGCCAGCCGGCAAACTGATGATCCATTCCGATTTTACTTCATCCACAACAGAAAAGGAGGTTTGATATGAATAGTGTACCCCTGACGCATATCCTGTTTGTAAGTACCGCATTGTTTTGTATCGGTATGTATGGCTTGTTTACCCGCCGTAATATCATCACTATGCTCATGTCGATAGAACTGATGCTGAACAGCGTGAACATCAATTTTGTGGCTTTCAATAAATACCTCTGGCCCGAAAAGCTGGATGGGATCTTTTTTACACTGTTTATCATCACCATTGCTGCGGCAGAAGCGGCAGTGGCCATTGCCATAATCATTAACCTGTACAGAAGCCATAACTCTATAGATGTGGAAGATGCCACGGAACTGAAATATTAAAACGATGTCAAACTATTCCTACATAGTATGGATCCCGCTGCTGCCACTGATCAGTTTTCTGGTGCTGGGTCTGTTCGGACGAAAATACCTGAAAACTTTTTCCGGTATCCTGGGTACCGGCTCTTTGCTGGCAGCCACTGTTCTGTCGTTACTGGCCGCCAGACAATATTTTCTGGGCGACGGAAAACTGAATGGTGTTTACCAGAAGATCACCGCTTTTAAATTTACCTGGCTTGAGTTTTCGCCCGGTGTATCCATTGATATCAGTGCTATTGTAGATCCGATCTCTGTGATGATGCTGGTGGTGGTCACTTTTGTTTCGCTGATGGTGCATGTGTTCAGTCTCGGTTATATGAAAGGAGAGGAGCGTTTTGCTACCTATTATGCGTACCTCGGTCTGTTTACTTTTTCTATGCTGGGACTGGTTTTATCCGGCAACCTCTTCCAGATCTATATGTTTTGGGAACTGGTAGGTGTTTCTTCTTTTTTACTGATCGGTTATTATTACAACAAACCTTCAGCTGTTGCCGCTTCCAAAAAAGCATTTATTGTTACCCGTTTCGCTGATCTGGGATTTCTCGTTGGAATATTGGTTCTGGCTTTTTACGGGCATACACTTGACATCTCTACACTGATCGAAAGATTAACATCGGCACAATCTGCTGAATTTACCGGTATTGCTACGGCGGGTTTTTTGGGTGTATCCATGCTTACCTGGGGATTGACCCTGGTATTTATCGGTGGTGCCGGTAAGTCTGCCATGTTCCCCCTGCATATCTGGTTACCCGATGCGATGGAAGGTCCCACACCTGTATCCGCATTGATCCACGCTGCCACCATGGTGGTAGCCGGTGTATACCTGGTAGCCCGTTTGTTCCCGATTTATTCCATGGATGCGAGTTCCCTGCAGATAGTAACTTATGTTGGAGCTTTCTCCGCTTTGCTGGCAGCCGTCATTGCCTGTACACAAACAGATATCAAACGGGTGCTGGCTTATTCTACCATGTCGCAGATCGGGTATATGATGTTTGCGCTTGGTATTGCCAAACAGGGAGGAGAGAATGGCCTCGGTTACATGGCTTCCATGTTCCATCTATTTACACATGCTTTCTTTAAATCACTGTTATTCCTCGGTGCGGGTGCAGTAATTCACCTGGTGCACAGTAACGATATGAAAGATATGGGTGGACTGCGCAAGCTGATGCCTATCACACATATCGCCTTTCTGATCGGCTGTCTGGCCATTGCCGGTGTTCCGCCTTTTGCCGGTTTCTTTAGTAAGGAGGAAATATTACTGGCAGCGTATCATTCCAACAAACTTATTTTTGGTGTGGCCCTGTTTACAGCGGCACTCACCTCTTTTTATATGTTCCGTTTGTACTTTTCTATTTTCTGGAGCAAAGAAGCACCGCATCTGCATACAGATCATGGCGAAGGAACTTTCTCTATGAAGTTTCCGCTGGTGGTATTGGCTACCTGCGCTGTGGCAGCAGGTTTTATTCCTTTCGCGCAGTTTATCACTTCTGATGGCGCGGCGCTGGAAACACATACGGATCTTAGTTTCTCTGTAACACCTGTCACCTTATCGGTACTGGCCATCCTGCTGGCTGCATCGATGTACCGCGTGGCCAATGATAAACCAGCGAAGCTGGCTACTGCCATGGGTGGTTTGTACAAAGCAGCGAGCCGTAAATTTTATATGGATGAACTCTACCTGTTCATCACTAAAAAAATCATTTTCCCGCTTATCGGTGCGCCGATTGCGTGGATCGATAAAAATATTGTAGACGGACTGATGAACCTGCTGGCAGCTGTTACGGCTAAGATCTCTGAATGGATCAAAGGGGTACAATCCGGAAGGGTACAGAGCTATGCACTGTATTTCTTCGGTGGCGTAGCAGCATTGGCGGTACTATTTATTTATATATGGAAATGAGCTTATTATGAACCTGTCCTTACTCATCTTACTCCCACTGGTCACCGCTGTTGTGATCCTTTTCTGCAACGGACTGAAACAGGTTCGTATGGCAGCATTGGTAGGTTCTGTGGCACAGCTGGCTGTATCGCTGCGTTTATTGCTCTTGTACAGTAGCGAAAGAACTGCCGGTAATACATCACCCATGTTGTTCGAAAGCAAATACGAATGGTTTACCAGTCTTCATATTAATTATCATATCGGGGTAGATGGTATTTCGATCGCTATGATACTTTTAACCGCTTCAGTGGTAGTGGCGGGCATTCTGGTATCCTGGACCATGGAAAAACTGAGCAAAGAATTTTTCTTCCTGCTGCTCTTATTAAGCATGGGTGCCTACGGATTTTTTATCTCGTTGGATATTTTCACTTTATTCTTCTTTTTGGAAGTAGCTGTGATCCCCAAATTCCTGTTGATCGGGATCTGGGGCAGCGGTAAAAAAGAATACAGCGCAATGAAACTGGCCCTGATGCTGATGGGGGGCTCGGCACTGGTATTTATCGGATTGATGGGTGTGTATTACCAGACCGGTTCCTTTGATCTGATGCAGATCGCTACTACGGCTATCCCACTGGAAGTACAGAAATTCTTTTTCCCCTTTGCCTTTCTGGGCTTTGGCATATTTGGTGCCTTGTTTCCTTTTCATACCTGGGTGCCCGATGGTCACGCATCTGCTCCCACGGCAGCTTCTATGTTTCTGGCAGGCATCTCGATGAAACTGGGTGGGTATGGTTGTTTGCGCGTTGCCACTTTCCTGATGCCTGATGCGGCACATGCGTATTCATGGATCATTATTTTATTAGCCACGATCGCGATCATCTATGGTGCATTTGCTACGATGATGCAGACCGATCTGAAATATATCAACGCCTATTCTTCCGTAAGCCATTGTGGTTTTGTGATATTGGGTATCGGCATGCTGACACGCACTTCCATCAATGGTGCGGTATTGCAAATGGTATCGCATGGATTGATGACGGCCCTTTTCTTCGCCGCCATCGGCATGATCTACAGCAGAACCCATACCCGTTTGGTGGCACAGCTGGGTGGACTATTAAAAGTGATGCCCTTTATTTCAACCGTATTTGTGATTGCGGGTCTTTGTTCACTGGGATTACCTGGCTTTAGTGGTTTTGTGGCCGAGATGACCGTATTCATGGGTGCCTGGCAGAACCCGGATGGCTGGTATCGTTTTGCCACTATCCTTGCCTGTGCCTCTATCGTGGTAACAGCGGTGTATATTTTACGTGCCGCCGGCAAAACAGTGATGGGGCCTATTGAAGAGAAATACAATCTGTTAACCGATGCCACCTGGAACGAGAAACTGGCGGCAGCTATATTGATCGTGGGTATTGTACTGATAGGTGTGGCACCCTTTCTCATCAACCAACTCATCATGCCCGGAACAGATACAATCATGCTGCAGGTAGGAAAAGCGATTACCCAAAAATGAAACTGACCCATGGTAACTGAATTCTTCATATTACTGAAACAGGAACTGGTGATCACCGCCATTATCTTCCTGTTATTATTCCTGAAACTGGGTAAAGACCGGTCCAATGAATCGATCCTTTCGATCATTAATTTCCTGCTGTTTCTGAATCTGGCTGCTGGTTTCTTCGGTAACCAGGAGGGGATGCTCTTTAGCGATATGTTCCGGACCAATTCACTCATCAACCTGGAAAAAAATATCCTGAACCTGGCCCTCTGGATCATCTCTTTGCAATCGTATAGCTGGTTACAAACGCATAAACATGTGATCGAGTTTTACCTGTTGCTCTTAACTTCTTTGCTGGGTATGTTCTTTATGATCTCCAGCGGTAACCTGCTGATGTTCTACCTCGGACTGGAAATGTCTACTATTCCGCTGGCCGCTGCTGCTAATTTCGACCTTACCAAACGCCAGTCCTCTGAAGCAGCTATGAAGATGATCATATCATCGGCTTTCTCTTCCGGTTTGCTGCTTTTTGGTATTTCGTTGGTGTATGGCGTAAGTGGTACCTTGCTGTTTGCAGAAATTCCAGCACATCTTTCTGCCGATCCCTTGCATATAATGGCTTTCGTACTGGTACTGTCCGGTATCGCTTTCAAAATCTCTGCTGTTCCCTTTCATTTATGGACAGCCGATGTGTATGAAGGTGCGCCTGTAGCGGTCACTTCTTTTCTCTCGGTAGTATCCAAAGCAGCTGTATTATTTGTGTTTGTGCCGATCCTTTACAATGTATTTAGACCATTGGCCGAAACCTGGTACCATGTTTTGTTTGTGCTGGCACTGGTAACTATCATTATCGGTAACTTATTTGCGCTTAGGCAGAATAACCTGAAACGTTTCCTGGCTTTTTCTTCTATTGCACAGGTAGGTTTTATACTGGTGGGTATTTCCGGTAGTTCGCAGGCGGGTATGGCTTCGGTCATTTTCTTCATCCTCGTGTATGTATTTTCTAACCTGGCCGCATTTGGGGTGATATCGCTGGTAAGTGCGTTAACGGGTAAAGAGGGCGTGGCAGATTATAAAGGCTTTTATGCTACCAATCCCTTTCTCTCCTGGGTATTAACGATTGCTTTGTTTTCATTGGCGGGTGTTCCGCCTACCGCAGGCTTTTTCGGGAAATTCTTTTTACTCATTGCGGGTGCGGCTAAAGGTAATTACTGGCTCATTGGTATTGCGGCATTAAATATGGTGGTCTCTTTTTATTATTACCTGCGGGTAGTAAAAGCCATTTTCATGGATGCAAATGAAACACCGATCGCCAAACTGACGATCCCGGTTTTGCCCAGACTTTCGTTGTATATCTGCCTGGTAGGTATCATTATCACAGGACTCGCCAGTATGGTGTATGATTATATTTACTCACTCAGCTACGGCTTCTAAATAACGGTAACATGGCCATCAATAAGAATCACGAATTTGAAGAGCTGGATGGTGTAAAATGCGCCATCGTGGAAAAAAATGTTTCTCATAGCAGGGTTGATTTTCTGAAGCCCTTGTTAGAAACCAATGGATATACCGTAGTGGTAGTAACCAGTCCGCCACCCAAAGCAGCCCCCGCCGCGCCGGTAGCAGAAGGAGCTGAAGCACCCCCACCGCCACCACCCGCTCCCGAAACATTTACCATTGGGGTTACCGATGTCATGTTCAATGCCACCAATGCCATATTTGGCCGCCTGCTGAAAACCAGCAGTGGCAGGATCGTAACATTGGCTTACTGGAAACAGAAAGAAAGATTTCCGCACGACCAGATCCCTTATTACGAGAACCTGTAAGATGGGTTCACCTGCAATTGTTTCTGTCTCATACCCGCAAAATAAAGATGCGGCAGCTATTGCATTTGGCTGAGAACTGTTGTAACTTTTAGCAACCAAAATTTATCCCATGAAACAGTATCATATTGTTTCCCGGATCGCTATCTACCTTTTAGCAGCAGTGATGATTGCCTACGGCTTTATTCACCTGTTCAAACCACATGATCTTGTTGTATATATCCCCGATTATGTTCCGGGTGGTGTATTATGGGTGCATGTGGTAGGGGTTGCCTTTATCCTCGGCGGACTATCATTTATACTGAACCGCTGGGTAAAAATGGCAGGGTACCTGCTGGCCATACTGCTCTTTGTATTTGTTATTGTAATTCATCTGCCTAATTACCTGAATGCCGGTACTGCGGAAACCAAAGCCATGGCGCTGATCAATATGCTGAACGATACAGCTATTGCGGGTTTTGCTTTGCACCTGGCAGCGGGGGCGCATCACCAGAAACTGCACCTGGAAGACAGTGATTAGGAAGTATTCCGGAGCTGTCTTTTTTGGCATCGCTGTTCTGCGGAAAGACCGGAGATGACAGATGTATGTTTACCAGCGTAATTACGTCGGTTCAATGGTATCCATGCTTATGCAGCATGTTTTGATGCCTCTGTTGATTAATAGGGGTATGAAACCGCCATCATTGATCTACCGAAATCGATTTCGTATATATTTTAACTTGGTTTATTCCATTTACTGAATGCATTTGATAAGTTTAATTGGTGATTGCCTTGCTATGCATTACAAATACTGCATTTGAGGCCGGTTTTGCAAAATAGACCCAACTATGCAACGCAGTAAGCTACCCCGGTTATTTTCAGTATTCTTTCCCTACAGATCCTTTTTGTATGCCCAGACAGAGTCAAAATTAGTACTCTGTAAAACCAGCTTTTTGGGTGAAAGGAAGCATCAATGCCAACAATATCTTTACCTATACCTAACCTCCCAAACATGAAAAAACAAAATGTACTGTTTGTCCTCCTTCTTTTGCTAGCTACCGGAGTTCTGGCGCAGAACGCTGGTTGGAAAAATCTCTTCGACGGAAAAACACTAAAGGGCTGGCACCAGCTGAATGGCAAGGCCAAATATGAAGTGGTGAAAGGAACCATTATTGGGTCTACCGTAAAAGGAGAACCGAATTCTTTTCTGGCTTCTGATGAGGAATATGGAGATTTTATCCTGGAAGTGGATCTGAAAGTAGGTAATATGAACTCAGGCATTCAGATCCGGAGTTTGTCAAAACCCGAATACAATAACGGCCGGGTGCATGGTTACCAGGTGGAGATCGATCCTTCGGACAGGGCATGGTCTGGCGGTATTTATGATGAAGCACGCCGTGGCTGGATGTACCAGACAGAAATGAATCCGGCGGCTAAAAAAGCATTTAAGAAAGGCGACTGGAACCGCTACCGCATCGAAGCCATTGGTGCGGTAATCAGAACCTGGGTTAATGATGTGCCTGTAGCTTATATGGTAGATGACCTTACCCTGAAAGGATTTATTGCCCTGCAGGTGCATGCCGTAAGAGGGGAAGGTGGCGAAAGTATTGAGTGGCGAAATATACGGATACAAACCGGCGCTGCTATGAAACCCAGACCATTGGATCTGTCAACACCGGTAGCGAATTATACACTGAATACACTCACCCCGCAGGAACAGGGGCAAGGGTTCAGTCTGCTCTTCAACGGCAAAGACCTGAGTGGCTGGAGATCAGTAGGAAAACAGACTGCACCTGAAAATGGATGGGTAGTGGAAGAGGGCGTATTGCATATTTTACCCAGTGGTAACGAAGGAACCAAATATGGCGATCTGATCTCTGTGAATCAATACAAGGCATTTGAACTGAACTTCGATTTCAAATTGACCGAAGGGGCCAATTCCGGTGTGAAGTATTTTGTATCAGAAGCGTATCAGAACGCAGGTTTGGGTCTCGAATACCAGCTGCTCGATGATGCCAAACACCCCGATGCTAAAATGGGCACAGAAGGTAACCGTACGATGGGAAGTTTGTATGATCTGATCCCTTCCAACAAAGTAGATCCCCGTTTTCAGAAAAAAATAGGCGAGTGGAACCAAGGTAAGATTGTGGTGTACCCAAACAAATTGATACAGCACTGGCTGAATGGTTTTAAAGTAGTAGAGTACGAAAAAGACAGCAATATTTACAAAGTACTGCTGGCGCACAGTAAATATGCCAAGAACAAAGACTTTGCAAAAATGGATCAGACACCAATTCTCTTGCAGGATCACAATAACTCCGTTTACTTCAGAAATATCAAGATCAGAGAGATCAAATAAGTATGGGTATAAGGGGTATGAAAAAAGGTTTTAGGCAGTTTGGTTTTGGGTCGGTAGGCGAAAGCTTACTGACCCTTTTTGTCTGGCTGCTCGCAGCTGGCACTTTGCATGGCCAATCATCTTTACAACCCTATCGCCTCAGGGCTGATGGGCTGCTGTATGCCGATAAAGTCTGGAAGAACGGGTTGCCGGTAAACACAACACTGGCAACAGCCCCTAAAGAGACTGGTTTCCAGTTCGCCCTGGTGCGTAGCGCAGCACCCATGCTATATTGGGAATTACCCGCAGCTTTATCTTCTTCGGGTTACCGCATACAGGTAGCTTCTTCCCAGCAACTTTTGCAAACCGGTAAACCCGACTTATGGGATTCTCATAGAATCAATGGCAGAGCCACAAAAGCGAGATACAGCGGAAAAGCACTTTCACCCGGCGGACTGTCTTACTGGAGAGTGCAGGTATGGGACGCACAAAAAAAAATATCCGCCTTTTCGCCAATAAGTTCTTTTATATATCAACCTGCAGACACAACAGAACCCTTTTCTTATTATCCTTTAATAGCAGAGATACAACAGCCGGTTCATCACTATCAAAAAGCTGACGGCAGTTATTTCTATGATTTTGGTAAAGCAGCTTTTGGTCAGGTGCAATTGCGTGTTACCAGCGAAAGAGATGATTCTATCTGGATAGCAGCAGCAGAAGCACTGCAATCGCCCGGGAATCTGCTGTCAAATGGCGGCAATATCCGCTACCGCAAACAGGGACTTTTTGTAAAGAAAGGAACCCATGATTATACACTGGTATGGCCGGCAGATACCAAACGGAATGCACGGAACCCGGTTCAGATGCCGGACTATATCGGCGAAGTATTTCCCTTCCGGTATCTTTCCATCACTCACCTGACAGAGAGGATTCAAATAGGAGGAGTTACACGGAAAGCGGTTTTTTATCCTTTTGATAATACTGCCGCTGATTTTATTTCCAGTGATACCGTATTGAACCAGGTATGGGAGCTCTGTAAATATTCCATCAAAGCCACCAGTTTTTCGGGCTATTATGTAGATGGAGACCGGGAGCGGCTGCCCTATGAAGCCGATGCGGTGATCAACCAGTTATCGCATTATGCGGTAGATGCCGAATACAGTATTGCCAGGCGCACCATGGCTTATCTGTTGTTTCATCCTACCTGGCCCACCGAGTGGAGTCTGCAGAATATCCTGCTGGCATGGAACGATTACCTGTATACCGGCGATGACCAGTTCATTCGCCAATATTATCCGGAACTGCAGAAAAAAATACTGATGCCGTTGGTCGCGCCGAATGGGCTGATCAGTACCACCGCCAAATTTCAGGACGATGCATTTTTACGCTCCATTCATATCAATAAAATATTCGATGGTAAACGTGGATTGAAAGACATAGTAGACTGGCCGCAGGGAGGCAGTTATATCGGTCCCGAAAAAGAATATAGCGGCGAAACGGATGGTTTTGTATTCACCGATTACAACGCAGTGGTGAACGCCTTTTACTACCGTACACTTGTATTAATGCATAAGATCTCAGCAGCGCTGGGTAAAAATAGGGAAGCGGCAGACTATCTCAACAAAGCCCAAGCTCATTACCGCGCTTTTCAGCAGGTGTTCCGCCATCCGGTTACCGGTCTGATCAAAGATGGTGATACCACTTCGCATACCTCTTTACACGCCAATATGTTTGCACTGGCTTTTGGATTGATCCCGAAACAGGATCTTCCTGCGGTAGTTAGCTTCATTAAATCGCGTAAGATGGCTTGTAGTGTGTATGGGTCACAGTTTTTGCTGGATGCGTTGTATGAAGCCGGTGAGCAGGACTATGCTCTGTCCTTACTCTCTTCTACTGCGGAACGAAGCTGGTACCATATGATCAGGCTCGGATCAACCATCAGTCTTGAAGCCTGGGACAAAGCCTACAAACCTAATCTCGACTGGAACCATGCCTGGGGCGCTGCACCGGCAAATATTATTGTACGTAAACTGATGGGGGTAGAACCGCTTACCCCCGGGGCAGATACCATCCGGATTAAGCCACAAATCGGATCACTCAGATTTGCCCGGCTTAGAACGCCTACCATCAAAGGGGAAGTGTCAGTTTACTGTGAAAAATCAGAACAGGTTCACCGCTACAGTATACAGATTCCGGGAGGTGCCAGTGCTGAAGTACATTTGTCTGTACATTCAAAGAACAATGAAATCGTTCTTGATGGGCGACGAATACACCTGCAACCGGTGAATGGGTATTACCAACTTCCGCTACTAACTGCCGGGAAATACGAAATACAGGTTCACTAAAAGGAGCAGCATAAGGTTTGTATTTCAGATGACTGGTAGCAGTAGTAAAATTGCGTATATTCAGTCTGCTAATTGATGATGGTCATTTTATAACACGATAAATAAGAAACAGGCAGCTTACAGGAAAATCCGTTTTCATCTTGTATACCAAGTAGACTAATCAAACCAACAGTAAACAATCCGTATGAAAAAAGAAAAAACAAGCTCCGTCTCCCGGCGGGATTTCGTTACCAACACCGCCAAAGTACTGGCAGGCTTTATGATTGTTCCCAGATATGTGCTGGGTGGAAAAAGCCAGTCAGGTTTGTTATACACTGCCCCCAGTGATATCATCAATCTGGGATTGATCGGAGGTGGTAAACAGGGTAAGATCCTTTCTGGTTATTTCCTGAAAACGGAACAGATCCGTTTTACGGCCCTGAGTGAAGTATACAAAGCCAAAGCGGAACTTACCCTCGAGAGGATCAAAGCAGACTATGCCAAAAATCCGAAGTACGGCACTTACTCCGATATACCTGTGTACAACGACTTCCGGGAATTACTGGGGAGAAAAGATGTAGATGCCGTGGTGATTGCCACACCCGATCACTGGCATGCAGTGATGGCAGTGAAAGCGGCAGAAGCTGGTAAAGATATTTATTGCGAAAAGCCATTGGCCTTAACTGTTAAAGAAGGTCGCGCCATGGTGAATGCCGCCCGCAAATACGACAGGGTATTCCAGACCGGCAGTATGCAACGCTCCTGGCCCGAGTTCAGGCAGGCTGCGGAGCTGATCCGGAATGGCTATATCGGTGAGATCAAATCCGTGAAAGTAAATGTGGGTCCGCCGCCAAAACCCTATGACCTGCCGGCGGAACCGATTCCGGAAGGATTGGATTGGGCCAAATGGCTCGGCCCCAATGATCCCGTTAACTTTAATGCAGAACTGGCACCTCCTGTCAGCAAAGATGTCTATCCTAACTGGCGTAACTACCGTGAGTTCGGGGGAGGTATGGTAACTGATTGGGGAGCCCATATGTTTGATATTGTACAGTGGGCACTGGATATGGATCATACGGGTCCGGTAGAAGTATTTGCACCGGATGGCAAGGATCATCCCTTCCTCACGTACCGTTATGCCAATGGCATTACCATGACACATGAAAAATGGGAATGGAACAATGCGATCCATTTCTTCGGAACCAAAGGAGAACTGAAAGTGCAAAGAGGTAAACTGGAAACTTCGCCTGCGGCACTGAAAGATAAAGGCATTGGCGCCAATGAGAAACATGTGTACAAAAGTGAGGATCATTACAAAGATTTTCTCAGTGCCATGCGTCTGCGCAGCAAACCTATTTGTGATGTAGAGATCGGCCACCGTACTTCATCGGTTTGTAATATCGGTAATATCGCTTACCAGCTCAACCGCAGACTCGAGTGGAATCCAGCTACAGAGCAATTCAAAAACGATGCAGAAGCCAATGCTTTGCTGGGTCGTAAGATGGTAACTGAGTGGTCCATCAAACTATAAGCGCTTTTAACATATAATACCAACCGTGCCTTCTTGCCTTTGTGTGATAAAATTCCACACAAAGGCAAGAAGGCACGGTTGGTTTAAGGCGATTGTCTAATTTCAGATAACAAATAACCAACCATATGCGATACCTGCTCTTGTTATGCATATTCCTCCTGGCCATCGCCTGCCAGCGACCGTTGTTCCGTGCAAAATGGCTCAAAGAAAAAGCGCCGGAGCATTTCAGTGTTTTGTTTGAAACATCCAGAGGAAATTTTGAGGCAGATTTTACCAGGCAATGGTCGCCGTTGGCGGTAGACAGGTTATATGCGCAGATCAAACACGGGTTTTATGATCATACTTTATTTTACCGTGTTCGCCCCAATTATGTGGTACAGTTTGGCGGAGATGACTCTTTGAAATTACAAAAATGGAATACGGTGATACTGCCTGATGAACCTGTTCTGCAACCCAACGAACGGGGTGCCATCAGTTTTGCCAGAAGCGGGAAAGACAGCCGTGACAATGATCTGTTCATTAACCTCCAGAATAACTCGCCCCGTTTGGATACCCTTGTATCGCAGGGTGTAAAAGGCTACCCCGTATTGGGCAAAGTAACCAGGGGTATGGACGTGGTGGATAGTTTGTACAATGGTTACGGCGACCGGGTATTTGCACACTATGGCCTTTTGATGAGAGATAAAAAAGCCTTTCTCGAAAAATACCCCAGATTGGATTCTTTACAGAAAATACGCTTGCTCAAAAAATAAGTCCACTGTAACACTACTAACCGGTCTGTTTCCAGTTCTTCCATCAATTACCGGAAGCTATCCCCCTCTTCTTTATTCCACAATAAGGAAGCCTTTCCGCTATGCCAGCTAACCGTAGCAGCAATCGTATTTTTTAAACAAATTCAGGTATATTTATTAGCAGGTATAAACGGGTGGAAGTAAACGCCCGTCGGGATGCTATTCTGTAAACACAAGTACGCTATATGCACCACTCCAAACGATTGCTGATTGCGGCACCGCTGTGCCTGTTCTCGCTCTTTGCGATCTTTGATAGCTGCACCAATGCCAGTGGCAGTAGCGATGCCATTCCTGCTACCATCAGTTACAATTATGATGTTCGTCCTATCTTATCTGATAAATGTTTTAACTGCCATGGTCCGGATGCCCAGAAAAGAGAAGCCGGACTGCGTCTCGATATAGCGGAAGAAGCCTATAAGGCATTGCAGGATCATCCGGGCAAACATGCAATTGTTCCCGGTAATCCTGATCAGTCTGAGCTGATCGTTCGTGTTAGTTCGAAAGATACTTCATTGCAGATGCCTTCGGTAAAAAGCGGGTTGCCAGCTTTAACCGAAAGAGAAATCAATATCCTGAAAAAATGGATCAAACAGGGAGCTGTTTACGAACCGCACTGGGCATTTGTGCCACCTAAGAAACAACCAGTGCCCGAAGTATCCGACCGGCAATGGCCCGTGAATGAGATCGATTTTTTTATCCTCCGGAAAATGGAAGAGAAAGGGCTTACCCCCAATGCACCCGCCGATAAAGAAAGACTGGCAAAACGGGTGTTCATGGATCTGACCGGCATATTACCAACAGAAACGGAGACCCGGCAATTTGTATCTGATACCGATCCTGCTGCCTATGAAAAAATGGTGGACCGTTTATTAACGAAACCGCAGTACGGAGAACGCATGGCTATCAGCTGGCTGGATATTGCCCGTTACTCAGACTCGCACGGATACCAGGACGACAACTACCGCTCGCAATGGCCCTGGCGCGATTGGGTGATCAGTGCCTTTAACCGGAACATGCGTTACGATACGTTCATCACCTGGCAATTGGCAGGCGATCTTTTACCCAACGCCACCAAAGAACAGATCCTTGCCACCGGGTTTAACCGTAACCACAAGATCACGGAAGAAGGTGGGGTGATAGATGAAGAATACCGCCTGATGTATGTAGATGATCGCACCAGCACTTTCAGCCGCTCTATGCTTGCAATGACCGTAGAATGCGCCAAATGCCATGATCATAAATATGACCCCATTCTGCAGAAAGAATATTACCAGCTATCGGCCTTTTTCAACAATATCAAAGAAGTAGGATTAGAGTCCACAGTAGGTGGACCGGAAACTTTTGCCAAGAATCCACGTATGCAGATCACCAATGAAGATGTGAAAACTACATTGGCTTTTATTAACAAGCAGGATACCGGTAAACTCGAAGTGTCGATCATGGCCGATCGGGATACGGCGAAAAGAAAAACCTTTATCCTTGCAAGAGGAAGTTATGACGCACCCACCGATTCGGTACAGGCGGCAACCCCAGCGTCCATTCTTCCCTTCAATAAAAACTATCCTAAAAACAGACTGGGTTTATCACAGTGGCTCTTTGATCCCAAAAATCCTTTAACGGCCCGTGTATTCGTCAACCGGATCTGGGCCGAATTTTTCGGAAGGGCTTTTGTAAAAACAGCAGCCGATTTTGGTATGCAGGGAGAATTACCCACACATCCGGCCCTGTTGGATTGGCTGGCAGTTGATTTCCGCGAGCATGGATGGGATATGAAACGCTTGGTGAAACAGATCGTGCTCTCTGCTACCTATCGCCAATCAAGCCAGGTAAGCCAAGAAAAGCTGAAAATAGATCCCTTAAACCTGTACTGGTCCTATGCACCAAGGGTGCGTTATCCGGCAGAAATTGTTCGCGATGTATTACTCACCAGCAGCGGTTTACTGAACCGTACAATTGGTGGCCCCAGTGTAAAACCTTACCAACCACCGGGTTTATGGGAACTGGCCACTTCCGGGAGAGGTTTGCTGAAAAAATATGTACAGGATACGGGTCAGGCTTTGTACAGAAGAGGTATGTATACTTTCATCAAACGAACGGTACCACCACCATCTATGATGTTGTTTGATGGAAGTAACCGCGACGAATGTCAGGTAACCCGCTATCGTACCAATACGCCCTTACAGGCACTGGTGATGCTAAACGATCCTACCATGCTGGAAGCATCGAAAGCGTTGGCCGATAAATTACTGCAGCAGTATAGTGATCCTTCCCAATTACTGGAGAAAGCATTCCGTGCCATCATTTGCCGTACACCATCGGCCAAAGAGATAGACCAGTTGGTAGTGTACTGGAAACAGGCAGCGCAGGAGATCGATCAAAGCAAAGCGGAAAAATTACTGACCCCGGGAGCCTATCAACCCCGGACCACCAATAAGATCAAACTGGCAGCTGCCATGCAGACCATCCAGATCATGTATAATATGCAGGAAGCCATTACCAAAACCTGATTATGGAAAAAGAAATACTCGAACATGGCCTCAATATTAACCGCAGAAAATTTCTTTCGCGGTTAAGTGTGGGTTTGGGTTCAGCCGCATTGGGTTCTTTGCTGATACCTGATTTATTCAGTGGCGGCGAGGGGGCCGAAGATGCCATCATGCGGGGTTTACCGCATTTTGCACCCAAGGCCAAACGGGTGATCTATCTTTTTCAGAACGGAGCGCCTTCTCAATTGGAAACATTTGATTACAAACCCCTGCTCTGCCAGATGATGGGAGAGAATCTGCCGGAATCCATTCATCAGGGACAACGGTTAACCGGCATGACTTCTTCGCAGAAATCTTTTCCGCTGGTGGGTTCTTATTACAACTTCAACCAGTACGGAAAATCGGGTGCCTGGGTAAGTGATCTGTTTCCACACATGTCAAAGATCGTGGATGATCTATGTATCGTTAAGTCAATGCACACAGAAGCCATCAACCATGATCCGGCACTTACCTTTTTTCAATCGGGCGCACAGCAGGGTAACCGCCCCAGCATGGGTTCCTGGGTAAGTTATGGATTGGGTACAGAAAATAATAACCTGCCGGCTTTCTGTGTACTTCTGTCAAGAGGAAAAGGAAATGGGCAGGGTGTATACTCCAAATTATGGACCAATGGTTTTCTCGATTCTGTACACCAGGGAGTGCAGTTCAGTAGTGGCGAAAACCCCATTCTCTACCTGCAGGATCCCGATGGAATGGATCGGAAGACAAGAAGGATGATGATCGATAAGATCAATGAAATGAACCAGCTGGAATATGAAAATTTCGGTGATCCCGAAATAGCGGCCAAGATCCAGCAATATGAAATGGCTTACCGTATGCAGACGGCAGTGCCGGAGATCATGGATACGTCTAAGGAATCAGAAAGCATCATCAAACTCTATGGCCCGGATTGTCTGGTGCCTGGCACTTATGCAGCCAATTGTTTACTCGCGAGAAAATTATCAGAGAACGGTGTACGCTTTATACAGTTATATCACCAGGGCTGGGACCAGCATGGAAACTTACCCGCTGAAATGAAGGGACAGGCCCTCGACGTTGACCAGCCTTCTGCCGCATTGATCACCGATCTGAAACAAAGAGGATTACTCGATGAAACACTGGTGATCTGGGGTGGCGAGTTTGGTAGAACCAATTTCTGCCAGGGCAGAATGCAGGCCGATAATTATGGCCGCGATCACCATCCCCGCTGTTTCAGTATCTGGATGGCAGGCGGCGGTGTAAAACCGGGTATGGTATATGGTGAGACAGATGATTTTGGATATAACATTATCAAAGACCCTGTGCATGTACACGATTTTCAGGCAACCGTGTTACACTTGTTGGGATTGGATCATGAAAAGCTGACCTATAAATTTCAGGGAAGAAGATACCGTTTAACGGATCAGTACGGAAACGTTGTTAAAAATATCATTGCCTAAAAAGCACTTATGAACAGAAAACAATTTGTAAAGCAGGCCGTATTGGGTACGGCGGGTTTCTTTATCGCGAAAGATATGTTTGCCGGGAGGCAGGGTCCTGTGTATGGTCACAATAACATGCGTTACCGTTTAAATACCCAATGGGGCAGTCTGAATCCGAACATGACACCTGTGAACGATTGCCATGAAATGGTACAGGATAGTAAGGGAAGGATCTTACTGCTCACTAACGAAACAAAGAACAATGTGATCATCTACAATACATCCGGTAAACTGATCAGTACCTGGGGTACTGAATTTCCCGGAGCACATGGATTGAGTATTCAGAAAACGGGTAAGGAAGATTTTCTGTTTATCACAGATACCAATCGCCACCAGGTATACAAAACCACGATAGATGGTAAAATGCTGTTTACGGTAGATACGCCGTTGGAAGCAGGCATCTATTCCAAAAAAGAAGCGTTTGTTCCTACTGAAACAGCCGTTTTGGATAATGGGGAGTTCTATATAGCAGATGGATATGGCGCACAGTATATCCTGCACTATTCGGCCACGGGTAAATTGATCCGTTATTTTGGCGGAAGAGGCGAGGGAGAACAATTTCTCGATAATGCCCATGGGATCTGCATCGACCGCAGAAAGGCAACACCTACACTGGTGGTAACAGACCGTAGCCGCAATGCGTTCAAAAGATTTTCACTGGATGGAAAACTGCTGGAAGTGATCCATTTACCCGGCGCCTGTGTATGCCGTCCGGTAATTAAAGGCGATTACCTGTATGCTGCCGTATTACGTTCCCCTGATCTGAATACTTCCGGTTCAGGTTTTGTAACCATCCTCAATAAAGATTTCAAAGTGGTATCTAATCTCGGTGGTTCCGAACCGGTATATGAGAATGGGAAACTCAAACCCTTATCACAAGCCGAAAAGATCTTTACGCATCCACACGATGTTTGTGTAGATACGGAAGGAAGTATCTATGTGGCCCAATGGGCATCCGGAAAAGTATATCCTTATAAATTTACCCAGGTATAAATGAACAGGATCAGGAGTATAGGTAATCTGTTGGCGCTGGCGGGACTGGTTTTTTTGTTGTTCCTCTTCGTGTTTGCCGGGCAACTGTCTGTTCCAGCCTGGCTGCAGGTAGTTGGGCGCATGCATCCACTGTTACTGCATTTTCCCATTGTATTGGTATTGATCTCTCTCTTGCCTTATTGGATACCGCAGGAAGCAGCGATGGAAAAAACATGGGAACTGATCCGATTAACTGCTGCGCTTTCAGCTTTGGCCAGTGCCATCATGGGCATCTTTTTATCTATTGAACAGGGAACAGAAGGTAACAGCCTGCTGTATCATAAATGGTCGGGCACTGCTTTGGCAGTGATTGCCTGGGTATTGTATAGTTTCCACGATCAGCTGACGACTGCTGCATCGTCTCTGTCAAAAGGAATTACAGTGGGTACCGCCTGTCTGTTATTGGTTACCGGTCATCTGGGTGCGAACCTCACCCATGGCGAAAACTTTCTCAGTGGTCCCATACGCAGCTCAACCAAAAAAGTCATCGATCCGGAACAGGCTGTGATTTTTTCAGATCTTATTTATCCTGTGCTCGAAGAAAAATGCGGAGGCTGTCACCAGGCTGGTAACCAGAAAGGGGGTTTATCGCTGGTAGATAGTCTGGCAATCCTGGCCGGTGGTAAAACTGGTGATGCACTGGTTCCGGGTAATCTGGAAAAAAGTCTGCTGATCTCTCGTTTGCATTTACCTCTCTCAGATAAAAAACACATGCCAGTCGCCAGCAAACCCCAGCTCACACCCGAAGAACTGGACCTGTTGCAGGCATGGGTAAAAGCCGGCGCCCCCTATGCACAGAAACTGCGCGAAAGAAACAGTAACGATAGCCTGCGTTTGGCGGCTGATGCTTATATCCATTCGCGACAGGAGGTATCGGAAGAGCCTGTATATGATTTTGCGGAAGCGGATCAGGCTACTATTCAGAAACTGTCTGATAATTACCGGGTCATCAAACCACTGGGTAAACATTCACCGGCACTGGCTGTATCTTTTTTTGGGAAAACGACGTTTACGGCTAACAGGCTGAAAGAACTGGAGCCACTCCAAAAACAGATCATTCACCTCAACCTCGCGAAAATGCCGGTTACGGATGAACTGTTGACATTTATCAGCGGATTCCCTAACCTCGAAAGACTCAACCTGAATTATACAGATATTACTGATGAAGGAATGAAGTACCTGATCGGGATGAAAAAATTATCATCCGTTTCACTGTCGGGTACCATGATTGATAGCAAAGGTCTGGAAATATTGGCGGCTAATCAACAGATCAGGGAAATTTATGTATGGGATAGCCGGATTCCTGCCAGTACTTTATCATCCATAAAGCAGAAATATGCGCCACTAATAATTGAAGCAGGTTTTCAGGGGGCAGATACAACTATTGTTACCCTGAATAAACCATTGATCAAAACAGCTGAAGGATTTTTCAAAGATACCGGTAAGATCATTCTCTCACATGTGATCAAAGGCGCAGAACTACGGTATACACTGGATGGACGGGATCCGGATAGTATTATCAGTCCCATATACAAAGGTCCCATACCAATTACCAGCAATACAACGCTGCGAGTGAAAGCTTTCAAAAAAGGCTGGATCTCCAGCGAAGTGGTGAAAGCTTCTTTTCTGAAAGCAGGTTTACCCGTTGTCAATACCACTTTATTGCAACCAGCTGATGCGAAATACAATCTGGGAGGTGGAAAGATATTGGCCGATCTGGATCTGGGTGATCAATCAGACTTCAGTTCCAAATGGCTGGGCTTCCAGAAAAACAAAGCGGCAGTTGTATTTGATATGGGTGCATCTATAAAACTGGAAGAAGTGCTGATCAATGCCCTACATCATACAGCGGCACATGTTTTTCCGCCGGTGGTTTTGCGGGTATGGAGTAGCACTGATCAGAAGAACTGGCGATTACTGACAACAGAGCAACCAAAGGCGCCTGCAACAATAGAGCCGGCAACCGCTTACCTGTATCAGTTGCACTTTACTGCTACCAGCGCCCGTTATGTTAAACTGGAAGCAGAACCTGTACCCAAACTTCCACTATGGCATCCGGCTAAAGGACAACCGGGTTGGTTTTTTATGAGTGAAGTGATCTTTCATTGATGATGCTGTATCCGGAAATTGACAACATGATCTATAATCGATATTGATATGAAACAGCTGCTATCTTTTGCCGGGTATCTTTTTTTTCTGTTACCGTCTCTTTCAGTAACTGCACAGCAAACCAAGCCGAATATTCTTGTCATCTTTTCCGATGATCATGCAGACCAGACCATCAGTGCCTATGGCAGCAGGTTGATGCAGACACCAAACATAGACCGCATCGCCAGAGAAGGAGCCATCCTGCGTAATGTATTTGTGACCAATTCGATCTGCGCACCCAGCCGGGCCGTATTGCTAACGGGTAAATACAGTCACCTGAATGGTTTAAAAGACAATGATGTAAAACGAAGTTTTGATGGCAGTCAGCAACAGGTACAGAAACTACTGGCTACCCAACAATACCAAACCGCCTGGATCGGTAAGTGGCATTTACAGACATTACCGCAGGGTTTTGATTTCTGGCGCATCTTACCTGATCAGGGACATTATTACCAGCCTGATTTTATCAGCATGCCCAATGATACCATCCGGTACAAAGGATATGTTACTAATCTCATCAGCGAATTTTCAATGAACTGGCTGAACCAGCGGGACAGTTCCCGTCCTTTTTTTCTGGTAGTGGGCGAAAAAGCTACCCACCGTTCCTGGTTGCCCGATATACCAGATCTGGGTGCCTATGATGCCACTGATTTTCCGGAACCGCCAACTTTCCACGATACCTATGAAGGCAGAACAGCGGCGCTGAAACAGGATATGCTGATCAATAGAACCATGTCTGTGAAAAATGATCTCAAAGTACGTCCCGATTACGATGCAAGGAATCAGTTCGGCAGATTTGATCCCGAACAACTGGCCGCTTTTAAAAAATACTATGATGGCATTGCTTTGCAATACGATGCGGTAAAGAACGACAGCGCTAAACTGGAAAGCTGGAAGTTTCAGCGGTACCTGAAAGATTATCTCGCTACTGCAAAGTCACTCGACAGAAATATCGGCCGCATCCTGCAATACCTTGATTCCACCGGATTGGCAAAAAATACGGTTGTGATCTATGCATCCGATCAGGGTTTTTATATGGGCGAACATGGCTGGTTTGATAAACGGTTCATGTATGAAGAAAGTCTGCGTACTCCTTTTGTGATGCGTTATCCCGGACATGTTTCCCCCGGTACATCTGTAGATCAGATGGTGGTCAATATAGATTTTGCGCCAACCATTCTCGATATCGCCGGTATCAAAACACCGAAAGACATGCAGGGAAAAAGTTTTCTGAAACTGGTTACTGCACCGGGGCAGGTAAAGACCTGGCGTAATGTGATGTATTACCATTACTACGAATACCCTGAACCACACCGTGTGGCGCCACATTTTGGTATCCGCACCGCTACGCATAAACTGATCCGCTTTTATGGTCCGGAAGCAAATTGGGAACTGTTTGATCTGAAGGCAGATCCTTCGGAGCTGAAAAATCTATATGGTAAAAAAGGATTTGAACAGCTAACGCAAGAACTAAAAGCCGAATTGCGGGCCCAGATCAAACATTATAAGGATTCGGATGCAGCGGCTATCCTTGCCAAAGAATCAGACCAGCATTAAACCTATTTTATGAAAGATGCTATTGACCATTTCATTTCGCAACAGACCGCTGCCAGCATTTGTTGTACAGATGAAAAAGGCATGCCCTATTGTTTCAGCTGTTTTTATGCCTACAATAGCAAGGACCATCTCTTGTATTATAAATCATCCGGAGATACCCATCATTCATTACTGCTCATGAATCATCCGCATGTGGCGGGAACCATTTTACCCGACAAACTACAGAAACTACTGGTAAAGGGAGTACAGTTGGAAGGAGTATTATTAGCGGAAGATGATCCCCTTGCGCAAAATGCAGCTGCACAGTATTATACAAAGAACCCAATGGCTCTGGCCATACCCGGAATTGTCTGGACCATTCGCATCGATCATATTAAAATGACTGACAGCAGTCTGGGATTTGGAAAAAAAATACACTGGAAAAGATAACTAATCTGAATACGATATAGTAAGGCGTTCCGCCCTACTTTTTTTTACACAAATACGTAGATGACATGAATACATGTATGAAAAGAATGCTAACTGCAGCACTGTTATTTTTTTGGGCAAGCACTGGCAAGTCTCAGTCAAAAATCGATCCCGCTTCTATCCGTCCCAAAATGCAATGGTTCGCCGATGCCAAACTGGGTATTTTTATTCACGCAGGGATCTATAGTGTTAAGGGTGTGGATGAATCCTGGGCCTTTTATAATAAAAAGATGCCCTATGCAGATTACATGCAGCAGTTAGCAGGATTCACGCTATCTAAATATGATCCTGCTTTCTGGGCCGATCTCATTAAAGAGAGCGGTGCCGGATACGCCGTGGTTACCACCAAACACCATGATGGTGTGGCCATGTATGATACCCGGTTGAATGATCTCAGTTCTGTAAAAGCCACCCCTGCTAAAAAAGACTTGATCAAACCTTTTTTTGAAGAACTGCGCAAAAGGAATATCAAAACCGGAGCCTATTATTCGCTGATCGATTGGTCGCATCCGGATTATCCGGGATTTATCAAAGACAGTTCGCGATACCAGGTGGCAAAGGATTACAATCGATGGAACCGGTTCCGTAATTTTTTTCAGGGACAGATCCAGGAAATCAACTCCCTCTTCAAACCCGATCTCTGGTGGTTTGATGGCGATTGGGAACATAGTGCCGAAGAATGGGAATCGCAGAAAGTACGTAATATGATTTTATCGGGTAATCCAAACGCCATTCTTAACAGTCGTTTACAGGGCTATGGCGATTATGAAACACCGGAACAGAATTTCCCCGTAAGCAAACCACCCTACAACTGGTGGGAACTCTGCATGACCACCAACGATAACTGGGGTTTCCACAACGATGAGAATTGGAAAACACCCTATGAAGTAATTACCATTTTTGTAGATGCGGTGGCCAATGGCGGTAACCTGTTGCTGGATATGGGTCCCAAAGAAGATGGTACCATTCCCGAACCGCAGATCCGTGTATTGAAAGAACTGGGTAAGTGGAACCGGAAAAATGGAGAAGCCATATTTAATACCGTAGCAGGCATTCCGAAAGGGCATTTTTACGGGGCCACTACTTTATCGAAAGACTCCAGCACGCTGTATCTTTTTCTGCAGGGTAAGATCAGCGGAGAGATTACCCTGAAAGGATTAAAAAATAAGATCCAGGAAATAACAGTGTTGGGTACTACCACAAAATTGTCTCACAAGATCGTAGGAAAGATCTCCTGGAGTCCCGTTCCCGGATTGGTATACATACAGGTGCCGGAAGGGATAGAGGATCCTTATGTTACTGTGTTGAAAGTGAAACTGGACAAACCGATACAGTTATACAGTGGCAGGGGCGGACTTGCTGAATAAGAATGGTACTTCTATAGATCGCTCTGTTTTTTACTTGCTAACTTTGCCTAGTTATCAAAACAGACAACTATGGAGATCGGCATGATGAGTTTTGCAGACATGGAACCCGAAACCGGCGGTAAAGGCGTGAATGGTTTGCAGCGGATGAAAAACCTGTTGGAAGAAATTCAATTGGCAGACCAGTTAGGTCTTGATGTGTTTGGTATTGGTGAACATCACCGTCCCGATTATGCCGTATCTTCTCCCGCAACCGTACTGGCTGCTGCCGCTATGGTTACCCAAAAAATTAAACTGACCAGTGCCGTAACCGTACTCAGTTCCGATGATCCGGTAAGGGTTTACCAGGAATTTGCTACACTGGATCTCTTGTCTGGTGGCCGTGCAGAGATCATGGCAGGCAGGGGCTCTTTTATTGAATCCTTCCCGCTTTTTGGATATGATCTGGATGATTACGATTCCCTCTTCACAGAAAAATTAGATCTTTTACTCAAACTGAATCAGCACGAAAAAATAACCTGGACCGGTAAACACCGGCCAGCCATTCATCAGTTGGGTGTATACCCGCGGGCCTATCAAACCCATTTACCTATCTGGTTGGCAGCAGGGGGTACGCCGGCATCTGCGGTAAGAGCGGCCAAACTGAGGTTGCCACTTATGCTGGCCATCATTGGTGGCATGCCGGAGCAGTTTGCAGGATTTATCAATCTGTATAAACAAACTGCTTTACAAAACGGGCAACAGCTAAGTGATGTACAGGTGGGTGTTAATAATCATGTATTCATTGCAGAAGATTCTCAAAAAGCAGGTGATGATTTTTTCCCTTATTACGCAGCCATGATGAACCGCGTGGGTCGCGACAGGGGATGGCCGCCTTTAACACGTGCACAGTTTGAAGCATCCCGCTCACCCCGCGGCGCTTTAATGGTAGGTAGTGTAGACCAGGTGGTAGAAAAAATCCTGTTCGAACATGAGCTGTTCGGGAATACCCGTTTTCTGGCACAGGCCAGCCTGGGTTTTGTACCACATACCATGACGATGCGTTCGATTGAATTGTTTGGAACAAAAGTGGTACCGGCGGTGCGAAGGGCGGTGGGCATTAGTAATTAATAATTAGTAGTTAGTAATTAGTAATTGGGCAGTCATATGGCTAGGATAGTAAAGTTCTAACTAATACATTGTTGGGTTACTGGCTTTTGTATCCGACATCTTACCGAGCGAATATTTTGCGTATCAAATCAGTCATGTATTTACAGTATTGCATGCATAGAAAAGTATACAGGTTTGTTTCTGTATCCTGATGATAGCGAAGCGAATACAGTTTTTGTGTATCCTGTTTAGACAATTATTTTTTGTAGGATTAGTACTACTTTTTGCGTAGACGTAAACCGAAATTTTACAGTACTCCCTACAGACGAATAGTAATTACAGGCCAATTTGTGTATCTTACTGATACCCAATTGTTGCTGTATGCAGGAAAATTTGAATGAAGCATTAGACGATGTTACCCGGTTTCACTACAAAGCATTGTTTGAAAATGCAATGTCTGCCATTTTCTTCACAAAACCGGATGGTACTATATTGGATGCCAATCCCGCGGCATGTGCCATGTTTGATTATACAGTGGCAGAATTCAGACAGTTGGGCCGGAACGGAATAATAGACGGTGCTAATAGCGCTCTGCACGACCTTGTTGCGCAAAGAAGCGAAAAAGGTTATGTCAAAGGAGAATTGATCGCCATCAGGAAAAACGGAGAAAGATTTACGATAGAATTTTCTTCTTCCATTTTTCAGGATGCCCGCGGAACGGCCTATTCCTGTATTATGGCCAATGATATCTCAGAACGGAAACGGTCGGAGCAGGAAACTGCTCTTATGATCAATAATACTGAAGAATCATTTGTGTTGCTAGACAGGGAGCTGAAAATTATTTCTTTGAATGCGCAATGTGAAAGGTTTTATAAAGAGCATTTCAAACAGGACCTTATAAAAGGTACTTGCCTGCTTGATTATGTTGTTCCTGAAAGAAGAGAGATCTCTGCTACAATATATGATCGCGTACTGTCAGGGGCTACCGAAGTGCAGGAGTATTCTGTTATGCTTCCTGATGGTCTTAGTAAATATTTTGTTGTTCGGTATCATCCTGCCAAAAATGAGTTTGGTGAGATCATTGGGGTATTTATTACTTCCGTTGATAAAACGGAGGAGAAACGGCTTGAAACAGAGCGGATCAAACTGTCGGAACAATTGTGGTCGCGTAATAAATTCATTGAACTCATACTTGAATATCTGCCGATTGGAATTGCCGTGAATAATATCGAGGATGGGGCCGTTACACTCATTAATAGTCAGTTTACATCAATATACGGATGGTCTGAAGAAGAACTCAGAGATGTAGAAACGTTTTTTACAAAAGTATACCCCGATGAAGCCTACCGCAATAAAATGAAAGAACGGATCATGGCCGATATGCAGAGTGGGATTAGGGAGCGAATGCAATGGAAGGATGTGCTGATCACTACCAGCACAGGCGAAGAAAGGATCATCAACGCCCGTAATATCCCGATCTACGATCAGAATCTCATGATTTCCACTGTATTGGATGTTACGAATGAATCCAGACAGGCTGCGGCTATCAAACAGGCCAAATTTAACCAGGATGCATTGATCAACGGAACCAGAGATATGATCTGGTCTGTTGATACCAATTTTTGCATGATCGCTGCTAATAAAGCATTCCGGCAGATAACAGAACAAGCAACAGGAAAGCCCCTTAAGGAAGGTGATCCTGTTTTAACAGATGTGTATGGTTCTGAAAAAAACAAAATCTGGATACGATATTATCAAAGAGCATTCAGTGGAGAGAATTTCACTATACACGAAAGTTTTGTAAACCCTTTTACGAATAAGGAACAGCATAGCCTGGTCTCATTCAATGGGATATACAATGATGAGGGACAATTATACGGTGTGTCCTGTAATTCGAAAGATATCACCGAAGAAATATTGAATATAGAAGCGCTCAAAGAAGCTAAGTATAAACTCAAACGCGTGCTTGATTCTTCTCTTGATGTGATCTGTGCACTAACGGCAGATGGTGTTTTTGCGCAGGTAAGCCACGCGTCGGAGAGGATCTGGGGATATACGCCGGAGGAGCTGATCGGCAAAAAATTCACTGATATCATATATAAAGAGGATCTCCCGGATACTAAGCAGGAGATCGAAAAAATTATGGGAGGCGATCCTGTTCCTTTTATCAGAAACAGGTATGTACATAAAACCGGCAGGATTGTACAGATGGAATGGTCGGCCCAATGGGATCCTGAATCAAAACTTCGTTATGCTGTAGGCAGGGATGTGACTGAAAAAACAGAAATGGAAAAAGCCCTGGTTATCTCTGAACAGAAGTATAAAAATCTGTTCGATGAAAATCCATTTGCCATGATTATATGGGATTTTGAAACCAAAAAAATCCTTGATTGTAATGCCACAGCTCTGGAGAAATACGGTTATACCCGGGAAGAATTTTTATCACTCACCATCTGGGATCTCAGACCGGAAGAAGATATTTCTTTGTTGAAAGAATTTGTAAAGGATGAAGTTTCTTACGGACCGGTTCATCGGAAGATCTGGCGCCATAAAAAGAAGAATGGAGAGATCATGATGATGGATCTCAAAGGTCAGCTCATTGATTATAATGGTCGACGCGCATCGCTGGTGATCAATAATGACGTTACGGAGAAGATGCGCGCAGAAGAAAAACTCAAAGAAACAGAAACCTATCTCACGGAAGCACGTCGGTTAGCTAAAATGGGTAGCTGGAATTATGATCTCCACACAGACAAAGTCACATGGTCGGATGAGTTGTATGAAGTATTCGGGATTGCTAAAACTTCTTTTGCTGATTCTTTTGTCTCTTTTATCAATCTTGTAAACCCTGAAGACAGGGAGTTGGTGATCAATAATAACAGGCATACCCGGATCATGGGTAATCCTTTTACCATAGAATATCGCATCACTACCCCGGCCGGTGAGCAAAAGATCATCGAAGAATTTGGATACGGGCAAAAAGATGCAGATGGAAATGTTGTTAGAATATTCGGTACCGCTCAGGATATTACCGAGCGAAAAAAAGCAGAGCAGAACATCAGAGAAGCTAACCAGCGTTATGAATACGTAACCAAGGCAACATTCGATTCAGTCTGGGATTGGGACATCCCTACCCGAAAAGTGATCTGGGGGGAGAACTACTACCGGCTTTTTGGATTTATGGATGACAATACTTTATCTGATGTAGATAATGTGCTGGCAAGGATACACCCGGATGAAAAAGAAAATTTGCTGCAACGGGTAAACGAAGCACTGGGTTCCAATGCCACCACCTGGGAAGATGAACACCGTTTCCTCAGGTCTGATGGCAGTTATGCTATCGTATCCAACAATGCCCTGATCATCAGAGACCCTGAGGGAAAAGCCATACGGGTAATCGGAGCTATGCAGGATATTACCAAACAGAAGGAAGAAGAACAACATTTGCGGTTACTGGAATCCGTGATCACCAATACCCAGGATGCCGTATTGATCACGGAAGCCGAACCAATGGATGCGCCGGGTCCTAAAATTGTATATGTGAATGAGGCATTTACCAAAATGACCGGTTATACGGCTGAAGAAGTGATCGGCAAATCACCGCGTATCTTACAGGGCCCTAAATCTGATAGGAATGAATTGGCCAGACTGGGAAAGGCTTTGCGTAACTGGGAGGCTTGTGAGATCACTACTATCAACTATAAAAAATCAGGAGAAGAGTTCTGGATCAATTTCTCTGTTAGTCCCGTTGCTGATAAAAATGGCTGGTTTACCCATTGGATCGCTATTGAAAGAGACGTAACGATCCGTAAACTGGAAGAATTGCAGAATGCTCTCTTTACAAAGATCAGTCTTTTGTTTGCAGAGCCGATAGAACTGAAACAGATCCTTGAAAAAGTTTCGGTAGAAATCTGTCATTTTGCAGATCTGGATGTGGCCGAAACCTGGTTACTCAGTACCGATCAAACGCGTATTAATCAGATTACAAAATTTGAGAGAAATAAAAAAATCGGGTGGATGGCCAAAGCCCCAGAATACTGGTCACTCTCTCTGAAAGAGGGGCTGGTAGGAAAAGTCTGTGATACTGGAAGGATTCATTACTGGGACAATATCCCTGCGATAGATGATTTTATACGAAAGGCGGATGCCATCAAAGCAGGTTTGCAGCATATATGGGGTGTTCCTTTATTGAATGGACAGGAAATGGTAGGTGCTGTGATGTTTCTGAGCATGTTTGAATCGGCTGAAACACATAAAAAAAACGAACTGCTTTTCAGCAGACTCGGTAGCCATCTCAGCGCAGAGATCAAAAGAAAACAACTGGAACAGGAGTTAAGCCGCGTATTCAGCATTGCACCGGATATTATCTCTATCGTTGGTACGGACGGGTATTTCAAAAAAATCAATCCGGCACTCACAGAAATGCTGGGCTATACCGAACAGGAATTATTATCGGTTCCTTATATAGAGTTTGTACACCCTGATGACAGGGAAGAAACCATTCGGGAGCAAAACAGTTTTCTCAACGGCGATCTTTCATTTCTCTATGAAAACAGGTGGTTAACCAAAACCGGAAAATATATCTGGATTTCCTGGACGGCTACTCCGCTGTTGGAAGAAAGCCTGTTTTTTGCTGTAGGAAAAAATGTAACGGAAGGGAAAGAGTTGCAGCAACTGCTCGATTCTGCTACCACACTGGCCCAGATTGGCGGATGGGAATCAGATCTGATTCAGCAGACCTATTTCTGGTCAGACATTACCCGCGATATACACGAAGTAGCGGAATCATTTGTGCCTGATCTGGCATCCAGTATGCAGTTTGTTGCAGAGAGATACCAATCTCTTATCAAAAGCTCCTACGAACAAGCAATGCTGCATGGACAACCCTATGATATAGAAGTACAGTTGATCACTGCAAAAGGGAATGAAAAATGGGTCAGGATTATCGGACAGGCAGAATTTATTAATGGTAAATGTATCCGCGTGTTTGGAAGCTGTCAGGATATCAATACCCAGAAATTAAACGCTTTGGCAGTAACACAGGCCCTACGGGAGAAGGACACGATTCTGGAAAGTATCGGCGATGCATTTTTTGCTGTGGATCAGGATTTGAAAATCACTTACTGGAACCGCATGGCAGAATCTGTTCTGGGTAAGTCGAGGGCTGAGGTAATGAACCGGCATCTCTATGAGATTTACCGGGAAGATTTTACTGATACGTACCATTATTATCTGAATGCAGCTTTTTCAGAGCAGAAAAGCCAGCGGTTCGAAATGTATCTTGCTTCTTTGGGTTTATGCCATGAAGTAAGTGTTTACCCTTCCTATCAGGGCTTATCTGTTTATGTGAAAGATATCACCTATCGGAAAAAGGCTGAAAAGGATATCAGAGAATCCAATGAACGATACCACCTCGCGGCAAAAGCAACCAATGATATTATCTGGGATTGGGATCTTGCCAATAATGTGCTGGTTCGTAATGCGGATAATATCGAAAGAATGCTGGGTTATCCGCCGGAAGTATCGCAGTCGCCGCAATTTGACTGGTTAAGCCTGGTACATGCAGAAGATGCAGACAGGATCAAAGAACATTTTTTTAATGTGGTGCAGAACAGTGAGAAGTCTTATATGGATGATGAGTACCGGGTAAAAAAAGCGGATGGTAATTATGCTTATGTATACGAACGGGCATATATCCTGCGCGATGAATCGGGTAAAGCATTGCGGATGATCGGTTCCACCGAAGATGTCACAAAAATGAAAGAGAATGAACTGCAATTGAAGAAAAGAGCCGAAGAGCTGGCGGTTTCCAATATGGAACTGGAGCAATTCGCTTTCGTAGCTTCGCATGATCTGCAGGAACCTTTACGGATGATAACCAGCTTCCTCACACAGTTGGATAGAAAATATCAGACCGTATTGGATGATAAAGCCAAACAGTATATCTATTTCGCAGTTGATGGTGCCAAACGTATGCGGCAGATAATACTTGATTTATTGGAATATTCGCGGGTAGGCAGATCAGAAACTGTTCAGGAAGAAATTGATATGAATGAGTTGCTGAATGAGGTCATGCTGCTGTTACAGAAAAAGATCAGAGAAAAAAACGCCAGCATCCGGATCGATCCGTTACCGGTTATCAGTTCCTTTAAGTCGCCGGTAAGACAGGTGTTTCAGAATCTCGTCAGTAATGCGCTTAAATACAGTAAAAAGGAGATCCTGCCTGAGATACATATCGGGGTAGAGGACCATACTGATCACTGGCAGTTTTTTGTGGCGGATAATGGGATCGGTATCCATCCTGATTATTTTGAGAAAGTATTTATCTTATTTCAACGCTTGCATACCAACAGCGAATATTCGGGAACCGGCATGGGACTTACCATCAGTAAAAAAATAACCGAAAGCCTGGGCGGAAAAATCTGGCTCGAATCAGCAGAGGGTGAGGGAACTACTTTTTATGTGCAGATACCTAAATAAAGTAGACTGTATGCCTGTTTATGCCTGCCGATGTTGGTCGCCGATCAACAGTATCACTAATACCTAACCTAATTTCCTGTATTTCGGCATTTGGTTAGATACCATAAAAAAAGTGGCACTGTTGAAGTGCCACTTTTTTGTAGGAAAGCAGAAGGTATTATTTCACATTCTTGCTGATAATGCCTCCTATTTCAAACATAGATACCTGTGCTTTACCGAACAAAGGTTTCAGCAGCGCATCAGCGTTGATCATTCTTTTGTTTTTTGCATCCTGCAGGTTGTTCTTTTTGAAATAGTCCCACAGTTTTTTAACAATCTGTCCGCGTGATAATGGTTTGTTACCGATCACAGCCGCCAGTTTATCATTAGCGGTCATAGGAACCAAGAGGGCTGGGTTTGCTTTTCTTTTGGCAGCTTTCTTAGGAGCAGCTTTTTTAGCGGCTTTTTTGGGAGCAGCTTTTTTAACCGCCTTTTTAGGAGCGGCTTTTTTAGCAGCCTTTTTAGGAGCAGCTTTTTTAGGAGCGGCCTTTTTGGCGGCTTTTTTAGGAGCAGCTTTTTTCACTGCTTTTTTTGCGGTTTTCTTTGCAACTTTTGCCATAATGTTTTAGAATTTAAGTGAACAGGTCAGTTTGCAGGCTCAATTTACGTAAATCCTGCCTTTGGCGGGTAATGAGTAATTCACATTTTCTTACCCATTTGGGAACAGGCTGGTTCTGAAGTTTCAGAATGATAAAGGAATGCTTCCCGGGAAGGCCCCTAAAGCAGGGGAGCGGATGCGTGTTCTTTTAACTTCCCTGTTGCGTATCAATGATACAGAAATGATAAGATATCTCTCCAGCCCCGGTCTGGTATGCACAAACAGCAATAAAAAAGCCCGCTTTTAGCGGGCCTTGTAGCCGGTACGGGAATCGAAACTGCCAACCTCATTTTTGGTGTTTTAGGAAGCCTAAATTTAGCTGGTTTGTAATCCATTATATAGATTTATTAATGTAATTTGTCCCGCTTTTTGCCACACTTTATTTACTTGATTCACTGATTATCATTTGCTGTAACTGCACCATTTTTCTACTTTCTTCCAATAGTTCTTTGGTATGATTTAACTCTATCTCCAGCTCTTTAATTTTAGTTAATGCCTTATCAAAGCTCATAGCTTTTTCCGCCTCCTGAGTGATCGGTATGCTCATGATTTCACCTCTCCTATACTTTAGCCACTCCTCAGATACTCCGTATTTTTTTGTGAGGATATGTATGCAGTCTGGTATCAGAGCTTTACTCACTCCTCTTTTTTTGAGCCTGATGCTTATGTAAGTGGCTGCAGCTATGCCCATCTCATTCAGGAGCTCTTTGGCTGTTCTAAATTTTTTATGCTCTCTTTTATTTTTTACTAAATATTCGATCGCATCTATGAATGCCATATCAAATACTGTTTGAACATATTTTGTGATTTTGTTCATTCTGTATTTTCAATTTATTTTATTTTTTCTGTTATTAGAATATTAAACTGAATTATCCTATTATCATCGCTATATGTTGGTTGTGCAAATTTGAATGACTCCGTTGTAACATCTTTTATTATTCCAGCACTTAAGGTTCGATTATTATTTATAAACTGAAGCACAAATGGGGGTGTCGTAAACTTAGGTAATTTGTCGCCAAGAGTTGTCTGCATATCTTTGAAATAATAAGTCTTGAACATATTATCTTCGTTTCTGGCTGTATCTATGATATGAGTATTATAAGGTAAACTATCAACCATATAGAAAGTTTGTTTGACTATGTTTTTTGAATTGATATCAGTGATTCTCCCTTGAACCATTTTTATTTGATTATCTACAATGCTTTGCTGCTGTGAAAGTGAGGATAACATACGGTTGTAACCAGTTAAGGTTTCTTGTGTGGTTTTAAGTCCTTTATCTGTTTTTTGGAAAATATGTGTAGAGTTTTCTGATATGGTTTGCAAACTAATTTCTGTATTGTTAATTTTTCGAGTTACAGAAGTGTCGAAATTTTTAATAATTGAATCCGTCCGCCTGGACATATTCTCGGTTTTAATTTTAAAGTCATCTGTTAGTGCTTTCTCTACATTTTGAATGCTGTTGTATCCAAAAATTACAAGTACAGAACCAACTAAGGAAACAGTAGCAATAAAAAACTCCTGTTTATATTTTAGTTCATAATATCTGGGGTCATTAAGATCTCTATCTGTTTTGCCATGTTTCTTTATTTGATTAAGTGAAACTAAATTCCAAGTCATTAAAATGACTAATGCAATACCGATGATTATCAATAAGAGTATTCCTAAGCTCATGGAATTGAGTTTGCGTTTAGATTAATCTCATCCTGAAAGTGAGGCATAATGCTGTGTAATTATAATACAAGAATTTTGATTGATAAGGTATATTTATTTTGTGTTCTATCAAGGTATTTTTTGTATCGATAGGAATAGCAAATTGATTGATCTGCATTCCTTGCTACCATTAGATTCATTGCGTTATCGGTTTCTATTCTAATCGTATATAGTTAGTAATAACATTAAATTCAATAAGATATAATTGCAATACTAAAATCTACCCGTACCGGGTATCTATAAAAAGCTGAAAATCAATTATATATAAAATCTATGATACCCGTACCGGAGAAAGCCTAATAAATTGATAAACAATTAGTTAGCTCGCCGCAGAAAATGACACATATCGAATATTTTAAATAAATAAGCCCCTGATTATCAGGGGCTTATGTGTAGCCGGTACGGGAATCGAACCCGTCTTTGCCCCGTGAAAGGGGGCTGTCCTAACCGATAGACGAACCGGCCGTTCGTTTAATGGGACGCAAAAATAGGTTTCCACACCTTTTCTGCCAAACATTTTTGAAAATTAATGGCAAATATTACTGGTTTTCCCCGCAAATGCAATGGGGGCGTGGGGTGGGTGTGAGTAGTCAGTGGTGAGTAGTGAGACGTGAATCGTCAGACCTGAGGCGTGAGTAAGGGGCTGGCCGGATATTGTCAGCCCCTCAAAAAAACTCCCTACTCACTACTGACCACTCACGACTCACGATTCACACCTCACGTAAACAAACGTCCGTTATCTAAAAAAATCTGATATTTCCTCCCAATCCTTGTAAATTGCGGCTCGTTTTCGATTTTTTCATCCTTAAACACGGAATTCAATGAGTACAGTTAAAGTTGCCATCAACGGCTTCGGTCGTATCGGCCGTTTGGTTTTTCGCCAGATCTATAACATGGAAGGAATTGAGGTAGTGGCTATCAACGATCTGACCAGTCCTGCAGTATTGGCTCACCTCTTAAAATATGACAGTGCACAGGGCCGCTTCGAAGGCGCCACTGTTACTGCCGCAGACGATGCTATCATAGTTAACGGTGAAACCGTAAAAATATACGCCCAGCGCGATCCGGCACAGATTCCATGGGGTAACCATGGCGTAGATGTGGTGATCGAGTCTACCGGTTTCTTTACCGATAAAGACAAAGCCGCCGCACATATCACTGCAGGTGCCAAAAGAGTAGTGATCTCTGCACCGGCAACCGGCGACCTGAAAACTGTGGTCTTCAATGTAAACCATTCGATCCTGGATGGTTCCGAAACCATTATTTCCTGCGCATCCTGCACCACCAACTGTCTGGCACCGATGGCCAAAGTACTGAACGATAAGTTTGGCATCCAGACCGGTTTCATGACCACCATTCACGCATACACCAACGACCAGAATACGCTGGATGCACCACACCCCAAAGGAGACCTCCGCAGGGCCCGTGCCGCAGCCGCCAATATTGTTCCTAACAGCACCGGTGCCGCCAAAGCCATTGGCCTGGTATTACCCGAACTGAAAGGCAAACTGGATGGTAGCGCCCAGCGTGTACCTACTATTACCGGTTCTTTAACCGAACTCACTTCTATCCTGGCTAAAAAAGTAACCGCAGAAGAGATCAATGCAGCCATGAAAGCGGCCAGCAACGAAAGTTTCGGTTATACAGAAGATGAGATCGTAAGCTCTGATATCATCGGTATCCGTTTCGGTTCCCTGTTCGATGCCACACAAACCAAAGTGATCACCGCAGGTGATGCACAACTGGTAAAGACCGTAAGCTGGTACGATAACGAAATGAGTTATGTAAGCCAACTGGTTCGCACCGTGCATTATTTCGCCGGTCTGATCTCTAAATAAATAATTTGAAAATTTGAAAATGTGGTAATTTGAAAATGCAGCAGCATGATTGAATTACCACATTTCTTTTTACATCTTTCATTTTCAAATTTTCAAATCCTCACATTTTCAAATTCTTTACATGAGCCGATTTACTGAACACAATTTCAACGGAGAAAAAGCCCTGATCCGCGTAGACTTTAATGTACCGCTGGATGCAGATTTTCATATAACGGATGATACGCGTATGCGTGCCACCATCCCTACCATCAGCAAGATCCTGGCCGATGGGGGAGCTGTGATTCTGATGAGCCACCTGGGCCGCCCGAAAGACGGACCCACCGATAAATATTCGCTCAAACACCTGGTAAACCACCTCATCAAATTGCTGAACGGCGCTACGGTAAAATTTGCCGATGATTGTATTGGTGCAGAAGCCTATGCTAAGTCTGCCGCACTGCAACCCGGCGAAGTACTGCTGCTCGAGAATCTCCGTTTTTATAAAGAAGAAGAAAAGGGGGATACTGCCTTTGCAGAAAAACTCAGCAAACTGGGTGATGTATATATCAACGACGCATTTGGTACGGCCCACCGCGCCCATGCTTCTACCGCTGTGATTGCACAGTTCTTCCCCGGTGATAAAAAAATGTTCGGACTGGTGATGGAAGGAGAAGTATCCAGTGCCGAAAAAGTGATGCACAAAAGCGAAAAACCTTTTACCGCTATTATTGGTGGAGCCAAAGTGAGCGATAAGATCCTCATCATCGAAAACCTGCTTGAACGTGCCACAGATATTATTATTGGTGGGGGTATGGCCTATACTTTCATGAAAGCACAGGGAGGTCATATTGGCAGCTCTCTCTGCGAAATGGATCGTCTGGATACCGCATTGGAATTATTGAAAAAAGCGGAAGCCAAAGGCGTGTGTATTCATCTGCCAGCCGATTCGGTGATCGCTGATAAATTTGCAGCGGATGCCAATATATCTACCGCCCCCAGTAACGAGATCCCTGACGGCTGGATGGGACTTGATATCGGCACTAACGCCTGCGTACAGTTTGCCAACTGCATCAAACGCTCCAAAACCATTCTGTGGAATGGCCCGATGGGTGTATTTGAAATGGAAAAATTCCAGCATGGTACCAAAATGGTAGCTACTGCTATTGCAGAAGCTACCCAGTCCGGCGCTTTCTCGCTGGTAGGTGGTGGCGATAGTGTGGCTGCGGTGAACCAGTTCGGTTTTACCGATAAAGTAAGTTATGTATCCACCGGCGGTGGTGCCCTGCTCGAATACTTTGAAGGAAAAGTATTACCCGGCATTGCAGCTATCAACGAATAAAAGTATCCTTATGAAGAGATTTGCTTTTTTTGTTCCGTTATGTTTCTGTTTGACAGTTTCGGCACAGGAGAAGAACAAGATCACGGCCACCAGTCAGGTTACCGTTACCGGTGCAGTAAAACAGGAGAAGATCATTACCATTTCCGATCTTATCCAAATGCCGGCACAGACGATCGGGAGTATTATGATAACCAATCATACCGGTGCTGAAAGAGGCATCGCAAAAGACCTGAAAGGAGTTCTGCTGAAAGAGGTTTTGAAAGACATTGATTTTGTTGCAGAATCACCTAAAAATTACAGTGAGTTGTATCTTACCTGTATGGCTTCTGACGGATATAAAGTGGTGCTATCCTGGAATGAACTCTTCAATACTGAAAGCGGGAATCACCTGTTTATTGTTACAGAAAAAGCAGGAAAACCGATGCAGGAGATGGACGAAAATATCCTGTTGATCGCTCCCAAAGATTTTACCACAGGCCGGCGATACATCAAAGGACTGCAAAAAATTGTTGTTGGCAGGGTTAACTGAGCCCCGTAGTACAGATAGAATGTAAAGCCAGAATGCCATCCCAACCGGATGGCATTCTGCTTGCTGCTACTTAGCTAACTCATTCCTTCACAATTCTTTAACCAAACTTAAGTCGCTTGGCTAAGTCGCTTGGCTCCGCCGAGCGACCAATATCCCCCAGCCTCCGGCTGCCACTTCCGCCAAATTGCCACCCATATCTCCATGGCATTCCTTTTGTAATATTTAGAACGTTATTACGACAAACAAGTAAATTACATCTAAATCAAACTTTGTATGAGCACAAAAAACATTACCCTGATCGTTATCCTCGCCATTGTGGTGATCCTGGGTTGGTCGGGTTGCAATGGTTATAACGGACTGGTAAAACAGGATGAAAGCGTTACCAATGCCTGGAATAAAGTACAGAGCGATTACCAGCGTCGTTCAGACCTGATCCCTAACCTCGTTAACACCGTAAAAGGCGAAGCCAATTTTGAGCAGACCACTCTGACACAGGTGATCGAAGCCCGTGCCAGCGCTACCCAGATGAAGGTAGACGCCAAAGACCTGACTCCTGAAAAATTACAGCAGTTCCAGGCAAGCCAGGGACAACTGTCGCAGGCATTAGGTCGTTTGCTGGTGGTATCTGAGCAATATCCTAACCTGCGTGCCAATGACGCTTTCCGCGGATTACAGGCACAACTGGAAGGAACCGAAAACCGGATCAAAGTGGCACGTAACGACTTTAACGATGCTGTACAGGCATACAACGTAAAAGTGCGTTCATTCCCGATGAATATTTTCTCCGGTATGTTCGGATTCAAAACCAAAGAAGGTTTCAAGGCAGAAGCCGGATCTGAAAAAGCACCTGAAGTAAAATTCTAAAAACACCGGCATGCTGGGATGGTTCAAAAGAAAACCGGTTGAGTTCTTTTCTGCGGAAGAGAAACAACTGATCGTGGCGGCAATACAGAAAGCCGAACAACGCACCAGTGGCGAAGTGAGGATATATGTAGAGAGCCACTGTACCTATGTAGACCCTGTAATGCGTGCCCGCGAAGTTTTTGCGGCACTCAATATGGGCGATACCACAGCGCGTAACGGTGTGCTGGTGTATGTTGCCATGAAAGACAGGCAACTGGCCATTTATGGTGATGAAGGAATTCATGCCAAAGTGGGTAATGCTTTCTGGAATGAGGAAGTGCAGAAAATGCTATCTGATTTTAACAGTCAGAACTATGCCAGCGGTATCGCCAAGATCATTGGTGAGATCGGCGAAGCATTGGTGAAACACTTTCCATACAACAGAACCACCGATACCAACGAATTGCCGGATGATATCGTATTTGGAAAATAAGGTCGGGACGCTCCAGCGTCCTGACCTTTATTTTTCAGATCTTTTCATGCAAAAGATAATTATATAGGATAGCCAAAGCCCCCTATTTCAACCAAACCATTCATTCCACCCGCCACACAAAACGATAACCAGGTTTCATGAAGAAACTACTTCTTATACTGATTACTTTTTTCGCATTGTCTGCGGGTTTTGCGCAGAATGTGCTGCCCAAACCCAATCCCCCCAGACTGGTGAACGATGCGGCAGGTGTGCTCTCTCCCGAACAGGTAGAGATCCTGGAAAGAAAACTAGTGGCGCTGGACGACAGCACTTCCAATCAGATCGCCGTAGTACTGATCAAAGACCTCGGCGATTATGCCATTGAGGATTATGCGGTAAAATTATTCCGCGAGTGGGGTATCGGAAATAAAAAGACCAATAACGGAGTACTCATCATCGCAGCCATTGATAACCGGAAAGTATGGATAGAAGTGGGTTATGGACTAGAAGGTGCCATCCCCGATATTACCGCATCCAGCATTTACCGGAATGAGATTGTTCCGGAGTTCAAACAACAGAATTATTACCGCGGCATTGATAATGCCATTAATGCACTAACCAAAGCAGCCGTTGGCGAATACAAGCTAAAACGCGAAAAGAAAGTCAGGGGAGATGGAAAAGGGGGTAGCCCGATCTTCACTTTCCTTATCCTTGCCGTTGTTGTGATCCTGGCCATTGCCCGGGGTGGCCGTGGCGGTGGTGGCGGCTGGGGCGGTGGACGCCGCAGCGGCTTTGGCAATATTGCAGAAGCAGTCATACTTTCTTCACTACTCAACGGTGGCCGTGGCAGCAGTGGCGGCGGCTGGGGTGGAGGCGATAGCGGAGGAGGCGGTTTTGGTGGCTTCGGCGGTGGCAGCAGTGGCGGCGGTGGTGCCGGTGGTAGCTGGTAATCTTCCTGCTTTTTTTACAACCAATCCCTATATATGAAAAACATGCTTTTGTTCACTGGTATCCTTGTGTGCAGTACAGTTGCCTTGGGCCAGTCGGTTAAAGTGCCTGCAGGCAAAAAAATGGTCGTGATAGCTTCTTCTAAAACGAATATGACCATGTCTGCTATGGGCCAGGATGTTGATATGGTTTCCTCTAACACTTCTACTTCCGATTATGAGATCACTGCTGTTACGGAGAAAGGCTATTCTCTTCGAACCAAACTGATCCGGACTGAAGCCAGTTATACTGGCGGCGGCGTTGAAAAAACATTTGATACAGATAGGGCAACAGACAGAAACGACCCGATGCTGGCTGGGGTAGTTGCCCTGATCGGAAAACCCTCCGAGATCCTGATCGAAAACAGAAAAGCCAGTGTGGTAAGCGGAGATGTGCTGAACAATCCAATGCTGGCGCAAATGGGCATGAAGGATAATGTATCGGAACTCCTCAAATTCATCTTATACAAAAGCGACCTTGATAAATTTGCCAAAGGCACTAAATGGGTAGACTCTACCCGCAGTAACGAATTATTCATGCTCGCCGAGTCGGAAGTAACGGGCATCACGGAAACAGAAATAGAATTGTCTGTTACAACAACCATGGATATTCATGCTACCATTCAACAGATGGGAATGGAAGGAAAAACAAGCGTGAAAGGATTGATCAACAGTAAACGCTGGTATAACAGAAATACCGGTCTCCTGATCAAAGAAGAATCCAGCGGCACGGCAGAGGGTGAAACAGTAGTGATGGACCAACGCATCCCCATGCAGATGAAGATCCAATCCACCCAGATCGTTCAATAAACGGGGAATGGGGAGTGGTCAGTAGTGAGTAGGTAGGTATGCATAAAGCTTTGTTTCATGAAACATTTCACTACGTGCCACTCCTCAAAACACTCTATCATTCTATCATTCTATCATTCGCTCATTATTTATTACATCCCAACATCAACCACACAAAAAAGCCATCCCCAATCGAGGATGGCTTCTTTCATGTTACTCTATTCAAAACATTCACTAATTCACTCACCCACTCATTCACTCATTATTATCTTATTTCCCTCCGGGCAATTTTGATTTCACATAATCCGCCATTTCCTTCGCACCTGCAGCGTCTTTTTTATCTGCCAAACCTTTCAGTGCCACACCATTGATGAACGGATCGGTCTGCGCTCTCGCTCCCTGTGGAATCTCATCCCTGAATTTCACGATCATATCAACCCCTTTCTTGAATTTGGCCAGATCAGTTACTTTACCCAGAAATTCTACCAATGGGTTAATGGCACTGAACTTGGCCTGTGACAATGGCATTTCATCAAATTTGCCGGTAACAAAATCAAAAGCAGATTCATCACCGTATTTGATGATCACATTGGTGATGGCCGAGAGTAACCTGCCTTTGTTCTCATCCTTCACCAGACTATTGGCAATGGCATAGGCTTCTTTACCATCCAGTTGTCCCAAGGCTTCCAGTGCCGCACCGGCTACAGAATAAGAAGAGTCTCTGGTAGCTTTGGCGAAGAATTCTTTGTACGATTCATTTTTCAATCTGGCCAACGCATCTATCGCAACCGCCCTGGTTACGGTACGGGGATCTGTTTTGGCAATAGATTCCAGTTTGCTGATAGTGGCTGCATCTGCTTTGGCAGTGGCCAGACTGTTAATGGCACGCATCCTGATGCGGTGGGAAGGATCACTCAGTCCCTTTACAATCAGGTTATACGCAGCCGGATCAGTAATATTTCTGGCGGCAAAATCCAGCGCCTCTCTTCTGTCTAAGTATTGGGGTCCATAGGTAAACTGGTGAATATATTCAGCCAGTGTTTTATTGTCTTTTTTCTCGGCCAGAGTTGCTTTGTCGGCATCTACATTGATCAGGTCCGGTTTAGATGAAACGGCAAAAGAGAAAGTGTCGGATTTGTTCTCCGCCCAAACGGTATATCTTTTTTTAGTACTTCCGTGATAGATATCGATCGGGATAGGCAGTTTAAACAGTTTATCGCCTGTTTGTGTTTGTTTGATATATACACGTGCTGTTTGCGTAGGGGCATCATATCCATAACTGAATTCCAGTTTGGGGTGCCCGCTGCCGAAATACCATTGGTTAAAGAACCAGTTCAGGTCCCGGCCGGTTACTTCCTCAAATGCCAGGCGCAGTTTGTGGGCACTGCCATTACCGAATTTGTTGCTGGTTAAATATTTGTTCAGTGATTTGAAGAAAGCATCATCCCCTACAAATTTGCGCAGCATGTGCAGGATGCGGCCGCCTTTCTGATAGCTTACCAGATCAAACATATCTTCTTTATCGCGGTAAAAGAAACGCACCAGGTCTTTTGTACGGCTGTCGGCACTACCGAGATAACTCTGCATTTCGCTGTAGTTCTCGAAACCCGCTTCGTCTGCACCATATTTGTATTCCTGCCAGAGGTACTGGCTGTAATCGGCAAAACTTTCGTTTACGGTCAGGTTGCTCCAGCTTTCAGCTGTCACATAATCGCCAAACCACTGGTGAAACAGTTCGTGGGCAATGGTTCCTTCCCAGCTGTTGGCATCCACCAGTTCGCGTGCATTCTGCTGGGCACTTTCCTGGTGCAGGGTAGCAGTGGTGTTTTCCATGGCACCACTTACATAATCACGGCCAACGATCTGGCTGTATTTTACCCAGGGATATTCCACACCGGTAACTTTCTCAGAGAAGAATTTCATCATCTCCGGAGTATTCCCAAAGATCTTACGGGCCACTTTTTCGTATGATTTTTCTACGTAGTAATTCACTTCCTTGCCCTTATAGCTGTCTTTCACCACGGCAAAATCTCCTACACCTGTAAAAAAGAGGTAAGGGGCATGCGGCAGTTCCATCACCCAGGTATCGGTACGGGTACCGTCTGTGTTTTTCTTTTGGGCGGTAAGTTTACCGTTCGAGAGGGTAACATATTTGGCAGGAACCGTCAGGCTGAATTCCTGCGTGGTTTTCTGGTTGGTTTTGTCGATGGTAGGAATCCAAACAGAACTGGCTTCGGTTTCGCCCTGTGTCCAGATCTGCGTTGGTTTGGTTTTATCCTCTCCTTTTGGATTGATAAAGTACATGCCTTTTGCATCAGTGATAGCGGCACTGCCCTCCGATTTAAATTCATCCGGCTTGGCGGTATAATCGATATACACGGTATAATTCTCATCCTTTTTATAGGTTCTGTCTAACTGAATAGAAAGAAACATACTGTCGTAGCTGTATTTCAACGGGATATTCTTACCCGCTTTCACCATCGCTACTGTATGAATGTTCATTCCCTTGGCATCCAGCTGCAAAGAGTCGGTGGCATAAAAATGGGGTTTGAGGGTGAGCCACACTTTCCCATTCAGATAAGATTTACTGTAATCAAATTTTGCATCCAGTTTGGTATGCACCAGGTCATTGATCTTGGTAGGGAAGGACCGGTAGATCTTTTTCCAGTCATCCTGTCCGTAAATAAGGCCGGCAAACAGGAAGGCCAGCGCAAATAGCATTTTCTTCATGAAGTTATTTTTAGTGGTATAAAGATATAGGACAGTGAATACTACTTGCAGAGATTTTTACCAGTGGCAGGGTGGGCGGGTCAGGCCGAAAGGGTTATTTAAGTAGTTTTGTATAAATCGTTGCAGCATGTTTTCCCGGATAAATACCGCATTCTTTTTCTGTTTCACCGCCGGGATGATCCTGGGTACTGCTGCCAGGGCCCAGCCTGCGGGTCTTATTTACCTGCAATCAGAGAATAACACCGGTTTTCAGCTGCTATGGAACGGAAACAGCTATCCTTCCTCATCAAACGGTTACCTTCTGGTACCACAAATGCCCGCGGGCGATCAGGTAGTGGAGATCAGTTTTCCGGGAACCATCTGGCATAACTATTCTTTTACCATCACATTGACCGATAAACCCCGTGGATTCTCGCTCAGGCAAACGGTACAGAACCAATGGGTACTCTTTGATATGGTCAGTTTCAGCCAGATTGCCGGCAAAGAGGTCATACCGCCAGCCAGACCCAAACCCGTGTATGAAGAACTGGTTTCGCCACTGGCAGAGAAAATAAGCGTTGTTACTCCCTTGCAAAAGGGACCTGAACCTGTAACAGCTAAAAAGGAAACCATGCCGGTAGTAAAAGTCAGGATTCCGGCTACCACGGCTATCCGTAAGATTTTTGATAAGGGGAATAGTTCGGGCGTGGATCAGGTCTATGTTATTATAACCGCCAACCGTGCCGATACCATTGCCCTCTTTATCCCGGTGCTGGAGCAGGAGATCCGCCAAACGGCCCGAGTAGGGCTTGCTGATAAAGCAGATGCTTCAAAAGTGGTAAAACCAGACCCGCTGAAAAGCCATTCCTTATTTCTTTTGCCGGAACCCCATTTTTAAATTGACGCTATGCCCCGCTATTTCCTGGAGTTAACATACAAAGGCACAGCATACAGTGGTTTTCAGGTGCAGGAGAATGCCGGAACGGTACAGGCGGAGGTAGAAAAAGCCCTGCAGACCTTTTTTCGGGAGTCTTTTACCTTTACCGGATCTTCCCGAACCGATGCCGGCGTGCATGCCGACCAGAATTTTTTCCATTTTGATACGGAACAGCCACTGATGGGGCGGCATATCTATAACCTCAATGCCATATTGCCGGCAGATATTGCCATCAAAGGCCTTTACGCCGTGCCTGATACGGCTCATTGCCGTTTTGATGCGGTGGCCAGGGAGTACCGTTATTTCATCTATCAGCAGAAAAACCCTTTTCTGGCCGATCGGGGCTGGTTATATCCCTATCCGCTGAACCAGGCGGCTTTAGACCGGGGAGCAGCCATTATACAGGAATACCGGGATTTCACTAGTTTTTCCAAGCGCAATACCCAGGTCAATAATTTTAACTGCAGCATCGAAAAAGCCGGCTGGTATTGGGAAAAGGGGGTATTGGTATTTGAGGTAAAAGCCAACCGTTTCCTGCGGGGTATGGTAAGAGGGCTGGTGGGTACCATCCTGAAAATGGGCAGGGGCCAGCTGGAGGAAGCGGCTTTCCGGGCTATCATAGAAGCAAAGGATTGCAGCCTTGCTGACTTCTCAACTCCGCCGCAAGGGCTCTTTTTACACCGGGTATATTTCAAAGATGCGCTACAGCCATTGCAATGAGTGCTGTGTAAAACTCTTTTCGGGCCTGTTGGGATATAAACAGCTGTGATTTACCGCCAGCTGCCCCGCATCTACTGCCGGATTCTGCCGGAATAAGCAGCCATCCCTAAATTTTTTATCAGCTGAAACCCTTACTGGCAAAGGGTTGCTGTATTGGGGAGGAAATTAGTTGTGAAAAAGATTTGGAGATAAGGATTCCGGGGTTATCTTTGCAACCCGCTTTTAGAAAAAGAGGAAGTTCTTTGCAGGATTCAATAACAACAGAAAATAAAAATTTTCTGGTTTTTGGGAAGAAAAATTTGGTGGTTATCACAACAATCATATCTTCGCCGCCCGTTCAACAAAACGGTTGTTCATTGAAGGAGAATAGAGGAAGAAAAAAGCAAAATTTTGAATAAAAATTTGGTGAGTTAAAAAAGCCTCTTATCTTTGCAACCCGTTAGAAAAAACGATAGTTCTTACACAGTCTTTTACGGCAAAAAAAGTTTGAAATTTCTTCAAATAATTTTGGCTGATAAAATAAAGGCTCTTACCTTTGCAACCCCGATAAAAAGGGTGGCTAAGTAAAGCCAAAAAGATCTTTGAAAGTTTGGAAACAACAGCAGCATAAAATTTAGAATTTTATGGTAAGATTTACGCTATCAAAAAAAATAACAAAACATATCCGACGTTAATTTCAATTTATTGAGAGTAATAGTCAGATTGAACAATTCATTTACAATGGAGAGTTTGATCCTGGCTCAGGATGAACGCTAGCGGCAGGCTTAATACATGCAAGTCGTGGGGCAGCGCAGGTAGCAATACTGGGCGGCGACCGGCAAACGGGTGCGGAACACGTACACAACCTTCCGAGAAGTGGGGAATAGCCCAGAGAAATTTGGATTAATACCCCGTAACATAACGATGTGGCATCACATTGTTATTATAGCTTCGGCGCTTCTTGATGGGTGTGCGGCTGATTAGATAGTTGGCGGGGTAACGGCCCACCAAGTCTACGATCAGTAGCTGATGTGAGAGCATGATCAGCCACACGGGCACTGAGACACGGGCCCGACTCCTACGGGAGGCAGCAGTAAGGAATATTGGTCAATGGACGCAAGTCTGAACCAGCCATGCCGCGTGAAGGATTAAGGTCCTCTGGATTGTAAACTTCTTTTATCTGGGACGAAAAAAGGCGATTCTTCGTCACTTGACGGTACCAGATGAATAAGCACCGGCTAACTCCGTGCCAGCAGCCGCGGTAATACGGAGGGTGCAAGCGTTATCCGGATTCACTGGGTTTAAAGGGTGCGTAGGCGGGCAGGTAAGTCAGTGGTGAAATCCTAGAGCTTAACTCTAGAACTGCCATTGATACTATCTGTCTTGAATATTGTGGAGGTAAGCGGAATATGTCATGTAGCGGTGAAATGCTTAGATATGACATAGAACACCTATTGCGAAGGCAGCTTACTACGCATATATTGACGCTGAGGCACGAAAGCGTGGGGATCAAACAGGATTAGATACCCTGGTAGTCCACGCCCTAAACGATGATTACTCGACATTTGTGATACACTATAAGTGTCTGAGCGAAAGCATTAAGTAATCCACCTGGGAAGTACGACCGCAAGGTTGAAACTCAAAGGAATTGGCGGGGGTCCGCACAAGCGGTGGAGCATGTGGTTTAATTCGATGATACGCGAGGAACCTTACCTGGGCTAGAATGCTGGGAGACCGTGGGTGAAAGCTCACTTTGTAGCAATACACTGCCAGTAAGGTGCTGCATGGCTGTCGTCAGCTCGTGCCGTGAGGTGTTGGGTTAAGTCCCGCAACGAGCGCAACCCCTATCAATAGTTGCCAACAGGTAATGCTGGGAACTCTATTGAAACTGCCGCCGTAAGGCGTGAGGAAGGAGGGGATGATGTCAAGTCATCATGGCCTTTATGCCCAGGGCTACACACGTGCTACAATGGGCAGGACAAAGGGCTGCAACATAGCGATATGAAGCCAATCCCAAAAACCTGCTCTCAGTTCAGATTGGAGTCTGCAACTCGACTCCATGAAGCTGGAATCGCTAGTAATCGTATATCAGCAATGATACGGTGAATACGTTCCCGGACCTTGCACACACCGCCCGTCAAGCCATGGGAGCCGGGTGTACCTAAAGTCGGTAACCGAAAGGAGCTGCCTAGGGTAAAATCGGTGACTGGGGCTAAGTCGTAACAAGGTAGCCGTACCGGAAGGTGCGGCTGGAATACCTCCTTTTAGAGACGGTGTAAATCGTTGTTGTTGTTTCCAACTCTTTCAATTTTTTTAAGCTCTTTAACAAGTACTGTTAGTACCCGAATCAGACCCGTAGCTCAGTTGGTTAGAGCGCTACACTGATAATGTAGAGGTCACCAGTTCAACTCTGGTCGGGTCTACTAATAATAACAGCGGGGGGATTAGCTCAGCTGGCTAGAGCACCTGCCTTGCACGCAGGGGGTCAACGGTTCGAATCCGTTATCCTCCACATTTAAGTACTAAGTTTACATGATGTGGGTGCAGCGTACAAGTTAAAGTAACAAGTTCTTTTCAAACAATAGATGTAGGCAACAGGCCTGGAGGTTCATAACCTTAACATCTGCCATTACAGTCGATAATTATTAATTTTTAATTACTAATTATTAATTGTTCTAGCTCTTTGACATATTGGGAAAGCGAAATCAATTACAAGAAGGTTATGATTATATGCAAGATCATAACTGACAAATTTTTTAAAGCAATTAAGGGCGCATGGTGAATGCCTAGGGTCTGAGAGGCGATGAAGGACGTGGTAAGCTGCGATAAGCTACGGGGAGATGCACACGATCGTTATATCCGTAGATTTCCGAATGGGACAACCCGCTACATTGAAGATGTAGCACTCGAAAGAGAGCCAACCCCGAGAACTGAAACATCTAAGTACCGGGAGGAAAAGAAAATAATAATGATTCCCCAAGTAGTGGCGAGCGAAAAGGGAAGAGCCCAAACCAGGTCGGCGTGCCGATCTGGGGTTATAGGACCTCATTTAGAAACTACTATCAAATCGAATTAACTGGAAAGTTAAGCCATAGCAGGTGATAGCCCTGTAGATACAAATTAGTAGGGACGAGAGGTATCCTGAGTAATGCGGGACCGGAGGAATCTTGCATGAAGTTGCCAGCACCATCTGGTAAGGCTAAATACTCCTCAGACACCGATAGTGAACCAGTACCGTAAGGGAAAGGTGAAAAGCACCCCGAACAGGGGAGTGAAATAGTACCTGAAACCGTGCGCCTACAAGCGGTCGGAGCATTGAAATATATGTGACGGCGTGCCTTTTGCATAATGAGCCTACGAGTTACTCCTGACTGGCGAGGTTAAGTTCTTATTTAACGGAGCCGAAGCGAAAGCAAGTCCAAATAGGGCGATTAGTCAGTCGGGGTAGACGCGAAACTTTGTGATCTATCCATGGGCAGGTTGAAGTTCTGGTAACACAGAATGGAGGACCGAACCCGTTGACGTTGAAAAGTCTTGGGATGACCTGTGGATAGGGGTGAAAGGCCAATCAAACTGAGAGATAGCTCGTTCTCCCCGAAATGTTTTTAGGAACAGCCTCGGATATAGAAGTATGATAGAGGTAGAGCTACTGATTGGGCTAGGGGGCTTCACCGCCTACCAAACCCTGACAAACTCCGAATGCTATCATATATCTCCGGGAGTGAGGCTGCGGGCGCTAAGGTCCGTGGCCGAGAGGGAAATAACCCAGATTAGCAACTAAGGTCCCTAATACGTAGTTAAGTTGATCAAACGAGGTGGGATTTCTATAACAGCCAGGATGTTGGCTTGGAAGCAGCCATTCATTTAAAGAGTGCGTAACAGCTCACTGGTCGAGAGATCCTGCACGGAAAATAATCGGGCATCAAACTACGAACCGAAGTTCTAAATTCTAGCTTGCTAGAGTGGTAGGGGAGCATTCAAATCTGCACAGAAGGTGTACGGCGACGTATGCTGGAGCGATTTGAAAAGAAAATGTAGGCATAAGTAACGATAATTAAAGTGAAAAACTTTAACGCGAAAAGTCTAAGGTTTCCTGATCAACGTTAATCGGATCAGGGTTAGTCTGGTCCTTAGGAAAACCCGAAAGGGGTATCTGATGGAAAGAAGGTTAATATTCCTTCACCTGCTATGCATTAAAAGTGACGCAGGGACGTGGTGGTTGCGTACGGACGGAAGTGTACGCCTGAGTGGAGTCTTCGGACAAAGCGAAACCATAAAATCCCTGCCAAGAAAAGCGAGCATAGCAGCCAGTACCGGAATCCGACACAGGTAGACGGGATGAGTATTCTAACGCGCTCGGGTGAGCCGTGGAGAAGGAACTAGGCAAATTAACGCTGTAACTTCGGGATAAAGCGTACCGCAGCGATGCGGTCACAGTAAAATGGTACAACCAACTGTTTAACAAAAACACAGGGCCCTGCAAAAACGAAAGTTGACGTATAGAGCCTGAAACCTGCCCGGTGCTGGAAGGTTAAGGAAGGGTGTTCGGCGCAAGCCAAAGCTCCTGACTGAAGCCCCAGTAAACGGCGGCCGTAACTATAACGGTCCTAAGGTAGCGAAATTCCTTGTCGGGTAAGTTCCGACCTGCACGAATGGTCTAATGAGTTGTACACTGTCTCCTCCACGAGCCCGGTGAAATTGTAGTATCGGTGAAGATGCCGGTTACCCGCCACGGGACGGAAAGACCCCGTGAACCTTCACTACAACTTTGCATTGATTTTGAGCAACAAATGTGTAGGATAGTTGGGAGACTTTGAAGCAGTGTCGCCAGGCATTGTGGAGTCATCGTTGAAATACCAACCTTTTGTTGCTTAGAACCTAACCCCTTGCGGGGGACATTGCATGGTGGGTAGTTTGACTGGGGTGGTCGCCTCCTAAAAAGTAACGGAGGCTCGCAAAGGTACCCTCAGTACGGTTGGTAATCGTACGAAGAGCGCATTAGTAAAAGGGTGCTTGACTGTGAGACAAACACGTCGAGCAGGAGCGAAAGCTGGCTAAAGTGATCCGGTGTTTCTGTATGGAAGGGACATCGCTCAAAGGATAAAAGGTACTCCGGGGATAACAGGCTGATCTTACCCAAGAGCTCATATCGACGGTAAGGTTTGGCACCTCGATGTCGGTTCGTCACATCCTGGGGCTGGAGAAGGTCCCAAGGGTTCGGCTGTTCGCCGATTAAAGTGGCACGTGAACTGGGTTCAGAACGTCGCAAGACAGTTCGGTCCCTATCTGTGGTGGGCGCTAGTAAATTGAGTGGACATGTCCTTAGTACGAGAGGACCGGGACGTACGTGCCGCTGGTGTATCTGTTGTGCCGCCAGGTGCAATGCAGAGTAGCTACGCACGGCAAGGATAAACGCTGAAAGCATCTAAGCGTGAAACCTTCCACAAGATGAGTTTACTTTTAAGGGTCGTCAAAGACTATGACGTTGATAGGCTATAGGTGTAAAGTTGGTAACAACAAAGCCAAGTAGTACTAATTGCCCGTAAGCTTTATTTTTTTTCTTGTAGTTTTTCTAGCTTCCCAATATGTAACTTATTTAAGTAGTAAGTAATAAGTATTAAGTGATAAGTAGTTTCTACTTACAACTTATAACCTAAAACTTACAGCTTATGAAGATCTTATGGTGGTTTTGCCGGGGGTGTTCACCTCTTCCCATTCCGAACAGAGAAGTTAAGTCCCCCATGGCCGATGGTACTCGCATCACGCTGGGAGAGTAGGTAGCTGCCATATTTATTATAACCCGATCAGTAAAATGATCGGGTTTTTTTATGCCCCTGATTGAAGCAGACTGATTACAAAGGAAGTGCCGATGGTACTCTCCCGCCGAAGGCGGGATGGGAGAGTAGGTAGCTGCCCTATTTATTATAACCCGATCAATAAAATGATCGGGTTTTTTTTATGCCCCTGACTGAAGTAGACTGATTACAAACGTTGAGCCGATGGTACTCTCCCGCTGATGGCGGGATGAGAGAGTAGGTAGCTGCCCTATTTATGATAACCCGATCAATAAGAAAGATTATTTTTTGTGTCCTTCCCTCACTTTTCATTCAAAATGAATACGTTACCTGCATTCGTTCAGTTTCTACAAATCAATCCCTTTAAATTGCTTCTGTGCGTCTTGTGTTTTGTTGCTATTTTACAGCTGTATTCAATTCCAATTCCTTCATGATACACCGGCTATCGTTAAGCCTTCAGCGATTTCTGCATATGGGTATTCGAAAGGATGCCTCGTTTGTAGAGGCGCAGAAAACCTACATGTATAATCTGTTTCTACTGATAGCGGCCCCCTTCGCTTTTCTTTCCCTGATAGTCAATATTTATTTTGAATCGCTCTTGCCAGCCCTGTTGAATGTAGGGCAACTGCTTATTTTCGGATGGGCTTTCCGTATTTCCTATCTGCAAAAAGGGCTGGACCAACGTTCGCTGCTTTTGTTGTTACTGGCTGGCATTGCTGCTATTGCTGCTTATTTTTTCAGAAATGGCAGTGAGTACCGTTTATTGATTATGATGATTGCCGCAGTGGTTGTGTTCGATAAGAACTGGCAATACGGCTGTTTTTCCCTGTTGGTGTCTGCTGTATTTGTGTTAATCAGACTGGACGATATTTTACTGATCCAGGATTCGGTGATACAACTGGTGGCAGAAATACTGAAAATACTGGTACCGTTGATTGTGTTTGCTATGTCGCTGTTCTTTTTCAAACACATCTATTTCAGAAATCTGGAACAGCTGCAGAACAGCAATAAAGAACTCTCCATTGCACAGGAACAGAAAAGCAGGATTCTCAACACGGTTGCCCATGATCTGCGGAGCCCGGTGAATAATATTTCCGGGATCTGCCATATTATGCTTGCTGATAAGGAGTTTACGCCGGCCCAAAAAGAACTGGTGCAACTGGCATTACATGCATCAGATACCTCTCTCACACTGATCAATGAACTGTTGCAGAACAATAGCGTTAGTGTACATCGGTTAACGCTTACAAAGATGGATCTGAACCAGGCCATCAAACAGGCGGTTACACTGTTACAGGTAAATGCGGACAAGAAAAACTGTACAATAGTGGAGCGCTATTATACAGGCGAGCTAATGGTGAAAGCTGACAAACACCGGATTATCCGGGTACTCACGAATCTCGTCAATAATGCGATCAAGTTCAGTACAGCCGGATCTGTGATTACGATAACTACTGAAGCAAAAGATGATTGCGCTGTATTTAGTGTAATTGATCAGGGCATCGGTATTCCGAAAGAGGACCAGGAAAATGTTTTTGATATGTTAACACATACCCGGCGCAGGGGCACGGATGGTGAGATCAGTTATGGTATGGGACTTTCCATATGCCGGGAAATTATAGAAGCGCACGCCGGAGAGATCACACTTGAAAGCGAAGTAGGCAAGGGCAGTTGCTTTTCTGCACGCTTGCCCCTGTATTCCTGAAGAAAGATGCCCCGGGCTACTTACTAGTATCAGGCTACATCTTCTCCTTTGGCGGCCAGTAATAAAGCAAACCAATCTTCTTTTTCCAGGCGGATAGCTGCTGCCGCTTTGGCCTGCAATAGTCTTTCAATTTTGGTGGTACCGATCACCGATTGTATACCGGAAGGATGGGTATGTAACCAGGCCAGCAGGATCTCGTTGAGACCGGTATTATATTTCTTAGCCAGTTGATCGGCGGTAGCAGAAATGGCCCTGAAACGGGGATGACTATCATCTGTAAACAGGCCGCCACCCAATGGTGCCCAGGCCATGGGGATGATTTTGTTTTTCATACAGTTTTCGAGACTGCCATCGGTTAATGCCTGTGACTGTAATAAAGAAATTTCGAGTTGGTTGTATTCTACCAGTGTATACTTAGTCAGCAGATCTGTTTGATGGGGCAGAAAATTTGATACCCCGAAAGAAAGAATTTTTCCCTGCTCTTTCAGCTGCTCCACTGCTTCGGCTACTTCTGCCGGATCGAGCAGGGGATCAGGGCGGTGTATGAGCAGTACATCGAGGTAATCGGTACCGAAATTGCGTAACGATTGTTCTACTGATCGGATAATATGTTCGCGGGAGGTGTTGTAAGATTTGATCGTATGCGCCGGCCGGTTGGGAGTTACCATCTGAATGCCGCATTTGGTAATGAGTTTGAGGTGCTGGCGTAGTGAGAGATTTTCTTTTAGTGCCGCACCAAACTCTTCTTCCGTAGTGTAATCGCCATAGATATCGGCATGATCAAAAGCGAAAATGCCATATTGCAGACAGGTCTCAATCATTTCGCGGTATTGGGCGGTGCTGAAATTAGCCCCCCAGACACCCCAGCGCATAACGCCGGCAACGGGAGAAGTGATGGTGGTGGTTTTCATGATTCAAATATAAGGAAGTGCCGCCAGCCGAATGCGCATAGGCGTTGGGTGAATAAGTTGCAGTGAGGTACATAAAAAAAGTCCGGCAAAGCCGGACTTGAGAGTTAGTTTGGGTTGTGTGGGATTAATACCTGTTGTATCCACCGCCACCGCCGTTACCACCACGATCGCGGTTGTATCCGCCACCGCTGCCGCCACGGTTTCCACCGCCGCCGCCACCGTAACCACCACGGCTTCCGCCGCCGCCACCACCGAAGCTCTTCTTCTTGAAGCCGCCTCTTTCGCCTTCTGGGCGTGGTGTAGATTCGTTAACAACGATCTTGCGACCCAGGATGTCTGTGTCGTGCAGTGCTGCGATAGCTGCTCTGGCAGCTTCATCATCAGCCATTTCAACAAAACCGAAACCTTTGCTGCGGTCGTTGTTGAATTTGTCGGTAACGATCTTTGCACTGGTTACTTCTCCGTACGGGGTAAACAGGTTCTGCAGGTCTTCGCTGGACATATTCCAGTTCAGATTTCCAACGTAAATGTTCATGTTCTTAAAAAAATTAAATGATCAAAAACCAATGAGTAAAACAGTAACCAAAAACCTGGAAGCATTTACGTTTAAAACCTTCTGGAATATGGAAGAACTGTCATTGGACTCCCGAAGATAGGGATTTTGTTGAATTGCCCTATTTTTTTTGGGCTTTTCCGGGATGCCCCTGAAAAGCTGTTTTAGCCCTGCTGCCAGGTACCCGGAACCCTGAAGTGAGTGACACAACAGGTGATGCCATAAGAAGCGGGTGCCCGGACACAAAAAAGCCCGTTCCGGAGAACAGGCTTTTTTTTATGCGGTTCGGGTGCAATTACTCTGCAACTACTTCAAAATCAATCTCTACAACGTTTCCGTTACCGAAATCGATGGTTGCTTTGTGTGTACCGAGTTCTTTTACTTCGTCTACAATAGCGATACGCTTGCGGTCGATCTCGTAACCTTTCTGGTCGCGGATAGCGCGGGCGATCTGTAAAGAGGTAACACTACCGAAGATCTTGCCGCTGGTACCGGTTTTGGCACCGATAGATACTGCAGATGCTTTCAGTACGTCGATCACTTTATTGAGTTCGGCCAGCATAGCGGCTTCTTTCTTGGTGATCACTTTCAGACGCTCTTCGTATTGCTTCAGGTTAGAAGCGCTGGCTTCTACCGCAAATTTCTGAGGAATCAGGTAGTTACGGGCGTAACCGTTTTTTACGGTTACCAGTTCATTACGTCCACCCAGGTTATCTACGTCTTGAATTAAGATTACTTGCATGATAATTGTTTTAGTCCCAAGAGCCCAGTCGGCTTTCGCTTTGTTGACTGTCTCCCGCCTGCGGCGGGATTAGGGAAGGTTACTAATGAGTTCTATTTTAATAAATCGGTTACGTAAGGTAACAGGGCCATCTGACGGGCTTTTTTCACTGCATCCTGTACTTTACGCTGGTATTTCAGCGAGTTACCGGTTAAGCGGCGTGGTAATAATTTACCCTGCTCGTTGATGAATTTTTTCAGGAATTCGATGTCCTTGTAATCCACGTATTTGATGCCATATTTTTTGAAGCGGCAGAATTTTTTCTTGGGCTTCTCCTGTTTGATGGCGGTCAGGTATTTGATTTCGTTCTTTGCCATGATTAAGCCTCCTGTTTGTCTTGCATTGCAAATCCGCCATTTCTTTTCACGTGATTGTACTCGACGGCGTATTTATCGAGACGGGTGATCATGTGGCGCATGATCTGCTCATCGCGCAACATCTGGATCTTCAGTTTTTCGTTAATGTCTGAAGGGCCCTGGAATTCCAGTAACCAGTAGATACCGGTTGTTTTCTTCTGGATAGGGTAAGCGAGGGATTTTAAGCCCCATGGGTTGCTGTGCACGGTGGCACCACCCAGTTCGGCGATCAGGTCGGAATACTTTTTCTGAGAAGCTTTGAAGTCTTCTTCAGACAGTACCGGAGTAAAGATCACCATCAATTCGTAACTGTTCATTACCTGAATTTTTAGGTTTTAAATTGGTTTATCCCAGTGGTCAATCCGCTCCGGAAACCCGGTGGAAAGAATCTGCCAAATACAGATTTGGGGCTGCAAAAGTAGGGAAAAGTTAGTAGTTAGTAGTTAGTAATTAGTAGTTTTTTTGCTATGAGACCCTATTTATTTGCGGGGAAAGGCTGTTATTTTATATTTTTTAGTAATACGATATAGGTGGGGAAGTGATCGCTGTAGCCGCCGCGGTAGGTATTACCATCCCAGGTACGCATGGGATAGCCTTTGTAACGGCCGGTATTTTCGGTGAGATAGGCGGGATGGAAGATCTGCTGGCTGTGGAAGAAAAAGCCTTCGCTGTGGGGTGCTAACCAGGCATAGGAGACCAGGATCTGGTCGAATAGGCCCCAGCTGTCGCGGTTGGCCAGGGTGCCGATGCCGTTCCGGTACCAATTTGTCCAGGGATTAAATAGCTGGCCCGGCCGGGTTTGGGCGATAGAGGGACTGGCTGCCAGTGTTTGGGTAACGCTAGGACTGTCGGGGTCATCGTTCAGATCGCCCATTACAATGATTTTGGCTGCAGGTTCCTGGCGGAGGATGGAATCAAAGTGGTTTTTGCAAACCCGTGCGGCGGTTTCGCGGGCGGGCGAGCTTCTTTCTTCACCACCCCTGCGGCTGGGCCAGTGGTTTACATATACATGAATTCTTTCGCCGGCCAGCCAGCCGGTTGTATACAGAATATCGCGGGTGTAGAAAGCTTCTTTGCTGTTGCCGGGAACTGGCACAAAAAGTTTGGTGGCTTTTTCGGGAAGGAAGAAGGAAGGATTGTATAAAAGTGCCACATCAATACCCCGGGCATCGCGGGAATCGAAATGGATCAGTTGGTAATGTCTTTGTACCAGTAAGGGATGATGGGAGAGAGCCTGTAATACGGTGTCGTTTTCAATTTCGGCTACACCGAGAAGAACCGGACCGGCAGGACTGATCTCTGTTCCGATCTGGCTGATGACGGTAGCGAGTTTTTCGATTTTATCGAGGTAGATCTCTTTGGTATAGTGTTTGGCGCCGGAGGGGGTAAAGTCATCATCATTCACCATTGGATTGTTAATGGTATCATAGAAATTCTCCAGGTTATAAAAAGCGATCACACAGGCCTTGTAACGATGGGTTTGTGCCTGCAGGTGTTGCTGCAAGAAGAACGTTAAGATGGAGATGAAAAATATTTTCATGGAAAACTGTTAGCACAAACCTACCGTTTGTTACCCTTTTGCGGTAGCGTATTTACCGCAGTTTTTCCGGTTTTTCTTGCGCAGGAAAAACAAAGAATTATTTTTGTTTCCGGTTTCATTTTCGCTGTCTGTTCCCCGCATTATTCATTGGAAAACAATCGCCACCATGCAGAAAGTATCATGCCTGGGGATAGTGCTGTGTATTTGCGGGGGCTTGTATGCACAGACAGCTGATCCCACCAAAAAACAAAAAAACAGGTTTGCGGATAGTAGTACTGCCGCATTACTGAAAGAGGAGCAGGTGTATGAGTTACCCATTATTACACTGAATGAAACCGAGCGTTCAGAGAGTGCCGCTTTGTATGTGCCCCCGGTTTTATCTGCCAACCGCGACATACTGGCATCGATGGCTTCCTTTCATTTTTCTGTGATGCGTTTCCGGATGCGGGGATATCCGTCGGATCTGTTCAGCACACAGATCAATGGGTTGCCTATGCAGAATCCGGATGATGGCAGTACCCAATGGAGTTTGTGGAGCGGCCTGAATGAAGTTACACGTAATAACCAGCAGGTGCTGGCACTGCAGGCTTCGGAACAGGGTTTTGGAAATGCGGGAAGCTTTACCAGTATGGATATGCGGGCGTCCAGACAAAGGGCGGGAACACAGTTGGGTTATACCAGCAGCAACCGCTTATTCTCCCACCGTTATCAGTTTAGCCATAGCAGGGCTATGAACCTTAAGGGCTGGGCTTTTGCGGTATCTGGCAGCTGGCGTTACGCATCGGAAAGTTATATGCCGGGAACGGATTACCAAAGCGGCAGTTATTATATCGCGATAGATAAACAACTGGCAAGTGGTCATCTGCTATCGCTGATCTTTTTTGGAAATCATACGCAGAACGGTAAACAGGGGCCGGTGCTGAAGGAGTCTATAGCACTGAACGGATCTGCCTTCTATAATCCTTACTGGGGGTATCAATCGGGTGTGAAAAGAAATGCCAATGTGAATACGGCAGATCAACCAGTATTGATCATCTCAGATGAATACCGTGTCAACAATCATACTACAAGGGTTAGCTCGCTGGGTTTGATTACCGGAACCAAAAGAAGTACGGCATTGGATTGGTTTGATGCGCCTGATCCGCGACCTGATTATTACCGATACCTGCCCGGTTACCAATCAGATGCGCTATTGCGGGAAGCAGTGATGGATGCCTGGCGTGATGAAGTTGCTGTGAGACAGATCAACTGGGACCGTTTATACGAAGTAAACCGCAACAGCAGAGAAACCATACTGGATGCAGATGGGATACAGGGTAATCAGTATACTGGGCTACGCGCTCATTACCTGCTTGCTGAAAAAGTGATGGATCTGAAAAGAATCGTATTTAGTACGCTAGTGAATACCAGAATAAATAATGCTTTCTCTTTTACAGGAGGCCTTCATCTGCTGGCACAGCAAACTGCGTATTATACCCGCATCAAAGACCTGTTGGGTGCGCAATATGCGGTGGATTGGAACATGTTTGCAGAGAATGATTTTCCGAATAATCAAAAAGTATTGCAGAATGACCTGAACCGTCCTAACCGTTTGGTTGGTGAGGGAGACCGGTATGGATATGATTACAGTATGCATACTACCCGGGCCGATGGGTTTGTACAGTTAATAACCACTACTGAGAGGTTCGATGGTTTTGCGGCATTGTCTCTTACTGCTACCAGTTATTACCGTGATGGTAAAACAAGGAATGGATTATTCCCTTTTCATTCTTATGGTAAGTCGGCTGTGCAGTCTTTTACGAATCCGGCACTTAAAGCAGGGATCACGTATAAAATCAATGGCCGGAAATATCTATATCTGCAAGGGATGATTATGAGTAAAGCACCTCTCTTTGATAATGTATTTATTTCTCCCAGAACAAGGGATAGCAGGCAGGAAAATATTTCGAGTGAAAAGACCGGATCGCTGGAAGCCGGGTACCGGTACCAGGCGCCGAAATTAAAATTCCGGCTCAGTGGTTTTGTTACGCAGCAGTGGGATGGGATGAACGTACTAAGTTTTTACCATGATGGTTACAGGGCATTGGTGAATGATGCGCTGTGGGGCATCAACCGGATCTATTCCGGAATGGAACTGGGAGGTGAATTTGCGGCAACCGGAAAGCTGACCCTTCAGTTAGGGGTTTCGGTGGGCAGGTATTATTATAACAGCAGGCCCCAACTTTCTGTTACGGCTGATAATGATGCCTATGAACTGGAACGGACGCAGGTTTATATGCATCATTTCCGGATCGAAGGCACACCGCAGGAAGTATATGGGTTGGGATTCAGTTACCAACCCGGTTCTTTTGTGTATATGAATTTGTCTGCCAGTTATTTCAGGGAACACTGGCTGGCATATAATCCGCTGCGGAGAACCTATCAGGCGATGGAAAATATACCTGAAGGATCGGAACAGTGGCACCGGATGATCCTTCAGGAAAAACTGCCGGAGCAGTATACGGTTAACTTTTCGTTAGGTGGTTCTGCGAGACTGCGGTGGATGGATAGAAAACATCCGCCCACCTTGCTCTGTCATATCAGCATCAATAATCTGCTTAATAGAAAAGGAATGATTTCAGGTGGATATGAACAGTTGCGTTTTGATATGGATACGAAAAACGCAGACAAATTTCCACCCAGATATTTTTATGCGATGGGGATGAATTTTTCTGTTAACCTCTCCATCCGTTTGTGAATGCCATGAAAAGAGCTGTGGGTCATATCTGCTGTATCATTCTGTTGCTGGTTTCGGGTACGCAATGCTATAAACGATTTGACGCGCCACCGGCTTATGTGGGGCCGGAAATTACAGCCAATCTCAGCATCCGGGATCTGCGGAGCAAACAGGTGAGTGGCAGTATTGGGTATATCACCGAAGACTGGATCATCGAGGGTATTGTGATCGCAGATGACAGTAAGGATAATTTTTATAAATCGATCGTGTTGCAGGACAGTACGGGTGGTATCACGATCCGGATGGATGGGTTTGGCCTGTATGCGGACTATCCTGTGGGAAGAAGACTGGCTGTAAAACTGAAAGGATTGTATCTGGGTGATTATGCCCGGATGGTACAGTTAGGAGGGGGTGCGGATTGGTCTGATCCCCGGTATCCGGAACTGTTACCTATACCGGTTCCTTTGTTTAACAGGTTCTTTGTGAAAAAAGCTTTGCACCAGCCGGTGGCTGTTCATCGTGTTCGCTTAGATGAGCTGGATGATTCGCTGCAGAGTTGTCTGGTACAGATAGATCAACTGGAATTTGCTGTAACAGATACCGGTAGTACTTATGCCGATGCCATCAATAAATTATCTTCCAATGCCACTGTTAAAGCATGCAGCGGAGGCAGTGCCTATATCAGAACCAGTGGTTTTGCACGTTTTGCCGCTGCTAAAATACCGAGGGGCAATGGTAGCATTACCGCAGTGTACAGCGTTTTTGGTACTACCCGGCAATTATTACTCAGAGATACCGGCGATGTGCAGCTTACGGGATTACGCTGCACCGGAGCCGGCACCAAAGAATTACTGGCAGAAGATTTTGAACAGCAGCAGGGACAAACCGAATTCGCTAAACCCGGTTGGAAGAATCTAGCAGAAACGGGAGATCAGACTTTTCTGGTAAACACGAGTATCAATAACCGATATGCCGAGATCAGTGCTTTTGCTACCGGTAAACCGGTATTGGTATCCTGGCTGATAACCCCGCCGGTTAACCTTTCCAATTCGGCCAATGAAATACTCAGTTTTGAGACCCGCGATGGCTTTGACAATGGCGCAGTGTTGCAGGTGCTGGTATCAGCCAATTACGACGGTGGCAATACCCCTTCGAAAGCGAAATGGACAGCCCTCAAAGCCATCATTTCCAGGGGTACGGTTTCGGCAGTAGCTGACAAATGGGTAAGTTCCGGCGAGATCAGTCTCTCTGGATTTTCAGGAAATATTTCCCTGGCTTTCCGTTATGAAGGAGCAGACCCCCTGAATGCCAATGATGCCCGTACCACCCGTTTTCAGCTGGATAATATCCGAATCCGGGGTAATTAGCGACTGCATTTTTTTCCTGTCAGAAGGTAATCTCCGGTTCGGGGAGGGTTTTTAGACTTGCCATCCTGTCAGCAGGAGCCTGTTTGGTACTTTCTTTGTTCATTTGGAGGCAAAACAAGTACTATGCAAAAAGGCCAGATACGGGTACAGACCGAAAACATCTTTCCCATTATCAAGAAATTCCTGTACAGCGACCATGAAATCTTCCTGCGTGAGCTGGTGAGTAATGCTGTAGATGCCTCCCAGAAACTGAAAACCCTTTCTTCCATCGGCGAAGCCAAAGGCGAAATTGGGGAACTCCGGATAGATGTGGTGTTGGATGCCAAAGAAAAGACCCTCAGCATCATCGACCGCGGTGTGGGTATGACCGGTGAAGAAGTAGACAAATATATCAACCAGGTAGCTTTCAGCGGTGCGGAAGAGTTTATGCAGAAATACAAGGATGCCAATATTATCGGGCATTTCGGATTAGGTTTCTATAGTTCTTTCATGGTAAGTGATAAAGTAGAAATCTATACTAAAAGTCATAAAGAAGGCAGTGGCGTTTACTGGAGCTGTGATGGTAGTCCGGAGTTTGAATTATACGATGTTGACTATAACCAGCGCGGTACCAAGATCGTTCTTCACATCAATGAAGAAAGCAAAGAGTTCCTGGAAGCGGGCAGGATCAAAAGTATCCTGGAAAGATTCTGTAAATTCCTGCCAATCGCTATCTACTTCTCTGAAGCAGGCGAACAGAAAGAGGCAGAAGAAAAATCCATCAACAATACTGACCCCATCTGGGTAAAAAAGCCTTCTGAACTGAGTAAAGAAGACTATGAAAAATTCTACAAGGAATTATATCCGTTCAATGAAACGCCTTTGTTCTGGATCCACCTGAATGTGGACTATCCTTTTAACCTGACGGGTGTATTGTATTTCCCCAAGATCAAGCAGAGTTATGAGATCCAGAAAGACAAGATCCAGTTATACTGCAACCAGGTATTTGTAACAGATGAGGTAAAAGATATCGTACCGGAATTTTTAATGCTGTTGCAAGGGGTGATTGACAGTCCGGATATTCCGTTGAACGTGAGCCGTAGTTACCTGCAGGGTGATCCGAATGTAAAAAAGATCAATGCACATATCACCAAAAAAGTAGCCGATAAACTGGACGAGATCTTCCGCAACGAAAGAAGTTCGCTGGAAGAGAAATGGGAGAGCCTGGGACTGTTTGTGAAGTATGGTATGATGACCGATGACAAGTTCCTGGAAAAAGCGAATAAGTTTCTGGTGATGGAAGATACCACCGGTAAATTTCATACACTGGAAGAGTATAAAACAGCTACCGAAAGCTTACAGAAAAATAAGGAGGGTAAGCAGGTGATCCTCTATACCACTAATCCTGTTCAGCAGGATGCTTATATACAGGCCTGTACCCAAAAAGGGTATACAGTGCTGAAAATGGAAACACTGGTGGATGCAGCTTTCATCAACACCATGGAAATGAAATGGGAGAATGTGAGTTTTGTAAGGGTGGATGCAGATATTGTAGACAATCTGATAGACAAACAGGAAACCAATGAAAGTGTTTTAAGTAAAGAAGATGCAGGTAAACTAACAGAACTCTTTAACCTGCAGATCGATAACCTGCATGTAACTACGGAGATCAAAGGATTAAGTCCGGAATCTGCACCGGTGATCGCTACCCGTCCTGAGTTTATGCGCCGGATGAAAGATATGGGTGCTGTGGGTGGCGGTATGACTGCTTTTTATGCACAGATGCCTGATGAAGTAACGTTGACGGTGAATGGTAACCATCCGATATACCAGAACCTGTTGAAAGAAAAAGACGGTGCTATACAACAGAAACAGGTACGTAACCTGGCAGATCTTGCCTTACTCTCGCAGGGATTGTTAAAAGGAAATGAGTTAACCAATTTCATCAATCGCAGTGTTGAGTTGTTGCAGGGTGAGATCAAGGTGAATGCATGAGCCCAAACCAATCCGCTTACTGCTTCAGGTAGGGGGATTTGAAAATAGCTTCTAAACCGTGCCTTTGTGCCTTGGTGTGATTTTCCCCACACTAAGGCACAAAGGCACGGTTTTTTTCCAGGCTCAAGTTCAGCATGAATATTGAAGGCTGTATTGACCGCTATTGTCGCTATCTGATTTTCTGTTATAGAATATGTATTCTTGGCCTAATATTAGTCTAATGAGGATTCTGATCATAGCGTATTTATACGCATCCATGAAAGAAAAACCGCGCCTTTGCGCCTTCGCGAGAATATAAAGTAGTATTTACCAGGAACCGCTGATCCGCAGGTCGATCATCTTCAGTTGTAAACTGGTTTCTCCGTTCCATACATTTTCATCGAGGGTGAATACGATGTCTACGGGCTCCTGCTGTTGGAGAAGGGGGAACTTTTCTGCCATATTGAAGCCTATACCCGTGAGGGTGATATTGTTTTGCCTGATTACAAAACGGATATGTTGTTCTTTCACGATTTTAGAGAAACCGGTATCCATTACTTTCCGAGTGATAAATACCGGGCGCATATTTTCCGGTCCGAATGGTTCCATTTGTGCCAGGATGCTGAAGAAAGATGGGCTGATATCTGTAAAGCTGATCTCTGCATCGATGATGATCTCGGGGATCAACAGATCATCGGTAATCAGTGCACTTACTTCTTTTTCGAAGGCATCTGCAAAAGCGATTACGTTTTCCGGAAGAAGTGTCATGCCTGCTGCAGCAAAGTGTCCGCCATACCCTAGCAGGTGTTCGCGACAGGCATGGACTGCTTCATAGAGATTAAAGCCGGCAACACTGCGTGCGCTGCCTGCCACATAATCGCCACTGCGGGTTAATACGATGGTGGGACGGTAATAGGTTTCTATCAAACGACTGGCCACAATACCTACCACTCCTTTGTGCCAATGTTCCTGGAACACCACCGTTGTTTTCCGGGAAGCCGCCTGGGGATCTTTTTGTATTAATGCAAGGGCTTCTACTGTGATACTGCTGTCGGCTTCTCTCCGGTCGGCATTATCACTGTGCAGCATTTCTGCAAAAGCAAGGGCTTTGTTGTAATCTTTTTCAACGAAGAGTTGTACGGCTTTTCGGGCGTCGTCCATTCTGCCGGCTGCATTCACTCTTGGGGCAATCACAAACACCAGATTACTGATATGCATATGTTTCTGCACACCGGCCAGTTGCATTAAAGCTTTGATACCGGCACAGGGATCTGCATTTACTTTCTGTAAACCATAATAGGCCATTACCCTATTTTCACCGGTAATCGGAACAATATCAGCTGCTATGGCTGTGGCTACCAGATCAAGGTATACGAGATAAGATTCATCGGGCAGTCCCAGTTTTTCCGCCAGCGCCATCATTAGTTTGAATCCTACACCGCATCCGCAGAGTTCTTTATAGGGGTAGGGGCAATCTACCTGTTTGGCATTGAGTATAGCCACGGCAGGCGGCAGTTCCTTATCCGGCAAGTGGTGATCGCAGACAATAAAATCGATCCCGATGGATTTGGCATAAGTGATCAATTCCACTGATTTGATGCCACAGTCGAGAGAGATGATCAGTGTAAAACCATTCTCTTTGGCAAAATCGATCCCCAGTTTGGAAACGCCATATCCTTCTCGGTAGCGGTGGGGAATATAGAAATCAGTATCGCTGTAAATAGCTTTGATGAACTGGTACATGCTGGCTACTGAAGTAGTGCCATCCACATCATAATCGCCGAAGACCAGGATTTTTTCTCCTTGCTCAAAAGCCGAGAGGATACGGGCCACAGCTTTGTCCATGTCTTTCATCAACCAGGGATCATGCAGTTCGCTGAGTTGCGGGCGGAAATAGGCTTTGGCTTTGTGGAAGTTATCGATCCCTCTTTGCGCCAGAATCTTACACAAGACCGTATTGATTTTCAGGGCGTCCCTGAGTGAAGTGATTTTTTCTTCACCGGCCTGTAATATGTTCCAGCGTTTTTGCATTAATAGGCGCGATCTGTTGTATAGCGGACAAGTTCTTCCAGGGCTTTACGAACGTCGGAATCGGGGAATTGGTATAAGAGTCCAAGGGCCTCATCGCGGAAGGCGTTCATCTTCTGTGTGGCGTAACGGATACCACCGGCTTTTTCCACTTCCTCCAGTACAAATTGTACTTTTTCTTTTTGGGTATTCTCGTTTTTAACGATGTAGATCAGTTTTCTTCGTATATCCGGGGAACAATGATTGAGGGTATATATCAAGGGTAAAGTGAGCTTTTTTTCTTTGATATCATTACCCGTAGGTTTGCCCACATCCTGAGAACCGTAATCAAAGAGATCATCTTTGATCTGGAAAGCCATGCCCACTTTTTCTCCGAACAGTTTCATCCGGTTCACATCTTCGGGATTACTGAAAGTAGTAGAGGCGCCGGCAGCACAGGCAGAAGCCAGTAACGAAGCGGTTTTTCCTTTGATAATATCGTAATAGATCTCTTCGTTGAGGTTCAGTTTTCTGGATTTTTCGAACTGCAGTAATTCGCCTTCACTCATCAATTTAAAGGCTTCGGTCAGAATTTCCAGCACCATATGGTCTTTATTGCTGAGGGATAACAGCAAACCTTTCGAGAGCAGGTAATCGCCCACCAGAATGGCGATTTTGTTTTTCCATAAAGCATTGACAGAGAAAAATCCGCGTCTTTCCATGGAATCATCCACCACATCATCATGCACCAGGGTGGCGGTATGTACCAGCTCTACCAGAGAAGCGGCGCGGAAAGTACTTTCGTTTACAGGCCCACCCAATTTGGCACTCAGCAGTACAAACATCGGGCGCATCTGTTTACCCTTCCGCTTAACGATGTATTGCATGATCCTGTCCAGCAGCGCAATTCTGCTTTTCACAGCTTCTTTAAAGTGTGATTCGAACATATTAAGTTCTTCCGCGATAACCTGTTTTGCTAATTTCATGGATCAAATATGCTGCAATATAAGCCCGATAGGGGCAATATAAGAGCCTCAAGCAGCGTTAATTGAATTACTGCGGTCTTTACGTAGGATTAATACCTGATAATTTTGGCCCAAAAATTGCAGGAATGAGTCATAATGTATAATTTTGCAATGTTTCCTCCCAGAAACGACTTTTTTACACATAAATAAACATCTATATGGCAAGCAAAAAACACCTTTTATTAGCAGTTCTGATCGTTCTGATTCAGTCGGTCGGGTTCGCTCAAACAGATTGGGGTTGGGATTGGAAAGACACTTCCAAAATCGCAGTGAAAAATCTGCCCCAGCACAATGAATTTTTAAACAACCAATATCCTTACCCTGCTATTCCACGCAGTCAGTGGGAGCTGAGTTTTTCTTTAGGTAACTCCCGTATTATCGGTGATGTGTCTAATTACAAATTCGGATACGGTGCCGGTTTCTCTCTGAGAAAAGCCCTGAACCACGCTATCTCTCTGAGAGGTGGTTTGCTGTATCAGCAGACTACAGGTATTAATCCTTACCTGAGCACCAATGCGGCTGGTGATGGATTCATCACTGCAACTGCTCCATACCGTGCTTTTGATGGTTATGGCGCATACGCAAATTACAGACCAACACAAGCCAGCAATAACCAGAAAGCTTTCGCAGCTAACTATCGTAACAAAAGCCTTTCCGGTCTGTTCGATGTTATTTTCTCTCTGAATTCTTTGAGTAACTACCGTGGTAACCCCAAATGGGATTTTTATCTGTTTGGTGGTTATGGCATTGTAATGGCAAATGTAGATACCCGTCTGGCACAGGGTGGAACTACTCCGTTCGATTTTACTAGTGTTAACTATAATGGTGCCAAAAAATCAGTACAGGATGCGGTTAACAACCTGCTGAATACCGGTGGTGCCAATAACTACACCGATGCGCCAATCAGAGCCAGAAGGTCTGATGCAGGATCTGGTAGTTCTTTACTCACGCATTCTATGACCTATGGTTTTGGATTCGCTTACAAACTGTCTCCGAAAGTTAGCATCGGTTTTGAAGACCGTGTGATCAACACTTTCAATGGCGATCAGGATGCCTACAACACAGGCGGAAGCGATCTGTATAACTATGCAGCTGCCAAGCTGAATATCAACCTGGGTAACAAAGCCAAAAGAGTGGAGCCACTGTGGTGGATCAACCCCAACAACTTTGTATACAGCGAGCTGAACTCACCTAAGCATATGAAAATGCCTAAAGTGGTTTTACCTGATGCAGATGCTGATGGTGTAACTGACCAGTTCGACCTGGAGCCAAACACTCCTAAAGGTGCGCCAGTAGACAGCCATGGTGTTTCTAAAGATACCGATGGTGATGGTGTTCCTGATTTCAAAGACAAAGAAGTACTGACTGCTAAATCTTGTTTCCCTGTGAACAATGATGGCGTTGGTAGCTGTCCTGAACCAGCATGTTGCAAAGAGATCAAAGACATGATGGCTAACTGGAAACCAGTTGCTGAAAAAGAGTGTGCTATCGGTAACCTGCCAAGCATTCAGTTCAAAGGCAATGCTAAACTGAGCAAAGATGCGCAAGCCACACTGGCTTCTGTAGCTGCAAAAGTGAATGCTAATCCTACCTGCAAAATCAAAGTAATCGGTTATGGTGCTTCCAATAAGTCTGCACAGCAGCTGAGCTGGGAGCGTGTAAACGCTGTTATCAAATACCTGGTTGAGAAACAAGGGGTTTCTGAGAGCAGATTATTATTTGTATACGCACAGGATGGTGATGCCAACACGGTAGATTTACAGGGTACACTGGAAGAAGGACCTAACACTGTTCCTGCGCCACATCCAAACCTGAGAAGCAAAAACTAATCACAGATATCTCTGATTAGAGAACGATAAAAAAGAGCCCTTCGAATAGCGGGGCTCTTTTTTATAATGAGTGGGTGATAGAATGATAGAATGATTGAATGGTTTGAGAAGTATAGTTTTTTTAAGGGTTTAAGAGTTGGAAATGTAATTCGCCAAAATTCTGGAGGGAGGATAGTTTGAGGTCAGCGGCACCCCATTTTTCTTCTTTGGCCTGGGATATATCTGGTACGATAACACATTTCATACGGGCCGATTTGGCGGCGATGAGTCCGTTGAAGGAATCTTCAAAGCAGATACATTGTACCGGAGGGCTTTGTAATTGTTCCGCACAGTTCAGGTATACCTGTGGATGGGGTTTGCCATAGGGCAGGTCTTCTGCCGAAGAAGTGGCATGCAGAAATTGCCCGATCTTTGCCATTTTTATCACTAGGTCGATCAAAGCCGGGGGAGAAGAAGTGGCCAGACCTATCCGGAAGGATTTACGGGCAAAAAAATCGAAGATATAAGGTACACCTGGCATGATGGTTCCTTTTTTTTCTATTTTATCGAGTACACTGTACACAATCTGTTTTTCGGCTTTTGCGAGTTCTGCATGTGGAATATGATAGTAGGAAAACCACCAATGCACAAATTCTTTGGTACGCAGTCCGGTAGTGGTTTTGTATTGTTCTTCCGTCAGATTTACACCATATTGGCTAAATACTTCCGCTGCTGCTTCATTCCATAGGGGTTCGCTGTCTATCAGTAGTCCATCAATATCAAATATTACTGTATTCAGTTCCATATACCTGTTTTCAGACCGCAAATGTATTACCGCAACAGGTAGGAACAGGTGGCGGATCCGGTTATTTTTAAACAATCCTACCGGATAATCGCTAATTCCTTATTTTGCAATGCTTGCAATACCCCCGCATATGAAAATAGTGGAACGTTTTAAATATATCAGGGTGATCCGTTCATTGGTTTACGGAACAGTGGGCATGATCACTTATCCGGGGCTCGTACTCTTTAATAAGATCCGGATCGAGGGAACCGAACACCTTAGAAAACTTCCCCGTCAGAACGTACTTTTTGTCAGTAATCACCAGACCTATTTTGCTGATGTGATCGCTTTCGTGCATATTTTCTGTGCCGTTAAGTGGCGAAAAGAGAATCGCCTCGGACTTCCTTATTATCTCCTGAATCCATTTACCAATGTATATTTTGTAGCAGCAGAAGAGACGATGAACAGTAGCTGGATCAGCCGTTTTTTTAAAATGGCTGGTGCCCTTACGGTGAAACGTACCTGGCGTGCAGAAGGAAAGGATATTAACCGGGAGCGGGATGAATCGGATACGTTTAAGATTGATGAAGCACTTAATAAAAGCTGGGTGATTACTTTCCCGCAGGGAACCACCAAACCCTTCGCACCGGGCCGGAAAGGAACAGCGCATATCATCAAGAACAATCACCCCGTGGTGGTACCTGTTGTGATCAATGGGTTCTGGCGGGCTTTCAGTAAAACAGGTTTATCCTTTAAGAAAAGAGGATCGCAACTTTCTATCCGTTTTAAAGAACCGATGGTGATCGATTATACACAACCCGTAGAAGAGATCCTGGAGCAGGTAATGGAAGCGATTGAGCAAAGCAAGACCTATATGCTCAAAAGCAAACACCATATCATGCACCTTCTGGATAAATAGAAGAGACGGATCAGTCTTTAAAGAACAAGGCTTTTAATTCGCTGGCTTCATCCGGTTTCATTTTTCCGGCCAGTACCAGTCGCAACTGCCTTCTACGCATAGCCCCATCATACAAACGTTGTTCCTCTTCTGTTTCCGGGATTACCGGTGGCACTTTGCGGGGTTTTCCGTTGGGATCCAATGCTACAAAAGTGAAAAAAGCTTCGTTGCTTTCGTATTTATATTGATGCAGTAGATCCTCGCCCCATACACGGATATTGATCTCCATGGAAGTATTGAAAGCGCGGCAGACTTTGGCTTCTATCCGTACCACATTGCCCAGTTTGATGGGATTCTTAAAACTGAGATTATCTACAGAAGCTGTCATGCTGGGGGTGTTACAATGCCTGCCAGCCGCAATGCCGGCCGCAATATCCATCCAGTACATCAAACGGCCTCCCATCAGGTTGCCGAAAGTATTGGTATCATTGGGTAAAACCAGTTCGTTCATCACCACAAAACTGTCACTTGCTTTCTTCGGTTCCATTTTTCTTGATTTGGGAGCAAAGATACAATTGCGGAACTCAAATAACCACCTGCTCCAGTTTTTTCAGGTAGGCAGGGTCCACATCGGCACCAATACCCGGAGTATCTGTTAACTGCAATTGCATGCCCTGGTAACTAACGCCGCCGGTTACAGGATCTTCGATATGCCCGATAAGGCAGGTATCCAGATCGTAGAATTTTACATTGTTGTTGGCCATGGCAAAATGTACTTTGGCGGTTAATGCTACGCGGCTTTCCAGCATACCACCCATCATACAGGGTATCTGGTTTTTTTCGGCCACTGCATTGATCTTAAGGGCCTCATGTATGCCGCCACTCTTGGCAAATTTGATATTGATGGAAGCGCAGGCTTTGTTCCGGATAATGCGTTCCGCATCGTGGTGGGTAAATACACTTTCATCGGCCATAACAGGAATAGGAGAGATCTTGCATAAGGCCGGTAATAATTCATCGTTCCATCTGCGCATGGGTTGCTCGCAGAACTGGATATCGTATTGGCCCAGTTCCGTTAATGCGGTAACTGCATCCTCATAAGTCCAGCCCTGGTTGGCATCTATACGCAACTGTGTGTTGTATCCAATTGCCTCCCTGATCTGGCGGATCCTTTCTATATCATCTGCTGGTTTCTTTCCCAGTTTTACTTTGATGATGTTCACGCCTTTGGTTACGAATTCTTTGGCTGTCTCTGCCATCCTCTCCGGTGTGCCAATGCCAATAGTGAGATCACTCTCAATCCCTTTTCTTTCTCCACCCAGGTATTGGTACAAAGGCTGGTTGGCTTTTTTGGCTGCGATATCGTACAATGCCAGATCGAAAGCACTTTTGGCCGTATAGTTACCCGCGGTGAACAGGTCCAGCTCCAGTAACCTTGCCTCTATATCGCTGGCCGATTTGTTTTTCCAGAGCCGGGCGAAATCTTTTGCCATTTCAAAACAGGTAGCCTGTGTTTCTCCCACAATCATGGGGAAGGCGGAACACTCACCTACACCGGTGATGCCTTCGCTGGTATGGATGCGGATAAACAGATTCTGCGCATGATCCATCGTGCCGGTAGCGATGGTAAAGGGTACCATGGGGATGGTGTATTTGTAGATCTCCGTTGAAGTGATAGTCATGGGCAAATTTCCGTAATTATCTGCAATACTTTTCTTTCCACTCCCTTTCTTTTCTTCCTGCGATGATAGAAGCCTGCAACAAAATGCGACCGCTATTGTTACTATCAGCAACAAATCAACTATATGGAAACTTTGAAGGGTAAACAGGTATTGATCACAGGCGCTACCGGAGGAATCGGTTCCAGGGTGGCTAAACTGATCAGCAGCAATGGGGCTTCGGTATTTATTACGGGAAGAGATGCAGCCAAACTGCAAGTGGTGGCCCAAGAAGCCGGTATTGCCGCAGAAAGAGCGCTGGTGATGGATATTTGTAACGAAACTTCGGTAAACGAGGCGGTAGTGCAGGTATTAGCACAGACACCCGTCATCGATATTGTGGTCAATGCGGCAGGTATCGGCATTATTAAACCCATGGACAGCCTGAGTTCGGAAGAATTTCAGCTGACCCTGCAAACCAATCTGGTGGGGGCGTTTTACCTGGTAAAAGCGGTTTTGCCCTCTATGAAAGTCCAGAAAAAAGGCTTGATCGTAAATATTCCGGGTGTGTTGGGCAAAGTACCCATGGCCGGCGCGGCAGCGTATAGTGCGAGTAAATATGGACTTACCGGCATGATGCAGAGTATTCGCGAGGAACTGAAGAGAACAGATATCCGGATCACCAACCTGTTTCTGGGTGGGGTGGATTCGCCGTTCTGGGATACGATAGACCTGCGGGTGCAGCGCGATAAGATGATCCTGGCCGAAGAAGCTGCCAAAGCCATCTGGTTTCTCTGCCAGCAGCCGGTAAGCGGGGTTGTGAGCGAAATGGTACTGCAGCCCTTTAATCACCAGGCCATCTAGTTTTTAAAAAATAAACGCAAGTTTCCGGTAAAACCTTTTTTACTTACCGCTGCTGTACCGATATTCGCATCACGAACATCTGTTAGCATGAACATCTCCTTTGATAATACTGAAAACGCTTTCGCTTATAAATCCGATTCGGAATTGAGGTCGGCGGCTTTCCTGTTCAAAACCATGGAATTCCCCTGGTTTGTACAGGTGGGCACACGGTTAACGCCGTTTGTGATGAAGACCGGTTTACCGGTGCATGGTATTATCCGTAAAACTATTTTCAAACAGTTTGTAGGTGGTGAAACCCTGGAAGAAACTGCAGCCGTAGGTTCTGTACTGGGTAAATATGGCGTACAGGTAATTCTTGATTATGGTGTGGAAGGGAAAGAAGGGGAAGAGAATTATGATCATGCAACCGATGAATTTATCCGTGTGATCAATTATGCGGCCACGCAAACAAATATTCCTTTCATCAGTATCAAAGTAACCGGGCTGGCACGTTTTGGGCTGTTGCAGACGCTGGACGAAGCGCCCCGCTTGCGCAGTGGCATCCATGATCATGAAGCTGAGATTGCAGAGTGGGATAGGGTTCGCGAACGTATGTATATCATCTGCGAAGCAGCGGCAGAAAAAAATATCGGGGTGTTGATAGATGCGGAAGAAAGCTGGATCCAGGATCCGGTAGACAGGCTCACCATCGAAATGATGGAAATCTTTAACAAAGAAAAAGTGATCGTATACAATACGATCCAGTTATATCGTCACGACAGATTACACTTCCTCAAATTATCACATAAGATCGCGCAGCAGCAGGGATTCAAACTGGGTATGAAGCTGGTACGAGGAGCCTACATGGAGAAGGAGAGAGAACGTGCTTTTGAAAAAAACTACGCCAGTCCGATACAGCCGGATAAAACGGCTACTGACCGTGATTACAATGATTCCGTCACCTATTGCATTGAGAATATCAATGATATTTCTGTGATCGTGGCTTCTCATAACGATGAGAGTAATCTGCTGGCCGCTAACCTGCTGGAAGAAAAAGGTCTGCCGCATAACCATCCGCATGTGCATTTTTCTCAGTTGTACGGGATGAGTGATAATATCACTTTCAACCTGGCCAAAGAAGGCTTTAATGTAAGTAAATACCTGCCATTTGGTCCGATACGCGATGTTATCCCTTACCTGATGCGCCGTGCCCAGGAAAACAGCAGTATGAGCGGGCAAACCGGCAGAGAACTCTCCCTGATCAGAAAGGAGATCAAGCGCAGAAAACAGGGATAAGAATTCACAGATTCTCCCCAGCAGCTTTTCCTGCTTTCTTTCATGCATTTTCAGGTGTATTTTGCACGCATGCAGCAATACCAGGAACTACTCAGGCATATCATAGAAAAAGGAACCCCGAAAACCGACCGTACCGGCACCGGCACTATCAGTTGTTTTGGGTATCAGATGCGTTTTAACCTGCAGGAAGGTTTTCCGATGGTAACCACCAAAAAGCTGCACCTGAAAAGTATCGTGTATGAGCTGCTCTGGTTTTTGCAGGGCGATACCAATATAAAATACCTCAACGATCATAAAGTAAGTATCTGGGATGAATGGGCCGATGCCAATGGCGATCTGGGACCTGTATACGGCAAACAGTGGCGCAGCTGGCAGGGAGCCGATGGCACTACAATAGACCAGATCACAGATCTGATTACCCAGATCAAAAAAAATCCGGATAGCAGGCGGTTGATCGTGAGTGCCTGGAATGTAGCAGAACTGCCCAAAATGGCATTGATGCCCTGTCATACCCTGTTTCAGTTTTATGTGGCCGATGGAAAACTGAGTTGCCAGCTGTACCAGCGAAGCGCAGATGTATTTCTCGGCGTTCCCTTCAATATTGCTTCTTATGCCTTGCTGACCATGATGGTAGCACAGGTTTGCGATCTGGAATACGGCGATTTTGTACATAGTTTTGGTGATGTGCATCTGTATAATAACCATATAGAACAGGCACAACTGCAGTTAACGCGTGAACCGTATGCTTTACCTACCATGCGGATCAATCCGGAGGTAAAAGATATTTTCGGTTTCCGGTTCGAGGATTTTACACTGGAAAATTACCAGCACCATGCGCCCATTAAAGCGCCAGTAGCGGTATGATGATCCACTAACTCCCGGAAGGGAGAAATACGATACTTTTGTTGTTACGCCATTTATCAAAAAAATGTCTGGAGGCTGTGTATGTTGATTTCATTAGTAGTTGCAGCTGCAAAAAACAATGCCATTGGTAAAGACAACCAGTTGTTATGGTCATTACCGAATGATATGAAGTTTTTCAAGAGCACTACCTGGGCCATGCCGGTGGTAATGGGGCGGAAAACCTATGCATCAATGGGTAAAGCCTTGCAGGGACGTTTGAATATCGTGATCACCCGGCAAACAGATTGGAAAGCGGAGGGTGTGGTGGTGGTGCATTCGTTATCAGAAGCTATTGCAGCGGCTAAGTCGGCTCATTATAAGGAAGTGTTTGTGATTGGAGGCGGAGAAATTTACCGGGAAGCTTTTCCGCTAGCAAAGCGGATTTATCTTACCCGCGTAGAAGTGGCATTACCGGGCGATACTTTTTTTCCGGAGATAGATCCGGCAGAATGGCATCTTCTATCGCAGCAATCATTTTCACCGGATGCCAAACATGCGTACCCTTATCATTTCCAGTTATGGGAAAAACCAAAAGTGTAAAGGGCTTATGCAGTTTATTCAGGTTGCCTATTGCAGTACCATACCATTGTTATTGATGGCGCTCCTGGTGATCAGAAAGCCAGACAGAAAAATACTTCTGAATATATTGGCTGTTTCCAATTTCCTGTTGATCGGCTATTCTCTTTTCCTGATACGACAACTGCTGGGCCTCTACCGGCTCTCACAACAATTTCAGGTGAATGATGCTGCAAACAGCTTTACCATGGATCTGCCTGCTGTAAGATTATTGCTTGTGATTGTGCTCCCCTTTTTTTTTCTGTATAAGCCTTTGCGAAAAAGTAGCTTACTGACAGTAGTGATATTGGTTCTCCTGTACTGGAACAATCCTGTGTATTCCTGGAATGATTATGATCTTTTTACCAAGATACCGGTTTACCTGAGCCTGTTTTCCTCCGGTTATGCGTTACTTTGGCTGCTGAAACAATTACCTCATCAATCCCGTAAAGAATCATGTATTCGCCTTTACAGTTAGCGGCACGGTATGCAAAATATTATCTGACTGCATCGAACAGTAAAGGGCATGGTATGCATTCTCCTTTTGTGTTTTCCTTCATTACGCAGGTGATGAAAGATGACAGGGCTTTTTACGCGTACCGTTCTATCGAAAATCTCAGGCAGGCTTTGCTGATTGATCAACAGCAACTGGTGATCCGGGATTTTGGTGCCGGCTCGCGTGTGCGGAAAGAGAATACACGAAAGGTCTGTGATATTGCGCGTTCCTCGCTGAAACCGAAAAAATTCGGGCAGTTATTATTCCGGATCGTAGATCAGTATTCTCCGGCCAACCTACTGGAATTGGGAACTTCTTTGGGTATCACCACGGCTTATATGGCTGCGGCCAATGGAAAAAGCAAGGTTGTTACTATGGAAGGTGCCACTACCGTTGCTGAAGTTGCAAAGAAGAATTTTGCGAAACTGGGTTTGCAGAATATCACTTTGATAGAAGGAAATTTTGACGAAACCCTTGCGGATACAGTACAGCAGATGGGTACCATCGACCTGGCATTTGTGGATGGCAATCATCGATATGAGCCCACCTTGCGTTATTTCAGGCAGATCCTGCCTGCCATGCATGAATATTCCATCCTCATTTTTGACGATATTCACTGGAGTGCCGAAATGGAGCAGGCATGGGCAGAGATTCAACAGGATCCTGCCGTAACTTTGAGTATTGATCTGTTTTTTATCGGGCTCGTTTTCTTCCGGAAAGAACAGAAAGTAAAACAGCATTTTACCATCCGCTTTTAATATGCGATATCTGTTGTGGATACTGATCAGTCTGTCTTCGGTACAGTTGGTACCGGCGCAGGATTTCTCTGTATACAGTAAACACTATTTTCAGTACCAGCAGTCGGAATTGCCATATCGTTTCTTACCGCCAAGCGGCGATCTCACACAAAAATATCCCTTGCTTGTTTTTCTGCACGGTGCCTTTGAAAAAGGAACTGACAACGAAGCGCAATTAGCTATTGGCGGACGTTTTTTTATGCGCGACTCTGTGCGCAAAAATTATCCGGCCTATGTTTTGTTCCCGCAATGCGGAGCAGATAATGCCTGGGCTTATTTTGAGAATACCCTGGATCTGACCACCGGTTATGCCAAAGACTGGGTATTTCCTTTCCGGAACGAACCCACCCTGCATGCTTTGTTGGTAAAAAAACTGGTAGATAGTCTGGTGGCTTCCGGTAAAGTGGATCCCGCCCGGATTTATATTGCCGGACTTTCGCAAGGCGGTATGGGTGTACTTGATCTGCTGGCACGTTATCCCGAAACATTTGCGGCGGGTATTGCTATGTGTGGTGCCGGAGATCCGGCTACAGCCAAATATTTTGCCCGCAAATCGGCTCTCTGGTTATTTCATGGAGATAAGGATCCTGTAGTACCTCCTTATTTCTCTCAACAATATTACCGACGGTTAAAAAAAGCCGACTCTGTTGTCAGGTATACTGAGTATGCCGGTGTGGAACATAATTGCTGGTCCAAAGCTTTTACAGAACCCGATCTGTTGAGCTGGTTGTTTGCGCAGGGTAGGAACTGAGTGGTCAGTAGTGAGTAGTGAGTAGTGAGTGAGGGGGCTGTTGTATATTTGCCGGATGTCATTACCCCTGTCTTTACTGGAATCGCTGAACCCTGTTGCCGGATTTAACCGTATGGCATTTGAAGCGGTACATGCTTCCGGTGAGCAGGTAACATCGATCAGGTTGAACCCTGAGAAGCCGATGGTAAATGGACCAGAAACCAGTTCCGGCATTCCCTGGTGTCCGTATGGTTACTATCTTCCCTCACGGCCTTCTTTTACACTTGATCCGCTTTTTCATGCAGGTGCCTATTATGTACAGGAAGCCAGCAGTATGTTTATCTGGAAGGCACTGCAGGAACTGCTGGGTGATGACACACAAAAAAAAGTATTGGATCTGTGTGCCGCACCCGGCGGTAAGAGTAGTTTACTTGCTTCTTTTTTCAGCGAAGGCCTGGTGGTGGCCAATGAAGTGATCAAACAACGCGCCGCTGTTCTGGTAGAGAACCTCACGAAATGGGGTAGTACGCAGGTGGTGGTTACCAATAATGATCCTTCGCATTTTCAATCATTGCCGGGCTATTTTGATGTGATGGTGATTGATGCACCCTGCAGTGGCAGTGGTATGTTCCGAAAAGATCCCGCTGCAATAGAAGAATGGAGTGAAGACAATGTGCAGCTCTGCAGCCAGCGCCAGCAAAGAATTCTGGCAGATGTATTACCGGCACTGAAAGAAGAGGGACTCTTATTGTATTCAACCTGTTCCTATTCAACAGAAGAAGATGAAGACATTGCAGACTGGTTGGTAACTGAGATGGGTATGGAGTCGAAAGCATTGTCCGTACCTGTTGAATGGGGGATCGTAGAAACAAGTTCGCCGGTGAAAGGATCCCATGGGTATCGGTTTTATCCTGACCGGATAAAAGGAGAAGGGTTTTTCATCGCTGTATTTCAGAAGAAAGCAGCAGTTACAGAGAGTCGTTTGAAAGAGCTCAATTTATCAGTCCCTTCCAAACAGGAAACGCAGCAGGTAGCTTCTTTTATCAACCTCCCCGAAGGGTATACTTTATTCAAACAGGGAGAAACCATGCGCACTATTCCAACCCGCTGGTGGAAGGACCTTCAGATCCTGGCCAAAGTATTGTATATCAAAAAAGCAGGTACAGGTATCGGTAGCATTAAAGGGAAAGATGTGATACCAGAACATGAGCTGGCCCTGAGTAGTTTATGGAAAGGACAATTTACCCCACTGCCGCTAACAAGGGAGCAGGCATTGCTGTATTTGCGTAGAAAAGACCTGCAACTTCCTGATTTCCCCATAGGCTGGCACCTGGTTGCATTTGAAGGACTGCCCCTGGGCTGGGTAAAAGTTCTGCCGAACCGGGTCAATAATTATTATCCCGCCGAATGGAGAATATTAAAAGAGTAATTTTGCGGCACCCAATGCGGATGAATATGAAGATATACCCCTTTCTGCTGGCCTGCCTGCTTACTGTTGTTGCCGGCGCACAGCAATCATTAGAAGTAAAAGGTAAGTTTCCGGATATATATGTGTTATATGTGTCTACCGGTAGCGAGACCTTGCAGACAGTAAGTAACCAGTTTGGGTTTTCGGTAGCAAAGTTGAGTAGTTTTAATGGGGTAAATATTAATGCTGCTGCTGTTCTGCCCAGAGGTACTGCTATTAAAATACCAATTGGCTCCAATAATTTACTGCAGCAAGCCAACGAAAACAGTGCCCCCGTGGTGCATGTCATTCAAAAAGGCGATAACCTGTTCCGGATAAGTAATCTGTACAACAAAGTACCCATGGCCCGCCTGCGCGAATGGAATAAGCTGAAGAGTGATGTGGTTAAAAATGGGCAGGAAGTGATCATCGGGTATATGGTGAATGCCAAACCCGTTGCAGCAACAGCTGATAAAAAACCGGTGACGGTTAAAGAAACGCCTCCCCCGGTTTCAGTGCCTGCCACCGTAGTGGAAGAAACTCCTAAAAAAATGCCGGAGAAAAAGCAGGTTACCCCACCACCGGTAGTTGTAAAAAAAGATACACCCGTATCTAAACCGATACTGATTCCCGAAAAAGCCAAACCTGCAGAAGAGAAAAAAACAGTAACAGCAGAAAAGAAACCGGAGCCAATACCCGAGGTTGATTATAGCCCCAAAGAAGGAGATGAAGGTTATTTTGCCGCAGGGTATTTGGAACATGATAAAGCTGCTGTGCAACAATTCCGTTCGGGAGATGCGGCTACTTTTAAAACCATCAGTGGCTGGACAGACCGTAAGTACTATGTGTTGATGAATGAGATAGCACCTAAAACCATCGTGCGTATTACCGGGCCGGGAAACAAAAGTATTTGTGCCATGGTACTTGGTCCTTTGCAGGAAACCAAGGGTGCTTCGGCTGTCTTATTACGGATCAGTAATTCTGCTGCCGCTGCATTAGGGATTGTTGACCCGAAATTTACCGTTACCGTTACTTATTTTGAATAATGTAAATTGTTTATGATGAAAAGATTGCTTTCTTTTTTACTGCTGTCTGCTTTGTTGGTATCCTGCCAGAGCCAAGCACAGGAAGGATTAACCGCCACCGATTTTGAAAAAAAGATCCAAGCGGGCGAATCACTGTTACTGGATGTAAGAACAGCCGGTGAGTTTCAATCGGGCCACCTGAAAAATTCTTTGCAGGCCGACTGGCTCAATAACAAAGAGTTTGCAGAGCGGATCAAATACCTGGATAAATCAAAACCATTACTGGTATACTGTGCATCCGGTGTTCGGAGTGGCGCTGCTGCCAAATTTCTGCTGGCACAGGGTTTTACCAGCGTACAGAACCTGAAGGGGGGATTGACTGCCTGGAAGCTGGAAGGAAAAACCGTAGAACAACCCGCCGGTGCCGCACAGATGACATTGGATGCGTACAAAGCATACACCACTTCGGCAGAAATTGTATTGGTTGATTTTGGTGCCGAATGGTGCCCGCCCTGCAAAAAAATGGAACCTGTATTGAACCAGTTGCAAAATGAGCTGGCTGGCCAGTTCAAACTGGTGAAAGTGGATGGGGGAATGGATGTGGATGTGATGAAAGCGCAAAAAGTAGAAAGTCTGCCGGTATTCATTATCTATAAAAACGGCAAAGAAACCTGGCGTAAACAGGGTTTGGTAGAGCTGTCTGAATTAAAAGAGAAGCTAAGTAAATAGGTGGACGCGTTATGTACCTCTGAATCTCTGTACCTCTGAGTTGAAAATATCTGCATAGAGGTACGGAGATTTTTTTTGTAACGACGACTTCGGCTTGAATCAGGTTTATATTTTTTTCTTTTATAGCTTCTATTGGAACATCCTCCATAATTATCGGAGTGGCTAACTGGGCAATAGTTTCGCTAAGAGAAGGACAAAAGAAAAAAAGTTAAAGAGGGAAATGCTTCTTTGACAAAGTTTAATCAGGCAATCTATACCCGCGGAGGAAATCTTCTATCAGCATTCTTTTTTTGCCTTCGAGCTGCAGGTCTTTGATGTGGATATACCCATCTGCACAGGCAAACTTGAGAAAGGTTTTTCCGTCAGAGAGAACTTTACCTGCGGGTTGCGTATGGGCAACCTGTTCTTTGGTGGCACGGTATATTTTCAGAATTTTTCCATCCAACGTACTCAGCGCTCCGGGGAAAGGGGAGAGTCCGCGTATCAGGTTATGTATTTTAGTTGCGTCATCGTTCCAGTTTACCTGGCAGTTTTCAGTAAACAATTTAGGTGCATGTTTCAGTATTGACCCTTCACCATTCACCATGGCTGATTGATCAATTTTTTGTAAAGTTCCTTCTGCCAAACCTTTCACCGTTTCAACCAGCAAGGAGGCACCGATCATTTTCATGCGATCATGTACTTCACCGGTGGTTTCTTCATCACCGATCGGGAAACTTTTCTGTAGCAATATATCACCCGTATCAATTTCGTGTTTGAGTTTGAAAGTGGTCACACCTGTTTCTTTTTCGCCATTGATCACGGCCCAATGAATAGGAGCAGCACCCCGGTATTGGGGCAACAGGGAACCGTGCAGGTTAACCGTGCCTAGCGGGGGCATGTTCCAAACGATTTCTGGTAACATGCGGAAAGCCACCACGATCTGCAGATCTGCCTGTAAGGCACGCAGTTCTTCTATAAAAACAGGGTTCTTTAATTTTTCAGGCTGTAAGAGGTGCAGCCCTTTTTCGACAGCATATTTTTTTACCGCACTCTCCGTCATTTTCATCCCTCTGCCGGCAGGTTTATCCGGTGCGGTGATCACACCCACAATCTTACAACCTGCCTGTACCAATGCATCCAGCGATGCCACGGCAAAATCAGGGGTGCCCATAAATACGATGCGGAGTTCTTGCAGGTTCATGGTGCAAAGATAGATTTTTGTTTACTGGTTTATTCGTTTATAGGTACCGGCGAAACATACAGCATCAATAAACGAATCAACCAGTAAACCGATCAACTATTCAAAGTCAGTGTATAACAGATACTTCTTCCTGATCTGTTTAAACTGATTCAGTTTGGGTAACCAGCTCTGGCGGATCTCAGCTTCGGTTTTGCCATCTTTGATCTGTTGCATCAGTTCATTATTGCCTGCCAGTCGGTTAAAGGAACTGAACTGGATATTACCAGCTTTGGGTACGAGGAAGAACTTTTCTTTCTCCGGAAAATTCCGGTAGGCTTCCAGCAGGTATTGCAGTTGTACTTTGTTATTGACCTTTTGCAGGATGGAGGCATTATCTCCATACAGGTTCCAGCCATAACATAACTGGTCTTTGAGTTTGGGTTCTTTGGCACCGGCACGACTGACAGGCGTGAAAGCATAAAGATTCTTAGGCAGCGTGGGATGTCCGAAAATCACAAAGGGATGGTCAGTGCCGCGTCCTTCGCTGAGGGCAGTGCCTTCGAAAAGACAGGTGCTGGCGTACCAGTATACAGAAGCCATATCCGGAATATTGGGCGATGGAGCAATGGGCAACTGGTACAGGCTTTTGTGTGTGTAGTTGGCACACTTGATCACCTGAAAATGAAAAGCCGTATCGGCACTGTTCTGTGCACGTTTGTAATAATCGTGTTTTTCATTGGCCTTTGGGGTAAGCCAGCGTTCACCGGCTAGCATGAAAGCATATTCGCCCATGGTCATGCCATGTACAATGGGAATGGGTTGCATGCCTACAAAACTCCGGAATGTGGTATCCAATACTGGTCCGTCAACATAAAACCCGTTCGGGTTGGGCCGGTCGAGGATCATGAGGGGTTTGCTGTTCTCAAAAGCCACTTCCATAAATTCCTGCAGGGAAGAAATATAGGTGTAGAAACGGGTGCCCACATCCTGGATATCGAATACGAGTACATCCACATCGGCCAGGTCTTCGGCACTGGGTTTTCTTTTTTTGCCGTAGAGAGAGATCACGGGAATGCCCGTGGCGGGATCGGTGTAGTTCTCAATTTTTTCGCCTGCATCGGCAGTGCCTCTGAAGCCATGTTCGGGGCCAAAAGCTTTGGTGACTTTGATGCCTAATGACAGTAACGTATCTACCAGGTGACGATTACCTACGGTAGCCGTATGGTTGGCAAACACAGCTACCCGCTTTCCTTTGAGCAGGGGTGTATAGACCTGTGTGCGGTAGGCTGCGGGAAGTATGGGTGCTTGTGCTACTGCATTTTGGGTGATAAAAAGACTGAATGCCAGCCAAAACAGTAATACAGGAGTTATTTTTTTCATATGAGGGGCTTTTCAGGTGCGAAAGTTAACCAAAAAACTTGCCGGTTCTTGATTTTGGATTGTACTTTTGGCGCCGGAAATCGGTGATTTTCTTTTCTTGTTGATGCGTATTTTTCAGCTGAAGGGTGCGACGCAACGGATGCTGAGGAAAGATACTAAGCTGGCTCCCACATTATTTACATTCAAAAATGCAACATGCAACAAGTAAAAAAAGGTGATACGATAAAAGTACACTACCATGGTAAGTTAACAGATGGCACCACATTTGATAGTTCTGAAGGTCGCGAGCCGCTGGAATTTGAAGTAGGTGGTGGTATGGTGATCCCGGGTTTTGACCAGGGTGTTACCGGAATGACCATCGGTGAAAAAAGAACGATCCAGATCCCCGCTGATGAAGCTTATGGCCCTAAGCAGGAAGAAATGATCATGGAATTTCCGAAAGAGCGTTTCCCCGCAGATATGGTACCTGAAGCAGGTATGCAACTGAATATGAGCAATGGCCAGGGACAGAATTTTCCTGTTGTGATTGTAGAAGTGAGAGAGGAAGTAGTGATCCTGGATGCCAACCATCCCCTTGCCGGCGAAGACCTGATCTTTGATCTGGAACTGGTAGAGATCGGTGGCGGTACACCGTTGATCATTATGCCCTAGTAATTAAAAATTCAAAATTAGCAATTAATAATTAAAGGCTTTACGCAAAGAGTCCGATAGATTACTATCGGACTCTTTGCGTATTATAATTTTTAATTTTTAATTGCTAATTTCTAATTTTCAATTATCTCCTCATCCACCAACCCAACCAGATCCCACATAATCCCCAGCTGGCTACTGCATCAATCAAGTGTGCGCGTACGTCGAAAATTTTGTACCAGATGAACTGGTTATAGGGTTCATTGATGAAAACAATTAACCCGGTGAAAATACAGGCGAGGAAAATATTCACAAAACTGGTCTTGCCCCATTTAGACAGCATCCAGCATAACAGCCATACCATAAAAATTCCGGCCACCAGTCCGCGGAACATATTCATATACATGTCGTTCATAGACATATTGAACGATTTATGGTATTGGATAGTGGCCCATGGTTTATTTTGATTCTGTTCGCCTGCTTTGTTGGTTTCTTCAAAAGAAGTGCCCTGTGGTACCGATGGCAGATAATAACCGCCTTCTTTTTCAAGATGTGTATTCAGCACACTCATAATGGTATCCTGTTTGGCCGTATAATCCTGTGTAGGCCGGTGCAGATCCAGCACGGTCCAGGAAAGGGTTTGCCAGATAAAAATGAGCAGCCCTCCGACAATGGCACCAATTAGCGATTTTTTCATATGGGAGATTTTGGTTTAGGGAACAAAATAGAAAATGGTTTCTGTATTTGCAAGGGGGGAGGGCGTGAGTAGTGAGTAGTGAGTCGTAAGTCGTCAATCGTCAATGGGCAATTGTGAATAGGGTAGTCGCCGATATATTGACCATTCACCATTCACTACTCACTACTGACGACTCACGATTCACGTCTCACGATTCCCCGTATCTTGCTGAAAATTAGCACTATGTTGGCCGGTTATACTTTTACAGTGGTGGAACGTTTTATGCGGTATGTGCAGGTGGATACGCAGAGTGATCCGCAGAGCGATACCTATCCCAGTACAGAAAAACAGAAGAAATTGTCGCAACTGCTGGTGCAGGAACTGCAGGCAATGGGTGTGGAGGATGCCCATATGGATGCATTTGGCTATGTGTATGCAACCATTCCTGCCAACACCAGTAAACAGGTACCAGTGATCTGTTTCTGCAGTCATGTAGATACGGCACCGGATTGCAGCGGTACCCATGTTAAACCGATACTGCATAGCCATTACCAGGGAGAAGACATTGTATTGCCCGATGATCCCTCGCAGGTGATCCGTTTGGCAGACCATCCTTATCTCAAGGAACATATAGGCAACAGTATCATCACGGCAAGCGGACTTAGTTTACTGGGGGCAGATGACAAGGCTGGTGTGGCAGAGATCATGGATCTGGCGCATTACCTGGTAACACATCCTGAGATCAAACATGGTACCATCAAACTATTGTTCACACCCGATGAGGAAGTAGGCAGGGGAACCGATCAACTGGATCTGGCCAAACTGGGGGCAGACTATGCCTATACACTGGATGGTGGTGAGCTGGGTACCCTGGAGGATGAGACTTTCAGTGCCGATGGGGTTAACATCACTATTCATGGTGTGATCTCCCATCCCGGTTATGCCAAAGATAAAATGGTGAATGCCTTAAAGATTGCCGGTGAGCTCTTGGCGGCTTTACCCAAAAATGAATGGTCGCCGGAAACTACGGACAAGAAGCAGGGTTTTGTGCATCCCCTGCGTATAGAAGGATCGGCAGAAAAAGCCAGCCTAGAATTCATTATCCGCGATTTTACCACTTCGCAATTAACGGTACATGAAAACCGGCTTCGGCAATTGACGGAACAGGTGCTGGCCGCTTATCCAAAAGCTACTATGCAGTTTACGGTACAGGAACAATACCGGAATATGAAAGAGGTACTGGATCAGCATCCGCAGATCATCCGACATGCTGAAGAAGCCTATGCACGTACCGGACTTACCGTAGTAAAAGAACCCATCCGGGGTGGTACCGATGGCAGCAGGTTAAGTTTCATGGGGTTGCCCTGTCCTAATCTGTTTACGGGCATGCAGGCCATTCACAGCAAACAGGAATGGATCGGGGTGCGGGATATGGAGAAAGCGGTGGAAATGCTGGTGAGATTGGTGGAAGTTTGGGAAGAGGAGGGAATATCGAATATCGAACAGAAGAACAGATGAACAAGGAACAGACGAACAAAGAACTTAAAACAAAGAACTGAGAACAAAGAACTGAGAACTGAGAACAAAGAACAAATGATACTGCGGTATATGTAAATTCTGGGCTAAGGGTTGTGTTTCTGTAATATTCTCTTTTTCTATGCTACTAACCTTCTATAATACGTACCTTACTTAAAATTATTTGTTATGAGTATCCTTGCAGATTACTGGTGGTTGCTGGTTTTGTTGCTACTGCTGTTTGCATCGCTGGTTACGGTTAACCAGGGAACCATCGGGGTGATTACCATGTTTGGTAAATACAGGCGCATATTGCGGCCGGGACTGAGTGTAAAGATTCCGGTGTTTGAACAGGTATTCAAAACCGTGAGCATCCAGAATCGTTCGGTGGAATTGGAATTCCAGGCAGTAACACTGGATCAGGCCAATGTGTATTTTAAAAGCATGTTGCTGTATTCAGTAGTAAACCATGAAGAAGAAACCATTAAAAATGTGGCTTTCAAATTCATCAGCGATAAAGACCTGATGCAGGCCCTGATACGCACGGTGGAAGGTAGTATCCGTGGGTTTGTGGCCACGAAGAAACAGGCTGAGATCCTCCTGCTTCGCAGAGAAATCGTAGAGTTTGTAAAAGAACAGATCGACCAATCGCTGGAGAGCTGGGGATATCATTTGCAGGACCTGCAGATCAACGATATCACATTCGACCAGCTCATTATGGAAAGTATGAGCCGTGTGGTTGCCAGTAATAACCTGAAAGCTGCAGCCGAAAATGAAGGACAGGCACTGCTGATCACCAAAACAAAAGCTGCGGAGGCCGAGGGTAATGCCATTAAAATATCGGCCAATGCCGAGAAAGAAGCGGCCCGCTTACGCGGCCAGGGTGTGGCCCTCTTCCGCGAAGAAGTGGCCAAGGGTATGAGTCAGGCAGCCGAGCAGATGAAACAGGCCAACCTGGATACCAATGTGATCCTGTTCAGTATGTGGACAGAAGCCATCAAGAATTTTGCCGAGATCGGTAAGGGAAATATCATTTTTCTGGATGGTAGTCCGGAAGGCATGGAAAATAATATGCGACAGATCATGGCGATGGTGAAGATGAAGGAGATGAATAAAAGTTAAAAGGTAATAGTTAAAAGTTAATAGTGAAAAGTGGTTGTTTGATGCGGCCACTTTTTTTTGTGGTTTTATTGGAGGAAATAGTTGGTAAACGGCAGTTATTTGCGATTTGGTTAACCGCTTATTGCAATGGTTGTTATCCGGTTAATTCTGTTCATCTCACAGCAGGGCGGATAAGCTTTTCGTACCTTTGGGGTAGCTCTTTCTCACCTAAAAATATGTGTTATGAAAAACGAAATTTTATCCGTAAAAGACACGGAAGAAGACCCCGTATGCAGGGATGGTTCTGGTAACAGACAATGCTTTTCTCCACTTCCTTCCGTAAGTATTTTTTTGTTTCTTCTTCTTCTTTTATTTCCTACCTCTTCTTTATTCTCGCAAGGCCTTGGTGTAGGCTCGGGTGTTACTTACAGCAAAGAGGGTGTTCGGTTCTCCGGCACCGTAGTGAAACTGACCATTGGTGAAAAAGAAACCCTCACCACTTTAACACAGACCGGGAAACCTGTGAAATTTTTTATGCGCGAGATCCAGCGAATTGAAAGAACGGGAGAGAAATGGAAGGTGACTCCTTCCTGGTCGTATACCGAAAGCAGTTACGAGGTATTCAGGTTTACCTGGATCAACGGACAGAGCCAGTTGTTAGCCATTTCTCAATGGCCTGTCTGGGATATCAGTCTATCTGATGGCTCACTGGCAGCTAATGTATGGCTCGAAAAACTGGACTGGGTCGAAATGGGTACGACAGCCGTTTCAACCAATACCGGTCTGGCGGTTAATGCACAGGTACAATACAAACTGAATGAGGAAGTGATTACCGGAACCATTACAGGAATTGCCGGCAGCCTGGCCAAATCGCCTGTTACCTGTATGACCGAGAAAGGCACCCGGATTACCCTGATGCTGAAAGATATCCGCTCAATCACAAGATTGAACAGAACGGCTAAGATCACCCCATCCTGGTCCTATACACAAAGTACTTACCCCTTGTTCGAGGTGGTAAGAACTACCGGTCAGACCATTACACTGGCTTTTGCTGAATGGCCCGTTTTTGATATAGCTGCAACAGACGGCTCTACCCGCAACACCCAATGGCTTGATAAAATGGAGTATATCAAAGTTTTGTAAGTAGTAAGCGTGTATTACAGACATGCAGGATCCCGGTTTTACCCGTTCTTCATGTCTGTTGGTTATTTCGGCAATGTATTGCATGCTGATACAGTAAGGCATGCGTGCCTTACCCTTCATACCTATAACCAGATGTGTAAAAGCTTTCCTAAAAAGCAAGCTATTGGCATATTTATTCACAACCATACTGTTCTTTTGTAGAAGCATCTAATTTTAGCTTCACCTAAACTTATCACAGATGTTCGATCTGCTCCAGATAGATACCCTTCAGAAAGCCGCGGCAGCTATTCCGGCCGCAGCAGAAAAAATATCCCTATGGTCATTGCTGGAAAAAGGGGGGTGGATCATGTATCCCCTGTACCTGCTGTTTGTAGCGGCGGTATTTGTTTTCATTGAGCGCCTGATCGCTATTCGCAAAGCATCGCGTATTGAAGGAAATTTCATGAACATTATCCGTGATAATATTGTCAGCGGAAATGTGGCAGCGGCCCGTAATCTGGCCCGGAATACCAATAACCCTGTGGCCCGCATAATCGATAAAGGTCTGCAGCGGATCGGCAAACCCATCGATGCCATTGAAAAAAGCATGGAGAATGTAGGCAAGCTGGAAATGTATACTATGGAGAAAAATCTTTCCATCCTCTCCCTCATTGCCGGTATCGCGCCTATGTTCGGATTTCTCGGAACCATTATCGGGATGATCCAGTTGTTTTATGGTATCGCCAGTTCGGGTCAGTTTACCCTGAACGATATTGCCGGCGGTATCTATGTAAAAATGATCACTTCCGGCACGGGTCTCATTATTGGTCTGCTGGCCTACATTGGACACAATGTGCTCACCACACAGATCGATAAAACCGCCAACAAAATGGAAGCCGCCAGTGCGGAGTTCATGGATATACTGCAGGAACCAACGCACTAGCAGGAATTAAAAATTAGCGATTAGTAATTAATAATTAGTAATGAAAAGAAGTATGAGCCGGGCTGCAGAACAGAAAAGCGGCTTCGTTGCGTCGCACTCGTCAGGGTTCTGATCATTATGGAGCAGCTTGAGAAAGCCTTTTTTGAATTTTGAATTTTTACTTTTGAATTAAGTAACATGAATATCAGGAAACGATTAAAAACGCACCCCGAAGTGCATACCGGCGCGCTGAACGATATTCTGTTCATCCTGCTGTTGTTTTTCCTGATCGTTTCTACACTGGCTAATCCCAATGTGATCAAAGTGTCCAATCCCAAAGCCAAGAGTGATACCCGATCCAAACAGACGGTGGTGATTACGGTAGACAAAGACCAGCACCTTTTCCTCGCCCAGAAACCCATCACTATTGAGGCACTGGAAGAAGAATTAAAAGCCTATCTCGCCAAAGAAACCGATAAACCTTCCGTGGTGATCAATGGCGATAGTACGGCCCATCTGGGTACAGCCATCCGTGTGATGCAGGTGATCAAAAAATTAGGTGCCACGCCCGTGATGGCGGTAGACAATGGTGGTCAGAAATAATTGCTCTCTCTATGTAACTCCCTATCTCTGTGTCTCTGTGTTGAAAAAAAATCATCACTAGGGTATAGTCATTTTTTTAACACAGAGACACGGAGGGACAGAGCGGCACAGAGGGTTACTGTAGGATGGTAGCTTTGATCATCCGGTCTTTACCCTGTAAGTCTTTGCGGAGCGTAACGGCATATCCCTGCTGTTCAAATAGGGCAACAGTTTCTTTTCCCAGTGCTTCATTGATCTCAACAAAAACCGAACCTCCTGTACACAGATGGCTTTTGCCAAACGCAGCGATCTTCCGGTAAAACAGCAGGGCATCATCATCGGGTACAAATAAGGCAAGCGAGGGCTCGAAGTCCAACACATGTTTGGCCATGCTTTGTCGCTCAGTCACTTTGATATACGGCGGATTACTTACAATGATAGTAACAACAGGTAAAAGCGCCCACTGAGACTCGTCTAAAAAATCAATTTGCTGAAACAGTATATCCGCTTCAAGATCAACTGCATTTTTGCGGGCCACTGTCAGCGCCGCTTCACTCACATCTATCGCACTAACGGACCAATTTGGTAATTTTTTAGCCAATGAAACAGGGATACAACCGCTGCCCGTACCAATATCGAGTAGGTTCTTTGTTCTCTGTTCTTTGTTCTTTGTTCTTTGTTCGGTGTTCGGTGTTCCCTGTTCTGCGTTCCGGGTTAAGCGTTCCGCGTTAAGCGTATCATTCACAATCCACTCCACCAGTTCCTCTGTTTCCGGTCTAGGTATGAGTACGGCTTCATTCACAAAGAATTTCATGCCCGCAAACCAGGCTTCGCCCAATACATACTGGATGGGGCGATGGTTTTGCAATTCTGAGATGATTTGCTGTAAACGCGACTCCTGTTCTGCCGTAAGTAAGGCCTGAAGATCCATTAACCGGTCGATCCTTTTTTTACCGCTTACATGCTCCAGCACCCAATCGCAGATCTGGGCGGCTTCCCGTGTATCATAGTAAGATAACAGTGCAGAGCGGGTGGTAACCTGTGCTTCGGAGAGGGTCATGCTGCAATGTTAGCACCATTTAGTTATTTTTGCCAATTCTGTATGAAAGAGACCGATCAGATCTATATGCACCGTTGCCTGGAACTGGCCCGTTTGGGGGCAGGTTCTGTGGCCCCCAATCCCATGGTGGGTGCGGTACTGGTGTATGATAACCGGATCATCGGGGAGGGGTATCACAGGGTATACGGAGAGGCCCATGCCGAGGTGAACTGTATCCATAGCGTATCTGCTGCGGATGCCCCCTTCATTTCTCTGTCAACCCTTTATGTATCGCTGGAACCCTGCGCTCATTTTGGCAAAACGCCACCCTGTAGTGATCTTATCATCCGTCATAAGATCAAAAGCGTGGTGATCGGTTGCCGGGATCCTTTTACGGAAGTAGATGGAAAGGGAATTGAGAAACTGCAGAATGCCGGTATTGCCGTAACCGTTGGTGTGCTGGAAGCCGACTGCCGGGAACTGAATAAACGGTTCTTCACTTTTGTAACAAAACAACGCCCCTATATCATCCTCAAATGGGCACAAACGGCCAATGGTTTCATAGCGGGTGAGGGAGAAGAAAGGTTACTGATCAGTGATGAATACACGAACCGTCTGGTGCACCAATGGCGCAGCGAAGAAGCTGCGATAGTGGTGGGTACGAATACGGCACTGGCAGATGACCCCTCGCTGACCAACCGCTTATGGACGGGCAACAATCCGGTAAGGATCGTGGTAGACAGAACCCTGCGCTTACCTACTACCGGGAACCTGTTTGATCAGCAACAGAAAACCATTGTGATCAATACAGTAAAAGAGGAGGAAAGAGAGAACCTCAGCTACCATACAATAGCAGCAACAGAAGATACGATCGATGCCATCGTAAAACTGGCATACAAAGAGAAACTGCAAAGCATACTCGTGGAAGGTGGTGCCAGACTGCTCCAATCCTTTATCAACAAAGGTCTCTGGAACGAAGCCCGCGTCATCACCAATCCCCTGTTAACGATACCGAAAGGCCTGCCAGCACCCATTTTGCCCCAATCAGTGCCCACAAGAACAGCGCAAATCGCAACAGATATCCTATCCATCTATATCAACAAACCAGTAACAAGCAACCAGTAACAAGTAACCAGTAACCAGAACCCACCATGCTCTACCTTCTCGGCAGTATCATACTCACCAGTTATCTCACCTTAGCTTTTAAAATCTGTGAGAAATATGGTGTGAGTATTTTTCAGGCCATCGTGTTCAATTATATCACTTGTGTGATCACGGGATCTGTGGTAAATGGTTCTTTTCCTGTAAATGGAGCAGTGATGCAAACACCCTGGTTTCGCTGGGCCTGTGTAATGGGGGTATTGTTTGTGTCTATTTTTAATGTAGTGGGTATTACGGCGCAGAAAATCAGTGTGGCGGTGGCTTCGGTGGCCAATAAATTATCACTGATCATTCCGGTAGTGTTATCCGTGTATCTCTATAACGAAACCGTAGCGGGCTGGAAACTGGTGGGCGTATTACTGGCGCTGCTGGCCGTGCTATTAACCTGTTATCCGCAACAGAAAAAATCGAATGACCATCACCCGGCACATCAGAAATGGGAATATTTTCTGCCACTGATCCTGTTTGTGGGAAGTGGGTTACTAGATGCTCTGATCAACCATGTTCAGAAAACCTATGTGACCGATGCCAATTACAATGCCTACCTCATCAGCGGTTTTTTATCGGCAGGTACGATTGGAACTACGATATTGCTGGTGCAGTATATCCGGGGTAAACAACAGTTTTCGCTGAAGAACCTGCTGGCCGGTATCATCATCGGGATCCCTAATTATTTTTCGATCTGGTGCCTGGTGCGGTTTCTGAAAGAGAGCCCATGGCAGAGCAGTGCCAGTATACCTGTTAATAATATGGGTATCGTGTTATTCAGTTCGCTGGTGGCCTGGCTGCTGTTTAAAGAGAAACTATCCCGGCTCAACTGGGCGGGTATCGCGTTATCTTTGCTGGCTATTTACCTCATTGCATTTGGTGATACTTTATGAGCGAACCGGATTATTACCTTACCATCGAAAAAACGGCCATGGCCGAATACAAAGACCGGGGCAGCAAGTTCCTGGCTTTTGCCTATCCGGTACAAACCCCGGATGATTGTAAACTGAACCTGCAGCAATTAAAGAAAGAACATCCCAAAGCCGTGCATCATTGTTTTGCCTACCGCCTTGGTTGGCAAGGCAACCAGTTCAGGGTTAGTGATGATGGGGAGCCATCCGGCACTGCCGGCAGACCCATACTTGGGCAGCTAGACAGTAAACAACTCACCAATACACAGGTGGTAGTGGTTCGTTATTTTGGCGGAACCCTATTGGGTGTGCCGGGCCTGATACAGGCATATAAATCGGCCACCGCCATGGCTTTGCAACTGGTACCCATCGTACAGAAACCGATCGAAGTGTTGTATGAACTCCATTTTGATTATACGCTGATGAACGAAGTAATGATGGTGATCAAACAAACCAGCTGCAGTATCAGCTCGCAGGAAATGCAGTTGTTCTGTTTACTGCAGATCGGTATTCCCAAAGCCCGTTTGGAGGAAGTATTGTACAAACTCAATGATATCCGCGGAGTGGAACTGATCCCTGTTGTAAAAAAATAAACTGCCCATCTTACTCAGGCTTTACCGGTGAGCCGGTATACAGATAGTCCTACGATTTCTTTGAGGAGATAAGACCAGTCATTCAACAGGCTGATCTGAGGCACTATGATATTGTCGAAAGTTTCCCGTGTGGGGGTTACTTTATAATCACAGGGGAAAGCAATGGTGGTGAAAGCTGCTTTGTTAAACACACTGATGGAACGCTTCATATGTTGTGCAGATGTAATCAGGATGAAGGGTGGTTTCAGTTGTAGTGAATCAGTGAGAATTTTTGAATATACCGCATTCTCATAGGTATTTCTGGAACGGCTTTCCATAATAATGTCTTCTGTTTTCACCCCGTTTGCGATTAATTGGGTACGCAGGTAAATCGCTTCTGCCGGCTCTTTTTGACTGATGGTACCTGTTCCTCCGGTCACAATAATCTTTTTAATAATCCCCTGGTGGTAAAGATTAGCTGTCTGAATAAAGCGATCCGCACTCCCTCCAAAATATCCTCTGTCATATTTGTCATAACCCGCCATCCCCCCCAGTAAAATACCCGCATCATAGGATCTGTTCAGCGGTAAATCAACGGGGGTGGGCTGCCAGGCCAGATTGGCTGTACGGTACAGATAAGGGTTGGTAAATACAATACCGATCACAATGCTTATTCCTCCCAATATCTTTTTCCATCTCGCATTACGGATCACCCAACGTAATAATAACAGAATCACCATCCACCAGAATGGGATCAGCAGGAAGAACAGTATTTTAGAGAGGATAAAAAACATGTGTAGTATTTATGACAAGATAAAATATTCTTGCTATAAATGCAGCGTGTTTCAGACAATACACTCTTTACTGGTTTTTTTATGAATTTTAATGGAACACTCTGCCGGTCAGCGGAATGACCTAAGGTGTAACTGGTTTCAATAAGAGAGGGACAAAAGAAAAAGAGAGAAAAAGAGTTCCCTTAAAATGCAACCGCGCCTCTGCGCCTTGGCGAGCTAATATTCCCGCAAAGGCGCAAAGGCGCGGGGTAATCGGTTGATGAAATGGTTAGTCTGCAAAACTTTTACTCACTACCAGTTCTTTGCTGCCAGGGGTATAGGTATAAAATCCTTCCCCGCTTTTTATGCCTAATTTTTTGGCGGTTACCATATTCACCAATAAGGGACAGGGTGCATATTTGGGATTGCCAAAGCCCTGGTACAAAACATTCAATATACTCAGGCATACATCCAGTCCGATAAAATCAGCTAACTGCAAAGGTCCCATCGGATGGGCCATACCTAGTTTCATCACGGTATCAATCGCTTCTACACCGGCTACGCCTTCATATAAACTGTAAATGGCTTCGTTGATCATGGGCATCAAAATGCGGTTGGCAATAAAACCGGGATAATCATTCACCACACAGGGTATTTTACCCAGTTCTTTGCTCAAGGCAACGATCTCTTCCGTTACTGCCGTTTGTGTGGCATACCCGTTAATGATCTCTACCAGTTTCATCACCGGTACAGGGTTCATAAAGTGCATACCAATCACTTTCTCCGGACGCTGGGTAGCAGCAGCAATTTTGGTAATCGAGATAGAAGAAGTATTGCTGGCTAAAATGGTGTGTTTGGGTGCTTCCTCATCCAGCTGGGCAAAAATTTTGAGTTTCAGGTCTATATTCTCGGTGGCAGCTTCTACTACCAGATCAGCATGGGCCACACCCCTGGCCAGATCGCTCTGGGTGGTCAGGTTGGCCAGTGTCTGTTTTTTCTGCTCGGAGGTAAGTGTTCCTTTGGCTATCTGGCGTTCGAGGTTTTTGTCAATGGTCTGCAGGGCTTTTTCCAGCTGCATTACATTTACATCTACAAGAGTTACGGTAAATCCTGTCTGGGCAAATACATGGGCAATCCCGTTACCCATCGTACCCGCTCCAATAACGGTGATGTTCTTCAATGGCATGTTCAAATAGTTTGGTTTGGCAATCGTTGGCAACAAAGGTAAAGGCAGGGGCCGATATGGGGCGGTTGCTCCCCAAGAAATTATATACTTCCCGCTTGAGGAGGCTGCTTACACTTCTGTAACCCTGTTTAACAGGTTATTTCTTTTTCTTGAAATCGCCCCTTTTCCAGGCTTTGATGAAGTCTGCCCAGGCTGCCGGGTTCAGGATATTCATGGGGGGCACCTGTCCGCTGTAATAGGCTTTGCTGGCCTGCTGGCGAAGCTGGTAATTGATGGCTTCCTTACCATCGGCCGGTAGGCTATTGATCAGGATGCGGCGCTGGGCCTCATCGGTATTTTTGCGGGCGGTTTCATAGAGATCATCTGCCACTTTATTATTCACAAAATCGCGTTCAAACTGCTCGCGGGTAGGGCGGGGTTTGAGGATGGTGGCTGGCAGGTAAGCCGTATCGCTCACCAGTAATTGTATTACGCTGTATTGGTTGCCATCCAGGTTCAGCGGGATCTGTATGCTGCGGTTCTTGAACCCGATACTGGAAAACGTGATTTTATCGCCCTTCAACACGGCAATGGAAAATACCCCATCATAGCTGGTAATGGTTCCGCGGCCCTTACCCTCCACAATCACACTGCAGGAGGGAACACCCTGTAAACTATCAGCCGTCATTACCACCCCATATAATTGCACTACCGAATCGCGGTAGGGACTGGTTTGCTGCGACCAGCTTTTCTGCGCCAAAAGCAATATTACCAGTAAAAGAAGGTATTGTATCGGTTTCCTCATGCGGTTCAAAAATACAAAGGGTTTGTACATAAAATCCAATATCCGGTCTCCCGGTAACTGGATTCCTGCTATTTCCAACAAAGTAAGGTTGCCAACTGTTAACTTTGCAGCCTGATTTCTTTTTTAACAAAAACTTTCGTGATGACAGAAGCAGATATATTGAAGGCACTGAGCAATGTGCAGGAGCCCGATCTGGGCAAGGACCTTGTAACCCTGAACATGGTAAAAGATGTGGCCATTAACGGCAATGAGGTAAGTTTTACCATTGTATTAACCACCCCGGCCTGTCCCATGAAGGACATGATGCGCACGGCCAGCGAAAATGCGATCAAATTACTGGTCAATAAAGAAGCCAAAGTACAGGTCAATTTTACCGCCAATACGTCTACTACCCGCAAAGACAACCAGCAGGTATTAGCGGGTGTGAAAAATATTATTGCCGTTGTAAGCGGTAAGGGAGGCGTGGGTAAAAGTACCGTATCGGCTAACCTGGCCCTGGCACTTGCCGAAGGGGGTGCCAAAGTGGGATTGATGGATGCAGACATCTACGGACCCAGCGTACCCATCATGTTTGGTGTACGTGGCGAGCGACCCATGATGAAGGATGTGAATGGCAAGGGAATGATCGTTCCCCTGCAGAAATACGGCATTAGCCTCATCAGTATCGGGTTATTGGTGGATGAGAAAAATGCGGTGGTATGGCGTGGTCCCATGGCCAGCAGTGCTATCCGCCAGTTCATTACCGATGTGGACTGGGGCGAGCTGGATTATCTGGTAATTGATATGCCACCCGGCACCGGCGATATTCACTTGACCCTGATGCAGACCGTACCAGTAACCGGTGTGGTCATTGTAACTACCCCGCAGAACGTGGCGCTGGCCGATGCTAAAAAAGCGATTGCCATGTTCGGACAGGCGCAGATCAATGTGCCCATTATCGGACTGGTAGAGAACATGGCTTATTTTACCCCGGCAGAATTACCCGAAAACAAATATTATCTCTTTGGCAAAGAAGGCGGCAAACGCCTGGCCGAAGAATATGAACTGCCCTTCCTTGGTCAGATCCCGCTGGTACAATCTATCCGAGAAGGAGGTGATAACGGCGTGCCGGCCATGGTAGGCACTGATGCGGTTAGTCAGCAAGCATTCAGAACCTTTGTATCTGCCGCAGTTCGTAACATAGCCATGCGAAATGCCAACATGCCTCAAACACAGGTGATAGAGATGGTGAAGTAAACCAACTCCATCACATTGTGCATCCATACTTGCGACGCTCCATTCATCATTTTGTCCGGTGAATGGAGCGTTTTGTTTAAATACCTTAGTAGAACAGACGAACAGAAGAACAGAAGAACAAGGAACAGATGAAGGGGGGGGTATAATATCGAACACCGAACACCGAATGTCGAACGCCGAATTGAAAACATAGTACTTACAACTTACAACACCATGTACACTCTTTCCAGCTTCAAAGAAAAAGATCCCACTATTATAGTCGAATTCATGAAAGCCCATTCCTTCGCCATGCTGATGGCAGTGGATGCGGAGCAGCGGCCGGTGGCTACCCAGATTCCTTTTTTGTTGGAAGAACGGGAAGGACAGCTGTACCTGCGCGGACATATCATGAAGAGCAACGATCATCATCTGGCTATTGAACAGAATAAACAGGTATTGGTCGTATTTACCGGACCGCATTGTTATGTCAGTGCCAGCTGGTACGAACCCCAACACCAGCAAACGGCTTCTACCTGGAATTATATGTCGGTGCACGCCCGGGGAGAGTTGCGTTTTTTGTCTGAGGAGGAACTGCTGCAGGTGCTGGATGATACCACCCGTTTTTACGAGAACAATCCTTCTTCACCATCACTGTTCAAGCATATGTCACCGGACTATGTGCAGCGGATGGCCAAAGCCATTGTGGCATTCGAGATCCAGGTGAGTTCGCTGGAACATGTGTTTAAACTGAGCCAGAACCGCGACCAGAAAACTTATGAGAATATTTTAGCTAAATTAGATGCCGGTGATCCTAACGCACAGGGTGTTGCCCGGGAAATGCGTAAAAGAATGGATCAGCTGTTTGCTTCATGAGAACACTTTTAGCGGCAATATGCTTTCTTTCACTGACTGCCTGTACCGGTGGTTTAAAAACCCAGCGCTTGCAAGTGCCAAATTTTGATAAACAGGGCCACCGCGGCTGTCGCGGACTGATGCCGGAGAATACCATCCCCGCTATGCTGCGGGCCATTGATCTGGGTGTGACTACACTGGAAACAGATGCGGTGATTACGCAGGACAAACAGGTACTGCTGAGTCATGAACCTTTTTTTAACCATGAGATCAGTACCAAACCCGATGGTACACCGGTAACCGAAGCTGAAGAAAAAAAACTCAATCTTTACCGCATGAATTATGCGGAGATCAAAACCTATGATGTAGGCCAACGTCCGCATCCACGCTTCCCGCAGCAACAAAAAATGGCAGTGCAGAAACCCTTGCTGGCCGATATGATCGATGCCGTAGAAACCTATTGCCGCAATAACGGAAAACCGTTACCCCAATATAATATCGAAACCAAGAGCCAGTCGGCTACGGATGATCAGTATCATCCTGCACCAGCCGTATTTGTAGAGTTGCTGGTAGAAGCGATCAAAGCAAAAAATATCACAGAACGTGTCATCATTCAATCCTTTGATCCACGCACACTCCAATACCTGCACGAAAAATATCCTTCTATCAAAACGGCTTTGCTGGTAGAAGGTAACGATCCCAAACCTTTCGCCCTGCAGCTGCGCGACCTGGGTTTTATACCTACTATTTACAGCCCGGCACATACACTGGTAACCCCTTTACTCGTAAAACAATGCCGCGATGCCGCTGTGGGACTGGTGCCATGGACAGTGAACGATGCAGTAAGGATAAAAGAGTTGAAGCAGATGGGAGTAACGGGAGTTATTTCGGATTATCCGGATTTGTTTAAGGGTTTGTAGCAGACGATTTTACGTTCACTACAAAGCCTAATAAAAATAAAACACGAAAAATTGATTAGTTAAAAAACAGGTTGACCATAAAGGGAGGTCTGGGTGAAATAAATTGTACTCAACATGAAACTAACCATTAGCACCAAACAAAATCTGCTTACCTATATATTGTTCTTAACGATCGCACTGGCCGGTATCTATTACGGCCGAGCCATTACCCATAGTTATTCCTTTGTTCGCGTATGGGATTTTACCAATCTGGCTTTGATGTTGATCGGTGTTCCTTTTTTGTTTCTTCAGTCAAGTGCCGGCTTACCTGAATTTTGGGATAAGTCGATCAACCCTAAAAAAAGAATTCTTTACCCTCTGCTCGTCGGTATTTTTTTTGGTTTCCTGGATATACTGGTTGTAAAAGTGATGATGCACCCGGCACCTTATACCGAACTTCCTCCTTTTTTGCAACCCTTTCCTTACTCTGTTTTTTTATACGTTTCCGGTGCATTCGAAATTGAAGTGTTTTACAGATTAATACCCCTTACGCTCATTCTTTTATTAGGAAAATGGGTTAAAAACGGACGGTATTATTTTTATTTTGTATGGTCCGGTATTCTGCTAACAGCATTACGAGAGCCGCTGGAACAATTTCCAGATGGGAATTTGGCTTTCATCCTGTATTCGCTGTTAACCGGATTACTGATGAATGCTTTACAGGCTTTTTATTTCACCAAAGCTGGTTTTGTAGCTTCCATTAGTGTACGACTCGGGCATTATTTGCTCTGGCATATACTGCTGGGGATTTATGTTCAGTTCTTCGAGTTGCCCTAGAACCAGTTTTTCGTTTATTGTCTTTTTTACGCTTTCTCTCTTTAGCTCTTAGTGAAACACCCTGTGTATCAGCAACATCGCTGCATAAACATGCGATTTCAATAAGAGAAGGACAAAAGAAAAGAAGTAAGTAGCCTCTTTGCATCTTTTTCTAATCTCAACAGGCTTTTGTACATTTATTCTAACCAGTTATTCCATTGCCCATTCACTATTCACCATTCGCCACATGCATCCAGACATCCAGGTTTACAACAACAAACAAACCACTGACGATGCCGCCATCTGCGATCTGCTGGCGAAACTGATCTGTGAACATTTGCCCGGAGCCGAAAACAAGATCTGGCATGCAATACCCGTTTGGTTTCTCGATGGCAATCCTATTGTGGGATATGGTAAACTGAAAAACTGTATCAGGCTACTGTTCTGGAGCGGCCAATCATTTGAAGAACCTGGCCTGCAGAACGAAGGCAGTTTTAAAGCAGCAGAGATCCGGTACACTGCGGCAGATCAGGTAAACCCAAAAGACCTGAAACGCTGGCTCAAAAAGGCTGCCACCATTCAATGGGACTATAAAAATATCGTGAAACGGAGAGGGGTGCTGGAAAGATTGAAATAAATCAGTACAAAATAATTGATGATCATACTGCAATAAAAAAGGTGGCCTTACAACAGGCCACCTTTTCATTTATATACGCTGAAGTGATTAAGCGAGATCGAAACGGTCGAGGTTCATTACTTTGGTCCAGGCGGCTACAAAGTCGTTGATGAATTTCTCTCTTGAATCGGTGCAACCATATACTTCTGCCAATGCTCTCAGTTCTGAATTGGAACCAAAGATCAGGTCAACACGTGTACCGGTCCAGCGTTGTTCGCCGGTGATACGATCGCGGCCTTCAAATACATCCTGCGCATCACTGGTTGCTTTCCAGGTGGTACGGATATCGAGCAGGTTAATGAAGAAGTCGTTGCTCAGTGCTTCGGCATGTTTGGTGAACACACCATGCTGCGACTGATCAAAGTTGGTATTCAGCACACGCATACCACCTACCAGCACTGTCATTTCAGGAGCTGTAAGGGTTAAGAGTTGTGCCTTATCGATCAGCATTTCCTCTGCTGACAAAGTGTATTTGGCTTTTGCATAATTACGGAAACCATCTGCTTCCGGCTCCAGTACTGCGAAAGAAGCCACATCGGTTTGTTCCTGCGAAGCATCGGCACGGCCGGGAGTGAAAGGTACAGTAACGGCATGGCCTGCATTTTTAGCGGCCTGCTCAATACCTGCACATCCACCCAGTACAATGAGATCGGCCAGAGAAACCTGTTTGCCGCCTGTTTGTGCAGTATTGAATTCTTTCTGGATATTCTCCAGTGTATCCAACACTTTAGACAGTTGCGCCGGATTATTCACTGCCCAGTATTTCTGTGGGGTAAGGCGGATCCTGGCACCATTGGCACCACCGCGTTTATCAGAGCCACGGAAAGTAGAAGCAGAAGCCCAGGCGGTACTTACTAATTGAGAAACAGTAAGGCCGGAGGCAAGGATCTTGCTTTTCAGTGCAGTAATATCAGCCGCATCTATCAATGGATGGGTAACTGCCGGGATCGGATCCTGCCAGATCAGTTCTTCTTTGGGAACTTCTGGACCGAGGTAACGGGCAATGGGCCCCATGTCTCGGTGAGTTAATTTGAACCAGGCACGGGCAAACACATCTGCAAACTCTGCAGGATTTTCATAAAAACGGCGGGAGATCTTCTCATAAGCCGGATCTACGCGCAGCGCAATATCAGAAGTAAGCATAGAAGGAGCGTGCTTTTTGGAAGCATCGTGTGCATCAGGCACTGTACCCGCACCTGCACCATTCTTAGGCTGCCACTGGTGGGCACCGGCCGGACTCTTGGTCAGTTCCCATTCATAGCCAAACAGGTTTTCGAAATAGTTATTGCTCCATTGGGTGGGGGTGGTGGTCCAGGTTACTTCCAGTCCGCTGGTAATGGTATTACCCGCATTACCGCTGCCAAATGTATTTTTCCATCCCAGTCCCTGCTCTTCAATACCGGCAGCAGCTGGTTCTGGTCCTACATATTTACCCGGATCTGCGGCGCCATGGGTTTTACCGAATGTGTGACCACCGGCAATCAGTGCCACGGTTTCCTCATCATTCATGGCCATACGGGCAAAGGTTTCGCGGATATCGCGGGCAGAAGCCAGTGGATCGGGGTTGCCGTTAGGTCCTTCCGGATTTACATAAATCAATCCCATCTGTACAGCCGCCAATGGATTTTCCAGATCGCGGTCGCCGGTATAGCGTTTATCGCCCAGCCACTCGCGCTCAGAACCCCAGTAGATATCTTCTTCCGGCTCCCATACATCTTCACGTCCGCCACCAAAACCGAAGGTTTTAAAGCCCATGGATTCAAGGGCGCAGTTACCTGCCAGGATCATCAGATCGGCCCAGGAAAGTTTTCTCCCGTATTTCTGTTTGATGGGCCATAAAAGTAAACGGGCTTTATCGAGGTTGGTATTATCGGGCCAGCTGTTCAAAGGCGCAAAACGCTGGGTTCCGGAACCTGCACCACCACGGCCATCGCCTGTACGGTAGGTGCCGGCACTATGCCAGGCCATGCGGATAAATAAAGGTCCATAATGACCGAAGTCGGCTGGCCACCAGTCCTGAGAACTGGTCATCAGGTCTACAATATCTTTTTTGACTGCGGCAAGATCCAGGCTTTTAAATTCTTCAGCGTAATTGAATCGCTCACCCATGGGGTTAGACAGGTCAGAATTCTGACGGAGGATATTCAGTTTTAATTGGTTAGGCCACCAGTCACGGTTTCTGGTACCACCGCCGGCTGTTTGTGTAAGTTTTGCACCGGAAAAAGGGCATTTGCCTTCACCGTTGGCAGGTGTTGTATGATTTCCCATAATCTATATTTTACAAAATTGGTTCAATGGATAAAATTACGACAATCCCGATTTACTTACCTAGTAAGCCAGGATATTATAAATTATTAACATCATTTGGCTGGAGGAGATGGTTTCACCGGGTTGCAACCATAAACATACCAGTCATTGAATTGTTTGATGGCGCCTTGAATTCTTTTGCACAGTGCTATACCATTGCATCTTGTATTCTGACAATTTATTTTTTATTCCGCAATCCATGATTCCTCCGTAACCGTAAGTGATGGGGTAAACAAATTCATCAACCTTATTTCAACAGAAAATCATGAAAAAGATCGTATTGGTTATTATGTCTGCTTTTGTATTGCAGGCTTCTTATGCACAGAAACCCGTAGAAGTGGGTGGTGCGGCTATGTATGCCACCAAAAACATTGTAGAGAATGCAGTGAATTCTAAAGACCATACCACCCTTGTTGCGGCAGTAAAAGCAGCGGGTTTGGTAGAAACTTTACAGAGTGCAGGTCCGTTTACCGTATTTGCGCCTACCAATGCGGCATTTGATAAATTGCCTGCAGGTACTGTTACCAGTCTGGTACAACCGGAGAACAAAGCCACACTGACAAAAATCCTGACTTATCATGTAGTAGCCGGTAAACTGGATGCAAAAGCCATCGCGCAACTGATCAAAGAGGGTAATGGTACGGCGGTGCTGAAAACGGTATCAGGTGGTACCTTAAAAGCCAGTATGCAGGGTAATAAACTGGTGTTAACAGACGAAAAAGGTGGTATGTCTACTGTGACCATTAAAAATGTGTATCAAAGCAATGGAGTAATTCATGTGATAGATACGGTGGTACTACCTTCTTAAGTTGTTTTGGGGCAAGCTATGCAGGCCGGTATCGTTGATGCCGGCTTTGCTGTTTAGGAAACTTAGGTTTTGTGTTCGGTAATATTTGGTGCAACTTTGCTAACCCCCACCCGTCAGGTCGCTTTAGTGCCCCGACGGGTGGGGGGTAGCAAAAATCATGAAGAAAATCATCATCACTCTCGACGGCTATTCCTCCTGCGGAAAAAGCACCCTGGCCCGCCAGCTGGCCAATGAACTGAACTATGTATTCATAGATAGCGGTGCCATGTACCGTGCCATCACCCTGTATTTTTTACGGCAGCATATAGACTGGCGCAATGAGAAAGCCATTCATAAGGCTTTGGGTGAGATCACACTCGATTTCCAATACAATGAGCAAACCGGGCAGAGCGATATGTATCTGAACGATGAGAATGTAGAAGCCCTGATCCGCGATATGCTGGTAAGTGAACATGTGAGTGAAGTGGCTGCCTTAAAAGAAGTGCGCGAGTTTGGTGTGGCGCAACAGCAGAAAATGGGAGAAAAGAAAGGCATAGTGATGGATGGACGTGATATTGGTACCACCGTATTTCCGGATGCGGAACTCAAAATATTCGTTACTGCCGACCCGGCCATACGGGTAGAGCGAAGGTTCAAGGAACTCTATGCTAAAAACCCTGCCATTACCGTAGAAGAAGTGAAGACCAATCTCGAAATGCGGGATTATTTAGACAGCAACCGCGAATTCAGTCCACTGAGACGGGCAGCAGATGCTATTGATCTGGACAATACCAACCTCACCCGCGATGAACAGTTAGCGATGGCATTACAATGGGCGAAAGATAAAATCGGTGACTGAAACAGTCAGAGATCATTGGCTGTTTCGAATAAGATCTTGAACCTGCGCCGGTCAAGGTTATCGGCCGTAAGCCGGAACTGGATTTTATTGAATCCTTTTTCTCCTTTACTATCAGAGAACTCTGCTTTTTGTGCACCATTGGTGCTGCTGAACCTTTTATTGGTGCTGATGGGAAGAAATACATCTACCATTTTGGAAAAAGCCATTTCTGCTTCCAGCTGGTTATCAAATTCGAACCAGAGTTTTACATCAAATACCTGCACCCCCTTGGCATCACTGAAATGCTGACAATACAGTTCCAGTTTGCCGCTGGTAAAGGGTGTGGAAAAATAAGGGTGTTTGCTGAACACGAAACCGTGGGTCTCTACATTGCTGGTTACCGTTTCGGCAACAGTACCATTGGCAGCAGGCATATTTTTTTTATCATAGAGAGAGGGTGCATACGAACGTAAAAACCCACTGATCGCATTATCCGGCTGGTTGGTATAGATATTAAAGAGTAGTTGATGGGTATACCCGTTAACCGTATTGGTTTGGGCGTACACACTGGTTAACAGTGTACAGCAGAACCCAACAGCCAATAAACAGTTACGGAACATGCAGTTTTTTTGAAGTAAGGTACAATATTTTCAGCATCTGGGAAGGCCGGTGGTCTTATCCGGCCTTCCCAGACCAGATTAATAAGTGGTTGTCATGTTATCCGGTACGCAGATAATATAATCTGCCTTGCCTTTATTTTCTTCCAGTAAAGTACTAACATCTTTTTGCGATACTGTGGTGATGGTGCCGATCTTCAGTTCCGGTCTTTTGTTTTTGAGGTACCAGCCAATGCCTTCATAATTATCAGAATGATAAGAACCGTTGTAGTGAATGGAAAGGCTACCCTCTTTGTGGTTCTGCAGAATAAAATGTGCCATGGTCGCATCTTTGATGGCCTGTGCTTTGGGCAGGTTCTCGCCGCCATGGCCACCCATCATTTCGATCATTTTTTTGTAACCCGGCAGTTCTGCATCATAGGCAATGGGCAGGGGGGCGATCCACTGTTTTTCGCGGGCTGAGATCGTGTCCAATACACCAAATCCACCTTTGGCCACCATGGATGCGTATTTGCGTGGCACATTGGTGGCGGCAAATACCAGCTGGTTGTTTTTGGCAAAGTTAACCAGTGGTGCATAATCGGTAGGGTAGTTCTTCCATAAACGGGCCATCGAATCCAGTCCCTTGGCCTTGATCTTTCCCTGCAGGTACAGGTTCAGTGCTTCCTGGTTATCCTGCTCAAACATTTCAGCACCCAGTACCAGGTCACGTTTTTCTTTGAGTGAGGTAGTTACTTCCAGCTGCAGCCAGTGTGCAATGGGATTGTTATGGTACTCACCAAACAAAACAATGTCTTTCTCTGCCAGCAGTTTGATCATTTTTTCATACTTCACTTGTTTGCCTTTTGCATCGTATAAAATATAGGCAGGTTTCTGCTGAGCCCATATAGCAGTGGTGATAAACAGACAGGTGATCCAGGTAAAAAGTGGTTTCATATTTTTTGTTTATCGCTTATGATTGGTTTGGTAATGCTGTAATAAAAGGTCGCCGCCAAAATCATGTTTCAGATCGCGGAGCACCGAATGTACGTGATTCGCGTTATTCTGAGTGTTGTCGTATTCGATCAGGATGGTGGGGCCTTTTACGCGGTAATAATGCGGATGTCCCGGTCCGGTTGTCTGGTCTCCGGCCCAGGCAAAGCGGAGTTTGTCTAAGCCTGCTGCCTGTATCTCTTTCAGCATATCGGCCGCAAAAAGCCGGGTAAAACGATTCACATATACGCTGATCAATTGCCGCAGTAATTCCTGTTGTGCGGGTGTAAGATCAGCATATAAAATGCCTTCGTCTGATTCGATCAATGCCTGCCGTTTGTCAAAACTCAGGATGTCACGGGGTGCTGTTGCAGAAAAGATGGTTCTGGCAATTTGTTCGGGCCTGAGTGATTGCAGCAATGATAAAGCGGTTACGGTTTCATCTGCCAGTACCTGTTTGCCTTTGGCAGGGCCGTTGGGTACAATGGCCGGATTGCTCCCCAAAAAAACAGGGGTGCCCGATACCAGTTGCTGTTTGTTATAAGAAAAATTGAAAGAGATATGATGCCCCTCAAAACGCCAGCCCCAGATGGTAGTAGCAGCGGGTACGCCAAAGATGGAAATATGGTAATTGCCCGTATCGCGGTAATGATCTTCCGGGGCTCTTTTTTCCAGTTCTATCAACACCTGTTCCAGTTGCATGATGGCTGTTGATTTTTCATATCCCGATTTACCCATACTGGCCATCATCAATTGCCTGGCGGCTTTTTGCTGTGTTGCATTCATCTCATTAAATGTGATGCCTTTGCGGGTAATAGGTACAAAATGAAACTGATAGCGTTCTTCTCCCTCAAAAGGAAAAACAGTGGCAAGCTTTTGTTCGTTACTGAGTGAGTTGAGGAAAAGATCGGCTGCAGAAACCGCATCCTGGGCATGGCTGGTGAACAGTACAGATAATACTATACATAGCAATAGCAGTCGTTTTTGCATAAGCAGGTTTGTGCAACAAGATACAAAAAGATTCTGCTGTTGAACTGGCAATTGATATATAGGCAGGATTTACGCTTTCGCATGAGGGGAAGCGTAAATCCTGCCAGTGATTATTTAGGTAAGGCTGTAATTACCTGTGCGTTTTTCTGGGCCAGCAAAGCCAGTTCTGTGGCCAGTAAACAATGGGCCTGCGGCATGGCCGTTTCTGTCCGGTTCACTACATCGTTCACAAACTGTTCTCCAAAGGGCAAAGGTTCTTTGTTACAATCGATGTATTGGGTTTCTTTCTGGTTTACCAGGTATAAATGATTACCACCATTATGTTGGCTGGCGATATCTATGTTCTTGCGGATCTCGATATAGCCCTCGGTTCCCAGAATGGTGAGGCGCCCATCGCCCCAGGTTTTTAATCCATCGGGTGTGAACCAGTCAACACGGATATACCCCGTACCGCCATTACCCCGTAACATCACATCCCCAAAATCTTCGAATTTCGGATACTGTGGATGATTCACATTACCGATCTGCGATGCTACTACTTTTGCCTGGGTAGTACCAGTAAAAAAGAGGTATTGATCGAACTGGTGAGAACCGATATCGGTGATAATGCCCCCAAAACGCTTTTTATCGAAGAACCATTCAGGCCTCGATTGGGGATTCATGCGGTGTGGTCCCAGACCGATGGTCTGAATCACTTTTCCGATGGCACCTGCTTTTACCAGTTCCCCGGCTTTTACCGTTGCGCGGTTCTCGAAACGCTCGCTGTACATGATGGAATAGATGCGTTTGGTCTCTTTCTGCACTTTACGTACTTCGGCCAGTTGCTCCAGGGTGGTAATACCGGGTTTGTCTACGAGGTAATCTTTTCCGTGTTTCATTACCTGCACACCCAGCGGACCCCGTTCATCCGGAATGCCAGAGCTGAGGATGAGTTGGATACTATTATCTTCCAGGATCTCTTTGGCACTACCCGCCACTTTTACCTGTGGAAACTGCTTGGTAAAACCCGCCAGCAGATCGGCTTCTTTGGCATATACGGCTACCAGTTGTCCGCCACCTCTGATCACGGCCTGGACCATGGAAAAGATATGGCTATGATTGATATTGATGACCGAAAAACGGATCCTGGGTTCAGCACTGAAGCCGGCGATCGCTTTCTTGGGTAAAGAGGATAACAATAACAAACCGCTGGCCGTTGTGGCCGTATTTTTCAGGAACCTGCGGCGGTTGGAGAACAGATCTTTCATATGGAGCAATTTTGTTGGTCTTAAATTACTCCTATCAGCGCTGTGGATTCGGATTTACCACCTTTTTATTTGCGAAAACGTTGTAGGGAAATCAATGAATGAATGAGTGAATGTGAATGGGTCAATGTTTTTTTCAGGCGGGGGTGTTGCGGCGTTTTTGCCATTTGATGAGTTCGAACCAGATTACCGATACAAAGCCGGTGGCGGTGCAGACAGTCAGTTGGGTGAGGGAGAGTGGCTCGAATTGGAAAAAAGCTGCCAGGGGCTGAATGAAGAGCAGAGACCCGGTAATGGCAATGGTGATGCCGATGATCAGTAAAACGAGGTTATTACGGTAACTGAGAGTAGTAAATACAGAATAATAAAATGAGCGGTTCACCAGTGTGAGAAAAATATTGGCGGCAATCAATACGGTAAATACCATTGAACGGGTAACAGCTTCGTTACTGCCGTGTTGAACAGCATATTGGTAGATAAAAAGTGTGCCGGCGGTAATAAAAACGCCCTGTATGATACTGGTGGTGAGTTCTTTCCAGTTGAAAAAAGTGGTGGAGAAGGGCCGGGGTTTTTGCTGCATCGTATTCTGTTCCATGGGTTCATTCTCGTAAATGATGGAGCAGGTGGGACCCATGATCAGTTCCAGAAAGATCACATGTACCGGCGTAAAAATATTCGGGTAGATCCAGCCCAATGCAAGTGGCAGAAATACGGTTAATATGATCGGGATATGTATGGAGATGATATATTGTATCGCTTTTTTCAGATTGGTATAAATCCTCCGCCCCATGGCAACGGCTTCTACCATTTTAGAGAGGTCATCTTCCAGTAAAATCAGCGAAGCCGCCTGTTTGGCTATTTCAGTTCCTTTCTGTCCCATGGCAATACCAATATGCGCTGCTTTTAAGGCGGGGCCGTCATTTACCCCATCGCCGGTCATGGCCACAATTTCCTGCTGTCCTTTGAGTGCATTGATGATTTTCAATTTGGCATCAGGAAACATTCTGGTAAATAAATGGGTGTTACGTACTGTTGTCCGCAATTCAGCGTCGCTGAGTTTCATCAGTGCTTCGCCGGTAATACTTTTTTCCCAACCCCTGAAACCGATTTCTTTGGCAATGGAAGTTGTGGTTGCTGCATTGTCTCCCGTTACAATTTTCACCTGTATACCTGCTGTATAAAAATCCTGTAACACCTGCTGTATATTCTGTTTGGGTGGGTCATAAAATGCAACCAGTCCTTTGAAGCGGAAACGCAGGGTCTGCTGTTTTTCGGGAAAATCTGTACCCGAGAAATCAGATTCTGCCACTGCCAGCATCCGGTATCCATCCCCGGCCATCTGTTCCATGGCATTTTCAATGGCTGTGGTTTCTGCACTGCTCAATTCCGAAATGCTCATCAGTGCTTCGGGTGCCCCTTTGGCGGCAATGAGCCGTTTCCCTTCCTTGTTTTCAAAGATATGTGTCATCATTGGTGGTGTGCCTTCGAGGGGATATTCGTGTATCATCCGGAATTGCGGCCGTTCATCTTCTTTACTGCTGGAAATATAGGAGTTGTGTAAAGCCAGTTCCATCGGATCAAAAGGAATGGGCTCACTGGCCCACATGGCAAGGCGAACCAGTTCCTGTTGTTCTGCACTGTCTGTATCCGCATCTGCGATCTCCTGTGTGGCGAGTACAAATGTTTTGGCCAGACTCATTTTATTTTCTGTAAGGGTACCTGTTTTATCCGTACAGATCACGGTGGCGCTGCCCAGTGTTTCTACCGTTTTCATCTGTTTTACGAGTATACCCATCTTCATCAGCCGCCAGGCGCCCAATGCCATAAAAGTGGTAAACGCTACCGGAATTTCTTCGGGTAAAATACTCATGGCCAGCGTAAGGGCCTTCAGTAAACTATCTAGTAATTGTTTGGAGTGATAGAAATTAATGCCCCATACTACCAGGAATACAATGGTTCCCAAGAGCACCATTTTCTTCACAAATGAACTGATCTGTTGCTCAAGAGGGGTAGCTTCTTCTGTAATACTTTCCAGGCTTTTGCCGATTTTTCCCAGTTTGGTTTCATTGCCGATGGCTGTGATCACCGCAATGCCCAAACCACTGGAAACCGAAGTGCCGCTGAATACAAAACGATCTTCTTTGGTGGCATCCTTGTATACCGATAAAGATTCTCCGGTAAGAATAGACTCGTTCACAGAAAAATCATTCGAGTGGATGATAGTGCCATCTGCAGCAATGGAACAACCTTCTTCTACCAGCAGGTAATCGCCGATGACCAGTTCTTCTGTGAGGATGTCAATGACTTCCCCGTTGCGGATCACTTTTGCATTGGGCTGCGTAAAACTTTTTAGTTTTTCCAAGGCGTTCCTGCTTCTCGAATCCTGGTAAAGAGAAATAGCGGCCACCAGTACTATGGAAAGCGCGAGAAAAATAGCATCGCCTGGTTGTCCGCTGATAAAATAAACAGATGATGCCACCAGTAACAGAATCACCATCGGCTCTTTGACAAGACTTTTTACCGCATCTATGAAACCATTCTCTTTTTTGAAAACCAGCTTATTCTGTCCATGCGATTCCCTTGCTTCCATCACCTGCTCATCAGTTAAACCGGAGATGTTGAATTGTGTAACAGGCATACAGAAAGATTGAGAACAGCGTAAATACTGGCAGTAAATTACTGAAATGGATACATTCCGGTTATGACAAATATCAGTTTGCTGCAGAAAGCGGGTAACGGTCCAGTAATAACTGCATATGGGTTGCAATAGCCTGATCCATGATACCACCATGGTAACAGATGAGTTTCTGTATGGGAAGCGCCGCGAGGCGATGGATGGAAGCGATCGCCGCAGGCATATCCATGGTAAAATGGGGGTTGGCGATATTGAGTGCACCCTCTTCTATCACCATGGCATCGGCTGTGATCAGGGTTTGGGAAGGTTCATGGTAAAGTGAGATATGCCCAGGCATATGCCCCGGTGTATGCAGTATCTGAATGCCGGGTAATAAGTCAGGCTCTTCTCCGGCCTGCCACAACGCATGTACCGGTACCGGCTGCATGGTTTTCAATAATTCGATAAAACCCATGGCACCCGCCTGGTATTCTGGTGGCAGAGAGGGCAGCATGGCTTCTGCCTGTTCGAGCCGTAAAGATTTTCGGGTTCCGTTGATATAGGGTAATTCTGTATGGTAAGCGTAGATCTTTACCGATGGATATTTTTGAAGCAGTTCGCTATGCACCCCCATGTGATCGATATCGTGGTGTGTAATGATGCTGCCGGTTAATTGTTGCAATAACAATCCTTTCTGCAAAGCCGCTTCTTCCAGTAAGGGAAGAAAACCGGCATACCCGCCATCAACCAGTATCATTTCTTTCTGGTGCTGTAGTATTACGGGGTAGAGTTTGTTAGCTGTTCCCTCAAAAGTGAAGGGGACCTCCAGAACAATCAACTGCATACAAATTCTTATTTACGGTTTTGCCAATACATAATGAAGTTGTACCAATCCGGTGCTGAACTGTTTGGCGCTGACCAGTGTACTTACCTGCATCGGGTTGCCGGTATGAAATAACCGTATCCCATCGCCCAGTATTACCGGTATTACAGAGAGGTATATTTCATCCACCAGTTTCTCTTTCAGTAAACTGTTGACCAGTTCTGCACCTCCGTCTATAAAGATATTCTTTCCTTCTTTTTGAACAAGTTCTTTCACCAGTGTAACCGGATTACCGGTATAAAATGCTGTTTTGCCCAAGGCAGGTTTCTCTGTGCGGGTTATCACATAACTTTCGATATCTGCGTGCGGAAATTCAGCTACCTGTTTCATTACCCAGTCGTAGGTTTTTCTACCCACCATCACAGTATCTACATTACGCATAAAGTCGGCATATCCGTAATCTTCTCCTTCTTTGGCCACCAGGTCCAGAAAAGTTAAATTATCATCAGGGCCGGCAATAAAGCCATCCAGGCTTGCGGCAATAAATACGATTGTTTTTCTGCTCATCGTTATTAGATTTAATGGCAGTCAAAGATAACTGGAGGTCATTCGGCCAGCGTTACCGTTCCTCAAAAAGGGTATTGGTGTATTGATTTTTAGAGCAGCAGGTAGTCTGTTACATATTTACGATCTGCTGACTGAACTCGTCTACCCTGGATTCTACACCATAAAACGAAGCCAGTTTCCGAACCACTTTTTCTACCACGGCATCGGGGCAGCTGGCTCCGCTGGTGATCAGGATCCGAAGCGGCTGTTTATCGGGTAGGTAGCCATGGATAGTACTTAATTCCTTGGTTTGCCAGTTGCGGTGTTCAATGGTTACTTGATTCAGCAGTCTGTCGGCAGAATCAATAAAATAGGTGGTGAGTTCGTTTTCGCAGAGTTCTACCAGGTGCGAACTGTTGCTGCTGTTATGTCCGCCGATCACTATGGCCATATCGGCATCTGTCTGTAACATTCCCGTAACAGCCGTCTGGTTATCGTTGGTGGCATAACAAAGTGTATCACGGGTATCGGCAAAACGTTCGCTGATAGTATCGGCTGTGAGTTGGAATTGCCGGATAAAAACAGCTTTCAGGTAATCAGAAATCGCCTGTGTATCGCTGGCCAGCTGGGTTGTCTGGTTTACCACGCCGATCTTCTGCAGATCGCGGGTAATATCAAAACCTGTTGAATAACGTCCCTTGAATTCGGTATAAAAGGCTTCTGCTGGTTTTTCGCCGGTAATATATTTCGCCAATTCTATGGTTTCTGCCATATCATTCACAACCACCGTGGGCGTATGTGAAGAAGCATGCGAAAAAGTAGCACGGGTTTCTTCGTGTTTGGGTTTGCCATGTACCACGATGCTGTATCCTTTTTCGGCGATCTGCTCACTGCGGTTCCAAACTTTTTCTACAAAGGGACAGGTAGTATTGTATTGGGTGGTGGGGATGCCTTTATCGATCAGCAGTTGTTCAATTTCGAGTGTGGTGCCAAAAGCGGGTATGATCACCACATCATCGCCTGTGATCTCTTCAAAGGGAATTACCTGATTGCCATAGGTATCCTGCAGAAACTGTACACCCCTTTCGGCCAGATCCTTGTTCACCTGTGGGTTGTGGATCATTTCGCTGAGCAGAAAAATACGTTTGCCCGGGTTGGAATCAATGGTATTAAAAGCGATCTCAATAGCATTCTCCACTCCATAACAAAAACCGAAATGTCGGGCGAGGTAGATTTGTATGGGACCCAGGTCTACCAGTGTAGGACTGAAATCCTTCTTTAGTTTATCCGACTGTTTCCGTTGCTGTTTAATGGCACTGATCAGCGGACTGCGGTATATATTGGGTACATTAAATTGCTTCATGATGGGGCGAAATTACGAAGTTCCGGAGGCGATTAAAAATTCAAAATTCAAAAGGCAAAAGGCAAAACGGAAAAGAGTATGGTGTAAAACAGATATTTTACATATAAAACTCCTTTTGTTGAATAACATCTGACTGCCCTATTTGTTGCTCACGCAGCCGTTTTTTGAATTTTTACTTTTGAATTTTGAATTATCTCTGCTTAGAGCTGATCCAGCCCTACCCCGTACCCAAAAAATCAGTATTTTCATCACTTAAACGACTGCTATGCGAATTCTTCCTTTTCTGCTCTCTGGCATCTGTACGGCCGGGTTGGTAGTGGCATTGAATACCCAGTTACCGGCCGGTGGCAGCAAAACACCTCGTTTGGGTTATTTTCTTTCTCCGCAATTGGGTTTCTGGCAGAATGCAGAACCAGTAAATGCCAGTTTTGATGGAGAGCTGAAGTTACCGCTGTTAAAAGATAAGGTAGATGTGTATATGGACGACAGGCTGGTACCCCATGTATATGCAGCCAACGACCTGGATGCTTATTATGTGCAGGGTTACTTACATGCGAAATTCCGCCTCTGGCAGATGGAGTTCCAGACACGTGTAGCGGGTGGCAGACTGAGCGAGATCCTGGGTGAGGAGAGGCTGCCGATAGACCGGATGTTCCGCAGGCTGGGTATGGTGTATGGGGCCGAGCAAACCCTGGCAAATATGGAGAAGAATCCGGAAATGAAAGCCACAGTAGAAGCCTATGCAGAAGGTGTGAACGCCTATATCAGTTCCCTGAAACCACAGGAAATCCCCTTCGAATACAAATTGCTTGACTACAAGCCCGAAAAATGGACTCCGCTGAAGACCTATCTGTTCCTGATGTTCATGTCGTACGACCTGACAGCAAGAGGAGCTACGGCCGATCTGCAGATGACCAATGCCAAAAATTATTTCGGGTTCGATGATTTTGATAAGCTGTATCCCAACCTTCAGGATTCGCTGGATCCGATTCTTCCGAAAGGAACTAGCTATACTGCAGCAGCCATTGTTCCCCAGGCACCAGCGAGCAAAGATTCTTTGTACCTGGGTAAAAGAGCCGATACGAGCACAGCCATCTTACCCATGGTGCCGGATAAAGACAATGGCAGCAATAACTGGGTAGCAGGAGGCACCAAAACCAAAAGTGGCAGACCTATTTTAAGTAACGACCCGCATCTGGGCCTGAACCTGCCCTCGCTCTGGTATGAAATGCAGATTCATACGCCTACCCATAATACCTATGGCGCCAGTTTTCCGGGATCGCCTGCGGTGATCATCGGGTTCAACGACAGTATTGCATGGGGCGTAACCAATGCGGGCAGGGATGTGCTGGACTACTATGATATCAAATTCAAAGACAGTACCCTATCTTCTTATTTCTACAACGGGGAATGGGTAGAAGCTGAACACCGCCAGGAAGTGATCAAGATCAAAGGCAAACCAGATCTGGTAGAAAATCTGGCCATGACGGTATTTGGTCCGGTGATGTATGACCAGTCTTACAAGAATGTCAGTACCGAAGGCAAATACCTCGCTGTTCGCTGGACGGCCCATAAGGCCGGAACCGGGTTACAGACTTTTTACCAGTTAAACCGCGCTAAAAATTATGATAATTATCTGGATGCGATTTCGCGTTGGGAATGTCCCGGACAGAACTTCGCTTTTGCTTCAAAAACAGGAGATATTGCCATTAAACAACAGGGTGCATTTGTTGCCAGATGGAACCGGCAGGGAGATTTTATCCAGCCGGGTACTGATACCAGTTACGCATGGCAGGGCACCATTCCTGTAACAGAAAATCCGTTGATGGTGAATCCCGTGAGAGGTTTTGTAAGCAGTGCCAACCAGATGTCTACCGATTCTACCTATCCGTATTACCTGGGTGCGGCCAATAATTTTCCTTTATACAGGGGGATCATCATCAACCGAAAACTGGCGGAAATGAATATGATAACGCCCGAAGATATGCAGCGACTGCAGACAGATAATTACAATGTATTTGCAGAAATGGCGAGGCCGGTATTATTACGGTATCTGGATGAGAGCGCTTTATCGGCGGATGAGAAAAAGTATGTAGATATTCTCAAAAACTGGGATCTGCGTAACGATGTAACTGCCAAAGGTGCCACTGTTTTCAAATGCATCTGGGATAGCCTGGAAGCGGCTGTGTGGGGAGATGAGATCAGAAAAAGCAATCTGCCGCTAAGCAAACCCGATGCCTCTACCTTACTGGAAACCCTGCTGCGGAATGATACCAGTTTCCGCTTTATGGATGATATCAATACTTCCGGTAAAACAGAGACCTTCGGAGATGACCTGCTGACCGCCATCAAAAAAGCGACCCCACACCTGAAACAACTGGAAGCGGAGAATAAACTGGAATGGGCGAAGATGAAAGATACCAAAGTAAATCACCTGCTCAAGATCCCCGGCCTCAGCAGGTTACACCTGCCGATCGGTGGTGGCGAACATATCATTAATGCGACCAAAGAAACCCATGGACCCAGCTGGCGTATGATCGTGCATCTCACTGATGAGATCGAAGCGTATGGGGTATATCCCGGCGGACAAAGCGGTAATCCCGGCAGTAAATATTACGACACGTTTGTAGATTACTGGGCCGCAGGTAAGTATTACCGGATCCTCTTTCTGCAACAGGCTGATGCTGCCAAACACGAACGCATTAAATGGCACCTGACTTTTACTAACAGCTAAACAAACGATCATGAATAAAACAATCACCGCAATCGTATTAACCGGCTTTCTTGCCTATGTGCTGGGTATTTACAGTACACTTCCCTGGTGGAGTTTTACGATCAGTTCGCTGCTGGTATCGGTGGCCATTCACCAGCAGCCGGGCAAATCCTTTCTGTCGGGGTTTCTCGGTCTTTTTCTGCTTTGGGGCGGAATGGCTTTTATCAAAGACTCGGCCAATGAACATATTCTTTCTGCAAAAGTGGCCACCATCCTACCATTGGGAGGTTCTTATCTGGTATTGATCCTGGTAACGGGTATTGTGGGTGGACTGGTAAGCGGATTAGCCGCTTTAACGGGCAGTTACCTTCGGAAATAACCAACGAAATAACCAACACTAAACCGCCGTCATTGCAAGTGGGAGAAGGGTTATCTTCTTTTGTAGTGACGGTTTTTTTGTGTCTATACCAATGCTTAAGAGTACGTTAAACTCGTATTCATTTGTTAGCCGGTAAGCAAAACCCAACATTTTGCTTATAAATTCGTTGTAACCGGACTATATGAAACAACTCTGCTTTTTTGTGTTACTCTGTGGTAGTTTACTTGCGGTGCAGGCTGCCACCATTAGCGGTACCATCCGTGATAAGCAGGGCAATATTCTGGCTTTCTCTTCTGTTCTGGTAAAAGGAACTACACAGGGCGTTTCTGCCAATAGCAAGGGCATGTATTCGCTGCAGCTGGAGCCGGGTTCGTATACCCTGGTTTGCCAGTACATCGGTCATAAATCAACAGAGAGAAAGATTCAGGTAAACAGAACCGATCAGGTAATTGATTTTGAACTGGAGGTTCAGCAATACAGTCTGGCAGATGTGGAAGTGAAAAGCGGTGGCGAAGATCCGGCCTATGCCATCATCCGGAAAGCCATTGCCAACAGAGAGCGTCACCTGAAGGAGATTGAGCAGTTTCAGTGCGAAGTATACATCAAAGGACAGATGCAGCTGCGTAGTTATCCAACCTCCTTCATGGGTAGAAAAATCGATTTTGAAGATGGCGATACCAGTAAACGCAGAATGATCTTTTTGTCTGAAACCGTGGCCCGCTATTCGGTACAACGACCGGCAAAAGAAAAAGTAGAAGTGATCTCTACTAAGGTAAGCGGACGTAGCGGTGCCTTCGGGTTAAGCGAACCACAGATCATTTCTTTTTACGAGAACAATATTTCAGTGGGGGAGGATCTGAACCCGCGCGGATTTATCTCACCCATCGCCGATGGGGCACTCGGTTTTTACCGCTATAAGTTTGAAGGAACTTTTTTTGAGAATGGAAAAGAAGTGAGCCGTATAAAAGTAATACCGAAACGAGCCTACGAGCCAGTGTTCAGTGGCTATATCCATATTCTGGAGAACGACTGGCGCATCCAGAGTGTGGACCTGCTCTTGCTGCGTGCACAACAGATGCAATTACTCGATACTTTACGGATACATCAATTGTACGTGCCTTCCGGTAATGTGTGGGTGATCAAAAACCAGGTCATCTATCCATCGGGTAAGATCTTCGGTTTCGATTTCTTCGGTAGTTTTGTACAGGTGTATGATAAGTTTGATATGGCGCCACCGTTCAAACCTAAATTCTTCGACCATACGATTCTTAAATTCTACGACAGTTCCAACAAAAAAACAATGGCTTACTGGGATAGTATCCGCCCCCTGCCACTGTTGCCGGAAGAAATCCGTGATTATAAAAAGAAAGACAGCCTGGAACAGGTAAGGCAGGATCCACGTTACCTCGATTCGCTGGATGCGAGGAGAAATAAGATCCGTCTGAGTGGTTTGTTATTCACCGGCCAGACTTTTACGGTCCGTAAAAGAAAAGAGAGCATCAATATCAGTTCCCTCTTCAGTACACTGAACTATAATACAGTGGAAGGAGGGGTGATCAGTTTCTCACCACGTTATACCCGCAGATTTGAGGGAAGGAATGTATTGACGGTTAGTCCGGATATCCGCTTCGGTTTGGCCAACCGTCATATCAACCCATCCATCAGCATCAGCCGTAATTTCGGGAAGAAATATTTTCAGAATATCAATCTCTCCGGCGGCCGAACAGTGTTGCAGTTTAATAATGCCGGTGCGATCACACCCCGCATCAATACCCTGTCTACTTTGATGTCGGAAGCCAATTACCTGAAGATCTATGAAGCCAATTTCTTTCGTTTGGGATATAGTACCGGTATCGGGAACGGTTTAAGTATCAGTGCTGGTTTTCAGTTTCAGGACAGATTTGCATTAGACAACCTGGCAGATCCTGTAACCTGGAAAAACCGCTCTGACAGAAGTTTTACGCCCAACTATCCCACAGAAATCACTAACAGCAATATGCCCCGGAACCAGGCCAGTCTGTTTACAGCCGGCATCATCTGGCGGCCGGGAGCAGACTATATTGAGTTCCCAGATCGGAAGATCGGCATTGGCTCCAAATTTCCCACATTTACGGCCTCGGTTACCAAAGGCATCAATGGTTTTCTGGGAAGCGATGTGGACTATACCAAATGGCGTTTCGGAATCAATGATGACCTTAACCTGAAATTGGCGGGTAAATTTTCATACAATATCACCGCTTCCGGTTTTTTGGATGCTGCCAAAACCTTCATCCCTGATTGGCAACATTACCTGGGTAACCAAACCATTTTTGCCTTACGTGAACTGAGCAGTTTTCAGCTGGCTCCTTATTACAAATACAGTAACACATCCCGCTTCACAGTGGCGGCGCATGCAGAATACCATCTCAACGGGTTGATCAGTAATAAAATTCCGGGTTTCAAAAAACTAAACTGGTTCTTCGTTACTGGTGTCAATGCTTTACACATCAATAAAAGCAATGATTATTACGAACTTCTGTTTGGTATCGAAAATATCCTCAAAGTGATCCGCGTAGATTTTGTACAGGGCTTCGAATCGGGCGGCGGCAGGCCCAGCGGATTCAGGGTGTCGTTGCCGTTCTTTTAGGGAGTGAATCGTGAGTCGTGAGTAGTGAGTAGTGAGTAGTGAGTGGGCAATGGATATTGTCTTTTGCAAAATCTAATACATCACAATTTCAAGTAATATTAAACGAACTCCCTACTCACTACTGACGATTCACGACTGACGATTCACGCTTCACAATTCCCTATCTTTGCCCCCGAAATTTTGGCCACCCTGCAAGTGGCTCCATTAATCACGGAACATTCCTGTATGGGGATGTCTAAAATGAACATCTATGGCATTATTACACAACCGCGTGTCTAACGAGGAGCTGAAGCAGCGCCTTATGGAAGAAACCTTCCCTCGTACCACCATCAGCTTTTATTGTTATTTCCCGATCGAAAATCCACAGGAGTTCAGGGATTACCTGTATAAACACCTGCATGCCCTGCAGGTATTTGGTCGTATTTATGTAGCCAAAGAAGGCATCAATGCACAGATCAGTGTACCTGCCGACAACTTTGTGTTGTTTAAAGAATTCGTCTATTCCATCCAGCCATTGGATGGTCTGCGTCTGAATATAGCGGTGGATGATGATGGGAAAAGTTTCTGGGTACTGAAGATCAAAGTGCGGGAAAAGATCGTGGCGGATGGGATCGATGATCCGGCTTTCAGCATGGAACGAAAGGGCAAATATGTGAATGCGAAACAGATGAATGAACTGCTGAAAGATCCGGGCACCATCGTCATCGATATGCGCAATCATTACGAATACGAAGTAGGGCATTTCGAAAATGCACTTGAGATCCCTTCCGATACTTTCCGCGAACAATTGCCCATGGCCGTAGATATGATGAAAGGAAATGAGGAAAAGAACATCATCATGTACTGTACAGGCGGTATCCGTTGCGAGAAAGCCAGTGCGTTTATGCTGCACAAAGGTTTCCGGAATGTATTTCATCTGGAGGGAGGCATCATCAATTATGCACGTCAGGCCAAAAGTGAAGAACTGCCCAGCAAATTCATCGGTAAGAATTTTGTATTTGATGACAGGTTGGGAGAGCGCATTACGGAAGATGTGATTGCTACCTGCCACCAGTGCGGCAAACCCTGCGATGATCATACCAATTGCAAGAATGATGGTTGTCACCTGCTCTTCATCCAGTGTAAAGAATGCGCTGCCGAAATGGATGGTTGTTGCAGTACTGCCTGCAAGGATACAATTCACATGCCTGTGGAAAGACAAAAAGAGATCCGAAAAGGGGTAGAGAACGGACAGAATATTTTCAATAAAAGCCAGGTAAGGCTCAGACCCAGAATCTCTCCACCGGTCAAATAGATATTGGCATCGGTGAGCTGATTGTGTTCTTCGAAATTTATCATATTCCCCGAACGTGGTGGTAAACATTTCCTATCTTTCACCAGTAACTACTGTGAAAAGAACTGCTACCATACTTGTATTGTGCTGCCTGTTGATCTACATGGGAGGTTACCAGTTGATCATGTTCGGCTATCAGCTGGGTAGCAAAGCTGAAATGAAAGCCTGGTTGCGGCAGAACAGGGAGAGTGAGTACAATACAGTTCTCAGTTTTACAGCGGCCAATGGCACCATCACTGATTCCTCACTTACATGGGAAGAAGAAGGAGCAGAGTTTTTATACAATGGCAGTATGTATGATGTAGTATCTATCGAGTATGCAAATGAGAAAGCCACTGTTTACTGCATTAACGATGAAGAAGAAAATAAACTGTCAAAACTGGCAGAAGAGCTCAGGCAGAAACACAGCAAAGAAAGCAGCGGTGCCAAATCCATCTTCCGGAAAATACTGATCACATCTTTTGATCTGCAGGAAGAATCTACCTCCGTGATTCCTTTGCTGGAACCTGCCATAACAGCGACACACCAACTGAGTCAATGGGTTAACCCGGTTACCGATATCCTTTCCCCCCCTCCCGAAGGCTGTTACGCTTTGTAAGAATTCGAAATAGCTATTCTCTAACTTAACGAATCACATGAAACGATTTATATATGTCATGGTTTTCGCCATGGCGTTACCTATTATATCCTATACACAGCAGAAAGTCGTACAGGATAGCTTCCAGAAAGAACCCGTCACACTCAAAAATGTGGTGGTGTATGCCAATAAATTTCCTGAATTGCTGAAACACCTTACCCAATCCATTAAGGTGATCAGCGATAAAAACACGTTAAACAACCAGGCCAATACCGGAGATATATTATTGAATACAGGCGCCGTATTTGTACAAAAAAGCCAGCAGGGGGGAAGCAGTCCCGTGATCCGCGGTTTTGAAGCCAGCCGGGTATTGCTGATGGTGGATGGCGTAAGGATGAACAATGCCATTTACCGTTCAGGACATTTGCAGAATGTGATCACGGTTGATAATATGATACTGGATAGAATGGAAGTATTGTACGGTCCTTCTTCCACGCTATACGGCAGTGATGCCCTGGGTGGGGTAGTGAATATGTACACTAAAAATCCGCAGCTGAGTACGAATAGCAAAACAAGCGTATCTGGTTCTGCTGCCACGCGTTATGCCACTGCTACCGAAGAAACGAGGGGGCATGTTGATTTTACGGTTGGTGGCAGCAAATGGGCCTCCCTTACGTCCGTAACCTATGGTCATTTCGGCAATATGCGCCAGGGAGGCAACCGCCAATCTGCCTATCCCGATTTTGGTAAGAAAAAATTTACCGTGGGCCGTTACGGCAATACAGACAGCGCATTTGTAAATCCGGATCCGGATAAACAGACGGGTAGTGATTACTGGCAAACAGATATCACACAAAAAATTCTTTTTCAACCCAAAGAGAATACACAGCATCTTCTGAATATCCAGTTGAGTAATTCAGGTAATGTAAACCGATACGACAGATTATCTGAGTTTGCTGCCAATGCACCGGTATATGCAGAATGGTATTATGGTCCGCAGATCAGGAATATGTTGTCGTATCAGTATTCCGCCAATCAGATGGCAGGCTTTTTTAAGGAACTCCGTCTCGTGGCCAGTTACCAGGATGTAGCGGAAAGCCGGATCACCCGCCGCTTCAAAAACAATAACCGCGATTCGCGGTGGGAGCGGGTAAATGTTTTCGGATTCAATCTGGATGCGAAACATTACAGCGGCAAAAATGAATTGCATCTGGGAATGGAATCTTATACCAACTATGTGCGTTCTACCGCAGAGCGGATGAATATACTAAGTGGTGCTACCAGCAGAATAACGACGCGCTACAGCGATGGCCCTACCAAAATGAGCTCCAATGCCGTTTACGCACAGCATATTTACAAGATCAACGATGAGTGGACACTGAATGATGGTCTTCGTTTTAACCTGGTAAACATGGATGCCCGTTTTGCAGATACGGCTTTGATGCATTTTCCTTTTACCAAAGCGGTACAGAACCATGCAGCAGTTACAGGAAACCTGGGATTGGTATATGCCACAACCAACCGCTTTCGCCTGGCTTTTCTGTTGAGCAGTGGCTTCCGCTCGCCCAACGTGGATGACCTGACCAAAGTGTTTGATACCAAAACAGGGTACGTGGTGGTACCCAACAAGGATCTCAAACCCGAGTATACGTATAATGCAGAGATCAACTGGAACCAGTATGCAGAGAACCTGAGTTTTGGCGGAGCCGTATTTTATACCTGGTTCCGCAATGCGATTGTGGTGGATAAATTTCAGTTTAACGGGTCAGACAGCATCCTGTACCAGAACATACGAAGTGGCGTTTTTGCACCACAGAACAAAGCCAGCGCTTATGTAGCCGGGTTTAACCTGAACGTATCCTGGAAACTGGCGGCTTATACCAACCTGGAAGCTTCTTATACATACACGAAAGGCAAATTCACTAATGCCGGTGTTACCGTTCCGCTGGATCATATTCCGCCGGCTTTTGGAAGAGTAGGACTAAAACACGGCAAAGAGCAATGGCAGGCCGAAACCTATCTGCTGTTCAATGGCTGGAAGCGGATCGGCGAGTATAATCCCAATGGGGAAGACAACCAGCAATATGCTACTGCCGATGGCATGCCAGCCTGGTATACACTGAATATTCGTGCACTGGTAAAATTGGGTAAACAACTATCCCTGCAGGCTCAGGTAGAAAATCTGTTCGACAGAAACTACCGCTATTTCGCGAGTGGTATTTCTGCACCGGGAAGAAATGTGATTGTGAGTCTGAAAGCAGGATTTTAATAAAAAAACCGGGTGAACACCCGGTTTTTTTATCACTTCAATTATTGGTTCAGTAGTTTGTGAATGGAAGCAGAAATTCTGGTGAGGGTATCTGCTTCGCTGATATTTTCCGGAATGAATTTTTTACCGATCACTTTCTCGTAGAGTTCAATATACCGAAGGCTGATGGTCTGGATCCATTCATCGGTCATCTCAGGAACAGTTTGTCCTTCCTTACCCATGAAATTATTGGCGATCAGCCACTCCCTTACAAATTCCTTACTCAGTTGTTTTTGTTTTTCGCCGCTGGCCTGTCTCTCTTCAAATCCATCAGCATAAAAATAACGGGACGAATCCGGCGTATGTACTTCATCCATCAGGTAAATGGTATCGCCGATTTTTCCGAACTCGTATTTGGTGTCGGCCAGTATCAGGCCCTGTGCTGCGGCGATCTCTTTGCCGCGGGCAAAAAGTTGCAGGGTATATTTTTCCAGTACTGCCCAGTCTTCAGCAGAAGCCAGTCCACTGGCAATGATCTCTTCTTTCGAAATATCTTCATCATGTCCGGCATCTGCCTTGGTAGATGGGGTGATAATGGGTGTAGGGAAAAAATCATTCTCCTTCAATCCATCCGGCATGGTTACTCCGCATAATTCGCGTTTACCGCTGCTGTAGGTACGCCAGGCATGGCCCACTACATTACCCCTCACCACCATTTCTATCTTGAAAGGGGTACAACGTTTACCGATGGCTGCATTGGGCGTAGGCACTTCTACCAGCCAGTTGGGGCAGATATCCCGCGTTGCTGCCAGCATATAGGCAGCTATTTGGTTTAAAACCTGTCCTTTATAAGGGATGGGGCGTGGCAGGATAACGTCAAAAGCCGAAATCCGGTTACTGGCGATCATCACGAGCCAATCGTTCCCGATACTGTATACATCTCTTACTTTGCCGTGGTAAATATTGGTCTGAAAAGGGAATTGATAGGAAGACATGCCCCAAAATTAGCCAGCCCCTTGATAAATAAGGGGTAGTGCGTATAATTTTTCTCAACAGGGAGGCGTTATTTGTGAACAAATTAAATTTTTATAGAAAACTAACAAATGCTATTTTTAATGACAATTCATTTAAAACTTGCCTAATATGAGAAGACTATTAACCCATTACGGGTTGTTGGCCGTGGGTGCTATGATCTGTGTATCTGCAACGGCCCAGCAATCAACTACTGTCTCCGGTAGTGTCAAGAACAGCAAATCCAAAGAAGCCATTTCGGCGGTTTCTGTTACCGTTAAAGGTGCTACAACAGGAACATTTACCGATGACAAGGGTAATTTCAAGTTTTCTACAGTGCAGAAACTCCCCTTTACACTGGTATTCTCTTCGGTAGGTTACCTCAACAAAGAAGTGGTTGTTAACAGCAACAACCAGGTAGTAAATGTAGATATCGACGCTTCCTTTACCCTGGGTGATGAAGTAGTAGTAGCTGCATCAAGGGTACCGGAAAGAATTCTTGAGTCGCCTGTATCCATTGAAAGGATCGGTACCGCAGCTATCCGTAACACACCTGCTACGAATTACTATGATATGATCACCAACCTGAAAGGGGTAGACGTGGTAACCGCCAGTTTAACTTTCCGCAGCGTTGGTACCCGTGGCTTTAACAGCAGCGGTAACGTTCGTCTGAACCAGATCGTTGATGGTATGGATAACCAGGCCCCCGGTCTGAACTTTTCCGTAGGTAGCATTGTTGGTTTAACAGAACTCGATGTAGAAAATATTGAATTACTGCCTGGCGCTTCTTCTGCTTTATATGGTTCAGGAGGTATGAATGGTACTGTACTGATCAACAGTAAAAGCCCCTTCAAATACCAGGGCCTCAGCTTCCAGATCAAGCAAGGTATCAAAGATATCGACAGTTATCAGCGTCCTACAAGTCCGTTCTACGACTGGACCCTTCGCTGGGCACAGAAAGTAGGAGAAAAATTTGCTTTCAAAATTGGTGCTCAGTTCACACAGGCACAGGATTGGCTGGGTAACCAAACCAATAACTATAGCCGTACCAGCTCTCCTAATGGAGATCCTATTCCCGGATGGCGCCAATCAGATCCCAATTATGATGGGGTGAATGTATATGGCGATGAAACTTCTCAGAACATCAGCACTATTGCCGGACAGGTGATTGCTGCTACCGGTTTACCTGCGGCTACTGTGGGTGCTTTCAATGGTTTCCTTGCTGCCAACCCAGGGGCAAGACTTTCTCAGTTCAATGCATTCCTCACAGGCGCCGGTGCCGGTGCACTGGTTACTGCAGGGGTTTCTCCCATATTATATGGTGCTGCCCCCAGCCGAAACCTGTTCAGTAACCAGGCGGTAAGCCGTACCGGTTATGATGAGAAGGATGTGGTAGATCCGAATACCGTCAATGTAAAGATGAATGGTAGCCTGCATTATAAATTATCAGACAGAACAGAAGCTATTTTCCAGGCTTATTTCGGAACGGGTAACACGGTGTACACCGGTAGCGACCGTTACTCTCTGAAAGACCTGAAAATGAGCCAGTTTAAACTGGAGTTGAAAAGCAAGAACTGGTACCTGCGTGCATACACCACTCACGAAAATTCAGGTAACTCTTTTAACGCCACTATCACAACCCGTTTGTTCAACGAAGCCTGGAAAGCCAGCAGTTCCTGGTATCCTCAATACATGGCAGCCTATGCTACATTACGGGATGCAGGTCTGGCCAATATAGATGCACATAATTCAGCAAGAGGTTTGGCAGACCAGGGAAGACCTACCGGCTTCGTTGGTGTGAACCCACTCTTCAAAACCGTAGCTGAAACACCTATCTCTAAAGGCGGTGGTCTGTTCCTTGACAGATCCAGACTGAATGTATTTGAAGGACAATATAATCTGAGTGAAGACCTCGGTTTGGTAAAAAGCGGAACCGACCTGCTGGTGGGTTTAAGCTCCCGTCAGTTTGTGCTGAATTCTCAGGGTACACTGTTCGCGGATACCACGGCTCCTATCAAGATCAATGAATTAGGTGCTTATGCGCAGTTGTCTCAGAAACTGTTCAACGACCTGTTGAAACTGACGATTTCAACCCGTTACGATAAAAACTCCAACTTCAAAGGACGCTTTACACCAAGGGCTTCTGCCGTTGTAAAACTGGCAAAAGACCATAACCTGCGTTTCTCTTATCAGCAGGCGTATCGCTTCCCAACTACCCAGAACCAGTGGATCAACCTGCTGGTGGGCGGTGGAACCCGTTTAATGGGTGGTTTGCCACAACTGCGTAATTACTATAACTTCAGCACTAACCCGGCGTATACCCTGGCAAGTGTGCAGGCTTTCGGTGGCAGTGCGCTGGCTGGAGCACCTAATCCAGGTCTGTTACAGCAGCAGCAGTTTGGTGAGTTCAAACCTGAGTCTAGTCAGTCTTTTGAAGTGGGTTACAAAGGCCTGATCGCACAAAGATTGCTGATTGATGTGTACGCATACTGGGCCAGTTACAAAGACTTCCTGAGCGGCGTAACCGTGATTCAGGCAAGAAATGCACCTACGGGTCCTGCCAGCTTCTTTGATGTGCTGGATGCCAATAAGCGTATTGGGTACAGTATCTCCGTAAACACTCCCGGTAATGTAAAAACCAATGGATGGGGTGCTTCAGCAGAATATTTGCTTCCAAAGAATTTCTCTATCAGTGGTAACCTCTATTCTGATATGATTGGTGACCTGCCGGCAGGTTTCATTTCTTATTTCAATACACCTAAGTACCGGGTTAACATGGCGTTCAATAATACCGGTTTTGGAAAAGGTGATCGTTTTGGATTCAGTATGGTATTCAGATGGACTGATAAGTTCCGCTACGAAGGAACATTCGGCGCAGGTGAAATGCCGTCTGTAAACACACTGGATGCGATGGTAAGCTACAAATTACCAGCTCCCAAATCACTCATCAAAGTGGGTGCAACCAACATGCTTA
>CALRMK020000003.1:0-396740 GCA_943369185.1 Caulobacter sp. UNC279MFTsu5.1 | reverse complement strand
TAATCCGCAATTCGCTAATCCGCAATTCGCTAATCCGCAATTCGCTAATCCGCAATTCGCTAATCCGCAATTCGCTAATCCGCAATTCGCTAATCCGCAATTCGCTAATCCGCAATTCGCTAATCTGCTAATCGATCCTACTTCGCCGCGTGGATTACAAATTTCTCCGCAAAATATTCTTCGGGGAAGATCTTCGAGATGGGCATCATCTTAGGTCGTAATCCGCTTTCGAATATTTCCTGCGCCAGATCGCCGCCTTTTAAACAGATGAGTCCGTGGGGAAGTGTTTTGCTATGGTCTTTTTTCAGCAGGGGAGCACTCCATTTCCAGAGATCTTGTAAAGGGGCCACCGCTCTTGAAATGGCATAATCAAATTTTCGGTTTTTGATATCTTCTGCCCGTGTATGCTGGATGGTGATATTTTTAATACCGGCTCCCTCGCAAACGGCTTCCACTACTTTCAGTTTTTTGGCGATACTGTCTACCAGGTGAAATTTCACTTTCGGAAAAAAGATCGCCAGCGGCACACCGGGAAAACCACCCCCGCAACCGATATCAATGATCTGGGTGCCGGGTTCAAAATCAGCGATGGCTGCAATGCTGAGTGAGTGCAATACATGGTGCAGGTAAATACTGTCGATGTCTTTGCGCGAGATCACATTGATCTTTGCATTCCATTCGGTATACAACGCTTCCAGTGCCGCAAACTGCGCGATCTGCTGCTCGGTAAAATCATCAAAATATTTGAGGATCAATCCCAGTTTTTGCGGGGCGCTTTCCATATGGCAGGTAAGGTAAAAATGAAATAAAAGAACATCCAGATATCGAGTAACAGAAACCAGGGCCAGAGATCGGCTTCGTTCAGTTTCTTCATACCCTTGTACAGGATCACAGCTTGAATAATGAGGCGTACACCGAATACCGCCAATGCGATCCACCAGTTAAAGAACAGGATCGATACCACCAGCAAGGGATATAACAGGAATAAGCTGAGTGAATATAATCCCAACAAAAATTTGTGTTTGGGTTTGTAATACCGGCCCGTGGTATAATGGCGGTATTTCTGCGTCATCCAGTCGCTCCAGCGTTTTTTGGGTTCACTTACCGTATGCGCTTCCGGATCTATCACCACAGCGGTATTGGCGGCATTGGCTACCTGGTTGATAAAAAGATCATCATCGCCGCTGGGGATCTGGTTAATGGAAGAGAACCCTTTGTTGCGGAGAAATACATTCTTCTTATAACTCAGGTTACGGCCCACACCCATATATGGTGTTCCGGCAAGTGCATACGAGAGGTATTGAATGGCAGTATGAAAGGTTTCGAAACGGATCAGTTTGTTCAGGATACCCGGACGCTTGTGATAAGCGCCATAACCCAGTACAATCTCTGTGTTCTCATCATAAGCATCCTGCATTTTCTGCATCCAGAATTCAGAGGCGGGGGTACAATCTGCATCGGTCAATAAAACGATCTCGTATTTAGCACTTTTGATGCCGATGGATAAAGGGAATTTTTTGCCACTGATCATCTTGGCTTCCTGGGTAAGCTGGATGTGGTTGATATTCTTGAACGATTTCTGGAACTCTTCGATCACATACCTGCCTTCATCGGTAGAGTTGTCGTTTACGATCACGATCTCATGGGTAGTCTTATAATCCTGCACCAGAACGCCGGGCAGGTTGCGGGCCAGGTTATCGGCCTCGTCGCGCGCGCAGATGATCACCGAAACGGGATGCTCTACATTCACTTCCCGCGCAGGTGCTTTGAAAAAAGCCAGCCGGCTGAAAAAATACAGGTAGTACAGAACCTGTACTGCTATAACGGTGCAAAACAGATAAAATAGAATGGTCCAGGTGATGGGTGGTATCATCATCCGGCAAAAATAGCGTTTTGCGGGGTTCGGGACATGTGAGTGTGGAAAAGAAGGCCAGTCGATGGCCCACACTCTGTCTACTGCCACTCTTTCCCTACTTTTGCGCCATGGCTTCATTGGATTTTCAGTTAGAGGTAACTGCAGAAGGTTCCAAAGCAAGGGCGGGCAAGATCAGCACCGATCATGGTGAAATCCTGACACCCATTTTCATGCCCGTGGGTACCGTGGGTAGTGTAAAAGCAGTTACCCAACAACAACTCAAAAACGAGATCAACGCACAGATCATTCTGGGCAATACCTATCATTTATACCTGCGCCCGGGAACAGAAGTGCTGGAAGCGGCGGGTGGATTACACAAATTCAACGGTTGGGACAGGCCCATCCTCACAGACAGCGGCGGTTACCAGGTTTTTTCACTGGCGGCCAACCGAAAGATCAAGGAAGAAGGGGTAATGTTCCAGTCGCATATTGATGGCAGCCGACACCTATTCAGTCCTGAATCTGTCATGGATATCCAGCGCAGTATCGGTGCCGATATTATTATGGCATTTGATGAATGTCCGCCTTATCCGAGTGACTATGCCTATGCTAAAAAAAGCATGGAACTCACGCACCGCTGGCTGGATCGTTGTTTTACGAGGCTGGATGAAACGCCCGATAAATACGGCTACACGCAGAACCTGTTTCCCATTGTGCAGGGCAGTACCTACAAAGACCTGCGCAAAGCTTCCTGCGATTATATCTCCTCTAAAAATGCCACCGGTAATGCCATCGGCGGATTAAGTGTGGGCGAACCGGAAGACATGATGTACGAGTTTACCGCGCTCTGTGCCGATAACCTGCCCCTGGCCAAACCCCGTTACCTGATGGGCGTGGGTACCCCCTGGAATATCCTGGAATGTATTGACCTGGGTATTGATATGTTCGACTGTGTGATGCCTACCCGTAACGGACGAAACGGGATGTTATTTACCACGCAAGGGGTGATCAATATCCGCAACAAAAAATGGGCTTCCGATTTTTCGCCCATCGATCCGGGATTGCCGGTAGAGTCGAGCCAGTTTTATACCAAAGCCTACCTGCGCCATCTCTTTGTAGCCAATGAGATCCTGGGCCTGCAGCTGGCCAGTATTCAGAACCTTTCCTTTTATCTATGGCTGGTGGGCGAAGCAAGAAAACAGATCCTGGAAGGTAATTTCAGCAGTTGGAAAAAGGGAATGATAGAGCAGGTAAAGCAAAGACTGTAGGAGATTTCGCAGAGAGGACCATCCGTATGCCAACCCTATCGGCTGATGGCAGGTAACTACTTTGCCTCATTTTAACCTTTTATCTGTCATAACCCATATCCCATTCAATCTCACCCCTGTATCTTTGTTCCGATAACACACCATGAAGAAAATCGACTGGTACATACTGAAGAAGTTTCTCACCACTTTCTTTTTTGCCATCTTCCTGTTTACCATTATTGCCGTGGTGGTGGATGTGAGTGAGAAAACAGATGATTTTGTGAAGACAGGTTTGGGCGTGAAAAAAATCATCACCCTCTATTATTTCGGGTTTATTCCGCACATTATTGCCTTACTCTTTCCCCTGTTCGTGTTTATTGCTGTGATCTTCTTTACCTCCAAAATGGCCAATAAGAGTGAGATCATTGCCATACTGGCCAGTGGTACCAGTTATATGCGCTGGTTACGACCTTACTGGATCGGAGGTAGTTTATTATGTGTGCTCTTATGGTTTGCCAACCAGTATGTGGTGCCCAGGGCCAACCAGATCCGCGGCGCTTTTGAAGCCAAGTATATTGATGGCAATAATTCCTATAATGCATTGGTGGCCACCAGCAGTAATATTTACCTGCGGGTAGATTCGTTTACCTATGCCGGCATATATTCGTACGATACACTGGCCAAAAGGGGAGGACCGGTTTTCTTTTACAAAGTGCAGGATAACCTGGTAACCGAAAATATGCGGGCCGATGGGATCTCCTGGGATACCGCTACCAAAAAATGGCGGCTGGAGGGATTACTGGAAAGAAAATTACAACCCCTGAGCGAGAAAGTGAATGTGGAAATGACCAAGACCATGAATTTTACCTTCAAGCCCTACGACCTCAGCCGCGATAAATACACCAAGGATAAATTGACTTCTCCCGAGCTTGACAGGTTTATCCGTCTGGAAGAACTGCGTGGCTCAGAAGGTCTGAACGAGCTGAAAGTGGAACGCTACCGCCGCGATGCTACCTGTATTACCGTATTGTTACTAACACTTATCGGCGCCATTGTGGCCGGCCGTAAAGTGAGGGGTGGTAGTGGGGTACACCTGGCGGTCGGCTTTATGATTGCGGCGCTCTTCATCATCACCGACAGGTTCTCTACTATCTTTTCTACCAAGGGCGATCTGCCACCGCTGATAGCGGCCTGGATCCCCAATCTTATCTTCGTATTTGTGGTGCTTTATCTCTACCGCACGGCACCCAAATAATTTTAGCATTCTTTCTACAACCTTGTGGCTAATTGTTTTGTTGTACAAGGCAAGTTGTTTTACCTTTAGCGCTTATAAATAAAACAATCGTAATAAGTGTTCTAACGTGCTTATTATCAAGGAATAATAAAAAATAAATAGTCATGGGAATAGTAAAAGAGCGGTTCAAAGCAAAAGCAGACGCTTCGAATGCAGAGATCAAGGCTTTACTGAAAGAGCATGGAAATAAAAAAGTGGGAGAAGTAACCCTCTCGCAGGTATACCAGGGAATGCGGGGTATTACCGGTCTGGTAACCGAAACCAGTTTGCTGGATGCACAGGAAGGGATCCGTTTCCGCGGGTATTCGATTCCCGAGCTGCAGGCCAAACTGCCCAAGGCCCCCAAAGGCGGCGAACCCCTCCCCGAAGGACTCTTTTACCTGATGCTCATTGGTGAATTACCGGCACAGGAAGATGCCAACCACATTACCAGTGTATGGCAGCGCCGCAGCCATGTACCCAATTATGTATTTGCTACAATAGATGCACTGCCCATCAGCGCCCACCCCATGACCATGTTTGTGACCGGTGTAATGGCCCTGCAGACCGAAAGCCAGTTCGCTAAAGAATATGCGAAAGGCATGAACAAAAAAGATTACTGGGATGCGATCTACGACGACTCGATGGACCTCATCGCCCGTTTACCACGCATTGCTGCTTATATCTACCGCCGCAAGTACAAGAACAATGAACATATCCAGCCCAATGGTCTCTTAGACTGGGCAGGTAACCTGGCCCATATGATGGGTTATGAAGATGAGAGCTTTAAAGAGCTGATGCGTTTATACATGACCATCCACGCCGATCATGAAGGCGGTAACGTGTCGGCACATACCACCCATCTGGTAGGTTCTGCACTGAGCGATCCCTTCCTGAGTTATGCGGCAGGTATGAACGGATTGGCAGGTCCTTTACACGGACTGGCCAACCAGGAAGTGATCAAATGGATCTTTGAAATGCAGGAAGAACTGGGAACAGATAGTCCTACCAAAGAGCAGATCGCTGAGTATGTTCAGAAAACACTGGCATCCGGTAAAGTAGTACCGGGTTACGGACATGCGGTATTACGCAAAACCGATCCCCGCTTTACGGCCCAGATGGAATTTGGCAAAAAACACATGCCCGATGACAAACTGGTGAACACGGTTTGGAATATTTACGAAACCGTACCACCCATTCTGCAATCGCTGGGTAAGATCAAAAATCCATGGCCCAATGTAGATGCACATAGCGGTGCATTACTGGTTCACTACGGATTGGTTGAATACGAATTTTATACCGTTCTCTTTGCCGTTAGCCGTGCACTGGGTGTTTTGGCCAGCCTTTGCTGGGACAGAGCTCTCGGCTTCCCGCTGGAAAGACCCAAATCGGTTACCACAGAAGCCGTTAAGTTGTGGCTGGAAGGGAAGGAAGAGATCTGGGATTGAGATGGTGAATGGTGAATTGACAATGGGCAATCAGCCGAAAACTAACTACTGACTACTCACAACTCACCATTGCCCATTCACCATTCACCACAAAAAGTCCGCCGGAGTAGTTGCTTCGGCGGACTTTTTTTATATTGGAAGAAATACCTACATATGGCAAAGTCTACCAAGGTTGCGGCGAAGCCGGTGAAGAAACTGGCTAAGAAAGCAGTGGCTAAAAAAGCGGCTGTAAAAAAAGCTGTAGTGAAAAAAGCGGCGGTTAAAAAAGTGGCTGCCAAAAAAGCAACACCTGCGAAAAAAAAGAAAGCTATTGCGTTCAAGTATGCGGATAAGTCGGCCGGGCAACCGGAACTGGTAAAGATCTTTGATGCCATTAAAAAAATGATGCAGCCTTACGATAAAAAGGGTACGCTGATCCTGCACACCACTACGGGCGGACAAGCCAACCTGGTTAGCCACAAAGCCGTGGAGATTGAGGGCCGGAAAAAAACGGAAATGTGGTTTGTATCGGCACTGGTGCAGAAGGGGTATGTGGCGTTTCATTATCTGCCCATCTATATGAATCAATCCATGGGGGAGTTGTTTAGTCCGGCATTGATGAAATGCCTGAAAGGCAAGGCCTGTTTCAATATCAAAAAGAATGATCCGGAGATATTGGCAGAAGTGCAGAAAGCGATCAAACTGGGGTACGAAGTATACCAGAAAAGGGGATGGGTGTAGGGAGGAAGATGAATATCGAATGTCGAACAAGGAATGTCGAAGTGATTTTTCTTTTACTTCGATATTCGAAATTCCTTGTTCGGTGTTCGATATTCCCTTTCTTACTGTTGGAATAATTTAATGGTGTAATCAAACAATTCACTCCCTCCACTATTACCGTGCCCCGGTATCACAATTTTTGTATTGGGATATTTCTGTTTCAGTTTTTGAACGGTTTCCGGCCAGGCGGTAAGATTGGCATCTCCCAGAAAGCCTTTTGTTGCGTTCATTTCTTTAATTAAACAGCCGCCAAAAATCGCCTTCTCGTCCGGGAAATAACCGATCACATTATCCTTGGTGTGGCCCTCTCCGAAATATTCGGCATATACTTTTTTGCCACCGATGGTGAACAGCATCGAGTTCTCAAAAGAACGGGGATAGGAGGTAGTAACAGGGCCTTTGGTTTCTAAAAGAGCAATCGTTTTCGCAGAGGCAAATGCCGGGATCTTATTTTTTCGAAAGCTTTCCAACCCACCTACACAGTCTTCATGAAAATGTGTAGGAACAATGGCTTTGATGGTACAGCCCAGCTGTTTTGTCAGATAACTGATCAGCTCTCCGGCACTTTGATCATCTGTAGGCGTATCAAATACAATGGCCTCTTTGTTATTCACTACCACCATGCCATTGCAGTCTACTTTGCCAAAGCTATTGGTGGTTAAAAAGGAAATATGCTGGTACACATGTGCTGATAACCTTTTGATGTGCAGGTTGTCAGACTGATATACAATTGTGCTGTCGGATCTGATGATGCAGGCGGTTGCTGCCGTAATTTGCGTAGCCAATACCGGCTTTTTTGTTCCGAACAACAATACACATACTGCAATAAAAAGGGAAGTTGGTTTTTGAGAGATTGAATAGCGCATATTAGCAGCAGCTAATTGAATTTTGAAAAGTGGTAAATGCAGTGATAAAGGTAGTAATTTAAATCATGGACCGGAGCCAGTATTCTTTTGTCTCCGCTGTTAGGGTTCTGCCAATCAATAAAAGCGTACTCTAGCTAATTGTTCCTGTTACCCGGATTCTGTGTAATGACATCAGCTGAAAACAGGGTTATAGCGATCCCGTATGCAGAACGTTTTTGTTGTTGCAGACTTGCAGAAAAGTAATCAGTATAAATCCTATTTGCTGAATCTTTCGGAATAGGCAAAAAAGGTATATTTGTCTCATCACCTTTACGTATTCCCATGTTTTTTTTAAAACAATGTCCCATTTGTCATTCTGTATTGCTTCATGGATATGCTATTGACGTAAAACGGAATGGCCCTCATATGTCACGGGTACGATGCCGGAATTGCGATATTGTTTTTGCAAATCCAATGGCCGACGGAAACGAGCTGCTGGCATATTACCAGCACTATTACCAAAAGGGGAACTTTGATCAGTTAAACTATAGCAGACTTGTATTGCAGAAAAAGGAAGAGGTTGATGCCTTGCACTATGCGGCACTTTGCAAAGAAGCAGCATTCATTTATGACTATAAACAAGGGGGGAAGTTTCTAGATGTAGGCGTTGGTCTGGGGGCCATACTGCTGTATGTTGATCGGCCTGAATTTGAATTGTATGCGACTGAATTTGATGCAGATTCACTCCGATTCATTGCTAGCACTTTTCGGCAACCTGTTGCTACTTATCAGGGAGACTTGCTAGATGCCGCATATCCGGATGCTCATTTCGATTATATTAGCTGTAACCATGTTATTGAACATGTACTGGATCCGGTCGGGTATATGAACGAAATGTTCCGGATCTTAAAGAAGGGTGGTGTTTTATTTCTGGGTACCCCCAACCGTAAAAGTATTTTTTACAAACTATACCGGTTTACGAAATTCATGAGAGGCCAGGTTCCGGAAATTATTGATGGGATCGAACATACGTTTATATTCTCTCAACAGAATTTAGCGGATATGGCGAAACAGGCAGGATTTACGATTAAGCTGCAACGAAAGATTCCATTGCGGGATTCTTTTAAGAATATATTTGGATCAACTATGCCGCTCAAGAAAAAGATCGCAAGATATGTTCAAACCTGGTTCACGATTAACCAGGAATTAATTTGTATAAAACCTGAATAGTTGGGTCACTGCCGGTATTCCCGTCTCTTATTTCCTGATTGAATGCATGAATTGTCCCTGAACATCTTCGGTTGCGCTCCTTTTTGTTTTCTATGCAGAAATGAGTTAGAAGGTTGCATATAAACTGTTGATAAGCATTGTGGGTAGTGTCGGGGTCGAACCGACGACCTTCCCGCCGTTGGCGGGACGCTCTGTCTGAACTTGAGATATTGCAAATAAAAAAGTCTCACAGAACTGTGAGACTTTGGTGGAGAGTATCGGGGTCGAACCGACGACCTCTTGCATGCCATGCAAGCGCTCTAGCCAACTGAGCTAACCCCCCATATATTTCAGAACTGATAACTTTCCCGCCACAGGCCAATTGAGCTAACCTCGTGGCGGATTGCAAATGTAAGTGCTGGGCGCTTGTTACAAAAATTTTTCTCAAAATCAGAAGTAGTAGGGGTAAACTTGCCTGAATCTGTCTTTTTCTGTTTCTTTCTCCCGGCGGGAACCGCAGAATATGAGAGAAGAAGACTCTGTTGTATATTAGGTACATGAAACCCATTGCCATCCTTTGTATCTTACTGTTATCCGGCCTGATTGCCCTGGCGCAGCCCCGGACCATCACCGTTAAAACCGCCGAACCCAGCGCCGAGATCAAGGCAAATATGTGGGGGATCTTTTTTGAAGATATTAACCTGGCAGCCGATGGCGGTATCTATGCCGAACTCGTGAAAAACCGCTCTTTCGAATTTACCACACCGCTGATGGGTTGGAAAGAACAACGGATAAATACAACAGGTGGCAGTATCTGGGTACTCAACCGCGGAAAAGCAAAACCGGAAAACCCGCGTTTTGTGCATGTGAAAAATGCCAGCGCCGGTCAATATGGAATTACGAATGAGGGTTTCCGGGGTATGGGTATTGTGAAGGACCATGTCTACGATTTTTCCGTCTGGGCAAAATGGCCCAAGGGGTCTGCGGTACATCTGCGGTTGGTTTTAACCAATTCCCGGGGCGAAACCATTGGTACCGCGATATTACCTAATGGAGAGAACAACTGGAAAAAACACAGCCTCTCTTTCACCGCAACGGCCACCGATCCCAAAGCACAATTAACCCTCTGGTTTGAAGGAAACGGAGAAATAGAGATGGATATGATCTCACTGTTTCCACGCGATACCTGGCAGAACCGTCCCGGTGGATTGCGAAAAGACCTGGTACAATTACTGGCCGATCTGAAACCGGGTTTCCTGCGGTTTCCCGGCGGCTGTATTGTGGAGGGGCGTGATCTGGCCAACCGCTACCAATGGAAGAAAACAGTAGGTAAAGTGGAAGACCGCGAACTGATCATCAACCGATGGAACACAGAATTTGCGAACAGAAATGCGCCCGATTATTTCCAGAGTTTCGGACTGGGGTTTTATGAATATTTTTTGCTGGCCGAAGACCTGGGAGCCGCCCCTTTGCCCATACTGAATTGTGGGATGGCCTGCCAGTACAATACAGCTGAACTGGCGCCCACAGACCAGCTGGATCCCTATGTGCAGGATGCGCTTGACCTGATCGAATTTGCCAACGGAAGTACGCAAACCAAATGGGGTAAACTCCGCGCAGCCATGGGACATCCGGCGCCTTTTGCACTAACCATGTTGGGCGTAGGAAATGAGCAATGGGGGCCTGAGTATATTGAGCGCTACACGTATTTCGCAAAAGCCATCAAACAGAAATATCCTGCCATTCAACTGGTGAACAGCGTGGGCCCAGGTCCGGATGATACCCGTTTTCATTTTCTGAATGATACCCTCCGCAAAATGAAAGCAGATATACTGGATGAACACTATTACCAGTCGCCCGAATGGTTTCTGCGGAACGCCCAGCGATACGATAAATACGATCGCAAAGGCCCAAAGATCTTTGCCGGAGAATATGCTGCACATGCAGTAGGCATACCCAATGGCAAAACCAAAAACAACTGGCGCTCTGCACTGGCAGAAGCGGCTTTTATGACCGGTCTGGAAAGAAATGCAGATGTGGTACAAATGGCTTCCTATGCACCGCTGCTGGCACATGTGGATGGCTGGCAGTGGAGTCCGGATCTGATCTGGTTCGATAACCTGCAATCCTATGGTACGCCTAACTATTATGTACAGAAATTATTTGCCAATCACAAAGGCACGCAGGTAATACCTATCGAAATGAATGGAGAAGTACTGGCAGGAAAAGACAGTCTGTATGCTTCGGCCAGTATAGATAAACAAACCGGTGAGCTGATCATTAAAATAGCCAATACGATCAGTAAGGAACAGGCTGTGAATTTTCAATTGGATGGATGGAACGGGAAAGCTGAAAAAGCCCTTTTTACCGTTCTGACAAGTAGTGACATGAATGATGTAAACTCTTTCGAACATCCAACAGCTATCGCACCGGTTACACAAGAACTGGTGGTAAAGGGTAAGCTACTACCTGCCATTCTTCAGCCCAATTCTTTCACAGTTATCCGGTTGAAGTGATGGCTGTTTTGAAAGTTCATAAAAAAGCGGGTTAGAAAACCAGCGATAAGCGGGATAATTGGTTATTGATGAGGGTTAACTCCTCATTGGTCAGACTGATCTCACTGGCTTTGGCATTCTGTGTGGCCTGTTCGGCATTACGGGCACCAACCAGAGCGATGGTAATGCCGGGCTGCCGAAGGGTCCAGGCAATCACCAGTTGCGCCAGAGAAGCATTTTTATCAGCCGCCAAGGGACGTAATTCATCCAGAAAAACATTGATCCTTTTGATATTTTCATCCGAATAAAAACGATTGCCTTCACGGGTATCACCCTCATTGAAGATATGGCCGGGTTTGATCTTGCCGGTCAGTAATCCTCTTTGCAAAGGACTGTAGGCGATCACCGCTTTTTTATGTTCGATGCAATAGGGAACAATTTCTTTCTCAATATCTCTGAACACCATGCTGTAAGGAGATTGGCTGGAGGCCAGCGACAAAACTGTTTCAGCAGTTTTTATCTCAGCAACTGTATAATTACAAACGCCTGCTGCACGGATCTTTCCCTGCTGCTGCAGTTGCAGAACGGCTTCCATGGTTTCCTCAATGGGTGTGGTAGGGTCTGACCAGTGAATCTGAAACAGGTCTATATAATCAGTTCCTAATCGGCGCAGGCAGTTCTCACATTCTTCTATCACACTTTCTTTACCCGCATAACGATGCACAGCAATGGGTTTGCCATAGTTGTCGATACTATTTATAAAGAACTGGCCTTTGGCAAGGTCCCAACGCAAACCGAATTTGGTAAATACCTGTACTTTGTCTCTGGACAATACTTTCAGCGCATCACCTACGATCTCTTCGCTCAGTCCCTGCCCGTAAGCGGGTGCCGTATCAATCGAAGTAACGCCCAACGCATAAGAAGCCAGGATCGCTTCCAATGCTTCTTTCCTGTCTGCCCCGCCCCACATCCATCCCCCAATGGCCCATGCCCCGAATGTGATGGCCGATGCCTGTATCCCCGATTGTCCGATCTCCCTGTATTCCATATTGCTGAATTTGTCCTTTGTAAAGAATGGTATAAAATTACCAAAAGTTAATAATAATCTGATCGGTAATAAGGAACGAGTACAATAATGTTTTAGATTTAAGGAGCCATGACAGATGAAAGTATGTTCAGTTATACCAATAACATTCTATCATTCTATCATACTATCATTCTATCATTGAATACTGCTTGCCATGTCAGACACTCCTCATCTCAACACCAAAGGTGTTACACAAAATTCTTTTGATGCCATCGTTGTGGGATCCGGCATCAGTGGTGGCTGGTCTGCCAAAGAACTCTGCGAGAAAGGATTAAAAACCTTACTGCTCGAAAGGGGGAAAGATGTGGTGCATATCAAAGATTATCCCACTGCCACCAAAAATCCCTGGGAATTTCCGCATCGTGGCGAAATGCCCCCGCCCTTGGCGCAAAAAGATCCTGTGGTAAACCGCTGTTATGCGTATGGCGAAGCCACCGATCATTTTTTTGTGAAAGACCATGAGCATCCCTATGTGCAGGAAAAACCGTTCGACTGGATTCGTGGTTACCAGGTAGGAGGTAAATCCCTGTTATGGGCAAGACAAACACAGCGCTGGAGTAAATATGATTTTGAAGGTCCGGGCAGGGATGGTTTTGCCGTTGACTGGCCCATCCGTTATGAAGACCTGGCACCCTGGTACACCCATGTTGAAAGGTTTGCCGGGATCAGTGGCAACAAAGATGGGGTAGAGACTTTACCCGATGGTGATTTTTTACCTGCCTGGGAAATGAATTGTGTAGAAAAAGAAATGCAGCAGAAACTTCTGGCGCAGTACAAAGACCGTTATGTGGTGCAGGGCCGTTGTGCGCACCTGACACAACCCAGGGATATTCATATACAACAGGGCAGAACCCAATGCCAGGCAAGAAGTTTGTGTGAAAGAGGTTGTCCGTTTGGTGGATATTTCAGTTCCAACTCTTCTACCATAGCCTGGGCGCAAAAAACGGGCAACCTAACCTTACGGACAGACTCGGTAGTGCATTCCATTATTTACGACGAGACAAAACAAAAAGCCATCGGGGTTCGGGTGATAGATGCAAAAACAAATAAAGCCACAGAATATTTTGCAAAGATCATTTTTGTGAATGCGGCTTGTTTAAATACGAATCTAATCCTGCTCAACTCAACATCTAATCGTTTCCCTACCGGCCTGGGCAATGATAACGGCTTGCTGGGAAAATACATCGCTTTTCATAATTACCGCGGTTCGTTAACAGCTTCCTATGATGGGCCGAAGGATAAATATTATTATGGCCGCCGTCCCACAGCCGTGATGATGCCTAATTTCCGCAACGTGTACAAACAGGAAATGGATTTTCTGCGCGGTTACATGGTGCATTTCAGTGCCAGCAGGGGCAGGGCATGGGCGGAAGGTATTGGCGGTGACTACAAAGATGCGATGACCGAGGCCGGCGACTGGGGTATTTATATGATGATGCAGGGAGAAACCATTCCCAAAGAGTCGAACCATGTTCGGTTAAGTAAAGACCAACAGGATGCCTGGGGTATTCCGCAATTGGTGACCTCTGTAGGGTATGATGATAACGATGAGAAACTGCTCAAAGATTTTTTGGAGCAGGGCAAGGAGATGCTGGAGAAAACAGGCTGTACCAATATCCATGCAAGAGACAGCAAACAAGCCCCCGGACTGGATATCCACGAAATGGGTGGGGTGCGTATGGGAAGGGATCCCAAAACATCCATGCTCAATGCCTGGAACCAGTTACACCAGTGTAAAAATGTATTTGTTACCGATGGTGCCTGTATGACTTCTACCAGCACCCAGAATCCTTCCCTCACGTTCATGGCCATCACAGCAAGAGCGGCGAATCATGCGGTGGAGGAGATGAAAGGCGGAAGAATTTAAAATTAGAAATTAAAAGTTTGGAGTTTGGAGTTTGGAAAGGAAGATTGAAAAGTAAGATATAAAACAAACAATAGAAGTAACAAGATTTAATAAAGATAAAATCCGCTAATCCGCTAATCCGTTAATCAAAATAAAATGTCTGCAGATTCTACCAACCTCAACAACAAAGCCAAAGCACAAAATACATTTGATGCCATTGTAGTAGGCTCGGGTATCAGTGGTGGCTGGGCCGCCAAGGAATTGACCGAAAAAGGGTTAAAAGTACTGATGCTGGAACGTGGCAGGGATTATGAACATATCAAAGACTACACAACTGCCTCCAAAGATCCCTGGGAGTTTGCTCATAGGGGGAAAACCACAGCGGAGCAACGGAAAAAATATCCGGTGATCCATCGTGGCTGGGCCGGCAGCGAACCGGTAATGGGGTCCTGGGTAAATGAAGAAGATTCTCCGTATACGGAAGTAAAACCCTTTACCTGGTGGCGCAGTTACCAATTAGGGGGTCGTTCTATTTTGTGGGGCAGACAGAGTTACCGCCTGAGTGATCTGGATTTTGAAGCCAATGCAAAAGAAGGTGTTGGGGTTGACTGGCCCATCCGTTACAAAGACATTGCTCCCTGGTATGATCATGTAGAAAAATTTGCCGGGATCAGCGGTTCCAAAGAAGGATTGGCACATTTACCGGATGGACAGTTTCTGCCACCCATGGATCTGAACTGTGTAGAGAAAGATGTGGCGGCTCGCATCAAAGCACAATACAAAGGTGCCCGACATCTATTCATTGGGCGGGTGGCCAATTTAACGGCGCCTATTGAAGGCAGAACCCAATGCCAGTTCCGTAACCGTTGCTGGGAAGGTTGTCCTTTCGGTGGTTATTTCAGCACACAATCTTCTACCTTACCTGCGGCGATGAAAACGGGTAATTTAACGGTTCGTCCTTTTTCAATTGTTACCAAACTGATCTATGATAAGGACACCCAAAAAGCAAAAGGAGTAGAAGTACTGGATGCAGAAACAAACCAGACCTACGAGTATTATTCCAAAATCGTTTTCCTGAATGCGTCTGCTTTAAACTCTACCTGGGTGCTATTCAATACGGCTACCGATATCTGGCCAGAAGGACTGGGCAGCAGCAGTGGCGAACTGGGGCATAATGTGATGGATCATCATTATAACCTCGGTGCATCGGGTCAGGTAAGCGGTTATGAAGACAAATATTATTTCGGCCGAAGAGCCAACGGTTTTTATATTCCCCGTTTTGCCAATATCGGTGATGATAAACGCGACTTCCTGCGCGGTTTTGGTTACCAGGGGGGCGCCAGTCGCGCTGGCTGGGGAAGGGAAGTGGCGGAGCTGAATATCGGTGGCGAATTCAAAGATGCGTTAACAGAGCCGGGTGGATGGTCGATCGGTGCTACCGGTTTCGGAGAGATCCTTCCTTACCACGAGAATAAGATCACACTAGATAAAAATAAAAAAGACAAATGGGGGTTGCCGGTATTGTCGATGGACTGCGAACTGAAAGACAATGAAAAGAAAATGCGCAAAGCCATTGTAGAAGAACTGAAAGCGATGTTTGAAGCATCCGGTGTAACCAATATCAGAACCTGGGATAACGGGCATGCCATTGGTCATGGCATTCATGAAATGGGCACGGCACGCATGGGAAGAGATGCCAAAACTTCTGTGCTGAATGCGAATAACCAGGTATGGGATGCTAAAAATGTGTTTGTAACCGATGGTGCAGCCATGACATCTTCGGCCTGCCAGAATCCATCACTCACCTATATGGCGCTTACCGCAAGGGCCGCCAATTTCGCTGTTGAGGAATTGAAGAAGGTTGGTTTATAATAGTATCGCCACAGATGCTGATCCTGCATCTGTGGCGATTGCTTTTTTGTAGGGTCAGTTTACCCGTTTCCCCAGAATTTTAAGGCTTCTTTCCACGCCATCCAGTATGGCAATATTGGGTAGGGTGGCCCATTCTTCAAAGCCCATGATTTTAAAAAGCTTCATGCTGGGATCGTTGTGCGAAAAAATAAAACCCAGCAGGGTATTGATCTCCAGTGTTTTTGCCTGGTCTATGATATGGTGTAAGATCTTTTTGCCGATGCCCTTACCTCTTTGTGCGGGATCGAGATAGAGACTTATCTCTGCAGTGGCAGCATAGGCGGGTCTTCCGTAGAATGACTGGAAACTGACCCATCCCACCATATCATTGTTCTCATCTTCTACTACCCATAATGGTCTTGTTTGGGGGTTGTGTTCGTGAAACCAATGCAGGCGGCTGGCGGTTGTTACCGGTTCGGTATCGGCGGTAACCATTCTGGTATGAACCGTGGAATTATAAATGTCCACGATTTTGTCGAGGTCTTCCAGAGAGGCATTTCTGTAAAAGAGGGTAGACATACAACTGTTTTAACTTGTGTGATGAACAGACAAGCGCATCGTTGATATTGATCCCTATAAAGTTACTCTCTTTAGTGGTGATAACCTATCTGCCGTATCCCAAAATTACCATCCTCCCTGTAATCCTTCTAGTAATGCCTTTTTGTACTTTTTCAGGTCGAAGGAATAGAGGTAGGGAGCTTTGTGTGCGCCGCCTTTACGGGTTTCTTTCAAGCGTTTGATGAATCCGAAAGAGAGTATCCGGCGCTGAAAATTTCTTCTGTCCAGTTTTTTATCGAGAATGGTCTCGTATAATTTCTGGATCTCGGGCATGGTAAACTTATTCGGTAAAAGGTTATATCCGATAGGTTCATGGTTCAGTTGCAGGCGTAATGTTTCCAGGGCTTTGTCTAGGATCTGTTTGTGATCCATGAACAGCTCGCGGATCGTATGCAGGTCGTGCCACTCGCAGGCAATGGAACTCTGGTCGGGTTCAGGGATCACCACGGCAAAATCTACCAATGCATAATACCCCACCGTGATGAAACGTTGCAACAACCAGTTGTCTTTTTCAACGATGATGCCATCTTTTTTGAGCATATTCAGGTGAAACTTCTTATCTGCCCTTTTGGGATGACCGAATACCTGAAACTGGCGGAGAAAAATATCCTGGATCCCGGTTCTTTCACGCAGTACACGGGTAGCTGCTTCTTCGATGTCTTCGTCTTTGTAGATGAATCCCCCCGGCAGGGCCCAGGTATCGGCACTTTTCATTTTTAGCAGCAATACTTTCAGCTCATTTTCATGAAATCCGAAAATGACACAATCCAATGATAATGAGGGCATAAACAACTTACTGCCTTTTAGTATCGTGTCTTTGATCGTGGTTTCCTGTTTCATATACCCGCTAAAATTAGGGAAAACTGCCTGTTTTGGTTGGGATATTCCGGTTTAATCCCTATTATTGTGTCATAACGACGCAATGATATGAAAACCATCCGCCTCAACCCCGTACTGCTATTACTGGCAGCCTTATCTGTTTTACTCGTAACACTTTCCTGGCGCGCTTTTCCGGGTAATGCCTCTGCCGCATCCGCGCCTGCTTTCCGCGACCTGAACAAGAACGGAAAAATGGATCCGTATGAAGATGCGAAACAACCCATCTCAATCCGCGTGAAAGACCTTTTGAAACAGATGACCCTGGAAGAAAAAGCAGGAACCCTGTTCATCAACGGTGCCAAAATTGCACCGGATGGATCCTTGAATGATTTTGCGGGTACCGGATTTTTCGCCCGTATTCCCATCGCTACCCAGTTAATGGATGGGAAAAAAATGAACCATATTAATCTATGGGAAGTGCCCGATGTTAAAGCACTCGCTACCTGGTACAATAATGTGCAGAAGCATGCGGAAGAAAGCAGGCTCGGTATTCCCGTAACCATTGCATCTGATCCGAGAAATGCTTTTAGTCAGAACATTTTTTCGATGGCAGCAAACGGTTTTTCTCTCTGGTGCGAACCATTGGGTCTGGCAGCTATCGGCGATGATGCGCTCACCAAGAAATTTGCCGATATCGTTCGCCAGGAATATGTGTCCGTTGGTATCCGCGAAGCCCTGCATCCCATGGCCGATCTGGCCACAGAACCCCGCTGGCCCCGTATCAGCGGAACTTTTGGAGAAGATGCACAGCTCTCCGCCCGCATGACCAAAGCCTATGTACAAGGATTACAAGGTGCCCAACTTAGCAGCAGCAGTGTGGCGGCTATGACCAAACATTTTTCCGGTGGTGGTCCGCAGAAAGAAGGCTTGGATCCGCATTTTGAATTTCAAAGAGGACAGATCTATCCCGGTAAGAATTTCAATTATCACCTGATCCCTTTTGAAGCTGCCTTCAATGCCAATACAGCCGCCATCATGCCTTATTATGGTATTCCGGTTGATCAGTCGAACGAAAATGTGGCTTTCTCCTTCAACAAGGCCATGATCACAGACCTGCTGCGAAAAAAATATAAATACGATGGAGTGGTTTGTACAGACTGGGGATTGATCAACGATATCAATATGGGCTCTTTTGTATGGCCCGCGCGTGCCTGGGGGGTAGAAAAATTAACACCGGAAGAACGTGTGTTAAAAGTACTGAACGCAGGTGTTGACCAGTTTGGCGGTGAGAGTGTGCCGGAACTGGTGATCAAACTGGTGAAAGAAGGTAAACTAACGGAAGCCAGGATCGATGAATCTGTTACGAGATTACTGCGTCAGAAGTTTCAGTTGGGTCTGTTTGATAACCCTTATGTGGATGTGGAGCAGGCTGTGAAAACGGTAGGCCGTCCAGATTTTGTGAAAGCAGGAAACGAATCACAACGCAGAGCGATGGTATTACTCAAAAATACACCGGTAGTAAAAGGCAATACTTTGCCGCTTACCAACAAGCAACTGAAAATATTTGCCGGTAATATGGATCCGAAAGTGGTAGGTAAATATGGCATCATGGTTAACAAACCTTCTGAAGCTGATATAGCTATTCTCCGTTTACAAACTCCCTGGGTACCGGTAGAAACACCCAATTTCATGGCCCGTATGTTTCACCACGGTGATCTGGACTTTAAGCAGAAAGAACGCGACAGTATTCTGCAGATCATGAATACGGTACCCAGTATTGTTAATATCTATCTTGATCGTCCGGCTGTATTCCCTGAGATCAATGCCAAAGCCAAAGCGGTATTGGCCGATTTTGGGGCAAGTGATGAAGCGCTGATGGATGTGATCTTCGGTAAAGCCAAACCCGGTGGTAAACTGCCTTTTGAATTACCTTCTTCTATGGATGCGGTTCGCAAACAGAAAGAAGATTTGCCCTATGACTCAAAAGATCCTTTATACAAATTCGGATTCGGCCTGACCTATAAATAACTCATTTACCAACATCCTTGCGGTATCAGAAAGCGATGTTACTAAACCAGCAAAATGAATACACGTAGAAACTTCCTGCGAAATACCGCTGCCATGACCCTCGGTGGTCTGTTATTGAACAAAGAACTGTTAGCGAAGGCTTTACTGGAAAAGAATGCCTTATCAGGTGTGGGGCTCCAGTTATTTACCCTGTTCGGAGTACTGGATGAAGATGTACCCGGCAACCTGAAAAAGATCGCGGATATCGGTTATACAGAGATCGAATCTGCCTTCAGTAAAAAAGGTGGTTTTTACGGGATGTCGGCCAAAGAATTTGCCAGTACCCTGAACGGAATGGGCATGCATTGGCGTTCGCACCATGTGTTGGGGGCACCTTTTAAATTACCACCCGGCGCCAAAATGCCTGCTGGTGCCGATGGAAAACCAATGGTGATCCCACCTATGAAAAATCTGCGTGATAATTACCAGGAACTGGTTGACCAGGCAGCAGAAGGTGGTGTGAAATACCTGGTATGTGCCAACACACCGATCGGTTCGCTGGACGAGATCAAATCTTCGATTGAGGTGCTGAACAAATCGGCAGAAGCCGCTAAAAAAGCGGGACTCTTATTTGCTTATCATAACCATGATGCCGAATTCAAAACCGTGGATGGGGTAGTACCGTATGAACTGATCTTGTCGCAAACAGACAAGAACCTCGTTAAAATGGAACTGGATCTGGGTTGGACATTAAAGGCCGGTAAAGATCCTGTAGCCCTGTTCAAACAGCATCCCGGCCGTTTCCATCTCTGGCATGTGAAAGATATGGATGCCGGCTTTGAAAAAATACTGGAAGTAGGCACCGGCAGTTTTGATTTCAAACGCATTTTCGCCCATGCCAAAGAATCCGGTATGCAATATTTCTTTGTGGAGCAGGATGGTGCCCCTAAGCCATTTGAGAACATTGCCACCAGTTATCGCAACATACAATCGATCCTGAAATAGTATTCGGCAAGCAATCCTCCATACCCTCTGGAGTAAAAGACCCAGTCAGCAATGGCGGGTCTTTTTAATTTATGACTTTCGTCAGCTGTGATACAGCCTTTTTTTTCTACATTCACTTTTCTTCCGCAGACCAACCCGGTTGGCCTGTTTCACATCAAAACCACGTTATGAAAAAATTATTCAACATCGGGCTTTTCCTGTTGCTCGCTTATCCAGGTTTCTCACAAAATACCTATACAGCCAAAGCTAAAGCGCTGATGGCTAAAATGACGCTGGAAGAAAAGATCGGACAGCTCAATCTGATCATACCCGGTGGTGCCGCTGTTACCGGATCAGTGGTGAGTAATGATGTAGAAAACAAGATCAAAAAAGGACAGGTGGGCGGATTATTCGGGATCACTTCACCGGAAAAAGTGCGTAAAGCGCAGGACCTGGCCGTGAAAGGATCGCGTTTGGGTATACCGATGATTTTTGGATTGGATGTGATACATGGACATAAAACTATTTTCCCGATTCCATTGGGATTATCTGCTTCCTGGGATATGGGACTGATAGAACAGTCTGCTGCCATTGCCGCCAAAGAAGCCACGGCGGATGGATTAAACTGGGCTTTCTCGCCCATGGTAGATATTGCCCGCGATGCCCGTTGGGGAAGGATCTCGGAAGGCTCCGGCGAAGACCCTTACCTCGGTGGCCAGATCGCGAAAGCGATGGTACGTGGATACCAGGGCACCGATCTTTCGAAAAATAATACACTGATGGCCTGTGTAAAACACTTTGCTTTATATGGTGCAGCAGAAGCCGGCCGCGAATACAATACGGTTGATATGAGCCGGATGCAGATGTATGAATATTACCTCCCTCCCTACAAAGCTGCCGTAGATGCCGGCGCAGGCAGTATCATGAGTTCTTTTAACGTGGTTGATGGGATACCCGCCACAGGCAATAAATGGTTATTAACGGATCTGCTGCGCAAAGAATGGGGTTTTACGGGTTTTGTTGTATCTGATTATACTTCTCTTAACGAAATGACCAATCACGGTGTGGGCGATCTGCAGACCGTTTCTGCACAAGCTTTAAAAGCCGGATTGGATATGGATATGGTAGGAGAAGGATTACTGACGACACTGGGCAAATCATTAAAAGAAGGAAAAGTAACGCTGGCAGATATTGACAAAGCCTGCCTCCGTATTCTGGAAGCCAAATACAAATTAGGTTTGTTCGATGATCCTTACCGCTACATTGATGAAGCCAGACCTGCAAAAGATATTCTCTCTGCTGAAAATCGCAGTGCTGCCAGAAAAATTGCAGCACATAGCATGGTATTGCTGAAGAATGATAAACAGATTTTACCACTAAAAAAATCAGGCACGATTGCGCTGGTGGGTCCATTGGCCGATAACCGCAGAAATATGCTGGGTACCTGGGTAGTTGCCGGCGACTGGAAAGAATCGGTAAGCGTGCTGGAAGGAATCAAGAATGTAGCTGGTAACAGTGTTAACATCATCACTGCCAAGGGTGCGAATATTACAGACGATACCGCCCTGTTCCTCAAAAGAGTGAATGCACTGGGTGTAGAAGCCGAGATCGATGCCAGATCTCCCCAGCAAATGATCGATGAAGCGGTTGCGGCAGCCAACAAAGCAGATGTGGTAGTAGCTGTGGTGGGAGAGTCGTCTAATATGTCGGGTGAGTCTTCCAGCCGTGCTGATATCAGCATACCTGCCAGTCAGCAGGCTTTGCTCAAAGCATTACACAAAACCGGAAAACCACTGGTAGTTGTTTTGATTAATGGAAGGCCTTTAACACTGGTATGGGAAAATGAACATGCCACTGCTATCCTGGAAGCATGGGCACCCGGAACAGAAGCCGGTAATGCGGTGGCCGATGTATTGTTTGGGAATTATAATCCTTCCGGTAAATTATCTGCTACTTTTCCGCGCAGTGTAGGACAGATCCCGATTTATTACAATCACAAGAATACCGGCCGTCCGTTTGATGGAACCGGTTTCCCCAAATTCAAATCCAATTACCTTGACGAATCCAATGATCCACTATATCCTTTTGGGCATGGATTGAGTTATACAAAGTTTGATTACAGTGCTGTGAAACTGAGTAAGACCTCCTTAAAAGGGGAGGAGAAGTTAACTGCTACGATTACGTTGACCAACAGTGGCGAATATGCCGGAGAAGAAGTGGTGCAGTTATATATTACAGATCCGGTAGCCAGTGTAAGCCGTTCTGTGAAAGACCTGAAAGGATTTCAGAAAATAGCTTTGCAACCTGGTGAATCGAAAGAAGTTAGTTTTGTGATCACAACGGAAGAGCTCAAATTTTTTAACAGCGACCTGAAAAGGATCTGGGAGCCCGGAAAATTCATCATCCATTTGGGCACCAGTTCTGCCAGCGTTAAGTCTGCAGAAGTGGTTTGGAATAAGTAGTAATAAAAAAATAAAAAAAACGTCATTTTGAACAGGCCATACAGAAATGGTTCATTCAAAATGACGTTTTCATTTTAATAAGCGCCAATCGAATCCAGCACTTTTACTTCCTTCCACAAATGTTTACAGGTGTCTACAAAATGTAAATGGATAGGGTCTGTTTGATAAGCATCCTGTTCCGCTTTATCAGGGAAAACAGCCAGCCAGGAAAACTGGTAACTGGTATCGATTACATCCCTGTTGGTAGAAGCGGGTATGCCGATATGAAACTGCTGGATAGAGGGCACTTTACTCAATGCTTTCAAGCCCGCCAGCAGAGCGGCATGGTCTTCCTGTTTTTCAGGAAAAGCTAACCAGAAATATACATGATGGATGAAAAGATCTTGTGATAACATGAACAGGATTTTGGTAAGTGGTATAATTGTATAAAGTATAAAATTAGCAAACCTTTGTAACCCATTTACTTTTTTCTCCGCTGTAACAGCTGCTATTGTTTATTTCCCAAAGCAAACGCTACATAACTATCTCCGGAAGGTTTACCCAGTTTACCGCCACCGCAGGCAATCACAATATATTGTTTGCCATTCTTTTCATACACAGCCGGTGTGGCAAATCCGGAAGCCGGTAGGTTATATTCCCACAACAGTTTCCCGGTTAGTTTATTGAATGCGCGGAAAGTGTGATCGCTGGTGGCGGCGATGAATACTAATCCACCGGCCGTAACCACAGCGCCACCATAATTTTCTGTACCTGAATGAATGCCTTTCGCTTTTAAATCGGGATAATCGCCCAGTGTTGTTTTCCATTCCACGGCACCTGTGTTCAGGTTAATGGCCTGTAAAGTACCCCATGGCGTATCAATGGCCGGATAACCTTCTTTGGTGAGAAATTTGTTGTAACCGGTAGAAGTGTAGGGCATTTTACGATAGGGGTCTTCTGCTCTCGCGGGTGGTACAAATGGGTTGCTCTGGCTTTTTTTCTGCTCCAAAATAAAAGAACTAAGGGCTTCTTTTTCTGTTTCGCTCAATTGCGTAAAGGCAGGCATCATTCTTCTGCCGGTAGTGAGCAGTGCTTTAAAAGAAGCAACCGTATATTTTTGCTGTATGCCTGTCAGGGTAGGGTTGTTGCCAGAGCCTTGTCTTTCTGCGCCATGGCATGACATACAGGTTGTGGCATACAAACGTTTACCGGCCTCCAGATTGGTCTCTTTGTTTTGCCCATTGTTCTTCGACTCCACCATGGTCAAGATCCAGGCCATTTCGCTGGCATTCACATAGAGTAAGCCGGTTGTGGCATCATAGGCAGGGCCACCCCATTCTGCTCCGCCATCAAAACCTGGGAAAATGATCGTGCCCTGTTTGGAAGGAGGACTGAACAAATGATTATGTTGGGTAGCCGCCCACCTTTTTTTAATATCCTGGTAAGAGGAATCGGGTACGATATGGTTCAATTCTTTTTCGGTGAATAATTGTCTGACAAAAGGTTTGGGAAAACTGGGGATGGGTTGCGTGGCCCATGGTTTTTCGCCTGCGAGATCTGATACGGTTGGTACGGGTGTTTCCATAATGGGATAGACGGGCTGACCGGTTTTCCTGTCGAGTAAAAACACGAAACCTGATTTGGTTACCTGTGCAATGGCTTCTATCTTTTTTCCGTCTTTGTTGAGGTTCACCAGCACCGGTGCCGTGGGCAGGTCTCTGTCCCAGAGATCATGGTGTACGGTTTGAAAATGCCAGATGCGTTTGCCGGTTGCTGCATCCAATGCCAGCACAGAATTGGCGTACAGGTTTTGCCCGGTTCTTTTGCCCCCGTAAAAATCATAAGAAGCCGAACCGATGGGGGCAAATACAATCCCTTTTTCTTCATCCATACTAAAGCCCGACCAGGCATTGGCTCCGCCCATATGTTTCCAGGCTTCTTTGTCGTCCCAGGTATCGTAACCTTCTTCGCCGGGTTGTGGAATGGTATGAAAGATCCATCTGCGTTTACCTGTATATACATCGTAGGCACGGATATGACCCGGAGCGGCAGTGGCTCCTTCATCTACCCTGGTGCCAATGATGATCAGGTCTTTATAAATGATACCGGGTGTGGTAGAAGCCACGTACAGGTCTTTGGCATCTATCTCCAGATCATTGTGCAGATCCAGTTTTCCATCTGTGCCAAAGCTGTTCACGGGTTTACCGGTACTGGCATCAATGCAGTAAAGATGTGAACCGGCTGCATAAAAAATGCGTGCATCTTTTCCCTGCTTACTATAGTAGGTTACACCTCTGCAAACATTCATCGAAAAATAACCCTTCCCCTGTACACTGGTAACTGTGTCAACGGGATCAAATACCCATTGTTCTTTTCCGCTTGCCGCATCGAGGGCAAATAATTTCAGTTTGGGAGATACGCCATAAAGTATACCATTTACTACAATCGGGTTTACCTGGATCTGTGTTCTTTCTCCGGCATCGCCGGTATGGTATTCCCATGCGGGCTGTAATTGCGCCACATTGCTGGTGTCTATTTCTGCGAGCGTTGAGTAATGCGTACCCGCTTTGTTACCCCCATATACCGGCCATTCTGTTGGGGTAGTTTTACAGGCAGTTACTACTGCCAGGATGGTGATTGATAACCAATAAGGGCGGCGGTATGTCATAGAGATGAATTGATGGCAATGAACAGTTGTCTCTGTGAAACTCCGTCACTCCGTGTCTCTGTGTTGCAAAAAAACTGATAATAGTAGTTCTCCTGCATCGGCAAAATTATTTTAACACAGAGACGCGGAGATACAGAGGAGCGCAGAGATTTATTTCCGGAGCTTAGTGATCCCAGATAATGAAGTTGCTGCAACTTGATTATCCGGGATCAGCAGTTGTATCTTTTATTCAATGATCCGCTCAATAATTTTTCCGGAATGTTTGTTCTTGAGGATGAGTTTTTTGGTGCCGTAATGCGTCATTTCTTCTTTTACGAGATAATGGTCTGCATCGTATTCTACCAGATGGCTTTCTTTACTCAGGCCGGTTTTACCTCTCCAGATATCCAGTTTCACCGGCTCCCAGATCTTGGTTTTGGCCGAGCGGTAGGCGGCATCGAGAATACAGTTTACCACATAGCCATCGTAGAAAGTTTCTTTGGGATCCACACCTTTTTCCATAGCGTTGAACATATCCATGAACATGTGGTTATATCCCAGTTCATTCAGTTCATCTCCCACAGGAAATAACCAGCCGGTGTTACTTTCTGCTTTTTCAGCAATATAATCGCCGCCTTTACCGGTGGTAAACATATCAAAACCGGTACGCAGAAAACTGTTGATCCAGATGGTTCCTTCGGTGCCCATCACTTCATCGCGCAGGTCAAGTCCACCGCGGAAGGTCCAGCTAACTTCAAACTGTCCGATGGCCCCGTTCTCATATTTCACTAATCCGATGGCATGGTCTTCTGCATCTATCGGTTTTACCTGTGTGTCAGCCCAGCACATCACTTCCACCGGTTTAATGTCTTTACCGATGTAACTACGGGTGATCTCCACGCAGTGGCATCCCAGGTCCAGAATACAACCGCCACCGGCCTGTTCAATATCCCAGAACCAATCGCTATGCGGGCCAGGGTGGGTTTCTCTGGATTTGGCCCAGAGGATCCTTCCCAGTGCCCCTTCTTTTACACTCTGGCTGGCTTTAATGAATTTGGGGGTGTATACGAGGTCTTCGAGGTAACCGTTAAAAATGCCTGCTTCTTCTACTGCCAGCAACATGCGTTTGGCTTCTTCCGCATTTCTGCCCAGTGGTTTGGTGGTCATTACTGCTTTTTTATGTTTGCAGCACATCATCACCGCTGCTTCGTGCAGGTTATTGGGTAATGCGATACAGACAATATCCACATCCGGGTGCGAAATGGCTTCTTCCATATTCGTGGTCCAGTGTTCGCAATGATAATCCGCTGCAAACTTTTTGGCACTTTCTTCTCTGCGGGCATAGATACTGAATACCTTATCCCTGCTTCTGTAACCTTGTAATGAATCTGCATAAAAACGTCCGATGAATCCGGAACCTAACATGGCAATTCGTTTCATAATGGGGTGTTATTTGGTGAGTTGTGAATAGTCAGTAGTGAGTGGTGAGTAGTTAGTAATTAATAGTTAATAGTATTGGTATATTACTAACTACTAATTGCTAATTTTTAATTGCTCGCTGTTGTTTTCTTTTCTTTAAAAAATACAATAAAATAAATCAGTACACCTAACGCAATATACGCCGGTACCATCCAGATGTTTTGCCAGTTGTGGGTGTTATCTGCGCCTTTGTATTGGTCTACCGTATAACCGGAGAACCAGGTGCCGATGAACATACCGATTCCATAAGTGGCAAAGGTAAACAGGCCCTGTGCAGCGTTCTTGATCTTTTCGCCGGCTTTCTTTTCGGTGTACATATAGCCGGTTACAAAAAAGAAATCGTAACAGATCCCGTGCAGGATGATTCCGCCGTACAACATCCAGTTGGCGGTTTCGGGATTACCGTAGGCAAAACAGATATACCGCAGGATCCAGGCCGTCATACCCATCAGTAACATTTTCTTTACACCGATACGGTTGAACAGGAAGGGGATAGCGAGAATAAATACCGCTTCCGATACCTGCCCCAATGTCATTTTACTAGCCGCATTGGCAAAACCGATCTCATTCAGGAAGGGATTGGCAAAACCATAATAAAATGACAGCGGTATACAAACAAGGATGGCCGCAATAAAGAAAATGAGATAAGGCCTTTCTTTAAACAACACAAATGCCTCCGTACCCAGGGCACCCGAAGCATCGGTGGTTTGGGCTTTGGGAGGTGTATTGGGTAATACAAAACTCAGTAAACCGAGTCCTGCAGAAACAGCTGCGGCCATATAAAAGGTGGAAGAAGTTTTTTCAATACCCAGTTGACCGATCAATACACCCGCCACAATCCAGCCCAATGTACCAAATACCCTGATCCAGGGGAATTGTTTGCCGGGATCGGTCATCTGCGAAAAAGCCACACTATTACTTAAGGCAATAGTAGGCATATACAGCAGCGAGTAAACCAATATCACCCAGTAAAATGTATTGCTGTGTTCAATGGTGGTGGCCAGATAAAGGAGCAGGGCACCCACCAGGTGTAATACGCCCATGATCTTCTGCGCTGCAAAAAAGCGGTCGGCGATCAGTCCTACAAAAAAAGGAGAGATCATGGTGGCAATGGCCAGTGCACTGTAAGTGGCACCTATCTCAATACCGGTAGCCTGCAGGTGCTCTACCATATATGTACCCATGGTTACATACCAGGCACCCCAGATGAAATATTCGAAAAACATCATGAAGGCCAGTAAAGTGCCGGTTTTTGCTTTCATAAGCAGCGTTGTTTTGGTTTTCTTTCGTTAGATTTAGACCACGATTAGCGGAGGTTGAATGTAAGAATAATTAGGAATTAATAGGTAGCAATCCGTAATTATTTATTGACCTCCTGCAGCTGTTCTCGATTGTTCCTGACCAACTATTTGCCATGAAAAAGCCATTGCTTTCTTTCTTATTCCTTCCTTTGTTCTGTGCCGTTGTGGCTGCCCAGACAGACAGTACCTACGCCGAAAAACTCGGATATTCCAAAGGAACCAAACTGCTGATCCTGCATGTGGATGATGTGGGTATGTCGTTCGACTCGAATGAAGGTGCCATCAATGCCATCACCAAAGGGGTGGCCAGTTCCTTAAGTATCATGATGCCCTGCCCCTGGGTACCGGCTTTTGTGCAGTATATGAAAACACATCCCGGTCTGGACGCAGGTCTGCACCTCACTTTAACTGCCGAATGGAAGGGGTATCGCTGGGGACCTTTATCCGGAAAAAACACAACACCGGGTCTGGTTGATAAAGAAGGGGCACTATGGCCCTCGGTAGCCGATGTGGTACAACATGCCAGCGGCGATGAAGTGGAAAAAGAGATCAAAGCACAATTGGAAAGAGCCCGGTCGATGGGTTTTGAACCCACCCATTTCGATACCCATATGGGCACCCTGCTGGCTACACCGGAATTTGCGATGCGTTATGTGAAGCTGGGCATTGAAAATAAGATCCCTGTAATGGTGCCTGCCGGACATGCTACCCTGATCAAGGCCCAGATGAATGCGCCTGATGCACAGATCCAGCAGATGCGCATGATCGGTAAAATGCTCTGGAATGCCGGATTGCCGGTGCTGGATGATCTGCATAATGATAGTTATGGCTGGCCTATCTCAGCAGAGATGAAAACAGACGATCAAAAACTGCAGGCTTACAAAACAAAGAAATACATTGAGGGCGTAAGATCACTCAAACCCGGGTTAACCATGATGATTATGCACTGTACGGCCACAACCGAAGTGTTTCCGCAGATATCCGATTCAGGTCCGGTACGCAGGGGAGATATGCTGGCCATGATGGATCCCGCTTTACGGAAAGCGATCCAAGATGAAAAGATCATCATCACCACCTGGCGTGAAATGATGGAACATAGAACAAAAATCAAATAACTTTCAACTATATAACATGAAAAAAATACATGCGGCTTTTTTTGTCCTGACCATTTCCTTGTTTTTCCTCTCATTCATGGAAGCGAAGAAAACACCACGGATCCTGGTGTATGCGAAAACAAGGGGATTTCATCATGCGTCTATTCCCGCCGGACTGGCAGCCATTCAGCAACTGGGCGCAGAGAACGGTTTTGCGGTAGATACTACTACAGACTCGAGTTATTTTGTTCCCAAAACATTAAAGAAATATGCGGCCGTTGTATTCATGAGCACTACCGGTAATATTCTGAACGAGCAACAACAAGCTGCTTTTGAAAAGTATATTCAATCTGGACGTGGTTTTGTAGGAGTGCATGCCGCAACAGATACGGAATATGACTGGCCCTGGTATAACCAACTGGTAGGTGCCTATTTTAAAAGTCATCCCAAACAACAGGAAGCCGTGTTAAATATTGTAGATGATACCCATATCTCTACCAAACACCTCCCCAAAACATGGAAACGCTTTGATGAATGGTATAATTTTAAAAGTATCCAACCCAACCTGAATGTATTGATCACGATCGATGAAAAAAGCTATACGGGTGGTGCCAATGGCGATACCCATCCCATGGCCTGGTACCATGATTTTGATGGAGGACGTTCTTTTTATACTGAGTTTGGACATACGGATGCGTCATTCAAAGAGCCATTATTTCTGCAGCATCTGCTGGGCGGAATACGGTATGCGATGAATAAATAATAAACAAAACAAACTCTCAGCAGCAATCGATACCCATGAAAAGAATCCATAAAATACATTACCCGTTCCTGGCTGCTATATTGATAGCAATGCTTGCCGGATGCAATACCCCTTCTTCTAAAACGGAGACTGCTGTTACAGATAGTTCCACCAACTGGGCCATGCTCTCTTTCGAAAAAGCAGATAGTGCCAATCCGGTATTAACACCCGGTATAAGTGAGTTTATGGATCCTATCTGGAAGAAGAAAGTGGCCTGGGAAGAAAAAGATGTGTTCAATCCCGCTATCGTGGTAAAAGACGGCAAAGTATATATGTTATACCGTGCTCAGGATAAGATCGGTTTGCCGGGGGGTACTTCACGTATTGGACTGGCCAGCAGTAGCGATGGACTGCATTTTACCCGTAATGCCGAACCGGTATTTTTTCCGGATAATGATGCCTATAAAAAATATGAATGGCAGGGTGGTTGCGAAGATCCACGGGTAGTGGAAGATGAACAAGGCACTTACTACATGACCTACACTGCCTACGATGGTAAAGTGGCCCGTTTGCTGGAAGCTACCTCTAAAGATCTGCTGCACTGGACCAAATACGGCTCAGTTTTTGCCGATGCTATGAATGGGAAATACCTGGATCAATGGTCCAAATCGGGCAGTATCGTTTCGCGATATGAGAATGGAAAAATCATCGCTACAAAAATCAATGGCAAATACTGGATGTACTGGGGCGACCAGTATATCTGGGCCGCTACTTCGGATGATCTGATCAAATGGACACCGGTAGAAATGCAGGCTGGCGAAATAGCACCCATCCCATTAAGAGGGGAGGCGTTAAAAATGCCAGCACTTAAGATCGTAGTTGCTACCCGCGCTAAAAAATTTGATAGTGATCTGGTTGAGTCTGGTCCGCCTGCGATGATTACTGACAGAGGAATTTTACTGATCTATAACAGCCGTAATATCCCATCCATCGGTGATACCAGTTTAGCTGAAGGCACTTATGCCGTAGGGCAGGTACTGATCGACAAAAACGACCCCACCAAAGTGATCAAACGTTTGGATAATTATTTTATGAAACCTGACAAACCTTATGAACTCACCGGTCAGGTAAACAGGGTTTGCTTTGTAGAAGGCATGGCGCAGTTTCAGAACAAATGGTTCCTGTATTATGGAACGGCGGATTCGAAGATTGCAGTAGCGGTTAGGAGTAATTAGTAATTAATAATTAATAATTAATAATTGGTTACTGCTAACCTGATGTTCTGTCTTCTTAGTTTAAAATATATATTACTTAAATCGGGAATTGTCCAGCGGTATTGCAACTCAGCTTTATCTTAACTAATAAGCAGTCTCATCTGAGACTGCTTATTAATTTACAGCAAAAAATTATTAATTGTTAATTATTAATTTCTAATTGATCTTCTCCAACGCTTGCCGAATATCTGCTAAGATATCATCCCGGTGTTCCAATCCTACGCTGATGCGGATCAGTCCGGGGGTGATGTTGACCGATTGTCTTTCTGCTTCTGATAATTTGGCGTGGGTGGTACTGGCCGGATGGGAGGCAATACTTCTGGTATCTCCGAGATTAGCAGTCAGGGATAACATTTTCAGGTTGTCGAGAAATTGACGACCGGCTTCCAGTCCGCCTTTCAATTCAAAACAAACAATACCGCCGCCGTTCTGCATCTGCTTTTTCGCAATGGTATGATGCGGGTGACTGGCCAGGAAAGGATACCGCAAAGAAGCGATCTGCGGATGGCTCTCCAGTGATTGGGCAATGAACAGGGCATTAGAAGCATGCCGTTCCATCCGCACGTCCAGTGTTTCGAGGCTCTTGCTTAATACCCAGGCGTTAAAAGGCGATAAAGCCGGTCCGGTACTTCTGCAGAATAAATAGATTTCTTTGATCAGTTCTTTGCGCCCTACTACCACACCACCTAATACACGTCCCTGTCCATCCAACCATTTGGTGGCAGAATGTACTACCAGGTCGGCACCGAATTTAATCGGCTGCTGGTTTACGGGTGTGGCAAAACAGTTATCTACGTTTAAGATGATCTTATGTTTTTTTGCGATCCTGCCGATCATGTCAAGATCCAGGATATCGAGTCCGGGATTGGTGGGTGTTTCCAGATAGATCATTCTGGTATTGGGGCGGATAGCTGCTTCCCAATCAGCTTCTGTTGCATTGGCACTTACATAAGAGGATTCGATACCGAACTTGGGTAAATATTTGGCAATTACCGTATGGGTACTTCCGAAAATGGCATTGCAGGATAATAAATGATCGCCCTGTTTCAACAAAGCCATAAAAGAACCAAACACAGCACTCATACCGGATGCAGTGGCATAACCAGCTTCGGCACCTTCCAGCGCACACATTTTATCAGTGAACTCCTGCACACCCGGATTGCTGAAACGACTGTAAATATTGTCATCCGTTTCATCCGCAAAAGCGGCACGCATATCTTCTGCATTGTCAAAACAGAAACTGCTGGTCAGAAACATCGGAGTAGAATGTTCCATCTCATTGGTTTTTTCTGTTTGTATGCGGATGGCGTTTGTCTGGTTGTGAGTTGACATATTATCGGAGTTTACTTGTATATAATTTTATAAATCAGATCGATTCAGGTTTTGCAGATTAACGGATTAGCGGATGGCGGATTTGCGGATTCATTGTTTTGTACGTAATCCGCGAATCCGCAATCCGTCATCCGCTAATCCATGATCTCTACGTCCCATTCAATCGTACATCCCGCTGCACGCAGGGTGGCGGCAACGGAACAGTATTTATCGAGGGATAGGGCACAGGCTTTCTGGGCTTTCTCTAAAGCAACATCACCGCCGAATTGAAATTGGATATGCACTTTTTTCCACAAGGCAGGTTCTTTATCCGATTCCCGCTCTCCATCAATGATCATTTTAAAAGAACGGATGGTCTGGCGTTGTTTTTGTAAGATAGAAACAATATCCACCCCACCGCAACCACCCAGCCCCATCAGCAGGGTTTGCATGGGACGGATACCAGAATTGTGTCCACCGATGGCTTCTGCCGCATCCATGCGAAGCGAATGGTTGTTAGTATCTCTGGCTTCAAATGCATAGGCATCGTCTACCCGGGTAATCTCAATTCTGGCCATTTCCAAAGATTTATGCAAATGTAATTTAAGCTTAGCCTTATTTTGCTGTTGAAATACGGAATAATCCATATGAAATTTTTTGACTCCCAGACAGACTTCACACTTGAGAACGGTACGGTATTGCCTTCACTGCGGGTGGCGTACCATACCTACGGACAAATGAATGCAGATAAGTCTAATGTGATCTGGGTATGTCATGCACTAACAGCCAGCTCAGATGCGGCCGATTGGTGGAAGGGTTTGGTAGGAGAGGGCAGCCTGATTAACCCGGATCGGTATTTTATCGTTTGTGCCAATATACTCGGTTCCTGTTATGGAACTACGGGGCCATTGAGTAATGACCCTGCCACAGGAAAACCTTATTATGCTTCTTTTCCACAGATCACCATCCGCGATATGGTGCAGTCTTTTATCCTCTTGCGCAAACACCTGGAAATCGACAGGATCCATTTACTGATGGGTGGCAGCATGGGTGGTTACCAGGCTTTGGAGTGGGCAGTGATGGAAAAAGAAGTGATCGGAAAATTATTCCTGATCGCTACTTCCCCTTCAGAGAGTGCCTGGGGGGTAGCGGTGCATACGGCGCAAAGACTTGCCATAGAAGCCGATAGTAGCTGGAAAGATCATACACCTGATGCCGGAGCCAGAGGCTTAAAAGCGGCCCGAGCCATTGGTATGTTGACCTATCGTAATTATGGCACGTTCCAAGATAAACAGACAGATCCCGATCCGGAAAAGATAGACGATTTCAAAGCTTCTTCTTATATCAATTACCAGGGCGATAAACTGGTGAAACGCTTTAATGCGTACAGTTACTGGTTGCTCACCAAAGCCATGGATAGTCATCATCTCGGCAGAGGCAGAGGCGGAGATCTCATCAAAGTATTACAATCTATTGCACAACCTACTTTGATCATCGGGATCCGCAGTGATATTTTATGTCCGCTGGATGAACAACAGTTCATGGCCGATCATATTCCCCATACCCGTTTTTATGAGATTGATTCTGCCTATGGGCATGATGGTTTTATTATCGAAACGGTACAGATCAGCCGGTTTCTCAATGAGTGGATGAGTGAATGAGTGGATGAGTGAATGTTTTTTTAGCGTTTGCGTTCGGTGTAGCCGGAAGTGGAGGGGTTGAAAATAGCTTCCGGAACGGGTTTGGTAGAAATCTCGGTGGCTTTAAGGGTAGAGCGGAGTGTTCCCTGTGTCATATTCACTTCCAGTACCATGCCAGGTAATTTACTCACTACATCTGCATTGATGATACCAAGACCGGCACCTCCCTGAATCTTATCGGTATACCAGATCGTTAGTCCGGTAGAACGCCCACCTTTACCAGCCATTGTTACCAATGCTTTGGTACAATCATAGCCCAATATTTTCTTTTTCTCTTTGGTGAATACGATGGCGGGAGCACTATTTGCCGATTTGTTTTTTTGTTTATCCGCTTCCGCTTTGCTGGAACGGGTAAAAGTTTTCTGCCCCATCGCGTCCATCAATATCAATACATTTTTGCTGTCGCTGATGGTCTTCATATTGTATAGCGGCGAAGCCATTTCCATCAGGGTTCTTTCCTGCTTGAAATAAACGTTGACAGATGAGTTGCCCAGCAAGGGATTGGCGAAACCCGATTCATCACCTTCAACCGTCATGCTGTATTTTACCAGACCTTCTCTGAGCTGCGCCTGCAGCATTGTAGTGAACAAAAGCAAACCCAGTAAAAAGAATAATCGGTTCATCATATCATCAGCTTTGCAGCAAAATACTCATTATTGCGGATGATATACACGTGCCGCTGTTCTGTATACCTCTTTTTTGTCCAGTGTCATGGTTTTGGTTTGCTGTTGGGTGTACATTTCCATCTGGTCTGTATAGTGTGGAGACTCTTTTCTGGCAGAAGCACCATAGGTATTGATAGATTCGATGATAGGTCCGTCTTTGGTAAAACGTACCAGTTCAATGTACGCATCGCCCTGTGTACCTTTCCACATGCCATTTTTATAGGGCACTGAATACATGGGTGCCAATACATCGGGTAAACCCGGCAGCGGCAATTCTTTATCGCCCCTTACCAGTTTCTGGATCTCACCCAGCTGCAGATTAGTACGGCCAAAATATTGCAGCATTTCTGCTTTTACCGAACGCAGAATAGCAACTGACTGTGACTGCGATAAAATGCTATACCGGTTATAAAGAGATGGGTTACGCGTAACAGTGGCATACACGAGGAAGAAAGTACCTGCTCCCACACTTTCGGCCGAGGCATTTTTATCCCATTGCTGTAATTGGGTAATCAGTTCTGCAATGTCTGGATACTCAGTGGGCTGTAACAAAAACAAAGAATCAATCCCGGTTGGGAATGCGAATCTGGCTGGGTACTGCCTGTCGAATTTGATTTTCCGGAAGTTTTCAAACGAAACTTTGTCATATCCCGCCAGCATTTCCGAGAAACGTTTGCTGCGGTTATTTTCCAGTGTTTCATACCCCATCGTCACATCTTTGATCACTGGATTCTCGGTCCCTTCGGTTGAATGAAAAGGGGAGTGGTTGGTATTGAATACAAAACCACTACCGGGCTGTAATACCTGCGGCAGGTTTTTCAGCGGATGAAGTTGATTCCATAGTGTCGCGCTTGTATTTCCTGGCAGGGTTGATTTCCAGTTATACTTTGCATCACGGATAGGGATGCGGCCATTGCTGATATAATAAATGGTATCGTACCTGTCGGCATATACAATATTGTAACCGGGTATGGCCAGCATTTCGAGTGCCGAGTTAAATTCTGTGAAATTCTTTGCTTTGTTAAACCGGTACCATTGTTCCAGTCCACGTATATCCATCTGCGCCGGCATCCGGATCGAGAAAGTACCGCGTTCCGTGATCAGGGTAGGACCATATTTGCTCCAGTAAACTTTTCTTTTCACACCCACCCGTATTGCTCCCAGTTTTACTTTCAGCGGGGCTGTTCTTTCTTCCAGCTGTTCCCATTTGCCATCAAAGCGGTATTCCAGTTTGTTGGCAGGATTGATTTCTAATTGATAGATGTCAAGCTTATCCGGTGCATTCACCGTATGTGCCCAGCCCAGGTTCTCATTCACCCCATGCAGAATGCAGGGTGCACCGGGAAAATTGGCACCCAGTATATTCCATCCTTCTTCACTGTTCAGATGTGCTTCGTAAAAAGCAACAGGACCTTCCAAAGGTTGGTGGGCGTTGATGTTGAGATATACCTGTCCGTCAGTTGTTTTCTTACTGTTAAAAGCAAAAGCATTACTGCCTGCTGTTTTAAAATTCTCCAGTAAAGGCACTTTCCCGTTAAAGATGGAAGCGAGTGCATTATCGGCACCAGAGAGCACACATAACTGCAACACCGAATACTGTATCATGTCTTTGGGTGTAACCGGAAAAGCTTTCTTCAGCAGGATCTCTTTGGGATGTGCGGCAGCATATGCATTTAATCCGGCACAATAACCTTCCAATAGTTTTTTGAATGCCGGACTTAAATCTGAGTCGTATTTTTCTTCTACCAGTTCGGGTATACGGAGCAGGTGAATGATATAATCGATCTGCGCGCCTTTTTTACCCTGGTATTGAGCCAGCATGGCTTTGCCGGCCAGCAGCGATTGCTGGATGGTAACAAAATCATCTTCTGCATGTGCCCAGGCCAGTCCATACGCCACATCGGGATCCGTTTTGCCGAAAATATGCGGCACACCCCACTTATCGCGAACGATATCTATTTTAGCCGCATCAAATTGGGCATTGGAGAAAAAGGAGATAAAAAAAAGTCCGCAGAACAGCAGAAAACGTAGGGGCATAGCAATCGATTTAAGACAAAACAAATCTAACCATAATAAGTTCAGAAATTATTTTGGGATACTGTTATTACCTTTACACGCAGGAACTACTCAAACAATCAACCAATAAACCATCCCCATGGGCATCTGGAAACAAATCGCCGAATACCTCTACATCAAAAAAAGAGACCCCAACGAACCCCGTACACAATGGATGAAATACATGCACGGGATGAACCGCATTTCACTCATCATGTTTCTGCTGGCGGTGCTGGTGATCCTCTTTAGATTGGTGATCTTACCACTGCTGAAATAAGTCAATTTTTTTGGCGGATATAATGGTAAATAATCTGCGCCGCCTGCGCAGATGCATGTCCACCGGCCGATAACAATTCTTTTAAAGCCCTGTAATCTGACTGTAAAATTTCCTGTTTACGGGTATCATTGAGTAAAAGGGAAAGTTCGGCAACCAGATTTTCGGTAGTGAGTGCATCCTGTATCAGTTCCTTTACTACTTCTTTATCCATGATCAGGTTCACCAGCGAAATGTATTTAATCTTGATCAGCCTTTTGGCGATCTGGTAACTGATCGTGCTTCCCTTATAACAAACCACTTCCGGCACACCAAACAAAGCCGTTTCCAGCGTAGCCGTGCCACTGGTTACCAGGGCCGCTTTGGCCTTCAACAACAAATCGTAAGTCTGGTTGCGAACCGAAGATACATTCTGATAGGCCGCCATGTAAGGAGCATAAAACGCATCATCCAGTCCCGGTGCCTGTGCTACCACAAACTGATAATCCGGAAAGGATTTGGCCACTTCCAGCATAATGGGCAATTTCTTCTGTATCTCCTGTTTCCTGCTTCCGGGAAGAAGAGCGATGAGTTTGGAGTTTGGAGTTTGGAGTTTGGAGTTCGTAGTCAGTAGTAGAGAAGTTTTATTATTCTTACTAACTCCAGACTCCAAACTCCAAACTCCTAACTGTTTCTCCTCCACCACTTCCACCAACGGATGTCCCACATAGTCTACTTCCCAGTTCCATTGATCATGGTAATAGGTTTTTTCGAAGGGGAGGATGCAGAGCATTTTATCGATGCACTGTTTCATTTTTTTGACCCGATTCTCTTTCCAGGCCCAGACCTGGGGTGAGATATAATAGATTACTTTGTATCCATGTTCTTTGGCCCATTCGGCAATACGCAGGTTAAATCCTGGATAATCGATCAGTACCAGTACATCAGGCTGAAAAGAGCGGATATCTGCTTTGCAGAATCGGATATTCTGCAGGATAGTGGGCAGGTTCTTCACCACTTCGGCAAAACCCATAAAAGCAAGGTCCCGGTAATGTTTTACCAGTGTGGCGCCGGCAGCCTGCATCAGGTCGCCACCCCAGCAGCGGATATCTGCCGAAGGATCTGCCAGGTACAACTGTTTTACCAGGTTACTTCCATGCAGGTCGCCACTTGCTTCGCCGGAAATGAGATAATACTTCATACCCCTGCAAAATACCGATTTCGGCCGGGACGCTGAAGCGGCCTGACCGAAATCGGTATTTTAGTTAGTAATTAGTAGTTAGTAATTAAAAGTTTAATAGTTAAAAGTTAAAAGTGAATAGTCAGCATACATAGTCTTTAGCAGAAAATCAGGGAACGCATCAGCTTACAAAATCCAAAAATTTGTTCAAATACCCCTCCAGACTAAAAAAATAGTTTTATAACTAAATAATTAGTTTATATATTCGTACAGCAATTAATTTCTCCCCATGAAACCATTAACCAAAGCAGAAGAACAGATCATGCATACGATCTGGAAACTGGAAGAAGCCTTTCTGAAAGACATTGTAGAAGCGCAGCCCGAACCCCGTCCACATTCGAATACAGTGGCTACGATTCTGAAGATTCTCGTAGACAAAGGTTTTGTAGGAATCACACCCATTGGCCGCGTGCACCAGTATTATCCGCTCGTATCCAAAGAGGAATATTCATCCAGTACCATCCGCACACTGGTAGATGGTTATTTTGAAGGATCCTTTACCGATGCGGTTTCCTTTATGGTAAAACAGAAAGACCTGAGTGTAAAAGAACTGGAACTGCTGCTGCAACAGATCAAACACGCTAAAAAATAATTGTATGCTTACAACTGCCTATTACTTTTTGCAGGTAATACTTTGTAGTGGTATCATGATGGGGTATTACTGGCTGGTATTGCGTAACAAGCGTTTTCATCATTATAACCGCTTTTACCTGCTGGCCATTGCCCTGCTGGCCTGGGTGGTACCCCTGGTAAAGATCCAGTGGCAGTATCAGCCGGTAAGTGATGATCTTCCAATGGTACAACTTCTGTCGGTAGTGGCCGATAGCAATACAAAAATAGAAGAAGCCGTTACCCGTTCGGGATTTCAGTGGAGCTGGGAAATGGCTGCCTGGGGCATTTACCTCACTGTTGGGACTGTATTACTGGGGGGCATGATGATTGCTTTTTTACGCTTATACAGGTTACTGAAAGCACATTCCTGTAAAAATGTGGGCGATGTGTACCTGATCCTCACACAGGCCAAAGGCACTCCTTTTTCTTTCTTCCGCTATATTTTCTGGAACGAGGAAATTGATATCCGCAGCGAAGCCGGCAAACAGATTCTGCAACATGAGTTAACGCATGTGAAACAGAAACATTCGGTAGATAAGATCATTATTCAGTTGGTGCTGGTGGCGGGCTGGTTCAATCCATTTTTCTGGTTACTAAAGAAAGAGATGGAAATGATCCATGAATTTATTGCCGATAAAAAAGCGGTTACAGACGGAGATACAGCAGCTTTGGCGCACATGTTATTAACCGCAGCTTATCCCAGACAGCAGTTTGCCATGACCAATCCCTTCTTTTTCTCGCCCATTAAAAGAAGGTTGCAGATGCTGGCCAATAACCGTAACCCCAGGTTCAGTTACCTGCGCCGGCTGGTGGTATTACCCCTGCTGGCCTTAGTGGTGGTGCTGTTTGCTTTCAGGAGTAAGGAACAAAGGGCAAGAGGCCCCGTATCAGTAGCAACCATGATGGAGAAAGTGGTGGATGTAGTGGCAGGTAACCAGCCCCAACCGGGCATCAGTATTTCTAATATTGCGAGGTTGGATCGTACCTATACTGTTGTACTGATTCCCGGACACGGAGGTGAAAATACAGGGATAGTGACCCCTGATGGAACCAAAGAAGCTACCCTAACACTTGCATTGGCAAAAGTGGTTAAAGAAATAAATGGGAACGATAATATCCGGATCATTCTGACCCGTGAGAGTGATCAAACAATGCCCTTTAAGCAGGCGGTTGCGTTAACCAATCAATATCATCCTGATCTGGTTTTGTTATTGCATGCTAATGAGTTTGTAGCAGCAAGAAATAACAAGGGAACGAGCGCACAGAATCCTCCCAGCGGAATCCGGTTTTATATCCCGGATGCCACATCAAAACAATCTTTGTTAAGTCGGATGTTGGCCAGTGAAATGGCTTTTGCAATGACCCCACTCAAATCTCCGGTAATGGGAATCAGATCAAATAGGGCTGCGAATTATGTATTGAATCAATTGAATAGCCCCTCTGTTCTGATTGAAGCTGGATTTATGAGTAACCCAGCCGACCTTGCCAAGTTGCAGACAGAAAGCTACCGGAGAGAAATGGCAGTGTCCATTTTGAATGGAATCAATGATTACCTCGTTAAAAGTAAAAAAGTCAAAACAGACACAGTTATTATAAAAGCCGATACTATCACCGTGAAAAACGGCAATAAGCTGGTCATCATGAACGAAGGTGGCAAAGTGCAGGTAGAGAATATTAACAAACAGGCCAATACTGATTTGCGTAATTCAATATCTAATGCCTTAGTAATACTGAATGGCAAAAAAATTGATAATGAGATCTTAGATCTGATTGATCCGTCTAAAATTCAATCTATCAATGTTTTGAAGAACGAATCTGCCAAGGCTTTATACGGCGAAGAAGGTAAAAATGGTGTAGTGATGATTACCACTAAAAAATCCGCAAATAAGGAAGAGGGGGCTATTGTTGTAACTGGTTTTGGAGCTAAACCCACTATGACATCCGTCGGCAATTATCCTTCGGGCAATTCAATAAATGGGGCTGTCGGTCCATTCGGTGCCAAAGTAAGTGCTCTTCGTAAATATCCGGATACACTGGTATGGTTATCTGGTGCCAACAATTATAAAATTCCCAGTAATGTTTGGGTATTGATAGATGGAGAACCGGGCAATCTCAATGATGTAAAGCCGGATGAAATTGCAGAAGTACGTGTCATCAAAGACGCATCTGCAACTGCCAGATATGGAGAAGCAGCCAAAAATGGAGTTGTGGAAGTGATTACCAAAAAAGCAGCAGAAGTCATGAAATCGGTGGAAGCTCCAGAAGTCAGAAAAAAACTGACGGGTGTAAAACGCTTTTCTGAAGTAGAAACCCTTCCTGCATTTCCCGGTGGCCAATCGGCCTGGGCCAAATACCTGGAACGGAACATGCGGCGCGACCTGCCCGCGCAAAACGGGGCCCCTCCCGGTACATACAGGGTAACGGTCTCTTTTCTGGTGGCGGCCGATGGGGGTATCAGCAATGTAACTGCACAGAACAATCCCGGTTACAAAACGGTGGAAGAAGCCATCCGGCTCATCAATAAGGGACCCAGGTGGAAACCTGCTTTGCAGAATGGAGAACCGGTAAACTACCAACACAAAGAGGTGTTTACCTGGGTGGTTAAGCAGGTACAGGATAGGATCGGTAATTTGCGCAGTAACAAAAAGTAAAAATTTCTTCAAACTTATCGATAGCCGGCTTCCCAAAGGAGCCGGTTTTTTATATTTGGGCATACTAAAACCCTGGTTTATTCGTTATTCAGTAACAGTTAGCCTCCATGAAGACAAGACAGTTTTTTTCTCTCACCCTGCTTTTGTGTTTGCTCGTATCGCAGTCTGCCCATGCGCAGGCCGATAAAAGTAAAACCATGAAGCATCCCCTGAAAAGGATCGTGATCGATCCCGGCCATGGTGGTCCTTCTGCCATTGCGGGTAAGTTCTACGGAGCTTCGGGTAAACATATGGAGGAAAAAGACGTGGCCCTGGCCATTGGCCTCAAACTACGCGATGTATTGAATGCAGAGATGCCGGATATAGAAGTAATCATGACACGCACCACAGATGAGTTCAATAGTCCGATCGTAAAAGCCAATAAAGCCAACGCTGCCAAAGGAGATCTGTTCATCTCGATTCACTGTAATGATGTATCTCCCATCCGTCATTCAGAAATTACCGGTTATACCACCAAAACAGTGAAGCGGAAGGGAAAGAAGATCAAGAAAAAAATTCCCGAATACCGTACCTGGTACACACCCAACCCGGCACAAGGAACCGAAACCTATATCTGGGGAGTAGGCAAAACCAAGGACAAGGAAGAAGCCCTGATGGAGAACAACTTCAGCGATACCGCTATGCTGATTTTGGGAGAGCAGGATAATAATCCTGCCATGAAGATGATCAATTCCATGCGCACCCAGGAATATGCCAATCGTAGCCGCAAACTGGCCGAAACGGTAGAAGAGGAGTTCGTAAAATCCGGACGTGTGAGTCGCGGTGCCAAACAAAGAGACGAAAAAGGGATCTGGGTATTACAGGCGGTAGCCATGCCGGCCATCCTGATTGAAGTAGGATTTTTGTCTCATCCTGAAGAAGAAGAGTTCATTACCAGCGATAGCGGACAGCAACAAACTGCAGAAGTCATCACCCGCGCCATTAAGCGTTACCGGCTGTCGCTCGAGGCCCAGGCAAACGGAACTACCATCCCGGCAGGTGCACAATAATTGTTACAAAAACCATTTAAAGGCCAATGCTACAATGGCATAGATACAAGTGGCAATAAAAATGCCAGTGGCCGTTTTATCTTTTCGCTGGTTGATATAGAGGGTGAATACGATCACGTTGACGATTAATGCCAGACTGATGATGCCGGATAACAATGATTTCTGCATCATCAATACCTGCCAGAACTCTTGAACAGTGAACACGCGGAAACGAGACAGATAATAAACGGTAAAACCCACAAAAGGAGCCAGAAAACCCAGCACCAATCCGAGTGTGCGGTTGTCTTTGGTCAGCATCAGAATTTCCAGGATTTTTCGAGTTTCTTCTTCAGCGTATAATTAGTGAGATCGAATTGAACGGGCACTACGCTTACATAATTGTTCTTCAGCGCCCACACATCTGTGTCCTTGCTTTTATCAAAATTCACAAACTCGCCTGTTAACCAGTAATACCTTTTTCCATGGGGATCTTTACGCTCGTCAAATTCCTCTTCGTATTTGGCGTAGGCCTGACTGGCAATCTTAATGCCTTTGATCATTTTTTCACCGCCTTTGGGAATATTTACATTCAGGCAAAGATGTTTATCATGTGGCTCACTGTTCAACACATGCTCTACCAGGATTCTGGCATATTTTTTTGCTGCGGTAAAATCAGCTTCAATACTCAGGTCCAGTAAACTGAAACCGATACTGGGAATACTTTCAATAGCTGCTTCCAGTGCCGCAGACATGGTACCCGAATAAATTACATTGATAGAATGATTGGCGCCGTGGTTGATGCCGCTCAAACAGATATCGGGTTTGCTGTGGATCACTTTATCAACCGCCAGTTTAACACAATCTACCGGTGTACCGCTGCAGGCCCAGGTTTCTACGCCTTCGCTGTCAAATACACTTACTTTCTGCAAACGCAGCGGATTACCAATGGTGATGGCATGTCCCATACCACTCTGGGGTTTATCAGGTGCCACTACTACAATCTTACCCAAACCCTTTACGGCTTCTACCAGGGCACGGATTCCCGGGGCAGTAACGCCATCATCGTTGGTGATCAGGATCACCGGTTGTTTCTTTTTTGTAGACTTCGCTTTTGCCATAACTGCAAGATACGATTAAGATTTCTCTGAGATGTTAAACCTATATAAAATCCCTCTGTGTAACTCCCCAACTCTGTGTCTCTGTGTTGAAAAAGAATTTGAATCGAAGGCTATCTTTCAACACAGAGGAATATTATTTCTTTTTAGCTTTTTTAGTTTCGGTAGCCGGCCAGGCGGCATATTTGTATACCGGAAATTCAACAGGTTTTGTATTCACCCCGTTCTGATCCAGATAAGCATCAAAGAAATTCCAGTTCAGTAACCCGTCATCAGACTGTGGCTCCAGCATATAAAAAATCAGGTTGGTGAGGGGCTGGGCCATGTCTACTTTAAAATCGCCCTTCTGTACTTTTTTGGTAACCGTTTCAAAATGTCCTTCGGCAGATGCCATATTATGCCCTTCAAATTTCCGCTGGGCTCTTGTCAATTTCTCTACTATAAAAACCGTTGCTTCAATGGTTTGGTCTTTTTCTATCTTCTCCACTGTTACACCATGTTTAACGAGGTGCTCGGCAATATTTGACTGTGCTGCGGGTATAATATATCCCCGTGGTAGTGTGCTTTGAACAGTATCTTTAAAAGCGCCGTAATAATTCACATCATCATACGTAACCACATTACCATTCTTGACCCAGCTTTTACTGCCATCGGCTTTCGTGAAAGATGTATACTGGTAAGATCGGAAGCCATTTAGTTTCTGCGCAGTAGGCACCATTTTAAAGCGCACACCCTTGGTGGCTTTACCTGCATTTTCCAATACATTCCTGATGGCCGCTGCTTCGGCTTCCTGGTTAATGCGGGCGATCTCTTTTCCATGCTGATTGAAATGCGCCAGTATCTCGTTCACAAATGTGTAAGTGCTGTAAATACGCTGGTAAAAACGTTCATGTGCAAATGACTCACTCAGAATGGCCATGCGGTTGCGCAATCCCAGTTGGTTAATGATATACCGGGGATGGTGGTTATAGGTATAAAAGTTTTTCACCGGCCATCCTTCTCTCACATTAAAATCGCCGAAGGGGCCAAAGAACAAACCATTTTTCTCTTTTACATTTTTGGTGATGGCGGGTAGCATCACATCATTCGTATACCGGTAGGTAGCAGGCTCGCCGGCGTACAGGTAACTGGGCGCCCAGGTAAGGGAATAGCCATGCCAGGTGCCATTGGTGGTATGTAGGTCAACGGTTACCTGAGGATCCCATGCCGTGATGACGTTCCGGATCAGGGCTTCTGTTTCGGGTGTTTCCATTTTAATGCCATCGCGGTTCAGGTCCAATCCCTGACCATTTTCGCGGATGCCGGTTTCCAGTGGACTGTTTTCCTGGCTCGGACGCAGGCCCGGCGCCATCTTATCATTGCCATCTGTATTATAGATGGGGAGGAAAAGGATTACCTGGTTATCGAGTAAGTTTTTTTTGTTGCCCAGCAGGATGTCGCGTAAGAGCATCAGGATAGCTTCTTTGCCATCCACTTCTCCACCATGAATATTTCCCTGTATATAAATTATCGGTTTGCCCGATGCTTTGGCCTGTTCCGGGGTACTGATAGCAGGATGGGAGAGGATCAGCAGTGGGATCTCTTTCCCTAATGTGCTTTTGCCGATGCTGGTGACTTGTATATCCTGGCTTTTGGTTTTGATAGTATTGATGAAATTCATCACATCGCCATAAGAAGAGGTTTTTTCAAAATTGGAACGTTCAGGGGTGAGGATCAGATCGTCTGTCCATACTTGTTGCGCTTCTGCAGTGATGCCACTGATGACAAATAACAGTGTAAAAAGCCTTTTTTTCATGTGCCATTTAGTTTGGGGCCGGAAAGTACAGGAAAGGGATAAGTCTGCCTAAAAATGAAGCTGAATTTAGATGAATGGGAGATATCAGCATCGTTCATCGACTTACCCACTGCCGGCCTGTTTCAAAAAAAGTGAAAAATAAATTTGGTAGTTAGCTAAAAATATTAGTAAATTGCTAACTAAATCAGTTAGCTATGTCAAACGCCGGAAAAAACCTCCGTTACCTGCGCAAGCTGCGCGGCTGGACACAGGAAGAGTTTGCCAATAAACTCAAGATCAAAAGATCCTTGGTAGGCGCTTATGAAGAAGAGCGTGCCGAACCCCGTCTGGAAGTGATGGAACAGATCTGCAGTACTTTTAAATTAAGTCTGGAAGATTTCCTTTTCAAGGACCTATCGGCACCCAAGGCCCTCAGTTATCTGGAGAAAAGAAGGCAGCTGAAAATGGTGAATGAAGTGTCTGAGATCCGTTTTGTGCCGGTAAAAGCCGCTGCCGGTTACCTGGCCGGTTATGGCGATCCGGAGTTTGTAGATGAGCTGAATACCTTTACCCTGCCCATGCTGGGGCCGGGTCAGTACCGTGCTTTTGAGATCGTGGGGGATAGTATGTTGCCTACACCCAGTGGCAGCGTGATTGTGGGAGAGAAAGTGGATGATCTGGAAGATGTAAAGAATAGCAACACCTATGTGGTATTGTCTAAAAATGAAGGCGTGGTCTACAAACGCATCATGAAACACAACCGTGTAAAAAACAAACTCACCCTCATCAGCGATAATCCGCAGTATGAACCTTATAATGTAAGTGCCGAAGATGTACTGGAGGTTTGGAAAGCCGTATATATCATGCAGAAAGCCAATGCGGGCCCACGTTGGGATGTAAACCAACTGGCAGGCATGGTCAATAACCTGCAGGAGCAGGTGAGCAGTCTGAAGAAGAAGTTGAATTAGATTACATAATATAGTATAAAAACAAAGCAGCCCATAACAGGGCTGTTTTGCTTTCCATTCATACAATTTTTCTTAGCCACCAGCTGTTATACTTACTTTTGCGCCACTGTATACTCTATGAGAAAGTTGTTGCCCCTTATTGCGATTGCATTTGTATTTACCACATCGGCCCAGGAAAAGAAATTATCGGCGCTGCGTATTCATACGCCCATTAAAATTGATGGACTATTAGATGAGAAAATATGGAGCCAGGCGCAACGGGCAGACAGTTTTATCACCAACTCTCCGCAGTATGGGTTGCCGGCAGCACATCCAACCCAGGCCTATATTCTGTACGATGACCAGGCGGTATATGTGGGTGCTTATCTGTACGATGATCCGCAACATGTCCGTAAACAACTTACTTCGCGCGATGGGGAACAGCGCAAAGATGTAGATTATTTCAGCGTTTTCTTTGATACCTATAACGATGACCAGAACGGATTCCAGTTTCTGGTTACTTCCCGCAATGTGCAGTCGGATGGAAGATTGGTAGCCAGCATGGTATCTCAATTCGGATTACCTACCGATTATAGCTGGGACGCTGTTTGGGAAAGTAACGTAAAACAGCTGAAAGATGGCTGGAGCGTAGAAATGAAAATTCCCTATTCGGCCCTTCGTTTTTCGAGAAAGGAAGTGCAGGATTGGGGGATCAATTTTCAACGGTATATACGCCGTAGAAATGAAGGTTCTTTCTGGAATAAAGTAGATCCTAATCAGGGCGGGTTTGTTAACCAGTTTGGTAACCTGGCCAATGTGCAGAATATAACGCCGCCGCTTCGTTTATCCTTCCTGCCCTATATCACTTCCGGCTTCAGAACCGTTCCCTATTCGAATGGAGCCAAGAAAACCGATTTCCTTCGTAATGGGGGTATGGATGTGAAGTATGGGTTTAATGAAAGTTTTACACTGGATGCCACAGTGATTCCTGATTTCGGGCAGGTTATATCTGATAATGTGGTGCTGAATCTGACGCCTTACGAAGTGCAGTTTCAGGAAAACCGTCCCTTTTTTACAGAGGGGATCGAGTTATTTAATAAAGCGGGTTTGTTTTACTCCAGAAGGGTGGGCGGAACACCGGTAGGTTATGGTGATGTGAGAAGTATGGTAGCATCAAACCCGAACCTCGAGATCATTTCTAATCCGGGTGTAACCCAGTTGATCAATGCATCTAAATTTTCAGGACGGACCAAAAAGAAACTAGGTATCGGTGTCTTTAATGCCATTGGTTCCTCCATCCACGCAGTGGTGGAAGATAAAACCACCAAAGCCACCACCACTATTGAAACAGAACCGCTTACCAATTATAATATTCTTGTGCTGGACCAGGCATTGGCCAACCGTTCTTCGCTCAGTTTTACAAATACCAATGTGTGGCGGGCTGGTGGCAGAAGAAATGCGAATGTGTCTGGGGTGGATGTGAACCTCTTTGATGCGGGTAACCGGCATAATTTTGTATGGTCCGGAAAGTACAGCCAGATAACAGGTGTTGATCAGTACAACGGATTCAGTAATCTCATCAGCTACGGAAAAGTGAGTGGTAAATTGCAGTATCTGTTATCCAACAGCATCAAGTCTGAAAGGTATGATCCCAATGATCTGGGGATCTTACGATCGCCTAATGAGGTTTCAGGGATCGGAAGGATCAGTTACAATGTATTTACACCTACCAAACATTTTCTCAGTTATAACTACAGCCTTACTGTTTTACCTGTATACCTGTTCAAACCGTTTAAATTTTCAAACTATGCCATACAGGCAAAAGCATTTTATTTTTTCCGGAATTTCTGGGATGTAACTTTCAGCGCCAACTGGCAGCCTGAGTGGCAACGAGATTATTTTGAACTGCGTACACCCGGCCGGATGATGAAGAAAACTACCTACTGGTATATCAGCGCCAGCGGCAGCAGCGATAGCCGGAAACGTTTTTTCTTCCGCTACCAGGCTGGTTTTGCAGAATCTCCTTTACCCAACGATCCCTACTTTACTGTTCAACTCGCGCCCCGATACCGCTTTGATGAACATTTCAGTCTTGATCTGGATGTGCAGCGGGTACATGATAATGGTAATTATGGATTTGCTTACCGCGATGCTTCCGGTGAACCCATTGCCGGCAGAAGAGCCACCACCAACCTTACTTCCATTCTGAATGCGGTATATAATTTTTCTTCGCGAATGAACCTATCGATGCGCGCCAGACATTACTGGAGCAGGGTCATTTATTCTCAGTTCTTTAATGTAGATGCCAATGGCGATCTGATCGATCGTCCATTCGAAAGCGGCCGCGACCAGAACTTCAACGCTTTTAACCTCGACATGTTTTATACCTGGGATTTCAAGTACGGTAGTAAATTCATTATCGGTTACAAGAATTGGCTAGGAACTGATTTTCCTGTCAGCGGTATGAACTATAAAAGTTATATGGGTAACCTGGGTCAGATCTTTCAACAGCCGCATGGTAATGAATTGACTTTCCGCCTGATCTATTACCTGGATTATCTTACCCTGCAGAAAAAGAACAAAGCCGACATTACTTTATAGAAAAATATCTTTCGCCAGCCGGAAGGTATTGCAATGCGCTTCTACGATAGTTCTGATATCAGGCGAATATCCGCCACCCATAGCAACCGTAACCGGAATACCGTGCTGGTGTAATAAGTCAAAAACAATCGCATCTCTTTGCCTGCATCCTGCCAGGCTTACTTTCAGCTTACCGAATTTGTCTGTATCAAGGATATCTACGCCGGAGAGATAAAAAGCAAAATCCGGTTGTACGGTTTCTATCAGTTTGGGCAATGTATCCGATAAGATCCGGAGATAAGCTGTGTCATCCGTTCCATCTTGCAAAGGAATATCGAGATCTGACTTTTCTTTGTGAAAAGGATAGTTGTGTCCGCCATGCATACTAAAAGTAAATACTCTTGATTTGTTGGCAAACAGACTGGCCGTTCCATTACCCTGGTGCACATCCAGATCGATGATGAGAATCTGTTTGGCCAGTTGTTGCTGCAGGAGGTGGTTAGCAGCTACAGCCATATCATTCAATAAACAGAATCCTTCACCCCGGTCGCGGAAAGCATGGTGCGTGCCGCCGGCTACATTCAGTGCCACACCTGATTCCATCGCATACATACAGCAGTCAATGGTTCCCTGCGTAATCATCAGTTCCCGTTGGGTAAGTTCCGGCGATTGTGGAAAGCCGATCTTTCTTTGATCCGAAGCACTGAGGGTTTGCTGTACCAGTTTTTGCAGGTATACAGCATCATGCGTTAACAATACGATATCTTCTTTACAAGACAAAGGTGAAAATAATTGGTCAGCGGTAATACTGCCTTCATGTAATAATTGTTCCGGTATCAACTCATATTTCAGCATGGGAAAGCGATGCCCCTCCGGCAGCGGGTGTGCATAAATGGGGTCGTAAGCAATACGGATCATTGAATGGAAACTAAAGATTGGTTTACAATAGCATATACGGTATCCGCTTTCTTTTTTTTGATGATCGCCAATCCGCTGAATTTGCTGAAAGCCGGCAGTATCGCCATCTGTTTACCGAAATAATAACAGGGAAACTGCAGGCTTTGTTTACCCAGTCCGTTGATATGTACACCAGGATGCAGATGGCCCGAGAAAATATAGTTGTCTTTGTTACTTTGGGCATCGTCCGGATCGTGTACAAAATCAAAACCCGCAACAGCGTATGTGCCGGTTTGTACAGAAATACCGGCCTGTGTATACCACTCGTTGGTTAGTATGTCATGATTCCCTTTTACCAGTACAAAAGCCAGTTCGGCAAGATCTTGCCGCCATTTCAGAAACCATTCCATTTCTTTGTTGGCTACACTGTGAAAAAGATCTCCTACAATAATCAGTTGTCTGGGTTTAAAATAACTGATCTGTTCTACCAGTCTTAGCAGATCCTCTTTGTAAATTTCTTGTGGTACGGCAATACCGTGTTTTCTGAAATGTCCGGTTTTGCCAAAATGCAGGTCGGAGAGGACCAATGCCTGCTGCTCTTCCCAAAACAGACAGCGCTGGGGCGATAACCAGAAATGCTGGTCCCGAATGATATGTGCAACTGGAGCTGTCATGCAGGTGGCAAAGATAAGGCTGTGAAGTAAACTGATCTTATGTGTATTGTTAATGGATTTTTCTCGCAAAGGCGCGGGAGGCGCGGTTTAGGGAACGCTGGGCTGGCGAAACTGTTAATGGTAAAGAGTTAAAAATTATTTCTCCAGTTGTTGCTGCATTTTCCGCACCCGGTCTTCCAGTTTTTCGGAGGAATAGTGATTGCGGTTCAGTCCGTCCACAATGATGGGAAAGGAGAGGGGTGTCAGTTTTTCCGGGAACGTTAGAACAATTTTACTCTGACCGATCCTTTGCATGGCCAGTCGTAACCTTACTTCATCCATCTGTTGCAGTAATACTTCCTGATAGGCTTGTTTCAGGAGGATATTGTTGGGATCGTACTCATCAAATACTTTGAACAGCAGCGAAGCGGAGGATTGCAGGTGCCTGGCTTTCTTTTTTTCTCCCGGCATTCCCTGGAAGATCAAACCGCCGATCACCGCAATATCCCTGAACTTTCTTTTAGCCATTTCTGTATTGTTCACACTTTTCTGGATATCATACAACAGATGATCGGTTGAAAATAGCTCGCGCACATTGCTGTCATCTACCGGTACCGGCTGGTCGCTCAGTAATTCAAATCCATAATCATTCATGGAAATGGAAAAAGTAATGGGCGTGATCTGCCCGATGCGGTAAGCCAGTATTGCACTCATCGCTTCGTGTACCTGCCGGCCTTCGAAAGGATATACCAGCAGATGAAATCCGTTTTTGTCTTCCAGTTGTTCTATCAGTAATTCATTGTCACGCGGAATATGCGATAGTTGCTGCTGCAGTTCAAATAAACCATGCAAACTTGTCAACTCAATACTGTCTTCTGCCACCAGCGCTTTGTTGAAAGTTTCTCGTAAGATCCTGCCGAGATTGGCTGTCAGGCTCATCCTGCCTCCCATCCAGGAAGGGACGATCGTTTTTTTGGAGTTGGATTTGCGCACCATCACCTGCATGTCTTTGATCATCAACAGTTCCAGGTTTCTGCCTGCCAGCGTAAAAACCTCTCCCGGTTCCAGGCGACTGATAAACCATTCTTCGATCACACCCACATACCCACCATTCATCATTTTTACTTTCAGCATGGCATCGCTAACGATGGTGCCTATATGCATCCGGTGTCTGAAAGCAATGCGCCGATTTTTGATGAGGTATACGCCATTCTCCACTTCTACTTTCTTATATTCATCGTACTGCTGTAAGGCTTTGCCGCCAATGGTGAGATGCAAGAGGATTTCCTGCCATTCCGTTTCTGTGATATCCGAAAAACAATAGGTGCTTTTGATCTCCCGGAACAAAGCTGCCTGCTCAAAACCTTCGCCAATAGCCAGTGTGCAGAGCCATTGCAGCAATACATCAAAACAAAGTAACAGGGGCTGGCGGCTTTCAATGGCCATTTCATCAATAGCCGTTTTTAAGGCAGCTACTTCGAGTAGTTCAAGCGAATGCGTAGGAAGAAAATAGATCTTGCTGATTTCACCGGGCCGGTGTCCACTTCTTCCTGCTCTTTGCAGAAACCGTGCAATACCTTTGGGCGAGCCTACCTGTACCACGGTATCAACAGGGCGGAAATCAACACCGAGGTCAAGGCTGGAAGTACAGACCACGGCTTTCAGTTTCTCCGTATGTAAGGCTTCTTCTACCCATAAACGAAGCTCCTGTTCAATACTGCCATGGTGCAGGGCAATGGCCCCGGCCAGTTGCGGGGCCACATTCAGTAAGGTCTGGTACCAGGTTTCGCTCATGCCCCTGGTATTGATAAAGATGAGTGTGGTACGATTCTGTTCAATGATCGGGATTAATTTCTCCGCCAGTTTAATACCGAGATGACCAGCCCATGGATATTTTTCGATCTCATCGGGCAGGATGGATTCTACAACGATCTGTTTGTTAATGGCTGCGCGTATGATCACTCCTTCCAGCTGTAAGGGAGCTAATAACACATCTTTTGCTTCGGGCAGGTTGCCGATAGTGGCACTGATGCCCCACACGCATGCCTTCGGGTTGCCGGGTAACTGGCAATGAACGATCCTGCTCAATGCCAGCTCAACCTGCACCCCGCGTTTGCTGCCCAGTAATTCATGCCATTCATCTACGGCAATGATGCGTAAAGAACCAAAGATCGCCGGATAGTTTTTCTGCGCCAGTAAGAGATGCAGACTTTCCGGTGTGATAATGAGCACTTCGGGCATGTTCTTTTTCTGCTTCAGTCTTTCAGACGTATCGGTATCGCCGTTGCGAATACCCACTTTCCAGGACATTCCCAGTTCTGTGATCACTTCTTCCATGGCGCGGCCAATATCTTTGGCCAATGCCCGCAGTGGAGTGACCCATACGAGTTGTAAACCGTTATTTTTTTTGTGGAGATACTGTTCCGGATGTTCATTGATGAATTGGATCAGCGCACCTAAAAAAACAGAATAGGTTTTACCGCAGCCCGTAGGCGCATTTACCAGTCCGCTTTTTCCGTTGATGATCTCCTGCCAGCTTTCTTCCTGAAACGCAAAAGCCGTGAATCCTCTGGCCAGCAGCCATTGGTTAATTACCTGGTATCCTTTGGTTTGGTGAAGTTGCATGAATCTGGGCTGCTTATCTGTGCTGTAATTTACAGGATTCTGTTGCCGCAGAAAGCAGGATTATGGGTTGCTGTTTTTCAACTGCCTGTTTTGCCGGCAGCGGTCGCTGCAGTATTGGATGGATTCCCAGTTTTTCTCCCATTTTTTTCGCCAACTGAATGGGCGGCCACAGATCTTGCAGGTTTTGGAGGGTAGGTAAGACTTATTTCCTTTAGCTGCTTTCATGAAACTAACAACAAATAAGCCCCAAGATGGTTGCTATCAGTTCACAGATTTTACTTTACCATCCTGTTTGCGGATCAGGTAGAGTTTTTTGTTTTCGAGATAGTTGGTTACCGCGTTATCCTGTTCGGCTTTTACCAACTGTATATCAAAATCGTTGAAGAGCTTGAATTCTTTGGCCGATAAATTGTTTTTCAGTTCCGGTCCGTATTTGATCAGCAGTTTGCTGAACCGGTACATGGTTTCAAAACCTTTGAACACCAGGTCACTGGCACGGCCTGCAAAACGCGACCTGTATTTTTCGCTTAACTGGCTGCTGAGTTTGTCCTGTCTGAAATAGTTATAAGGAGTAGTATATACCATGTCAATGCCCGTGCCGATATCTCTCAACGCATCCCAGGTGGGCATTCCTATTACAACAGCTGGGTAATGCTTGGAACTGCTCAGTGCCCTCGAAAGCATCAGGCCGAAACTTTCATTCAGTGTACCGCAGATAACTACATTCCGTTTGGTACTGTCGAGATAAGCCGTTACCTGTTGCGTAGTAAAACTATCGGTCAGTTCAATGGTTTTGAGTTTTAACGGAATGCCGGCGGTTCTTTTGTTCAGGTTGCCCAGAATGGTCTGGATCTGGTCTTCGGTTCCACCCTTCCTCCGAAACAAAGTAATATTATCCAGAGGGTAGGTTCTGTGTACATATTTATACACGGCTTCAATATGCGCCGTTAACGTAGGGTTCAGTAACACAAAATTCGGATTGGCTTCAATACCGCCATCATTGGGATAAGTGGCAGAAATAAGCAGGATATTTTTCTCCTTTGCAAAATCTGCCAGTGGTTTGATATCGTTCCGGTTATTGAAAGAAGCGATCAGCAAAGAAACCTCCTGAAGCTCCGGTTGTTCCAGCAGCTCATCTATGCCCATGCTGCTGCTCTTGGTATCATAGATCAGCACTTCTATCGCAGCCTTCTCCGCATTCAATGAATCAATGGCCAGCATCACCCCATTGTAAAAATCAAGACCGGGCAGGAGGTATCTGGGCAGGTTGGCCTTACCCAGTTTATACGTATCGTTTGTAAAGGCGGAATCAATATAGAGTGGCGCAAATACGGCAACTTTCACGGTTTTGGCAGCAGGAGTATCCTGTGCCTTTGCAGACAGCAGATACCCGAGACAAATACATAACACCCATAAGCGCTTCAGGTAATGCATAGAAATAGTTTAGTGCCCAAGATTATTCCCATTCGATCGTAGCCGGTGGTTTGCTGCTGATATCATATACCACGCGGTTAATGCCACGTACGTTGTTAATGATCTCATTCGAAATATGTGCCAGAAATTCATAAGGGAGGTGAGCCCAGTCGGCCGTCATGCCATCTACAGAAGTTACGGCCCGCAGCGCTACGGTAAATTCATAGGTTCTTTCATCGCCCATCACACCCACACTCTTTACGGGTAATAAAATGGTACCTGCCTGCCAAACGCTGTTATATAAATTGAATTCTTTTAAACCTTTGATATAGATATCATCCGCCGCCTGCAATAAAGCCACTTTTTCTTCGGTCACTTCGCCCAGGATCCTGATCGCCAGTCCGGGTCCGGGGAAAGGATGCCGGTTGATCATATCTGTCGGTATGCCCATTTCCAGCCCTACTTTGCGTACTTCATCCTTAAACAGGTAACGAAGTGGTTCTACCAGTTCCAGATGCATGATATCAGGCAAACCGCCCACATTGTGGTGCGATTTGATAGTTTGCGATGGACCATGTACACTCACGCTCTCGATCACATCCGGATAAATGGTTCCCTGGCCAAGAAATTTCACACCCTGCACTTTTTTGGATTCTTCATGAAATACATCAATGAATAAACCACCAATCACTTTTCTTTTCTGTTCCGGATCAGATTTGCCTTTGAAAGCATCATAGAACATCTGTTTGGCATCAATGCCGGTTACATTCAATCCGATGGCATGGTAAGTATCCAGTACCTGCTGAAATTCATCTTTCCGCAATACACCGTTGTCTACAAAAATCCCATGTAAGCGGTCGCCAATGGCTTTGCTGATCAGGGTGGCGGCTACGGTACTGTCTACACCACCGCTCAATGCCATGATCACATGACTATCGCCGATCTGTGCCTTTAGTTTTTCCACTGTTTCATGTACAAAGGAAGCCGGCGTCCAGTCCTGGCTGCAACCACAGGTCTGGATCAGAAAATTATTGATGATCTTTTTTCCTTCGGTTGAATGGTAAACCTCCGGATGAAACTGAATACCATATAAAGCTTGGGTATCGGTTCCTGTTTTGCGGAAGCCAGCTACCGGAATACTTTCTGTGGTAGCCAGGATCTCAAACCCCTCGGGTAACTGGGTGATGGAGTCGCTATGGCTCATCCATACCTGCGATTGTTCTGCTACACCTGTGAACAATACATCTTCTTTGTGGATATGCAGTTTAGCGCGACCATACTCACGTTTATTGGATTTATCTACCCGACCTCCAAAAACTTTGGCGGTAAGCTGTGCGCCGTAACAAACACCCAGTACCGGTACTTTCTGAATAAAAGAAGCAATATCCACCGTAGGTGCTTTGTCTTCATTTACACTGAAGGGTGATCCGCTCAGGATAATACCCTTTAAACCGGGTTCTATCTCAAAAGCTTTCTGGTAAGGAATGATCTCGCAGAATACATTGGCTTCGCGAACGGCCCGGGCAATCAGCTGGGTAAACTGGCTTCCAAAATCAAGAATGAGTATTTTTTCTGTCATGCACGCGAAGGTAACAGAAATTTTTAAGGAGGGAAGACGGTTATACGGTTCTAAATGGGGATAAAGGGTGTAGAGAATCCCGTTCCTTTGTTTAACTTTCAATTCCTAAACTTATGCTATGAAACACATGCTTCTTTTTCTTACTGTGATAATGTTGACGGCCACTTCCTGCCGTTGGTTCGGATACAAAAGGGTTGTGGGTAATGGTAACCTCGAAACCCAGGACCGGCCCATTCAACGGGCGGAAAGGATCAAACTGGCGGGTAGTTATGATGTGGAAATTACGCAGGGTCCCACTACTTCGGTGAAAGTGGAAGCAGATGAAAATATCCTGCCCTTTATTCTTACCAGATCGGAAGATGGTTTTCTGATCATCAAGTCAAAAGACCATGTAAGTCTCTCTACAGACAATACCATCAAGATCTATATTACTACCCCCAAACTGGAGCAGGTAAATCTGGCCGGAAGCGGTAATATTATCGGGAAAAGTAAATTTACCGGTGGCGACAAACTCACGCTGAAAATTGCCGGTGCCGGCGATATGAAGATGGAAGTCAATACCCCCAGCATTGAAGCCGAGATCGCGGGTAGTGGCTCCATGACACTGACCGGCGAAACCCGCGACCAGCGGATCCGTATCAGCGGGGTAGGAGACTATATCGGCGAGGCACTCAAATCTGAAAACGCGGTGGTCAAAATTGCCGGTAGCGGAAATGTAAAACTGTTTGCGGCCGCTACAATGGATGTCAATATTGCCGGTGTCGGCTCCGTATACTACAAAGGAAGTCCAACGGTGAAGCAACATGTAGCCGGAAGTGGAGAAGTGAAAAAAATGGAATAATTCATTGGCGCACTGTTGATTGCAGCTGGTATCATCAGAAAGGAAAACCGGCAGACTGAGATATTTTCTTTATTTTCAGTCAGTAATTAACTGCAAAAATGTTGGTGAAACACAGAATTTTATTGGTCGAAGATGAAGTGAAACTCAGCAAGATCATTTGCGAAGAATTAAATGCAAATGGTTATCAAACCGATATTGCCGGAGATGGATTGGAAGCCTCCCGTTTATTTTCCGAAAACACCTATGCATTGGTTTTGCTGGATATCAATCTGCCCTATAAAAACGGATATGTGCTGTGCCGCGAATTCCGCGACCAGAATAATAAGATTCCCATCATCATGCTCAGTGCCGCAGGAGAGATCCACGATAAAGTGGAGGCGTTTAATATTGGCGCAGACGACTATATCGTAAAACCCTTTCATTTTTCAGAGTTATTTGCCCGCGTAAAAGTATTTCTCAAACGCTCCGAATTGCCTGCCCAGTCGGATAAACTGACTGTGGAAGACATGGAGATCAATTTCCTCAATAAAACAGTTACCCGCGCCGGTATAATCATACCACTTACTGCCAAAGAATTTACCCTTCTGTCTTTACTGGCCCGTAACCGCGACCGAGTTATCTCTAAACAGGAGATCCTGGAAAAAGTATGGGATCTCAGTTTTGATACGGGTACCAATACCATTGAAGTGTATATCAGTTTCCTGCGGAATAAAATCGATAAACCTTTTCCGGTGAAACTGATCCATACCAAACCCGGGTTTGGTTACTACATCAAATAAATAGTACGGGCTATGAACCTGAAACTCCGTTTTGCATTACTGTTTACTTCTTTTGTGGCGGTCATTCTGTTCATAGCCTGTATTGCCATTTATATCCTTGTGTACAAAGCCCGCGAAGATGATTATTACAAACGGGTCAGTAAAGAGGGAGTAGAAGTATATAATATTTTCACTGATATCAGAAAGGAAGACCGGCAGGTCTCTTACAGGCTCATCAAGGAAATTCACGATAATGCCTTGTTATATGAAAAGGTGTTTATCCTCGACTCAACAGGGAAACTGATCTTCCGGTTTCCGGATACGATTAGGGTACCGGTTTTCAATTATCCGCTTTCAGAGGTCAGGAAGCTAAAAGAGATCCGGTCGATGGACAAACAGAATTACCAGCAGGTAGCTATGTATTTGCCCGAAACCAGCTCCTATGTGTTTGTGTCCGGATACGACCGGTATGGCTTTGTAAGGTTGGGTCTGGTGCGATTGATTCTGGTTGTGGTATTCTTTGGGTCGCTTCTGTTAGCAGCACTGATTTCTTTTTTCTTTGTTCGGCAGGCTGTAAAACCTTTAAAGGACCTGGGCATGCAGATGACGAAAACAACCGTTCAGAATCTGACAGAACGGGTGCCCGAATCCGCAGCCAAAGATGAGATCAATGAGATTGCCCGGAATTTCAATACCATGCTGGAGCGGCTGAGTAAATCCTTCGAGTTCCAGAAAAACTTTGTGTACCACGCTTCGCATGAATTGCGTACCCCGCTCGCCATTATGTTATCACAAACGGAATCGGCCCTGAATAAAGAACTCACACCCGCTGAATACAAAGAAACCCTGCTCTCACTGAAAGAAGAACAAAGGGAACTGATCGAATTGACCAATTCTCTGCTGCTGATCTCCCAGTTTGAACAGTTGGAGTTTATGCAGGACTGGCCCCGACTGCGGATAGATGAGATGATCTATGAAACAGTGAGTGCCTGTAAAAAAATGTATCCCAATCTGGTGATTGATATTGTTTTTGCCAATGTGCCGGAGGATGATGATGATTTTGTGATACGGGGAAATGAATCGCTCCTCAAATCGGCTTTCACCAACCTGATCAAAAATGCCTACACGTATTCGGTAGACCAGAAAGTGCATATTACCATCGATGCGGCCGGAGAATCCATATCCATACACCTCGATAATACAGGAACCCAGTTACCGGCCGATGAAAAAGAAAGTATTATGATTCCTTTCTTCAGGGGAGGTAATGCCCTCACTACTAAAGGGTATGGCCTTGGTTTATCCATTGTGTACCGGTTCATCGCCATCCACAAGGGAACGGTTAGTTATGCGGCTATCGCCAGTGATGTGAACCGGTTCACTATAACCCTGAACAAAGCTTCTACAGAGAACCGGGCATAAAAAAACCATCCGGCAGGATAGCGGGATGGTTCTTAAGAATGTATAAGAATCAATTAAGCGAGCTTAGCCGCTTTTTTGGTCAGTTTGCTTTTCAGATTGGCAGCTTTGTTCTTATGGATGATACCACGCTTAGCCAATTTATCGATCATAGAAGCTACGTTGGGTAAAGTTTCTTCGTAGGTCTTTTTGTCGGCGCTGGCCTTCAGGTCACGGATCGCATTACGGGTTGTTTTTCCGTAGTAACGGTTACTATCGCGACGCTTGGTAGCTTGTCTCACATCTTTCTTGGTAGCTGAATGATTTGCCATGTATTGTTTTTTTCAGGACGGCAAAGGTAATACCTGAAAGTCAAATTTGGAAATTTAATACAAAAAAAGTGAAAAAACACTGAAAATCAGGTGATAAGCGACTAAGACTGGGTATCCCCAAACCAGATTTTTTGTATTAGTGGGGTAGATGTCAAACCCAACTGCCTCATAATTTCGAGTTCCGGACTTTTCCGGCTTCCGCTGTTTTTTGGCTTTTTTTCTGCCTTCAATGACCGATATTTGCCCACTATTTGACCAAAAGCTGATCAAAACTACCCAATGAAGGACTTTTCATACATAACGAACTCGCATCCTGCCTTTATCGAAAGCCTGTACCAGGACTTTGTAAAAGATCCCGCCAGTGTGGATCCCGACCTGAAAAAATTCTTTGAAGGATTTGATTTTGCGGTTAGTAACGGCCTGCAAACAGCTGTAGCTACTCCTGTAGCTGGTGCGGTACAGACAGGTTCCGGCATCGACTGGATGAAGGAGATCAGGGTATACCGTTTGATACTCGGCTACCGTAACAAAGGACATCTGCTGGCCAAAACCAACCCGATCAGACCCAGAAGAGACCGCGGCGCCAATCTGGATCTCGCTTTCTTCGGATTAGGGGAGGGGGATATGGATACCGTTTACCAGGCAGGTAATATTCTCGGACTGGGGGCCACGTCGCTGAAAAATATCCTCGCGCATCTTCAGAACATTTATGCCAACCACGTAGGGATTGAATTTAAATATATCAGCGACCAGAAAAAGATCGATTGGTTAACCGAAGAGATGGAGAAAAAATTCTCCCAGCCAGTTCCGCTCTCCCAGAAAAAACGAATTCTTGAGAAATTGAACCAGGGGGTATTGTTCGAGAAATTTCTCCACACCAAATATATCGGCCAGAAAAGATTTTCACTGGAAGGAGGAGAGACTACCATTGCGGCACTGGATGCCATCATCAACATGGCCGCCAATAATGATGTGCATGAAGTAGTGATTGGTATGGCACACAGGGGCCGACTGAATATTCTGGCCAATATCATGGGCAAAACCTATGAGCAGATCTTCAGTGAGTTTGAAGGAACCGCTACGATGGACCAGACGATGGGTAGTGGTGATGTGAAATACCATATGGGATACGGTAGTGAAGTGCAAACAGCAGATGATAAAACCATGCACCTGAAACTGATGCCCAACCCCTCGCATCTTGAAGCAGTAGATCCGGTAGTAGTGGGTTTTGCGAGAGCCAAAGCAGATGTATTATATCAGAGTGATTTTGATAAAATTTTACCGATCCTGATTCATGGAGATGCTTCTGTGGCGGGACAGGGAATTGTATATGAGGTTTTGCAGATGAGCAATCTCCGCGGATATTATACGGGTGGTACTATTCATTTTGTGATCAATAACCAGATCGGATTTACCACTGATTTTGATGATGCGAGAAGTGCAGATTACTGTACATCGGTAGCTGCCATGGTGCAGGCACCGGTATTACACGTGAATGGGGATGATGCAGAAGCAGTGGTGAAATGTGCAGAGATCGCTACCCGCTATCGCCAGGAATTTAACAGCGATATCTTCATCGATATGGTTTGTTACCGTAAACACGGGCACAATGAAGGCGATGATCCCAAATATACCCAGCCGCAATTATATGCGTTGATAGATAAACACCAGAATCCAAGAGAGAGTTATACCAATTATCTGATCGAAAACGGGGAAGCGGATGCAAGAGAACTGGCCAAAGAAATGGAGAAAAAATTCTGGGCCGATCTGCAGGAGCGTCTGGATGAAGTAAAACAGAATCCGCTTCCTTACCACTACCAGCAGCCGGAACTGGCCTGGAAAAGTTTGCGTAAAGCCAAACCGGAAGATTTTGACTCCTCTCCATCAACAGCCATTGGTGAAGAAGATGCGTTTAACCTGTTTCATAGTCTGATGAAATGGCCCGAAGGTTTTCAGCCATTGAAAAAAGTGGAGAAATTATTACAGGACAAGATCAAAATACTAGAAGCCGAACAGAAAGTAGACTGGGCCACTGCAGAGCTCATGGCGTATGGATCAATCCTGCTGGATGGTAATATTGTTCGGATGAGCGGACAGGATGTGCAGCGTGGCACTTTCAGTCACCGCCATGCGATCCTTCGCGATGAGAATACCAATAAAGGATACAACAGGTTGAACCATTTCCGAGAGAACCAGGAAAAATTCCGGATCTATAATTCCCTCTTAAGCGAGTATGGAGTACTGGGTTTTGAATATGGGTATGCATTGGCCAACCCTAATGCACTGGTGATCTGGGAAGCGCAGTTTGGGGATTTCTCCAACGGTGCACAGACCATGATCGATCAGTTCATTGCCGCCGGCGAACAGAAATGGCAGCGTCAGAACGGAATGGTCATGTTGTTGCCACATGGCTACGAAGGGCAGGGCCCCGAGCATAGCAGTGCGCGCATGGAAAGGTTCCTGCAAATGTGCGCGGAGCTGAATATTGTGATCACGAATATCACCACTGCGGCTAACCTGTTTCATGCATTGAGACGCCAGTTAACCTGGAGCTTCCGCAAACCACTGATCAATTTTTCACCCAAAGCCAACCTGCGAAATCCAGTAACCTTCAGTCATATCAGCGATTTCACCAGGGGTGGGTTTAAAGAATTGATCGATGATAGTTTTGTAACAGATGCGGCAGATGTGAAAAAAGTATTGCTCTGTACCGGTAAACTCTATTTTGAGCTGGCCGAAAAGCAGGCAAAAGAGAACCGGAAAGATATCGCCATTGTAAGATTGGAGCAGGTATATCCGTTGCCGCAAAAACAGCTGGATGTACTGCACAGAAAATACAGCAAAGCCACCTGGTTCTGGGTACAGGAAGAACCCCTGAATATGGGAGCAGCCGCTTTCCTGCAGATGAACCTGAAGTCGATCAACTTTGGTGTCATCAGCCGTAATGCCAGCGCATCCACTGCAACAGGTTATCATAAAGTACATGTGCAGGAGCAGTTGGAGATTATTGAGACCGCTTTTAATATTTAATGAATAATTAGTAGTTAGTAATTAGTAATGCTTGTTCTGTGAGGGACAATAAAATATAAACTGAAATAATTTTTTATGATCGATATAAAAGTGCCTACTATCGGCGAATCTATCAGTGAAGTAACTCTTTTGAAATGGACTAAGAAAGAAGGAGAGTGGGTAGAGCGCGATGAAGTGATTGCCGAACTGGAAAGTGAGAAAGCCACTTTTGAAGTGAATGCGGAAAAAGCAGGTATCCTGAAACCGCTGGCCAAAGAGGGCGATACTTTAACCATTGGTGATGTGCTGGCACAGATAGATGAAACAGCGGCCAAACCTGAAGGCGCTCCTGCTAAAGAAGCGGCACCGGTTGCTACTGCTGCCCCCAAACCCGTAACCAATGAAGCACCGGTTACAGCAATGCCCAACGATATCAAAGCTACACCCGTAGCTTCGGCCATCATAGCAGATAAAAAAGTAGATGCGGCTTCTATCAAAGCTTCCGGAACTGGTGGAAAAATCATGAAACAGGATGTGCTGGAAGCCCTGAATAATCCGGGCAAAAAAGCTTTCGCCGGTAATGACTTATTTACCCGCGTAGTACGCCAGGAAAAAATGAGCAGCCTGCGCAGAACCATCAGCCGCCGCCTGGTAGAAGCCAAAAATACTACGGCCATGCTCACCACTTTTAATGAAGTGGACATGACGCGGATCATGGATGTGCGCAAGCAATACAAAGACAAGTTCAAAGAGCAGCATGGTGTAAACCTGGGATTCATGAGCTTTTTTGCCAAAGCCTGCGCCATTGCACTGGGCGAATGGCCTTCTGTAAATGCCTATATCGATGGGGATAATATTGTTTACCACGATTATGCAGATATCAGCATTGCGGTAAGTACTCCGCGTGGTCTTACGGTACCGGTGATGCGGAATGTAGAAAGTCTGGGTATGGCGGAAATTGAAAAGAAAGTGGTTGAATTAGCCGGTAAGGCAAGAGACAGCAAGCTGACTGCTGAAGACCTGCAGGGTGGAACTTTTACCATCACCAACGGGGGTGTATTCGGCAGTCTGATGAGTACGCCCATCATCAATATTCCGCAGAGTGCCATTCTGGGGATGCATAAAATACAGGAACGTCCTATGGCGGTAAATGGCCAGGTGGTGATCCGCCCCATGATGTACCTCGCTCTCAGTTATGATCACCGTATCATCGATGGAAGAGAGAGCGTAAGCTTCCTGGTAAGGGTGAAAGAACTGCTGGAGAACCCAGAATTACTGCTGATGGGGAAAGATCCTGTAAAAACATTACTGGAAGTATAAGCTGCTTCCCGCCTTTACAGGGCGGTTACGCAGCATCACTTATATTTGAGCCTGTTGCCGGATGGTAACAGGCTTTTTCATTCCCTTTAAGAGCAGTCATGCGTTATCGATCTTATTTTAATACAGCCCTCTCACTGATCCGCTTGTATGATGGAACGGTACCGCTTGTTCATTTCCTGAAGAAATATTTTTCGGAACATAAAAAACATGGCTCACGCGATAGGAAACTGATCACACACCTTTGCTATAGCTACTATCGTATCGGGCATGCGCTTCTGTCACTGAATCCCGAAGAGCGCCTGCGTATCGCTATCTTTCTCTGCGAGGAAACAGCAGGTGATTGGGCGGAATTATTTGAACAGCAGTGGTTGGCTGCATGGAGTGTTTCCTTACCGGAAAAAATCAACTGGCTGCAAAAAGAATACCCGGGATTTACCGTTGCATCTGTTTTTCCGTGGATCCAGGAACTCAGTGAGGGAATGGAACCGGATGCGTTCATCCTTTCTCATTTCACCCAACCTGATCTCTTCCTGCGGATCCGTCCGGGAAAACAGAAACAGGTACTGGCCAAACTGGCTGATCAGCCTATCGCATTCTCTCAGCCAACTGCCAACTGCCTCGCGTTAGCCAATACTACCAGAATTGACAATGTACTCGACATTGATAAAGAAGTGGTGGTACAGGATTACAGCTCCCAGCAAGTGGCTGATTTTTTCTCACTCATTACTCCCCACTCACCACTCACCCTATGGGATTGCTGTGCAGCCAGTGGTGGAAAATCTTTATTGGCGATGGATACTTTGCCAAAGGTTGACCTCACCGTATCCGATATTCGCCCAAGTATTCTCAGGAACCTGAAAGAAAGATTTCAAAAAGCAGGTATACATGACTACCAGTCTTTTGTAGCAGACCTCATCCACCCCCCACTCACTACTCACCACTCACCCTTCCACATCGTTCTCTGCGACGCTCCCTGCAGCGGCAGCGGTACCTGGGGACGAACACCAGAACAGTTATATTTTTTTACAGCAGAAAAAATTGCAGAATACGCAGCGCTGCAAAAGAAGATTATTCATCAGGTAATACCCCAAGTTGCCAAAGGAGGGTATCTTTTATACATTACCTGTTCTGTATTCAAAGCAGAAAATGAACTACAGGTGCAGTTTGTTTTGGCATCCGGCGAATTTGAACTGGTGAAAATGGAATTGCTGAAAGGGTATGATAAAAAAGCGGATTCTATGTTTGCTACTTTGTTAAAGAAGAGGGTAGGTAATTAGGTTAATGGGTAATTAGGTAAATGGGTAAGTAGTAAAGGGATAAAAACAGGTGCAGTAAGTTCTTTGCCTGTTTTTATCCCTTTTACTTTGTAATAGTTGTCGTTCATGTTATCCGAGAACGAGCTCTCCGCGTTGTATGATGCCTCCGCCGATTACATCGTTGCCTTCGTAAAAAACAGCACTTTGTCCGGGGGCAATGCCTTTGACGTTTTCGTAGAATCTTGCACGGATACCGTTGTTGGTGGTATATAAATTGCTGAGTGCTCCTTTGTCTTTGTAGCGGATCTTGGTAATGGCTTCCATGCCATCGGTGATACCATCGTATTTGATCCAGTTGATCTTGCCGATCTGCATATCATTCTGCTCCAGGTCGCTTTCATCTCCCAAAACAACCGTATTGGTATCGGGGTTGATCGCAGTTACATATACGGGATGGCCCATCGCTATTTCCAGACCCTTGCGCTGGCCGATGGTATAGAAAGGATAACCCTTGTGTTGCCCCAGTTTCTTACCTGTTTTATCAACGAACCATCCTCCGTTCACTCTTTCTTCCAGTCCTTCCACACGGTTTTTCAGAAAACCACGGTAATCATTATCAGGCACAAAACAGATCTCATAACTCTCGCTTTTTTTGGCCAGTTCAGGATAACCCAGGTCAACCGCCATCTGGCGGATCTCCGATTTGCGATAACCACCGAGGGGCAGGATGGTGCGGCTTAACAGTTGCTGGTCCAATCCCCAGAGTACATAACTCTGGTCCTTGGTTTCATCCAGTCCTTTGCTGATCACATAACGGCCATTATCATGCTGGCGGATCAAACCATAATGTCCGGTAGCGATGAACTCACAATCCAATGCATCGGCTCTTTTTAATAAGGCCCGCCATTTGATATGCGTATTACACATCACACAAGGGTTGGGGGTACGGCCGGCGAGGTATTCGTCCACAAAATTCTCGATCACAAAATCGCCGAACTCTTCGCGTATATCCAGGATAAAATGCGGGAAACCGTGATGAACAGCTGCCTGACGGGCATCATTAAAAGAATCAATATTGCAACAGCCTGTTTCCTTAGAGCTGGTTCCGCTGCTGGCATAGTCCCATGTTTTCATGGTAATGCCCACCACTTCATATCCTTCGTTATGCAACATCAGGGCCACCACGGTACTGTCTATACCGCCACTCATTGCCACCAAAACCTTTCCTTTACGGCTCATATACTGTTTTTTCATCCCGCAACGCGGGAAAGCGTGAATCTGCAAATTTAAAACAAGTATTGGTATGAACAGGGTTATCGCGCCTAACCGGTATTTCGAAAGCGGAAAAAATACGGGAAGGAAGGAGGATCCTGGCTCTAACTCTGTGATTTTAAGGCATTAGCTAAGTAATGGATAAAATGCCGAAGGGTATTTTACTCCCAAATTATACAGTGAAAAAGAACTTGTTTATGCGGTAAATACGCTTTTCCCTTAATTTCATTTTCCGGATATTTATAAAAAATTACATGTTATGATAAAGCTTCAGGTAATCGGCAACTTAGGAAAAGATGCCATTGTGAACAATGTAAACGGAAAAAATGTGATCAACTTCACGGTTGCACACACAGAAAAATACAAAGATGCACAGGGTAACCAGAAAGACAGGACGACCTGGGTGGATTGTGCTTACTGGACAGACAGAACCGCGGTAGCTCCCTATCTGAAAAAAGGAACACAAGTATATGTAGAAGGGCAACCCGATGTGCGCACCTATACCACGGGTGATGGTCGCCAGGGGGCATCTTTAACACTGCGCATCTCCAATGTGCAGTTACTGGGTAGCCGCAGCAGTGATGGTGGTGGTGGCAACGAGGGTGGAAGCAGTTATCAGTCAGCACCTCCTTCTTATTCCCAGCCTGCCACAGCCGCTCCATCGGCCAGTGATCTCACAGAGCCATTGGACGATCTGCCTTTTTAAGAAAATGACTACTTAATTAGCTAAAGGAGATGTGCACAGCACATCTCCTTTCTTTTTATCTTAGGTAACTATTTCAATCGTATGAAAAAAGGATGTCTGGTTGTTGGCGGTCTTTTCATGTTACTGACGCTATCGATAGCACAGGTAAAGAAAATGCATACGGAAGTATTGGTGGTGGGAGGATCTACAGGTGGTACAGCAGCCGGCATACAAAGTGCCCGCAGTGGTGCCAAAACCATTATTGCAGAGCAGACGCAATGGCTGGGTGGCATGTTAACGGCCGCCGGGGTTAGCTGCACCGATGGAAACCATTTATTGCGCAGCGGTATCTGGGAAGAGTTCAGGCAGGCATTGTACAAACATTACCAGACCAATAATCTTTTTGCAGGTTGGGTAAGCGAAACCTGCTTTGAGCCCCATGTGGGCGATAGTATTTTCAAAGCCTGGGCCGCAAAGGAAAAAAATCTGCAGGTAGTATATGGGTGGTATTTTGATAAGACTTTACATAAGGGAAATAAAGTGATTGGCGCCGGCTTTGTAAACACCAAAGGAGAAAAGCTGGAAATAACTGCTACCGTTACCGTAGATGCCACAGACCTAGGCGATGTATATGCAGCTGCGGGTGTACCCTTTGACCTGGGCACAGAAGACAGTACCCAAAGCGGAGAAAAAATAGCCCCAGGCAAAAGCGACGTGATACAGGATCTTACCTGGGCCGCTACGCTTAAAGATTTTGGGAAAGGAGCCGACAAAACCATTCCGGCACCACCGGGCTATGATGCATTCAAATATTATTGCAGTACCAGCGATGCCCCCTGTAATGAGAAACCATATGCGCTTGGTACACAGAAAGTATTGGAGTATGGTAAACTGCGGGTAAGCAAAGGTGCACCAGACAAATTCATGTTAAACTGGCCTGCGCATGGTAATGATTATTACCTGAATGTGGTTAACATGAAACCGCTGGCGCGGGAAGCAGCATATACCAAAGCGAAGAACTTTACGCTGGGCTTTATTCATTTTCTGCAAACAACACTCAAGCAGCAACACATTGGTCTCGCAGAAGATGAAATGGATAAGGGCATGGCATTCATTCCTTACCACCGCGAGGGAAGGAGGGTGCGGGGAGAAGTGCGGTTGAATATTGATCATATCCGCACGCCTTACCAATACAACCTCTACCGTACCGGTATTGCTGTGGGCGATTATCCGGTAGATCATCACCATGCACAGTATCCGGGTAAAGTACCACCGATACCATTTCCGCAAGTGCCTTCGTTTTCTATTCCCTTAGGAGCACTGATTCCGAAAGGGGTGGAAGGACTGGTGGTTTGTGAGAAAGGTATTTCCGTGAGTAATATCGCAAATGGAACCACCCGTTTGCAGCCTGTGGTATTGCTTACCGGACAGGCCGCAGGTGTTATTGCAGCGCGGAAAGCAGGTGAGGGTACTAAATATGTTACCGGTATCCGCATCCGCGAGATCCAGAAAGAACTGTTGCAGAACAAATGTTATCTCATGCCCTTTGTAGATGTGATACAGGAAGATCCTGCCTGGGAAACCATCCAATGGATCGGTTTGAAAGGCCTGATCAAAGGAGTAGGAAAAAGTATTGGCTGGGCCAACAAAACTTATTTTTATCCGGATAGCCTGCTGTTGAGTAGCGAATTGCTGGAGGGAATGGGGAAAGCTTATGGAATAACCGGTTACCGCGAAACGGCTCAAACAAAATATGTAACCCTTGCGCTACTCATGAGGCTATACCAGGCGCTGGTGGCCAGGAATTATTCTTCAGCTGAGGAAACTACCCGGGTGCGTGATATGAGTACTGCATTACAAAAATTTCAATTGGCGAAAAAAACCAACCAATTACCCTTAACTCGCAGAGAAGCGGCCGTTTATCTTGATTACCTCTTCAATAATTTTGATAAAGATGTTTGTTTTGATGGCAGTTTCTGCCAGGTACTCAGATAGCAGTAGGTATTAATACGCAGTATTAATGCCTGAAAAGTACGAGTCGCTCGGCTCTGCCGAGTGACTAATATAACTTGGCCTCCAGCCAAATCCTGCATCATGAGCGAATTACGCAAAGCCAATTATGACGCTGTTTTCTTCGTAACCCTAACCGTAGTAGGTTGGGTAGATGTATTCACCCGTAAACAGTGTTGCGAAGAGTTGGTAAAAAATATTCAATACTGCCAACAACACAAAGGGTTGGAGTTATATGCCTATGTAATCATGAGTAACCATATGCATTGGGTAGCGGCACAAAAACAAGGGGCACTGAATCATTTACTTCGGGATTTTAAAAGCTATACGGCCAAACAAATGCTTGCCATGATCTATGATAACCCCAAAGAAAGCAGAAGGGATTGGATGAAAGTTGTTTTTCAATACAATGCAAAATTTCAAAAACAGAATGCGGAGAATATGTTCTGGCAAAAGACGAATCATCCCATTGATTGCTTTAATCAGAAAGTATTATGGCAGAAGATCAATTATATCCATATGAATCCTGTCCGGGCAGGATGGGTTTCGGAACCATGGCATTGGTGGTATAGCAGTGCGAATCCCAGATCACCGATTGTTGTAATGGAACTGTGATTTTTTAGCGGCCCGAGGCCGGGGAGATAGTGGTCACTCGGCGGAGCCGAGCGACTGCTTTTGCAGGCAACAGTTAAGAACAAAGAATGTATCTTCGGCACTGCGTTGGATTTATTCATCTTTAGATTTGTTTATGGTATTTTCTTACGATCAGTTATATCAATTCACGTACGCTGTTTTTAAAAGTATCGGTTGCTCAGATGAACATGCAGCCACTGCCACCCGTGGTTTGTTAGCTGCTGATATCCGTGGCATCGACAGTCACGGTGTGGCACGTTTAACAGGGTATGTTCGCTTATGGGAAGCGGGTCGTGTAAATGCCACACCTGTGCTGAAGATCGTACATGAAACCCCTTCTACGGCTGTGGTGGATGGAGATGCCGGGCTGGGACTGGTAGTAGCGCCTTTTGCCATGCAGGTGGCTATTGAGAAAGCAAAAAATGTAGGTACGGGTTGGGTGAGTGTACGTAACAGCAATCATTTTGGTATTGCCGGTCATCATGCCATGATGGCTTTGGAACAGGATATGATCGGGATGGCCATGACCAATGCCAGTGCCCTGGTAGCACCTACTTTTTCGATAGAGCGGATGCTGGGTACCAACCCCATCGCGGTAGCCATTCCTGCTGATCAACAGCCGCCTTTTGTGGCCGATTTTGCTACCACTACTGCAGCCAACGGCAAACTGGAGATCCTGCAACGAAAAAACGCGGATACACCTTTGGGTTGGGTGCAGGATAAAGAAGGAAATGAAACAACAGATGCCAATATCCTGAAAAAACAAGGAGCATTGCTGCCCTTGGGAAGCGACAGGGAACATGGCAGTCACAAAGGTTATGCGCTGGGCAGTATCGTGGATATTTTTTCTGCGGTGTTAAGTGGCGCTTCCTATGGTCCATGGGCACCGCCCTTTCCTGCGTATGTTCCCATGCCTGAAAATATGCCCGGGCAAGGGCTGGGACATTTCTTTGGTGCCATGCGGGTAGATGCTTTTCGTCCGGCGGATGAGTTCAAACAACATATGGACAACTGGATCCAGCGTTTTCGTTCGGCTACTCCGGCGGCAGGACAGGAACGGGTGCTGATACCCGGTGATCCGGAAAGAGAAATGGAAGCGGTACGTATGAAAGAGGGAATTCCACTGGTGGAAAGTGTGGTGGAAGATCTGCAGACCCTGGCTACCCGATTCTCACTACAGTTATAATCCTTTTTGGCTTGCGCATAGATTCGCTGAAATAGCCATGAAACCAACCCTTATTGCTGGTTCTTTGGCAAATAACTTTTGGTTTATGCTAACAGCTGTTCACAAAATACATCTCTCCTCATTTACACACAGGCAGTACATTTGTACCTGATTTTTTAACGACTAAACAGGTAAGGGGGTTACACATGAAAGTAATGAAGTTTGGAGGCACCAGCGTTGGTAAGCCGGAACGTATGCATCAGGTATCGCAACTCATCACCAAAGACGCAGAACCAACCATTGTTGTATTAAGTGCGCTCAGCGGTACTACCAATGCACTGGTAGAGATCAGTCATAATTTATCGCAGGGCGAAAGAGGACTGGCGAAACAGCATATCGATAAACTGGAAGCACATTACCGCAGTTTTGTGATCGATCTGCTGAAACAGGAAACTACCCGGGCAAAAGGCAATGCCATTGTATCAGAACATTTTGAATTTCTCAATATCATTTTACGGATCTCTTTCAGCGAAGCACTGAACAAAGATATTCTGGCACAGGGCGAGTTGATGAGCACAAAACTGTTCAGTACTTATCTGGAAGAGCAGGGTATCGATCATTTGCTCTTGCCGGCACTGGAGTTTATGTCTGTGGATGCCAATGAAGAGCCGCAGTTAAGCAGTATCCGAACCAAACTCACCCACCTGTTGCAGGAGCATAAGGATAAAAAATTATTCATTACACAGGGATATATCTGCCGTAATGCCAAAGGTGAGGTTGATAACCTGAAACGCGGAGGTAGTGATTATACCGCTTCGCTGATTGCCGCAGCAGTACATGGTTCTGTTTGTGAGATCTGGACGGATATTGATGGTATGCACAACAATGATCCGCGGATCGTTGATAAAACGGTTGCCATAAAGCAACTCAGTTTTGATGAAGCGGCCGAGCTGGCTTATTTCGGCGCCAAGATCCTGCACCCAACCTGTATCTGGCCGGCGCAGCAGGAGAATGTACCTGTGAAATTGCTGAACACGATGGAGCCGGATGCACAGGGAACCGTGATCACCAAAGAAGCGGGTAGCGTAGGCGTAAAAGCCGTTGCTGCCAAAGACGGTATCATCGCCATCAAGATCAAGAGCAGCCGGATGTTGCTGGCCTATGGTTTTCTGCGTAAAGTGTTTGAAGTGTTTGAGAAATACCATACCTCGATCGATATGATCACCACTTCTGAAGTGGCGGTATCTGTTACCATCGATTCGGATATCTACCTGCTGCAGATCGTTCGCGAGCTGGAACCATTTGGTACGGTAGAAGTGGAAGACCAGCAAACCATCGTATCCATTGTAGGTAATGAGATCGCCAAAACAGAAGATGTATTGCATAAACTGTTCACTGCGGTAAGCGAGATACCGGTAACCATGGTTAGTTATGGAGGTAGTCCGCATAATATTTCACTGCTGGTTCCCAGCGCCTATAAAACCAAAACATTACAGTTGCTGAACAAAGGACTGTTTGGTTTATAAATTCGCTATGGCTAATAAGATCATTATCAACCGCAAAAGTGAATGGCGTAATCGTAACCGTGGATTCCAGATTTTCATCGATGGAAAAGAAGTGGGGAAGATCGCCAATGGCAGTTCGGAAGAATACCCGACTGAACCGGGTGTGCATACCCTGCAGTGTAAGATTGCCTGGTGCAGCAGTCCTGCATTAACTATTACTGTGAAAGAAGGAGAGAACCGTTTTGTAACGGTTGGCTCGGCCATGAAATATTATCAGATAGGATTGGTGCTGGCCATGCTGGTGATTGTAGCTGGGTTCGGCATACCTTCTTTCCTGCATATGCCGCTACCGGCTTATTTTGGAACAGTGCAGCTGGCCGTATTCCTTCCTTTTCTGGCTTACCTGTTATATTATCAAACCTTAGGGCGAAAAAACTATATACTGATTACCGAGGATGCCAATAACATTTTCCGGTAACTACTTAAAAAGCCACTGATTGTTCAGTGGCTTTTTTCATACCACATAAAAGCGTAGTATTGTATAACTAAATTTATAGTTATGCGTTGGGTTCCCTTGCTTCTGATCGGATTTCTCCTGATTTCATGGGTGGGCTACGCGCAGACTGATCTGGCAGGCAAGGTATTGGCGGCAGATAATAAAGTTCCGGTAGCATCGGCCAATGTGTATATCAGCAATAGTTCCGTAGGTACCGTAACTGATGAAAAAGGACAATTTATCATACGGAATTTCCCCGCCGGCAGGTACGATCTGGTGGTTTCCTGTATCGGGTACGAAACACAGGTGATCACCCTTTCTTCGGCGCAATTACCACCGCTTTTAACCATTCTGCTCAAACCCAAAATCAATGAATTGCAGGAAGTGATCGTAGAACCCTATGAAAAGAATGGCTGGGAGAAATGGGGTAGTTTTTTTATGGAGAATTTTATCGGCACTTCTGCTTTCTCTCGGGATTGTAAACTGCTGAATAAGGATGTGATCAGGTTCCGGTTCAGTAAAAAGAACAATACACTAAAAGCGATAGCTAATGACCGACTGGTGATCGAGAACCGGGCTCTGGGCTATGTGTTGAAATATGATCTTACCCGTTTTGAATACGATTTTGGTACAAGGATATTTTTATACCAGGGTTATCCCCTATTTGAAGAGATGGAAACGAAAAGAAAAGGTTTACAAAAAAGATGGATAGAGAACCGGGAAGATGCTTACTATGGTTCTGTGATGCATTTTATGCGTAGCCTGTTCCGAAATAAACTGGTAGAACAGGATTTTGAAGTAAGGAAGCTCATCAAACTTCCTGATGCGGAGAAGAAAAGAGTAAGGGCCCTGTATCGCGCGCAGGCAGTGAATGCAGCCATTAATGGAACCTTGATGGTAGATGGGCAGCTACCCGGATTGCGCCGCGATTCTGCGGCTTACTACCGCAAAGTGATGAATGAGCCTGAATCACTGAATGTGCTCATCAATACTATTCTGCCAGGAGATAGTATTGCCTATGCGTTGGATAGTGCCACGGTAGGGTTGGAGTTTGCTGATTACCTACAGGTCGTATATACTAAAAAGAAAACTCCGCCCGAATACCAGAAAATGCTGCCACGCGGTGTAACCAGTATCCTGCTTACTTCTGAACTGTTCAGAACCTCGCCCAATCCCATCATGGTGCTGGCCAGCGGTAACTATTTTGAGGGTACCGATCTGATTACTTCCGGTTACTGGGCCTGGTCTGAAAAGATCGCTAATCTATTGCCGAACGAATATTGGCCCTCACCAAAAAAATGAAAAGGGTGACTGCCTTCCTTTGCGTGCCAGATTTCTCACAAACCTGAAGTAAAGAAGGCTGCTCCCTCTTTTCCTCTTTGTCTCGTTTAGCTCTTAGTGAAATGAAATATTCCGGAGATCAGCGGGATTGCTGACAATGCAAGAGGTTTCGCTAAGAGAAGGACAATAGAAAAAGAGAATAAAACAAGTGGCCGGATGATGCTGGAAGTGCTTTATATCCATCCATCTTACAATTCCGATCTGGATCCTGGTCATCATATTCAATCATCTCTTAAGGGAAATAAAAAAGGACACAGTGTTTGTACTGTGTCCTTTTGCATTTTTTGTATCATTATTACATCAGATGATCAATAACGCATCTCCATAACTGAAGAAACGGTATTTGTCTTTGATGGCTTTTTTATAAGCTTCCATCGCCAGGTCGTAACCGGCAAAAGCGCAGGTCATGATCAGCAGACTGGTTTTAGGCAAATGGAAATTGGTAACCAGGCTATCTGCCACATTGAATTTATAAGGTGGGTGGATAAAGTGATTGGTCCAACCCTCGCTAGGCTTCAGCATTTTCTGCGCGGTAAAACTGCTTTCCATGGCACGCATGGTAGTGGTTCCGATAGAGCAGATGCGGTGACCGGTTTCTTTGGCTTTGTTTACAATATTGCAGGCCTGTTCGTTAATGGCGTAGTATTCTGCGTCCATTTTGTGTTTGCTCAGGTCTTCTACTTCAATGGGGCGGAAAGTACCGAGGCCGGTATGCAGGGTAACTTCTGCAAAACGGATCCCGAGAATCTCACAACGTTTGATCAGCTCTTTACTGAAGTGTAAACCGGCAGTAGGGGCTGCAACAGCACCTTCGTGTTTGGCATAAACGGTCTGGTAACGCTCTTTATCTTCTTCATCCGGCTTGCGCTTGATGTATTTGGGTAAAGGGGTTTCTCCCAGATGCTCCAGCATTTTTTTGAAGCTCTCATCATCATCATCCCACAGAAAACGGATGGTACGTCCACGGCTGGTGGTATTATCAATTACTTCAGCTACCAGTTCTTCGTTCTCGCCGAAATAGAGTTTGTTGCCTACACGGATCTTTCTTGCGGGGTCAACAATTACATCCCATAAACGGTTGGGTTTATTCAGTTCACGAAGCAAAAACACTTCGATCTTGGCACCGGTCTTTTCTTTACGGCCATACATTCTTGCCGGAAATACCTTGGTATTGTTTACTACAAATACATCCTTGTCATCGAAATACTCTAAGATGTCGCGGAAATGCCTGTTCTCCATATGCCCGCTTTTACGATCAACAACCATCATACGGCTGTCTTCTCTTTTTTTGGTCGGGTTCTGTGCAATCAGGTTCAGTGGAAGGTCAAACTTGAATTGGGATAATTTCATGTGTCTAATCCTGTTTTAAGATGATAGCCACAATCAGTTTGTTGTCCCGCCAGAGAGGCGGGAGGCACTAACTTCATGTTACGGCATGAATTTCAGAAGTCGGCAAAGGTAAGATAAGATAAGGAATGCGCCAATTTGCACCAACCCCAGTAGCTAAAATCTGTGGATATCTTATCGGTTGATGCCGGGAATTGACGATATAAGTCGTTGTGTATAAGTGCTTTGTGGGTGATTGTACACTTCATCGGCTAATCCCATTTCCTCTATCCGGCCTTTGTTCATGACCATGATCCTGTCGCTGATATACCTCACCACCGACAGATCGTGCGAAATAAAGATAGCTGTGAACCCAAACTCTTTTTTCAGGTCGTTCAGCAGGTTCAGCACCTGGGCCTGTACACTTACATCGAGAGCAGAAACACTTTCATCACAAATAATAAAAGAAGGCTGTAAAGCCAGCGCTCGTGCAATGACGATCCGTTGTCTTTGTCCGCCACTGAACTCATGCGGATATCGATGGTAATGCTCGGGCAGCAGGTTCACTTTTTCCAGCAGTTCCACCACTTTCTCTTTCCTTTCTTTCCGTTGAGAGATCAACCCATGTACCAGCAAAGGCTCCGCAATGGCATCGCCGATAGTGATGCGGGGATTCAGGGAAGAGTAGGGGTCCTGGAAAATGATCTGCATGTCTTTTCGGAGGGCTGTGAGCTGTGAGCTGCTGGCTGTGAGCAGATCCGTATTTTTATATTGGATAGACCCTCCCGTAACATCGATCAGTCTCAGCAGGGCTCTTCCCAAAGTGCTTTTGCCACAGCCGGACTCGCCCACCAGACCTAGGGTTTCTCCTTCGTACAGTTCAAAACTCACATCATCAACGGCTTTAGTATACGCGGTTACTTTTCCAAGAAATGTTTTTTTCGTGGGGAACCAGACTTTGAGGTTAGTAACAGTTAGGAGTTGGGAGTTAGGAGTTAGGAGTTTGGAGTTAGGAGTTTGGTGTTGCAGGGACGGGGATAAGCTTTGTGCTGGCTGGTCATCCACTCCTAACTCCAGACTCCTAACTCCAGACTTCTCCCTTATTTCCCCTGCAATGTCTACTTCCATAAAATCACTCACCACCGGTAAACGTTCTCCTTTGGGATGCAGCATGGGGCGGCAGGCGAGTAAGGCTTTGGTGTAGGGATGTTGGGGATGGGTAAAAAGGGAGGAAGCTTTGTTCTGTTCCACGATCTCTCCTTTGTACATCACGGCCACACGGTCGGCTATATCGGCTACCACGCCCAGGTCGTGCGTGATAAAGATGACACCCATCCGGTTCTGTAACTGCAGTTCGCGAATCAGTTGCAGGATGTTTTTCTGCACAGTCACATCCAGCGCAGTAGTAGGCTCGTCACAGATCAGCAGATCAGGTTCACAGCTCATGGCCATGGCAATCATGACACGCTGTTTTTGTCCGCCGCTTAACTGATGGGGATAGCGATGATACATACCCGCCGGATCAGGCAACTGCACTTTTTCAAACAATGCGATGGTTCTTTGGGTAGCTTCTTCATTGCTGACTTTGTTATGCTGCAGTATCGCTTCGCGCACCTGAAAACCACAGGTAAGTACGGGGTTCAGCGAGGTCATGGGTTCCTGAAAGATCATGGCAACCCTGTTGCCACGGATGGATTGTAACTGTTCGCGGGGTACCCGCAACATATCGATTGTGTTATCGCCATAGGCTAATAAGATCTCTCCGGAAGTATAGATTGCCGGAGGGGCGGGTAATAATTGGAGGATGGATAGAGCGGTTACAGATTTTCCGGAACCGGATTCGCCAACAACGGCCAATAATTCGCCCCTGGAAACAGATATATTGATATTTTTTAATGCTTTTGTGCGGGTACCATCGGTCAGGAAGTCGATGCTGAGTTGCTTGATGGTTAGCAGGGGGTGGGGCATGGGTAAAGATAAATGGGAAAATGATTAGTTAGCACAAGCCCGGTGGGGTAAGGGAAACCCCGGAACAGGATTTAATTTCAATGCTAAGTCCTTATTTGGGATAAAATGCAGCTTACCGTAAAATAACTTTTCAACAGGTATTTTTTACACAAACACTACTATTATTGACGCCCTTTCACTTACTTTTGCGCTCACAATTGTTAGTTTCTGAAAACTGATAAAGCGTTTCTGTAAAAATCAGCTCATGATCCGAAAACCCTGGTGGAAGATAGCAAGTTTCGTTTTACTCCTGTATACCTGCTCTTACGGCTTCCTGGTTGAAGTGCCTTCTCCGCCCGGTGTTCCCCTGAAAGAAACCATCCGCAACCTGTTCTTTCATGTTCCGATGTGGATTGCCATGATGGTTTGTTTTACCGTTTCAGTTGTTTACGCGATCAAGTACCTGCGCAACCAGCAGGCATCCGACGAAATTTATTCTACCGAATTTGCCCGCACCGGAACGGTATTGGGCATACTGGGACTGGTAACCGGAATGATCTGGGCCAATTACCAATGGGGTAAACCCTGGAGTGGTGATGCCAAGCAGAACGGTACCGCCATTGCCCTGCTGATCTACTTCGCTTATTTTGTATTGAAAGGAAGTTTGCAGGATGAAGAGAAACAGGCAAGGATTGGATCTGTGTATAATATTTTCGCTTATTTCATGCTGTTTCCCACGATCTGGATCTTGCCAAGACTGGCAGAGAGCCTGCATCCTGGTGGATTAGGCAGTGAGGGTAATCCCGGATTGAACCCGAAGGATACGACCAATAACATGCGTATGGTCATGTATCCCGCTTTTATCGGCTGGACCTTACTAAGTGTATGGATCACCACTCTACGTATCCGCGTTCAACTTATTAACCATAAAAGATTAAACGATGCATAAACTGGTAAAAATGATCAGCCTGCTGCTGTTGCTCTTCATCAGTACAGCCTTACAGGCCCAGGAAGCAGTAGCAGAGAATGCAGACCTGATGCGCAGTAACGGAAAGATTTACGTAGTGGTAGCCGTTGTGGTAACCATACTGCTGGGTTTGTTCGCGTATGTATTTAACCTGGACAGGAAGATCAGCAAACTGGAAAAGAATTCGTAATGGTGAAAAGTTAATAGTCAATAGTGAGTGTTTGTTTTATTGACCATTGCGCATTGACAATTCACTTCACCCAGTTCAACAAAGCTCAACGGCAGTTCTGCTGCCTGTTACATAAAGTCAAAATTAAAACTATTACTCATGTCAAGTCAACAAGCGTATAGCTTCTTTCAAAGCGTAGAAAAGAGCTTTGATAAAGCTACAAAGTTTACCAAGTGGGAAAAGGGATTGCTGGAGCAGATCAAAGCCTGTAACAGTGTTTACAGCATGCGTTTTCCGGTGAAAATGGATGATGGAAGTATTGAAGTGATTGAAGCGTATCGTGTGCAACATTCGCAGCACAAATCGCCTTGTAAGGGCGGGATCCGTTTCAGCGAGGAAGTGAACCAGGATGAAGTAATGGCCCTCGCATCGCTGATGACCTACAAATGTGCGATCGTGAATGTGCCGTTTGGTGGCGCCAAAGGTGGTATCAAGATCAATCCCAGAAAACACAGTGTGTACGAACTGGAAAAAATTACCCGCCGTTATACGAGCGAACTGGTGAAGAAGAATTTTATCGGACCTGGTATTGATGTGCCTGCGCCGGATTATGGAACCGGTGAAAGAGAAATGGCCTGGATCGTTGATACCTACCAATCACTGAAACCCGGTGAAATTGACGCAGCAGGTTGTGTTACCGGTAAACCGATCACACAAGGTGGCGTACGCGGCCGTAAGGAAGCTACCGGTCTGGGTGTATTTTTCGGAATCCGTGAAGTGTTGAATATGCCGGATGTAATGGCCAAACAAGGAATGACAGTGGGTGTAGAAGGTAAGACCGTTGTGGTACAGGGATTGGGTAATGTGGGTTACCATTGCGCCAAATTCTTCCGCGAACATGGTTCCAAAGTAGTTTCAATTGCAGAATATGAAGGTGCTATCTACAATGCCAATGGGTTGAACGAAGAAGAAGTGTTCCAGCATAGAAAAGCAACAGGTTCTATTTTAAACTTCCCCGGTGCTACCAACCTCGCTAAAAGCGGCGATGCGCTGGAACTGGAATGTGATGTACTGATTCCTGCAGCACTTGAGAATGTGATCAATGGTGAGAATGCAGAACGCGTAAAAGCCAAAGTGATTGGTGAAGCAGCTAATGGTCCATTAACGCCTGAAGCAGACGAAGTGTTTGCCAGAAAAGGAGTGCTGGTTGTTCCTGATATGTATCTGAATGCAGGTGGTGTAACCGTATCTTATTTTGAGTGGTTGAAGAACCTGAGTCACGTACGTTATGGAAGGATGGAAAAAAGGTTCACCGAAAATATGAACGAAAGAATTCTGGAGCAGATGGAAAGCCTGACTTCCAAAAAAGTGGAATCCAGCGAACGTAACCGCATCATGCATGGCGCAGATGAGATAGATCTGGTGCATAGCGGACTGGAAGAAACCATGATCGGTGCTACCCGCGAGATCATGGAGATCTGGAAAAGCAATCCGGAGATTCCTGATATGCGAACGGCTGCTTATGTATGTGCCATTAACAAAGTGGGTACTACGTATGCGGAACTGGGGATCTTCCCATAGGAACAGATGAATATCGAACAAGGAACAGACGAACATCGAAGGATTTTGTCTGACTATACTGATGAATTTCAAAGGCCGTTGTTTATACAACGGCCTTTTTTGTAGGCCCGAACATGGTCTCAATGAATTTGCAGATGCTGATTATAAAAGTGTAGAAGGGTTACGAAAACGAAGGGAAACTGGTAATAGCTACTGCGGTTCCGCTGCGTAGGTCGAATCCGGCAGTATCTGATCCGTTGGTGATGATGATATAGCTGGCCTGGAGGCTGATATTGTAATTCAGGATCTGTTTCAATACCGCTTCGCTTAAGGGTACGCCCATTTCTTTGCACTCAATGATCATCCAGGGGGTTGATTCGCGGTATATGAGGATGTCGAATCTTTTTTTCAGTTCACCAAGGCTGATCTCTTTTTCTACCGCTATTAAGGATGCAGGGTATTGCAAGGTTTGAACGAGGTATTGCAGCATATTCTGCCGTACCCATTCTTCGGGTGTAAGTCGGACCCATTGCTTGCGGAATCCATCAAAGATCCATTCTTTTGCGTCCTCCTGTTTGAAACGGAAATCATGTTGTGGATAGCTGACAGGGATCATGGGCTTGGCGGTAGCGGCTAATTTTTGTAATTTAGCCAATTATTTTTTCCAAAGATACCTATGTGTATCTGCCAAATCAATGGATTATGAAAACAAAAGAAGAGATCGTAAATAACTGGCTGCCCAGGTATACGGGCGAAGTACTGGAGAACTTTGGTAAGTATGTACTGCTAACCAATTTCAGTAACTATGTAACCATGTTTGCCCAATGGAACAATGTAAAAGTAGTGGGTACCGACAGACCCATGCAGTGTGCCACAGCAGATGGCATCACCATAATCAATTTCGGCATGGGTAGTCCGGGTGCAGCTACCGTAATGGATCTCTTGACTGCTATCCAACCCGAAGCAGTATTGTTTCTTGGGAAATGCGGCGGTTTAAAAAGAAGAAATAAGATTGGTGACCTGATACTCCCTATTGCCGCTATCAGGGGCGAGGGTACCTCTAACGACTATTTTCCGCCGGAAGTGCCCGCGATGCCGGCATTTGCCTTGCAGAAAGCGATATCTACTACTATCCGTGATTACCAGGTAGATTACTGGACGGGTACGGTTTACACCACTAACCGCAGGGTTTGGGAACATGATGAAGAGTTTAAAGCCTACCTTACCAAAGTAAGGGCTTATGCCATTGATATGGAAACAGCTACCATCTTTACCGTAGGTTTCTATAACAAGATCCCTACCGGCGCTTTATTGCTGGTGAGTGACCAGCCGATGATTCCGGAGGGAGTGAAAACCGAAGAGAGCGATAAAAAAGTAACTTCTCAGTTTGTAGAGAACCATCTGAAGATCGGGATCGACTCATTGAAACAACTGATCAATAAGGGGCAGACGGTGAGGCATCTGCGGTTCTAGTTGGCTTTGGTAAAAGATCAGAATAAAATTGAATAGAATAATATAATTAAAGATTAGCATTCAGGCCGCTAGAGCGTCCCGACTGCTAATCTCTCCAGAGAAAGGGGAAAAGAATAACGGCGAGGGCAATGACCATTAGGTCAAGACCGGCCAGCAAACCTACCATCTGCCACCAGCCACCCTGAATTACTGATGCAAAAGCGGTGGATGAGATCTTCATCAACAACAATAACTGTGGAATAATGATGGGGAAACCCATGATGGCCATCAGTGCTGCCTGTTGTTGTGCTTTTGCGGCAATAGCAGCCAGAAAGGTAAATACCAGACTTAGGCTAATTCCTCCCAGACAGGTGATGAATATAAAAGTGAGGCCATTCTCTAATGGATTACCCAGTAATACAGTGAACACGGCCAGACTTAACAGGCTCATGACCACCATCAGCATGGCATTGAACAGTAACTTCGACAACACAAAATCCCTGGCGCCGGCAATAGAATAGAAGTAGAGCATACGGCCCTTGCTTTCCTGCAAAAAACTTTTGGCTACGGCATTGATGCAGACAAAAAGCTGTATTACCCAGAACAAACCGTTCCAGACCTTTTCTTCGGGTTGGTCCATAGAGAGGTATACCACAAAAATGGTGGATGCCACATAGAGCAGTATGCCGTATAAAGTATACTGCTGCCTGGTTTCGAGCAGCAGGTCTTTCTGCATCAGGGATAATATCCTGTGGTTAGTTCTCATGGGCACATTTGCGGCATCGGGGTTCGTAGGTCTCTTTCTCACCCAATAAAACCTGCCCCTCCTGGGCTGTTTTCCGGAAGGAAACATTGGCAATATTGCCACAGCGCATACAGATAGCGTGTAGTTTGGTGATATAGTCGGCGATGGATAAGAGATAAGGCATCTGCCCAAACGGGCGCCCCAGGTAATCCATATCCAGTCCGGCCACAATAACACGTACGCCCCTGAGAGCCAGTATTTCGCATACATGTATGATCTCATCGTCGAAGAACTGGGCCTCATCTATTCCTACCACATCTACCCCTTCTGCCATCAGCAGGATGGTCTGGGAGTTATCAATGGGGGTAGATTGGATGGCGTTGGCATCATGGCTTACTACATTGGTTTCATCGTAACGCACATCAATGGCGGGTTTGAAGATCTCTACTTTCAGGTTGGCGATCTTGGCCCTTTTCAGTCTGCGGATCAGTTCTTCGGTCTTGCCGCTGAACATACTACCACAGATCACTTCAATCCAACCCCTTCTTTCGCCTGATATATTCGGTTCAATAAACATCCGTAAAATAAATTAAACAGGAAAACGTTTGTAACTTTAAGCAATCCCAACTAATTGGTAACCCCCAAATGTATTACATCCAATGGAAAGAGTGGGCACGTTGATCAACAAACTGAAAGAACAATTTGAGCAGCAGGCCAATGCCGATAAACTGGCTGTAACGGCGCAGCTGCTGCTGGCAGAGTTGCAGGCCAACCAGTCGGCACAATCCAGTGGTAGTAAGGTTTCTGTGGTGTTGCCTTCTGTGTCTGTTCATTCCGCTCAACCAGTAAGTGAACCGGAAAAGGCCTCTCCGCCAAAAGCTGAAAAACCGGTTTCCAACTGGTTGTTTGAAATGCCGGTTGAAATTCCCACCCTGATGCACCAGGCTGCAGCCCACGAGCCTGTTACCAGCCCAAAGCAATCTGTAAAAAAAGAATTGTTTGAATTTAACACCCTGTTGGCTACCCATACCGAGAGCCTGAATGAAAAACTGAAGGAGGAAAGGGTAGAAGTGGCTGCGGCTCTGCAGGGTACCCCTATCCGCGATCTGAAAAAAGCCATCGGGATCAATGACCGGTTCCTGTTTGTGAACGACCTGTTCAGGGGTGATGAGAATATGTATGAGCGAAGTATCAAAACCATCAATGGCTTCAGTATTTACCCCGAGGCACAGTACTGGATTCAGCGGGAACTGAAAGTGAAACTGAGCTGGCCCGATCATAGCGAGGCAGTGAAAATTTTTGATCAGCTGGTTAAAAGGCGTTTTTCCTGAATCAATTCCAATACTTTCTCTGTAGCACCTGCTTTCGACTTTACATAATGGCCCGCTGCCCGGGCAGCTGTTGCATACATCTCTTTTTTCTCCAGTAATTCCTGCAACAGTTTTTCCAGTTCCAGTGCGTCTTCAATTACAAAAGCCCCTCCCTGATCGATCATTTCTTCCGCTTCGGCATATTTATCATACACCGGGCCGAATACTACCGGAACCTCATACACGGCTGCTTCCAGGATATTATGGATGCCATCGTCACCAAACCCTCCTCCCACATAAGCAATCGTGGCATAATGGTATAAACGGCTAAGCATACCCATATTGTCGATGATCAGTACATTCAGTTCTGCAGGGATGGGTTCGTTTTTTTCGAGGGCATTCCGGTAGGAAGAGAACAGCATCGAGTGTTTGTAGAGTTGCAGGCACTCTTCCAGTCTCTCGGATTCTATAGCGTGTGGTGCAATGATCCAGCGGGTTTCGGGGTGGGTATTGGCGAAATGGTCCAGTTCTTCATCGTCTTCTGTCCAGGTGCTGCCAGCTACAATAGTGGGATATGAACCGCAGAACTGCTCTATGATAGGGATGGGTTCAAATCTATCTGCAATGGTAATCACCCGGTCGAACCGGGTATCTCCACTGCTGATCACATTCTTTGTATGACCGATCGATTCCAATAATCGGGCAGCAGTTTTGTTCTGCACCAGCAGCCAGGTGAAGGCTGAGAGCATTTTCCGGTGAAGGGAACCATACCATTTAAAAAAGGGTTGATCCTCACGAAAGATCCCTGATACCAGCAGCAGGGGAATATCTCTGTTTTTGATCTCGTTCAGGTAATAAAACCAGAACTCGTATTTAATGAAAATAACCAGTGCCGGTTGCACAATATCCAGAAACCGGTCAGCATTTTGAGGAGAATCCATCGGCAGGTAAAAAACATGGTCGGCACCCTGGTAATCTTTCCGGACCTCATAACCGGATGGGGAGAAGAAGGTAAGCAGAATCCGATGGTCGGGATATGTTTTTTTGAGCCCTTCCAGCACCGGCAGTCCTTGTTCAAACTCTCCCAGCGAAGCGCAATGGATCCAGATAACTGGTTGCGGATTTTTGTAAAAGGCGGAAGAGAGCTTTCCAAAGAGTTTTTTTCTACCCTTTACCCATAACCTTGCTTTTGCATTACCGAGGCCGATGATGCGGGCGATGATCGGGTATAACCAGATGAATAAACGGTAAAGCAGCATAGGGTTTACTTGATACTACAAAGAAACAAATAAAACGGCTTGTAGCCGGTGAGCTTTTAAAGGCGATTTAAGCTGATATTACCCTTTTTTCAGTAATTTTATGACTTCTAAATGTGGAAGTTAATGCGGCCGATACAAATGGTGGATACCAAAACCCAGTATCTGAAAATTAAAACAGAGGTAGATGCCGCTATACAGGGAGTTTTGGATAGTGCTGCCTATATTAATGGGAAACCGGTTCAGGATTTTGCCCATGCGCTGAGTGATTATGTAGGCGTAAAACATACCATCCCCTGCGCCAATGGTACCGATGCCCTCCAGATAGCCATGATGGCGCTGGATCTACAGCCGGGAGATGAAGTGATTACTCCTTCTTTTACCTATATCGCTACTACAGAAGTAGTGGCTCTGTTAAAACTAAAGCCGGTTTTTGTGGAAGTGGATCCCCGTACATTTTGTATGGATCCCGTTGCACTCCGTTCAGCCATCACGCCCAAAACCAAAGCGATTGTTCCGGTACATCTGTACGGACACGCTGCGCCTATGGAAGAGATCATGGCTATTGCCCGGGAATTCGGTCTGTATGTAATTGAGGATAACGCACAGGCCATTGGTTGTGATTACCGTTTTGCCGATGGTCGTTTTCAAAAAACAGGTAGTATCGGAACCATCGGAGCTACCTCTTTTTACCCCAGCAAAAACCTTGGAGCGTTCGGAGATGGCGGGGCTATTTTTACCAATGATCCGGATCTGGCGCATAAATTAAAAATGATCGCCAATCATGGACAGCAAAAGCGGTATTATCATGAGATGGTGGGTTGTAATTCGCGCCTGGATACGATACAGGCGGCAGTATTGGGCATCAAATTAACCCATCTGGATCAGTACAATAAGGCCCGTAAAGCAGTAGCTGCTTATTACAATAAGGCTTTTGCAGGTACCGAAAAAATAAGTACCCCTTTTGTAGCGGCCTATAGCGATCATGTTTATCACCAATATACACTGGTGTTGAATGGTGTTGACCGGGACGGGTTGAATAGTTATCTTGCTGAACAGAAAATCCCATCGATGATTTACTACCCGGTTCCAGGGCACAGGCAGGAAATGTTTGCCTCCTTAGGCCTTGCCAGAAAAGAAATGCCCACCACGGACTGGTTAACAGAAAGAGTGATCTCTTTGCCGGTTCATACAGAAATGGATGAAGAACAATTAGCGTATATTACCAACCATGTTTTGAACTATATAAATCAATAATCATGAAAATAGCAGTAGTAGGAACCGGGTATGTTGGACTAGTTACCGGAACATGTTTTGCTGAAACAGGCAACAAAGTAACCTGCATCGATATTGACAAGAGCAAAGTAGATAAACTCTCCAATGGAGAAATAACGATTTACGAGCCGGGTCTCGAAAAGATTTTTCTCCGGAATCTGAAAGAAAACCGATTGAAGTTTACAACCGACCTCGCAGGAGGTGTGAAGGATGCAGAGATCATATTTCTTGCGCTACCTACGCCACCTGGTGAGGGCGGTGCAGCAGACCTCCGGTATGTACTGGGTGTTGCGACTGATCTGGGTAAATTACTGACCGACTATAAAGTAATTGTAGACAAGAGTACGGTACCTGTTGGTACCGCGGAAAAAGTACATGCTGCCGTAGCGGCAAATTTTAAAGGCGAGTTCGATGTAGTTAGTAATCCCGAATTTCTGCGTGAGGGAGTGGCTGTAGATGATTTCATGAAACCGGATAGAGTTGTGGTGGGAACCCGTTCTGAAAGAGCAAGGAAATTGATGAGCGATCTGTATGCTCCTTTTGTACGCCAGGGTAACCCCGTTATTTTTATGGATGAGAAATCTGCCGAGTTGACAAAATATGCGGCGAATTCTTTCCTGGCTGCCAAGATCTCATTTATGAATGAAATAGCGCAATTATGCGAACGGTTAGGTGCTGATGTGGACATGGTGAGAAGAGGAATCGGAAGCGACGACCGTATCGGAAAACGGTTTTTATTTCCCGGTATTGGTTATGGGGGTAGTTGTTTCCCGAAAGATGTACAGGCATTGGTCATGTCTGCAGAAGAAGTGAATTATGATTTTAAAATCTTAAAGGCTGTAGAAGAAGTAAATGAAAAGCAGAAATTACATCTCATTCCTAAAATAAAGGATTATTTTAAAGGGAATCTTGCCGGTAAACACTTTGCTTTATGGGGGCTTGCCTTTAAACCCAATACCGATGATATACGTGAAGCACCGGCTTTGTACCTTATTGATGCATTGACTGCAGCCGGTGCTACAGTGTCTGCGTTCGATCCGGAAGCCATGAATAATGTCAGAAAAGTTATTGGTGATAAAATCTCCTATGCCGACAGCCAGTATCTGGCATTAGAGAATGCAGATGCGCTGATTATTGCCACAGAGTGGAGTGAGTTCCGCACACCGGATTTTGATATCATCAACAGCAGCCTGAAGAATAAAGTGATTTTCGACGGACGTAACCTCTTTGATGTAAAATATATTGCTGATCTCGGTTACCATTATGTTAGTATTGGTCGCCCACAAACCCAATAATTATGGCACAGAAACGTATCTTGATAACCGGAGCTGCAGGTTTTCTGGGCTCACATCTTTGTGATCGTTTTATCGGCGAAGGGTATCATGTCATCGGCATGGATAACCTGATTACAGGCGATATCAGAAATATAGAACATCTGTTTCCGCTTCCGAATTTTGAGTTTTACCATCACGATGTCTCCAAATTCATTCATGTGTCCGGTGAGTTGGATTATATCCTTCATTTTGCATCTCCTGCCAGCCCGATTGATTACCTGAAGATCCCGATACAGACCCTGAAAGTGGGAGCGTTGGGTACGCACAATTGTCTGGGACTGGCCAAAGAGAAAAAAGCACGTATCCTGGTAGCTTCTACCAGCGAAGTATATGGAGATCCGCTTGTTCACCCACAAACAGAAGAATACTGGGGCAATGTGAACCCGGTTGGTCCACGTGGGGTTTATGATGAAGCCAAACGGTTTATGGAATCCATCACCCGCGCCTATTATACATTTCATGGTGTGGAAACCAGAATTATCCGCATCTTCAATACCTATGGTCCGCGTATGCGTTTAAATGATGGTCGTGCATTGCCGGCATTTATTGGGCAGGCTTTGCGTGGCGAAGATCTTACCGTATTTGGAGATGGAAGCCAGACCCGTTCGTTCTGTTATGTAGATGATCTGGTGGAAGGCATTTGCCGCTTGCTGATGAGCGATTATACCATGCCCGTTAATATCGGTAACCCCAACGAGATCTCGTTAAAAGACTTTGCAGAAGAAGTATTAAAACTAACCGGCTCCTCTGTTAAGATCATTTATAAACCTTTGCCTGTTGATGACCCCAAACAACGCAGACCGGATATCACCAAAGCGCGCGAAATATTGGGATGGGAACCCAGGATAGACAGGGCTGAAGGATTGAAAAGAACCTATGCGTACTTCAAATCTCTTCCGGAAGAAGAATGGTCAAAACAACCTAAAGAATTTGTTTCGATAAAAAATTAATAACAGATTCATGTCAAAACCTCTTGTTGTTGTTGCCGGAAAGAATGGCCAGTTAGGCTGGGAATTACAACAATTGGTTGCGGATAAGGAATTGTCTTTCGATTTCCTGTTCACCGGCAGGGAAGAACTGGATCTGAGTGATCCTGAAATGATTCTTGCTTTTTTTCAGCAATACAAACCCGCTTATTTTATCAATTGTGCTGCTTATACAGCAGTTGACAAGGCAGAAACGGAACAGGAATTTGCCTATACCATTAATGCCTCTTCTGTAGGTCTGCTGGCAACGGAATGCAATAAGTTGCATTGTCCCTTTATTACCATTTCTACCGATTATGTGTTTGATGGAAAGGGGGTGGCTCCTTATGCAACAGATCATCCGGCTGATCCTGTGAATTATTATGGTTATACCAAGTGGATGGGAGAGAAACTGGCACTCGCCAATAATTCCAGAACCATTGTGATCCGTACTTCCTGGGTATACAGCAGCCATGGAAATAATTTCGTGAAAACCATGCTGCGCCTCATGAAAGAAAGGGATGAATTAAAAGTAGTGAATGACCAGATAGGTTCTCCTACATATGCGGCCGATCTGGCAGCCGCGGTTTGGCAGATCATTACCCAACTGGCTGATGGTAAAACCCATTACGGTATTTATCACTTTAGCAACGAAGGGCAGATTTCCTGGTATGATTTTGCCGTAGCGATACAGCGCTTTGCCGGTCTTTCTTGTGCCATACATCCCATCCCCACCAAAGACTTTCCAACACCGGCAAAACGGCCGGCTTATTCAGTAATGGATACGAAACAGCTGGTTACCGATTTTGGTGTATCATTGAAAAACTGGAAAGAAAGTCTGGTTCAGTGTATCAGCAAATTATCCTGATCAAGGGTGGATGAGTTGCAGCAACTGATCCATTCGAATCCCTTCATAATCTTTAATGATCCAGTCAGCACCCGTCAGTTCTTCAGGACTGTGTGTGGTGGTTAATGCGACCACTTTCATACCGGCCCCACCCGCTGAAGTTATCCCTACGGTAGCATCTTCAAACGCGATACATTTCTCAGGAGGAACACCCAGCTCTTTTGCCGCCAGCAGATACATTTCGGGATGCGGTTTGCCATGAGTAATGTCACTTCCCTTGATCACTCTTTTGAAATATTTTTTGATAGGGATATGAGAGAATAGAAAATCAATATTATCCTGTATACCGGAAGTGGCTATCACCATCGGGATCTTCTCCCGGTGCAGCAATTCCAGCAGAGCTAATAAACCTGGTATGGGCTTGATATGTGCGGCATAAATTTCGCGGTACAGACTTTCTTTTTCGTTGGTATATTGTTCAATTTCTTCCGTTGGCATATCCGGTTGCTGAAAAACATATTTTACACAATCCGTCATGGTTCTCCCGTTGAAACTGGTTTTGTATTCATCAATGGTCAGTTGCCGGTTTCTTTTGCGGTAAAACTCCTGCCAGGTAAAAAAGTGAAACTGGTTATTATCGATTAATGTGCCATCAAGATCAAAGGCAACAGCGAATGGAGACATGGGGGGTAGTTAGAAATTAGAAATTAGAAATTAAAAATTTAAAATAAGTTAGGGTTGTTTGGTTTGTGCATTTTTGACAGCATCCAGGTATTGGGCACTGTTGCCTTTGGGGATACTGAGGGATTGCCATTGTTCGTTTTTGATCAGCCGTCCGAGGTATACGATCTGCCCTACATGATAAGGATAGTGTGCCAATTGCCGCAGGATGGCATCGTATACCGATAAGGGTTCTAGGCGGATGGTAACGGTTTTGGTCAGGTCGGCCGGTTGCAGGCTTTCAAGGGTATCCAGCAGGCATTTCCAACCGTCGTTCCAAAAAGAAAGCAGGTCCTGCTGGCTGCATTGCATGACTTCAAATTCTGCATCACGCCTACGCCATTCCTTTTCGCCGTCTTCGGTAAGGAAATTGGTCCAGCGGCTCATCATATTACCATACAGATGCTGCACAATAACGGCAATACTATTGCTCTCGCCGGATGGTTGATAAAAAAGATCGGCTTCGGATAATTGCCCGAATGTTTTATCACCCAGCTCTTTATAATACCGGAAACGTTTGATCGCATCTTTCAGAAAACCGGTTTCGAACGACATGATGTACACTTTTTAAAAATCAATATTTCATCCGCTTACGGAATAAATCCAGCCACAGAATCATCACCTCTTTTGTCTGCTACGGTTTCTTTTTTCCCATTGGTTAATACCCGGATAATTTCTGTTCTGCCAATGCCCCCGCGGTTCGTTATTTTGTATCCCATCGATTGCAATTGTTTTTTGGTTTCTGCATCAAAATCTATTTCCACCATCACTTCATCGGGCAGCCATTGGTGGTGAAACTTGGGTTTATTAATGGCATCATCCGCATTCATATTAAAATCAACGAGGTTAACAATAGCCTGATAAACAGAAGTAGGAATTGTAGTACCACCTGGTGTACCTACTACCACATAGGGCTTGTGCTTTTTGAGCAATAATGTCGGCGTCATGGAACTCAGCATACGTTTGCCGGGAACAATCGCATTGGCTTCTCCACCCAGTGCGCCATACATATTGGGTACACCTGGTTTTACACTGAAATCATCCATTTCATTGTTCAGCAGAAAACCCGCACCGCCCACAATGGTTCGGCTGCCGTACCCGTTATTCAGTGTTGTGGTAACGGCCACCATATTGCCGGCTGCATCCATGACACTCAGGTGCGTGGTTTCTTCACTTTCCTTGATCTGGCCTGCTTTAACGTTACTGCTGCTGCCTGCTTTGTCAGGTGTATAGTCATTCATACGTTGCTGTACATATGCGTCGCTGATCAATGTTTTTACGGGTACTTTATAAAAATCAGGGTCTCCCATGAATTCTGCGCGGTCGGCATAAGCTCGGCGTTCTGCTTCAATCATCAATTGCACAGATCTGGCTGTTTGGAAACCATAACTGCCTACCGGGTATTTTTCGATCATCTTAAGCATTTGTGCAATCAGTATTCCGCCACTGCTGGGAGGGGCAAAACTGATTACCTGATAACCGCGGTAGTCAAATTCCAATGGGTTACGGAGTTTGGCTGTATAATTTTTCAGGTCATCCAATGAAATGATACCATTTCCTCTTTGCATTTCTTCCACCACCAATCTGGCTGTTTCGCCTTCATAAAAACCACGGGCCCCCTCTTTCTGCATCCGTTTTAAAGTGGCAGCCAGTTCTTTCTGTACCAATGTATCACCTGCCTTCCATTTTCCCTCTTTTACCAGTGCTGTGGGGCGGGTGCTGTTTTTAATAAAGGATTCGCGGGTACTGTTCAGACTGCTGGCTTCCCTTTCAGTAATGGTAAATCCTTTTTCTGCCAGATCAATGGCGGGTTGTACCAGTTCTTTGAAAGAAAGTTTGGCATAAGGAAGTGTTGCAAATAATCCAGCCACGGTGCCCGGTATGCCGGATGCGAGATGTCCCGCCTGTGAGAGGTTCATCTGTGCATTGCCATTTTTATCTAGATACATATCGCGATGTGCTTTTTCGGGAGCCGCTTCACGATAATCAATTCCGATCAACTCGCCATTTGCTTTCCGACCCAATAAAAAACCACCACCGCCAAGGTTGCCTGCACCTGGATATACTACGGCCAGTGCCAACTGGGTGGCAATAGCAGCGTCAAAAGCATTGCCGCCTTTTTTCATCATAGCTACACCTACCATACTGGCCAGCGGATGTGCACTACCTACAGAAGCTTTACTGAAATCGGCTTTTTTTACAATTGTATATTTGTACGGATTGATCTCCTTTCCGGGGCCCACGATCGACTTTACGGATTGTGCGGAAATAAGAGAGGGGCCACATAGGGCCAACAGAACGATGCTCGCTTTTCTCATGGCAGAAAATTACTGCTTTTTGGAACACCCAATGGCTTCGGGCAGTGACTGTGTAAAAAAAAGCAGTAGATATTGCTGACCGACTTTCTTTCTTCCCTACATTCACAACTCATTTATTACTATATGAAGAGATTATTATCCGGTTTGGTACTGCTCTTACTGGCAGCGGGTGCGTTTGCACAGGGATTACAAAGTCCAGAACAATACATGGGTTACAAGATCGGTACCCGTTATACCCGTCACCATAAGATTGTGGAATATTTCCGCGCGGTGGCCCAGGCTAAACCCGAAATGGTGAAGCTGGAGAAATATGGCGAAACCAATGAAGGCCGCGAACTGATGCTGGCTTTTATCGCTTCTCCCGAAAACCTGCAGAAACTGGAAACTATCCGTAACAATAATCTGGGTTTTGCCGGATTATCGTCCAGCAAGTCTGCTACTGAAACAGCACCGGCCATTGTTTGGTTGAGCTATAATGTACATGGTAACGAAACATCCTCTTCAGAAGCGGCTTTGATGACCCTATGGGCATTGGTAGATCCCAATAATGCACAGAGTAAAGAATGGTTACAGAATACCGTTGTGGTGATGGACCCCTGTATCAATCCTGATGGCCGCGATCGGTATGTGAACTGGTTTAACGGGGCGGTAGGAACTGCCTATAACCCTGATCCCGCCGCACGTGAACATGCAGAGCCCTGGCCCGGTGGCAGATCCAACCATTACAATTTTGACCTGAACCGCGACTGGGCCTGGCAAACACAGGTAGAAAGTCAGCAACGGATCAAAAAATATAACCAATGGATGCCACAGATACATGTGGATTTTCATGAGCAGGGGATCAATGAGCCCTATTATTTTGCTCCGGCAGCGGATCCTTTGCACGAAGTGATCACTCCCTGGCAGCGTGATTTCCAGGTAATGATCGGAAAGAACAATGCCCGGTATTTTGATAAAAACGGCTGGTTGTTTTTTACCAAAGAAAGGTTTGACCTTCTCTACCCATCCTATGGTGATACCTATCCGGTTTACAACGGTGCCATCGGTATGACTTTTGAACAGGGCGGTGGTCCACGTGGCGGCCTCGGTGTGATCAATGAAGACGGAGATACACTGACTTTGCTGGATCGTGCTACGCATCACTATACCACCGGACTCTCCACCATCGAAACCGCTTCGCGCAACAAACAGAAACTGCTGGATGAGTTCAAGAAATATTTTGACGACGGACAGGCTGGTAAGATAGGAGAGTATAAGACCTATGTGATGACTTCAAAAGATGAAAACAAGATCAAGGCGGTAATTAAATTGCTGGATCAGAACGGGATCGCACATGGTTCCTTGACCAATAAAAATTTCCGTGGGTTGAATTATTTTACCGGAAAGGATGATGCTTTTGTAGATGAAGGCTATCATGTAGCAGTCAGTGCTTACCAACCCCGCTCTGTGATGGCGAAAGTGTTACTGGAACCCAAAACAGTGGTAACGGATTCGAATACCTACGATATCACTGCCTGGAGTGTGCCGTATGCCTATGGTGTAAAAGGGTATGCCGTGAAAGAGAAGCTGGAAGTATCGACTGCTTCAAAACTGATCGGTGTATTGAATGAGGCAAAATCCGCTTATGGTGTACTGATCCCTTATCAATCATTCAACGCTGCCAAAGCATTGGCTTATATGCTGAAAAACGGGATCAAAGTGCGTTTTGCAGAAAAACCCTTTGTTTACGGTGGCCGCAATTTTGACCGCGGTACCCTGATCGTTCTCAAAACCAGTAACCCGGCCAATTGGAACACAGTAGCCAATGAAGCCTGCCGCCTGAATAATCTGCAACCCGTAGCGGTAGAAACCGGCTTTATGGACAAAGGAACCGATTTCGGATCGCCCGATGTGAAGATCATCAGCGGTGCTTTAAAAGTGGCCATGTTAACCGGCGACCAAACCTCTTCGCTTTCGGCCGGAGAAGTATGGCATTTCTTTGAGAAACAACTGGATTACCCCATCACCTTGTTGAATGCAGCAGATCTGGCACGGATCAATATCCGTAATTACCAGGTGCTGATTTTGCCCGATGGCAGTTATCGGATCCTGAATGATAAATCTGTATCAGATAAGCTGAAAGATTTTGTACGCAGCGGTGGTAAACTGATTGCGCTCGATAATGCAGTAAACCTGATGGCTGGTGCTGATTGGGGTATCAAACTCAAAGAAGATAAATCAGAAGACAAAAGCGAATATGCGAACGTGAAAAAATATGGCGACCGCGAAAACCAATACCTCACCAACTCCATCCCCGGTGCTATTTATAAGCTGGAGCTGGATAATACACACCCATTGGGCTTTGGTTATCCCGACTATTATTACACATTGAAACAGGATGGAAATGTATTTGAGTTTATGAAAGATGGATGGAATGTGGGCGTGATGAAAAAAGACGCCTATGTAACCGGTTTTGCAGGTAATAAACTTAAACCCAGATTAAAAGATGGCGTAGTACTGGGCGTACAGGATATGGGTAGTGGTAATGTGATCTATTTTACCGAAAGCCCCCTGTTCCGGAACTTCTGGGAGAACGGAAAATTACTGATCAGCAATGCGGTTTTCCTCGTAGGACAATAAACAGAACTTTACCGATAAAAGTCAGGCCCTAACCGGCCTGACTTTTTTGTTGAACGGCTTACCTAATTAGCCAACTAGAGAGTATCTTCGGAAACACTTAAATCATTGGTTCCATGCGCTTCCCTGTTAAAGCCCTTTTGCTGCTGTGCTCAATCTTCAGTATTTCTTATACAGCCTTATTCTCGCAAACCCCGGTTACATATAGTAGCTCAGATATCTATCTGCAGATCAAAAAACTGAATGTACTGGGAAGTGTATTGTATGTGGCGGCGCATCCGGATGATGAGAACAATGGATTTTTGCCCTATCTGGCCAAAGAAAAATTGTATCGTACCGGTTACCTCAGTTTAACCAGGGGCGATGGTGGGCAAAACCTGATAGGCAGTGAGCAGGGGGTTGAGCTGGGATTGATCCGTACGCAGGAACTACTGGCAGCAAGAAGAATTGATGGGGCAGAACAGTATTTCAGCCGGGCCTATGAATTTGGTTTCAGTAAAAGTGCCGAAGAAGCACTCAGGATCTGGGACAGGGAAAAAGTATTAAGTGATGTGGTATGGATGATCCGCAAATTTCAACCCGATGTGATCATTACCCGATTTCCTGGCGATGCAAGAGCGGGCCATGGTCACCATGCAGCTTCATCCGTTCTGGCGCAGGAAGCGTATACCGCAGCGGCAGATCCCAAGCGATTTCCTGAACAGTTTCAATACGGGGTACAGCCCTGGCAGGCCAAACGTATTCTCTGGAATACGTTTAATTTTGGCGGTAACAATACCACTTCCAATGATCAGTTCAAAATGGAAGTAGGTGGTTACAATGCCTTACTGGGAAGAAGTTATGGCGAACTGGGCGGCGAAGCCCGTACCATGCATAAAAGCCAGGGAGAAGGCAGACCCAGAAGAAGAGGGCCGGTATTTGAATTTTTCCAGACCCTGGGTGGCGAAGCACCTAAAAACGACCTGATGGATGGCATTGTTGTCGATTGGACAAGAATAGCGGGTGGCGAATCCATACAGAAGCAGATCAATACGATCGTTAACGAATATCAATTTGAAAAACCAGAAGCTTCTGTACCTGCATTGGTGAAATTGTACAGTGCTATCAAAGCCTTGCCAGCCGGTAACTGGCGCACCCAAAAACTGGAAGAAACACAGCAATTAATAGAAGCCTGTGCCGCTTTATTTACCGAAGCTACCACTGCACAGGAAACGGTGGTGCAGGGCGAGTCGGTAGCGGTGAGTTTATTCCTCAATAAACGGAGACAGGTTAATGCAATACTGACACATATTGCCATGGATAAGCTGGATACAGTAGTGACTATTCCTCTGGGATTGAATACGAATCTGACAATAACAAAATCTATCCAGGTAGCAAGCGATAAAAAAATCTCACAGCCCTATTGGCTTGAGTATCCCAAAGAAGAAGGCATATTTGATGTTCGCGACCAGCTCCTGATCGGCAAAGCCGAGAATGATCCTGCATTTGAGGTAACCTATACCATTCGTATCGAAGGAGAAGATTTTATAGTGAAACGTCCTGTACAGTATAAAGTAGTAGATCCTGCCAAAGGTGAATTATACCAGCCACTGGTGGTTTTGCCATCTGCCGAAGTCAATTTTACCAAAGAAAATTATGTGTCTATGAATGGTGCTCCCATCAAAGTGCCTGTTCATATTAAGAAGAATGCCAGTCAGGGAGGAGAGTGGATATCTAAAGTAACACCCGTTAAATTGTTCACTTCTTTTACCGGTACATCCAAAGAAGAAATAGCAGACAAAAACCGAGATGCTGTATTGAATTACAGGCCGATGAATAAGAAAGATAATTACAAGGAAGAGGTATCGCTATTGTCAGAACAGCAAAATTATTTTAATGGCAGCACCAGAGTGATCGCTTATGATCATATTCCCACCATTACTTATTTCGCACCCGCCAAAACCAACCTGATTCATCTGGATATTAAAACATCCGGGAAAAAAATAGGGTATGTGGTAGGCGCTGGCGATAAAGTGCCGGCTGCGCTGGAACAGCTGGGTTATGAAGTGAAAATATTGGGCGAAGATGACCTTCGGGAAGATTACCTCGCTCAATTTGATGCAGTGATCCTGGGAATCCGGGCAAGTAATATATATGAATTTCTCACTACGAAAAATGATGTACTGAATAAATATGTGGAGAACGGAGGTAACCTGATTGCCCAGTATATCAAGAGTAATACGGTAGGAAATAAAAGACTGAAACTGGGGCCTTATCCCTTCTCGATCAGTTCAGGCTCCCGCGTTACAGAAGAGAATGCCGCTGTATCAGTGCTATTGCCGGAACATCCCGTTTTAAACTCACCCAATAAAATCACCGACAAAGATTTTGAAGGCTGGATACAGGAACGCAGCACGTATCAGGTAGACCAGGCCGATGCGCATTATGAAATGCCCCTCTCTATGAACGACAAAGGTGAGAAGCCTGCCAACGGCAGTCTCGCTATTGCCAGGTACGGTAAGGGTAATTTTGCGTATGTTAGCCTCGTTTTATTCAGGCAGTTGCCGGCCGGGGTACCCGGTGCTTACCGCTTACTGGCCAACCTGATAGCACTACCCAAAAACAAATAAACATGCAACCAAGAAAGAGAATCGGTTTTGTAACGTTGGTAATACTGGGACTGGGGATTGGTATTTTTCTGAAAAATGTAAAGATCGGTCTGATTGTTGGACTGATGTTGGGGCTGCTGGCAGGAGGGATTCTTAGCAGCAGTACCAAAAAATAGACTGTGTATATGTTGTAGTTTGCCTAAATCAAATTCATGACTGACAAGAATAAAATACCACTTTTTTCCTCCTGGCGCCGTTGGTACTTTTTTGTGATCCTGTTTTTGGGGTTGCTCATTATCTTTTTTGCCTGGTTTACTAAATTCTTTGCATGAGCCAATTAGACTGGATTGTTCTGGTAATTACATTAACAGCCATTATTGCTTATGGACTGTATAAGAGCCGCACTGCCAAGAACCTGGAAGGTTATTTTCTCAGCGACAGGAATATGCCCTGGTACCTGGTACTTCTAAGCATAATGGGAACACAGGCCAGTGCCATTACTTTTCTATCTGCACCGGGGCAGGCATTTACTGATGGGATGCGTTTTGTGCAGTATTATTTTGGCTTACCGATAGCCATGGTAATTCTTTGTATCACTTTTGTACCGCTTTTTAATAAAGTAAAAGTGTTTACGGCTTATGAGTTTCTCGAAAAAAGATTTGATCTGAAAACAAGAACCTTCACTTCTTCTCTATTTCTTTTGTCGAGGGGTTTGTCAACCGGTATCAGTATTTATGCGCCCTCTATCATTCTTTCTTCCCTGATGGGCTGGGATATTTTCTGGACCAATATTGTGATGGGAGGCTTACTCATTATTTACACAGTAAGCGGCGGCGCCAAGGCTGTGGCCTATACGCAGCAGTTACAGCTGATCATCATTTTTGCAGGCATGTTTGTGGCAGGTTATTGTATTGTGCATTACTTGCCGGAAGGGGTGGGATTTACCGATGCTTTACGGGTAAGTGGCGCATCGGGTAAGCTGAATGTGATCACGACCGGTATTTCTGAAAAAGGATTTGACTGGAAAGACCGCTACAATATTATCAGTGGGGTGATCGGTGGATTTTTCCTCGCATTGTCATATTTCGGTACAGATCAATCGCAGGTAGGTCGTTACCTTACTGCCAAAGACAATACTGAAAGCCGGATCGGTTTGCTGATGAATGGACTGGTAAAAGTACCAATGCAGTTCTTTATCTTGTTACTGGGTGCCATGTTGTTTACTTTTTATCAGTTCAATTCATCCCCTGTTTTTTTTAATAAAGCCGTAGCCGAAAAAGCGATGGCTACTCCGTACAAGGATTCACTGGCTGGTATTGAAAAGAAATTCAATGAGCAGCAGTTGTTGCAGCAGCAACTGAGCAAGAATTATGTGATTGCGAACAAAGAAAATTACAAAGACAGTCTCAGAGATGGTTCTGCCAAATTATCCGCCATTCAGAAAGAGTATAAAACCGTTTTGAAGAAAGCGCTGCCAGCAGATGATACCAGCGACACCAATTATATCTTTCTCCGTTTTGTGGTAGACTTTCTTCCGAAAGGGATTGTAGGTTTATTGATCGCGATCATATTCCTCGCTGCCTGGGGTTCTATTGCGGCAGCGCTGAACTCGCTGGCATCCTGTACCATGGTTGATTTTCATGTCCGTTTCCGCGGTGCCAAATACGACAGTACCAATGTGCAGCAATGTGCCGATGAATACCGCGTTTCCAAATATTATACCCTTGCCTGGGGTATTTTCTGTATCATCACTGCCGAATTTGCCACCGGTATGGGCAGTCTGATCGAAGCTGTAAACGTATTGGGTTCTTTGTTTTACGGAGTCATTCTCGGTATATTCCTGGTAGCTTTCTATTGCAAAAAAGTAGGCAGTAATGCTGTGTTCTTTGCGGCCATCCTGGGCGAACTCATTGTGATCGCTTTTTTCCTCCTAGACAAATACAATATCATCGGACTCGGCTTTCTCTGGCTCAATGTAGTAGGGGCAGTGGCAGTGGTGTTGCTGGCCTTACTATTGCAATTCTTCATGAGGAAACAATTAGTAATTAATAATTACTAACTACCAAATACTAATTATCCTTCCACGGCCATTCTTTATTTCGGTAAGATTTAATGAGATAAGCAATTACACCCAATCCAATCACCGTAACACCTCCCATCATCATTTTCTCCCCTGTAGAAAAAAAGATATACCCCCAGATCAGGATAGCCAGTATTACGGGCAGGGGATAGAGGGGCATTCGCCAGGCAAAATGTTGTTTACCTTTTCGTTTTACCAGCCAGATTAGCCCAACTCCCTGCCCAATGAACTGGATCAGGATACGCATGGCAAGAATGGCATCTATCACATCGCGTAATTTGAACAGCAGGCTGAATACAAACGCAATGCCGCCCAGGTATAACAGCGAAATATGCGGAAAATGTTTGGTGGGGTGCAGCTTGGCGAATATTTTGAAAAAAGCCCCATCGCTGGCGGCTGCATAGGGAATCCGGCTATAACCCAGTGTGGCAGAAAATACCGATGCAAAAGCCACCCACAATATCAGGATGGTAGCAATGGTGGCAGAAGTAGAACCCGATAAGTGCTGTACAAACTCACTCACCACAAACTTACTTTTCTGAATTTGTTCCAATGGCAATACCGATGCTACGCTCACATTCATCATCAGGTATAATACCGCAATACCTGCAATGGAAATGAACATACTGCGGGGAATATTCTTTTTTGGGTTTACGATCTCGCCTCCCAGATGACAAACATTATAATACCCCAGGTAACTGTAAACACTCTTTACACTGGCAAAACCCAGCGCGGCAGCAAATGCATGATCTACCTGTAATCCGTCATTGATGTGTTGAATGGGTTCCAGAAAATGTCCGTGAAACAAACCGCCACCAATGATCCACGATAAAGTAACCAGTACGCCTACCCATAGCAGTACGCTGATTTTGCCAATGGCTTCTATCTTACGGTATAATAAAATAACAATCAGTATCACCAGTCCGCCGCTGATGCATTTACTCTGCCATTCTTCTAGATGGGTTAGGTAACCAAAATATTGCGAGAACCCGATGGCTGCCGAAGCAATTACCAGCGGTGCCTGGATCATGGTTTGCCACACAAACAGGAAACTCATCAGTTTACCCCATTTGGAACCATAGCCTTCTTTTAAAAAATTATAACTGCCTCCTGCCAATGGATAGGTAGCACCCAGTTGGCTCCAGATCATGGCATCAACAAAAGAAAGAACAGCACCGGCCACCCAGGCATACAAAAACCAGGGACCTTTCATGGTCTCTGCCACCACACTTAATACCACGAATGGGCCAATGCCCACCATGTCTGTCATGTTGATGGCCGTAGCCTGTAAAAGGCTTATCTTTCTTTCCAGTTTTGGTTGCTCGTTCATGTGCTTGTTAACATAAAACTATTTCTTTGTAAGCAGACAAACCCGTTATGGACAGAAAGTTTTCAACAGTCGATTGGGCCAAAGGGGCCAATATATACGAAGTCAACATCCGCCAGTACACCATAGAAGGCACATTCACAGCCTTTATCAATCATTTACCTCGTCTGCGTGCGATGGGAGTGGAGATTTTATGGTTGATGCCCATCACACCTATCAGTGAAAAGGAAAAACTTGGAAGCCTCGGCAGTTATTATGCCTGCAGCAGTTATATGCGGGTGAGTCCGGAGTTTGGCGATCTCAACGATTTTAAACAACTGGTGAGAGAAGCACATATACTGGGTTTCAAACTCATCATCGATTGGGTGGCCAATCATACCGGCTGGGATCATGAATGGGCCATTGCACATCCGGATTGGTATGTGACAGATGAGAAGGGCCGGTTCACTGAACGCAATGGCTGGCAGGATGTGATCGATCTGAACTATGACAATGCTGATATGCGGCTCGCCATGATAGAAGCGATGAAGTTCTGGGTAGATGAATGTAATATCGATGGCTTCCGTTGTGATATGGCACATCTGGTTACTATTGATTTCTGGAAGCAGGCCCGCGCCGCCTGTGATGCCGTAAAACCTTTGTTCTGGCTGGCAGAATGCGAAGAAGTAAGTTACCATGATGTCTTCGATTTGTCCTATGCCTGGGCATGGATGCACGCCACCGGTAAACAAGCCAAAGGAGAAGCTTCCCTGCATGATGTGCGCGAAGTATTACACAGCTATTCGCAATATCCAGCCGGTGCACGTAAACTTTTTTTTACCACCAACCACGATGAGAACAGCTGGAACGGAACAGAATACGAGAAATACGGCAAAGCCGCCAAAGCCTGGGCTGTATTCACCGCCACCTGGCAGGGTGGCATGCCATTGATATACAGCGGACAGGAAATTCCGAATACGAAACGGATCGAATTCTTCCACAAAGATCCGATCAACTGGAATGTAGCACTGCAATTGGATGATTTTTATAAAACACTTCTTCACTTACACAAAAACAATCCCGCCATTACAGAAGGAGAAACGTTCATTCTTCCATCCAATCATGATAATGAGCTGATGGTATTCCTGCGCCGTAAAAATGAGGCAGTAGTGCTGGTGGCACTTAATCTCTCTAACCAGGATCGTCTTACCGTAACCATACAACACGAATGGCTTACCGGAACATTCACTAATATTTTTTCCGGTCTCTCTTTTGCATTCAATGGGAAAGAAAGTTTTGAATTACAGGCCGGCGACTATTTTGTTTACGAAAAACTGATCCGATAAAAATGTGAGGGAGTGCAAAGCAAACGCTGCCGATGTTGGTCGCAGACCAACAATAAAAGCAACAACCCGAAGCAGAAATTCTTGCAAAAAAAAGCGGCGGTCCCAAAGAACCACCGCTAAAATATTCGCTCATTCACTCACCCACTCATTGCCTTAATCCACATCTGTCAAATCCAACGGATACGGATAGGTGCTTTCAAATCCCGGGTATACGCCTTCGATTTTTACTTTTCTTCCTTTATTGATAGAGAGGATCTTATCCAGTTCATTCACGCTCTTGATCTCCTGATCGTTCACACTGGTAATGATGAAGCCTTCCTGCATTCTGGTTTTCTTCAACAGACCATCGCCGATTTTTTTTACCAGTACACCACCGTTGATCTGGTTGGCTGCTGCTGTTTTACCATCGATCGCTACCAGTTCGGCACCCAGTTTTTCCAGGATACCGGTTGTTTTTACGATATCAGTTGTACCTGCTTTGTTCTTTAAGGTAAGAGAAACTGTATTTTCTTTACCACCGCGCAGATAACTCAGCGAAATTTTATCGCCCGGTTTGTAACGGGTCACCTGCTCCTGTAATTCAGGTCCGGTGGTAACAGCGGTTCCATTGATTTTGGTAACCACATCCCCTTTCTTTAAACCGGCAGTAGCTGCGGCACCATCGGCAGGTACATCGGTTACATATACACCTTCTCCTTCTTTATAGCCGGTACCCAGTTCTTTTTTCTGTTCTTCGGTTAGGTTTTCGCTGGGGTATTGGATACCGATAAAGGCTCTCTGCACCGCACCAAATTTTACGATATCAGTTACAATCTTTTTCACCATATTCACCGGAATCGCATAGGAGTATCCTGCATAGGAACCGGTGGGAGAAGCGATGGCAGAGTTGATCCCGATCAGTTCCCCACTGGTATTGATCAATGCACCACCACTATTGCCGGGGTTAACAGCTGCATCGGTCTGGATGAAAGATTCAATGGCCGTGTTGCTCTGTCTGTTATTGATACCGATGGATCTGGATTTCGCACTCACAATACCGGCAGTAACGGTTACATCCAGATTCAAAGGGTAACCGATGGCCAATACCCACTGACCCAGTTTGGCTTCATCGCTGTTGCCATATACGAGGTAAGGATATCCTTTTCCTTCGATTTTGATAACTGCCAGATCACTGCTCGCATCTGTTCCCACTAATGTGGCTTTGTATGATTTTTTATTGGCCAGGGTTACATTGATCTCATCGGCTCCATCCACTACGTGGTTATTGGTAACGATATAGCCGTCATCGGTAATGATCACCCCACTGCCGCTGGCACGCTGCTCAGGTATGATACGCGGACCGCCACCAAAGAAATCGCCAAAATCATCCCCAAACAGATCAGAGAAAGGGTTGGAGAAACGCTGACGGGTATTGTTATTGCTTACCTGTCTGGCCTTTGTTTTTGTTTTGATATGTACTACAGCCGGTGTAGCACTGGTGGCTGCCGGCGTAAAATCAATCGTTGCCGCCGGGGCATTGTTATTGCCGAAATAGCCCGCATAGTTTACCGGCAGTTTACCGGCTTCCTGAATACCGGCAGTTTGTCTTTCTACAAATTTTCCATAGCCCCACACGCTCATAACAGCTGTGCCGGCACTGATGGCCATAATGGTTAAGATGCTTTTGAGGTTCATATTCATAGTACGGCTCTTTTTGGGTTAATATTTCAAATTCTGTGCCTTTCTGATAGCAAATAAACGAACCTGTTTAATTGACAGTTCACCAGTTTCACCATTTAACAAATGTTTTACGGCAATCCTCGTAGATCGGCGGGGAATGTGGATTCAAGATAGGAGTTAAAAACAAGGTACAGGGGATTTTATGAGGAGGGGTAATAGTCAATGGGCAATGGTGAATGGGCAATTGGGTCATTTACCATTGCCCATTCACCATTCACAATCCCACCAGAAACGCCATCGTATCCACCCCGTCTGCATAATCTGTCAGTCCCGGGCGCTGGGCCTGGCCAAAAGGGATCTGGCCATGACCTACCACGCACTGGATATCCTGATTTCCCTGTAACAGACCGGTGAGTTCTGCAGGGTTTTGGTAATACTGGTAGTGCAGCTGGCTTACGGGCGAGAAAGGGGATACATTTTCCGTCATTACCACTGTATCATTATTCATATAGTACTTATTACCCATGATCAGCAGGGCCAGGTGGTAGTCGAAATTGTGCTTGTATTTGTGGAAATCCATGAAATGCTCGTATTTCCGGAGTGCATCCAGCAGGGGGATAAAATCGTATCCCTGTGGCACATACAGCTGGGTAATGTTCCGGCAGCCCAATCCGAAGTACAGCTGGATATCATCGGCCAGTGCCGCCAGTTCTTCCGGCGTCTCCGTACCGTCCAGAATAGCTACGGAAGTGCGGTTGCGGCGGATGATATTAGGGTATTTGCCAAAATAATAGTCAAAATATCGGCCCGAATTATTGCTGCCGGTGGCGATATAGGCATCGCAGCCCGTGAGTCGCTCGGCAAAAGAAACCTCGTTCTGCACCGCAGGGTCCCACTCGTACAGCTTTTTTACAAGGTGTTTGATCAGTACCTCGTCTTTGGAAGAGGTTTTCAGGGTGGCAATATGCCCACTCACAAATACACACAAAAAATCGTGAAAGCCCACCAGTGGGATGTTTCCGGCCATTACCACCCCTACGTTTTTGGGATGGGTCTGTTTATCGGGCACCCGGTAAGCGGCAGCCCAGTCCTGCAAAAATGACGGGTTGAGGAATTGCCGGGCGATATTTTCGACAGACCGGTCTACAAATTCGGGAATGAACCACTGGTTTTCGCGATAGGAACGTTCTTTCACTTCCTGCCATTCCTCAGCTGTTCCCAACATATATTGGCCGAGCCTGCCCAACAATATAATTCGTTCTTGTAAAATCATTATTCAGCCGTATTTTTGATATGCAAATGTAGAATCACTAACCCAACAAACCCATTTTGTATGGCTATCAAAATTACAGAAGAGTGTATCAACTGCGGAGCCTGCGAGCCCGAATGTCCCAACAATGCTATTTATGAAGGCGGTGTTGAATGGTCTATCTCTGATGGAACCACTGTAAAAGGCGATTTCACCCTGTTAGACGGAACGGTAGTAAGTACTGAGCAGCGTTTTGCGCCGATCAGTGTAGATACCTATTACATCACACCTAACAAATGCACCGAGTGCCAGGGTTTTCACGAAGAACCCCAGTGTGCGGCCGTTTGTCCGGTAGACTGCTGTGTGCCTGATGAAATGTATCAGGAAACCGTAGATACCCTGCTGGAGAAGAAAGGCAAATTGCACATCTAATGCACATTCCGATGTGCTAAACTTTTACACCAAAAGCTTGCATTTCGCTGGTAGCTGGTGTATCTTAGAGTTGTTAATCGCAGTATTAATAATTGTTGCTCTTAAAATGGCAACAACCAGTAACGGCGGGTGATATTTCCCGTCAACGTGAGGTGAAGAGACAAGGCGTTTCTTCACCTTTTTGTTTTGTAACCCCAACCCATTCTATCATTCTATCATACTATCATACTATCATACTATCATGCAATGATTCTTTCAATAACATTCACTCATCCACTCATTCACTCATTCGCTCATTGATTCTTATATTTGTCACAAATCAGCAACATGAAAAAACGCATCGCCCTGGTAACCGGCGGATTGAGCGGAGAAGCACAGATCAGTTATAAAAGTGCCATAACAGTAAGTAATAATGTAGACAGAGAAAAATATGATGTTTACCGTATCGATATCAATCCAGAAGGCTGGTGGTACGAGCCGGTGAACGGCGAGAGATCGAAAGTGAACCGGGACGATTTTTCCGTAACCGATCATGGCAATAAAATAAATTTTGATGCGGTACTTCTCTGCATTCACGGCACACCCGGCGAAGATGGAAAACTGCAAGGCTATTTTGATATGCTGCACCTGCCATACACCAGTTGCGATGCGGCTACATCGGCTTTAACTTTCAACAAACGCTACACAGTGGCAGTAGCTGCATTTGGCGGTATCAACGTAGCCAGATCATTGCATCTTTTTAAACATACACCTGTAACACCCGAAACTATTCTGGCTCAGTTAACACTGCCTGTATTCGTGAAACCGAATAACGGAGGTAGCAGTATCGGTATGAGTAAAGTAAATGCAGCAGCGGAATTGGCACCTGCACTGGCGAAAGCGTTTAAAGAAGATGACCAGATCCTGATCGAAGAATTTATCAGTGGAAGGGAATTTACCATTGGCGTGTTCAAAAACAAAGGGGAGATCATGGTATTGCCGATCACTGAGATCGAGACCAACAATGAATTCTTTGATTTTGAAGCCAAGTATCAGGGAAAAAGCAAAGAAACCACACCGGCTCTGATCGATGCTGGCATGAAGAACCAGCTGGAAGCAGCCGCCAAAAGAGCCTACGAAGTATTGAACTGCCGTGGGGTAGTGAGGATCGATTTTATCTATCATACCGCTTCCGCCAAACCCTACATGCTGGAAGTAAATACCGTTCCGGGTCAGAGCGAAGCCAGTGTCATACCCCAGCAGGTAAAAGCCATGGGCTGGACGCTGCAGGATTTTTATTCGGCGGTGATAGAGCAGGCATTTAGTTAATTTTCAGATTTTGGGTGGAGGAATTTTGGAATTGACTTATCTTCCTCTCTCAATCACTGAATTTCCCAATCTGTAATTACACAATGTCGTTCATTCATAAATATATCACTTCCAAACCCCTGTGGGTAAACATGCTCGCAGCATTGGGCATCATCATCATATTGGTGCTGCTGTTCTTTGCGTCCCTTTCATGGATCACCGGTTTCGGGAAATATGAAAAAGTGCCGGCAGTTACCGGACAGAATGCACTGGCGGCACAAAAGATCCTGGAAGACCGGGGCTTTGATGTGGTGATCCAGGACTCTGTTTATGTGGATACGGTTGCCAAACAATCCGTGATACGCCAGTCGCCCGAAGCAGACGCCACAGTAAAACATGGCCGCACCATTTATTTAACCATCAACCGCACTATTCCTCCACAGGTAGAAATGCCTAACCTGGCAGGGTTTTCTGTAAAGAGTGCCGAAATGTACCTGCAAAGCCTGGGACTGAAGATGGGGGAGATCAGCTATAAACCGGATATCGCCCGCAATGCCGTGCTGGAGCAGTTACTCAATAATGTGCCTATTAAACCGGGTACCAAAATCCCCATTGGTACCGTCATCAGTTTTGTACTGGGTAGCGGTATGGGCGGAGGTGAAATGGATGTGCCGAATATAGTAGGCATGACACTGGATGAAGCCAGGAATTATTTAACCACCCTCAGTATCAATATCGGTTCCATTGTTGCCATGGGGCCCATCAAAGATTCCGCAAGCGCTTTTGTGATCAGGCAGATGCCGGATGTATTAACCGACTCGATCGGTGTGGATGGATTGCGGATACCCAATAAAATGCGCCAGGGACAGGTGATGGATTTATATATCGGCCCCACCGCACCCGCCGTGGATACCGCGAGCAACGTACCCAAAAACTGATCATACCACCCATAATATATACACATCATGCAAACCATTACAGTAGAAGAACTCAAAGCAAAACTGGATACAGGTGAATCCATCCACCTCGTAGATGTAAGAGAACCCCATGAGCACGCAGAATTCAATATCGGCGGACTATTATTACCACTTGGTAAAGTGCAGACCATGCAGGTTGATGAGATCGAAGAAATGAAAGACGATACTGTATATATCTACTGCCGCAGCGGCAACCGCAGCGGACAAGCCTGCCTCATCCTAGAAACCATGGGCTTTAAAAACCTGGTGAATGTAACCGGCGGTATGCTGGCATGGCAGGAGCGGATTGGGAAGTAGAATGTCGAATGTCGAAATGGGAAACGCATGAAGATATTCGGAACGAAATAAGTAAGCCACTGTTGCAAGATCGTTTCTCATCTATGCAACAGTGGCTTTTACTTTATCATTCGATATCCCTTGTTCGATATTCGATATTCATCACATCCGTATATTCACCCCCACCATATAATTTGTTCCCGCCATCGGGTAGTAACCGTTTTCGGTAGTGAGGCTATTATTGTAGATGTAATTGTAAGTGTAGCCATTGGGTTCATACTTTTTATTGAACAGGTTATTTACCTGGCCAATAATGGTCCATTCTTTGAATAACAGTTTTTTAATACTGTAGGATGCGCGGATATTCTGTATAAAAAATGCATTCAGTTTCCGGTTTTCCTGCTGGCTGTTATCCATGTATTGTTTGCCTACATATTTACTGATGAAGCTTAACTCAAAACCCTGTGTGGGTTGCAGATTAATGGTTGCGCCACCTACGAGGGAAGGGGAGAAAGAAATATTCGTGTTCTTATGTGCCACAGCATTCTGATCGCCGGTATCCCAGTTGTCAATGTATTCGATAAAGGAAGCTACTTTGTTTTTGCTGATAGCCAGATTGGCCGCCACATTGATCCAAGGGGCCAGCACAGCTCCCGCCTGTAACTCAATACCCAATCTGTAACTATGCGGGATATTGATGCGTGTATAGGATCCCACATCGTTGATCTGTCCGGTTAACACCAACTGATTAAAGTAATACATGTAATAGATATTGGCTCCTGCATGAAATCGGCTGTTCCTTTTTTCAACACCCAGTTCTATATCGTGCAGGGTTTCTGCTTTCGGCTGACTTTTTACACCTGCCTGAAAATCATCCCGGTTGGGTTCTTTGTGTGCCAATGCGTAACTGAAGAAAGCCTGCCATCCATTATTGGTATAGGTAATACCCGCTTTGGGATTGAGGAAGTCGAAACTTCTGTTCACAAATAGTGTAGGATTACCCTGAAAACCTTTCATATCATGGTTTACATGACGGTACTGCAGATCTGCAAAACTTAGCCAATGCGTGCTTACCTGATGCTGCCACTTCGTATAAATGTTTACATCGGTTTTGGTAGCCGGGTAGTTATAATAGCGATAATCTTTCGAAACGTTACCGGTTTGCATCCAGGTGATATTGCCAAAATGATGACCATCGTATTTGGTCCAGCCACCCCCAAAAGTGAGTTCATCTTTCCCATTTTTAAATTGCAGAGAAGCGATCTGTCCATAGAAATAATTATCCAGCCAGCGCTGCCTTACCAGGTCTGTACTGCTAACAGTAGTGCTACCCACCACTACATTGGGTAAACCATATCTGGCATAAGACTGATCGGCTTTGTATTCTTCGTAATAGCCTTTTCCCCTCGTTAAGAATGCAGCCGTATTCAAAGACCATTTGCTGTTGATGGAATGATTGAAAAATAACTGGTAATGGGTTTGCGTATAATTATCTGTCTGGTTATCGTAAGGGGTTCCGGGTTTTTCTGTGCCAGCCGGGTTGTTGGTACGGTCGGTACTCAGCAGGTTCTCTGGTACACCATACCATGCCTGGTAGGTTTTTTCTTTTCCGGAGAAGATATTCAGTCGCAGGGATGATTTTTTGGTCAGATAAGCTGTGCTCACATAAAAAGACTGCAGATCACTTTTGGCCCGCTGTATATATCCGTCGCTATTGATCCGGCTCAGTCTGGCATCTACTGTAAAATGCCCGTCAATCAAACCGGTACCGGCTTTCAGTGTATTTTTCCAGGTGTTGAAGGAACCGAAACTGTTGTTCAGCTCGCCATAAGCTTTCTCATTGTATTCATTGGTAGCCAGGTTGATGGTGCCACCAAAAGCACCGGCACCATTAGAAGAAGTTCCTACCCCTCTCTGCACCTGGATGCTGTTTACGGAGGAGGCAAAATCGGGCAGGTCTACAAAATACGTACCCATACTTTCTGCATCGTTATAAGGGATACCGTTTAGGGTTACATTTACCCTGGTGGCATCGCTGCCGCGGATGCGGATGCCGGTGTAACCAACTCCATTACCTGCATCTGAACTAACCACCACAGAAGGGGTCTGGTCAAGCAGGAAGGGAATATCCTGCCCCAGGTTATTTTTTGTGATCTGTTCCTTGGTCAGGTTGGCTTTGGCAAAGGGTGCCCTGTCTGAAGCCCGCAGCGATTTCACTTCGAGTGGTTGCAGGTAAAGACTGGTGGCCGTTAAGCGGATGTCTAACTGCAGATCTGCAGCGGCAACGGTAACACGTTGGCTGTACACAGCAAACCCAAGGCTGTTTACGGTTAGTTCGTACTGTCCGCTTGCGGTAGTTTCAAAACGGAACTGCCCTTTTTCGTTGGTCAGGGTTTGCCGGTTGCCCAGTCTTACGGAGGCTCCCGCCACCGGGGTCTGGGCATTGTTTTCTGTAACGGTGCCCTGTAGCAGGCGCTTACCCGTTTGTGCAAGGGCGATGATGGTCAATAATGTCAACATCGTTGTTCCCAAAAACTTTTTCATGTTTTTTGCTTTAAAAAGTTAATAATGGGAACAGGGAATAGCTAACGGAGAGGTATCAGGAAAAATGTACACCTTCCCTTCGCAGGAATTACCCTGTTCAGGTTCAACGGGTATTATCTCAGCCGATAGGTTATGCGTGCACACATAACCGACAGCACCCCGAGGAATGATCTGCCACAAAAATAGGGAATCGGGAAATCTCCCGCAACTGTAACTTTATCAGCAGAACATCGTTACACTGAAAAATACCCCAATCATGAAGCGGATATCTATTGCAGTGATCTTACTGCTGGGCTTTTTTACCACCCGGGCACAGAACGAAAAGAACCTGGTAGTGGATGCCAATGCCGAAGTCAGGAATGTGAGCGGTTTTACCGGGATCGAAGTATCCGGCGCCATCGACCTGTACATTTCCCAGGGCAGCTCCGAAGCCGTAGCTATTAGTGGTAATACGGAGGAGATCAAATCCCGGATCCGGACCGAAGTGCGGTCCGGTGTATTGCACATCTTTTTTGATGCCAAGGGCCTGAACTGGAAAGTATGGGGCAATAACAAAATGAAGGCCTATGTTACGTATAAAACCCTCGATAAACTGGAAGCTTCCGGCGCCTGTAATGTAAAAGCAACGGACCCCATCCGCCAAACGGAACTGAAAATGGAAATGTCGGGTGCCAGCGATTTCAGTGGGGAAGTGGTACTGGAGAAATTTCGCCTCAGTGCCAGCGGTGCCTCTAATGTAAGGGTAGGTGGAAAGGCAGATAACCTCTTTATGGATGCTTCCGGCGCCTGCAATATCAAAGCCTATGAATTATCGGCCGATATGTGTAAGATCGATGCCAGCGGGGCCTCTAATATCCGTATTACGGTGAACAAGGAACTGAATGCAGTGGCCAGTGGTGGCAGCACCATCTATTACAAAGGAACCGGACTCATCAGGGATATCAGCAGCAGCGGGGGAGCCTCCATCAAGAAGCGATCCGACGATTAATTCAACAAACATTTGGTTACTAAGCTCCGTACCCCTACTTTTGCACTCCAAACATCGCGAGGTAGAGCAGCGGTAGCTCGTCGGGCTCATAACCCGAAGGTCGGAGGTTCGATCCCTTCCCTCGCAACAAAAATAAACCAGGGCCTCGTTTTGAGGCCTTTGATTTATGCATAAGGTTTATATTTTATATTCACCTTCCCACCATAAGATCTACGTTGGGTATACGAGTAACCTGGAACAAAGGCTACTTTCACACAACGAGTTAGGGAAGAAAGGTTGGACTATCCGATTCAGGCCATGGATACTGGTTCACACCGAAGAATATAACACGAAGTCGGAAGCGATGTCTCGTGAAAAAACATTGAAATGCGCAAAAGGGCGAGAGTGGATATGGAATGAGTTGATTAAGAAATAATGTCAACTCGTTGGGCTCATATCCGCCAGAGGCGGACGGAGGTTCGATCCCTTCCCTCGCAACAAAATAAACCAAGGCCTCGTTTTGAGGCCTTTGATTTATGTTTAAGGTTTATATTTTATATTCACCTTCCCACCAAAAAATATACGTTGGGTACACTGGTAACCTGGAACAAAGGTTGCTTTCTCACAACGAGTTAGGGAAGAAAGTTGGACCATTCGATTCAGGCCATGGATTCTGGTTTATACCGAAGAATATAACACGAAGTCGGAAGCGATGTCTCGTGAAAAAACATTGAAATGCGCAAAAGGGCGGGAGTGGATATAGAACGAACTAATTTTGAAATAAATTCAGTTCATCGGGTTCATATCCGCCTGAGGCGGACGGAGGTTCGATCCCTTCCCTCGCAACAAAATAAACCAGGGCCTCGTTTTGAGGCCTTTGATTTTTAATAAAAGATGCCGGTTTAAGGCATCGAAATAATGTAAAAGGGTTAATTACCCTTGTGAAAAGCCAGAAAAGGCTTTTTTGTTCGGCTAGAGGCTACTCTGGATACTGAATGTGAGATACCGGCTACACGCGGTTACCATTGGCAGAACCCATTTGATGGGTACATCACTGCCTGTCTCCCTTCATTTTCCGGAATTACTAACAAGGTTAAAAATCGTGGACTTCCCTTAATCGGATGTGCCCCATACTGATGATATGAAAGCAGGATTTGTAAACATATTCGGTCGCCCCAACGCAGGCAAAAGCACGCTGCTCAACGCATTGATCGGGGAGAAGATGGCGATTGTATCGTCGAAAGTGCAGACAACCCGTCACCGCATCAAGGCATTCCTGAATAAACCCGGCGAATACCAGGTGATCTTTTCCGATACGCCGGGTATCATCGACCCCAAATATAAACTGCACCAGCGGATGATGGATTCTGTGAAAAGCGCCTTGGAAGATGCAGATGTGGCCCTGCTCATCGTAGATGCCAATGAGAACCTGGAAGAAGTGGATGCGATTTTTCAATCACTCCGCCTCAAAGTTCCCTGCCTGGTAGTATTGAATAAAATTGATGAAGCCGCCAACGGAAAAATTGCTGAAGCAGAAAAATTCTTTGCCGGCAAAAGCTATTGCAAACAGCTCGTGAAAATATCTGCCCTGCAGAAAGTACACCTGAATAAATTGCTGGATGCCATCCTTGCTTTACTGCCGGAAGCTGCACCTTTTTACAGCGAAGACGATCTGAGTGATCTGCCCACCAAATTTTTTGTGGGAGAGATGGTCCGCGAAAAGATCTATCAATTATTCGGCGATGAAATCCCTTACCATACCGCTGTCATGGTGAATGAGTTCAAGGAAAAAGAATCCCTGGTAAAGATCCAGGCAGATATCATCGTGAACCGAGAAACCCAGAAAGCCATCATTATTGGTGATAAAGGCAGCATGATCAAACAGATCGGTATGATGGCGAGAAAAGATATTGAAGAATTCATCCAGCAGAAAGTGTTCCTGGAACTGTTTGTAAAAGTGAGACCCAAGTGGAGAGACAATGATCTGCAGTTGAAAGAATACGGATATAAGTAATTAACAATTAGAAATTAATAATTAAAAATTGAAGAGACAGGTGGTGGGTTAGTAGTTATATATTACTCACTATGATTTCTGATTAAATCAGCGTTTACATTTTTGAATATAATACAACAACTATGAGTTATACAGTAGCTATCGTGGGAAGGCCCAATGTGGGAAAGAGTACTTTATTTAACCGTTTACTGGAACAGCGGAAAGCCATTGTGGATGATATCAGTGGAGTAACCCGCGATAGGCAGTACGGGCTGGCCGACTGGAACGGGAAGGTATTTAACCTGATCGACACCGGTGGTTTTGTGCCGGGTAGTGATGATATTTTTGAAACGGAGATCCGTAAACAGGTGCGTATTGCCATTGAAGAAGCAGATTCTATCATATTTATGGTGGATGTGGCTACCGGTATTACCGATCTGGACGATTCTATGGCAGACATGCTGCGCCGGGGCAATAAGCCGGTGTACGTAGTAGTGAACAAAGTAGACAATGGTACCCGTGAACTGGAAGCCACTGAATTTTATTCATTGGGTTTCGAACATAATTTCTTTATCAGCAGTATTTCCGGAAGCGGTACCGGCGAACTGCTGGATGCAGTTACTGAACCCATTACCGCAGAAGATGTGGAAACGGCGATGAAAGACAGCGGACTGCCCAAATTCGCGATCATCGGTCAGCCGAACGTAGGTAAATCCTCCCTGTTGAATGCCCTGATCGGGCAGGAGCGGACCATTGTGAGCGATATCTCCGGAACCACGCGTGATAGCATCCATACCCATTATAACCTGTTCCAGAAAGAATTCATGCTGATTGATACGGCCGGAATCCGTAAAAAGAGCAAGGAAAAGGAAGACCTGGAATTCTATTCCATCATCCGGGCCATCAAAGCCATCGATGATGCGGATGTATGTCTCATCGTACTGGATGCCCATAAAGGCATCACCGCACAGGATATCACCATTTTCAGTCTGGCCGTTCGTAAGGGCAAGGGGGTAGTGGTATTGGTAAACAAATGGGACCTGGTAGAAAAAGACACCAATACCGCCCGTGATTACGAAAAGGCCCTGAAACAGAAACTGGCTCCTTTTACCGATGTGCCCATTCTGTTCATCTCCGTAAAAGAGAAAACGAGGATCTTCAAAGCCATTGAACTGGGATTGGAAGTATACGAAAACCGCCAACGCAAAGTGCCAACCGCCAAACTGAACGAAGCCATGCTGGCAGCCGTAGCGGCCTACCATGCGCCGGTGGTGAGAGGAAATTCAATAAAAATCAAATATGTAACCCAGCTGCCGATTCCGGTGCCATCTTTTGCCTTTTTTACCAATTATCCGGATGATATCAAGACCCCTTACCGGAATTACCTGGAAAACCAGCTCAGATTGAAGTTTAACTTCAAAGGGGTGCCCATCAGGATCTTTTTTAGAAAGAAATAAAAAATATGTGTTAAAATTTGCAAAATAAATCTGGATTACTATCTTTGCCGCCATTAAAAACTCAAAAAAACAAGTACAAATGAAAAAAGTATTCGCAATCTTAGCAGTAGCCGGCTTCATGGCTGCTTGTAACTCTGGTGAAACAGCAGCTCCTGCAGCTGATACCACTGCAACTGCAGTTGACACAACTAAAGCTGCTATGGACACTACAGCCGTAGCTGACACTACCAAAGTTGCAGCTGATACTACTAAAAAGTAATACGTAATTCAAGTATTTGGTTACTGAATATTACTTCTTGCAAGAAGGTCCTCCCGGTTTACCGGGAGGATTTTTTTTGTGCCAGTTTGTACCAAAATGACCGTTTAGGGGCCGATGGCATCAATATTGACTTATTTTTACCGACTGATCTAAGCGCAGGGCTGTAGTGGCTATGTGACATTTTGACCCAAGAAAAAAAGTATGACGACAGATAAGATGTTTTTCCGGTCGGACGAGGATACGGATTTCATGCCGATCATCCCGATCAATGAGAATGATAGTGAGCAGGATAAAAATATTGTGATTCCCGATAGTTTACCCATTCTGCCATTGCGCAATACCGTGCTTTTTCCCGGAGTGGTGCTACCGATTACGGTGGGACGGGACAAGAGTATCAAGGCCGTGAACGATGCCTATAAACTGGATAAACTAATCGGTGTAGTGGCACAGAAAGATGCCAATGTAGAGGAACCGGCCCCAGGTGATCTTTGTAAAATTGGTACCGTAGCCCGTATTGTGAAGCTGATCAAGATGCCGGATGGAGGTACTACCATTATCATCCAGGGAAAAAAGCGATTTGAGTTGCTGGATATGACCAGTGAGGATCCTTATTTCAAAGCAGCTATCCGCACTTTGGCAGATGATGAAGTGCCGGAGAACGAGAATTTCAATGCCTATGTCAGCAGTATCAAGGACCTGGCTACCCAAATTATCCAGTTATCGCCCAATCTGCCCACAGAAGCTTCCATCATTTTAAAGAATATCGAGAACCCGGCCTTTCTGATCAATTTTGTGAGCAGTAACCTGAACAGCGACCTCACAGAAAAACAATCCTTACTCGAGATCAATGATGTGCACCAGCGGGCCGAACGGTTGGTGTTTATTCTGCAGCGCGATCTGCAGTTTGCCGAGCTGAAAGATAAGGTGACCAATAAAACAAGAACGGAGATCGATAAACAGCAGCGAGATTACTTTCTGCAGCAGCAGTTGAAGAGTATCAAAGATGAGCTGGGCGGCGATACCAATGAGCGCGAGATCAACGAAATGAAGAAAAAAGCCGAAGGCAAAAAATGGCCCGAAGCTGCGAAGAATCTCTTTAAAAACGGGATCGAGAAACTGGAAAGGATGCATCCTACCACACCGGATTATTCGGTGGTGTACAATCATCTGGACCTGATGCTGGATCTTCCCTGGGAAGATTATACCTCAGACAATTACGATCTGAAGAATGCCAAAAAAGTACTGGATACCGATCATTACGGCATGGCCAAGATCAAGAGCCGTATCCTTGAATACCTGGCCGTATTGAAATTGAAAGGGGATATGCGCAGTCCGATCCTTTGTTTTCTCGGCCCTCCCGGCATCGGTAAAACTTCATTGGGGCGTTCCATTGCACATGCCATCGGCAGAAAATATGTGCGGGTGAGTCTGGGTGGATTGCATGATGAAAGTGAGATCCGCGGGCACCGGAAAACCTATATTGGGGCCATGCCCGGTCGTATTATCCAGAATATCCGGAAATGCAAATCATCGAACCCGGTGATGATCCTGGACGAGATCGATAAGATTGGCAGCGATATGCGCGGCGATCCTTCTTCTGCTTTGCTGGAAGTACTGGATCCCGAACAGAACCATACCTTTTACGATAACTATCTGGAACTGGAGTATGATCTGAGTAAAGTACTCTTCATCGCCACCGCCAATAACCTCCAGAACATACAACCTGCCCTGCGCGACAGGCTGGAAATCATTGACCTGAGCGGGTATGCGGTAGAGGAAAAAGTAGAGATCGCCAAACGCCACCTGCTGCCCAAACAAAAAGAGGCACATGGACTGGCCAAAGTGAATTTTAAGATCAGTGATAAAGTATTGGAAAAAATCATTGAGCAACATACCCGTGAAAGCGGGGTGCGTGAGTTAGACCGCCAACTGGCCAGCATTATGCGTAACCAGGCCAAGGAACTGGCGATGAAGAACAAAGTAAAATCGACGATCACGGCACAGGATGTAGAAAAGATCCTGGGACAATCCCGCTACAGCAACGAGATCTATAAAACGGCCAATATGCCGGGTGTAGCCGTAGGGCTGGCCTGGACCTATGTGGGAGGTGATATCTTATTCATTGAAACCATTCTCGGCGATGGCAAAGGCGAGCTGAAACTGACGGGCAACCTGGGTAATGTAATGAAGGAAAGTGCCACTACCGCTTTAAGTTACCTGCAGGCCAATGCCAAAAAACTGGGGGTGGATCCGGAACTTTTTTCAAAGAAGAATATCCATGTGCATGTACCCGAAGGGGCGGTGCCCAAAGACGGTCCAAGTGCGGGCATTACTATGTTAACTTCCCTTACTTCCGCTTTTACCGGCAAAAAGGTAAAACCTTTTCTGGCCATGACGGGAGAGATCACTTTACGCGGACAGGTATTGCCGGTGGGTGGTATCAAGGAAAAGATACTCGCTGCCAAACGGGCAGGATTAAAAGAGATCATCCTCTGCTGGCAGAATGAAAAAGACGTAAATGAGATCGAGAGCAGCTTTATCAAAGGCGTACAGTTTCACTATGTTAAAACCATGCAGCAGGTAATAGATCTGGCCCTGGTATAAAAAAAGGGGGTTTCTCTAAAACCAAATGCAGGATCATTTGTAATAGTTTATTCGGCATCCCTTCATGTTGCCGGTTTTTAGGATACTTTGTCCCCCAACAAGTGGGGGATTTTTTTTGCCCTCCCGCGAAAACAGGCATCTTGCCTTAGATTTACAGAGAATTCAGCCCATGCGTTTTTACCTCACTTTATTGGCAACCATCGGTGTACAATGGCTATCCGGGCAAACGCTGGGGGGGAACGCTGTTTTTCATTTTTTATCGCAACCCAATACAGCGCAGGTGGCCGCATTGGGAGGGTATAATATTTCGGCTATCAGTAAAGATGTGGGTATGTCGTTTCAGAATCCCGCATTATTGCGCGAAGGCATGCACCAGCAAATAAATGCTTCTTTTCATTCCTTTCTGGCAGGGATCCGGAATTACAGTGTCACCGGTGCCTGGAACCTGCCAGCAGCCAACACTACGATTGCAGCTGCCACCAACTATTTTGATTATGGCACGATTACCCAAACCGATGCTTCGGGTATGGTACTGGGTAGTTTCCGTCCGGTAGATTATGTGGCACAGGTAATGGCCAGCCGGCAGTACAAAGAGTATTTCCGGTATGGATTGACGATGAAATATATCCATTCCAATTATGGTCAATACCGGTCTTCCGGACTCGCTTTTGATGTAGGTGTGAGCTATTACGATTCGCTGAACCAGTTGCAGGTAAGCCTGGTGGCAAAAAATATGGGTACACAGTTAAATACCTATGATGGCAGCAACCGCAGAGAAGAACTGCCTTTTGATCTGCAGCTCGGTGTTACCAAACGCTTAGCCAATGCCCCCATACAGTTTTCTGTAACGGCCCATCATTTACAAAAACTGAATACCTATTATAACGATACCAGTTTCCGCGCATCGGAAGGGGAGAACGGTTATGCGGCCAACAGTACTTTACAGAAAGTATTTTCACACCTTGTTTTTTCTGCACAGGTATTCGTGCATGAAAAGCTGGAGCTGGATGCAGGTATTAATTTTCAACGGCGGCAGGATCTGAATGCGTATAACCTGTCCAGTGGATTGAACGGGTTCACATTCGGTACCGGTATTTTTCTTCGCCGTGTTCATATCCGTTATGCTACCGGATTTTATCAGACGAATCTCTTTCACCAGTTTTCGATCAACCTGAACTGGAACGGTCGCGATATGTAGGGTCGTTTATTGTACGGTCAGGTGCAGGTAAATAAAAGTAGAATCGTTCCGGCAGGGTTTTCGGTTGCCGGGATCCTGGCTGATGGCCAACACTATATTTTCATCTCCCTTGAAGGAAGGCATGGATTGGTAATGATAGATATAGGTGAATTGGTCTGATTCATTTTCCAGCTGACTGATGGTAAAATTGTGCCCTTTTTCGAGCAGGGTTGCCCATTCTCCTTCATCACCATACGTTGCCAGTGGCAGCCAGAAATCTGATCCCGCAGAAATGGTTTTATCGATCCTGATTTCTGCGGGCATTTCTCTTTCCGCAATTTCTTTGCGGCAGGAGGTAGTTACGAGCAGGAATGCTGACAGGTAAAGTAAGCAGTGGGAATTCTTTTTCATCTGCATGAGTTAATGCAGTAGAAGATACCGGGATTTGCCGTTTTGTTGCCCACCATTAAAAAACCGTGCCTTTGTGCCGTGGTGTGAGTATACCCACACCAAGGCACAAAGGCACGGTTGATTTCTTTATTATTTACCCGTTCCTGTTTTCTTGGGTGGCATTAATACTGCCGGTTTTTTAACTGGAGCAGCAGGTTGTGTCGGGGGTTTATCGCCGGGTTTCTTGGTGTCTTTTTCTTTTGGATCGGTTTTAGGATCTGTGGCAGGAGGTGTAACAGGTTTTACCACTGGTTTGCCATCTTCCAGTTGCGATTCGGGTACAATATCTTCGATCTTTATTTTCTCGGGCACCCCGTAATCGCCGGAAGCACCTGTACCCATATCTTCCACTTCACCACCCAGTACCGGCACACCACCATTGCTGTAATCGATATTGATATCATTCACACCATCTGGTTTCACAAACGTGAGTTTGGTATCAATCCCACAGTTGGGATCGGCGGCTGCTTTGGCCATGAAATAGGCCCAGATCGGCATGGCGGCACGTCCACCTTCTCCGTTTTTACTTTCTGTATTAAAGCGGATAAAACGGTCATCACAACCCACCCAGCCACCGGCGAGGAATTGTGGTGTATAGCCCATGAACCAGGCATCGCTGTTATCGTTGGTGGTACCTGTTTTACCGGCAATCTCCATATCACCTGGTACATCGTAGCCCCAGATGCCTGCACCTGTTCCGTTGGTCATTACCCCCTGCATCATTTTGATCACAGAATAGGCAGTAACATCACTGATCACTTCTTTGCGGTGAGGCGTAAAAGTAGCGAGCACATTTCCGTTCCTGTCTTCGATACGGGTAATGTACATGGGTTTGGCATTAAAGCCGCGACCGGGGAACATACTGTATCCCTGCATCATTTCGATCAGCGATAATTCAACGGCTCCAATTCCGATAGAAGGATAGGCAGGTATATTGGAAGTAAAGTCGCATTTACGCAGAAACTCCACCAATCTTTTGGCTCCTTCATTACCGTTATTATCCAGTTGCTTCAACACATATGCCGTTGCACAGTTTCTGGATTTGGCCAGGGCCAGGGCCATGGGCATAGTGGCACCGGTACAGGTTTTGGTGGTGGCAGGTACCATACCATAACCGCCGAAACTCTGCTGCTGATCGTACACAGTGGTATTGGGTGTGAAACCGGCTTCTTCAATGGCCAGACTATATAACAAAGGTTTCATGGTAGAACCTACCTGCCGTTTGGTATTGATATTGGCGTGGTCAAATTTAAAGGTCTTGTAATCGATACCTCCTACCCATGCTTTCACCTGTCCATCCAGCGGGTTCATGACCATGAAACTGGCCTGTAACATCTGGCGGTGATATTTGATGGAATCGATCGGTCTCATGATCGTATCTTTTCCACGTGCATTGTTCCAGGCAAATACACGCATGGGCACTTTCTGGTCAAATGTCTTGCGGATCTCTTCATCTTCCATGCCTTCTTTCTTCAGGTTACGCCAGCGGTCGCTTTGTTTGGCAGCTGCTTCGATCACATTCTCATATCCTTTCCACACCGTTCCTTTTTTGATATTCTCCTGGTTATTTAGGAGCTTCTGCATGTAGTTGATATGTTTGGCAACGGCTTCTTCCGCATATAGTTGCATGCGTGGGTTAATCGTGGTATAGATCTTCAATCCATCACGGTACAGATTGTAGTTATCGCCGTTGTTCTTTTTATGCTCTTTGCACCATTTTTTCATCTCTTCTCCCAGTATCATCCGGAAGTAGGGACCGAGACCATTGTTCTCGTTCAGTTTGGTATAATGGAGGTCAATAGGTTTCCGTTTCAGGATCTCTGCTTCTGCAGCACTGAGATCGCCTTTGGTTACAAGGCGGTTTAAAACCAGATTACGCCTTTCGAGTGCCCGGCGAGGATTGGTTCGCGGGTTATAAATGCCCGGACCGTTGATCATCCCGATCAGTACCGCGGCTTCTTCTACACTTACCCTGTCGGGTTCTTTCTGGAAAAAAGTGTTGGAAGCGTTACGGATGCCGTACACATTATCGCTGAAAGCGACAGTGTTCAGGTATAATGTGATGATCTCTTCCTTAGTAAAATTCCGTTCCAGTTTAACGGCAATGATCACTTCCTTTAATTTCTGGATGCTGCGTAAGATAAAATTCTTGGTACTCCAGTTCTCGGTAAACAGGTTTTTGGCCGTTTGCATGGTAATGGTGCTGGCACCACCTTCGCTGCCCAGATAAAGCAAGGCCCGCATCAAAGAGAAACCATCGATACCACTATGGTCATAAAACCGTTTATCTTCTGTGGCAACAAGGGCATTTACTACGTGTTTGCTGATATCCCTTGTTAATACATTTACCCGGTCTTCGATATAATATTTCCCCATCGGGGTACCATCATCTGCAAATACCTGACTGGCCTGTGAGGCGGAGGGGTTCTCAATATCATCTATCGATGGCATATCACCGATCCAGCCCCAGTTGAGCATGAGCAGGAAAAGGATGACAAAAGCGAATCCTCCCCCAAAGATTTTCCAGAATGTTTTTACAGACTTCGTCATAACTACTGAGATGAAATGTATGTTTCGGCGGTCAATCTACATAAGATTTACAAAGCCGTTGTTTTTTTCAGGTTAAAATTTATCCGGAAATACCTGGTGCATAAAGGTATGATAACCTTCAATGTCCTGTGTACTGATCAGCAGCTCCATATTGGCATTGCTGATCATACTGAAACGGTATTTATCGGTGGTTAACCAGGGAATGATCCTGGTTTTGGCCAATGGTCTTACTTTGTCAATATAGCCGAGGGCATCTCCCGCATTCACAAAGGGCCCGAACATCAGAAAATTGTACTGGGCATTGATGCGGCGGTTGTACACCTGGATCTGCCTGTCGGCATAAAAATCCTGGTTATACCGGTTAAAAGCGTTCCGGCTTTCTGTTACAAAAATGGGATCCACATTATTCAGTAACACCACTACATATTGGGTATCAGCTGCATTGAAGGTATAGGTCTTGTTCAAAGTTGGCGCAGCGGTCATAGCATTCCCGAAATCGATTTTTTTCAACTCTTTGGGGCCTACCTGTTTTACAGAATCTTTTTTGATCACTGCGGCGGTAGAAATGGTTTTGGTATCACTGAGATCTACGAGTTGTTTCGGTGCCGCCACCAGTTGTTTGGGTACATTCAGGGCCGTATCTTTTTTCCGGTTAGTATTGGCTATTACCGGGGCTGTTGCATTCAGGTCTACCCGGCGGGAAGCCAGATCATCTGATTGATCGAGTTTGAGATTCGTCAGATAGGCTTCAATCTGTTCTCTCCGTTTCAGTACATCAATCATCGTAGTGGCTTTCTCTGCCAGCGGCGAACTGCCAAACAGGCCCACAATATTTTCCAGCCGGTTAATGGCCACACTATCCTGTTTCTGTTTTACATAATAGATCGATTCGATATACAGTAATTGTGGTGTCCAGTAGTTCTTTCCAAATTCTTTATCTGCTTTCAGTTTGGCTTCCTTGGCTTCTTCAAACCTGCCGGAGAGAAACATGCCATAAATGTCTTCGTATTGTTTCTGTGCAGGGTCTGCTTTCTTTTTATCTGCCATGGCGGTATTGAACTGTGTCAGCATTTTACCACCCGGAAATGCGGTTTTTAGTTGTGCCAGAGCTGAGTCTGCGCGACCGGTTCTGCCCGTTTTTTTATAACAATAACTTAGGTTGAACAAAGCCTGTTCTACTTCTGCACTTTCCGGGTAACGCCGCAGCAGTTCTTCATACATATCAATGGCAGACGGATAATCTTCCAGTTGGTTCTGGAAAGTAAGTGCATTGGATAAAAGGGCTTTGATGATGGCCTGGTTGGCAGCACTCTGCTGTTCGGCAGTTAGCGGAATATCTTTGCCGAGGGAAGAGAGATTTAATTCTCTGTCGGCTGTTTTCCGGCTGCTGTCTATGCCTGTTTTTTCAGATGTGGCAGAACTCGTGATGGTACTCAAAGAACTGTTGACCGCAGTTTGCCTGCGCCAGTTATCTACATTGGGACGGTTGCCCCATTTGGAAGCGAAGTCAACAGAGCCTTTCGCCTTTACAGAATTGCTCAGAAAATAAAACTCTGAACCACTGCTGCCGAAAATATCTGCCGGTGGGTTGGCAGAGACTCCTGATGTGTTGCCAAAAGAGATATTTTCGGCCGGTACCTCTTTGAGGCCTTTTTCTTTGCGTAATTGTTTGAGTAGTTTTTTCAGAATAGCATCTCTTTCTTCGGGTGCCAGGTTGGCCAGTCGCAGCAGGCTATCTTCCCGTTGAATGGTTTCTTCATTTTCGCTGATGATCTTCAGTGCCGGTTTTCTTTCTTCTACCCTCAGCTTGTCTTCTTCTTTTAATACAGCGGTCTGAATACTATCGTAATACCTGTGTGCGGCCCCGTATTTTTTGATGGGGTAATTCATGTCACCCAATAACAGAAAACTGAGTTCGCGTTGTAACGGATTCTGGGTATTGTAGCGGATACTGTTGAGCAATAATTTTTCTGCGGCGGGATAATTTTTCCGTTTCAGTTCCAGTTGCGCGGCGGCATAATAAATTACATCCCGGTTATCCTCGTATTTATCCCTTTTTGCCATCTTCAGTAATTCATCAAGGTTTTGCTGGATGGCGTTCTCCTGTGTAGCAGAAGCCATGGCTACGATATTCATCCGGGCATATACTTCCAGTAAGGGATCTACGGTATGCTGGATGGCTCTCTCAAACACCTGGATGGATTTTGTTTCCTGATTGCCCAGCTGGTATAACTGCCCGGCCAGGTATTCCCAACGTGCTTTTTCCTGTTTGGAACTGGCTTTGTTCAGGGCCTGCAACAAATGATCGGCAGATCCATTGTACACCTGTTGTTTGTACAGAAGGTAAGCCATCATCTCATGAAAATCTGCCTGTAACCGCTCCGGAAAATTGGGATCGGTCCGGATCAGCTCCAGTAAACCTGCGGCTTCTGCCAATTGGTCCAGCTCTATATAGTTGCGCACCTGCCAGAGAAAACTTTCATTCCGGCTGGGCAGGGCGGTGGTCAGTTTTTTCCAGAGACTCCGGTTCTCATTGGTAGCGATCGTAAAAACACCATTGGTATTACTGGCATTACTGCCGATCGGAATATCGTATCCATTGTCTTTGGGCGAGAAAGCATAATTGACATAATGAAACACATTACTGGCCGAGTCAAAATCTTTCCGGAACAGGTAGGCCTTACCCATCAGCAGATACAATTTGTCTACCCAGTCGCTGCGCAGATCATGCAGGAGAATTCCTGCCGTGCATTTGTAGATGATCGAATCCATCTGGCCCTTGGCCGTTTCTTCCAGTGTGTAATTGTAAAAAGGTAGGAGTTTGGTATAATCATCCTGGAATCCCGCTTTGGCATTCTCCAATGCCTCATTCAGTTTGGTATTGGCATTGAAATAATAATTAAAACGGCTCACTGTATTGTTGTAAACCCTGCGGGGTACAGTGAAGGGTTTATTACCTGTTCTTTCGGAAGGAAGGGTTCTGTTTTCGTAGTTTTTGGGTTTCTTTACTTCCACCGGAACACCGGCGGCCTGTGAATAGCCATCAGCAGCAAAAAGCAGGAAAAAAAAGCAAAGCCAGCAGGTCGTTAACCAAGTATATCTCCGGTCGTATGTTCGTAGTGGGATCAGGTACATAAAATGTGTCTAAAATTACAGTTATTTCTCAATTGAGCATGGTGAAAAGCAGATTCGTTGTTACCTTTAGCCTGATTTAACAAAATGAGCAATTTAGAGATCAATAATACCCTCAAGCGTCTACGTAACAGTTACCGGCTGGTGGTGATGAATGATGATACCTACGAAGAAGTTGTGACTTTCCGGCTTACCCGTTTCAGCGTGTATATTGGTCTTAGTACCATATTTGTCTTGTTGGTAGGACTGACCATTGCGCTGATAGCTTTTTCGCCTATCAAATACTATATCCCAGGGTATGGAACCCGTGAGAGCCGAACTGCTTTGCAGGTACTGAAAATCCGGACCGATTCGCTGGAACAAGCCATCCGTTACAAGGAGCAATACCTGGAAGGGGTAAAAAAAGTGCTTTCTGGTAATTCGCCGGCACAGCTGGATACCATTCCGGTAAACCTGCCTGCTACAGAAGCTTCAACCGAATAAGGGTATGCCCGATAAACCACCTTCCTACAATGGCCTGATGCAATATGCCGGTTTTGCTACGCAGCTGGTAGTGGTATTGTTGCTGGCGGTATATGGTGGCGCCTGGCTGGATCGGAAAGCCGGTTTCCGCAAACCACTGTTCGTGTGGCTATTACCTTTATTTTTACTGATAGGGATGCTGGTCAAACTGGTCAGGGATCTGTCAAAGAAATCATGATATGAAAGAAACAAAGTCCTGGTACCTTCCTTTTGTCATCGTTTTTGTGCTGGTGGCCGCTATCAGTTTTTTACTGAAAGAGAGCCTGGCTTCTGTTAAGATCAGTTGGCAGGTAGTCATGGGGGCCAACCTGCTTTTATTTCTTTTTGCTGTGCTGAATATCTTCGCCCAACTGAAAACCATTGCCACTGCCAAACCTTCGGCAGTGATCAGGGGGGTAATGGTGGGTACTTTTCTCAAGTTGATAGGTTTGGCAGTGGCCACCGTTATTTATCTCGTGGTAGCCGGTCCGGGCAGAAGTAAAAATGCCATTTTTGTAGGCATGGGTTTATACTTTGTGTACACCTGGTTCGAAGTTCGCATCTCTTTACGGATGAAGCCCAAACCATAATGTCGGTATCAGAACATCCTATGCAGGCCCTGGCGGATTTTTTGCCCGAAGGAACATTTGATCGGGTAGTAGGCTATATTCATCACTACAAAGTACACCTCACCATCAGCAAACAGCGCAAATCTGTGCTGGGCGATTACCGGCATTCGGGCTGGGGCAGCAATCACCGGATCAGTGTAAATGGGAACCTCAATAAATACGAGTTCCTGATCACTTTATTACACGAGCTGGCTCATTTACTTACTTACGAATTGCATAAGAACAGGGTAGAGCCACACGGAAAAGAATGGAAAGCGCATTACAGCCGCCTCCTGGTTGATTTTGTGCAGGAAAAAGTATTTCCCGCCGATGTGGAGAAAGCTTTGCAGAAATCTATCCGTAATCCTTCCGCCACGGCCAATGGAGAAACAGAACTGTTGCTGGTACTTCGTAAATATAATGAAGTGAAAAGGGAAGGCATTGTTCCTGTGATTGATGTACCGGAAAATACCCTGTTCCAGACCGAGAACGGCCGGATCTTCCGCAAAGGCCCCCTTCGCAGAAAACGGTTTGAATGTATAGAAGTGAAGACAGGTAACCGCTATACTTTCAGCGCCCTTTCAGAAGTAAAGCCTCTTCCTACCGCCTGATGATTTTCTAGCGTGGATTGTTGTAGATTTAAGCAAATTTATGCTTATGAAAAAGATAGTTTTCCTTGCAGGCATTCTCTTCCTATCCTTACCCTCTGTTATGGCACAGTCAACAACTGATAAAAATGCAAAAGCCCTTTTGCGGCATGTGGTCCTATTCAAATACAAAGACCAGTCAACAGCCGCGGATGTAAAAAAGATCGAACAGGCTTTTCGCGAATTGCCTGCTAAAATCAATCTGATCAAAGATTTTGAGTTTGGTGTGAATAACAGTCCGGAGAACCTGAACCAGGGGTTGACACATTGTTATTTCCTGAGTTTTACTTCAACCAAAGACAGAGATGCCTATCTGGTACATCCTGCTCACAAAGCATTTACAGATATTGCCGGACCGCACATTGATAAAGTAACCGTGGTAGATTACTGGCAGCATAAATAGCGGTAACTGATCCGGTTTCTTTTAAATTGTCTTATGCGTTTACCTTTTTTCATTGTTTCCTTTTTGTGGCTGTCTGGTTTTTCGGAAGTCAGGGCGCAGGGAACGCCTATGCAACAGCTGGATTCATTGGCCGGAAAATACATCCGTTCACTGCGGAGCCATGCAGAGGAGCGGGTTTACCTGCAAACAGACCGGCCGGTATATCGTGCAGGAGAACTTGTTTTTTTTAAAGCTTTTGTGGTAAATGCGGTTTCCGGAAAACCCTCCAGGCAGAGTAATCTGTTATTTGTTGAGTTGGTAGATGAGCGCGACAGTATCAGAAACCGTTTTCTGCTCAATGCAGGATCTTTCAAAACTGATGGCAGTTTTTCGCTGCCGGATACCATCACTTCAGGGCATTACTGGTTACGGGCCTATACCCGTTTGAGTTTACAACATGCGGCAGCACCCATGGCAGTAGCAGCTTTGTATGTGATCAATTCTTTGCAACCCGATCCACACCCACCTACCATAACAAAAGCATTACCTGTTGCAGACATACAGGATTCTGTATTGGTTCAGTTTTTTCCGGAAGGAGGCACCCTGGTAGGAGGGGCTACTACGCTGGTAGCCATCAGAACCACCGATACCAAAGGCAATCCGGTTGCTGCCAATGGTTTTGTAAAAGATGAAAAAGATTCGGTGGTGGCAACGGTAAACACAAATGCTGCGGGGTTAGGGAAATTCCGTTTTTTCTGCTGGACCTGGCGCAAATACCAATTGCATCTGCAAAGATCCGGTAGAAAGGATCTGCGGTATACACTTCCGGCGGTAAACCTGTTTGGTGCGCAGCTGGCAGTACATGAAGTAAATGGTGTGCGTAAACTGAGGGTGTTACTGGAGGATTCTGTTTTTCGCAGAGATAAGGTAACCTATGTATTGGGCGTGGCCGGAGACAGCCTCTGTTTTTCGGGAGTAGGCAGGGGTTCGTACGACCTGGTGATACCCGAATACCGGTTTCCGAAAGGGGTAGCGCATTTTATTTTATTTGATGAGAAGCAACAAAAACTGAGTGAAAGAGCTGTATACATTAAGGGGAATGAAACCAGCGTTCAACTAACATCAGATAAACCGAATTATGCGGCCAGAGAAAAAGTAAATGTATTACTGCAGATTACCGATGCCAATAACCGGCCACAGGTAGCTTCTTTTTCGGTAGAAGTAAATGACATTACCAGAGCGGCTTTCTATGAACCCCTCAAACCAATTGCATCGGTGAATCAGGAGAATACGGCTACTGCAATTACTGATTTTGCAGGTAATAAACATCGTTCGGAAGAAGACTGGGAGCTGTTATTGCTTACACAAAAAAATAATCTGTTACAGGTGGATATGCGTTATCCCATACCAGAGTCTGTAACCGTAACAGAAGACAGCAGTTTTTATCTGTCCGGAAAAGTACTGGACGACCGTAACAGGCCCCAGGCCAAAAAAATTGTCACCGTTTTCGCTGATCTGAAAACAAAACTGTTTGAAACAGATACCACCGATGCGGAAGGCCGGTTCAGTTTTCCTTTTACAGCGTATGATGACCAGACCCGGTTTAATCTGCAGGTAACCGATTTTTCAGGTAGACTCTATCCCGGAAAAATAGAGATGAATCCCTTGTTGCATTTTCCAAAGGTAACTACCCCCGCAGCCGCCAAACAGTATTTTGAAATGACAGAAATAGAAACCGCACGCAAAACGATGGTGCGGCAGTCGGTACAGGATACCCTCACATTCAAACGCGGAAAGGAATGGCTGACGGATGTAACCGTTACCGGTCTGGTTAAAAAGGATCCGGGCTATGATGTTAAAAAACGGCAGAGTCTGTTTTCTAAAATCATACCACCGGAAGTATTTGCCAAAATGGCTGGCAACAGTTTGAGCAATGCCATTTTCCGTGTGCCGGGCATTCATCTGCGTAATGGGTATGTAACGGTGAATGGTGGAAATTCTTTTGCCATCGGAGCAGCCACCGAACCGCTGTTACTGATAGATGGGGTGCCTATTCCATCAGACACTTCTGATAAATTGCCGGGCTCAGAACCCAGTCCTGTGTTACTGGCTCTGAACCGGATCGATCCCAGCAGCGTGGAATTTATAGAAGTGCTTACCGGACCGGAAGCGGCCATTTATGGCGTCAGGGGAGGTAATGGGGTAATCATCGTAAATACCCGCTCCCGCATGCAACTGGATGATAACAGCAAAGCCAATGGCATCCGCAACCTGGTTGTCAAAGGCTTTCATGTATCAGAGCCTTTTACACAAAGAGATTATTCTGTGAAAGAGATCAGGAACAGCAAATTGCCCGATACCCGTACATTGATTTTCTGGAATGGAGATGGATTAACAGATGATAACGGCAAAGCCACCCTTTCTTTTTTTGCTGCAGATGCAGTGGCCAGTTATCAGGTAACCGTTACCGGTATTACGGCTACCGGTATGCCTTTTGTGCAGACACTCACCCTATCCCGCAAATAAAAAAGCCGGTTGCATTTACAACCGGCTTTGGAATATATGTCAGTGAGTATTAAGCTACTGCTTTCTTCACCAGATCAGCTGCTTCGCTTAACTGGATGGCAGACTGTACTTTCAGCCCGCTTTCGTCAATCAGTTTTTTAGCTTCTACCGCATTGGTTCCCTGTAAACGAACAATGATCGGGATATTGATATTGCCCAGTTTATTGAAGGCTTCGATCACACCAGCCGCCACACGGTCGCAACGAACAATACCACCGAAGATATTGATCAGGATCGCTTTCACGTTGGGGTCTTTCAGGATGATACGGAAACCGGCTTCTACGGTTTGTGCGTTGGCAGAACCACCTACATCCAGGAAGTTGGCAGGCTCACCACCGCTCAGTTTGATCATATCCATGGTAGCCATGGCCAGACCCGCACCATTTACCATACAACCTACATTACCGTCCAGTTTTACAAAATTCAGGTTGTACTGACCGGCTTCTACTTCGGTAGGGTCTTCTTCTGTTACATCACGCAGTGCGGCAATATCCGGATGACGCATCAATGCGTTATCGTCGATATTCATTTTACAGTCAACGGCAATGATCTTTTCATCGCTGGTTTTGAACAGCGGGTTAATTTCCAACATACCGCAATCCAGTCCTACATAAGCGTTATACAGGTTGGTGACAAACTTCACACAGCTTTTGAAAGCTTCGCCGCTCAGGCCGAGGTTAAAAGCGATTTTTCTCGCCTGAAAGCCCTGCAGGCCACCACCCGGGTGTACCCACTCTTTGAATATTCTATCAGGTGTGTTATGGGCTACTTCTTCAATATCCATACCGCCTTCGGTACTGTACATCACTACATTCATACCCTTGGCACGATCCAGCAGGATAGAGAGGTAGAATTCTTTTACAGGATTGGGACCGGGATAATATACGTCCTGGGCCACCAGGATCTTGTTTACTTTTTTTCCTTCTGCACCGGTCTGGATGGTTACCAGGGTACCGCCGAGGATATTTTTGGCGATAGTGGTTACATCTTCCAGACTTTTGCCTACTGCCACGCCCCGCTGCTCAGAACCGGCGATTTTACCCTTTCCACGGCCACCGGCGTGGATCTGGGCCTTAATTACGGCAAAATTGTTACCCGTTTGGGTCTTGATCTGGCGGTAAGCCTCTTCTGCGGCCATTACGGTATCAACGGCAATGCCCTCCTGAACGGGAACATTGTATTTTTTCAGTAATTCCTTGGCCTGGTATTCGTGAAGGTTCATGTGGGGAAAAATTTTTGCGAAGATAAGCGAAACCCTGATTCAGAATTACGCATAATTATTATTGTTGTAACATTAAATCTACTATTTTTACTCCCGCACCGTAAAATAAACTCTTTAAACAATTCTTATTATGAAAAAAGCAATCCTCGCCTTAGCAGGCATCGCCTTTTTAACAGGCATCTACTCTTTTGCCCCCAAAATGGTTAAACAAGACGCTACCCTGACTGTGAACACTGAAAAAAGCCGTGTTGACTGGGTAGGAACCAAAAAATCTGATTTCCATACCGGTATTTTTCCGCTGAAAAGTGGTACCGTAACTGTGGATGGCGGTAAACTGAAAGGTGGCAAGTTCGTAATTGATCTGGCCAACCTGAAAGTAACCGATGCAGGTGGTGGCGAAAGACTGGCCGGTCACCTGAAATCTGCTGATTTTTTTGATGTAGCCAAATTTGCAGAAGCTACTTACGAGATCACAGCTGTTAACTACACCGATGCCAGCAATGCAGAAATCAGCGGTAACCTGACTGTGAAAGGCGTAAGCGTTCCGGTAAAACTGAAAGCACAGATCCGTAATTCAGATGACAAAGGCTTTTTTGCCCAATCATTCCTGAGCCTTGATAAAACCCTGGTTGGTATCAATTATGGTGCAGGTAATGTGGCCAATGATGTACAACTGGCGATTCACCTGTTTGCAAAATAATCAACGATTTATCCCCCCACCGAAAAGCATTGGCAATTGTCAATGCTTTTTTTATGCCCCGGAACAAAGGTTTCACGGTAAATTGCTTCTTAAACAGAAAATATGTATCAAATTGCTATCGACGCCGTAAACCCGATTGAGTTATCGCCCGGTTTTTCGGCAAGGATCCTGCATAGTGCGCAGATGACCTTTTCTTTTCTGGAAGTGAAAGCAGGTTCCGTTTCGGCAGAACATGCACATCCCCAGGAGCAGGTAGCCATGTTAACAGAAGGAGAATTTGAATTAACGATAGCGGGCGAGCCGGTGCGTTTTGGTCCGGGTATGCTCATCGTGATCCCCTCCCATACCCCGCATTCGGGAAGAGCAATTACGGATTGTAAACTGATAGATATATTTACGCCGGTAAGAGAAGATTTCAAGACCTTGCAAAACCGCTAAAAATCAAAAATTAATTTATATACCATGTCCAAAATCAACGTATCTGCCATTGAACCCAAACAACTGATCGATGGTTATCTCGCCAGGTTTATCCATACAGAAAATATGACTTTCTCTTTTGTGGATGTGGTGGCCGGTAAAACACTTCCCGCGCATGCGCATCACAACGAACAGGTGTCCATTATGCTGGAAGGCGAGTTCGAGCTGACACTGGATGGGAAGCCGATCCGTTTTGGTCCGGGAGAAGTGATCGTGATTCCATCCAATACGGTGCATTCCGGATTGGCGGTTACAGACTGCAGGATCCTGGATGTGTTTTATCCGGTGAGAGAGGATTATAGAGCGTTGGGAGGGAGGTGAACAGATGAACAGATGAACAAGGAACAGATGAACGGATAATAGATAATAGGAACACCGAACACCGAATATCGAACGCCGAATGTCGAAGTAAAATAAATGGTAAAAAGGGAAAAAAAATCCCGCTCTGTTGGAGCGGGATTTTTAAATGAGGGCATCTACTTCGACATTCGATATTCCCTGTTCGATATTCGATATTCATTTCGTCTATGCAGACGCTTTCATTTTTCTGATCTCTTCTGTGAGTTTGGGAACTACTTCGAACAGATCGCCTACAATACCATAGTCTGCGGCTTTGAAGAAAGGTGCTTCGGGGTCTTTGTTGATGACCACGATCACTTTACTGCGGTTTACACCGGCCAGGTGCTGGATAGCACCGGAAATGCCAAGGGCGATGTATAAATTGGGTGCTACCTGTACGCCGGTTTGTCCTACGTGCTCGTGGTGCGGGCGCCAGTGCGCATCGCCCACGGGTCTGCTGCAGGCGGTGGCAGCATGAAGTTCTTTCGCCAGGTCCAGTAACACGCCCCAGTTCTCAGGTCCTTTCAAACCACGACCCCCACTTACCACAATATCGGCTTCTGTTAAAGGCACTTCGCCGCTTACTTTATTCACCGCAGTGATCTTTACTTTGGAAGCATCTACTGCTACATTCAATGCCACTACTTCGGCAGTTCCTTCTCCGGCAACGGTTTTGTAGCTATTGGGGTTAAGAGAAATGACTTTGATAGGAGAATTGATACTCACGTTGGCAAAAGCTTTACCCGAGAACACGGTCTTGCGAACCACGAAACCATTGCTGGTATCGGGCAGGGCACAGGCACCGGTTACCACACCTGCTTGTAAACGGGCCGCCACACGGGCTGCTACCGCTTTACCGGTTTGGTTATGCGAGAAAACCAGCACATTGGCACCGCTGGCGGTAACGGCTTCGGCAATTACTTTGGCGTAGAGCTGCGCATCTACATGGTTCAGGGTTTCGTTGGCTACCTGGTGTACTTTGGTAACCCCGTATTTACCCAGCGAAGCCAGGTCATCGTTCACCGTTCCCAGTACCAGCGCTTCGGCCGTAGTACCCAGTTGTTTGGCTACCTGCACACCATAGGTAAGAGCTTCGTAAGCACCTTTTTTGATGTGGTTTTCTGTCTGATCAACGAATATTAAAACTGACATGGGGTGTAATTTGAGAATTTGAAAATGTGAGAATTTGAAAATTTCCCGTGGCCGATAAAAGAACTAACTGTTCCAGTGTGCGACGCAAGCAAAGCTGAAAGAAGCCATAAAGTCCGGCCCAATAAAACTCCAAACTCCAGACTTTTATATCGCTTTCGCTTCTTCGTGTAATAATCTTACTAGTTCTGCTACATTATCCGCGTCAACCAGTTTCACGCCGGCTTTGGCAGGAGGCAGTTCAAAACTGACCACACTGGTCAAAGCCTCTATGGCAGCAGGTTCTACTACCTGTAAAGGTTTGGTACGTGCCGCCATGATACCGCGCATATTGGGAATTCTTTGTTCGGCTACTCCTTTCTGGCAGCTGACCACTACGGGCAGGCTAACCTCGGCCACTTCTTCGCCGCCTTCAATTTCGCGGGTGATGGTGGCGGTGGTTCCGTTCAGTTCGAACAGGGTTGCGAGCGAAATATAGGGTGCATCTACCAGTTCGGCCACCATACCGCCGATAGAAGAACCATTGTAATCGATGGCTTCCTTACCGGTGAATATCAGATCGTATGCGCCTTTTCTGGCTACTTCGGCGATTTGTGCTGCGATAAAATAGCTGTCGGTACTGTCGGCATTTACACGGATAGCTTCATCGCCACCCAGTGCCAGTGCTTTGCGGATCACAGGGTCGCAATCGGGGCCGCCAACCGTTACCAGGTGAATGGTTACAGAAGCATCTTTTTCTTTTAATTCAATGGCACGAACCAGCGAGTACCACTCGTCGTAAGGGTTGATGATCCACTGAACACCGGCCTCGTCGAACTTCCTATTGCCATCGGTAAAGGCAATTTTGGAAGTGGTATCGGGCGTTTTACTGATACACACAAGAATTTTCATAAGGGAATGAGTTTACCGTTAATTAGTTGCATAAACAACTATTAGCAAATATAGGAAGGTTTTGAGAGTAGCAAGGTTTTGTGGAAGAAAAAATTTGGGAGAGCGGGGGGAGGGGTTAAAAGTTAAAAGTTAATAGTTAAGAGTGAGAAGTCGGGACAGAGGTCGGTTTCGTTTTTAAACTATTAACTATTAACTATTAACTCTTAACTATCCACTCCAGACTTCCTCCTACCTTTGCCCCATGGACAGAATAGCCAAAATCAAAGAGTTTCTGGTAACCAATCCCAAAGACAATTTTCTCCGGCACGCATTGGCGCTGGAGTATGCGAAACTGGGGGAGGAAACCGCTGCGCGGGAACTGTTTGAAGCGATATTGACAGAATCGCCGGATTATATAGGTTCCTATTATCATCTGGCCAAATTGCTGGAGAAAATGGAAGAACGTGAGCTGGCGATACAGTGGTACGAAAAAGGAATGGCCGCCGCTAAACAAGCCGGTGATAATCATGCGTATAGTGAACTGCAAGCAGCGTATGAGGACCTGGTATACTGATAATTAAAAATTAAAAAGTTAAAATTAAAAATTTGAAATATTTTGACTTTTGATTTTTGACTTTTTACTTCATAGAAACGATTGCCCACATGAATACGACTACCCGTACCTACGATCCGATTGCCTACAAAACCCCTACGGGAACAAAACTGAACTGCAAAGGCTGGATACAGGAAGCGGCATTGCGGATGTTGCTGAATAACCTGGACCCGGAAGTAGCCGAGCGGCCGGATGACCTGATCGTGTATGGCGGCAGGGGAAAAGCGGCAAGGAATTTTGAGAGCCTGGACCTGATCATCAAAGCCCTGAAAGATATTGAAGCAGATGAAACCCTGCTGATACAAAGCGGTAAACCGGTAGGTATTCTGAAAACTCATCCGGATGCGCCGAGGGTATTGCTGTCCAATTCACAACTGGTTCCCAAATGGGCCACCTGGGAGCATTTTACCGAGCTGGAGAAAAAGGGATTGATGATGTACGGGCAGATGACGGCAGGCAGCTGGATCTATATTGGCTCGCAGGGAATTGTGCAGGGAACCTATGAAACTTTTGCAGCGCTCGCAGATAAACATTTTGGTGGAACCCTGCGGGGTAAACTTTGTGTAACGGCGGGTTTGGGTGGCATGGGTGGTGCGCAACCCTTATCTGTTACCATGTGTGACGGGGTTTGTCTGATAGCAGAAGTAGAAGGCTGGCGCATAGACAAAAGACTGGAAACAAAATACCTGGATGTAAAATATGAATTGATTGATGAAGCCATCGACCGGGCAATGGATGCCAAAGCCAAAGGCGAGGCATTAAGCATTGGTGTGTTGTGCAACGCAGTTACGCTGCTGCAACGTTTGCTGGAAAGGAATATTACCGTGGATGTGTTAACAGACCAGACATCTGCGCACGATCCATTGATTGGTTATGTACCGCATACTTTAACCAACGAAGCAGCCAATGCCCTGCGCGAAAATGATCCGAAACAATACATTGAACTGAGTTACGATAGTATGAAACTGCATGTGGAACTGATGCTGGAACTGCAGAAAAAAGGGGCCATCACTTTCGACTATGGTAACAATCTCCGTGCACGTGCGCAGGAAAGAGGTTTGCAGAACGCATTTGATTTTCCGGGTTTTGTGCCGGCGTATATCCGCCCTTTGTTCTGCGAAGGTAAGGGGCCTTTTCGCTGGGCGGCTTTGAGTGGCGACCCTGCAGATATAGCGGTGACGGATGAACTGATCATACAGATGTTTCCCGAAAACAAAAGCCTACAGCGCTGGATGAAAATGGCGCGTGAAAGAATTGCTTTCCAGGGGTTGCCGGCGAGGATCTGCTGGCTTGGACAGGGTGAGAGAGAAAAAGCAGGTCTTGCGTTTAACGAACTGGTTTGCACCGGCAAAGTGAAAGCCCCGATCGTGATTGGCCGTGATCACCTGGATACCGGATCTGTTGCATCACCCAACCGCGAAACAGAAGCCATGCTGGATGGTAGTGATGCGGTAGCCGACTGGCCGATACTGAATGCACTGGTAAATACCGCGGGAGGTGCCAGCTGGGTAAGTCTGCACCATGGCGGCGGAGTGGGCATGGGATATAGTATTCATGCCGGTATGGTGATTGTAGCCGATGGTACTGATGAGGCTGCGGTAAGACTGGCACGTGTATTACGCAACGATCCGGGCATGGGTGTGATCAGGCATGCAGATGCGGGGTATGATATTGCAATGGATACTTTGCGGAAGCACAAACTCTCAATTACGGATCGATTAAAATAAGACGAAACCAGCGGGGGAAGTAGAACAGGAGTAGGAAGGAATATCGAATATCGAATGTCGAACAAGGAACGCCGAACACCGAACAAAAAAACATAGAACATAGAACTTAGAACAGGAACAGGAACAGGAACTGCGGATACCGAACAAAAGAAAAGCCACTCATACGCATTGTAAGACATTAGCGTATGAGTGGCTTTTGAATTAATCAGGACGCTGAGAAGATGTCAGCTAAAACAAGACTTCGACATTCGATATTCCCTGTTCGATATTCGATATTCAAGCGAAGCGCTCAGCTTCCTCTTGATCCACCGGTTTTGATCGGTTTCTTACCGCCACCCATGGGTTTGGCCGCATTGGGTTTGGAGATGAACTTGGATCCCTGCAGTCCACCCTTGGTGCTCTTACTGCCGGGTTTGCCGCTGTTTTTATTGTTTACGGGTAATGCCATATTGCATGATTTTGTGTGAAAAATTCAGCAGTAAGATAAACAGATTTTGGGGATTGTCCAACAGAATTTACGGATGGAGGATGACGGGTTAGCGAATTGCGGATTGGCGGATTGTGTTTTTGGAAATTTTTTTTTATCGCTTTGCGTCTTGCGGGGGAGATTGTATATTGGTTATGATTAAAACCATTGTATGGGTAAAGGCAGACTGGAAGCTTTTAGTGATGGGGTGCTGGCGATCATCATCACGATCATGGTACTGGAAATGAAAGTGCCGCATGGGGCAGCCTGGGAAGATCTGCAGCCGCTGGCGCCGGTATTCATGAGTTATATCCTCAGTTTTGTGTATGTGGGTATTTACTGGAACAATCACCACCACCTGCTGCATGCGGCCCGCCAGATTAATGGTAAGATCATGTGGGCCAATAATCATTTGCTGTTCTGGCTCTCGCTGATGCCCTTTTCTTCGGGCTGGATGGGTGAGAACCATTTTGCACCTTTACCTACGGCTGTGTTCGGACTGGTTCTGCTCATGGCCGCTATCGCCTATTTTATCCTGGCCCGCTGTCTGGTGGGTTTGCATGGAAAAGATTCTACCATCGGCAGGGCCCTGGGTATGGATTTTAAAGGAAAAATTTCTGTTGTTGTATATGCGCTTGCCATCCCCCTCGCATTTGTAGCCGGGTGGATCAGTCTCTTGTTGTATGCATTGGTGGCGGTGATGTGGTTAATACCGGATAAGCGGATTGAGTTGAAATTAGCGGAAGAACAAAGGCATTGATTAGCGGATGATGGATTACGGATTGGCGGATTAGTATTTCACGATGCGAAATGTATACCGTATTTAAAAATAAAGGGAAGGGGCTTTCTACTTTCAATTACCAATTTCTCCGCGAATACCCCATTTCTCTGCGGCTCCGCGGTTGGAAGTTAAAAATTAAAAAATTCGAATCCGCTAATCCGTCATCCGCCAATCCGAAATTGTTACGAAAGCCTCCGGTTTAACTCGTCATCGATCTTCTTGAAGAGATGGTAGGGTTTGTAGATGCGCCAGTCGGGTAGGTCCATCAGTTCTACGTAGTAGTTCAGTTTCTTCTTTCTGAAATCCTGCTGGGTGGCTTCGGGCATATTCAGCGAAACGATCCAGCCATTCTGTTCGCTGGTTTCTTCGTACCATTCCTGGTAATATTCCTTATCGCTGCTGTGAAAGTTGAGTACGTTCTCGGTAATGATGATGTATTTGTAGATACCCTGCCGGTATAAGAGATCCATCACTTCCCGCTTCAGTTCCATGATATCATTCTCGATGGCATCGTTCCACTCGCCCAATAATTCCATGATGGCGAAGTTGAGTTCATAATCCACATAAATGATTTTGATATACAGTGTACGGCTGCCAAAATCATCCCATTGCGGATGGATATAATAATTGTATACGGTTTGCGAAAATTCAAATTCGCTGTAAGTCCTGCCAAAAAAAGGAGAGCGGGGATCTTCCTCAGCAATGTAAATATGCCGCCAGTTGTAAAAGGGTTCTATTTCGTGCATACCGTATCTAAGAGGCTGAAGCGGCTTCTACTGCTTTTTTTACACTGCCATGTTTCAGGAGCAGGTCTTTGGCTTTTTCGTAATCGGACAGCTGCAGGTTATCCATCACCATTTTAACGCCGCGGTCAACCAGTTTTACATTACTCAGCTGCATGTTCACCATCTTGTTGTCTTCTACTCTGCCCAGCTGTATCATAACTGTGCTGGAGATCATGTTCAATACCAGTTTCTGTGCAGTACCGCTTTTCATACGGGTACTTCCGGTAATGAACTCAGGGCCTACCACTACCTCTACCGGAAAATCGGCTTCTGCCGATACAGGGGAATTCGGGTTACAGCTGATACTTCCTGTGATAATACCTCTTTTACGGCATTGTTTCAATGCACCAATCACATAGGGTGTTGTGCCACTGGCCGCAAGGCCCACTACCACATCTTTATCGCTGACAAAATGTTTCTGTAGGTCGGACCATCCTTCGTCTGTACTGTCTTCTGCAAATTCAACTGCCTGGGTAATGGCTTTTTCGCCGCCGGCTATTAATCCGATCACCAGTCCGTAAGGAACCCCGAAAGTGGGTGGACATTCACTCGCATCCACAATACCCAACCTGCCGCTGGTACCTGCACCGATATAAAACAACCGTCCGCCAGCCAGCATTTTATCGCTGATGGCAGAAGTGAGTTTTTCTATCTGTGGGATCGCTTTATTAACTGCTTCGGGTACCGTACGGTCTTCCGTATTGATATTCTGTAATAATTCGAGGATCGACATCTTCTCGAGATGGCGGTAAGTAGATGATTGTTCGGTTACTTTAATAAAGTCTGACATGCGAGTAGTTTAACGGTGATACGTTAGTAATCCCTGCATCGGGGCCTTGATTACTTTGCCCAGTTCCAGTTCATAGGAGCTGCAAAGGTCTTTTAATACATCTCTAAAACCAAATGCAATACTGCCGATAAAATGGATGGGCAAGGTCCAGCTTTCCCGGTATTTGTATAAATGGGTGAAAAAGAAGTCGTTCAGCCCGTCTTCAATAATATTTTCGATCATATAATGCCCCCGGTTCTCGGCCAGAAAAATAGCATAAGAAGCCAGGTAGCGGTTGGCCAGTGGCTGTTTGTACACATGGTCCAGGATCTCGATGGCAGATACCTGGAAACGTTTTTCAAAACGGGCCCGCAATTCCTCATCAAAGGTATTGTAGAGGTAATACTGCACTACTTTTTTGCCGAGATAGGCACCACTGCCTTCATCGCCAAGAATATAACCCAGTCCGGGACTGTTTTTGACGATCTTTTTACCATCATAATAACAGGAGTTGGCTCCGGTTCCGAGAATGCAGGCAATGCCTTTTGACCTGCCACATAAGGCCCTTGCAGCTGCCAGCAGGTCGGTCTGCACTTCGATGGTGGAGGCCGGGAACAGCGATTTCAGCACTTTTTTAACAATGGCAGCATTGTCTTTATTGCTCAGCCCGGTACCATAAAAATGGATCCTTTCAGGTACCGCCTGTTTCAGTTTGGGGAGTAATTCCTTTTGTAACAAAGCTTTGATCTGGGCCTCGCTCAGGAAATAAGGGCTGATGCCCTGGGTTAAGATGGTTTTATTCTTATCGCCCTGCACCAACCGCCATTCGCATTTGGTAGCGCCACTGTCTGCAATCAAAATAACGGGCATAATCTCTGGTTGAATGTGAGGTATCAGTTCCGGATACGAAATTACGACAACAATTAAATAGTTACTGCCATAATCGCGCACAACTTATGCCATTCATCCTAAATGGCAAACCTTTGCGGGCATTCAAACTTTAATATGGATATTTGCGTTTGTTATAAAAGATACTAAGAATCGTATATGGGAAGTAAAAAACTGCAGATCTGGCTGCCCGTTCTTTTCGCTGTTGTGATGGTGATCGGGATGGCTATCGGGTATCAACTAAAGGATAAGACCCTGGGTAACCGGTTCTTTAACCTCTCCCGCAGAACCTCCCTGCAGGAACTGGTGGAGCTGATCAAGGGCAAATATGTAGACAAAGTATCGGCAGACAGCATTAATCAATTGGCCGCCGATGAGCTGTTATCGCACCTGGATCCCCATTCGGTGTATATCCCTGCCGATCATCTCAAAGAAGTGAATGAGGAGATGATGGGTAATTTTCAGGGTATCGGGGTGGAGTTTCAACTGCTGGATGATACCGTTCATGTGATGCATGTGATGGAAGATGGTCCTTCTGCCAGAGCAGGACTAAAAGTGGGCGATAAAATGCTGCTGGTAAATGATTCGGTATCCATTGCGGGTAAAAACCTGAAACCTGATGATATCCGCAAATTGTTACGTGGTCCGATGGATACGAAAGTGAAAGTGCAGGTATTAAGAGGCGCCGATAAAAAACAAGTCGTGATTACCCGCGGGGTAATACCGGTATCGCCGGTAGACGCCGCTTATATCATTACACCCGGAACCGGGTATATCCGCATCAACAAATTTGCGGAGCGTACCTACGAAGCGTTTATGCAGCAAACCGAAAAACTGCAGAAACAGGGCATGAAACAGCTGATCCTTGACCTTCGGGGCAATGGGGGTGGGCTGATGAAGGAAGCTACTGATATCGCAGATGAATTTTTAAGTGGCGACAAACTGATCGTATATACCGAAGGGGAACATGTACCCCGTTATGAATACCGTTGCAAGCGGAACGGCATTTTTGAAACCGGCAAACTGGAAGTATTGATTGATGAAGGTTCCGCTTCAGCCAGTGAAGTGCTGGCGGGGGCTTTACAGGATTGGGACAGGGCTACCATCATTGGCCGCCGCTCTTTTGGAAAGGGGCTGGTACAGCAGCAGTTTCAGTTAACAGATGGCAGTGCGGTGCGCTTGACCATTGCCCGGTATTACTCGCCATTGGGAAGAAATATCCAGAAACCTTATAGTAAAGGGAAAGCACAATATGAAGAGGAACTGGCGGAACGTTTTCAGAATGGGGAAGTGGTAAAAGGGGATACTTCCAAACAAACAGGTAAACCCTATAAAACCCCCGCCGGTAGAATTGTATATGGTGGTGGTGGTATTACACCGGATATTTTTGTACCCTTCGATACCACCCGCATGGAATCCAACCTGCTGAAAATGTATTATAAAGGTACTATCGGTAATTTTGTGTACCGGTATTATATGCAGAACCAGGCTTTTTTTGACGCTATCCCGGATGCAGCCACACTGGCCACCCGTTTTGTACCTGGCGAAAAGGAATGGGCCGGATTAAGCGGGTATGCCCGCAAAGACAGTGTGGATCTCTCTGGCGTAACGGCGAAGGGCAAGCAGGAAGTATTGAAAAGGATCCAGGTGATGATGGCGAGGCAGATCTGGCGTACGGAAGGATATTTTGAAGTGAGTAACCTGCGCGATGAAACGGTGCAGAAAGCGCTGCAAGGCCTTAAATAACACAGCTTATCACCATTGGCAGGAGAAGTTGCCGGATTTGTGTTTTTTCTTATTAGATTGCGCCCGGTTTCAGACCCAAACGATCAAAACAAACAAGGAATATGACTATTGAACAGTTTAAGGAGTTGACATTGGAAGCAAAACTGCAGGTGTTGAAAAAATCCGGTGAATTGCTGGGTTCTTATGAGCGGAATAATGAGAACGGCGGTCCGAAAACTCCGGGCGATATTTATGCTGTGCATGATTTCTGGGTGTACCTGAGTGATGATGAAGAAACCATTGTTCCTTCCCGCAGAAATCCTTTGCCAAAGGAAGAAGAAGAGGAAGAATAATTTTTCATTGCATCCCCTACCTGTTCTCCCGGGTTGGCCAGTTCACCGGCCGGCCTGCAATGGATAGGCTATTTCATACCATTTCCCCTGCGAAGGGGATTTTTTATTTTACAGAGAGTTCCGTAGTGTTAAAGAAAAAGGTATGGCGATATGCTGCACAGATTGTTCGAGAATCAGTTCTGCGGTTTTTTCTCCCATCAGCTGGAAATCGGTGGAAATCGTAGTGATGCCGTTCAGGATGATCTTTTTCAAAGGGGTTTCATTGTAAGAGATCACACCTACATGTTTGCCCAGCTTCATTTTGGTTGCTAGTATTTTTTCCAGCAATATCACCAGGTCATCTTCCATCAGGTTAATATAGACTTCGCCTTCCTTAATAGGTTCGTTGGCAATATGGTGCACTACTTTATAATTGAAAGCATATTGCTGGCAGAAACGCGTAAAGCCCAGTAGGATCTCCTGCGGATGATAGGTGTCAACGGGCACAATGATCTTGAGGGTATGGTATTTGGCCAGTTGCGGCAGGGCTTGTTCCAGTGCACCGTACAGATCCTTTTCGAAGTTCTCATATACGGCACCAAATTTTCCTTCCATACCCGGCACCAGTTTATCGAGCAGAATGAGCTTGTGTTTGGGGATGGTGTTCAATACATCATGGGCATGATCTCCACCCACTATAAAATGCGGAATGATCACATAATGCGAATAGTCTTTTGCTGCATTCTGTATCAGTCTTTTGAAAAAATCAAAATCATTGTTATAAATATAAAAATCAATGGAAGCCAGTTCGCCCAGGGAAGCTACCAGTGAATCGTAAATGATTTTTTTATGCGGACTCAGTTTATTAAAGAGCAGGAAGATCTTCCGTTGTTGTTTCAGGTTGGTATCTTTTACAAAATACCCCTTACCCGGAACCGATCCGAGTACGCCGATCAGTTTTAAATATTTGTATGCTTTTTCTGCCGTATCGCGGGCTACTTCAAACTCAAAGCTCAACTCGTTGATAGATGGAAGCATCTCTTCTTTCCGGATCCGTTCCTCTCCGATAGCTTTAATGATGGACTGCGCCAGCTGCAGGTACTTCGGGGTGGCCGAATAGTAATCGATGGAGAGATGCTGGAAAACGCTTTTTTTCTTCATGGGTATCGCTGCAGTAGCCAAACTTACTGATTCTGTTGTTAAACCAGACATAGGCAGGTGATTTGCGGTTACGATCCTATTCCGGAACGGTAAAAGCATGACGGTACATGACAGCAAATACTTCACAGCAAATAGCTTTGAAATCAGTAAATTCAATTTTGCTCAGCCATTCTGAAAATAACTGCTCATGGGGATCCTCTTAGGTGTCATTTTTCATTTTATCGGCGGTTTTGCCTCCGGAAGTTTTTACATGCCTTTTAAGAAAGTAAAAGGCTGGAGCTGGGAAAGCTTTTGGATTGTAGGGGGCATATTTTCCTGGCTCATCGTTCCGCCGGTGGCAGCATGGCTTACCATACCCGGTTTTGCCGATATCATCCGCAACAGTTCTTCCCAGATTCTCGGAACCACTTTTCTCATGGGTTTACTATGGGGTATTGGTGGATTAATGTATGGTTTGGGTGTCAGGTACCTGGGCATGAGCCTTGGAAATTCGGTGATCCTTGGTTTCTGTTCCGCATTCGGTTCCCTGATTCCTGCCTTGTATTATAACTATGTGCCTACTCCCGGTAAAGAAAAACAGACATTGGATTTTATGCTGCACAATGCCGGCGGACAGTGGGTGCTGGTGGGGGTATTGGTTTGTATCCTGGGTATTGCCATCTGTGGCCGGGCCGGTATGCTGAAAGAAAAGGAGATCAGCGATGAACACAAAAAAGCTTCAGTAGCCGAGTTCAGTCTGGTAAAAGGATTGATCATTGCTACTATTTCCGGCATCCTCAGTGCGTTCTTTAATTTCGGGATCGAAGCCGGTAAACCAATGGCAGAGATCGCCAATGCCAACTGGCAACTGGCACACCCCGGCGAAGGAAATTTTCTGTATCAGAACAACGTGATTTTTGTAGTGATCTTATGGGGTGGATTAACCACCAATTTTATCTGGTGTATGATCCTGAATACCCGTAACAAAACTTTTGGTGATTATACCAAGCGCAAAACACCGTTAACGGGTAACTATCTTTTTTCAGCACTGGCCGGCACTACCTGGTTTTTGCAGTTCTTTTTTTACGGAATGGGAGAAAGTAAGCTGGGCAATGGCGCCAGTTCATGGATCCTGCACATGTCTTTCATCATTCTGGTGGCCAATATGTGGGGCATAATCCTGAAAGAGTGGAAGGGTGTGAGCGGGAAAACCAGATCAACTATCATTATAGGGATACTTACCATCATGGCTTCAGTAATGATAGTAGGGTATGGTAATTCCCTCCCCAAATAAATTGTATCAATCAATCTGTAACAGTGAAGCAAGCAAGCGATTTTACACATGTAAGTTATCTCTGGGATGATGCCACAGCGGCATCTATGGCCGGAGATGAAGTGGCACTTCTGATCTACCGGTCCAACCTGCTGGGAGCAGATCTGCGTTTAACCAATTATGGAGGTGGTAATACTTCCTGTAAAGTAATGGCGAAAGATCCCTTAACGGGAGAAGATACCGAAGTGATGTGGATAAAGGGCAGTGGTGGCGATCTGGGTACCCTCAAAAAGAACGGACTTGCGGCATTGTATGTGAACCGCCTGCATAACCTGCAGAAAGTATACCGTGGTATTGCGCATGAAGATGAAATGGTGGCTTTGTTCAATCACTGTATTTTTGATCTGGATTCCAAAGCCCCTTCTATAGATACGCCGCTGCATGGATTTCTTCCCTTCAAACATATCGATCACCTGCATCCCGATGCCGCCATTGCTATTGCAGCTGCCAGCGACGGAAAAAAAATCACGCAGGAACTTTTTAAAGGAACCATTGGCTGGGTAGATTGGCAAAGGCCCGGTTTTGATCTCGGGTTGCAGCTTAAAGCCTGTCTGGAAGAGAATCCCGGTATCCGCGGCATTATGCTCGGTTCGCATGGCTTGTTTACCTGGGGCGATACGGCTTATGAAAGTTATGTGAATACACTGGAAGTGATTGAACAGTGCGCGGCATTTATAGAAGCTGCAGTGGCATCCAAAAAAGTATTTGAAGGAGAAAAGATAGCCGCTTTACCCAAAGAGAAACGGACAGCACAGGCAGCGGCACTGGCACCGGTTTTACGGGGCTTCTGTTCTACCCATACCAAAATGATAGGGCATTTTACGGATGATGAAAGGGTATTGGCTTTTATCAACTCTCATGCACTGAGCAGACTGGCACCCATGGGTACTTCCTGTCCGGATCATTTTCTGCGTACCAAGATCAGTCCTTTGATACTGGCGCTATCGCCAGATCAAGACCTGAATGATGTACCTGCCCTTCAACAGCAACTGACACCCGCTTTTGAAGAATACCGGAAAATGTATGCCGATTATTACGATAGTTGTAAACAGGCCAATAGTCCAGCTATGCGCGATGCGAATCCGGTGGTGATCTTGTATCCCGGAGTAGGCATGTTCACTTTCGCAGCTAACAAACAAACAGCAAGGGTGGCGGCAGAGTTTTATACCAATGCCATCAATGTAATGCGCGGCGCAGAAGCCATTTCTGCCTATACTTCTCTGCCCAGACAGGAAGCGTTTAATATTGAATATTGGTTATTGGAAGAAGCCAAACTGCAACGTATGCCCAAACCGAAAGCTTTATCGGGCAGGGTGGCATTGGTTACCGGCAGTGCCGGTGGCATCGGTAAAGCCATTGCTAAAAAAATGGCTGATGAAGGTGCCTGTATTGTGGTGAATGATAATGATGCCGAACGCTTGTCCAAAGCAAATGCTGAGCTGCAACAGCAATATGGTAAAGATGTATTTACAACTGTGTTGCTGGATGTAACCAACGGAGATGCCATCCGTCAGGCTTATGATCAGGCTGCATTATATTTTGGCGGGGTAGATATTGTGGTTAACTGTGCCGGATTATCCATTTCAAAACCACTGGAAGAACATACAGAAAAAGACTGGGACCTCTTATATGATGTGCTGGTAAAGGGGCAGTTTCTGGTTACACAGACAGGCGTAAACATCATGCGCAAACAGGGAACCGGAGGGGATGTAATAAATATCGTGAGTAAAAATGCTTTGATGAGCGGCCCTAATAATGCCGGTTACGGTTCTGCCAAAGCGGCGCAGCTACACCTGAGCCGGTTAAATGCAGCCGAACTGGGCAAAGACAAGATCCGTGTGAATGTAGTGAATCCCGATGCAGTGATCACCGATAGCAAGATCTGGGAAGGTGCCTGGGCGGAGGGAAGGGCCAAAGCCTATCAGATCAGCGTAGCAGAATTACCCGCTTATTACGCCAAACGCACTTTACTGAACGAGATCATTCATCCATCAGATATCGCTGATGCCTGTTTCGCTTTTGTGGGCGGATTATTGTCGAAATCAACCGGTAATGTATTGAATGTAGATGGCGGAATCGCTGCTGCATTTGTAAGATGAAGCGGTGAATAGTGAATGGTGAATGGTCAATAGGGTAATCTGTAAATCATCAACCACTCCCCATTCACTATTCACCATTGCCCATTAACAATTCACAACTGCCTATTCACCATTCACAACTCACTACCATGCACCGATACGCTTTTAAAATGCAACTGCACAAAGGATTTGAAGAGGAATATACACGCAGGCATCGGCAAATATGGCCCGAGCTGGTGCAGTTGCTGCACGGATCGGGGATTGAAGAGTATTCTATTTTTCTGGACGAAGCAACCCTGGAACTATTCGGCGTCTTGAAAATAAAAGACAAGACCATGCTGGACCGCTTACCTGCCAGTCCGGTGATGCAGAAATGGTGGGACTATATGAAAGATATCATGGAAACCCATCCCGATCATTCGCCGGTAAGTGTACCTTTAAAAGAAGTATTTTATCTACCATAATTGTACAGTTTAACGATTGCCTATGTTGATACATTCAGAAATCATACAGGTCCATAACGAATCCCAATCAGTAGAACATGCCCGTCGTTTTGCTTTTGCGGCAGAAACGATTCCTGCTGTGGAAGGGATATTGCAAAAACTGATCGATTTTCAGATCGCTATTCCTTCCTGGGCCCTGGGAACCGGCGGCACCCGTTTTGGCCGCTTCAGTGGCGGGGGTGAACCCCGGACACTGGAAGAGAAAATCGAAGATGTGGGACTCCTGCATGCGTTAAACCGGTCGAGCGGTGCCATCTCCCTGCATATTCCCTGGGATATTCCATCCGATCACCAAAAGATCCGTTCGTTGGCTGCGGAATATGGATTGGGTTTTGATGCAGTGAACTCTAATACATTTCAGGACCAGCCGGGTCAGCAGCATAGTTATAAATTCGGTTCTCTGCAACATGTAAATAAAGCGGTAAGAAAACAGGCGATAGAGCATAACAAAGAAGTGATACAACAGGGTATCGCATTGGGCTCTCAATCACTTACCGTATGGTTATCTGATGGGTCCTGTTTCCCCGGACAGTTGAACTTTCGGAAAGCGTTTCAAAACACATTGGAAGGATTACAGGAAATTTATGCGGCTTTGCCGGCAGATTGGAAAATGTTTGTAGAGTACAAAGCCTACGAACCCAATTTTTATTCTATGACTGTGGGCGATTGGGGACAGTCATTATTGTATGCCAATAAACTGGGGGATAAAGCCTATACATTGGTTGATCTCGGACACCATTTGCCCAATGCCAATATCCAGCAGATCGTAGCCTTATTGCTGCAGGAGAAAAAACTGGGAGGGTTTCATTTTAACGACAGCAAATACGGGGATGATGACCTGACCGTAGGTAGTATCGATCCTTATCAGCTCTTCCTCATCTTTCATGAACTGGTAGAAGGCATGGATGCCAGGCAGATGAACCATGCCAAAGATCTGGGCTGGATGATCGATGCCTCACATAATGTGAAAGATCCGCTGGAGGATCTTTTGCAGAGTGTAGAAGCCATTCAGATTGCCTATGCACAGGCATTACTGGTAGATGCTGCTGCTTTAGAAGAGGCACAGGAAAACAATGATGTAGTAAGGGCACAGGAAATATTGCAGGAAGCCTACAGAACCGATGTGCGTTCAATTGTTGCGGAAGCCCGAATGCGTGCCGGAGGGGCATTGGCACCTTTGCAGTTATTCCGCGAAAAAGCCATTCGTCAACAATTGATAAAAACAAGAGGTGATAAAACCACTGCTACCGGCTTATGAGTATAGTGCCTGTAATTGCCGTTTTTGATATTGGCAGAACCAATAAAAAATGTTTTCTGTTTGATGAGCAGTATCATATTGTGTGGGAGCGATCTGTGGTGTTAGCTGAAACAAATGATGAAGATGGGTTTCCCTGCGAGGATATACAGGCACTTACGGCATGGGTGAAACAAACAATGAAACAAGTAAGGCTACTGGAAGGGTTTTCTGTAAAAGCAGTAAATTTCTCAGCCCATGGTGCAAGTTTTGTGTATATCGATGAAGCCGGACAACCGGTGGGACATGTATATAATTACCTGAAACCTTATCCGGCCTTACTGCAGCGGAAATTCTATTCCACTTATGGAGGAGAAAAAGTTTTTTCTTTGGCAACTGCATCACCAGTGCTGGGTAGTCTCAATTCGGGTTTGCAGGTATACAGGCTGAAAAAAAATAGACCGGAATTATATGAACAGGTAAAGTATGCACTGCACCTGCCCCAATACATCAGCTATCTGATTATCGGTATTCCTTGCGCAGAAATTACCAGCATTGGATGTCATACCTGTTTGTGGGACTTTTCCAGAAAGCAATACCATGAGTGGGTATACGAAGAGGGATTGGATGAAAAATTTCCATCGGTACTCCGTTCAGATGCGGTACTGGAAACAGGGGAGGCAGGCAATAAGATCAAAGCAGGAGTTGGGCTCCATGATAGCTCGGCAGCCCTGGTACCTTATCTGGCTTCGTTTTCGGAACCATTTGTATTGCTCTCTACCGGTACCTGGTGTATCAGCCTTAATCCATTTAATACGGAACCATTGACTGCTGCCGAATTGGAGCAGGATTGTTTATCGTATCTGACTTATCAACGAAAGTCCGTAAAAGCTTCGCGGTTGTTTGCCGGACAGGAACATGAACAGCAGGTAAAAAGATTAGCCGAATATTTTGCAGTGGCAGAAGATTATTACCGGCAGATTGGCTATGATGAAACCCTGCAGAAAAAGGTATTTGCTGCCAGCAAAAACGAAGCAGTGTTTACCGGCTCACATCCTTCGGCTTTTGGTGAAAGGGATCTGAACGCTTTTATCAGTTATGAAGAAGCCTATCACCAGTTGATCAGTGATATCATGCAACAGCAGCAACATGCCATTACTTTGATACTTTCATCACAACCACCCGACCGTATTTTTGTGGATGGCGGATTTGCCCAAAATGCCGTGTTCATGCATATGCTGGCTGCCAGTTTTCCTGAGATGAAGGTCTATGCGGCTGACGTATCGCAGGCTTCTTCTTTAGGGGCGGCACTGGTATTGCATACAGCCTGGAATACAAAACCACTTCGCCGCGATCTGGTAGCCCTCACGGCTTATTCCAAAGGCAAATAGTAGATATCTTAACGTAACTTTATTCACTGTCTGTTTTGGGCATGCCGTAACTTTGTGATCATTCCAATTGTATATCGTATGTCATCTTTGCCACTGAAAAAGAACTTTTTTTTCGTTCCCGTCATAGCAGTGATGGTTACCCTGTTATCAGCATGTGGCTCGGCCAAAAACAGCCAGGAATCCAATCTGGTACAGAATAGTTACTGGCAGAAAGACAGTCTTGCGGTGAATGGAGATAATACCGACTGGACAAACTCCTTCAGCTTTACGGATGCGAAAACGGGCTTGTCCTGCATCGTTTCCAACGATCGTGAGAATGTATATGTGCTGGCAGCTACCGCCAACGAAACAACTATCCAAAGAATATTAAGAGGTGGCCTTACCCTGTATTTGAATAACCATGGGGTAAAGGAAGAAGCGGGTGCAGCAGGCATCAGTTTTCCAACGGGTAACCGGATACAGCGCGGTGATAAGTTGCTGAATGATCGGCCTGAATTACAGCAGAACAAACAGGTAGCATTAGCTGCTGTGCAGGATTATTCTCTATTCGGTTTTCCGGAAATGAAAACGCCGGAGAATTTTGATTACGGTAAATCCAATCCGCTGGGAGTTCAACTCGCTATTGGATTAAATGCAACAGGAGCATTGGTGTATGAAGCCGCTATTCCCCTGACTTCCTTTTTAACAAAAACGGCTGCTTTAAACCCAGGCAGAGCCAGTATTGCACTGGGTTTTGTGCTGGAAAATATTCCCGGCCAACCCGGCTCCGGTGGACGCGGTGGTGGATTGTCGATAGGTGGCGGTCTGGGCTTTGGTTCTTTTGGCAGTGGCGGAGGCGTAGGGTTATCGATAGGTACGGGTAATCTTGGCAGAATCGGTGGTGGTAACCGGCAAGGTAAACCCACCAAAATCTGGAAAGAAATGATGCTGTCCAGACCACCGGCAACCGCCGCCTCCAGCAAGTAATCCTTCTTCCGGTCTTAGCTGTAATTCACTTGTTTTTTGTAAATTGTTGCTATCAAAACCACTAACGATGGCAACTTCCCGCAGAAAATTTTTACACACACTCGGGGCTTCCGGTTCTTTGTTACTCGCCGGATTACCCGCAATGGCAGATCCTACAAAAGTTCAGCAGTTATTATCATCCGTAAAAGTAAGTGCCAATGATAAAGTGCGCATTGCTTTGATCGGTGCCGGTATCATCGGGCATTACGACACGGAAACGGCACTCAAAGTACCCGGTGTGGAACTGGCTGCGGTTTGTGACCTGTACCAGGGCAGACTGGACAGGGCCCGGGAGAAATGGGGCAATAATCTGTTTGTTACCCGCGATTACAAAGAAATTCTTTCCCGTAAAGACATTGATGCCGTGTTGGTATGTACCTGCGATCACTGGCACGATCATATCACGATCGATGCATTGAAAGCAGGCAAACATGTGTACTGCGAAAAACCCATGGTGCATCATGTAGAAGAAGGATTGGCCGTGGTGGCCGCTCAAAAAGCCAGTGGCAAAGTATTGCAGGTAGGCAGTCAGTCGGCCAGTTCAGTGTTATTTCTCGAGGCGCAGAAATATTATAAACAGGGCATCATCGGAGAACTGGCGTATGCGGAAGCCTATAACGACCGTAACTCAGCCAATGGTGCCTGGCAGTATACGATTCCGTCTGATGCAAGTCCGAAAACCATTGATTGGGACAGGTTTCTGGGCGATGCACCTAAGATTGCTTTTGATCCTGTTCATTTTTTCCGTTGGCGCAATTACAAAGCCTATGGCACAGGTGTGGCGGGTGATCTGTTTGTACACAATTTCACCGGCCTGCATACGGTAACCGGTTCCTATGGTCCGGATACGATTTATGCAGCGGGTGCATTGAATTACTGGAAAGACGGAAGAGATGCCTATGATATTGTAACCGGTATTATGCGGTATCCGAAAACGGCGGAGCATAACGGCTTTCAGTTTTTTACCCGCGTGAATCTGGCGGATGGTGCAGGCGGTGGGGCGGGCAATCGCTTTATTGGAACAGAAGGTGTGATTGAAGTGAGATCGAACAGTATCCGTGTCAAACATTTTAAAAGACCAGTGGCGCCGGGTATTGGTGGCTATGATTCGATGGAGAGTTACCCCAAAGCCATGCAGCAATCCTTACTGGCGGAATATGATGCCAAATACAGCGCGGAAGACAGAAAAGCCAAACAGGGTGAGGAGATTATTTTTGAGTCACCCAAAGGGTATGACAGCAGGCTGGATCATATGATCAATTTCTTCGAATCTGTCAGAACCGGTAAGGCGGTATTGGAAGATGCATCCTTTGGACTAAGAGCCGCGGGGCCAGCCATTTTATGTAATACCAGCGTAGAAAAGAATGCCGCCATTCATTGGGATCCGTTGTCGATGAAGGTAATCAAAACAAAAGTTTAGTTTTATAACAGATCTATCAGCAAAAGCATGATGTATACATATTCCGGCCGGGTAAAACTTTTTTTTGTTTCTTTTTTACTGTTATCAACGCTAACTGCGCAGAAAGGAAAAACATTGCAGGCCTGGTTAACCAGTCCGGCTGAAAATGTTTTTTTCAAAAAGCAGGCTACACTTTATTTCAAAAGCAGGGATTCCGCCAGACAAACCGTGATTGATATTGATGAAAACAAACGTTATCAGTCGATCGATGGTTTTGGTTTCTCCTTAACGGGAGGCAGTGCGCTGAACCTGATGAAAATGAAGAAGGAGGAGCGACTGGCTTTGTTGCAGGAATTATTTGGTACAGAAAAAGATCATATCGGCACCAGTTATCTGCGTATCAGTATTGGGGCTTCCGACCTTGATGAAAAAGTATTTTCGTACAATGACCTGCGGGAGGGTGATACAGATCCGGAACTGAAACAGTTCGATCTGGGGTATGATAAAAAATACCTGATTCCTGTTTTAAAAGAAATTCTGCAGATCAATCCTTTTATCAGGATCATGGGTTCGCCCTGGTCGCCACCGGTGTGGATGAAAAATAACAACGATACCCGTGGTGGTAACCTGCTCAAATCTGCCTACCCGGTATATGCCCGCTATTTTGTGAAATACATAGAAGCGATGCGCAAACTGGGGATACGTATCGATGCAGTAACCGTTCAGAACGAACCACTTCACCCCGGTAACAATCCCAGTTTACAGATGCTGGCCAATGAACAGGCCGAATTTGTACGCGATTACTTGGGGCCTGCTTTTGCTGCCGCAAAACTGGCTACAAAAATTATTATCTATGACCACAATGCAGACAAACCGGAATACCCCATCACGGTTCTGAACGATCCGGAAGCTAAAAAATATATTGATGGTTCTGCCTTTCACCTGTATGGAGGAACTATTGATGCCTTATCGCTGGTGCATGATGCGCATCCCGATAAAAACATCTACTTCACAGAGCAATGGGTGGGGGCACCGGGTAATTACCTGGGCGATATCAGCTGGCATGTAGAGAACCTGGTGATAGGTGCTACGCGTAACTGGGCCAAAACGGTACTGGAATGGAATCTGGCATCAGATGAATTCTACAAACCCTTTACCAACAGGGGAGGATGTAGCAGTTGTTTGGCTGCGGTAACGATTGATCAAGGTAAGAAGAAAGTGATACGAAACCCTGCCTATTACATCATTGCACATGCTGCCAAATTTGCCAGACCGGGTTCGGTACGGATTGGATCCAATATGGTGGCCGGATTACCGAATGTGGCGTTCAAAACACCCACGGGTAAATATGTATTGGTGGTGCTGAATAAGGAAACCGCTATCCGGAATATTTCGATCCGTTGGCAAAACCAGACAGCAGATCTGATCCTGCCGGCCAATACGGTAGCCACATATATCTGGTAAATCAGGAAGAACTGTTTCTTTCGATCAGTGTGCTTTTGATGACGATCTTGTCTACGCGGTTGCCATATACTTTTTTCTCCACCATCCGGAAAAGCAGCGAAGCCGCTTCCTTTCCTATTTCGAATGCAGGCGGAGTGATGGTGGATAAAGAGGGCGAAAGCAGCGAAGCCGTTCGCAAACAGGAGAAACTGATCACTTTCAGATCTTTCGGGATCCTCAGATTAATTTCATTACAGGCATAATAGGTAGAGATGGCCAGTTTTTCTACGGAAGAGAGTATGGCATCGGGTCTGCCGCGCATTTTCAACACTTTTTTAATCAGTTCCTGATTGGCCTCATCATCGTTCGAACATTCCACGATCATTTTAGGATCCTGTGGCAGGTTATTTTTTTTCAACGCAGCGAGATACCCATTCATGCGGTTTACGGTGGTAGAGAGGTAACCTGCTACCCGTAAATAGGCGATTTTCTTACAGCCCGCTTTGATCAGTTGCTCGGTAGCTTTAAAACCACCGTCAAAATCATCTGTTGTTACGGTAGGGCAGCCGGGTTCATCCGGTACACGGTCAAAGAATACAACTGGGAAACCTGCATTCTGTAATTCGGTAAGCTGGGCCCCCGTAGAGGTATCGCTGCAAAGAGAGATCAATACCCCATCCACACGTCCGCCCTGCAGGTGTTTGATGGTCGATTCCTGGTCCTTGGGATTTTCGTGGGTAAGATAGGTAAGCACGTGGTAGCCTTTTTGCTGTGCTACTGTTTGAATACCATTGATGGCAAGAGCAAAATAGTTATTGGCAATTTCGGGTATGACTACCGCTACGGTAAGACTTTTCTTTCTCCGCAGACTGCTGGCGAAGGGGTTGGGCTGGTAGTTCAGCTTTTCAGCCATTTCCAGCACCCTTTTCTTGGTCTCGGCACTGATCTCGTAACTGTCCCGAAGTGCTTTCGATACAGAGGAGATCGACAAACCCAGTTCTTCTGATAGTCTTTTTAAATTGATACTGCTCATACGAGTGGTGATCAGTTTTTCGCACCAGCTATCAGCTGCGTGGCAACAACAATCAGTCTAATATACAGATTTTACGAAAACAAGGGAAAACGTTTTCGTAAAACCCGGTGAAGTTTTGCTAATAACCGGTGTATAACGAAAACGGGCGTAGAAGTTTTCGTACTTCTGCGCCCGTTCGTTTAACAAACCAGATCTTATTTATTCGCTTTCAATGCTTTGTATCGTAACATGGCTTCGATATAATAGTAATCTGCATAGGTAAGTGGCACATCCACTTCTGAATTGCCCGGTAAATGGCCGGTGCTATGCTTCAGGATAAACCCACCATTTTGTCCATAAGGGGCGGTATACGTTGGTGATGCCAGGGAACGGATCACTTTCTCAGCAAATCCGGTATACGAAATACTGGTTTTAGAATCAACATATTTCGTGAGCTCCAGCAGGGCAGAAGCCGTAATAGCCGCTGCCGATGCATCGCGATATGTGGCCGGGATCTCCGGTGTGTTATAATCCCAGAATGGAATTTTGTCTTCCGGAGTACTGGGATGCTGCATAATAAAGGCAGCGATCTTTTTGGCATGGGTCAGGTATTTTGGGTCTTTTGTACAACGGTACATCACTACATACCCATACAGGCCCCAGGCCTGGCCTCTGGCCCAGGCTGAATAATCGGCATAACCCTGGTGTGTTTTTTTGGAGATCACATGACCATCGGAGATATCATAATCCACCACATGCCAGGAACTGTTGTCCGGACGGTAATGATGTTTCATCGTCGTATTGGCATGGGTAACTGCGATTTTATAGAAGGAGGAATCTCCGCTGAATTGTGTGGCCCAGAACAGCAGTTCCAGGTTCATCATATTATCGATGATCACCGGATATTTCCAGGCACCATGATCCCATGATTTGATGACGCCTGCAGTGGGGTTGAAGCGCGTTGATAATGACTTGGCACTGTTAAGCAGGATCTGCTCATATTCTCTGGAGGGAGCCAAACGGTTAGCCGCACCAAAACTGCAGAACATCATAAAACCCAGGTCATGGGTGCCTTTGTTGAACTGCTCTTTTTCAATGATCTTCTCCACTCTTTTCTCTTCCGCAAGTAAAGCAGGGTCTTTTGCGTATTCGTAGAGATACAATAAGGAGCCTGGGTAAAAACCGCTTGTCCACCAACTGGATTTACTGGTTTCAAATTTTTTGGTGAGCGGATAATAGGTTTTCGGTAATACATCGGCTGGTAATTGTGTACCCAGGAATTTGTATTGTAATACGGCTTTTTGCAGGGCCGTGTCGATTATTTTCAATAAACCCGGTTGAGGTTTCTGCACCTGCTGTGCTGGTAAAGGGCCTGATAAAAGCACCAGGAGTAAGAAGGATCCCGTTAGTTTTTGTATCTGCGACATATGGATGGGTTAAGGGTGAGTCTTAGTGTGAAAAGAGAATGCCACACAAGGTGCGGCATTCTCTTTTGTGCTTAATAAACAATTCGGATAAAAGGTTTATTCAGGGATCTTATCCAATGGCGCAACATTCAATTCGGCACCTGAATAGCCAATATTCTGATTGATGCGTCCATCTGTATTACCCTGGATGGCTGATTGAGGAATTGGCCATAACACATGGTAAGGGCTTATCTTCATCATATCCTGGTGGTTGGTAATGAAATTCTGCGCATAGAAAACATTTTTCTCCAGGATCCGGTCAATCATAAAATTGGAAGTAGAAAAGTTAGCCAGTGTATAGGTTTTACCATTATAGGATTTACCTGTTTTGGCAAATAAATATGCAATCCTGGTCAACTCTGTTTTACGTCCTTCCTCATAGTATAATTCTCTGGCTCTTTCATCCAGAACAGTGCCAATATTCATAGCGGCAGCATTGGTGTAAGGGGTACATCTGGCCCTGGTTCTTACCGCATTGATATCTGCCATGGCCAGGTCATTCTGACCTTTCCATACATAGGCTTCCGCACGGATGAGGAAGGTTTCTGCCAAACGCATCACATACCAGTCTGTATGACCACCTCTCATCGGTGTATTCTCAACATCAGGAATATACACTTTGTAATGAGGCCATGGATACCATCTGCGTAAAGTATCTTTTCCGTTACATAATTGTTTACCGGTAGAGCTGAAGAGCCGCAGCCTATCGCCATAAAAAGGATCTACACCTTTTAAAGCGGGATTGCTGTAGCGCAGATTTTCCATGTACATCCAGTTGCCAGAGGTAGAATCATGCCTCAGATCCTTCACATCATCCCAAATATCCTTGTAGTGATAAGATGTGGAACGGCAGCGGCCGATACCACGACCATACAATTGCATATTATCAAATTCAACTCCCGCAAGCGGAGAAATACCTACACCACCATTGGGTGTAACGATACCGGCAATGGAAATACCCGGAACACAATTCCGCATGGATTGGATACCACCAGCGAAATTGTTAGGAACGCCTAAACGTTCTGTCACAAGGAATAAAACCTCTGTATTGGCAGCAGCCGCTTTGTTTTCCGGACGGTGTAAGTCCCAGGTAACATTTTTATTGGCATTACCTGCATCAACACCGAAACGGTTGGTCATTAATTTATAAGTACCACTGTTGATTACGGCTGAAGCAGCAGTAATGGCCTCATCAAACAATCCAAGGGAAAGATTGATCTTTGCCAATAAATGATACACAGCACCTTTGTTCACATCACCCTTATCAGCTGTCCAGGGTACATGTTGCACAGCAAAATCCAGGTCTGTCTTCATTCTCTGAAGAATCACTTCCCTTTTAACAGTAGCGTAGTCTGTTTTGGCTTCTGCTAATTCTTTTAAAGGGCAGGGTACATCACCAAACTGGTTGGTTAAACGATAATAATCATACGCCCTGTAAAAATAAGCTTTACCTAAAATGATATTTTTGGTGGCTTCAGGAATAGCGGTTGCCGCAGGTAAGCGGGATACAATGGTATTGGCTAAACGGATACCGATCCATTCCTGGTTCCAATACCAGCCAATTCTGTTGAAATCACCACTATTCAATTGGGCATCTGGTTTGATCTGCAAATCCATGTTCTGAGCCGGACCGGTTTTATCATCCGTTCCTTCTACGGCTACTTCAGAAAAAATGGTTTCTGTAATGATGGGAGCACCATCACCATACCATTCGTCGCGAAGGTTACGGGCACAGGCATTTAAAGCTGCATTAAAACCAATGGCATCTACTAACGTGTTTTCAGGAGAGTTGATGGATAATGGCTTTGGTTCCAGCCAATCCTTCTTACAACTCTCTAAGATCATCACACCCAATATCAAAAGGGCTGACGAACGGATTATTTTATTAATATTTTTCATTTACTTTTTTTTAACAGGTTAGCTTATAAAGTAAGGTTTAGTCCAAAATTATAAGTCATAGGTGTTGGTGTCTGGTTAGTCGTTCCGTTTGCACCATGGTATTCAGGATCAAAATAACCCCAGTTGGAGAATACGGCTGCGTTTACGACATTAAAGTAAACTTTGAAAGCATCGATTTTCCATTTTTTGGTAATTTCTCCAGGAATGGTATAGGCAAGGCTAACATTACTTAACCTGATAAAGGATGATTTTTTATAATGGTTCCAGGTGATACCGCCTCCTCTCTGTCCATATAATTTACCCCACTCGTTGGAAGGATTATCAGGGGTCCAGTAAGGAGTTTCATAGAAGTTTACACGGTCATAAAACACCAGTCCCTGGTTTCTTTCTCCATTGGTAGCTTCGTTAAAGCGGGTAATCTGTCCCATTTTAGCATAAAGGGTAAATGAGAAATCAAAATTCTTATAAATTTTAAATTCATTTCTCATGTTCCAGGAAAATTTCGGTGCTGAATTACCTACAAATTCTCTGTCTGCAACGGTATATTTTCCATCACCATTTGCATCTTTTAATCTGAAATCACCAGGGGTAAAACCAAATGATTTGGCCAGGGCAGCATCTGCTGTTTGCCATACACCGATGGTTTTGTAATCATAAATTTCAGAAATGGCGCGGCCAATGAACCAACCGTTATTGATATCATCTTTCTCTGAAGTACCTATGAGTTTTCCGGTAGCATCATAATCCGGAGTGGGACCGTATAAATGGATGATTTTATTCTGGTTGCTCCAGATACCAAATGTGGTGCTCCAGTTGATGTTTTTCTTCCGCATGTTCTGGGTAGTAACAGAGAATTCAATTCCTTTGTTTTGTACCTCTCCCAGGTTTACCAATACAGAACTGAATCCTGTAACAGTAGGTAAGGAGCGGTTAACGAGCAGATCTTTGGTAGTTCTGTTGTATAGATCAAACGTACCACTTACAATGCCTTTAAAAATGGAAAAGTCAATCCCGAAATTCACGGAACTGTTTCTTTCCCATTTCAAATTAGGATTTGACAGATTATTTGCCTGCACATAAGAAGTATTATACACTGCACCACCTGATGTTACAAAATTATAAGTACCAGATGAGAGGTTAGACAAAGCTGCATAACGACCGATTTGTCTGTTTCCGTTTTCACCGTACGATATCCTAACTTTTGCATAATCGAGCCATTTATCCAGATTCTTCATAAAGCGTTCTTCACTAATGGCCCATGAAAATGCAGCAGAAGGGAAGGTAGCTCTTGGATTAGACTGACCAAATGCGGAATAACCATCACGTCTGGCTGTAAATGTCAGATAGTAGCGTTGGTTATAGTTATAGTTAATCCGTCCCATCAAGGCATCACCGGTTTCATACTGGTCGTCACTGGAAACAATTGCGGCCAGTGTACCAGCCTGAATGGCATTGAATCCGAGATTATCGTTGGGAGCAAAATTCTCTGCCTGAATATTGGTATTCCATGACTGGAACTTCTCGGCATTGAATAGGAAAGTAGCTTCAAAAGTATGTTTGCCGAATTGTTTGTTCCAGCGGAGGATATTATCCAACTGCCATGAATACACGGTTTGATTTCTTCTGTTCACGATACCTTTTCTGGCAGCCACATCCGGCTTTTTAGAAGAGATATGCTGGTATTCGCGTAACACATCATACCGGGGCGAAAAGTTAACCTGGTATGAAAAGCCCCAGGGCAGTTTTCCTTTCGCAAAAATAGAAGCAAAGAAATCGTCGTACTTATATAAGCGTTTGGTATACGCCTGGTCCAGGAATGGATGTGTATTTGAACCCGGATCATCATTGGAACTCTGTCTGAGTGTTACCCCATCCGCCTGATAGAATTCGCCCCATGGTGGTGTGGATGCAATATCTCCAAACCTAACAGGTACACTGCTCTCGTCCCGGTTGGAATACTGGAAATTGATACCTACAGTTAAAAACTCAGCCGCTTTTGCTTCTAAGTTGAAACGGGTTCTGAAGGTTTTATACTGGTCACCAACGGTGATACCTTCATTGGTAAGGTAGCCCAAAGAAAAATAGTAGTTATAATCATCTCTTCTCTGTGCAATACTTACGGTATGATCATGCTGTATTGCGTTTTTATTGTAAATCAGGTCTTCCCAGTTTAAATACTTACCGGCTTTGATATTGGTTTGCTCAATGGGTTTCCACTCATTACGGTTCAACCATACATTGATGGGGTCAAGACCAGTGGATCCATCCAGTGCCAACCATTGTGCTACGGTAAAGGTAGAAGGCAATTTGGCAGGGTTCAGGAACTTATATTTAACTCCGGGTCTGGAAGTTGAATCAAAATTGGTCTTAGCCCATTCTGCTGCTTCACGGAAATCCAGTATTTCAGGTCCGGTTAACAGGTGTGGCTGGTTAGTTACTTTGTTAATACCCAGATTACTGTTAACGGTGATAACGGGTTTCCCCATTTTTCCTCTTTTGGTAGAGATCAGGATAACGCCATTGGCAGATCTGGCACCGAATACGGCAGCAGAACTGGCGTCTTTCAGGATATCTATTGTGGCAATATCATTTGGATTGATATCAGCCATGGTACCGGGATAGATTACCCCATCCAGCACGATCAATGGATCAGAGCTGGCGGTCAGGGTACCTTTACCTCTAACCTGTAAACTGGCGTTGGCACCTTTGGTGCTTGGGTCAAAGCCTACGTCCAGTCCCGGGGCATTTCCCCGTAACATGTCTTGTACGGAACGAGGGTTTTCAGTTTCGAACTGAGCTGCTTTAACCTGCACTACGGAACCGGTAAGGTCTTTCTTGGTACGGGTACCATATCCAACCACTACCACATCGTTCAGACCAGACACTTCTTCTGCGAGCGATACGTTGACACTGGTTTTACCTTTTACGGATACTTCTTTAGTTCCAAATCCCGTATAACTGAATACGAGTGTACCATTCTCCGGTACATTGGGAATCGAAAAGTTTCCCTGGGCGTTGGTAGTTACTCCTCTCGTTGTACCCTTAATCATTACGCTCACTCCTTCCAGAGGTGCATTTTTACCATCAGATACTTTACCTGTGATAGTAGAGGGGGGTGGTTTGAGGGCAGATAGCTTGTTGTCTGCCTCACCGGCTTTGGCCGGATTTGCGAAGGATCCCGCAAGCATCACTAAACATACCAGGCATAGTATGTAAGTGATCGGGACTGCTTTGAAAGCATTCGGTTTTTTCTTCATAATGGCAAGTGTTGGTTTTGATGAATAACAGTTGACAGAGGGTGATCGGCCCCGGTTTTAGCAACCATTAATTGTTTGTTAAATTATAATAGTTTTCCAAGTCTTCAATAATCCATTTGATTTTGTCTACCGATTTCTACGAAAAGGTTTTCGTAGATAAACTCAGTTCCGCCTTCCGGTTAACAGTAAATTTATTTGCGGTAAATTGATCAACGATTGCTTATGCCAACTGCTATTTATCTCTCTAGTATCCAACCCGAACAAGAAGCGCTTATCTCTGTAAGAGCTTTGTGGCAAATGGTTTCAGCGTATTCCGTAAATCGCAGGTTCTGTAACTCAGCTGATCTGTCTGCCACGCAAAACAGATTTTTTTCAAACGGGAAAAGTAACGGGTATGACCAGCACCTCCCGGTCTTTGCTGCATGGATACCGTATTTTATTTTCAACACACTAGTAGTTATATTCCATAATATGGAATTGTCGATATTCCTTTCCTCCACTGAATCTAATAGTAAAAAGTCTGTTTATGGTAAAACAAAGTAGGATTAAACAATTTTCGGGTAGTATGCTCCTGGCATTCTTTCTCTTGTCAGTAATTCCTCTGGCGGCCCGGTTTGATGGGAAACTGAAGAACAGCCGCGTACTGGTATACACCAAAAACGGGAAAGGGTATGTACACGATAATATTGCTTCAGCTGTATCCTGTGTGAAAGAACTGGGAAAGGCCAATGCTTTTACGGTAGATGTATCAGATGATGCCTCTGTATTTACAGAAGCTAACCTGCAGAAATACCAGTTGCTCATTTTTACGAGTACCAATAATGATGTATTTGATACAGATGAACAACGTGTTGCTTTCCGACGATATATTGAAGCCGGCGGCGGTTTTGTAGGTGTACACTCCGTTACCGGAACAGAACGTAACTGGAAATGGTTTAAACAGATGCTGGGCGAAACTTTTTCCTGGCATGCCAAAGGACAGGTATTCCGTCTGAAAAATATCGATCCCACACATCCTTCTATGAAAGATGTGCCTGCTACCTGGGACAGACACGATGAATGTTATTTCGGAAAAGAACTCTATCCGGGCATGAAAGTACTGATGGTGCACGAACTCAGCTCACTCGAAAAAGACCAGGCCGACCTGATCGATAAAAACAAAGGCTCATTTGCAGATTATTACCCTGCCGTTTGGTATCAGCAGTTTGAAGGTGGAAATGTATGGGTAACCACGCTCGGGCACAGTAAAGAAAGTTACCAGGACCCTGTTTATATGAACCATTTATTACAGGGTATCCGATATATTGCTACCCGGTATAAAGGATTGGATTATTCAAAAGCACATGCTATTTCAAAAGATGACCCTCTAAAAAACTAATACTATGTCAGCGAAAAAACCATTTAACCGCAGGGATTTTGTCAAAACAACTTTTAAAGGAGGTGTTGCCACTTCTCTTGCTATGACAGGATTTCCTACTATCGTTCCCGCTTCTGTGTTCGGGAAAAACGCACCCAGTAATAAACTGAATATTGCAGCCATCGGTGTGGGAAGGATCTCGCGCGATCATGATATGGCAGAAACCCTAAAGTACGACCATGCCCGTATCATGGCTGTTTGTGATGTAGACAGTAAACGCCTGGCTGAAGGAAAAAAATATGTGAACGATTATTATACCAAAAAAACCGGTAAAGCCTACGATGGGGTAACCATGTACACCGATCATCGGGAGTTGTTGCTGAATAAAGATATTGACGGGGTACTGATCAGTACACCGGATCACTCACATGCGTATCTGGGTATTCATGCCGTAGAAGCAGGGAAGGATGTCTATCTCCAAAAACCCGCTTCCTTAACCATTGCCGAAGGACGTGCCCTGAGTAATGCGGTTCACCGCACCGGAAGGATCCTGCAGATCGGTAGCCAGCAAAGATCTTCTGTGCAGTTCCGTTATGCGGCCGAACTGGTGCGTAACGGCCGTATCGGTACATTAAAAAATGTCTATATCGGGTTACCGGGCGATCCGGGAGGCGACGAAGAGCCAGAAATGCCGATCCCCTCAACCCTGAATTACGATGCCTGGCTGGGATCAACCCCTTATGTATATTATACAGAGAAAAGGGTACACCCGCAGAATGGGTACGACCGTCCGGGCTGGTTGCGTTGCGAGCAGTTTGGTGCGGGTATGATTACCGGTTGGGGCGCACACCATATCGACTGCGCACACTGGGGTATGGATACAGAGTATACTGGTCCGGTAGAAATTGTCTGTAACAAAGTAACCTTCCCTTCCAAAGGGTTGTGGAACGTGCACGGCATTTTTGAAACACAGGGAATCTATGCCAATGGCGTAAAAATGATCGTAAGTAATGAATTGCCTAACGGTATCAAATTTGAAGGCACCGAAGGTTGGATTTTTGTAACACGTGGTAATTACCGTGCCAGCGCCAGTGATCCGGTACAGAGTAATGCCAATACAAAGGCGCTTACTGCCAGCGATGGTAAGATCATCACTTCCGTGATAGGAGAGAATGAGATCAATCTTTATAAAAGTGCCGAGCAACACGGAAACTGGCTGGATTGTATCCGTACACGCCAGCAACCGATCTCACCGGTAGAAGTGGGCCATCGTTCCTGCTCTACCTGTCTGCTTCACCATATTTCCATGAAAGTAAAACGTAAGATCAACTGGGATCCGATGAATGAGCGTTTTATTAACGATGATGAAGCCAACAGCATGCTGAACAGGCCACACCGTTTTCCGTATGAAGTAAAAGGACTGGACTAATCCCTCATTGAATCATTGTAAACGATATTAACAGCAAATGCGTACTATTTTATTAGCAGGTCTTGGTGTATTATTGGCGCAGCCCACAATGGCCCAGCAAAAAGTGAAACTGATTACACTGGACCCTGGTCATTTTCATGCGGCACTGGTGCAGAAATCTATGTATCCGCAGGTAGATCCTACGGTGCATGTGTATGCCAAAAAAGGATTGGACCTTCAGTTACATCTTGATAAAATCAAGGGATATAATAACAGCGCTGTTTCTCCCACCAGCTGGAAAGAAGTGGTGTATGAAGGGGATGATTTTTTTAAAAGAATGCTGCAGGAAAAAGCAGGTAATGTAGTGGTGCTGGCGGGAAACAACCAGCTGAAAACCGATTATATACTGAAATCTGTGCAGGCAGGGTATCATGTGTTCTCCGATAAACCAATGGTGATCAATGAAAAAGGATTTGGTCAGCTGAAAGAAGCTTTTGCCACAGCCAAAAAGAAAAATGTGCTGCTGTATGATATCATGACAGAGCGGTACGAGATCACCACCATTCTCCAGAAAGCCTTCTCACAACAACCTGCCTTGTTCGGTACTTTACAGAAAGGAACAGCCGCAGAACCGGCCGTTACCAAAGAAAGTGTGCATCATTTCTACAAGTATGTATCTGGTTCTGTATTAACACGTCCGGCCTGGTTTTTAGATGTGGCGCAGGAGGGAGAAGGGATCGTGGATGTGACCACACACCTGGTAGACCTGGTGCAGTGGGAATGTTTTCCGGAGCAGACGCTGGATTATACCAAAGACATTAAAATTCAGACAGCCAGAAGCTGGCCCACTACTATCAGTAAAACACAGTTCACCGAGTTGACCAAGTTGCCTGAAATGCCCTCTTATCTGGATAAATACACAGATAACAGCAAACAGAACATCCAAGTACTTTGCAATGGGGAGATCAATTATACACTGAAAGGGGTTCATGCCAAAGTATCGGTGATCTGGAATTACAAAGCACCCGATGGAACCGGTGATACCCACTATTCCATTATGCGAGGAACCAAAGCCAATCTGGTGATCCGCCAGGGAGCAGAACAGAATTTCAAACCTACTTTATACATAGAACCGTTGGCGCCAACAGCAGCATATGAAAAAGCAGCTGCTGAAGTAGTGGAGAAAGTAGCGCAGCAATACAAAGGAATTTCGGTAAAGAAAAATGCAAAAGGTTGGGAGGTTCTGATACCTGATGCTTTCAAAGAAGGCCATGAATCGCATTTTGCCCGGGTAACGGAAAAATACCTGGAATATCTTTCCAAACACAATATGCCGGCATGGGAAGTACCGAATATGCTGGCTAAATACTATACCACCACCCAGGCACAGAAGCTAGCTGCTAAAAAATAAACTGTATGAAAACACGATCCTTTGTCAGCTGTATCTTTTTGGGTTTCCTGACTTGTATTTCCATAGAAACCATGGCACAGTTAAAACCACTGGAAACCATCAAAGGCACTACCTATCGGTCAATTTTTGAGATTCTCCGTGATGTGCCTGGTCTGGAAGTAAAGTTGTCTAACGATAAAACGGGTGGTTCTGTGGTGATCCGCGGAACAGGTAGTTTTAATAACCAGAAGCCGCCGCTCTTTGTGGTGGATGGCGCGATTTTTTCCGGCGATATCAGCGGGATCAATCCACAGGATGTAGACGGGGTCAGTGTATTGAAAGATGCGGCATCAGCATCGGCCTATGGTGCGCAGGGGGCAGCAGGTGTAATACTCATTACCACCAAAAAAGGACAGGGTCTAAGTAAACAGGCAGTTGTATCCAGTTACAATTCATCGGCGTATACCTATTTTATAGAACATAAAACTCCCTTAAAAGTGTTTGGCCATAATGATAGTGTGATCATAGAGGGAGTGATACAAAAACAACAGGATAGTGTATTGATCTTTATCAAAAAGAGAAAAGAAGTACAGGTAGCAGTTAAGGATATCAAGAGAGTAGAAATGATACGTGAGTAGATACAAATTACGCTACATCGTTTTCGTAAATTAAATACTGCTGTAACACCGATCCGCAGCAAAAAAGAATCAAATTCATAGAATCAATAAAAGAAGGACATGGAATCGAATGAGTTGTTTTCACTAAAAGGGAAAGTAATTGTTGTAACAGGCGGAACGGGCATATTGGGCGGTGCTTTTGTAAAAGGGATTGCAGCAGCAGGTGGAACAGCCGTGATTCTTGGTCGAAATGCAGCAGTAGCAGAACAAAGGGCACAGGAAATCATAACCGCTGGCGGCAAAGCACTGGCCGTTGTAGCAGATGTACTGGAAGAAGCGGATCTGGTTCGCGCCAGAGATCTGATACTGGAGAAATGCGGCAGAATAGATGGTCTGGTAAATGGTGCAGGCGGTAATATGCCGGAAGGGGTATTGCAGCCGGATGCAGATATCTTCTCGATGAATATCGATGGTATGAAAAAAGCCATGGTGCTGAATGTATGGGGTACCATTATTCCCACGCAGGTATTTGGTGGCGTGATGGCGAAAAACGGTGGAGGCAGTATTGTAAATATTTCTTCTGTGAGTTCCAAACAGGCTGTTACCAAAGTACTTGGTTACAGTATGGGTAAGGCGGCAGTGGATTGTTATACCCAATGGTTTGCCGTAGAAGTGGCCAACCGTTTTGGAGATAGTATCCGCGTAAATGCCATCATGCCCGGTTTTTTTCTTACCGAACAGAACAGAACCCTGTTAACCAATACGGACGGTAGTTTTACCGACCGTGGTAACCTGGTTATTAAAAATACCCCTTTCAAGCGTTTTGGTAAACCGGAAGAACTGGTGGGGGCATTGATATACCTGCTGAGCGATGCTTCCCGTTTTGTAACTGGTATGCAGCTGGGTGTAGACGGTGGGTTCACCGTATTCAGCGGTGTCTAAACTCCTTACCCCCATTAACACAGTAGCCATGAGCGAATATTTTTTAACAGACGATTTTTTATTACAGGGAAAAGCAGCCAGGCGTTTATACCATGATCATGTGAAAGGGCTTCCTGTGATCGACTACCATTGTCATTTGTCTCCTGCAGATATTGCCGCCAACCGGCAGTTTGCCAATCTGACCGATATCTGGTTAAAAGGCGATCATTATAAATGGCGGGCCCAGCGAACCCTGGGTGTGTCGGAACAACTGATCACCGGCGATGCAAGTGATGAAGAAAAATTTCATGCCTGGGCCAAAGTGGTTCCGCAAACTGTTCGCAACCCTTTGTTTCACTGGACGCATATGGAACTGAAGAATGTGTTTGGTGTCAACGGATACCTGGATGCCAATTCTGCATCAGCTGTTTATCAGCAGTGTAATGAATTGCTTTCACAGTCCTCGCACAAAACAAGGGCGATCCTTGGTTCTTTTAATGTTGAATATATCGGTACTACAGATGAACCCTGGGATAGCCTGGAACACCACCAGTCGCTGGCAGCGGAAAATTATTCTATCCGTGTATCACCTTCTTTCCGTCCGGATCGGGTACTGATGATCGGCAATAAAAAAAGTTTTTTCGATAACCTCGCATTGCTGGAACAGGCCAGTGGAGTTACGGTAAAAGATATCAATTCCCTGCTGCAGGCATTACAGAACCGGGTGGATTATTTTCATGCCAATAGTTGTCGTGTATCCGATCATGGATTAACCCAAATGCCAGCCCGCTTCGAATTCAGTGCGCAGCTGGAATCCGAATTGCAGTTTTTCCTGTCCGACAGAAAAGGCAGTTATTCAGATCCCGAAGCGTTCATGGGTTATGTGTTGGTGCAGCTATGCAAAATGTATCATGCCAAAGACTGGGTACAGCAGTTTCACCTGGGTCCCATCCGGAATAACAATACCCGTTTGAACCAGTTGCTGGGAGCAGATAGCGGTTTTGATTCTATCGGCGATTTTCCGCAGGCATTACAGATGTCTTTGTTCTTCGATCACCTGGACCAGACCAATCAACTGGCCAAAACGGTGATCTACAATATCAATCCATCGGATAACGAAGTGTTTGCTACCATGCTGGGAAATTTCAACGATGGCAGCATCAAGGGTAAAATGCAGTTCGGCTCGGGCTGGTGGTTTCTTGACCAGAAAGACGGGATGGAAAAACAGTTGAATGCCTTATCCAATATGGGATTGATCAGTACCTTTATAGGGATGATCACCGACAGTCGCAGTTTTCTCTCTTTCCCGCGGCACGAATATTTCAGACGCATTCTGTGTAATCTTTTAGGAGATGAAATGGAAAAGGGGATCCTGCCCAATGATGAAGCCTGGATAGGAGGTATTGCCAAAGACATCTGTTATCATAACGCCAAAGAATATTTTAATTTATAAATTTTCATGTAAATACGATTGTCATATGTCAAACTCACGCAGGGATTTCCTCAAACAAACCGCCAAAGCAGCAGCCGGAACCTATATTGCTACTGCCGGTATCAGCGCACAAAGTTATGCGCGTATCATAGGTGCCAATGATCGGGTAAGGGTAGGTGTGGTTGGTTTCTCCGACCGTCACCGCAGTTCACATATCCCTCCTTTTATGAAGTTTTACAAAGAGATGAACTTTGATATCGTGGGTGTATCTGATATCTGGAAAAGAAGAAGAGAAGAAGGCGCCGCCTTTCTGAAAGATAAAATGGGGCACGATGTTACCGGCTACCGCAACAACGAAGAAATGTATGCTGCCAAAGCGGTGGATGCAGTATTCATCAGCACCGCCGATTTTCAGCATGCCCTGCATTGTATTGAAGCAGTAAAAGCCGGTTGCGATGTGTATTGCGAAAAACCTTTTGCCGAAACCATGGAAGATAACCGTGCTGCTTTGAAAGTTGTGAAAGCCTCCGACCGGATAGTGCAGATCGGTTCACAACGCAGAAGCGGACCTAATTACAAGGCTGCGGCAGACTTTATACAGAGTGGAAAGTTTGGTCCCATTACCATGGTAGAATTAACCTGGAATGTGAACCAGCCCGGCCGTTGGAGAAGACCCGATCTGGTAGCCAATTGCCGCGAAGCCGATTTGGACTGGAAACGATTCCTGATGAATCGTCCTTATGAAAATTTTGATCCGAGAAAATACCTCGAGTATCGTTTGTTCTGGCCTTATTCATCCGGTATGCCGGGCCAATGGATGAGCCACCAGATCGATACCGTTAACTGGTTCAGTGGATTGGATCACCCCAGAAGTGTTACAGCCAACGGTGGTATCTACCAATGGAAAGATGGCCGGAGGAACTGGGATACTACAACTGCTGTATTTGAATATGGACCAGCCAATGATCCTACTACCGGTTTTCAGGTGGTATTCATGTCGCGCATGCACAATGGCGATGATGATCCGGCAGAACTCTATTACAGCAATGGGGGAGAACTGAATCTCGTTACCAATAAAGTATCGCCGAAAGGTGGTTTGCGAGCCCGTGCAGCAGCTGCCATGAAAATGCAGCCTAATCTACTGCCGGAACTGAATCTGACCGATACAGTGGTGAAAGTAGAAGCCGGGGCCGATACGGGAGGTGACGCCCTAACCACAGCACATATCCGTAACTGGATGGAATGTATCCGTAGCCGCAAGCAGCCTAATGCGCCGGTAGAAGCAGGGTACACACATTCCATCGCCACCATCATGGCCAATGCAGCTTGCCGCACCGGTCAGAAAGTGACTTTCGATGAAAAAACGCAGGAAGTAATGGCAGGTGGTAAACCATTCAAATACTAGTAGCAGCAGTTGGGTTTATATAGCAACGGAAAGGGAACTCCTTCACGGATCATCCCTTTCTTTTTTTATGTAAGGTTGAAAAGAGGATCAGCTAATGACTGAGAAACAAAAAGCCAGAATCGCCGTATTACTCGGGAATTTTTTCTTTGGCACCAGTGTGATCGCCGTTAAGCATATCAGTCCACACCTGGTTCCTCCACTGGCATTAACCGCTATCCGGATCTGCTCGGCCAGTTTTCTGTTCTGGTCCATGTTCGCTTTGAATCCGGTACACACCGGTATTGAAAAAAAGGATTACCTGCGTTTATTCCTATGTGCTCTGGCCGGTATTACCATGAACCAGACTTTTTCTGTACTGGGCATGGCTTTTACCAGTCCGATACATGCTTCCTTACTCATTCTCACAACACCTATCACTATTACGATACTGGCGGCCTGGTTTCTGGGTGAAAGATTAACACGGTTAAAAATAATCGGCTTGTTACTGGGTATTTCAGGTGGCACTTTACTCGTGTTTGCCAGAGATGTATCCAGTATGGCCGGTGAGAACCAGTCGCTGGGAGATCTATTTGTGATTCTGGGCGCACTGAGTTATTCCACCTATGTGATCTCCATCAAACCGTTGATGATGAAATACAAAGCCAATCATATCCTGCAATGGGTTTTCCTGTTCGGTATGTTTGCCAGCGTACCCATCGGCTGGGGGCCGCTAACAACCTTGCAGTGGGCATCTTTCGATTTTCTCAGCTGGTTCTGCCTGGTGTATGTAGTGCTTGGCGGAACTTTTTTTGCTTACCGGTTAATGAATTACAGTATCAATAAACTAGGTGCTGCCGTAACGGGTTCCTATATTTATACGCAACCTTTTTTTACTACTATTGCTTCTGTCATCATCCTGCATGAAGTGTTGAGTCCGCCAAAGATCATGGCAGCGGTGTTGATAATGGGAGGTGTGTTCTTAGCGAATTACAAAAGAAAGTGAATAGGGATTAAATAGTAAGCAATCACTTCTCTGTGAAACCTCCACCTCCTTGTTCTCTGCGGTTGGATGGAGTTTACACCAACCGCAGAGAACAGGAGGATAGGGAGTTTTCGCAGAGAAAAATCTACCATAATTAACGCAAAGCATATACATATGACCAGAGTTCCTTTTGCTGAGATGAAGCAAACTATCAAAACCGCTTTTATCAAAGCAGGTATGTCTGAAACCAAAGCAGATATCTGTGCGCAGATTCACACAGAATCATCGCGCGATGGGGTGGCTTCGCATGGACTGAACCGGGTAGAACGTTTTGTAGAATACCTGCTGAAAGAATGGGTAGTAGCCGATGCAGAACCCAGTTTGGTAGTTAATCTCGGTGCATTGGAAACGTATAATGGTAACCTGGGACCGGGTGTACTGAATGCTATGTTTGCCATGAACCGCGCCACTGAAATGGCAGCAGCGAATGGAATTGGCATGGTAGGTTTGCAAAATACCACCCACTGGATGCGTGGCGGGGCTTATGGCTGGCAGGCGGCTGATAAAGGGTTTATCGGTATCTGCTGGACCAATACCGAATCCTGTATGCCACCCTGGGGGGCAAAATCGGAAGCGGTGGGTAATAATCCTTTTGTAATGGCCGTGCCGCGTAAAGAAGGACATGTGGTATTTGATATGGCCATGTCGCAATATTCCTATGGAAAGATCTGGGGCATGGAAGGGAAAAACCAGCGTTTGCCTTTTCCCGGTGGTTTTGATGAGCAGGGGCAGCTCACGGATAACCCCGATATCATTTCCAAAACCAGAAGGGTGGTACCTATCGGTTACTGGAAGGGAGCCGGGTTCACTATTATGCTCGATCTGATCTCGGCACTGGTATCCGGTGGCTTGTGTACGGCGGGGATTGATCAGAACGGCAAAGGCAGTTGTGGTGGTTGCTCACAGGTGTTCATCGCTATTGATCCATTAAAGATCAATACGCAGGAGATGATCGATCAGGTATTGGAAATGACGGTGGCACAGCTTAAGCAGGCAGTACCGGCAGAAGAAGGTAATGAGATCTTTTTTCCGGGCGAACAGGCAGCTAAAAAGCGAAAAGAAAATACAGCCCTGGGCATACCCGTAGATGATGCGATCTGGAACAAAGTAAAAGAACTATCTCGTTAGGTTGATCAAAACACCTCTGCGTAAACTCCCCGCCCTCTGCGGCTCCGCGGTGAATATTAAGTTCAATTCACCGCAGAGAACAGGAGAACAGAGAGTTTTCGCAGAGAGTATCCTATAAACAATTCATTGTATGAAAGCACTTTGTGTACAATCCCCCCACCATCTTGTGATAGAGGAAAGGCCGATGCCTGTGATACAGGCAGCCAATGAAGTACTCATCAAAGTAAAAGCCGCAGGTATCTGTGGGTCGGATGTTCATATCTACCATGGAACATCACCTGTGGCCACTTATCCGCGGGTCATTGGTCATGAGATAGCGGGAGAGATCATGGCCATCGGTACACAGGTAACTGATTTTTCTGTGGGCGATCGGGTGGTGATGGATCCGGTGATCTATTGCGGCAACTGCTATCAATGCAAAACCGGCAGAAGAAATGTTTGCAGCAAACTCCAGGTAAGATCGGTACATGTGGATGGTGGTTACCAAGAGTATATTGTATTGCCACAGGAAAGTATCTACCTCATACCCCCGCAGCTTAGCTGGGAAGAAGCCGTGATGATCGAACCCTTCACCATTGCAGAACAGGTTTGCTGGCGTGCACAGATCACCAAAGAAGATACCGTGTTTATCATGGGTGCCGGTCCGGTAGGGTTGAGTGTACTCAAAAGAGCGAAACTATCCAGTGCCACCTGTTATATTTCCGATATACTCGAAACCCGGCTGGCACTGGCCAAAAGTTATGGTGCCGATGCGGTGATTAATGCAAAACAAACCGATCCCGGAGAAGAGATCAATCGGTTGACGAATGGAAATGGTGCCACAGTGGTCATTGACGCCGTCTGTTCCATAAAATCTTTTGAACAGGCGCTTAGCTATGTTTGTGCCGCAGGTAGGGTAATTCCACTGGGCTTTACCAAAGAACCCTCCGCTATTGCGCAATTGAGTATTACCGCCAGAGAGATCGATATACGTGGATCGAGATTGCACAATAACCAATTCCCGGTGGTCATAGAACATTTTCGGCAAGGGAGAATTGAAGTGGCAGATATGATCACACACCGTTATCCGTTCACTGAGATCCATGCAGCCCTCAAACTGATCGAAGATCCGGCAGTAGAAAAAGGGAAAGTGGTGCTGTTATTCTAAGCAATAAAAAACCGCGCCTTTGCGCCTTTGCGTGGAAATTTTCTCGCAGAGGCGCAAAGGCGCGGTTAAGGACGACGGTTAATATTTGGTTACCCCAGGTGTTGCAATCGGATAAAATCCATCCGCACCAGGCAATACAGGTGGCGCCGCATCCCATGCAAACACTTTTGGCATGATATCGAGGCCTGAGTTAATGGCTTTATCCCAGTTCACTACCTGTCCGCTGTAAGTGGCCATTCTACCCAGTATAGAAGTCATGGTACTATGCGCCCCGTTCTCTGCATCAGCAAATTTGTATTCGCCTTTGGCAATAGCGGCAAACAGTTCATCATGTTCTACCTGGTAAGGGTTGGGTTCTCCCTTGGTGTCAAAATGATATACCACTTTGCCTGAGGCATCGGTGATATTGGCAGCACCACAGAAAATTTTTCCTTTGGTACCGATCAGTAATTCATCCACTTTACTCATGGTGCCGGGTATGTGGCGGCACTGACTGTTCAGGATGGATCCATCGGCATACGTAAACTCTACGTAGTGGTGATCAAAGATCTCACCATGTTCTTTTCCTTTACGTACCTGCCGGCCACCCATACCCTGGGCTTTCACAGGGTAGCCACCTTTGAACCAGTTGATCACATCAATATTGTGAATATGCTGTTCGGTAATATGATCGCCGCAAAGCCAGTTAAAGTAATACCAGTTACGCATCTGGTATTCCATTTCGGTTTGTCCGGCTTTGCGGGGTCTTACCCATACGCCATCATTGTTCCACCAGGCCTGCGCCGAAGTGATATCACCGATCATGTCTTTGCGCTTGTATAACTCACGGTACGAACTCTGGTAATGACGCTGCAGCCCCACTACCACATTCAGCTTTTTCTGTTTGGCAATGGCCGCAGTAGCCAGTACTTTCTGCACACCGGCCGGATCGGTAGCTACCGGCTTTTCCATGAATACATGTTTGTTCTGCTTGATGGCTTCTTCAAAATGGATCGGGCGGAAACCGGGAGGCGTGGCCAGTATCACCACATCTGCCAGCGGAATGGCTTTCAGGTAACCATCAAAACCGGTAAATCTTCTTTCGGCAGGTACGTCGATCCGTTTGCGCGCATCGGCGTTTTTGGCATCTTCTTCATTGGTGAGCGACTCGTAACATTTATCGAGGTTGTCCTGAAAAGCATCTGCCATTGCCACCAGTTTTACATTCTGTTTGCTTTTCAGCGCCTGCATGGCAGCACCGGTACCGCGGCCACCGCAGCCAATCAGGGCTACTTTGATCACGTCATCCGATCCGGCAAAATAATTGGCGCGGCTTAAAAAAGGTGCAGCCATCAGTCCACCGGCAATCAGTGAACTTTGTTTTACAAATTCTCTTCTGGAGTTGTTTTGGGGAGCATCGTTTTGCATAAAACAGGTTTTTAAAGTTTATCGGCCCAGGTATTTGTTAAAAAAATCGTTGATCTCTTTTGCAGAAGGAACTTGCAGGGGTCTCACCAAACGAATGCCCACCCAACTACCATCCGTTAACCACCATTTGCTCTGCGGTATCTGCGGGTCGCGGATATTCCAATCGGGGTGAGATGCAAAACGGTTGGCGCTGCGTAATTCGCCGGCCGTTTGTGCAAAACCGCCGCCACGCAGGGTTTTAGGATATTTTTTTTTGTTGGCTTCCATCATCGGATTGGTGGCGCCGGTTAATGTGCTGTAGCGGTTGGCCTCATAATGATCCATCGTCCATTCCATCAGGTTGCCCAGCATATCGTAGAGGCCCCAGGCATTGGGTAATTTCTCGCCCACTTTGTGAAACTTGTCTTCACTGTTGTTGGCATACCAGGCATATTTGTCTAATTGGGTACTGTCATTACCAAAATAAAATGCAGTACTACTGCCTGCCCTGCAGGCATATTCCCATTCAGCTTCTGTGGGTAAGCGGTAGAAGACGCCCGTTTTATTGTAGAGCCATCGGCAATACATCAGCGCTGCCATCTGCGACATACTGTTTACCGGGTAACCGCCTTCTTTGCCCATGCCCCAGCTAAGGTCTATGTACTGCGGACTGGGCCTTGTAATGGCATCCACATCATCGTTGGCGCTGGTATTCTCGTCTTTGAAAAATACATCGAAAGCATCGCGTGTCACTTCGTGGGCACTCATCCAGAAAGCGGAGAGTTTGATTTTTTGTTGCGGCCCCTCATCGGCTTCTCTTCTTTTTTCAGTGCTGGCACTGCCTATCAAAAACTCGCCCGCAGGAATAGGCTTCATGGTAAAACTGAGCGTGCTGCCGGGTATGGATTGATCGTAACTGGAAAATGCTGGCTTATTGGTCTGTGCACTGCTTAATGTAAGCAGCAAGAAAGAAAATGACAGGAAAACAACTCTTTTCACGTAGCATTATTTGATGATGAAAAGATAGTGAAATATTTAAACCGAAAACAGGATTCAATATGGTGGAATTGGAGGTGAGGGCTTTTTAGTGGAGGTTCATTCTCTGCGTAAACTTCGCCTCCTTGCTTCTCTGCGGTTGGTGTAAGTACTATTCACCGCAGAGAACATGCGTGCGGAGAGTTTTCGCAGAGTGGGGTGTAAGATCTGTTACAATTATTTCTTCCAGTACTTCCCAAATCCTTTCGTAACGTGATACAAGATGCTGTTGTTTCGTAATTCTGTAATCAGTAATTCAGCCTTCATTTTTTTGGCCAGTTCTTTGGCTTCATTGATAGGGAGTATACTGCAGGTCGTTGCCAGCCAATCGGCCACTGCACCATCATCAGCAATCACCGTTACATTTCTTTGTGAAGTAATCCCATAACCGGTTCTTGGATCGGCGATATGGGAATATTTTTTTCCCTGGTGTTCGATATATTGATAGGCATCCCCCGATGTAGCTACGGCTTTGTTTTGCAATAGCAGTCTTTTGGGTAAGAGTTCGTCTGTGGTTTCGGGAATATTTACGCCAATGGTCCAGCCGCGGGTATTGGGTGGGGCCTGGCTCATCACCATATCTCCACCGGCATCTGCCAGTGATCTCGTAATGCCTTTGCTGGTAAGATAGTTCACTACTTCCTGCGCCGCATACCCTTTGGCAATACCGCCGAGATCCAACTGAATGCCTTTCTGTGGCAAATACACACTGTGATCTGTTGGGTTCAGCTGTAGCTGCTGAAAACCTACCAGCCACTTTTTTTCTGCTACCTGTAAGCTATCGGGAAATCGTTTCTCCTTTCTCGCTTTCCGCCACAAGCGGCTCAACGGACCGATGGTAATATCAAATGCATGTTTACTTTCTTGCCATGCCTGGCGACTGCTGATCAGCAGGTTCCATAATCTGGAAGAAACAATTACTGGTGCTTTACCGGCTTTGGCATTGAGGCGACTTAGTTCGCTGGTACTGTCGTAATCACTGAACAGGCTGTTCAGCGTATCCACCAACGCGAAACATTCCCGCGCCAGTGCAACGGCTTTCAGCGAATCAGCTGTTACCAGTACCAGGTTAAAGGGAGAGCCCATTTTCTGCTCGGTAAAAAGAAACTTTCTTTCCTGCGCGTGGCTACACAAGCTGGTCAGGCAGGTCAAAAAAAAGAAAAGGAATAGTTTGTGCAAACTGTCTGTTTTGTTGCTGTTATCAGTAAATTTAAGCACAAAAACAAGGCACATGCAAAGAAGAAAATTTATGCAGCAAAGTTTACTGGCCGGTGGATCGCTGATTACAGCCAGCACTGCGTTCTCCGCACAGCAAAAAAAAGACCTGCTCGATAATAACGAACCCTTTCATCTGCCTTATGCCATCCACGACGGTATGTTCAAGAATCATGGCGGTGCCGATATTGTAGACCAGATCAAATTTGCCCACTCCGTTGGCTTCCGCGCACTGGAAGATAATGGCATGATGAGCCGTACGCCGGAACAGCAAAAACGCATTGGAGATATCATGGAACAACTGGGCTGGAGAATGGGCGTGTTTGTGATTGAGTTTGATAAATGGCCCCTATCTACCAATATGGCCAGTGGTAAAAAAGAATGGAAAGATAAATTTATCCAATACTGTAAAGATGCCCTGGAAGTGGCCAAACGTTGCCGTGCCAAATGGGCCACTGTGGTTCCGGGTAATTTCGACAGAACCCTACCCATGGGTTTTCAAACGGCCAATGTGATCGAGTTCCTCCGTCGAGGCGCAGAAATTCTGGAACCTTCAGGATTGGTAATGGTGCTGGAACCCTTAAGCGATACGCCGGATCTCTTTCTGCGTTATTCCGATCAGACCTATGCTATCTGTAAAGCAGTTAACAGTCCTTCCTGTAAGATCCTGTTCGATATGTACCATATGCAACGCAATGAAGGCAATATCCTTCCCAATATGAACCGTGCCTGGGATGAAATTGCTTACCTGCAGATAGGCGATAATCCCGGCAGAAAAGAACCCGGTACAGGTGAAATGAATTACCGGAATATCTTCAAACATGTTCATGGCAAAGGATACAAAGGGGTGTTAGGCATGGAGCATGGTAATGCGGCTCCGGGTAAAGAAGGAGAACTGGCGCTGATCAAGGCATATCGTGAGGCAGATAGTTTCCTATAACTCTCAGCGAAACCTCTGCTTCTCTTGTACTCTGCGGTTGGTGTAAGTTCCATTCACCGCAGACCTGCCTGTCGGCAGACAGGGAACAAGAGAACAGGGAGTTTACGCAGCGGAGAGCCCACTAATTCGAACAGCTTAACACTTTTATACCGGCTTTATGTCAAATGTCTTCACTTCTTCACAGATTGCTGCTTACCACCGGGATGGTTACCTGTTGATCAAACAATTCTGTAGTAAACCCGAAGTGGACAAACTATATCATACAGCACTGGAAGATGATGCCATGCGCAAAAACGCACTGGATCTGAATGACCAGTCGGGCAAAAAAACAAAACTCTCTCTCTGGTTCACCCCCGGCAACGATGTGTTCGGGTATCTGACCCGCAGCGAAAAAATGGTGAATGGGGTGGCTGGTTTGCTCGATAGCGACGCACCAGTTTGTCATTTTCATTCCAAGCTGATGCAGAAAGAACCACGGGTAGGCGGTGCCTGGGAATGGCACCAGGATTATGGGTACTGGTATAAAAACCAGTTTATGTTTCCGGATCAGCTGATCAGTGTTATGGTGGCTTTAACACCTGCTAATAAAGAGAACGGCTGTTTGCAGGTGATCAAAGGGTCGCATAAAATAGGCCGCGTTAATCATGGTTTTGCCGGTGAGCAGGTAGGTGCCGATATGGTGATGGTGAACAATGCCCTGCAAACTATGGAATTGGTTTATTGCGAGCTGGAAGCCGGGGATGCCTTGTTCTTTCATCCCAACCTGCTGCACCGATCCGAAGCCAATCTGTCGGAATATCCGCGTTGGTCCATTATTTCCTGTTATAGTTCTCAATCCAATCTGGCTTATAATGAAAGCTCTGAGTCATGGAAAGTGCCGGTGAACCAAGTGCCGGATGAGGCTTTGCTGCAATGGGATGCGGCTTCTTTATCAGAAGCCGATTTCCTCAAAAAAGAAAATGATCCGGCCTTGAAAGAAACAGGATGGGAGAAGGAAGTGACTATCATCGATCAAAAGAAAATATAACTCTGCGAAACCTCCGCTTCTATCGTTCTCTGCGGTTGGGGTGAGTTCCATTCACCGCAGACCTGCCTGTCGGCAGACAGGGAACGAGAGAGCGGGGAGTTTACGCAGAGAAAAGAAAAATACATCTATACAATTGATATCACCACTATGAAAAAGATCCTGCTTGCCTTTTTACTGGTTACCCTATTCACAGATACCCATGCCCAGGTACGTATCCCACAGATTTTTGGCGATAGTATGGTGCTGCAAAGAGACAGACCCATTCCTGTTTGGGGCTGGGCCGCCAAAGGGGAGAAGATCACTGTTCAGTTGCATAATCAAACCAAAACCGCGGTAGCAGGTACCGATGGTAAATGGCGGGTAAACCTGGATGCAGAAAAAGCGGGTGGTCCTTACCGCCTGGTAGTGAAAGCAAGTACACAGATCGAATACAAAGACGTGCTGGTGGGCGATGTGTGGATCTGTTCCGGACAGTCGAACATGGAATGGACCGTAGCCAATTCCAATAACAGCGAAACAGAAATAACGGCTGCCGCTTATCCAACCATCCGCCAGCATAAAATTCCCAATACCATCGCAGTTGATCCGGCGGTAGATACAAAGGCCGGTAACGGATGGCATAGCGCCAACCCCGCACAGGTAGGTAGTTTTACTGCTGTAGGTTATTTTTTCGCCAGAAACCTCCAGCAGGAACTGAAGATCCCCATTGGTTTGATCAATACCAGCTGGGGTGGAACTGATGTGGAAACCTGGACCAGTCGCGAAGCTTTTGAACGCAGCGAAGAATTCAAGGATCTGTACAAAGGCATACAGCGGGTAAATCTGGATTCTATTGCTGCTACTAAAAAGAAACAGACCGAAGCAAGGGTACAAAAACTGCAGGGTGCATTACCTACCGAAGTAGCCATTGTATCCTGGAAAGAATCCGGCTTCAACGATCAGTCATGGCCCGAAATGAAATTGCCTGGTTTGTGGGAATCGCAGGGATTGCCCGATCTGGATGGCATTTTATGGTTACGTAAAACCATTACACTTACCGCTGAGCAGGCGGCCAATGGCGCAGATCTCTTGCTCAGTATGATTGATGATAATGAAGAGACCTATGTGAATGGGGTGAAAGTGGGGGCTACCAATGGGTATAACCAGAAACGATTTTACATTGTTCCGCCAGGTGTTTTTAAAGAAGGCGCCAATACCATTGCTATCCGGGTAGAAGATACCGGTGGAGGTGGCGGTTTATATGGAGATGCTGCAGAACTGGCATTGATCAGTAAAGCCGGTACCATTTCACTGAGTGGTGCCTGGAAATTTCAGGTAGCATCGGTTTCACAGTCTACTACTGTTGGACCCAATAGTTTTCCTTCTCTTTTATTCAATGCCATGGTCCATCCCTTGATTCCTTATGCCATCAAAGGAGCCATCTGGTACCAGGGTGAGAGTAATGCAGGCCGCGCTTATCAATACCGCAAAGCCTTTCCGCTCATGATCAACGATTGGAGAAGCCGCTGGAAACAGGGCGATTTCCCTTTCTATTTTGTACAACTCTCCAGTTTCAACTCTGCCAACGGCAACAGCCAGCAGGGTAGTACCTGGGCCGAACTGCGCGAGGCGCAAACCATGACACTCTCTTTACCTAATACCGGCATGGCAGTAACCACTGATATCGGTAATGCAAAAGATATTCATCCGCGCAACAAACAGGATGTGGGGAAACGTTTGGCACTGGTGGCCCTGCATCATACTTACGGCAAAAATGTGGTTTTCAGCGGACCGGTTTACCAGTCGATGAAAGTAACCGGCAAAGAAGCAGCGGTTTCGTTTATACAAGATGAGGGTTTAAGAACCCGCGGACAGGCAGATATGCTGGTAGGATTTGAAATAGCCGGAGAGGACCAGAAATTTTACCGCGCCAATGCGCGGATCCAGGGCAGGCAGGTCATCCTCACTGCAGCAGAAGTAGCTGTGCCTGTTGCAGTGCGTTATGCCTGGGCCGATGATGCAGGAGCGGCCAATCTCTTTAACCAATCCGGTTTGCCGGCAGTACCTTTTCGAACCGATAACTGGCCGGGGATCACAATGAATGGTAAATACCGGATAGCGGGCCGATAGAAATGGTGTCTGCCCGGTGCGGGCAGCACAGTTCATGATGGTTAAACGAGAACTTAGTTTAGTTTTCCGTATATACGTATAATTCTATCGATAAACATTTCCTGCCATGAAGAAAATTCTATGCCTGCTACTGCCCTGTTTTTTGGTAGCTACTGCTTTTGCCCAAACCTCAGTGAGTCATCTCTTAACCGAGAATAAACCCAACCCCATTGAGGTAGAAGAGCAGGCGCCCCGTTTTAGCTGGCAACTAACCGCTACCCAGCGTAATACCATGCAAACAGCGTATCTCATCCAGGTATGGGAGGCAGGCAATAAAAAGAATACAGTATGGAACTCTGGAAAAATCATGTCTGATCGATCCGTCTATGTTCCTTATGCAGGCAAAGCTTTGCAGAGTGGGAAAAAATATAACTGGTCGGTACAGGTATGGGATAACCATGTTGCGTTACCCGCCACTAGCGAAGCTGGTAGTTTTCAAATGGCTCTTTTGCAAAACACCGATTGGAAAGCCAAATGGATAGAACCGGGCTATACGGAAGATTCGGTAATGCGTCCCAGCCCTTTATTCCGTAAACAGTTTGCTGCCAATAAAAAAATCGTATCTGCAACAGCGTATATCACCGCGCATGGATTGTACGAAGCACAGATCAATGGCAAAAGAATCAGCGATGCGTATTTTACGCCGGGCTGGACCGCTTACCAGAAAAGACTGCAATACCAGACTTATGATGTTACTTCTCTCTTGCAGAAAGGTGTGAACGCTATTGGCGTAACGCTCGGCAGTGGCTGGTATAGGGGAGTGATCGGATTCTCGAATAACAGGAATGTATACGGAAAAGATATCGCGCTGCTGTTTCAGTTAACCATCACTTACAGCGATGGCAGTACCGAACAGGTTGTATCGGATGATAGCTGGAAATCGAGTACCGGAGCCATCCGTTACAGTGAGATCTATAACGGCGAAACCATTGATGCCCGCGAAGAAAAAAATGGATGGGCATTACCCGGTTATGATGATAGTAAATGGAGTGTCGTAAAAACTGCTACACATCCTATGAATGTATTGGTAGCCACGTACAATGAACCTATTCGACGCAAAGAAGTATTCCAGGCAAAACGGATCATCACCACACCTTCGGGCGAAAAAGTGATCGATTTTGGTCAGAACCTCGTAGGTTGGGTTACCCTGAAAGTGAAAGGCAAAACAGGAGATAAAATTGTGGTATCGCATGCAGAAGTGCTGGATAAAACAGGTGATTTTTATATCACCAATCTGCGTGCTGCCAAAGCGCAGGATACTTATATCCTGAAAGGAGGCGAAGAAGAAATATTTGAGCCACATTTTACCTGGCATGGCTTCCAGTTCATCAAACTGGAAGGATATCCGGGTGAGCTGAAGCCTGAGAATTTTACCGCAGTAGCACTGTATTCGGATATGCCCACCACAGGTACTTTCACTTCCTCTCATCCATTGGTGAACCAGTTGCAGCATAATATTGAATGGGGACAGAAAGGCAATTTTCTCGATGTTCCTACAGATTGTCCGCAAAGAGATGAACGGCTGGGCTGGACGGGTGATGCACAGGCATTCTCCCGCACCGCTGCCTTTAATATGAACGTGCATAATTTCTTTGCCAAATGGTTGAAAGATGTGGAAGCCGATCAGTTACCCACCGGAAGTGTTCCTTTTGTAGTGCCGAATGTATTAGGCGTGGGAGCTGCTGGTTCTGCCGGTTGGGCCGATGCGGCTACCATCATTCCATGGAATGTATACCTCGCCTATGGCGATAAAAAAGTATTGGAGAACCAGTACAACAGTATGAAAGCATGGGTTGGCTACATGCAAAATAACAGTACAGATCATCTCTGGAACAAAGGTTTTCATTTTGGTGATTGGTTGTTCTACCGCCCGCACGATGATAATGATGGGAAATCAGCCGTAACAGATAAGTATTTGATTGCACAATGCTTTTATGCGCAGTCCACACAACTACTGATCAATGCAGCAAGGGTATTGGGAAAAACGGAGGAAGTGAATAGCTATGAAATGCTATTGAAAAACATTAAAACAGCATTCGCAAAAGAATACCTCACTGCCACCGGCAGACTGGTATCCAGCACACAAACGGCGTATGTATTGGCATTGAATTTTGATATGTTACCGGAAAACCTTCGGGCACAAGCGGCAGAAAGATTATCGGCCAATGTGAAAGATTACGGCAACCACCTCACCACCGGTTTTCTCGGAACGCCTTATCTCTGTCATGTATTAACCCGTTTTGGGTATGTGGACCTTGCTTACAAATTATTGCTGCAGGAAACCTATCCTTCCTGGTTATATCCCGTAAAAATGGGCGCCACTACAATCTGGGAAAGATGGGATGGTATTAAACCCGATGGAACCTTCCAGGTGCCTTCCATGAATTCATACAACCACTATGCTTATGGCGCCATCGGCGATTGGATGTACCGGGTAATGGTAGGTCTGGATACCTATGAAGACGGTACCGGATACAAACACAGCAAAATTCAACCGCATATCGGAGGTGGCTTTACCAACGCCGCTGCCAGTCTGCAAACCTATTACGGCAAACTCAGCAATAGCTGGAAAGTAGCTGAAAATAAACTGGTAATGGATGTAGAAGTGCCGGTTAACACCAACGCTACCTTATTTGTTCCAGCCAAAAGCGCCGATGATATCACAGAAAACGGCACCCCCATCACCCAATCAAAAGACATTAAACTGCTCGAAACCAAAGAGGGCTTCGTAAAGCTCTCGCTCGGTTCCGGCAAATATCAATTTGCAGTAAAAAAATAATCTCTTAAACATTCTATCATCCTATCATGCTATCATTGTATCATTTCTTCCTTAAAAAATCCCGCGTATACAGTTGTATTCTTTTCATACTGTTGTATACGAATGCTTCCGCCCAATCCCCCCGTTGGTCCATCGAAAAAGCCAACGCCTGGTATAGCCAACACCGCTGGCTGGCCGGTGCCAATTATATTCCTGCCAATGCCATTAACCAGCTTGAGATGTGGCAGGCCGATACCTTTGATCCGGTTACCATTGATAAGGAATTAGGCTGGGCAGAGAACCTCGGTTTTAATACCCTTCGCGTTTACCTGCATAGCCTCGCCTGGCAACAGGATGCGACAGGCTTTAAAAAAAGGATGGATCAGTTTCTCACCATCGCTGCCAAACATAAGATCGAACCTATTTTTGTTTTCTTCGATGATTGCTGGAACAAAGTGCCCAGGATTGGTAAACAACCCGAACCCAAAACCGGGATCCATAATTCAGGATGGGTGCAGGATCCGGGTCAACCCATGTCGAACGATGTAAGCATTTATCCCCGCCTACAAAAATATGTGACAGATGTGTTGACACATTTCAAACACGACAAGCGTATTCTTTTATGGGATCTGTACAACGAACCCGGTAACAGTGGTAAAAAAGATTCTTCGCTGGTATTGCTGAAAAAAGTATTTGAGTGGGCCAAAGCCGCTAACCCGGATCAGCCGATCAGCGCGGGCTTGTGGGACTGGAACCTGGAGAAATACAATGCTTTTCAAGCACTTAATTCAGACATTATCACTTATCACAATTACGATGCACCGGCCGATCACAAACGGGTGATCCAGTTATTAAAAGCCTTTGGCCGCCCCATGATCTGCACTGAGTATATGGCACGTACCCGCAACAGTTATTTTGCCAATATCATGCCCATGCTGAAGCAGTACAAAGTTGGGGCCATCAATTGGGGATTTGTGAATGGGAAAACCAATACCATTTTTGCCTGGGACGATCCGCATAGTGATGGTTCACAACCCAAAGAATGGTTCCATGATATTTTCAACAAAGATGGCAGCCCTTACCGCCAGGAAGAAGTGGACCTGATCAAAAAGCTGACGAAACAATAGTAACAGATCAATACCTGTTCATCATGAAAAAGTATCTCCTCCTTTTCCTGTGCTTCAACATTATGGTTGCTGAGGCACAGGAATCCATTACGATCAATCCTGCCTTGTTAAAAAACAGCTGGCCCGCTTCCTGGATCAGTTGTCCGGATGCACTCCAACGCGAATACGGTGTCTATCATTTCCGTAAAACCATGGCATTGGCGCAGAAGCCCACCCGTTTTGTGGTGCATGTATCGGCCGATAACCGTTATCGTTTATTTGTGAATGGGAAAGCGGTATGTAATGGCCCCGCCCGGGGCGATCTGTATAACTGGTATTTTGAAACAGTTGATATAGCCCCTTATCTCCAGGCCGGCAACAATACACTGGCGGCCCTGGTATGGAATATGGGAGAGCTGGCGCCAGTGGCGCAGATCAGTAACCAAACCGCTTTTGTATTACAGGGTGATGGTGAGGCAGAGAAGATGGTGAATACAGGCGATAGCTGGAAAGTTTTCCGCGATACGGCGTATACACCCTGTTCTACCGATAATGGTTCCCGCTTAAGAACCTATATGGTCATCGGTCCCGGCGACCGGGTAAATGCCGCCGCTTATCCCTGGGGATGGGAACAGCCTGGTTATAACGATGCTCTTTGGCAACCCAGTAAACGCCTGGGTAACCCCGTAACCGCAGGTTATGGAACTGATAATCTCTGGACCTTACAACCACGTAATATCCCGCTTATGTTCGAAAAGCAACAGCGGATCGCATCGGTACGGGATACAAAAAATATTATTACTACAGATGATTTTTTGAAAGGAGGCAAGCCATTGGTGATACCCGCTCATCAAACCGTATCTGTTTTACTGGATCAGGGGTTTAACACCGTTGCGTATCCTGAATTACTCGTCAGTAAAGGAAAAGGTGCGTCTGTAACACTCACTTATGCCGAAGCATTGTTCGATAAAAATGGGGTAAAGGGAAACAGGAATGAGATCAAAGACAAAACCATCAAAGGCAATTACGATATTTTTTTACCCGATGGAGGTCAGCAACGGCATTTCCGTCCGCTCTGGTTCCGCACGTATCGTTTTTTACAATTGGATATCACCACGCAGGATGAACCATTACAGATAGATGATATCTATGGTTCAGCAACGGGTTACCCTTTCACTGTAAAAGCCTCCTTCAGTAGTAATGATGCCTCGCTGCAGCAGATCTGGGATATCGGCTGGCGTACCGCGCAACTTTGTGCGGGAGAAACTTATTTTGATTGTCCTTATTATGAACAGTTACAGTACGAAGGTGATACCCGTATTCAATCTTTGATCTCTTTGTATGTTTCGGGTGATGATAGATTGATGCGCAAAGCCCTGCTGGATTTTTATCATTCCCGTGTGCCGGAAGGATTGACTCAGGGACGTTATCCCAGCAGCCGCTTACAGGTAATACCGCCGTTTTCCCTGTACTGGATATCGATGATCTATGATTACTGGATGCACCGGAAAGATCCGGCTTTTATCCGCAATTTTCTCGTGCCCATTACTGGTGTACTGGATTGGTACGAACAAAAAATTGACCAGCAACAGCAAATGCTGGGACCGATGAAATGGTGGGGTTTTGTAGACTGGAACCATGCATTCCCGAATGGCGTGCCCGATGGTGCTACTAATGGAAATTCATCTGTAATCACTTTACAATATGTGGCCACGCTGCAACAGGCTGCCGCTTTGTTCGATGGTTTTGGCAGAAAAACAGAAGCCGCACATTACCGGCAACTGGCAGATCAACTGAATAAAGCAACTTATCGTTCATGTTTTGATCAAACAAAAGGGTTAATGGCCAATACACCCGCTAAAAAAACATTCAGTCAGCATGCAGGTATAATGGCTGTACTAACAGGGTCCATTCCGGAAGCCGGTCAAAAAGCAGCGTTGCAGAAAATTCTGTACGACACCTCCCTCAGCCAGGCTACTTTCTATTATCGTTTTTACCTGAACCGTGCTTTGAAAAAAGCAGGCATGGCAGACAGCTATTATTCGCAGCTCACTCCCTGGAGAGATATGATCACCAATGGTCTCACTACTTTTGCAGAAAATCCTGATCCTACACGCTCTGATTGTCATGCCTGGAGTTCCAGTCCGAATTATGATTTTCTTGCTACCATCTGTGGTATTGTACCGGCTTCGCCAGGATTTGCAACTGTTCGGATTGAGCCTGCATTGGGCGAACTGACCATTGCAAAGGGCGAAATGCCCCATCCGGCGGGAACGATTAAAGTAGCACTGGAAAGAGCAGGAACGAATGGGGTAGAAGCCCGCATTAGCCTGCCCACCCAACTCAAGGGCGAATTTATCTGGAAAGGCAAACGAGTGCCATTAAAAGGAGGCGAACAAACCATCCGGCTCTGAGTTGGCAGTCAGTGAGTTAGATTTTTTTAACTAACGCTCATTCGTTCGGTTTTTCCGTTGCGGAAAAAAGTCTGCAAAATTTATTGTCTATTAACTATGTAGACTATATATTTGCCTATCAATTCAGTAGACTTTATGCTTTTCCGAACAACTTCTATTAAACCGTTACCGTGTTGCTGTTGCTGATCCTATGCTCATTTGGTGCAACAGCTCTCTTTACCTTACAACACGTTAACCATGGAAGTTATCTCAACAGCAACCTTAGCGCAACTACACACAAATATCCAGTCTCTCAGCATCAGGGATAGTTTACAGGTATTATCAGATCTCTACCCCGACAAACTGTTATTCTCTACCAGTTTCAGTATGGAAGACCAGGTAATTACCCATGAAATTGCTGAAAGCGGATTGCCGATACAGTTGTTTACGCTGGATACAGGTCGCTTGTTTGCAGAAACCTATTCCGTTTGGAATAGTACGCTTACACGTTATGGCTTGCCGGTAAAAGCCTATTATCCCGACCATTCATTGCTGGAATCTTTTGTAGAAAAAAATGGTCCCAATGCATTTTACGAATCCGTAGAGAATCGGAAAACCTGTTGTCAGATCCGGAAAGTAGAACCCTTGAAACGTGCTCTCGCAGGCAACGTGGTATGGATTACCGGCTTACGTGCCGAGCATTCTTCTGCCCGGCAGGATCTGCCGCAACTGGAATGGGATGAAGCCAACCAACTCATCAAATACCATCCTTTGCTAAACTGGGATACGGCAGCGGTAAAAGACTATATCGCGCAGCACAACGTACCGTATAATCCTTTGCACGACCGTGGTTTTATCAGCATTGGTTGCGCACCCTGTACCAGGGCCACCCAACCTGGGGAAGATTTCAGGGCCGGTCGCTGGTGGTGGGAAGACAGCAGTAAAAAAGAATGCGGTCTTCACGAAAAACAACATTGAATCAACTATTATAACAGAAACAAATGTCGAAATACCAATTAGATTACCTGGAACAGCTGGAGTCGGAAGCGATCCATATTTTTCGCGAAGTAGCTGGTCAATTTGAGAAACCCGCATTGTTATTCAGTGGGGGTAAGGATTCCATTACACTGGTTCATCTGGCGCTGAAAGCATTTCGTCCCGGAAAATTTCCTTTTCCGCTGGTGCATATTGATACCGGCCACAACTTTCAGGAAGCCCTGGATTTTCGCGATGCGCTGGCAGAAAAAACAGGGGAGAAACTGATTGTACGGCAGGTGGCAGACACCATCAAACAACAAAATCTCACAGAACCCAAGGGAAAATTTGCGAGCAGAAATGCTTTACAAACATTCACCCTGCTTGATACTATTCAGGAATTCAAATTTGATGCCTGTATCGGTGGCGCCCGGCGCGACGAAGAAAAAGCCCGTGCCAAGGAAAGGATCTTTTCTGTGCGAGATGAATTTGGTCAGTGGGATCCCAAACTGCAACGTCCCGAACTCTGGAATATATACAATGGCCGTATCCACAAAGGAGAGAACGTTCGCGTGTTCCCCATCAGTAACTGGACGGAGCTGGATATCTGGAATTATATCCGTCGGGAGAAGATAGAACTACCCTCGATCTATTTTGCCCACGACCGGGAAGTGTTGGAGCATGAGGGGCAACTGGTGGCACTGTCTGAGTTTATCCAACGGGAGGACACAGATCAGATCAGCACCCGCAGGGTTCGCTACCGTACTGTAGGTGATATGACCTGTACGGCAGCCGTTGAATCCAATGCATCCACCATCGATGATATCATCAACGAGATCATTGCCACCAAAACCAGCGAAAGAGGCGAGACCCGGATCGATGATAAAGTGTCGGAAGCGGCTATGGAAGACAGGAAAAAGAGCGGCTATTTTTAGGTCAATGGTGAATGGTGAATAGTTAATCATCAATTCACCATTCACCATTGACAATTCATCATTCACAACACATAACTCACCATGGACATACTAAGATTTATCACCGCCGGCAGTGTAGATGACGGTAAAAGCACACTGATCGGTCGTTTGCTGTACGATAGTAAATCGATCATGATCGATCAGCTGGAAGCGATTCAGAAACAGACAAGGAACCGCGAAGAAGGAGATATTGATCTTGCATTGCTGACAGATGGCCTGCGTGCAGAACGGGAACAGGGCATCACGATCGATGTGGCGTATAAATATTTCTCAACGCCACGCCGGAAATTCATCATCGCCGATGCGCCCGGCCATATCCAGTACACCCGGAATATGGTTACCGGAGCCTCCAATGCCAATCTGATCATTATCCTGATCGATGCGCGGCATGGTGTGATAGAACAAACCCGAAGACATTCGATCATCGCCTCTTTACTGAATATTTCACACGTTGTAGTAGCAGTAAATAAAATGGATATGGTGGCCTATTCGCAGGATACTTATAACAATATTCTGATCGATTATGCAAAAGTGGCCGCATCACTCGGTTTGCAGAATGTGACCTATCTACCCATCAGTGCATTGAATGGAGATAATATTGTGGATCGCTCCCAGTTTCTTTCCTGGTACGAAGGACCTACCTTACTCCATCTGCTCGAAACGGTAGAAGTACAGAGCGATATTGATCTGACACATGCCCGTTTTCCCGTGCAGTATGTCATCCGTCCGCAAACAGATGAATTGCATGATTACCGGGGTTATGCCGGTAAACTGGTGAGTGGCATTTATCAAAAAGGAGATGCAGTTACCGTACTGCCTTCAGGTTTACAGAGTACCATCACCAAAATAGAAATAGGCGGTAAAGAAGTGGAAGAGGCTTTTGCTCCGCAAAGTATTGTGTTACATCTGGCAGATAATATTGATGTCAGCCGGGGCGATGTGTTGGTTGCATCCAGGGATTTACCCAATGTGACACAGGAACTGGATATATTGTTATGCTGGATGGATAACAAGCCCCTGGCAGAAGGGAATCGTTACCTGTTGCAGATCAACAGCAGTCGGGTAAAAGCGATTGTTAAAGAAATTCAATATAAACTGGATGTGAATTCACTGCAGAAAGAGCCTTCTTCCGGTACAGTGGGGTTGAATGAAATTGTTAGGGTAAGCATTAAAACAGCTACTCCGGTGGCCTATGATGCGTACAGTAATCTACGGGTAAACGGTGGTGCTATCCTGATTGATGAAACCAGTAATGTAACAGTAGGCGCCTGCATGATACAATAAACAAACAAAAATGAGTAATCAGTCATTCATACAAAAATTGCACGGGCGCAATATTCAATGTGTGGTCTCTTTTCCAGACAGGGCATTGGCGCATGCGTTTATTGATGACCTGTTTGAATTTTTGTTCATACCCAAAGACAGTAGGCTGGTTTCGGATGATGATCTGGGCAAAGCGTACGAACTGCTGCAACAACGTTTTTCTGTGCTCGCATCCGCTGTGATCAGTGATAAGAAGGAATTAGCGAAAGTGACCCTTGCTTTTTTTGCTTCGATACCTGATCTGCACGATAGGTTATTAAAAGATGCACAGGCTATTCTGGCATTTGATCCGGCCGCTGGTTCTGAAGAAGAAGTCTTGTCTGCCTATCCCGGTTTTTATGCAACGGCTGTGTACCGCTTATCTCATCTGTTATGGAAGGATCATGTAAAGATCCTGCCGAGGCTGTTTACAGAATACGCCCATAGCAAAACCGGTATCGATATTCATCCCGGGGCCATCATCGGCGAATCTTTTTCGATCGATCATGGAACAGGTGTTGTGATCGGTGAAACAACGGTGATTGGTAATAACGTAAAATTATACCAGGGGGTAACATTGGGCGCATTAAGTGTGGAGAAAAAAGATGCCAAGAGTAAAAGGCATCCAACCATACAGGATAATGTAGTTGTTTATTCAGGTGCCACTATTCTGGGAGGCGATACCATCATCGGTCATGATAGTATCATTGGTGGTAATGTATGGCTTACGTATAGTGTAGATCCTCATTCGGTTGTATATCATCAAAGTGAGATCCGGGTAAGGGATAATAACCCTTTTCCGGAACCGATCAATTTTATCATTTAAAAAACAGTAAACACAAATAAAAATCTATGAAATTCAATAACATTCTCGCCAGCATCGGAAATACACCGCATGTAAGAATCAACCGCTTATTTGGTCAGAACCATGAAGTATGGATCAAACTGGAAAAAACCAATCCGGGTGCCAGCATCAAAGACAGAATTGCTCTGGCCATGATCGAAGATGCAGAAGCAAAGGGCTTGCTGAAACCCGGCAGTATCATTGTGGAACCTACTTCCGGGAATACGGGTATCGGATTGGCACTGGTAGCTGCCGTTAAGCAATACCGGATCATACTTGTGATGCCTGAGAGTATGAGTGTGGAGAGACGCAAACTGATGTCGGCTTACGGTGCTGAATTTGTATTAACTCCAAGAGAGAAAGGCATGAAAGGTGCCATAGAAAAAGCCGGAGAAATTGTGCAAGAAACACCGGGTGCCTGGATGCCGCAACAATTCGATAATCCTGCCAACGCAGAAATACACCGCAAAACAACAGCTGAAGAAATTCTGCAGGATTTTCCGGAAGGAATTGATTACCTGATTACAGGTGTGGGAACAGGTGGTCATATTACCGGAGTGGCTGAGATACTGAAAAAGAAATTTCCATCGCTGAAAGCTTTTGCTGTAGAACCGGAACTGTCGCCTGTATTAAGCGGTGGTGCACCATCGCCACATCCTTTGCAGGGAATCGGTGCAGGTTTTGTGCCCTCTGTGTTGAATGTATCTGTACTGGATGGTATTATACAGGTAAGTAAAGAAGAGGCTTTTTTCTTTACCCAACGTCTGGCCAAAGAGGAGGGAATCCTGGCAGGAATATCTACCGGTGCATCGTTGGCGGCCGTTTCCAAAAAACTGGCTGAGATCCCTGATGATGCAAGGATCCTGACATTCAACTACGATACTGGTGAAAGATATTTATCTATAGAAGGACTCTTCTAAAAATGCAACATGAATCCATTACAAGCAAAAGGCAAAGTAATTCTGGCAGGTGCCGGCCCGGGCGATCCTGACCTGATCACGGTAAAAGCAGCCAATTACCTGCAACAGGCCGATGTGGTACTTACAGACAGGCTGGTGAGTAAAGTAATTCTGCAGCGCTATGTCAGACCTGCGGCCCAGATCATAGAAGTGGGTAAGCAGTGCCGTCGTGGCGTTTCAACGCCGCAGGAAACCATTAATGACTTGATTATAAAATATGCCACAGCAGGAAAACTGGTGGTAAGACTGAAAGGGGGAGATGTGGCTTTTTTTTCCAATGTGCTGGACGAACTGGAAGTGCTGGTGGCCAACCAGATTGCTTATGAGATCGTTCCTGGAGTTACAGCTGCATCCGGTGCTTCTGCGTATGCAGGTATTCCCTTAACAGCCCGTAACCATGCTACCGCCGTTCGTTTCTTAACCTATTATCAATCATCTGTGGTAAGCGATGATTACTGGAAAGAACTGGCTGCTACTTCCGATACATTGGTGTTTTATATGTCTTCGGAAACACTTGATGGTTTAGTAAATCATTTGATAGCCAATAATATTGCTCCCGATACAAAGCTGGCCGTAATAGAACAGGCCACCACCACGTACCAGCAGGTATATTGCTGCGGTATTTATGAATATGCGGAAAAATTAAAGGAACGTTCCTTCCTCTCACCCTCTCTGATCATTGTTGGAAAAGTAGTGGCCTTACAGGAATCTTTCGCCTGGTTCGAGGGCAGCGATCTGGGTGAGTATTATTTCAAACCTTTAACCAGTCCGGTCAAATCCATTCATCCACATGAACAACCCAAACAATATGCTGGCAGGGCCTAAACAACAATTGCTGACCGAACTGGTAACTGGTGCAGGTAAAGAAGAATTGATCTGGATCAATGGTTACCTCAGTGCATTGATCAATGGTACAGCTGTTGCATCGGAAACAGTTTCAGATACCTCTCCCAAAAAGAAAATTACACTGGTTTACGGTACCGAAACCGGTAACTCGAAACGGGTAGCAACTGAATTGGCAGCCAAAGCGAAAAAACAGCAACTGCAGGTTAAACTGGCCAGTCTTGACCAGTACCGGCTTACCGATCTTACCAAAGAAGAAAACCTTTTTGTTGTGATCAGCACACAGGGAGATGGCGAGCCACCAGTGGCAGCGCAGAAATTTTACAATCATATTCATCATAATGGTTTTCGCTTAGATCAGGTTAAATACAGTGTACTGGCTTTGGGCGATTCCTCTTATCCTTTGTTCTGTAAAACCGGAGAAGATATCGACACACAACTGGAGAAACTCGGAGGCAACAGACTCGTGCCCATTCGTAAGTGTGATGTGGAATATGAACAGGATGCAGCTGCCTGGTTCGAAGATGTGTTACGTTGTGTACAAACATCCACAGTATCTCTTCCTGCAGGTGTCACAGTACCAGCACCTTCTTCTACAAAATCAAATAAAAAAATATACAGGGCTACCATAGCTGCTAACCAGTTACTCAACGATAGGGGATCGGACAAAGCCATCTATCACATAGAGTTGCTGACCGATGAAGTAGCGTATCTGCCGGGAGATTCTGTGGGTATAGTTCCGGAAAACGACAAGCAACTGGTGGAAGAGATTATACAGCAAAGCGGTATTGACCCTCAGCAACAGCTTTCTCATAAAAACGAATTGGTTACTATTGAAACATTGCTGACAAAAAAGCTGGCGATTACCTATCTGCACGAACGAGTAGTGAAGAAATATGCAGCTATCGCAGAACAGGAGATACCGGAACAGAAAATGGATCTGTTGCAGTTGCTGCAATTGTATCCGCTGAAGAAAGCAGCTCAGTTGGAAGAAGTGATTGGTATCCTGCCAGTCCAATCGCCGCGCATCTACACCATTGCTTCTTCGCCCGCTGCCCATGCTGGTGAAGTACACCTGACGGTGGAAGAAGATCTGTTTCACGTAAACGGAGAACAGAAAACCGGTTTGTGTTCTGGCTATTTGTCTGGAATATCCGTGGGGCAGTCGCTCGATTTTTTTGTACAAAAAAATAAACGCTTCCGTTTACCGGCAGCGGATACAGACGTATTGATGATTGCCAAAAGCACAGGCATTGCCGCTTTCCGCTCTTTTCTGGCAGAGAGAGATGCTACTGGTGCAACGGGTAGTAACTGGTTATTTTTCGGGGAAGAAAATTTTACAACCGACTTTTTATATCAAACAGAATTACAGGATTGGTACCAGACAGGTGTGTTAAATGGGATTTCACTCGCTTTCTCGAAACACCAACCGCAGTCTTTTCAGGTGCAGGATAAACTGCGGGCACATGGCAAAGATGTGTATGCCTGGATTTCAAGGGGCGCACATATCTATGTATGTGGCGAAAAATCGCCTATGAGTGAAGAAGCTGAAACGGTTTTGCAGGAGATCATAATGCAGTATGGTAACTTATCGGAACAGGAAGCCAATACTTATTTTGATACAATGAAAGAAGAAGGAAGGTATTCGAAGGATGTTTACTAAGCAGAAAACAGCAAATATGGCAGAGAAATCAGCAATAGAAAAAATCAAGGAAGCCAGTGATGGTTTGCGTGGGACATTGAAAGAGAGTCTGCAGGATGAGATCACCGGCGCCATCCGCGAAGATGACCAGGCCGTGATCAAGTTTCATGGTATGTATCAGCAGGATGATCGTGACCGGCGCGAGGAACGTGCCGCAAAAAAACTGGAACGGCTGTATTCTTTCATGATACGCCTGCGTTTGCCCGGTGGGTTTTTAACACCGGAACAGTGGATAGCGGTACATGATGTGGCAGGAGAAAATTCGACCGGTGTGATCAAGATCACTTCGCGGCAGACAGTGCAGTTGCATGGGATCATTAAATCACAGATCAAACCTACCATACAATCCTTTAGTGAAGCCAAACTGGATTCGATCGCCACCTGCGGCGATATTAACCGGAATGTATTGTGCAGTTCACATCCCAAAGAATCTCCGATACATGCAGAGGTATTTGCTTATGCGGACAAAATCAGCCAGTTACTGATGCCGAAAACAAAAGCCTATTATGAAATATGGCTGGATGAAGAACCATTGCTGGATAAAAAAGAAGAAGAGGATCCCTTGTACCAGGATCGTTACCTGCCAAGAAAATTCAAGATCGCCATTGCCATACCACCCAATAATGATGTGGATGTATTTGCCAATGATATCGGTTTGATTGCAGTGATAGAAGACCAGGAATTGAAAGGATTTAATATTGCTATCGGTGGCGGATTGTCAAGTACGCACGGTAATCCGGAAACCTATCCGCGACTGGCCACATTGATTGGTTTTGTGGATAGTGAAGAGAAAACACTGAAAGCCGTGTATGAAATCGCTACCATACAACGCGACTATGGTAACCGCAGCGACCGAAAACTGGCCCGCTTAAAATACACGCTCGACAGACTGGGGGTAGATTCGTTTAAAGAGGAACTGGAACGGCGTACCGGTTTTGCATTGGAACCCGTTCGTAGCACATCATTTACCAGCCGGAAGGACCATTTTGGCTGGTTTAAAAATGAAGAAGGTCTTTGGTACTATACGGCTTTTGTAGAAAATGGACGGATCCTTGATGAGGTAAGCTCGCAATTGAAATCTGCCCTGCTGGCTGTGGCGCATACCGGAAAAGCTAATTTTCGGTTTACCTGTAACCAGAATGTGATCATCAGTGATGTACTGGAAAAAGATAAAGCGGCTATTGATCATATACTGGATCAGTATGCTGTCAAACAGCTCACCGAAAACAGTTCGGTCATCCGTCTGAATTCCATGGCCTGTGTGTCTTTGCCCACTTGTCCGCTGGCTTTGGCAGAAGCGCAACGTTATCTGCCTTCCTTGCTGGATAAAATAGAAATACTGTTATCACGCCACGCTTTGCAAAAGGAAGAAATTATTATCCGCATGACGGGTTGTCCCAATGGTTGTGCCCGTTCTTATGCAGCCGAGATCGGATTTGTAGGAACAGCACCCGGAAAGTATAATCTGCAACTGGGTGGCGATAGGGTGGGGCAGCGCCTGAATAAGATCTACAAGGAAAATATCGGTGAAGAAGAAATTCTGGCTTCTCTCAACAGTCTTTTCCAAACCTATGCCGCCGAAAGAGATCCTGCGGAAACCTTCGGCGATTTTTCTCTCCGGAAACAATGGGTCTAAATCGGTAAGGCAGCCTTGGTTTATACAATAAAAAATGTTTTCTAAAAGTCTACTAAATTAGTAGGAATATAATATCTTCGCTAAAAATTTGCATGTAGCGGAAAAGGTTCCAGCCACAAATCATTAACTGTATGATTGTTAATTCGAAATTTCGATGTTGAAATAGCGATTAATCTTTCCGGTATGCGCTACCGGATTTCAATCTGATTATTGCATCCGGTCTTGCCGGAACGCCAGTTCACAGACGGCTAAGATTAGCTGTCTGACAGGATGCGAATTGTTTTACCAAAACCTTATCTGACAAAATGAAATTCATCATATATTTTCTATTCATTCTATCTCCTGTATTGCTTTCGGCCCAGTTAAATGGAGCACTTGTTCTAAGTGGCCGCATTGTTGGCGAGAACCAGGAAGCTTTATCCGGTGTATCTGTCTTTATAAAAAATACGTCTAAAGGAACTGCCACAGACTCAACCGGTAAATTTTCGTTTATCATCAATCAACCGTTGCCATTTACCCTGGTTATCAGTTCTGTAGGTTTTGCAACACAGGAGGTAGCAGTAAAGCAGACAAGTAATACGTTAACCATACAACTTGCCTCTCAAACCTATATGGCCAATGAAGTGGTGGTTACCGCCAGTAGGGTACCTGAAAAAATACTTCGTTCGCCGGTGGCTATTGAAAAACTTGATCTGCGGGCCCTGAAAGAAACACCGGCAGCCAGTTTTTATGATGCATTGGGAAATGTAAAAGGGGTGCAGCTTACCACTTCATCACTTACTTTCAAAGTGCCTAATACCCGTGGATTCAATATCCCGAATAATTTCCGCTTTATGCAAATGGTGGATGGGGTAGATATGCAGGCAGCCACTTTGGGTGTGCCATTGGGAAATGCGATTGGTCCCACCGAACTGGACATACAAAGTATTGAAATCACACCTGGTGCAGCATCAGCATTGTATGGTATGAATGCCATTAACGGAATGGCGAACCTGATTACGAAAAATCCGTTTCATACGCAGGGGTTGAGTGTTTTTCACCGGGTTGGTGTTAACCATCTGGATGGGAAGGATCATTCGCCGGGATTTTTAACCGAGACAGCCATTCGTTATGCAAAAGCATACAAGGGTAAATTTGCATTCAAGATCAATGCTTCGTACCTGCGCGGGATTGATTGGGTCTCTAATACACGAACCGATCAGAATCCTAATGATCGCAATACGGCCAATCCCTCTTTTCCTTCCCTGCAGGGCGACGCCAATATTGCTTTTGATGGTTGGAATAAATATGGCGACGATGCACTGGCAGGAAGTAATACGGTTTCTGTTACAGGTGTAACCATCGATGGACAACCCAACAGAACCCTGACTGTTGCCAGAACGGGTTACTGGGAAAAAGACCTGGTTGACCCACTGGTTGATAATATCAAACTGGATGCGACATTTCACTATCGTATTACCCCGTATGTTGAACTCAAGTATGCCTACCGGATCGGTAAGATGGACGGTGTTTTTCAAAGAGGAAATAAAGTGAAACTGGATGATGTGATGGTACAGAATCACCAATTGGAACTTAAGGGTAATCACTTTACCGTAAAAGCCTATATCTCCAAAGAAAATACAGGAAACTCCTACAATGTAAAACCATTGGCAGATAATATGGATCTGTATACAGGTGGTAGTGCCAATCAGTGGAGTAACAAATATAAAGCGGCTTTAAACGGATATGCTGCATCACACGGGGGGGTGCTTACAAGTGCTAATCTGGCAGCAGCCACTGCCTACGCACGCCAGCAGGCTGATCTTGGAAGGGCAGAGCCGGGTACGGAAAGGTTTGCGGTTGTGAAGGATTCTATTATTAAGATCAATAACTGGGATATCCGTTCTGCCAGCATTCCCAACGCACCTGTTACAGGAGGAGCGGCTTTGGTTCAGAAAAGTACCCTGTATCATGTAGAAGCACAGTGGGACCTGACATCGTATACCAAAGAAATTAACGTTTTGCTGGGTGCAGATGTGCGTGTATTTGAACTGATTCCGGATGGGAATAATTTCGTTGACTTTACCAGACCCATTGCAGAGCGGAATACGGCTTTAAAAGATGGTAGTTTTGGCAATAACACTTACTACAAGAAGTTCGGCGGATTTCTGCAATTAAGTAAAACACTGTTTAAAGACAGATTGAAACTAACCGGTTCTTTACGCGTAGACCAGAATCCCGCCTTTGCAGTAACCTATACGCCACGCTTTGCTGCTGTGTATTCTTTGGAAGATAAACACCATTTCCGTTTTACTTTTCAGCAAGGCTATCGTTATCCCGCTTTGTTTGAGGCACTATCTTACGTAAACAACGGCCGTGTAAAACGGGTGGGCATATTGCCTGTGATTAATGAAGGTCTGGGTTATCGGGAAAACAGCTATACCCAGTCGTCTGTAGCAGCATTTAATGCAGCGGTTAAAGCGGCAGGTAATTCCGATGCAGCCGCATTATTGAATCGTGGTTTATTAAAAGCCGGCAATTTACCGGATGGTAGACCGGAGGGTATCAGTTCGTTTGAAGTGGGATATAAGTCTGTATTATTTGATAACCGGTTAATTCTGGATGTAGATGCCTATGCCAATCGCTATGATGGATTTTTGGGACAGGTGCAGGTATATGTTCCCATCGGAGAAACGATTGGTTCTGATGCTGCAGTCATCGCTATGGTGGATCGTAACCGCGATGCTACAACAGCCAATGCCGGTAATGCGGCCAGCAAGGGGCAGGAGCGTTACCGGGTATATACGAATGCCCGTAACCACTATACCAGTTACGGATCTGCGTTAGGGGTTACCTGGCAACTGCACAAAACCTTTGTTTTATCGGGTAACCTGAACTACAATGCCATAAAGGGTAATGCATCACCCGATCTTTTTGTTACAGGTTTTAATACACCGGCCTGGACATCCAATATATCTTTTGGAAATCGAACGGTTACCCGGAATTTCGGCTTTAATATTGTATGGAAATGGCAGGATAGTTTTCTATGGGAGAGTCCGCTGGTAACTGGTGAAGTAAACGCAATCAACACACTGGATGCGCAACTTACTTTTCGCGTACCTGCCATGAAATCTACCCTTAAATTTGGCGGTGCCAATATCCTGAATAACCGGCATATTCAATATGCGGGTGGTCCAACCATTGGAGCATTGTATTATGTGGCCATTACATTGGATGGCTTATTGAATTGATGACGTAATAAACAATCTGATGTACAAAAAATACCTAAGCCTGATATTCCTGTTTACCGCTTTCGGTTTTACCGGAATGACACAGGTAACCAAGAATACCACAGAAGTAAACCAGGTTTGGACGGGTTATTTCAGCCAGATCCGCTTTAGTAATAAATGGGGGCTCTGGACGGATCTGCAATTACGTACCAAAGAAAACTTTACAGATAACCTGTCTCAGTCGCTCGTTCGTTTTGGCCTTACCCACTATCTTACGGATAATACCAAGTTGACTTTTGGGTATGCATGGATCAATCATTTTCCGGCAGATAATCATGCGTATATATCCCGACCGGAACACCGGGTCTGGCAACAGATCCAATGGCATACCAAAAACCCCAGACTTCGTTTAATGCAATGGCTACGGTTGGAGGAAAAATTCAGGCGGAAAGTAATATCAAGCACCACATTGGGAGATGACTATAATTACAACTGGAAACTTCGCTATAATTTTCTGCTCAATGTGCCGCTGGGGGAGAAGGCCTTTGCACCCAAAACAGTTTCTTTTGTGGCAAACGATGAATTGCATATCAATTTCGGAAACGAGATCGTGTATAATTATTTTGAGCAGAACCGTTTTTTTGTAGGCTTCAGTTATCATGTAAACGCAGCAGATAATATCCAGTTTGGCTACATGAACCTTTTCCAGCAGCTGGCATCTGGCAATAGTTACCGGAATATCCATGCTGCCAGGGTGTTCTATTTCCATAACCTGGATCTGCGGAAAAAGAAATGAAATCATAGAAACTAACTGCTACGAAATTCTTTCTCTTTCACTGATGTAACAGTGTGTCTTTCATAGCTGCTCAATCGGCTGGAATCGGAAATAAAAAGTTTCGCGTGTAAAGTCTACTAATTTAGTAGAAATATTGTATTTTGTGCCGCCTGAAAAAACAAGGGCAGCGCTATTTAATGAATGTTATGTTGTTACCAACTGAGCGTACCGTCGTACCTGAATCGGAAAATACACTGTTCCCTGTTTTTCTGAAACTGGAAACAATGTCGGTATTACTGGTGGGTGGCGGTAATGTGGCATTGGAGAAGCTGCAGGCATTACTGAATAACGCACCCCGTACCCGTATCAGGATAGTGGCTATTACGGTCGATGAAAGGATCCGCCAACTGGCTTCCCGTTTTCCGGCCGTTAGTATTGAGGAGAAAGCGTATAAAGCGTCAGATCTTACCGGAATGGATATCCTGGTAGTGGCAGTGAACGATATTCCGCTTAGTGAATCTATCCGTAATGATGCCAGAGAAAAAGGAATCCTGGTAAATGTGGCAGACAAACCGGCCCTCTGCGATTTTTATCTCGGCTCAATTGTGCAAAAGGGTAATCTGAAGATCGCCATCTCCACCAATGGCAAATCGCCCACCATTGCCAAGCGATTAAAAGAAGTATTGAATACCATCATACCCGCCGAAATAGATAATGTATTGACTGATATGGAGCAGATCCGGCAACAACTGGATGGCGATTTTTCCGATAAGGTAAAGCAGCTTAATGATCTTACCAAAGTACTGGTAGCCAAACAGGTTTCTCTGGCAGAAGTGAACCTGAAAAAGAACAGGGAAAAAAAATGGCAGCAGATCGTAAAACTCTGCCTGTTCGCATTTGTGTGTATGATCTTAGGTGCTGCTGTATTTTCTTACTTCCCTGCCAAAGAAGTATTTGGTGTCGTAAAATCCATACCGGATTATATAGATGTTTCTTCCTTCCTCATCATGTTACTCACCGGTTTTATGGCACAGATGGTGGATGGCTCACTGGGTATGGGATATGGAACCATTTCTACTACTTTCCTGCTTGCCAACGGGGTAAATCCCGCCGTGGTGAGCAGCCGGGTGCATTCGGCAAGGGTGTTTTCAAGCGGGGTGTCGGGATATAGTCATCACCGCTTTGGTAACATCAATAAAAAATTATTCAAGACCCTGGTAATACCCGGCATTTTTGGTGCGGTGGCCGGTGCAACACTTGCCTTTATCGGACAACAATATGCTACCTATGTGCGGGTGCCATTGGCTTTGTACACCTGTTACCTGGGTTATTTTATTATCAAAAAAGCCCTCCGGAAAAGATCCCATCAGGATAAAGTAAAACGCGCCGGCTGGCTGGCCGGTATCGGTGGCTTTATGGATGCATTTGCCGGTGGCGGATGGGGTGCACTGGTTACCAGTACATTGATCTCTAAAAGAAAAAGTCCCCGTTATGTGATCGGTTCTGTATGTCTGGCAGAGTTTTTTGTTGTGTTTGCCAGTGCTGTTACATTTTTTATTCTCCTGAAACATATTCCGTTGGGCGATGTACTTGGATTGATTATCGGAGGTATCATTGCCGCTCCGATTGCCGCCAGGCTGGTAGGGAAACTTCCTCTAAAAACCATGTATTTTCTGGTAGGCGGACTGGTGATCTGTACCAGCCTGTTCACCCTCTGGAAATCCATCAATATACTGCTTGGGTAAGCGAAAAGGATATCGTAAATATTTTGCGGGGCTGCTTTGGTATGCATTAATTTGTAAGAACAAATCATTGCGCTATGAGAAAAAAAAGCTGTTTGCTGGTATTTGCATCGATGATTTTTACAGGATATATTACCGCTCAGGTATTACCACATAATCTGCTTTCGAAATACACAACAGCTGATATCAAACAACACCTGATACCGCAAACAAAATGGAAACCTTTTCCAATAGAACCTGTCGGCTGGAGCAGGCTAGTGGCAGACAGTGTTCGGCAGACAATCATAGTACAGGCAGAAGCCTACAGTCTATTACCTTTTACTGCCATTCCTGCCACAGTAACACTTGAATATGTAAGAACCGGTAACAGGACAAACTATGAGAAACTCTCCTTTGACAAAAGAAATCGGTTGTTTACACTGGTGCTGGCCGAATCCATGGAGAATAAAGGACGTTTTACAGATGCGATCATTAACGGGATCTGGAATATCTGTGAAGAAACTTATTGGGGTGTAACGGCCCATATCGGTTCTCAAAAAAAGGGAAGTGGTTTGCCCGATGTAACGGATCCAACGATAGATCTGTTTGGTGCAGAAACAGCAGCGTTGTTGGCGCTGGCCGACTATTTCACTGGGGCCAAGCTGGATGCCGTTTCGCCCCTGATTCGCGAGCGGATTGCCCTAGAAGTAAACCGAAAGATCCTGAACAGTTTTGAAAATGAAGTTACCCGTTACGGCTATTTTGGCAATGGCAAAAAAAACGTGAAAGTGAATAACTGGGCTCCCTGGGTAGTCAGTAATTGTTTAACGGCTCTTTTGTTACTGGAAAAGAATGAGGATCGCAGAACCAAACTGGTAGCACAATCCATGGGTCTCATGGATTTGTATATCAATGGACTCGGTGAAGACGGTGCCACTGATGAAGGCCCCTCTTACTGGTTTGCTGCAGGCTTAGCTTTATTTGATGGCCTAACTATACTGGCAGATGCCACTAATGGAAAACTATCTGTATTTGATCAACCCCTCATTAAAAAAATGGGGGCCTATATTTACCAGACACATATTGATGATGATTATTTTGTAAATGTAGCAGATGCAACTCCCAAAATCAAAGCGGATGGTGTTGGGATCTATCGGTTTGGTAAAGCGGTGAATGATCCCTCTATGATGGGTTTTGGATCCTGGGCCTATCATCATATTCAGGATAATAAACCTAAAGTAGAATCTTTTTTTAAGCCCCGTCAGTTATTCAATTTACTGGCTTCTGCCGAGTGTGCCGCCGCTTCGCAGCAGGAAGTAAGACAGTCTCATATGTATTTACCCAGTGTAGAACTCATGACGGCCCGTACGGATAACAATCTCTTTGTTGCCTCTCATGGAGGGAATAACGCAGAAAGTCATAACCACAACGATGTGGGCGATTTTATTATTTATGCAGATGGCGCCCCCGTGCTCATCGATGCCGGTAAGGGAACCTATATGGCCATTACTTTTTCGCGTAACCGATACAATTTATGGTACAATACATCGGCCTATCACAATGTGCCGATGATCAATGGCATGCAACAGGAGCCGATTGCAGCCGCCAGGGCAAATAACGTAGTATTCAACCATGCCGATGGCGTAACTACTTTTAGTATGGAACTGAATAAAGCCTATCCTGCAAAAACGGGTTTGCAAAGCTGGAAGCGCAGTATCCGGGTGGATGAGAAAAAAAATGCCATACATATAAATGACCGGTACCAATTCTCAACAACCAACCAACAGGTAACACAAACATTTATGACGGTTTGCGACACCAATACAGATACGCCGGGAAAAATAATCTTTACGACGGAGAAAAACAGGCAGGTACAACTTGTGTATGATGCAGGCGAATGGACGATAACCAAAGAAAAAATGGCTTTAGCCGAACCGCACGAGCAGGCTTTGAAAAACAGCTGGAGTAACAAACCCATCTGGCGGATATTACTTACCAATACTTCGCACAAACAGGAGGGCGGATTCAATTATACCATTACTAAATAGTCGGGTGTTCGTGTAGGGATAACAATAAGTTCAGTTCTCTTTTTGATATACCCGCACATAATCCACTTCCATTCTTTTCGGAAAGGAAGTAGCAGAAGCATCTCCGCCATTATCTCCACCGATCGCAACATTCAGTAACATATAATGCGGCTGATGAAAGGGATTAAAACCACTACCATCCTTATTCGCCAGTTGATCCAGGGGTACGTTTATCATTTCTGTACCATCCAGTAATAAAGCGATGTATTCCGGGGTCCAGTCCATACGCCAGATATGAAATTCATTGGCCCATTTACTCCCACCCAATGAATCGGTAGAAAGTTTGGCGCTAAACCATGCTGCTTTTTTATCGGCGCCCAGACAGGCAATATTGGCTAATAATTTTCCACGGTAATATTCCATAATATCTATCTCACCATTACCGGGCCATGCTTTGCTTACACCCAATGTCCACCAGGCGGGCCAGATACCGGCATCTACCGGAATTTTGCCACGCATTTCAAAACGTCCATACAGCCAGCTTTTTTGTCCCATGGTTCGCAAACAGGCTGCCGTGTAATCGATGGTTGCGCGATTCTTACGCCAGTCTGTGCTATTGGCTAGGTATCCGGGATTCGCCCGCTGCTCTTTTCTCGCTTCAATAATTAACATCCCATTTTCGCACCAGGCATTCTCCGGCTGGTAATATTGTAGCTCATGGTTACGAACAAAACCTTTCTCATAATTCCAGTTACTACTATCAGGACGGCCGTTGCGGTTAAACTCATCGGCCCATACCAAACGATAACTCTCCTGTGCAGAAAGTTCAACCATACTGCAAGTCAGCAAGAGGAAAGTGAAAATATATTGCATGCGGTGTTTTTATGAACGGAAGATAGCATTATCTGATTTGGAATATTCGCTGGTAATTATTTTGTGTGGCTGTTTTTTTACGGTCATGCAGGTCCCTGTCGAAAGGCCGGTTGAGGTTATTGCCTGCCAGGTCCTCCAATCTTGTCGCTATATAGATGCTGTAGTTTCCTTCTTTCCAGGGTGCTGAGGGAACAAAACGGCAAATACGGTCCTTATCAGTGATTTCCCAATTACCCTTTATAGTATTGCCCTTTTCGTTTTTGATCGTGAAAGATTCCTGCAAAAGAAAATGATCCAACGCTTCACCCAGATAAATGAATAAAGGGTTTCGGGTTTGCCTGTCTGGTACAGCGAGTTTCCAGTCACCAGGATCAGGTGAAAGACTGTCGCGTACCGTGGTGCTGAACTGCCACCGGTATGGCTGACGGAGGGGAGTCCCTTTGGTATTTTGCCAGTTGGCAGACAGTACCAACTCATACGTAGCTTTCTGTTGCAAAGGGTTACCCATGCGGAGATTGGGTTGGAGGTCCCTTTTGATTCTTCCGGGATCCAGCCATAAGGTCAGTACAGTTCTGTTTTCGTTCCATAACTCAGGTTGCAGATCGAGAAATACATCCCGTAAACTGTCTGTTCCGTTTTTGATCAGACTAACGTATTTCGCAGACTGCCCCTCGCGCATAGGCTGTGAAAATTGAAGATAGATCTTCAGCAGGTTGTCCGGAACGGTATCCAGTTGCGGATAACTGGCCACTACCACCGGCGCAAGACCGGGAGCAGGATCAGGGGTTCGGATACTACTGATCTTTTTACCGCTGATATACAACGCGTATTCCGTATCAAAAGAAAAAGGAATCAGCGGTTCGAATACTAAGTCCTGTTCCAAATGAAAACTACCCAATATTGCGGTAGCCGGTTGGTTTGCCCGTTTGATCTCTATGTATTGTGCAAAGGAATCTGCCGGAATCCCTTTTACCAGTGCAGCCGGGATCTGTAAACCGGAAGGTTTTCCATCGGTCAAAGTAAAATGGATTTCCTGTTGATTACTGGTGCAGCCGATCTCCAGCAGTACGCATAAAAAAAGGAGGAACTGCAGATAGCAGCACCTCCTGTTAACAATATATCGCTGCATATTACAGTGCATCATTGGCAGTCGTCAGCAAGTCGAGAGAGCCGGTTTCTTTTTTCTGCAGTACAACCACATGACTATTGTCCAGTTTATCCATCTGCAATACTTTGGTAAGGGCTGGTACTTGTACAAAAGGAGTTCCCGCAGTTCCGGGCACACGCTCGGTGAGGGTTCCTTCAAAAGAAACCACATTTTTATAGTCAACCTTCGTAACGGCTCTGGCAGTATTGGCCATTACTAGAAAGCTTTCATTGCCTTTGGTGATGGTGATCATATCAATAGGCGTGTTGCCACTGCCCATTTCAGCAATGGTTCTGCCTTTCACATGCTGGCCTGCTTTTAATTCATCCATGGGAAACAATACCAATGGGGTACAGGTATAACTGGCGATCAGGTAATCTTTACCATTGATCTTTCCGGTGGTAAAAGTGCGGATAGGAGAAGTGGTTTCATACCGTCCATGTGCTCCATGGTACATTTCCAGCGAAGCCATTTCCTGCTGATCTGTAAAAGGGAAGGGGATGCTTCTGAAAGAGGAACTGAATTCTTTATTGGATAAACCACTCACCAATACTTTACCATTGGCAAAACCCATATCCGAAATAGTGGAGATCCGTAAAGGACGGCCACGCGCATCTTTGGCATCTTCCGCATACACATCGTTCAATGCGATACTGGAATAGTTTACATCTTTCAGTGATACAGCTTCTATCTTTTCATTGCTTATTATCAGAATTACGGCTGTGCCGTCGCTATGCTGTACACCCGCATATAATTTTTTGGAAACCGGATTCACTGCCAGATCGGTGATGGTGATCTTGTCTTTCTCTGTGCCCAGTGCGGCTGCAATTTTTTCATCAATTCCTGCAACAGAGATCTCCGTTGCCTGGTTGCTGAATTTGTTGTCTTTGGTTTCTACTGCAAACACCGTTGCCGTTTTGGAATCTCCGATGAATAAAATACCATCCTTTCCAAAACTGAGGGCACTCACAGATTTAATAGCAGGGGTTCCCTTGCTGAAGCCATAAGGCGATTTTACAAAGGGTTTGGTTGCTGCCAGAAACGCTACGCCTGCCACAATAAGCAACAGGTACAGGTGATTTTTTTTCATGGTGGTTGGTTTAGTGGTAAACAGGATACCTGCTTTACGGAATAGTAAGCTGTCGGGTTGTCCCGTCTACCGTTAATATACAAAATTGATCTGCGATCGTTCGCAGAAACAGGAATACCGGGTAAAAAGCCGTTTTTTACCGGTTATCAGAAGGGAGAGGGGCTGATGGAGGTCCACCCGCCATCCACGATCAGTGTTTGCCCCGTTATCTGCCGGGCATTATCCGAAACAAGGAACAAAGCCGCTTCCGCAATATCGCCCACTGTTGCGGGCCGGCCCATGGGTGTAAGGGCAGACCAGGTTGTAGTATACCCGGGATCATCCAGTGTTCTTTCAGTTAAGGTAGCTCCCGGGGCTATGGCATTAACGGTGATCTGAAAAGGAGATAATTCGATCACCAGGTTTTTGGCCAGCATCTCCAATGCTGCTTTGCTCATGCTATAAGCGGCGAGTTGTTTATGTGCCTGGTGACCGGTAACCGAAGACGTAAACAAGATAGTACCACCACTTCTTTGCTCTTTCATCTGTTTGGCAGCGGCCTGTGCCAGAAAGAAACTTCCCGCAAGATTTACCTGCATTACCCGCTGAAAGGCTTCGGGTGTATAGGTGAGAAAATCGCCAAACAAAGTGATGCCCGCATTGGCGATCACGATATCCAGTTTCCCGTAGTGATCTACAGTTTGAGAAACCATCTTCCGGATGCAATCAACATCACTGGCATCGCCAGCAAAAGTAAGACATTCGTTACCGGTTTCGGCACTGATCTGCGCGGCTGCACGATGGGTTAGGTCCGGATCTATATCGTTCAAAACTACCTGTGCGCCCCGGGCGGATAGTCTTTTGCAGATCTCAAAACCGATACCTTGTCCGGCACCGGTTACAATCGCAGTTTTCTGGGTAAATGGCATGCAATCGGTAATGGTCTTACCGAATATACTGAAAAGGATGGCTGGTTCCGCAGTAGTAGCCATGGATCTTATGGAAGCAACCATTGCTGCCAGAGCCAGGGATGTGCTTGGCAATATTTGTTAAAGTCCCAAAAAATGTTTGTTTTTTGTATTAATTTCTTTGAATCCGACTATGGATTGCAAAAGAAAAGTGGGAATATTACACTAGCTTCTAAAGCCTGAAAATATACACACTATGGCAAAATTTAGTCTGAAGGTTAACGGTAAAAAAATGGATGTGGACGTAGATCCCGCTACCCCGATTTTATGGGTACTGCGCGATCACCTGCACCTTACGGGAACCAAGTACGGATGTGGCGTAGCTTCCTGCGGCGCCTGTACCATTCATTTGAACGGGAAAGCGGTCAGATCCTGTCAACTGCCGGTATCAGCCGCCGGTAACCTCGACATTACCACCATCGAAGGGTTGTCTGAAAAGGGTGATCATCCGGTACAGAAAGCCTGGCTGGAACTGGATGTGGCGCAATGCGGTTATTGCCAGACCGGTCAGATCATGAGTGCTTCCGCCCTGTTGAAATCCAATCCTCATCCTACGGATGCGGATATCGACAATTTCATGAGTGGTAATATCTGTCGTTGCGGCACTTATCTGCGAATTAAGGAAGCCATCCATACAGCTGCAAAAAATACAAGCAAATAACCTAACACTACTATTCAATAAAGTACCTATTTATGGGAAACGATAAGAATATCTATAGCCGTCGGTCTTTTCTGAAAGTCAGCTCACTCACGGGTGGCGGTATGATGATTGGGTTTAGCTGGATGGCCAGTCTGAAACCCACCGAAGTGCTGGCGGGTGCGGGCAATACAGCTGCTGCCGAATGGGTAGAACTGACGGGGTTTGTAAAAATCACCCCGGATAACCAGATCAAGATCATGTCGCCCAATCCGGAATTCGGACAGAACGTGATCACTTCCATGCCCATGATCATTGCGGAAGAGCTGGATGCAGATTGGAAAAAAGTGGTGGTAGAACAGGCAGACTTTAATATACCTAAATACAAAAACCAGTTTTCAGGCGGAAGCCAGTCCATACGTCAGGGCTGGCAATTACTACGTAAAGCAGGTGCATCGGCTAAAGCCATGTTACTCCGTGCTGCGGCTGTAGAATGGAATGTGCCGATTATCGAATTAACGGCTTCACAGGGCGTGGTGTACCACAAAGCCAGCAACCGCTCATTGTCTTACGGTGCATTGGCTACAGCAGCTTCCAAATTGCCTATTCCGGAAAAAGTGGAACTGAAAAAAACAACGGAGTTTTCGCTGCTGGGTACAGCGCAGAAAAATGTGGAAGGCCAGAAAATTGTAACAGGCAAACCCTTGTTTACATTGGATTACCACCAGGAAGGCATGTTGATTGCGATGACCATCCGGCCAACGGCTTTCGGCATGCAACTGAAATCGTTTGATGCTACCGAAGCACTGAAAATGCCGGGCATCAAAAATGTGTTTGATATCAAAGTGTATAAAGAAGGATATGAAAGAGCAGGATTTGACACCCGTACCTTCAATCATTTAATTGTAGTGGTAGGCAATACCACCTGGGAAGTCATGAATGCACGGAAAAAGATCGCCATTCAGTGGGAACCCATGCCGGAGAAAAAGGAAATGGTAGCTGGCTGGGGTGGAAAAAAAGAAGAACTGATTCCGGCAGGTCTGGAAAGTTCCTCAGACCACCTGAAGAATATGCGCGATCGGCAGAAAAAATCTGCTCCTGTTTTACGCAAAGATGGTAACCCGGAAGAAGCTTTTGCGAAAGCAAAAAAAGTGCTGGAAAGAACTTATTCCGCTCCTTTTCTGCCGCATAATACCATGGAGCCCATCAGTTGTTTTGCACATGTAACGGAAGAGAAAGCTTTTTTTGTAGCACCTACCCAGGTGCCTGATTTTATCAGACCTAACCTGGTGGCTAATTTAGGCATACCTGCTTCTAAACTGGAGATCCAATTGGCCAGAATGGGTGGCGGTTTTGGCCGCAGAGCCTATTGTCATTACATGGTAGAAGCGGGATTGACCTCACAAAAGATCAAAGCACCTGTAAAGCTCGTGTATACCCGGGAAGATGATATGACCAATGGTATTTATCGTCCTGCTTATATGGTAACCTATAAAGCGGCCATTGATGAGAAAAACAATGTTACCGCCATTCATATCAAAGGGGGCGGTATTCCTGATGATGCCATTCATGCCAATCGTTTTCCGGCGGGTGCTTTTGAGAATTATCTCGCCGAAGGCTGGACCATCCCATCCAATATTACCATTGGTGCGTTCAGGGCACCGGGTTCCAACTTTATTGCGGGTGCCGAACAATCTTTCCTGGATGAACTGGCAGAAACCATCGGAAAAGATCCGATTGATTACAGAATAGAACTGTTGAAAAAAGCCAAAGCCAGTCCGGTTGGCAAAAACAATGATTACGATGCCGACCGTTATATCGGTGTGCTGGAACTGGTAAAAGAAAAATCGGGTTGGGGTAAGCCGGAAGCGAAAAATTTACGCAGGGGGGTAGCGGCTTATTTCTGTCATAATTCCTATGCAGCACATGTGGTAGACCTGACCATGAAAAACGGACAGCCCATGGTGGAGAAAGTAGTTTCTGCGATGGATTGTGGCCTGGTGGTTAACCCGGAGGGTGCCAAAAATATGGTAGAAGGTGCCGTAGTGGATGGTATAGGTAATGTGCTGTATGGTGGCCTCGTATTTGAAAAAGGCGAACCCAAACAGAAGAATTTTAACCAGTACCGGATGATCAGGCATCGGGAAGCACCGAAGAAAATAGAAGTGCATTTTGTAAAAAATACTATCGATCCCACCGGATTAGGGGAGCCTCCTTTCCCGCCTATCTTCGGTGCCATGGCCAATGCTTTGTATAAGGCTACGGGTAAACGTTTTTACGACCAGCCTTTCCAAAATGCGTTGGATAAGAAAGCGTAGTTAATAACCGGAACCTGAAAAAAGTCGGTCTAAGGAATGGATTTTTTTGAAAAAGCTGCTTTCCGAAGCGGCTTTTTCATTTTCAGAGTAGGTATTAGGGAAAATCAAAAATGCGTATTCGCAACTGTTGTCAGCCGCAGAGAAGGACTCAAATGCGATTCAGTGTCTTTTTGTATGTCAGATACGTTGTGATAAATCCAAAAATGGGCACCACAATCGTCAGTAACCGAAGATCCTTTTTTCTACGTGCATCAATTACAAAATTAGCATGCAATCTACCTATCAGTTCAAAGGATCTGAATAGCAGGTAGACATTCAAAACAACTGCCAGCAGAAGTAAGGCTTCTTTCATGTTACTAATATAAATAGATTCTCATGCAATTACAAGTGTTGAAGAAGCTAATGTGGAAATGAAGGAACTATTCGACATTCGATATTTCCCGCCCAGGCGGGATTCGATATTCCATAAAAAAGCCCCACATTTCTGTGAGGCTTTGGTGATCCCGCTGGGACTCGGACCCAGGACCCATACATTAAAAGTGTATTGCTCTACCAACTGAGCTACGGAATCGAACCTTATCCTTCGGAAGAAAAGCACTGAGCTTTTTTCTTTGGGAGTGCAAAAATAGGTGAAATAAAAAAACAGCCAAATTTTTATAAAAGTATTTTCTGTTTTTTACACACATACCGTCAATAACTGATGAGGGAACTGCCTATTTTTGTACAATAACCCCATACTATGTCAGTTTTTCAGGATAAAGTAGTTGTCATCACCGGCGGATCGGAAGGAATCGGGAAAGCCCTGGTAGATGCTTTTCTGCAGGCAGGGGCCAAAGTGGCCACCTGCGGACGTAATTATGATAAACTGTACCAACTGCAATCCACCTATCCCGGCAAACCCCTGCTCATCCATACAGCCGATGTAAGTAAAGAAGCCGATTGTCAGAATTTTATAGAAGTTGCAGTGAAAGCCTTTGGTACTATTGATATACTCATCAATAACGCCGGTGTATCCATGCGCTCGCTGGTGTCTGAAGTGAAACTGGATACCATCCGTCAGGTAATGGATATCAATTTCTGGGGTACTGTATACTGCACCAAATTTGCCCTGCCCTATATTACCCGCAACAAAGGAACTGTGGTGGGTGTGTCATCCATTGCCGGTTATCGAGGTTTACCCGGCCGCAGCGGGTATTCTGCTTCCAAATTTGCTGTAAACGGCTGGCTGGAAGCTTTGCGCACCGAATTGCTGGACAGCGGCACCAATGTGATGTGGGTTTGCCCCGGTTTCACCACTTCCAATATCCGCAATGTGGCATTGAATGCCCTGGGTAAATCGCAGGGTGAGTCGCCGATGGATGAAGGCAAGATGATGAGCGCCGAAGAATGTGCCCAACATATCATCAAAGCCATCGAAAAACGTAAGCGTAGCTTAGTGCTCACCTTTACCGGCAAAAGAACCGTGTTCCTGAACCGTTTCTTCCCTTCACTGGCCGATAAGCTGGTCAGGAATTTTTTCTTTAAAAACGGGGAACTGGTGAAATAACCGGCCTGTTCAAACGTTTACATGTCACCATGCCTATTCTAACCTTGACTTCAGATATAGGCCAGCGGGATTATCTTGTTGGTGCCATCAAGGGGCAGTTCGTGAACCTGATGCCAGATCTGAATATCTGCGATATCACGCATTATCTTTCCCAAACCAATTTTCCGCAGGCGGCTTATACCTGTAACAATGCCTTTCGCTATTATCCGCCCGGTACTTTTCACCTGATCATTGTGAACCTGTTCGAGTCGGCCCGGCGTTATATGCTGGTGGCCCGGCATAAGGATCAGTATATTATTTGTCCGGATAACGGCATCCTGACCATGATCACCGGCACCAAACCTACCGAACTGATCGGCATCGATATTGATAAACACCAGACCTTGTTGGAAATTACCCAGGAACTGGCTTTTGCAGTGGCCAATATCCAGGAATCGGGCAGTATCCGTGATAATGGTGTACCCGTTACAGACATCGAAGAAAAATACCCGCTACGTGCCACCATTGGTCCCGACTGGATGGAAGGCCAGATCCTGTTCATTGATAATTTTGAGAACGTGGTGGTGAATATTACCCGCGAAGAATTTAACCAGCAACGGCAGGGCAGGAGCTTCAAGATCATGTTCAAACGCAACGAAACCATCGATACCATCAGCGATAACTATACTTCCGTTGGCGAATCGGAGAAACTGGCCTGGTTCAACTCGGCAGGTTATCTCGAAATAGCCCTCCGCAACGGCAATATGGCCGGACTCTTTGGCCTTCAGGGCTACAACGAACAAATGCAGCAAACGGGATCGGCGTCGGGGAATAAGTGGTTCTATCAAACCGTGCGGATCTTTTTTGAAGCGTGAATCGTGAGTGGTCAGTAGTGAGTAGGCAGTTGTCAATGGTCAATTGTCAATGGGCAATAGGCAATCACGGATACCACCCTCATTCACCATTGCCCATTCACCATTGCCCATTCACAATTACCCCATTCACCATCCTACTCCCCCTCACTACTGACCACTCACCACTCACCACTGACGACTGACGATTCACGCCCCCCGATTTGCCCGTTTCATCATTTGCCAGTATTTTTGCCTCCCCTTAGGGGATATTCCTAATCTTATCAATCAATATACAATGGCATACGACGTAATTGTGTTAGGTAGCGGTCCGGGTGGTTATCCTGCGGCTATCCGTGCATCTCAGTTAGGCTTTAAAGTAGCGATCATCGAAAAAGAAAGTTTGGGTGGGGTCTGTCTGAACTGGGGTTGTATCCCTACCAAAGCGCTGTTAAAAAGTGCTCAGGTGTATGAATACATGAAACACAGTAGCAATTATGGAATCAATGCTACCGGTGTGGCACATGATTTTGGCGGTGTGGTAAAACGCAGCCGCGGCGTGGCCGATAAGATGAGCAAGGGTGTGCAGTTTCTGATGAAAAAGAACAAGATCGATGTGGTGATGGGTTATGGTAAAATAAAGGCCAAAGGACAGATCGAAGTAACCGCTGCCGACGGAACCAAATCCGTGGTAGAAGGAAAATATATTGTGATAGCCACCGGTGGACGCAGTAAAGAATTACCTAACCTGAAACAGGATGGTAAAAAAGTGATCGGTTACCGCGAAGCGATGGTGTTACCCGAGCAGCCAAAGAGTATGATCATTGTGGGAAGTGGTGCAATAGGTGTGGAGTTTGCCTATTTCTACAACAGCATGGGAACCAAAATAACGATCGTGGAGTTCATGCCACGCATTGTTCCTGTAGAAGATGAAGATATTTCCAAGGAACTGGAAAAACAATATAAAAAGCAGGGTATCGATATCATGACCAACGCATCTGTTGAGTCTGTAGATACCAGCGGTGCAGGTGTAAAAGCCCTCGTGAAAAAACAGGATGGCAGCACCGTAACCCTGGAAGCAGATATCGTATTAAGTGCGGTAGGAGTGGTAGCCAATATCGAAAATATCGGATTGGAAGAAAACGGTATCAAAACCGAAAAAGGAAAAGTGGTGGTAGATGCCTACCAGCAGACTTCTGTACCGGGCATTTATGCGATCGGCGACTGTTCTCCCGGACAGGCCCTGGCACACGTAGCCTCCAAAGAAGGGATAAATGCAGCAGAACATATGGCTTATATGGAGAAAAAACTGCACCATTTGCCGGATGTGATGGATTATAACAATATCCCGGGTTGTACCTATTGTACACCAGAAGTAGCCAGCGTAGGTTATACAGAGAAAGCGGCCAAAGAAGCCGGTTATGAATTGAAGATCGGTAAGTTCCCCTTCATGGCCAGCGGTAAAGCCAGTGCAGCCGGTGCCACCGAAGGTTTTGTAAAAGTGATCTACGATGCCAAATACGGTGAATTACTGGGTTGTCATATGATCGGGATGAATGTAACCGAATTTATCGTGGAAGCCGTTGTGGCCCGTAAGCTGGAAACCACCGCCCACGAGATCCTGAATGCCAGTCACCCACACCCAACCATGAGCGAAGGCATTAAGGAAGCAACAGCCGCTGCTTATGGAGAGGCAATCGATATTTAAGCGACATTTTCTCTCATATTTTTTATCAGAAAAGGCCTTTTGGGGCCTTTTCTCTATTTTAGAGGTGCCGTATCTGCAAGGCAGGCATTTTACAGAATCAACTTCCCCGATGTTCCTGCTTTTGTATAAATTGTATACGGTATCCGAAACAGGGAGCCGCTCCCATATTGCCTATGCAGCAGCATCACGAATTCATAGAGAGTAACAAATTAAAGGCGCTGGTGAATCATATACCGGCAGCCATTTACCGTTGCCGGGGCGATGAATTTTTCACACTCGAATTCTTTAGTGATGAAGTAGTGAAACTCACCGGCTATCCGCTGGATTATTTCCTCAATGACCGCCGGGAAGGGTATTCCAAACTGGTTTTCCCCGAAGACCAGCACCGCCTTCGGGCTGCCATAGCACAGGCAATCGCGGGTAAGGAAAAATACGAGATCGAATACCGGATTAGCAAAAAAAACGGAGAACTGCGTTGGGTATACGAAAGCGGTCAGGGTGTATACGATGCTACAGAGAAAGTGATTTTTGTAGACGGCTGTATTTTTGATATTACCCATCGCAAACAAACCGAAGCCGCTTTGCTGAAAAGCGAAGATGAGGTAAAAAGACTGGCACTGGTGGCCCATAATACCACGAATGCTGTTTTGATTGCCGATGCAGCGGAGAATATTATCTGGGTAAATGATGGTTATATCCGCACCAGCGGCTACACGCTGGAAGAGTTACGACTAAAGAAATTAGGATACTCCCTGGAGGGTCCGGGCTTTGATCAACAGTTAACTAACCGGATCAGAGCGGCATTGGATGCGAGAGTGGCGTTTAAAGAAGAATTTATCAGTCATACCAAAACAGGAGAACAGCTCTGGCTGGAACTGGACTGTCACCCCCTGCAGGATGAGAATGGCAGGCACATGGGTTTTATGGCGATAGAAACCGATATTACCCAGCGGAAAGATACCCAGAAAGAACAGGAGGAACTGTTACAGCGTTTGCGCCTGGCCACCGATTCAGCCGGTATCGGCATTTTTGAGATTAACCTGGCCACCAATGAAGTGATCTGGGACGACAGGATGTATGAAATGTATGGATTCCCGAAAAACACGGACCTGAGTCTTTATAAAATTTTCGGTAAAGCCCTGCATCCCGAAGATGCCGAAATGATGAATAAAATCATCGGTGATCTGTTATCGCTTAAAAAAGAGATCAACGGTGCCGTGTACCGGATCCTGAAACCCGATGGCCGGATCAGGTATATTGAATCGCATGCCATCATTAAAAAATCGGAAAGTGGCCGAATCCTCAGTCTGATCGGAACCAACCGCGATATCACAGATGATGTGCTGGTTCAGGAGAAGATCAAAATGCAGAACAAGGCCCTGCGGGACATTGCATTTATCCAGTCGCACGAAGTACGCAAACCCCTCGCCAATATTCTCGGCATGATCGAGATCCTTCATCACGAGGGCACGCTCAAAGGCCTCGAAATTTTTGACCACCTCGTAGAAAGCGCCAAAGAGCTGGACCAGCAGATCAGGGCCATTGTAGCGAAAACGAATACTATTGATGATGAGCTGTTTCGGTAGGAGAGCCGTGAGTGGTGAGTAGTACTGCCTACTGACCACTCACTACTCACGACCTTATTTGGCGAACACTTTTTTCAAAATCTCCGAAGTTCTCGCCAAAGGATCTTTTCTGATATTCTTTTCCTCTTCGGCTACCTGGTAAAAAATACCGCCCAGGGCTTTTTCTGTTACATAGGCGCTTAGATCAGGGTTGATCTTTTTACCCATGATATTGATCTTGTTATAAGAACTGATCAGGGTATTCCAGTATTTAGTGGCATTCACTTTTTCCAGCGATTGTTCTATCACAGGGCGGAAGGCATTGGTTAGTTCGTTGCTGGTTTTACCACGCAGGTAACCGGTGGCGGCCGTATCGCTTCCCTTGAGGATGCTCAGGGCATCCTGGAAACTCATCTGTTTGATAGCATTACCAAAAATGGGGGCGGCACTTTTACAGGCATCTTCCGCAGCGCGGTTCATACTCAGAATGGCATCGTCTACCTGTTTGCCCAAACCTACTTTGCGTAAAGTGCTTTCTACTTTCTCCGCTTCCGGAGGAAGCAGGATCTTAAGGGCGGCATTGGCAAAAAAACCATCTATCTGCGACAGACTGTTGGCCCCTTTTTGCGATCCAACGGCTAGGGCTTCCTTTAAGCCGGCCACTATGTCCTCATTACTTAAGGAAACGGATTTGCCGCCTATGGCATCTTTGGCTTTATTGAGGAGACCCTTTAACTGGGCATCTGCATTGGTTTGTACAACTGATAAAAGAATAAAGAGTGTAAGGATCTGTTTCATGGTATTTGTTGGATAGGTTCTTGAATCTGTTGGCCTTTCCGGCCTGCAGGTCAAATATAAACTGTATGGGGGAGTAGAGTTGTGAATGATTTGCTATTTTCAGTTTCTTTATACCAACGGTTGCTGTCTGCCGGTTGCAGATAGTAACTTCAACCATAAAATAGGACTATGAAAAAATATGCTGCCTTATGGGTCATGGGCCTCGGCCTGAGCCTGGGTGCTTTCGCACAAACCAGTACCTATATCCTGCTCCGCCATGCCGAAAAAGATACCAGTGCCGCAGGATCCACCATGATGAAAGCCGACCCGCCACTCACCCAACAGGGACTGGCCAGGGCAGAAAAACTGCTTACTGTGCTGGCAGCCTATAGTCCGGATGCGATCTATTCCACCAACTATACCAGAACAAAATCTACGGTGACACCATTGTCAAAAAAGTTCAATAAAGAGATACAAGTATATGAACCTAAAGACCTTGTAATTTTTTCTGAAAAGCTTTTGCAGGAAAAAGGGAAAACCATTATTGTTGCCGGACATTCCAACACAACCCCCCAATTGGTGAACCTGCTGATCAAAGAGAAGAAATATGCCAACCTGGATGAAAGCGTGTACAACCAACTCTGGATTGTTACGGTAAGTGAGGGGAAGGGGGTGGCGAGGGTGGTGGAGTATTAAGAATGAGTGAATGAGTGGATGAGTGAAGGAGTGAATGAATGAATGATAGTATGATAGAATGATAGAATGGTGGGGGTATAGTTTTTCGGGGTAATCGTATGCACAATTGCCTATTCACCATTCCCTATCCTTACCTTTGCCGCCGTTATGAAATTTGAGAAAGAAATCAACAGGCGGAAGACCTTCGCCATTATCTCACACCCGGATGCTGGTAAAACCACTTTGACGGAGAAATTGCTCCTTTTCGGAGGTGCTATTCAGGTGGCGGGTGCTGTTAAGAGTAATAAGATCAAGAAACACGCTACCAGCGATTTCATGGAAATTGAGCGCCAGAGAGGTATTTCGGTGGCCACTTCCGTAATGACTTTTGAATACCAGAACACCCTGATCAACCTGCTGGATACCCCCGGTCACAAGGATTTTGCTGAAGATACTTACCGAACCCTTACGGCGGTAGACAGTGTGATACTGGTGATCGACAGCGTAAACGGGGTAGAGGCCCAGACCCGACGCCTGATGGAAGTATGCCGGATGAGAGATACCCCGGTGATCGTGTTCGTGAACAAAATGGACCGCGATGGTAAAAACCGCTTTGACCTGCTGGAAGAGATCGAGAATGAACTCCATATTTCACTACACCCCATGACCTGGCCCATTAACAGCGGCAAGGAATTTAAAGGGGTCTATAACATTGATAATAAGAGTCTTAGACTGTTTACTGCAAGTACTAAAGCCGACGATGACGACGTAATTGCCATCAGCGACCTGTCTGACGAACTATTGGACTCTAAGGTGGGCGACAGAGATGCGGCTCAGCTGCGGGAAGATGTGGAACTGCTGGATGGGGTATATGGGGAACTGAATGTGAACGACTACCTCTCCGGTAAAATCGCCCCGGTATTCTTTGGTAGTGCGGTCAACAACTTTGGGGTGAAGGAGATGCTGGATACCTTTATCCGGATAGCACCGGTACCCCGTAGCCGCGAAACCTCTGTTCGTACGGTGGAAGTGGGGGAAGATAAGTTCAGTGGCTTCATATTTAAGATCCATGCCAACCTCGATCCCAAGCACCGCGACCGGATCGCATTTATGCGGGTATGCAGCGGTAAGTTTGAGCGTAACAAATACTACCACCATGTTCGTCTGGATAAGGACGTCCGTTTCAGCAACCCTTATAGCTTTATGGCCCGGAGTAAAGACATTATTGAAGATGCTTATGCCGGAGATGTGGTGGGTCTGTTCGATACGGGTAACTTCAAGATCGGTGATACGCTGACCGAGGGAGAGGACTTCTATTTTGTAGGGATCCCTACTTTTTCACCTGAAATTTTTAAAGAATTGGTGAATAAGGATCCTATGAAAACCAAGCAGTTAGAAAAAGGAATTAGTCAGCTAACGGATGAAGGTGTGGCCCAGCTCTTTACCCAGTTTGGCGGTAATAAAAAGATCATCGGTTGTGTGGGTGAGCTGCAGTTTGAAGTGATCCAGTACCGTTTGCTGCAGGAATATGGGGCGGCCTGCGAGTTCCGTTCTCTACCTTTTTACAAAGCCTGCTGGTTAACCAGTAAGGATGAAAATAAGCTGGCAGATTTTCTCCGGTTCAAACAACAGAACTCGGCGGCGGATAAAGACGGTCATCCGGTTTACCTGGCCCAGAGTGAATGGTTCCTGAATACAGAGATCACCAATAATCCGGATATTAGTTTCCACTTTTCGAGTGAGATTCACAAGTAATAGCGGCTTCTTGTTTAATTTTGTAAGAGCATCATGAAGATCAGCATTCTCAGTTTTCTGTTTCTGTCCGCCGGCCTGGCAGCCCGGAACCAATACCTTGTTGTATCAGGCGGGTATGATGCCAACAGTTCCCATCCTTTTATCACTTTTGATTTCAAATAACAAACTCTCTACCATGTTCTCAATTGCTTACGACGTTATCATTATCGGTTCTGGTCCCATCGGACTGGCCTGCGGGTTACATGCCAAAGCCAATGGCCTGCGTTACCTGATTATTGAAAGGGGCTGTCTGGTAAACTCCTTGTTTAACTATCCGGCCAATATGACTTTTTTCTCTACGTCCGACAGGCTGGAGATCGGCGGGATCCCCTTTATGAGCCGTCACTCCAAACCCACCCGCGATGAGGCATTGGAGTATTACCGCAAAGTAGCCGTATCATCCGGTCTGAACATACACCTGTTCGAAGGGGTGGAAACCATTGAAAGAGCCGATGAACTGTTTACCGTAAATACTTCTAAGAGACATTATAAAACAAAGAATATTATTGTATCCACCGGTTTCTACGGTAAACCTTATATGATGAATGTGAAAGGGGAGGATCTGCCAAAAGTGACCCATTACTACGACGATCCGCATTTTTATGCTTTCCAGAAAGTAGTGGTGGTAGGTGCCAATAACTCGGCAGTGGATGCGGCCCTGGAAACCTGGCACAAAGGGGCCCAGGTAACCATGGTGATCCGCGGCAGCGAATTGGGTGAACACGTGAAATACTGGATCAAACCCGATATCGAAAACCGGATCAAAGAGGGGTCTATAAAAGTGTATTTCAACTCTACCGTGGCTGAGATCCGCGAGCATGAAGTAGATATCAAAACCCCTGATGGGTTGGTAACGGTTGAAAACGACAAGGTAATTGCCATGACCGGTTACAAACCGGATCTGACCTTCCTGGAAAACATGGGGATTGAATTGGCCGATGATGAAGTGTGTAAGCCCAATTACGATGAGAGTACCCATGAAACCAATATCAAGGGAATTTACCTGGCCGGTGTGATCTGTGGTGGCTTTAATACACATAGCCTCTTTATCGAGAACTCAAGAGATCATGCAGAAAAGATCGTCAAACATATCAGTGAGCAGCTGCATGCGCCACAGCAGGCTTAAAAGCAGATAAGATCATTGTACAATAAGAAACCCCGACCAAAAGCCGGGGTTTCTTATTGTATATTTTATTGTAATAAATCTTATAAGTGCTTTGATAATCAATATTTTTTATTCTTCAGATAACTTATAACCTGATGTAGGCTAAGGAGGTTTTTCACCGCGATATCTTTGATGGTACGCCCATGGTCATGCAGTTTTTCCAGATCGGTTTCCTGGATGATCTGGCTGGATAGCTGGCTGAATTGTTCAAAAGGCAGTTGTACATTGTGCGAAAGAAGCTGGATGGTATCTTTTTTCTCATCCAGTAACTGGTTCTGTTGTTCGAGTGTTTGCTGTAATTGCTTCAGCAAGATGCCTGCTTCATCTTCAAATTGGGTGGGTAGGTTGGGAAGTTCCTGGTGGGTCAGGTATCTTTCCAGAGCGGCTTTGGCTTTGTGCAGGGGCCATAATAGCTGGTTCAGGAAGTACAAAGTAAGGGCCGATGCGGCCAATGTGGCCACCAGGCAGGCGGTAAGCATGGTTTCTTTGGTAAAAGAAAAAATTCCGGTAACCGTGATTAATACTATTATAATCAGTGGAATGTGTATTCCAATAAAAGCCACGAATAAAAATTTTCCGGAATAACGCATTCGTAGAAAAGGTAGCTTTGACAGCTTGCCGTAGAGATGTGACATGATAAAATTTTCAAGGTTGATCAATAACTTACGGCAGGAAACAGCCAACGGATTGCCGATAAACGATTTTCATGGATTTATTTACCACTAACAGAACCCGGGTAAGAAGGTTTACCCATCAGGACAAGGAATCCTTTTACCGCATCAACGGAGATCCCAAAGTGATGGAGTTTATCAGGCCCGCCAAATCGCGGGAAGACTGTGACATCTTTTTTTTAGAGAACCTGTTTTTTTACCGCCAGGGTTCTCTGCTGGGCCGGTATGCGGTGGAGGAAAAGGCAAGCGGCAGATTTCTGGGTACTTTTTCCTTTTTATACCTTTCTGGCGAAGCAGATTACCATATTGGGTATGCGCTGTTGCCCGAATTCTGGGGCCAGGGTTATGCCACTGAACTGGTACAGGAGGGGATCAGGTATTTCTTTGACCATACCCGGCATCCTCAATTATTTGCCATTACCCGGACCAATCACCTGCTTTCGCAGAAAGTACTGGAAAAGTCAGGTTTCGGGTACCAGGGGCTGAAGGAAGAGAATGGGGAACAACTCTCCCTCTTTTACATAGAAGCTCCGGCAGCTCCTTCTGCCAAATAGTGACCGATTATTGGTAGTTTTGCCGTCGCATGAAAGCAAGAACATTAAAGCAAGACAAAGTAAATATCATCACCCTCGGTTGCAGCAAGAACCTGGTAGATAGTGAAGTATTGAGCGGCCAGCTGGCTGCCAATGATATTGCCGTGGTACATGAGAATACCAAACTGGATCATAATATATCCGTAGTAAATACCTGTGGCTTTATAGATAAGGCCAAAGAAGAAAGCATCAACACCATACTGGACCAGCTGGAGCTGAAGCGGAGGGGTAAACTGGATAAAGTGTACGTAACCGGCTGCCTGAGCGAACGCTACCGCGAAGACCTGGAAAAGGAAATGCCGGAAGTGGACGCCTGGTTTGGTACCATGGAATTACCCCTGATACTGAAACAGTTCGATGCCGACTACAAAAGCGAATTATTGGGCGAGCGATTGCTGAGTACGCCCCGCCACTATGCCTACCTGAAGATCAGCGAAGGCTGTAACCGAACCTGTTCTTTCTGCGCCATTCCGCTGATGCGTGGCCAGCATATCAGCAGACCGATTGAAGAACTGGTGGCTGAGGCGGAAAGTCTGGTGAAAAAGGGGGTGAAAGAGATCATGTTGATTGCCCAGGAGCTGACCTATTACGGACTGGATATTTATAAAAAGCGCGACCTGCCCCGTTTATTGAACTCACTGGCAGATGTGAAAGGCCTGGAATGGATCCGCCTGCATTATGCTTACCCCAGCAAATTTCCGCTGGAGATCCTGGATGTGATGCGCGAACGCGATAATATCTGCAAATACCTGGATATGCCCTTACAGCATGCCAGCAATAACATGCTCAAAGCCATGCGCCGCAATATTACCCGTGAAGAAATGGGAGAACTGATCAGCGCCATCCGCGAAAAAGTACCCGGTATCTGTTTACGCACCACCCTGATCGCCGGCTTTCCCGGTGAAACGGAAGAAGATGTGGAAGAACTGAAAGACTTCCTGCGCGAACACCGCTTTGACCGTGTGGGGATCTTCCAGTACAGTCATGAAGAAAATACTTCTGCCTACGACCTAGCAGACGATGTGCCGGCAGATGTAAAAGCAGAACGTGCCCAGGAGATCATGGAAGTGCAGCAGGAGATCAGTTACGAAAAGAACCAGGAGAAGATAGGACAGGTGTTCAAAGTGATCATCGACAAAAAAGAAGCCGGCCGCTACCTCGGCCGTACCGAATTTGATAGCGTAGAAGTAGACAATGAAGTTGTCATCCACTCCACCAAAAAACTCCCTATCGGGGAATTTGTACAGGTAAAGATCACAAAAGCATATGATTATGATCTGGAGGGGGAGGTGGTGGATTAATGATAGAATGATAGGATGATAGAATGGTAGAATGATTTTTTTGTGGTCCCAGAGGATTTATCTATTCAATACGGAGTCAGTGTTCTAAACATTCTATCATCCTATCATCCTATCATTCTATCATTGCCTTACCTTAGCCCTACCTAAACAAAACCTATGGCTATCGACTGGAAGGGCGTGTTTCCCGCTGTTACCACTAAGTTTACCAGTAACGATGAACTGGATCTTTCTTTGTTTGAAAAGAACCTGAATGCCCAGCTGGATGCGGGTGTGAATGGCATCATCCTCGGCGGAACGCTGGGGGAAGCCAGTGTGTTAAGTACGGAGGAGAAAGAGACCCTTGTAAAATTTACCATTGAAAAAGTAGCGGGCCGGGTACCCGTAGTGTTGAATATCGCCGAAGGCAGCACCCGCGAAGCCTTGCAGCAGGCGGCCTATGCCAAAGCATGGGGCGCGCAGGGACTGATGTTATTACCGCCCATGCGGTATAAGTCTGACCACCGCGAAACGGTGACCTATTTCACCACCATCGCCCATGCCACGGATCTGCCTATCATGATCTATAATAATCCGGTAGATTATAAGATTGATGTAACGCCAGATATGTTTGAAGACCTGACGGTTTGCAGCAATATCCAGGCCATCAAAGAATCTACGCGGGATGTAACGAATGTTACCCGTCTCATCAATCGTTTTGGCGAGCGGTACCGGATACTCTGTGGGGTAGATACACTGGCCATGGAAGAAATGGTACTGGGTGCGCATGGTTGGGTAGCCGGACTGGTATGTGCTTTTCCAAGAGAGACCGTGGCCATTTACCGCCTGGTAAAAGCCGGTCATATTGCAGAAGCCGCCGCCATTTACCGCTGGTTCATGCCATTGCTGGAGCTGGATATTCATCCCAAACTGGTGCAATACATCAAGCTGGCGGAAACACAGGCTGGTATTGGTTCAGAATACGTGCGTGCCCCCCGTTTAACCCTGGTGGGAGAAGAACGGAAACAGGTGCTGGCTACTATCGATAATGGCATTGCCGGCAGACCTGTATTACCCGAATATTTACAACTGAGTGTATAATGATGACAAATACCACCCATACGCCTGCGCAGATCGATACTGTGATGCAGCAGGCCGCTGCTGCTTTTGCTGCCTATCAAAAAACAGGACCGGAACAAAGAGCGGTATTTCTGGAAACCATTGCTGCTAATATAGAGGCGCTGGGTGATGCCTTGATCAGCAAAGCTTCCGAAGAAACCAATCTGCCCGCTGCCCGTTTAACCGGTGAGCGCGGAAGAACCACCATGCAGTTACGGATGTTTGCCCAGATGCTGCGGGAAGGTAGTTGGGTAGAAGCCACGGTGGATACTGCCATTCCGGATAAAACCCCTCCGCGACCGGATATCCGCAAAATGCTGGTGCCCATGGGTACCGTGGTGGTATTTGGTGCCAGTAATTTTCCTTTTGCCTATTCTACCGCCGGAGGCGATACGGCCAGTGCTTTAGCGGCCGGTTGTCCGGTAGTAGTGAAAGCGCATCCGGCACATTTAGAAACATCGATCATGGTGGCCGATGCCATTGCTGCTGCCATAGTAACCACCGGAATGCCGGAACATTGTTTCCAGCATGTAACCGATGCTTCTTTTGAAGCGGGTAAAGCATTGGTACGGCATCCGCATACGGCAGCGGTTGGTTTTACCGGTTCGTATACCGGCGGGCGGGCTTTGTATGATTATGCTGCGGCCAGAAAGAATCCCATACCTGTTTTTGCTGAAATGGGCAGTATCAATCCTGTGATCTTATTGCCCGATACACTCTCTAAAAATGCAGAGAACCTGGCCAAACAATATGCGGGTTCCATTACACTGGGCATGGGGCAGTTCTGCACCAATCCGGGCATACTGCTGGCAATGGCCAGTGAGGGATTGCAACAGTTTCTGCAGGCTTTGTCAAATGAGATCAGTGCCATCGTGCCAGCCAGAATGCTGCATGCGGGTATACACAAAGCCTATTTCGAAAAAATGAAAACAGCCCTGCAGCAGAAAGGGGTAAAACTGCTTTCGCAAACTGCCACAATACCCGGCGAATTGGAGGCACAGCCCGTAATTGCTACAGTGGATGGGGCTGCTTTTTTACTGGATCCTTTGTTACAGGAAGAAGTATTTGGTCCTTATTCCCTGGTAGTGATCTGTGATACGGAAGCAGAGCTGATAGCTGTCTGGCGCTCATTGACCGGGCAACTCACTACTACCTTAATGGGTACCGATGCAGACTTTGCAACACATGCATCCTTACTGGATATAGCCCCTTCTATTGCCGGACGGATCGTGTTCAATGGTGTACCAACCGGTGTAGAAGTATGTGCAGCCATGGTGCATGGAGGTCCTTTTCCGGCATCTACCGATAGCCGTTTTACAGCTGTAGGTGTGAATGCCGTTAAACGATGGGTACGGCCTGTCTGTTACCAGAACTGCCCCGATGATTTATTGCCCAAAGCCTTACAGGCAGCCAATCCGCTGGGCATCTGGCGTTTGGTGAATAATGAATGGGTGAGGGCTTGATCATTTGATCCACATAAATACACATAAACGAAGGGCAGGCAGTAACCACTACCTGCCCTTTTGTGATGTAGTATGTTTGCGGAATACCGAATCTGTATCAGGATGGGATGCGGATGGTTCTGGGTTCGGCGAAAGAAAAATAAAAAGCAGCTGCGGCAGATAGCAGGAAGTAAATAATGAATACCAGGTTCAAACCTCCGATATATTGTGAGATGCCGAACCAATCTTTGAAATAGTAAAGGATACCGATACCAAAAGCGGAACCGGCCAACTGCCATAACCAGGCATAGGTGGCTTTATCCATTAACTCGGTATACGCATATACATGAAAGAAAACAAAAGCGCCATACACAAACATGGCTGGTGAGCCTATTTGTGCAATATGGGCAAAGAAATAACTGATCAATAACAGTGTAACACTTAGCTGTACCCAGGCCCAGGCTACAAACGCTTTGGATCCTTCGGTTTCATATTTTTCAAAATGATACACGTCTTCGATTTTGTAAACAGGATATTTCTCCGCTACATCAGCTGGGCGCCAGCCGGTGGGCATCAGCCAGATACGGAATTTATCTTCCAGTTTTTTAGTCCGCCAGGCATCTTTGATCAACAGCCATACATGCATGAAATTGATCTTAATGGGATTCCAGGTGCGCACCGGACGGGTAATACCATATACCGCTTTCACATCAGGTAATTCTTCCTGAAATGTGCCAAATAGTTTATCCCAGAAAATAAAGATCTGTCCATAATTCTTATCCAGGTATTCCGGATTAATGGCATGGTGTACCCGGTGATGCGAGGGCGTAACAATGATCTTCTCCAGAAAGCCCATCTTATTGATATGCTGTGTATGATACCAGAACTGGGCAAACAAATGCAAAGGTGCTACCACCGCGATCACTGAACCGGGAACACCCAGTAAAGCGGCTGGTAATAAAAAGATAGTGAACACCCGGAAAATGGTAGAAATACTTTGCCGCAAGGCACAGGCCAGATTATACTCTTCGCTGCTGTGGTGTATGATATGTGCGTTCCAGAAAAAATTGTACTCATGGTCCAACCGGTGCACCCAGTAACCCGCCAGATCAAGAGAAAAGAAAGCAATGATGTACAGGAGTGGTGAAGATTCCAGTTGTACAATGGCCAGGTGTTTCTCCATCCAACCATAACTGATAATGGCAATGCTCAGTCCGAGTACATCTTTTACCGTATTGGTAATGCCCGAACTCAGGCTGGAGATCATATCCAGGTGACGAACGGTATCATTCCCTTTTCGCCAGCCCCACCATTTTTCAAATAAAACCAGTATCAGAAAAGCGGGTGTGGCAATCAATAGTATTTTTCCGTAAGTTTCCATATAGGCAATCGAAAAATGAATATAAAAAAATCTGCTGAACAACAGTTGTTTATGCAATTAAATTCCTTTTAAAAGCGCATGTTAACCCATCCCATACCATATAACCCTGCTGTTCCGGGCCATCTTGGCGGTGCCGTTTTTTCCTGTATCGATGCACATACCTGCGGTAACCCAGTCAGGGTAGTGGCTGCGGGCGGTCCTGCACTGGAAGGCGATACCATGAGCGAAAAGCGCCAGCATTTTCTCCGCGAATACGACTGGATCCGCAAAGGACTCATGTTTGAACCCCGCGGTCATGATATGATGAGCGGCAGTATTCTCTACCCACCCCATGATCCGGCCCATGATGTGGCTGTATTATTCATAGAAACCAGTGGCTGTTTGCCCATGTGTGGACACGGAACTATCGGAACCATTACGATTGCGATAGAAGAAGGACTGATCCAGCCCAAAACCCCCGGTGTGGTGTTAATGGAAGCACCGGCCGGATTGGTAAAGATCGCCTACCGGCAGGAGGGCAAAAAAGTGAAGGCTGTAAAATTGACCAATGTACCTGCTTATCTGGCAGCTGAAGCAATCACTGTGGATTGCCCTGAATTGGGCGAACTGGTGATGGATGTATCGTACGGTGGTAATTTTTATGCCATTGTGGATGTGCAGCAAAATTTTGCCGGACTGGAGCATTACCCCGCAGACAAACTGATTGCATGGGCCAGGGAACTGCGGAAGCGTATCAATGAAAAATATTCCTTTGTACATCCCGATAATCCTACCATCAATGGCTGTTCACATATTTTATGGACAGGTGCCGTGTTAGATCCCGGTTCTACAGCACGTAATGCGGTATTTTATGGCGATAAAGCCATCGACCGTTCCCCCTGTGGTACCGGCACATCAGCCCGGATGGCACAGTGGTATACCAAGGGTAAACTGAAAGAAGGAGATCTCTTCATCCATGAAAGTATTATCGGCTCCCGGTTCACCGGCAGAGTAGAGCAGGTAACCACCGTAGGCGGCAAACCCGCCATTGTTCCCAGTGTAGAAGGCTGGGCTAGGGTGTATGGCTATAATACGATTTCCATAGATAAAGCAGATGATCCGTATGCGTGTGGGTTTCAGGTGTTGTAGGATAATGATAGAATGATAGCATGATAGAATGATAGAATGGGAAGAAAATTAATATGGTAACTTATCGGGTGAAACAAAATCAAAACATTCTATCATTCTATCATGCTATCATTCACTCATTCTATCACACTATCATTTAAATTTGTGAATTAAACGGAACGGATATGAAAGTAGTGGTTATCGGCGGAGGGATCGTAGGTTTGAGCAGTGCCTATTACCTGCAGCAGAGCGGACACGAAGTAACGGTAATTGATAAAACGGATATGTCGTCGAATTGCTCTTATGGTAATGCGGGATATGTTTGTCCGAGTCATTTTGTGCCATTGGCCACACCGGGCATTGTAAAACAGGGATTGAAATGGATGTGGAATTCACGCAGTCCTTTTTATGTACAACCACGCTTGAGCTGGAGCCTGATAGACTGGGGAATGAAGTTCATGAAAGCAGCAACGCCGGAGCATGTGGAACGGTCGGCGATTCCGTTGCGTGATATTGCGATCATCAGTAAAAAAATGTATGAAGAGTGGACTGCATTACCACAGTTCCGTTTTGCTTACGAGCGAAAGGGATTGCTCGAAATTTTTCAGACCGATACAGGTGGTGATCATGCCAAACACATGTTGGAGAAAGCCCATGAACTGGGATTAACAGATACGGTATTACTTTCGAAAGAACAGCTGGATGCACTGGAACCCCAGACCCGCATACTGGCCAAAGGCGCTGTACATTTTCAGTGCGATGCACATCTGTATCCGAACAAACTGATGCAGCAATTGTTAGCAGATCTGCGGCAGAAAGGGGTTCGGCTGCTGGGCAATGAGGAAGTAACCGGTTTTGAGAACAGTGAGGGCCGCATTATGAAAGTGAAAACAGCCAAAGCAGTGTATGATGCCGATGCCATTGTTTTATCTTCCGGATCATGGAGCCGGGAAATTGCCGCTAAAATGGATATGAAAATTCCATTGGTAGGTGGAAGGGGTTATTCGGTTACACTGGAAGATTCTCCTTACAAACTGAATCACCCGGCGGTACTGATCGAGGGGCGTGTGGCGCTGACCCCGATGGATGGGAATAAGATCCGTTTTGGAGGAACCATGGAGATCACTTCAACCAATACACCACCGAGGATGAGTCGTGTGAAAGGCGTATTGGAAGCAGTGGAACGGTTTTTTCCGGATTTTACAGTTCCGATGCCAAGCATGGACACAGTATGGTATGGTTTCCGACCCTGTTCGGCGGATGGATTGCCTTACCTGGGCCGCACCGCTAAATGGAAAAATGTGGTAGTGGCAACAGGACATGCCATGGTGGGCCTGAGTCTTGGTGCAGGAACCGGAAAAATAGTAAGCGAAATACTGAATGAAGAGAAGCTTAGCATGGATATTGCTCCGTTTAACCCCGACAGGTTTCGTTAAAACAGCGTAGCCGGAATGTGAAAATGATGAACGGATGCCGTGGTATCCAGTAAATTGTACTTTTACCCCTTATTATGGATCAGACAGTTACCTACTTACCATACGAAAGCACCGGCTATTTTTCCAAGATCGTTTCTGATTACCTGTTGCAATCCGGCACCCTGCAACCTTTTTACCAACATACACCTGATCTGGCCGGTATACAGCAGGCTATCGCCGCGAGGCAATCATTCAATACTCCCAGAAAATTATTGGTGGAAGTGCTTCAAGAGCAATATGCTTCTTTAGCGGTAACGGATCAAGTGACTAAGAATATTGAATCACTTTCCCAAACGAATACTTTTACCATTACCACAGCGCACCAGCCGAATATTTTTAGTGGTCCGCTCTATTTCATCTATAAAATTCTTCACGCAGTTAAACTGGCAAATGAACTGAACCAGCAGCATGCAGACCTGCATTTTGTACCTGTGTATTACATGGGTAGCGAAGATGCTGATCTGGATGAACTGGGCTATGTAACTGTTGGCGGACAAAAACTGGTTTGGGAAACCAAACAAACAGGTGCCGTGGGTAGGATGAAAGTAGATAAGGGACTCATCAAACTGATTCATTCCATACATGGACAGGCCGGTGTTCTTCCGTTTGGAAACGAACTAACTGCTCTGTTGCAACGATGTTATACCGAAGGAAAAACCATACAGCAGGCTACCCTCGAACTGGTGAATGAATTGTTTGGTGAATTTGGGTTGGTGGTACTGATTCCGGATACTGCAAAACTCAAAACAGCTTTCCGGTCTGTGGTAGAGAAAGAGTTAACAGAAGGGTTCTCACACAAAATTGTAGCTGATACGATTGCAGCGCTGGAGAAAAATTATAAAGTACAGGCAGGTGGAAGAGACCTGAATCTTTTTTACCTGATCAACGATAAACGTGAGCGGATAGAATTGCAGAATAGAACTTATGAAGTGAAAACATTGGGATTATCTTTTTCGAAAGAAGACATCTTACAGGAACTCGATCAGCATCCGGAACGTTTCAGCGCCAATGTGATATTGAGAGGTGCTTTTCAGGAAACAGTGTTGCCGAATATTGTTTTCATTGGCGGGGGAGGAGAACTGGCTTACTGGCTGGAATTGAAAAAGGTATTCGAAGCCGTAAGTATTCCTTATCCTGTATTGATGCTGCGCAATTCCTTCCTGCTGATCACAAAAGAACAATCTGCTAAATGGCAGAAACTGGGTTTTACAAAACATGATCTGTTTGCACAAGAGCTGGATCTGCTGAATACACTTGTGAAAAGAGAAACTGCCAACCAGGTAAATCTTACAGCAGAATTACAGCAAGCCCGGGATTTTTACAGCCATCTGCGTACTGTTACGGATGCAGTGGATGTTACTTTATCCGAACATCTCCTGGCACTTGAAAAACAGGCGCTCAAAAAATTAACGGCCTTAGAGAAAAAAATACTTCGCGCAGAGAGATTGAAATACGAAGTGCAGCAGCAACAGATCACAGCTATTAAACAAACACTCTTCCCCAAAAACAGCTTGCAGGAAAGGGTAGATAATTTTTCACTCTATTATGCCGCTTACGGCAAAATATGGTTGCAGACTATTTACAAAGCTTCTACCGGATTGAACAAAGGGTTTGGCGTGGTGAGTTATGCAGGAAAATAATAGACTGAACAGAGAATGTTCCGTTGTTTTATTTTCTACAGGCTTTGTCTTTCATAATACTCATACCACCCGACATATTCTTCACTTTGCTGAATCCTTTTTGTGACAGCAGATAAGCAGCACGGGGACTTCGGTGGCTATGCGAACAGAAAACAATGATGTCTTTATCTTTGAGCGCCGAAAGTGAGGGTATTCTTTTTTCCAGTTCCTGCACAGGGATATTGATGGAATGGGTCAGCCCACCAAAATCCGGCTCTGCTTTCCCTTCAAATTCTTCTTTGGTACGCACATCGATCAATACTACTGATGGATGTGTTTGAATATATTGGCAGATGGCTGCCGGTGATATATTTCCAAAACGAATAGTGGCTTTATTCACCAATTCCATTCCACAGGAACCGCATTGGCCGGGTGCAGAATAATCTTTCTTGTCGCAGTCCTGTCCGCAGGGCAAACACCGATAAATAACAGATGATTTTGTATTTGTTTTTGCAGAAGATTGAGCGAAGCCTTTATCCAACAGTACCAGAGAAAATGCCAGCAGTAATAACGGTTTGATTTGCATAAAATGTTTTGAAGAATGTAAAGGGAACAGCGATCCGCTATTATTCATCAAATCCGTTAGGCCAGTCTTTTTTCAGTTTGGCTACTTTACCGCTTACTTCATGACTCATTTCTTTTTTATAATGGGCCATGGCTGCAGAGATATTGGCATCGGAACAGCCCAGGATCTGCGCAGCAAGGATACCGGCATTTTTAGCAGCATTTAAGGCTACTGTTGCTACCGGAACACCATTGGGCATTTGCAGGATCGATAAAACAGAATCCCAGCCATCTATAGAATTGGAAGATTTGATCGGAACACCGATCACCGGCAGGGTGGTAATAGAAGCCACCATACCCGGCAAGTGTGCCGCACCACCGGCACCGGCAATGATCACTTTGATGCCACGTTCTTTAGCGGTAGTGGCATAATCTACCATACGTAAAGGCGTTCTGTGGGCGGATACGACTGTCAGCTCGAATTCGATCTTGAATTGCTTCAGGATATCGGCAGCTGCCTGCATAATATTCAGGTCGCTATCGCTTCCCATGATGATGCCTACGAGTGGAGTGGGTGTTGACATAATTGGTATTTGCTTACTGCAAGATACTTGATTTTCTGTATGTAGGATTTGAATCCCATAGGGATAAAAAAACTGCGCCTCTGTGACTTTGCGGGAAATTTTCTCGCAAAGGCACAGAGGCGCAGTAGAGAAGCGGGTATTTTTAGTTTACATCTTTGCCTTCTTTTAACTGTTGGATCATTTTGGTCATGCTGTCTTTATTCAACTGGTTGGGCGAGAGCGGCAAGGCTTTTTCTGCATATTCCAGTGCTTTCCGGTAATCACCAACAGCAGAATAACCGCGTACCAGTCCGGCTAGCGTAGTAAACTGGTTCGGGAATTTTTCATAATTGGATTTGAAGACTTCCAGGGCTTCCTTGCTGCGTTTATTGGCAAGTAGTGTTTTGCCATACTGGTGTACCTGGTTCATGGTTCCCAGTGGCGTAGCTTCTTTCATGATGGCGGTGGCTTCTCCACCTCTGTTGAGTTTCTCCAGGATCTGTGCCTTGGTAGCTAAAGTGGTAAAATTCTTATCGCCCAATACACCCGGATTGGTGGCAGTATCTGCCCAAAGCAGGGCTTCTTCCAGGTTGGTGTTCCTGTCGAGACACCACTGTGCCGCCTGTTGCCAGGGCAGCCAGTAAAATCCCTTGTCAGTGCGCAACTCTGTGCGGAATGATTCCACTTGTGTTTTATTCAGATCTACTTCTACCTTAAAGGGGATACTCAGTTTTTCCCATTGCAGACTTACGGTAGCAGCTGTTTCGGTCTGGTTGGTGAACTCGTATTTGAGCCATTCAACCGAACGGTCTGTGGCAACAGGTTTCACATTTACCCTTAGCACATCATCTTTTGGATCATAATAATAACTGCCCCAGTTGCTGGTGGCTTTTGAAAAAATGAGGGTTGATTGCGCAGGATCATAGGCGATGAAAAAACCATATTTCCCTTTGGCCAGCGGCTGTCCTTGTATCGTTACATCCGTACTGAATTCGATCGTAGTGCTTTCATTGGCACCGGCCCGCCAGGGCGATGCTTTACTGGTACCAAACTGCTGATCTGTATATCCGACAGGAACCAACTGCCCCCAGATCTTTCCTTCCCTGCCTTTTACCGCCGGTCGGTCATAGCGGATGGTCACATCGGTAATACCAATACGTTCAGTAACAGAGGCTTTTTTATTTCCACCACTGGGCGAAGTGGTTAACAGGCGTTGTGCCTGCAAAGTAGTTACAGCCAGCAACAAGGCCGATAGTAAAATGCGTTTCATGTTGTATGGTTTTAGTCATACAAACTACTGATCTCAACAGGTACTGGCACGGTTTAAATGATTAAACCGTGAAGGAAACTGACCAAAGCAAGAAATAGCGGATGAACGGAGGATTCAAATTTCCGCTAGTCTGAAAACTAAAGTGGGGAACTGCTGAAGCCGGAATCCCGTTTCGATAGTTCCCCACCCATTACTGCCGTTAGTTATTGAATCTGGTAGGCCGAGATGGATCTCAGTACCGGTGCTGCTTTTGCCTGCTGCAGGGTTATTCTGAGTTGATCTGTTTCTTGCAAAGAAAAGCTGGCAATTTTCTTTCTGCCGATGGTAGTGCCGGTAAAAACGGTTTGGAATGCCTGTCCATCAAACGCTTCAATGATGAAAGCACTTACCCTTTGTCCGTATGCGATCATTTCTTCCAGTACCAGGGTGTTGAGCCTTGTTTTTGCCGGCAGTTTCACCAACAGGCTGCTATTCTCTTGCTTCGGAGATACCCAGTAGGTCTGGATATTGTGATCGTTCAATGCCGGGATCTTTTTGTTGGGAGATTCTTTGCTGCTGATACTGGCGTTTTGTAAGAGGTCTTTTGAAAAAGCAGCTGTTCGTAATTTGCCAAAACCCACGAGCGCAGCCGAATCTGCCGGATGAATCCGTCCGGTTCTGTCTGGTGGCACATTTAACAACAGGTTACCGCCATTACCTACTGAGCGGAGGTACAACGCAAACAGTGTTTCCGGAGATTTTACTTTGCTGTCTTCTTTGGCATGATAGAACCATCCCGGCCGGATAGACACATCTGCCTCGGCGGGAATCCAGTGTTTGCCATTTACATTACCACGATTTAAAGTGTCGGTAGGCGGACCACCATTGCCTCTTTTAAAACCCGCTGTATCCAACAGGTTCCAGTTGGTATTGTTGATGGTACCATTCTCATTACCACACCAACGTACACCGGGACCAATATCACTGAAGATCACCAGTTGCTTCTGCCATTTGAATGCGGAGTCCTCGAATCGCCTGAAATCGTAGACTTGCTTTTTACCATTGGGGCCTTCACCATTGGCGCCATCCCACCAAAGTTCAAAGAATTTGCCGTATTGGGTAAGCAGTTCTTTCATGCTGGCAATGTATATGTCATTATAAGCGGGGGTACCGTATTGCGGGTGGTTTCTGTCCCAGGGCGAAATGTAAACGCCCATTTCCAATCCGGTTTTCTTACAGGCATCAGATAGGGCTTTTACCACATCGCCTTTACCGTTCAGCCATTTGCTTTCTCTAACGGTATGGGTACTTTGTTTACTTGGCCATAAACAGAATCCATCATGGTGTTTGGCAGTTAATATAATGCCTTTTGCACCCGCCTGTTTGGCAATACGCGCCCACTGCTCACAATCCAGTGCTGTGGGATTAAAAACGGAAGGATCTTCATTACCTTCTCCCCATTCTTTATCAGTAAACGTATTCGGGCCAAAATGGATGAACAGATAAAACTCTTTCTCATGCCAGGCCAGTTGTTCTTTAGTAGGGATCGGGTATACCGGTTTCACAGGCTGCGCCAACAGAACGCCAGCAAACAAACAAGCCAACAGCAATAAATAATTTCTCATATCGTGCATTGAAGAATCAATTTACGATAATGATGGATGCGAAAGTAAAATTCAGGATTGTGGAACGGGGGAGGAAGAATGTCGAATATCGAACAAGGAATATCGAATGTCGATCGGACTGTTACTTCGTAATTCGGTGTTCCTTGTTCGATATTCGATATTCACTTCAGCTGCCGCTGATACAGCTGCACCGCGTTCTCATACCCCAGATAAATGGCATCGCATACCAATGCATGGCCGATGCTTACTTCGTCGAGGAAGGGGATCTGTTGGGCAAAGAATTGCAGGTTATGCAGATCCAGGTCGTGGCCTGCATTGAGGCCCATTTCCAGTTCTTTGGCTTTTTTGGCCGCTTCGAGATAAGGCGCAACGGCAGCAGCCGGATCGCCGGCAGCAAAATCAGCCGCGTAGGCTTCTGTATAAAGTTCGATACGGTCGGTTCCGGTTTGCGCAGCAGCTTCTACCATTTCCAGCACAGGGTCTACAAAAATGGATACCCGGATTCCTGCTTTTTTGAAGATGCCGATGATATGTATAAGGTAGTCCTTGTGCCTGATCGTATCCCAGCCATGATCGCTGGTGAGTTGTCCCAGCGCATCAGGCACCAGGGTTACCTGGTGTGGGCGGGTTTCGAGTACCAGATCCACAAATTTCTGTTCGGTGGGGTTGCCTTCAATATTAAATTCTGTTGTAATGATCTTTCTGATCTGTCGCACATCTTCATAGCGGATATGTCGTTCATCCGGACGGGGATGCACGGTAACACCATCGGCGCCAAAACGCTGTGCATCAATAGCGGCCTGCACTACATCCGGGTTATTGCCGCCGCGGCTGTTACGCAGGGTGGCAAATTTGTTAATATTCACACTGAGCTTTGTCATGGGGCAAAAATACAAACTAAGTCTATAGCCTGCAGACATTATACCCAAAGCAGGGTTATTTGCACAGGTTGGCGTAGTTTAGAGGTACAAAAAAAGATTATGCCGGTACTATTGGTCAGTATACTCTGGTTGGCCCTTCTCATTTACACGATCAGAGGCATTTTTGAGCGACCGGATCTGGAGCGGAATACACAGTTATTATGGACCATCCTGATTGTAGTGGCGCCCGTTTTCGGGCTGCTGATCTATTATATTTTTGGCATGGAAAGAAAGGATTGACGTCAACTTTTATATCAATAATCTGTTAGTATTACATGAGTTATGTTTCTTTAGAAGATTGTTTAACTGACCTGGAAAAGAATGGCCATCTGGTTCGTATCAAAGAAGAAGTTGATCCTTATCTTGAAATGGCTGCCATACATCTGCGCGTATATGAAGCAGGTGGTCCCGCATTGTTATTTGAGAACGTAAAAGGCTCCCGCTACCGGGCTGCTTCCAATATTTTTGGCACTATCGAAAGAAGCAAGTTCATCTTTCGAGACACCTTTGCACAAGTACAGAAACTTATTGCCCTCAAAGGTGATCCGATCAAAGCATTGAAACATCCGATTGATAACCTGCAGACGGGATTGGCTGCTATAAAAGCCTTACCATTAAAAAATCCGCTCTCAAAACCAGTCATGTATGAAGAGATTCAGATCTCTGATCTGCCCTTGATTCAACACTGGCCCAAAGATGGGGGTGCATTTGTAACATTGCCGCAGGTATATAGTGAAGATGCAGACAGTCCGGGTATCATGAAAGCCAATCTGGGTATGTACCGGATCCAGCTTAGCGGTAATGAGTATGTATTAAATAAAGAAATCGGCCTTCATTACCAGTTGCATCGGGGCATTGGTGTGCACCAGACAAAAGCCAATGCCAGAGGGCAGGCTTTGAAAGTGAGTTGTTTTGTAGGAGGCCCGCCATCGCATAGTGTGGCAGCTGTAATGCCCTTGCCCGAAGGAATGAGCGAAATGACTTTTGCCGGATTACTGGGAGGGAGAAGGTTCCGGTATACTTATCAGGATGGATTCTGCATCAGCACGGATGCTGATTTTGTGATCACGGGTGAAGTGTACCCGGGTGAGAACAAACCGGAAGGCCCATTTGGAGATCACCTCGGTTATTATAGTCTGGTACATGAGTTCCCCTTGATGCGCGTACACAAAGTCTACGCAAAGAAAAATGCTATCTGGGCATTTACGGTGGTAGGCAGGCCACCACAGGAAGATACCAGTTTTGGAGAACTGATTCATGAACTTACAGGTGCTGCCATGCCACAGGAAATTCCTGGTCTGAAAGAAGTACATGCGGTAGATGCCGCCGGCGTTCACCCTTTATTACTTGCTATCGGAAGTGAACGATATACGCCCTATACGCCTGCCAAACAACCTGCAGAATTATTAACCATTGCCAACCATGTTTTGGGTACCGGCCAGTTAAGTCTTGCTAAATTTTTATTCATCACGGCCGATGATACCCAACAACTGCGCACACACCAGGTGCAGGCATTCATGGAATATATCTTCGAACGGATTGACCTTACCCGCGATATACATTTTCATACGCACACTACAATTGATACGCTGGATTATTCCGGTACCGGTTTGAATAGTGGGAGTAAAGTGGTGTTGGCAGCTTATGGAGAAGTAAAACGGACTTTGTGTACAGAAGTGCCGGCCCTACTGAAAGAACTCCGCCTCTTCCGCAAAGCCAGCCTTGCTATGCCGGGCGTGGTGATACTGGAAGCTGCAAAATTTGAATCTTACGAATTGGCACAGGTAGAAATGGAAGTGCTGAATCAGCAACTGGTCTATCAATTGGAGCAGTTAAGTGGTGTAGCTATGATTGTTGTGGCAGATGATGCACCGTTTACTGCAGAAAATATCCGGAATTATGTTTGGGTCACCTATACCCGTTGTAATCCATCCCATGATATGTATGGCATCGACTCTTTCACCGAAAACAAACACTGGGGTTGTCGCGGCCCGTTGGTGATCGATGCACGCATCAAACCACACCATGCGCCACCGCTGGAAAAAGATCCTGCCGTTGAACAAAGAATTGACAGGTTATTTGAAAAGGGTGGAAGCCTGCACGGAATAATTAACAATTAGAAATTAGAAATTAAAAATTAAAAATTAAAAATGTATTAGGGAGACTTACTGGCATTACTTTTAATTTTTAATTTCTAATTGTTAATTAATCTCCGCCCATGTATGGTCTGCCAGTAATCTTACAGAAGAAATAAATTCTTTGAATGGGCCGGTGCCGCCCCATTCGTTGGGGGCTACCAATGATAATAGATGACTTCCGTCTTTTCTTTCGTAGAGATGGTAGGTATGTCCGATCTGGGGTTTAAAACTCAGTCTCGCTTCATAGATCATCATGCTGAGTTCTTTCCTTTTGCGGATCTCCTGTGCCTGGCGAGCCAGTAATTCTATTTGCTGTTTGATCTGGTCGAGCTGCATATTGGTCTGCTCTTCCATGGCAGAGAGGGCTTTGTGTTTGATCACCCCTTCTTTGGTGGGGCGGATAGCCACGCTGCCCACGGAGGAAGCATAGGGCAGTACACTCAGTTGTTTGTGATAGATCTCGGTATTGGTAAAATCTGCATTCTCTTTATTTTTTCCCTTCTGTGTTACTTTCATATAACCATTGGGAAGGATCTCGTTGGTTACTTCCAGAATGGTTGCTTCTTCTTTGATGAATAGTGTTTGTATGGTTGAAGCGTTCAGTATGGTGGCCTGAATACTGTCGGCTATTTCCTGGTTTTCAAACGGGCGGATCTCACCATCGGGAATCATTTCGTATTGAGTGTAAAAGGCTTCGTTATCCAGACTTACCCAGTTAATGCTGATAGCCAGTGCATGTCCGTTGCGGATGCTCTCTACTTTGAAATTCCCGCTTTTAGGGGTAATACCCTGCTGAAACTCACATTTTTCAGGAAACAATTGCCAGCTGGCTAAAAAATTATAGGCTTGTACCATGATAGCTCCTCTTCGCTTTTACTGCACTTATTACAAAATCCATGCACAAAGGTTCTTAATTCCCTCAAAATAAAAAAGGCCGAAGGAGTTAGCTTCGGCCTTTTTTGGGGTAAATGCAGCTTATTTCACGGTAAAACCAAGATCAAGGGTTCCCCAAACCAGGGATACTTTTCCTGCTTTACTGATGGTATAGGTCAATCTTTCCTGTGCCGTAGCTGATTTTCCGGGTGTTACTTTTACACGCAGGGCATCATTCGACTGCTCATAACCATCTGCACCCCAGAGGTCTGTTTTTTTGTTGAAGATGATGGTCCAGTCTTTATCTCCCGACAATACATAGAAGCCATATTTACCAGCTGGTAAAGCTTTTCCATCTACCGTAATATTCTTGCTTGTGGCAAAAACGGTGGCTTCGTTGGCACCGGCACGCCATACTTCTCCTTTTTTGGGTTCCACATCTTTCCCAATGGTACGTCCTTTCAGGGCAGGTGAACTATAATCAATGGTAATCACTGCGCCGCTGGCAAGGGTTTGGGTGGCTTTGGCCGGAGGACTTGGGCGTTTTGCCTTATCATCCTGCGCGCAGGCAGTTACAGAAGTAAATAAGAGGGCAGACAGGCTTGTCAGCAGGAAAAATCTTTTCATACGTTTTTATTTTAGAACCGAAAGTAACAGCAAAAGGTTCAGTATGGGGAAAGAATTTTTCAAAAAAATGTTAATTCACGACGGCAAAATCAGGTCTTCTGATCAGCTGACTGATATACCTGAAGCGCAGATCTGTATTGAAAGTGATGTTCCATTGGCTCATCGTACCGGTAATGCGGGGATAATAATAGGCTTTGAGTTCCATTGTTCCGAATACAAGGTTCTCGTTCCGGGTTCTTACCCCTCCGCCCAGGGCAGAATAGACCACGCCACTTTCTACATACTGTCCGATAGCCCTCAGGTATGATATATTGGTAAAGACAAAAGGTGCAAAACTAAAACCAACGAATTTCCAGGTATTGTAAAATACAGATTCGCCATTAAAAGTAATCCTGGTTGCGGCCCGTAAGGAAGGGTCGTTTAACTGCGGGATACCATACTCACTACCCAGTCTTAAAGGATCATTCAATCTCGTCCTGATCAATTGTGTAGCACTGCCACTCAGAAAATGTCTGATCAACCATTTACTGTCACCTAATTTTCTGAGTTTGGTGAAGTATTCGAGACTACTGAGAAAACTCACATCTTCCAGATTGTTTTCACGGTAATAACCACCCATCCGCAAGGTAAAATTCAGGTAGTTCTTACGGTCGGAGAAATAACTTCGTTTGTATTCAAAACCAAAATAAGGCCGTTCTACCTGGTTACGGTTGGTCCAGCCACCCACAAACGAAATACTGAAACCTTCCGGAACGTCTTCATTTCTTCCGAAGCCATACAGGAATTTGGTGTGGTAATAATCCTGTTCAAAAATGGTGTATGCCGCCAGTACACTTGACAGGTCTGAATACCCGAAATTATAAGTGGTTTTATACAGGTCAGGAATATCCTGAAAGGTACGGTGCACAGCTCTGAGAGAAATTATCCGTTTGGACCTGGATTTAAAATTCTGCTGTAATTGTTTTCTGGCACCCAGATTATATCCGGCCCAGCCATCAAAAACGCGGTAACGGTATTTGAAATCTGATTGGTAAACAGAATCTTTATAATATCCATTCTGTGTATAATGATCAGCCAGTTCAAAGGCGCCGGTCCAGACGTGGTAGGGGCTCACCAGGGGTAATTCTCCTTGCAGAAACAGGGTTTTCTCATCCCTTCGTCCACTGTTGAAAGAGGGTGCTTCTGTCCGGTAGCCTGCTGCCAGGTTAATGAAACTGCCGAGAATATTTCGCTTCAGTAATTCCAAACCGATACCGTAGCCGGGGCTACGGTCTTTGTCTAAAAGATGTCTTATCTGAATCCGGTTACCTCTTCCCAGTACATTGTCGTCATTCATCTCAAAGCTGGCCATTTTTTCTGATCCGGCATCCATACTGCCACCGATCGGGAACACATCTTTACAGATCACAATCACATCTACCGAATCCGCACTGCCGGTATGGGGGTTGATGGTAATCTGTGCATCCTGCAGATAGGTTAGCTCACGAAGAAACCTTTCATTATCTGCCATCAGATAGGGGTAGAGAGAATCGCCGCTGGAAAAGAACAGATTGTTCAGGATTACTTTTCTCCGGGTATTACTGTGTAATGCATTACCGATATCGTTAAATATATTTCTAACCACTTTTCCGGTATCACTTACATACCGGTCGAATCCGATTTTCTTTATTTCGATATGCCGGATGATCTTGCCCCGGTAGGGATTAAAAGCGAGTTCATTCTTCACCGCTCCTTCCGTAGGAAGAACCGGGTCTGGGTTATTCACCGATAAACTTTTACCGAGTTTACCCAATAGACCTTTTTTATTGGCGAGAAAAAAAACCGAATCGGTAAGAGGAGTATCCTGTGCATACAAAGCCGTATGACAGATACACAGGAGCAGCAGCCAACTTATTTTTTTCCCTATCTGAACCGATGGCAATGACATTTTAGAACAAACGCTATTTGATAGCTGTTGGAAGTTACTTAATCCGGATGTAAATGCAAGAACTGTGTGAGTTTTGGCCGGAAGGAGGATCAGACCAGTTGTTTCTCCAGCACAATAAATTCGAGCGATTGCTTTGGTAAACCGAATTTCGGGTCGGTGGGAAATGGCGCAGTTTCTCCGGTGGCAGCATATCCATGGCGTTCGTACCAGGCAATCAATTCTTTTCTCACCGATATGACCGTCATTTCTATGGTGCTGCATCCGCAATGCCTGGCCATGCTTTCTGCTGCGGTAAGTAATTGTTTTCCGATACCCTTTGCCTGCAGATCGGGTGAAACAGTTAACATGCCAAGGTATAATTTGCCGGTCTTTTTTTTCAGGTAAACACAACCCTGTAACCGTCCTTCTCCGCTGGTATATTTCAGGATCACTGCATCGGGTTCCGCTAACATTTCTCTAATACCTGCTTCGTTGGTGCGTTGCCCGCCCAAGAGATCAGCCTCGGTGGTCCATCCTTTTTTAGAACTTTCTCCCCGGTAGGCACTATTCACCAATTCTTCCAGGTCACTGGCATCTGTAAGTGTCGCCACTGTTATAAAAGGAGCCGAAAATGTTTTCATTAGATACAGGTTGCTTGTTACCGAATGTATTAAAATAATTGAAAGCGAAAAAATGGGTAAAAAAAAGCCCGCTGAACAGCGGGCTTTTGGTAATAATTGGCTATTTAAAAAGAGGGATCTGCGGGCGTATTAGGATTGCTGTCCCTTTCACGGAAAGGATAAGGGAACAGGTTACGTTTACGCTCTGAATTCGGACGACCGAAGCGGCGCATATCTTCCAGTTTTAAACCGGAATGATACAATTCGATACAGCGGTTTTTGTAGATCTCATTCAATACATCAGCCGTGGTCACAGGTGCCACCGGAGCCAGATCTGCACCTACACCCAGGGGGTCGGCAGCTGCTTTTTTGGTAACCACTTTATTCAGTTCAACCCTTGCGTTAACCAGATCAGGAACGGCCTGACGTGCATAACACTCTGCTTTGATCAATGTGATCTCGCCGGGTAAATAATGCGGGATAGGCGTTGTGGCAGCAATCCAGAATCCATTCAGGCGGAACCTGGGCAGGATGGTAGGATTGATCAGTGTGTAAAACTGGATCCGTTTGTCACCAGCTGTAGGTGCCAAAGCTACGGGCAGTCCCAATGTTGAATCTACCACCTGGTATAGGTTATTGGTAGAAGTGGCCGTGTTGTAGATCGGGTTGGGATTGGCTGCTTCAAAATTCAGGGTTGATTTCTTGGTGAGATCAACCGCATTGGCTGCGGCCAGCGCTGCTGCGTAGTTTCCTGCAAACAGGGAATAACGTGCTTTTAAAGCATTCAGCGTATTCACGATATCAACACCAGCAGGAATATCAGACAGGAAAGAAGCACTGATCGGATTGGCTGTAATGGCTGTCAGGGCTTTATCAATCGCTGCAATAGCCCTTGCAAAACCAACGGCTCTGTCAGAAAAAGTGGTGGTACTGGTGCCTACGGTGTCGGGAACTTTTTCCCAGAAACTGGAGACTGCACCTATCGATAATGCTTTATAAATAGTAGCATAACCGATCAGACCACTGGCGTATCCTTTGTCTGCCAGGGCAGCGGCACCATTGATCACATTATTCGCATCGTAGATCACTTTGTGTGCCGTACTCCATACATTACCCAGCAGGGCATTGGTTCCATCAACGGCATTACCGCCGGTTGAAAACTGGAACTCAGAGGTATTACCTGCATTCATCAGGATAGTTTCCCCGGTGATCAGACCATTGGCATCAGCAACACCATTGGCAATATTGTTGGCATAAGTACGCTGCAAACCTACGGCTACACCCGCCAATCCCTTTGCAGTAGAAAGTACCTGCACAGAAGTGGCGGCCGTTGGGTTGTTAAAATCTTTCTTACAGCCCGAAGCGGTTAAGAGCACCGCAGCCAGGCCGGTATAAGCGATTGATTGAAATATTCTTTTCATAAAAATCAGTTTTTTGTTGAATTAAAATTTAGCCTGGATTCCGAAACTGAAAGTTCTTGGAATAGGAACTGCACCAAAATCGATACCACGAAGAATGGTGCTCTGTCCACCGGCATTTACTTCCGGATCATATCCGTTGTAGTTATCCCAGCTGATCAGGTTACGTCCGCTGAAGCTGACACTCAGATCGCTGAAACCTTTCAGTTTTCCAATGTTATAGGTTAATGATAATTCACGCAGTTTGGTAAAAGAACCATCGTCTATACGCCATTGTTCAATGGCATAGATACCGGAAATATAACCACGGGGTAATTGTCCGCGCTGCTCCTGTTCTGCCACTTTACCATTACCTACTCCCTGACGGGTACGGAAGTCGGCGTTGAATACATTACCACCTCTTACCGCATCAATCTGCACACGCAGACTCAGTTTCTTGTAGGTAATTTCATTCACCAGACTGGCGGTATAATCAGGATTCGGGTTTCCGATAATCCGGCGTAAAGTGCTTCCGCTGGGTAAGCCGGTTGTCGTATTTCTTCCCGGTGTATATACAAGGGCACTGTTCTGTACACCTGCTTCCTGCTGAGGAATACCGGCTGTATTTTTTAACAGGTTACCACTCGCATCCGTAGCAAAGAAAGTTCCGTAGAATACACCGATGGGTTGTCCTTCAATGATCGCAACCGGTGCACCTGCGTTGGTACTTAACAGGGTTAATGCCTGACCGATACTTACGGCTTTGTTGCGGTTATGGTTATAGATCCCGGTTACTTCCCATTTCAGGTTTTTGGTAGAAACAGGATTACCGGTTAATACTACTTCGTAACCTTTGTTCTCTAAAGAACCATAGTTATCCAGCAGACTGGAGAAACCGCTGGTTGGCGCAATAAAGCGGTTGATCAGCAGATCTTTTACTTTTTTATTGTAGATGTTCACGGTTAATCCCAAACGGTTGTTCAGGAAAGCCAGGTCAAAACCATATTCCAGCTCCTGCTGTCTTTCGGGTTTCACATTTTCGTTAGCCAGTGTTCCGCTGGAGTTGAGAGAAGTTCTGCCGATATAAGAAGAAGAACTGTAGGTGTTGAATCTTGAGTAAGCACCGATACCTGTCAGGTTTCCGCTCTCACCATACGCTACACGTACTTTAAACAGATCCCACCATTTGGATACACCCATCTTGCTCCAGAAATCTGTTCCGGAGATCACGTAACTACCACTGGCTTTGTAGTAGGTCTGGTTACGCTGGTTTTTACCAAATACAGAAGAACCATCCACACGTACGGCACCGGTTACAAAGAACTGGTTACGGTATTTGAAGTTCTGCTGAACGTAGGTACCTGATACAGAAATTTCACTTCTGTCATCTACACCTGGTAAAATAGTACTGGCTCCGTTTACAGTTTGTACAAAGGGTGCCAGACCACGTCCCTGTAACAAGGCATAATTGTTTTTCTCATATTGCTGAGAGAAACCTACCTGCGTTACTGAGTTGATATTGCTGGTGATATCGATATTGTAAGTAGCATTCACGTCATGGTTGATAGCGAAGAAACTATTGCTGGCCGTACTTGAATAACCATTCTGTGTAGGATCCAGACCTGCACCACCACCAAAGAAAGCAGTACTTACGTTATACGCAAAGGGTGGAATATAAGTAGTACCATTCTGCGAATAGTTATCAATACCCATGGTATAATCAACCGTCAAACGTTTGATAGGACGCAGTTTCAGTCCCATATTGGCAATCACGCGGTTGGTGGTTTGTTTTTGTTTGATGTCTTCGATCACCGATACCGGGTTGGCACGACCTCTTTCGCCTACGGCGAGGATATTACCCAGCGCATCACGCTGCCAGATATTGTGGAAGTTACCAATGATGGTTACACTGTTCATAGGAGAGAAGAAGGAGTTACCATCTGGTTTCTCATTGGCAGTGCTGTTTACGTAGTTCAGACCCAGGTTAAAGCTGGCCCATTTGTTCAGCACCTGATCAATATTACTGCGGAAGCTGAAACGCTGGAAATCGGTATTGGGAACGATACCCTGATTGTAGAGGTAAGAACCGGAGAGATAATATTTGGTCTTATCGGTTCCGCCGCTGATAGACAGGTTATTGTCTGTTCCGTTGGCGTTACGGAAAATATAATCCTGGTAATCATAACGGGTAACGGCCGTGGTGTTGGTGAGTGCAGGTGTGAGGATATCCTGTGTTTGTGCACCTGCACCATCGGTAGGTCCGCCGAATTTGGTGGGAGACTGGTTTACATCCAGTTTCTTACGCAGTTTGCTGGTAGTGTAGCTGGTAGAGAAACTGATAGAAGGGGCTCCGCTTTTACCTTTTTTGGTAAAGATCTGCACCACACCGGCGTTGGCACGGCTACCATAGATGGCAGCGGCTGCAGCACCGTTCAATACTTCCACTCTTTCAATATCGTTAGGGTTGATATCTACCAAACGGCTTTGACCGATATTACCTACAAAACTGCCGCCATCATAGTTGCCGGAAGTGTTGGTAACGCGGTTGGTGCTGTTGTTAACGATCACCCCATCAATGATATACAAGGGTTCTGAAGAAGAAGAGATAGAGCTGATACCACGCAGTCTCACAGAAATACCACCGGCAGGATCTCCGGAGTTCTGTGAGATCTGGGCACCGGCCGTTTTGCCCTGTAAAGCAGCCAGCACGTTTCCGGTGGCACCTTTGTTCAGGTCTTCTGCTTTTACGGAACTGATATAACTACCCAGTTGTCTGCGGGTAGTTCCGGCAGAGGTACCGGTTACGACTACTTCATCCAGTTTGGAAATTTTTTCGCTCATGACCGCATCAACTGTATAGCTTTTATCGCTACCCACGGTCAGTGCTGATTCCTGTTGCTGAAATCCTACACCTGCAAATACCAGGGTATATTTTCCGGCAGCAAGCGGTGCGGTAAAGCTGTATAAGCCGTTATTATCGGCCAATCCACCAAACTTGGTACCCTTTACGGTTACCGCAACCGATTCAACAGCCGCACCGGTGGTACTGGTGATTTTTCCGGAGATGCGTACCTGCCCATAGGAGTAGGCGGTAAGCAGGGTGATGGCCAGCAGCAAACAGAGTTGTCTCCATTTACCTGTGGCTTTCTTAACACTTGTGTTCATAGCGCAGTTTTTATTTGTGATAAATCAAAGAATGGTTAAACTGTTTATCCTGAATGGATCCAGAATTTTGTTCGTTGGATCCAGTTCGGTAATAAGAATATCTATGTCATCAACCCCGCATACACGGATCCGCTGATGGGAATTTAATTTTTCTGAGATCGACATGACCACAGTTTTTGCCGAAGACTCGATCATGGCATTTTTCAGTTGCGCCACATCCCAATCGTTATCAGTGATACCATGATCCCGGTCAATCGCATTGATCCCCAGAAAACAGAGATCTGCTTTGATGTGTTTGATCTTGGTAATGGCCTCGCCCCCGATGGCAATCTGTGATTTCTTCGAGATCTTATCCCCGATAAAAATCACATCGATATTCGGATGCTGGGCATATTCATAGGCAGCCGGGATGCTTCCCGTTAAAAAAGTGGCTTTCAGATTCTCGGGTAACAGACGTGCCATTTCTATTACCGTAGTTCCGCCACCGGTTAATACAAACATGCCATCCTGTATCAGCGAAACCGCTTTTTCGGCGATCACTTTTTTACTGTCTACATTATAGACATCAGAACGCAGATAAAAGCTGTTAAAAGATTTAGATAATGCGCCTCCATGTACTTTGATAACTTTACCACTGTCGGCCAATTCATTCAGATCGCGGCGGATCGTGTCTTCTGACACATTGATGGAGCTGCTCAGATCTGCAGACAAAACACTGTTATGTAAACTAACCTGGTGTAAAATATAGGCCTGGCGTTCTTTCTTAAGCATTTTCGGTAGAGTATTGCGTTGCTAAAAATCAACAATTTTTTTTATAATACAAATAAAAAGCTGCAAATTGTCGCATAATACCTTCCAAAAATCAACAGAAACCTGCAAAAATGAATAAAAACTTAAACAAATTATGCGGTATTGCGTCAAAGCCGTCCCGTCTGATTATAGGTTTAATGAGCGGAACCTCTCTGGATGGTTTGGATGTGGCACTTTGTCGGTTTACCGGCAGCGGACCGGAAACGAAAATTGAACTGGTTCAGTTTGAAACCTATTCCTATGAAACTCATTTCAAGGAGGAGATCCGCTCGGTTTTCTCCAAAAAAACGGTTGATCTGGAGAAACTCTGCCTTCTGAATGGCTGGGTGGCCCGGCATCATGCCGACATTATTCTCGGGTTTCTGCAAAAATGGAAACTGCGTCCGGAAGAAGTTGACCTGCTGGCCAGTCATGGACAAACCATCTACCATGCACCTAAATTGCAGCACCAGCAGCCCGGTTTTGGCAATGCTACCCTGCAGATCGGTGATGGCGACCAGCTGGCAGTGTCTACGGGGATTATTACCATAAGTGATTTCAGACAGAAACATATTGCGGCAGGAGGAGAGGGTGCACCGTTGGCAGTGTACGGCGACTATTTCATTTTCAGTAAAAAAGGCGAGAACCGGATCATGCTGAACATTGGCGGGATTGCCAATTTTACCTATTTGCCCGCCGATCTGGATGCCGCCAAAATCTTCAGTACCGATACCGGACCGGGTAATACCCTGATGGATGCCTATGTACAACAACATTTTCAGCTGCCTTTTGATAAAGATGCTGCTGTGGCAAAAACGGGAATAGTAGATGAGACCTTACTGGCTGAACTTCTGAGAAATGCGTTTTTCGACAAAGGATTTCCTAAAACAACTGGACCGGAACTCTTTAATCTCGCCTATCTCGAAAAAGCCATTGTAGAGGCTGGTATTTCAAAGATCTCACATCCCGATGTGATGGCTACCCTGAACCGTTTCAGCGCTGTAACCATTGTGGAAGCCATGAAAAGAACCCTGGATGCGGCTAACACATTTACGATCTATACCAGCGGCGGAGGGATGCATAATCCTTTACTGATGCAGCATATACAGGAACTGTTACCGGGCTATACCTTTTATACCACAGATGCGCTCGAGATCAATCCCGATGCCAAAGAGGCCCTGCTGTTTGCTGTGCTGGCCAATGAATGTGTGGCGGGGGGCAATACGCCTATCGGCAATGGCACCAGCGATATTCCTTCGGTTAGTATGGGGAAGATTAGTTTACCGGGGTAGAGAATAATGAGTGGATGAGTGAATGAGTGAATGAATGAGTGAATGAATGAGTGGATGGAATAGGGGAAATAAAGAAGTCCCGCGCAAGAACGTGGGACTTTGGGATATATATGGAGAATAGAATGTTTTATTTTCTGTTACGGGCAAACACGCTTACCATACCACCCTTGGTAATCTCTAATACCAGGGTTTCATTTTTCTTTTCCATAGAAACATAGTAGTTCTTCTCCTTGGAATCTGAGGTAAACTCAATACAGTCTTTTAACTGATACTCAGGATACTGGTACTTGCTGGTGATATTCTCCAGGGCAGATTTGGGCAGTTTGTCAAAAGCCATGGTCTTGCTGGTACCGATCAGTTCTCCGTTTATATCATAGAAAGCATCTACTTTCTCGTTATTGAGAATGAAACTCACTTTGTCAAACCTGTCGCTGGATTTCCAGGTAACATTTTTGGCTTTGCTGAATGAAGCGGCAAAATGGTCATTTACTTTGGTACTGATGGATGAAGGACCGGCAAAAGCGCTGGTTCCGATGGCGATGGCTGCTAAGGCGGTGATAAAAAACTTTTTCATGGTGTGGTGTTCTTTAAATTTTATTAAGAATGTTGTTTTTGTTTGTTTCGATTTGATAGGTCAAAAGTAGAAACAGCTGCTAAGTAGACGAAGCAGATTGTGATTAGTTACATTCCTGTGACGGGCGTTATTATGAATGGTGTTAACGTAAATGTTAACGAAGGTGAATATTGCCCCGCAATGCAATACCACAAAGGATTTCAGCGGATTTCTTAATGCTTTCTTAAAGGCCCTTCCGGTGGGATGAATGAACTGTATCAACTGTCCGGTTTGGGACGAACGGTTGTTAGTGCTGGCAAAAACGGCCCTTTTATCGGTCAAGGGTGAGCCGCCTGTTACAGATCATCTGCTTTGGGAGAAGTCTTTTCATAAAAAAAGCCTCTTTTCAGGAAAAAGAGGCTTTTTTATTGGCCACGGGTGGGTCTGATCATTATTTCTGCTGTACAGAAGGATAATGATCCAGTGTTTCGAATACGATTCTGTTATCCTGCTTTAATAGAGAAATGAATTTCTTTAAGGAATCGGCGTACTGCTTTTTCTCAAATAACCGGTCGTGAGAGAGGATCACCAGCGCATTCTGCTGGTTGGTTGTGCCATCTTCAAATTTCTGGTTCACTTTCTGGATCATTTCATCTACACTTTCTTTCGGTGCTTTGGCTTTGGCCTGTTGTGTCCACTCCAGGTCCCAGCCGATGATCTTGTACCCCAGCGAATCCAGTTTTTTTACCAGGGCCGTATTTGATTTTTGCCCGTGCAGGTCGCCATTGGCGGCCCAACCGTTATTACCTGGTAAACGGATGATTTTTACCGGAATGTTCAGCTCCTTTTCATTACGCAGGAAATCATTGAGTGCGCTATCTGTCATAGCAGGAGAGTAAAAAGTACCATATTTATCCTTAAACCCATGTGTGAAACTGTGATTTGCCAGCAGAAATTGCGGGTAGGCGTTCCGGATAGAATCGATCAGGCGTTTTTTAAAGGGGCCCACCTGGTTAAAGCCAACTGAGAAAAAAGTGGCTTTGATACCCTCTTCCATAAAAACAGCTTTGGAATTAACGGTTCCGGGTGGCTGGGGCGAATCATCCCAGGTAAGGTAAATATATCGCTTGGTATTGTCTAACTGGATGGGTGTGCCCGGCACCATTTTCACAGCCTCCGTTTTGGCAGTATCTGCCCCTTTGTCTTCAGAAGCACCCTTGTTTTTACAGCTACTCACAGCTACCAGTGCCAGGATAGCCATACTGGTAAGGTTCATTTTAGATAAGTTCATAATTACAGCTTTAATTCTTTTTCAAAGATAGTCAAGCCAAAGTTGGCCCATATTCCTTACTTATCCTCACATGTGAACAGGTCATCCCGCCTTACCTTATTTTCCACATTCACTCATTCACTCATTGTTCACCTAAACCTCTCTGACACCGTATAACAAACCTTATCATTGATCCGGTGAAAGATATCATCATTGATCTTCCTCAGTTTCCGCTGCCGCCTGGTAGATAAAAGTCTTCCCTGCTCATCAAAATACTGGGGTTGCGAATAAAAAGTGAGGATATAATATTTTTCGTTGAGGAAGGGAAGGTGGAACGCCAGTTTCCGGATAGATAGGAACACCAGCGATCGTTTCTGGTTATTACTGTAATAATCCAGGTTATTGACCCAGATGCATTGGATGGATTTCATTTTGTTGATCAGGTCAACAATACCCTGCACCGGCAGGTCAAATCTTTTCAATGTGTCCAGAAAACGGGGTTCATCGATACGGAACTCATAGATATATTTGATGGAATCTGTATGGATCTCCAGAGAAATATCATTGAATGACCGGTCAGTAAAACCCACAGAAAAGCGGTTCTGTTCGTATAGTTTTTTATATGACTGTTCTATCTCAGTTAAAGTTTTCTCGTGTTTGTTATAATAATCGGTAGAGAATATCTTGCTGGACGTGCAGGATGACAGCAGTAACAACAATCCACAAACTGATATCGTATAGAAAGTTTTACGGTGCATGCTTTGTCTTTTTAATGGCATGGGATATGCCAAATAGAATTTTCTTAAAAAAACGTTCTGTAATCAGCATCCGGGTTCTGCCACCGTAATCCCAGTAGGTGATGGCTATCTGATTGTCTACTTCTTCTACGGCCAATAGGATTACAAAATGGGTAGGCACGCCAAATTTGAGACGTGTCTGGTTTCTTTTGTAAAGGTTCACATTATTTACAAAAAGCGTTACAGTACCTGTAGCCAGTTTATCTGCCAGGTATTCGTAGATATCCCGGATCCCCGGTTTAAATAAATCAGAACCTACCGATGTTACTTCGTAATTGAACAGGTTTCTTACCATCCGGTTGTATTTGGCAAAATTAACAGAGGCCCAGAGCCGGTTCTCATCGCCGGGATTGTATTGCTTGTCAAAAAAATTCAGATACCCTTTAAAATGATCGGCCAGCAGCATAAACCACAACTGGTCGGCAGGTCTGATGTCTAGTTCTCCTTTAAAGGTGAGGGTGCCGGCGGCTAGTTTAACTTCTTTGCTGGGTTCAAAATACTCCCTGCCATAAATGGCTTTTCCTTCTTTATATATTTTGAGCATAAACGTGATAAAACCCAAAGGATCATCATGTAGCGGCATATAGGAGAGAGCCGCGTAGGCACAGAAATTAGTACTCTTACCTTCGTGAATGCTGAGTGGATCTTCCAGATTATTACGGAGATTCTGTATAAATATCACCGGATTTACATTGGGCCAGAAATTACTGGGCCGCAGGTCTGCCTGTTTTTCGAGAAAAGAGATAGCTTGTTTACGGGTAGATAAAGGGGTGGTATCTATGTATTTTCTGTTTTGGGCAATAGCAGTGAAACTGCTGCATGCCAACAGAAAAGTCAGGAATAAAGTACATCTTCGAGTGATATGTTGTAGCTGTCTGTTCAAATTCTAATTTCCGTACACATCCTGCAGATGAAAATAACCATTTGCTTGTAATGTAACTGTAAAAATGTACTGTCTATTGTCAAAAACCGGTTCTTACTTGCATAATGTTTGGATTACGGAGTCTGATGGGATTTTTTACATCAGATAGGGATAAAAAAACCCGCTTCAAAGAAGCGGGCTCTATAACAGGGTGTATTGTCCGTAGACAATGCAGATTAATATCTATACAGATCAGCCTTAAACGGACCTGCTTTTGGAATACCCAGGTATTCAGCCTGCGCATCAGTCAGTTCGTCCAGTACGGCACCTACTTTAGCCAGGTGTAAACGGGCTACTTTCTCGTCCAGGTGTTTAGGCAATACATATACTTTGTTCTCGTAGCTCTTGAAATTGGTCCACAATTCAATCTGGGCCAAAGTCTGGTTAGAGAATGAGTTACTCATCACAAAACTTGGGTGACCGGTAGCACAACCTAAGTTTACCAGACGACCTTCTGCCAGAATGATCACATCTTTTCCTTCGATATTGTACAGATCTACCTGTGGTTTGATGGTGTCTTTGGTATGACCGTAGCTTTTGTTCAGCCATGCCATATCAATTTCAATATCAAAGTGACCAATATTACAAACGATCGCTTTGTCTTTCATCAGACGGAAATGTTTTTCAGTGATCAGGTCACGACAGCCGGAAGCAGTAACAATGATATCAGCTTCTTTCACGGCTTCGATCATAGGTTTTACTTCAAAACCTTCCATGGCAGCCTGTAAAGCACAGATCGGATCGATTTCGGTAACGATCACGCGGCAACCGGCACCTTTCAGCGACAGGGCAGAACCTTTACCTACATCACCATAACCACCTACTACAGCGATCTTACCAGCCATCATCACATCAGTGGCACGACGGATTGCATCCACCAGTGATTCCTGACAACCGTATTTGTTGTCGAATTTGGATTTGGTAACAGAGTCGTTCACATTGATCGCAGGAATCGGTAAAGTACCTTTTGCCATACGCTCGTATAAACGGTGTACACCGGTAGTGGTTTCTTCAGATAAACCTTTGATGTTGGCTACCAGTTCAGGATACACATCAAATACCATATTGGTGAGGTCACCACCATCGTCCAGGATCATGTTCAACGGACGGTCTGCAGCACCAAAGAACAAAGTCTGCTCAATACACCAATCCGCTTCTTCCTGAGTTTGACCTTTCCAGGCAAATACACCCACACCGGCAGCAGCAATCGCAGCAGCAGCCTGGTCCTGGGTAGAGAAGATATTACAAGAACTCCATTTTACTTCGGCACCCAATGCCACCAGTGTTTCGATCAATACAGCGGTCTGGATGGTCATGTGCAGACAACCTGCAATACGTGCACCTTTTAAAGGCTGGCTTGGACCGTATTCGGCACGGATAGACATAAGACCGGGCATTTCTGCTTCGGCGAGACGGATCTCTTTGCGGCCCCAATCGGCTAAACTCATATCAGCCACTTTATAAGGCAGGCTGAAATCAATGTTTTTTAATGACATATAGTATGATTTATGTGCACAAATGTATATTGATAGAATAAAATACTATAATTATTATTTTATTTGGAATAAATATGCTGTTTTAATAGCTTTATGAAGAATAAATGATGTTTTTACCATGCCAAAAGCCATTCAAAAAGTAGATTCCACTAACAGCTCTTTTTCTTTAGATGAAAAGGATATGGCCATTCTTCGAGAACTGCAGCAGAATGCCCGTGCAACCGTGAAAGAAATCTCTGATAAAGTGCACCTGAGTACCACGCCGGTTCACGAGCGGATCAAACGGATGGAAGAATCGGGCGTGATCAGGCAATATGCTACGCTGGTAGATCATTCCAAGGTTAAAAAAGGGCTGATGGTGATCTGCTATGTATCTCTCAAACAGCATAACCGTAATGCCGGAGCCAAATTCATCAAAAGTATCCAGGAAATGAACGAAGTGATCGAATGCTATAATATTTCCGGCGAATTCGATTTTATGCTGAAAGTTGTTGCAGAAAGCATGGATGACTATTACGATTTTCACGTAAACAAGTTAAGCCAGGCCGATAACCTAGGTCATGTACAGAGTGTCTTTGTGATGGGCGTAATTAAACAGACCCACGTGCTGGTACATTAGGAATGGATAGGTTTGTCAGCAACCGGTATCCTGCAACTACTGCCTAACTGGTACCCGCTTCTTTTTTTCTGCGAATAATTTCTTTTGCAACCAATGCGTAGCAAAAGCGCTGGCGGCTCCAGTTAAGGCGCCCGCCGCAATATCGGTTGGGTAATGTTGTCCAAGATAAATACGGGAATAACCTACACCGGAAGCCCACAACAGGGCCGGTACGGCAACATACCATTTTTTAGTACTGAGTGTAAGGGAAGTGGCTACAGAAAATGCAATGGAGGTATGTCCGGAAGGAAAGGAACTCCCGTTATCATATTCGCTCGGGTAAATATCATTGTAGACCTCATATGGTCTTTGGCGTTGTATTAATTTTTTCATAGCTTCTGTTGCTATCGCGGCCACTGCGATACTGGCGGCTGCTTCATAGGCTTTCATAGCCGTGGCGTCATGCTCACTGATCAGCGAAACAGCCAGCATTCCGAAAGGAATGGCAACAGCCACCGGTTTGGCCGTAGAAGAAAGTGCTTTGAAATAGGCGTTGGTCGGATACCGTGGATTTACGGCACGGAGGTATTTTACTTCCGCTCCCTGCCCAAAGGTTTCCAGACTGGTCAATAGTAAACAGGTGAATCCTGCCAATACTGGCAGCAGCTTAGTTCTTTTCATACAATGGTATTACAGGCCGGGCGAGAATGATATGAAGATAATTATTTATTTAACAAAGAATACAAACAAAGCCGGTAAAGGGCTTGTTTCTATCCCAGGTTCTGTAAACTATCCTGTATGGTTCTGATACGGGCTTCTGCATCTGCCTGTTTTTTCTGCTCCAGTGCTACTACTTCCGGTTTGGCGTTCTGTACAAAACGTTCGTTGCTGAGTTTCTTGATCACGCTTGCAAGAAATTGCTGCTGGTGTTCCAGGTCTTTCAGCAGTTCCGCTTTCAGGTTACCAGCATCCAGTTGTTTTTCGGTTTCAATAAAGAATTTATCTTTCTCTACGGCCACCACAATGGTATTGGCTATGGTAGTGGATGTATAACCGATGCTTTCTGCATTCACCTGTTTCAGCAGGATATTTTCAATGGCGCGGTAACCTGCATCTTCACTGGTTTGTATAAACAGTTTGATGGGATCCTTGGGTTTTAACTGGTTCTTGTTTCTGGCATCCCGCAGGGCCGAGATCACCTGTTTCAGCAGTTCCCCGGAAGCAAGTACCTGTTTATCAAATGGCTGTAAAGGCGATTCCTGTTTTACGCAGAGATCTTCGGTCTGTTCTTTCAGTAAATGATAGATCTCTTCGGTAATAAATGGCATGAAGGGATGCAACAATTCCATCAGTTGCTCAAAATAACCGATGGTTTGATCGTATACCTGTTTTTCAATCGGCTGCTCAAAGCCCGGTTTGATCCACTCCAGATACCAACTGCAGAAATCATCCCAGATCAGGGAATAAATGGTTTTCAGTGCTTCACTTAAGCGGAATTGCTTCATCAGTCCATCTACTTCTGCCTTCACTTCATTCAGCCGATGGCCAAACCAGTTTACAGCAAAATTATGCGTGGTGAGTGGGGAGTGGTCAGGCTGGTTCGCCAATTCACTACTCACTACTGACGACTGACGCCCTTCCCACATTTTGATCAGCTTCAGCGCATTCCAGAGTTTGTTGTTGAAATTCCTTCCCTGCTCCAGTGCCGATTCATCAAATAAAATATCATTACCGGCAGGGGCCGAAATCAGGATCCCGAAACGGGTGGCATCCGCACCATAACTGTCGATCAGTCCTAACAGATCCGGACTATTGCCCAGCTGTTTACTCATTTTTCGGCCCTGCTTATCTCTTACCATTCCGGTAAAATACACATCGGTAAAAGGCTGCTGGTTCTTAAATGCATATCCCGCCATGATCATCCGGGCCACCCAGAAAAAGATAATATCCTGTCCGGTAACCAGGGTGGTAGTGGGATAATAATATTGGTAATCCGCGTTGTCGGGATTGCTGATACCTTTAAAAACCTCCATCGGCCAGAGCCAGCTGGAGAACCAGGTGTCTAAACAATCTTCATCCTGCTTTACTTCTTCAAGGGTTAATTGTTCGTTGTTGATTTTTAATTGCGCAAAAGCCGCTTCTTTGGTTTCGGCTACCGTAAAACTTCCATCCGGTGCATAATAGGCAGGGATCTGCTGTCCCCACCAAAGCTGGCGACTGATGCACCAGTCTTTGATATTTTCCATCCAGTAGCTATAAGTGTTTTTCAGCTTGGCAGGATGGAATTTGATCTTATCGCTCATAACCGCATCTACAATGTCAGGATGCTGGCCGATGAGTTTTTTCATATCGATGAACCATTGCAACGATAAGCGGCTTTCGATCACCGCACCTGTTCTTTCGCTGGTACCTACCTGTCCTTTGTACTCTTCTGTCTTTTGTACCTGATTCAGTGCTGTGATATCTTCTACGATTTTCTTTCTCAACACAAACCGGTCAACACCCTCATAAGATAATACCAGGGCAGAGGGGTTATCTTCCCTTAGCTCTTCTGCGGTAAATTTTCCTTCTGCATCCAGGGTATTCAATGCTTTCAGGTTATGTTTTTTGCCCAGCTCATTATCATTTTTATCATGTGCCGGCGTAATTTTTAATGCACCGGTACCGAAAGAGGCATCCACATATTCGTCCGCGATCACCGGTATTTTCCGGTTAATGAGGGGTACCAGTACCTGTTTGCCCACTAATGCCCTGTACCGTTCGTCGGTAGGGTTCACACAAATCGCCACATCTCCCAAAATGGTTTCGGGGCGTGTGGTAGCTACGGTGATACTGCCACTGCCATCTGTTAGCGGGTAGCTGATATAGTATAGTTTGGAGTCAACCTCCTTAAAAATTACTTCCTCATCGCTCAGGGCCGTTTTGCCAACGGGATCCCAGTTCACCATCCGCAGGCCGCGGTAAATGATCCCTTCTTTGTGCAGCCGGATAAAAATACTGATCACGGCCTGGTAATAATCCGGATCCATGGTAAAGGAGGTCCGGTTCCAGTCTAGACTGCACCCCAGTTTTTTCAGCTGCTGTAAAATGATACCGCCATATTTTTCTTTCCATTCCCAGGCGTAGGTCAGAAACTCCTCGCGTGTGAGAGAAGATTTGGTGATACCTCTTTCGCGCAGCATGGCCACCACTTTGGCTTCTGTGGCAATCGATGCGTGGTCGGTTCCGGGAACCCAACAGGCATTTTTTCCCTGCATCCGCGCACGGCGAACCAGAATATCCTGGATGGAGTTATTGAGACAATGCCCCATATGCAGCACACCGGTTACATTGGGAGGGGGAATGACCACAGTATACGGCTCCCTGCCATCGGGTCGGCTGCTGAAATAATCTTTGTTAAGCCAGTGCTGGTACCACCTGGCTTCCACTTCGTTCGGGCTAAAATTCTTGCTCAGTTCCATTGTATACGCTTAAGGCTGAATGCGGAACGCTTAACGCAGAAGGTTGTAAATGCGTTCAGCATTTTCAGGTTTGCAAAAGTAAGGAAAAGGACGCTAGGCGCCGGTGAAAACAGGCAGTGACACTACCAGGTTGGCGTCAATTGGTTCATCTTCTCAAAAACAGCTGAGGGAAAAGGGGCCGGTTGGGCGGTTTTTGCCGCGGGGTTCTGTGTAGATACGCCTTTGGTCAGGGCCTTGCAGCAATTGCTCACTTTTTTGCTGATGCCATTAACGGCATACCCTACGGGGCTGCTGCAGCCAGACAGGAAAGCCATCACAAGGAAAAAAAGCAGGTATCTCATAACAGTTGCATACGGTTCGGTAAAAGTAGCCAGGTGTTTCCTTTTCACAGGTTAACCATTGTTAATAAAGGCAAACGTTTGGTTAATACAAAAGTTACAGTTGCTGCTACATTTTTATTGGTAGCGTAAAGGATCAAAATCTTACAGGCGAGCGGGTATTCTTGGGACAAATAATTTCCATCTATCCTTTGGCGGATAGTCAGGCAAAGCGAAGTAAGGGTAAGTACTAGTAAATTCTTCTTCCGGTCCATTCAAAATAAGCAATCACCACTATCACCACCAGGATGATAATGCCGCCAATGGTCAGGATTTTTTTTTCGTTTACTGGTGACTCATGTTCAAATTGCTCCATAGCAATCGTTTTTAACGGGTAAAACGGTAATCAGAAAATGGCTCAAAAGCAGTGCCTTTGCTGTGCGAAAGACGTTCTGGAGAGTAATGCCTTGTTCAGGACAGAGGATTTCAAAAAATATAGTGTTAAATTAATCTGTAAATCCCGAATTTGCAAGGCTAATTTGTGCACATGCTGTTTGCAGTTGTTGATATTGAGACCACGGGGGGCTTTCCCCAGCAACACGGGATCACTGAGATCGCGATCGTGTTGCATAATGGCTCGGAAGTGGAGGGCAGGTATGAAACCCTGGTAAATCCGCACCAGCCCATTCCGCCTTTTATCGCCAATATGACCGGGATCTCCGATGCCATGGTGGCAGTAGCACCTTCTTTTGAAGAAGTAGCGCCCTATATCTTTAACCTGTTGAAAGACAGGGTATTTGTGGCCCATAATGTGAACTTTGATTTCTCTTTTGTGAAACACCACCTGCAGGAAGCCGGTTTTCACCTGCAAACGCCCAAGCTTTGTACCATCCGCCTGAGCCGGAAAGTGTTTCCGGGTTACCGCAAATACGGGCTGGGACATTTATGCCGCGAACTGGGTATTGAGATCGAGAACCGCCACCGTGCAGGGGGCGATGCGCTGGCTACGGCCCAGGTGCTGGATATGGTGCTGCGCAACAATGGGGGCATGCTGATCAGGGAAATGCTGAAAAAAGAGAATAAAGGGCAGTTATTGCCCCCCAATCTTCCTGAATCCTATGTGCTTGATCTGCCCGAACAGCCCGGGGTATATTATTTCCATGATGCCAAAGGCAAAGTAGTATATGTGGGTAAGGCCAAACAGATCAAAAAAAGGGTGGTAAGTCATTTTACCGGACTGGATACCTCCAAAAAACGACAGGATTTTCTGCGGAGCATTTATTCCATCACATACTCGGTTTGTCCAACCGAATTCATCGCCTGTTTGCTCGAAAGTGTTGAGATCAAACGTTTGTGGCCGGCTTTCAACAAAAGCCAGAAACGGTTTGAGCAGTTATGGGGGATCTATCATTTTGAAGACAACCGGGGGTACCGGCGTCTGGCGATCGATAAAAAACAAAAACATACCACACCGGTAGCCAGTTTTTCGATGCTGGTAGATGCGCACCGGCTTTTGTGGAAACTGGTAAAGGATTTTGAACTGCATCCGGTACTTTGTTTTCTCGACAATACCGGTGCAAAGGAATTACCGGAAATGGAAACCTATAACCAGTCGGTTCAGCAGGCGCTGGACTGGATGGAGGCACAAAAAGAAACCTTCCTGATCCGCGACAAAGAAGGTTGTGTGCTGGTGGAAGAAGGTAAATTTTATGGTATGGGCCAAATTGAAAAAGATACAGATCTCACCCGTCTGGAACAGATCAAACCACAACTGGTAGCGTATCCCGAAAACGAAGTATTGCGCTCTATGATCCGCAATTTTGCCGAGCGTTACCCGCATAAAGTGGTGAAAATTGCCTGAGTAAACAGCTGGCGCTCTGCTGTATAATTTTTCTTTTTTTCTTTCAGAAGCACCGCATACATTCGCCCTCCCAAAAACAATTGTACCTGCAGCGGCGGGTTTTATCTAACACAAATTCCAACACCAGAGAATGTCTTCTTTTGCATCGTTAATCGCTACCAAACTCAATATCAGAACCACACAGGCAGAAGTTGTTTTAGAATTATTTGCCGAAGGCGCTACCATTCCTTTTATAGCCCGTTACCGGAAAGACCGCACGGGCGGACTGGATGAAGTACAGATCCTGCAGATACAGGACGAAGCCAAATTTCTGAAGGAATTCACAGAAAGGAAAGCGTTCATTGAAAAATCAATTACCGAGCAGGGTAAAATGACAGAATACCTGCAGGGGAAAATTGATGCGGCCACTACGTTGGTAGAACTGGAAGATATTTATCTGCCGTATAAGTCAAAAAGAAAAACCAAAGCACAAACAGCGCGTGAGAATGGATTGGAGCCATTGGCTTTGCTGATGCTGGAGCAGACTGCTGCTGATCTGGATGCAGAAGCTGAGAAATACATCGGCGAAAAAATCAAAACCAAAGAGGAAGCCCTGCAGGGTGCCCGCGATATCATTGCTGAAACGATCAATGAAGATGTGAACCTACGTGCCAAACTGCGTAAACTGTTTGAAGATACGGCTACGTTACAGAGTAAAGTGCTGACGGATAAAGAAACAGAGGGCATTAAGTACAAAGACTATTTTGATTTTTCGGAACCCATTTCCCGCGTTCCCTCGCATCGGATACTGGCCGTATTACGCGGATTCATGGAAGGCTTTTTGCGGATGTCGATAGCGCCGTTGGAAGAAGAAGCACTGGCTTTACTGGAAAAAGATCACGTGAAAGCTTTAACGCCAGCCACCGAACATGTGAAGAAAGCCATCAGGGACGCTTACAGAAGATTGATGCAGCCCAGTCTGGAAACAGAATTCAGAACGGCTTTGAAACAGAAAGCAGATGAGGAAGCGATCAATGTATTTGCAGAAAACCTGCGCCAGTTATTGCTGAGTGCGCCGCTGGGCAGTAAACGGATTCTGGCAATTGATCCCGGTTACCGTACCGGTTGCAAAGTAGTATGCCTGGACGAAAAAGGAGAGCTGCAGAAAACAGATCTGATCTATGTGCATGAACCCAACCGTATTTACGACAGTGAATACAAGATCAAAGAACTGGTAGCCAAATACAAGATCGACTGTTTTGCCGTTGGCGACGGAACTGCGGGAAGAGAAACGGAACAGTTTATCAAAAACATGAACCTTGGACTACCGGTATTTCTGGTAAATGAAGATGGTGCATCTGTGTATTCCGCTTCCGAAACTGCAAGAGAAGAATTTCCTGACCATGATGTAACCGTAAGAGGTTCGGTGAGTATTGGACGTCGTTTAATGGATCCATTGGCCGAGCTGGTTAAGATCGATCCCAAAAGTATCGGGGTAGGGCAGTACCAGCATGATGTAAATCCGTTCCGTTTAAAAGAGCGACTGGATCAGACAGTAGTTAGTTGTGTGAACAGTGTAGGTGTGAACCTGAATACTGCCAGCAAACACCTGCTGGGGTATGTGAGTGGGATCGGGGGTACACTGGCAGATAATATTGTCAGGTACCGGAACGAGATTGGTCGTTTTACCAGTAGGGAGCAATTATTAAATGTACCCCGTTTGGGTGGAAAAGCATACGAGCAATGTGCAGGATTTTTGCGGATCAAAGACGGTGAGAATCCGTTGGATGCAAGTGCGGTACACCCGGAAACCTATCCGCTGGTAAAAGCCATTGCAGCAGATGCAGGGGTAGAAATGAAAAACATCATCGGTAATGAAACGGTATTGAAGCAGATCGATGTTAAAAAATATGTAACCGAACAATTCGGTGAACTTACGATCCGTGATATCCTGAAAGAATTACAGAAACCCGGACTTGATCCACGCAGTGAACTGGAACAATTCTCTTTCGCGAATATTTATAAAATAGAAGATGTGCAGGTAGGCATGATCGTGCCGGGCAGTGTTACTAATCTGACACGTTTTGGTGCTTTCGTAGATATCGGGGTAAAGCAGGATGGACTGGTACACGTGAGTGAGATCGCGCATAAATACATCACCGACCCCTCAGAAGCGTTGAAACTGGGCCAGAAAGTGCAGGTAAAAGTGCTGGAAGTGGATAGGGTAAGAAAGCGGATTGCACTCTCTATCAAACAGACAGAAGAAATGCCGCAGCGACCCCAACGGTCAGGCCCGCGGCCATTGCAGGACCGGCCCGCACAAAAACCGGCGGAGGAGCTGAGTGTAGCAGATGCATTGAGTCTGCTGAAGAAAAAATTCGGAAAATAAAAATCCTTACCTTGTTTTGCTAATACAAACTAACATGAAACAGTTTTTTGGAGTACTCCTGCTTTTGGCAATTTGTTTGGGCGCAGATGCGCAGACCAAAGTGAATCCGGTAGTTAAGAAATTCGGTACCGTTACCGAAGTGCCTTTCTCCGTAGAGAACCCGGATCCCAAAATGGATTACAAAGTAGTTGTGGAAGTGAGTTCTGACAATCCCAAACCGGAAAACATTCATGAGTTTTTTGAAAAAGTAGGCGCAGTGGTAAACCTGCATGCACTGGGTGGTGTGGCCGCTAAAAAACTACATGTGGTGATGGTGATCCATGGTCCCGCAGCACAATACGTAGTGAACAACGAAGAATACCAGAAAAAATTCCATACAGATAATCCCAATATTCCATTGTTCAAAGAACTGGAAGCAGCCGGAGTTAAGATCTTTGTATGCGGACAATCCCTCAACAAAAGACAAGTATCGCCAGCCTCTGTAACACCGGAAGTAAAACCTGCCTTGTCGGCAATCACCACTTTGACTACTTACCAGTTGAAGGGGTACGCCTTTTTGAAATATTAATGAGTGAATGAGTGGATGAGTTAATGAGTGAATGTTTCATTAGCTAAGTACATCATTGGCATTCACTCAATCACTCATCCACTCATTCACTCATTGAAATCTGCCTGATCTCTCTGTTTTCGTAAACCTGCTGCGTAGCACCTTCTAACCCGATTTTTACCATGGCATTAGCCAGTTGTACAGAAGTCAGACCAATATTCGGATATACTTTGCTAAGGAAAGGTTTGTATAATATTCTGGAAAGCCGGTAAAAAAAATTGGGTTCTTTTCTGGGATTCACGGGATAAATATAACCCGGCCTGAAAATAGAAAGTTGTTTGAATGCGAGACGCTCCAGTAAATTTTCTGCGATTCCTTTGTCCTGCGCAAACATGAGTTTGCTTTTTTCGGTGCGGTCGGCTCCCTGTCCGCTCAGGAAACAGAACACGACTTCCGGGCTCATCTGTTTGAGTGTTTCTGCAAACACGCGGGTATAGTCAACAGTGATTTTCCTGAATTCCTCTCTGGGTACCGTGCCTGTATACACACCGATGCAGTAAAAGCAAAGATCCTGGTTACTGAAATGATCCCGGATAGTACTCAGGTCCCTAAAATCACTATGGATGACTTCCCTGAGTTTGGGATGCACTATGCCTAATGGTTTGCGGGTGATGGACGTGACGGTAGCTACATCTGTTCTTTGTAAACAGAGCTCCAGTATCAGTCGCCCGATCATGCCATTGGTGCCCGTAATTAAAACACGTTTCATGTTAGAAAAATTAGCGGATTTGCGAATTACGGATTAGCGCATTAATGGATTAAAAGAATCCACTAATCCGTCATCCGCTAATCCGCGAATATTATATAAGGCTGATCCGTTGACCGGTTTTTGCGGCTTCATAGATCGCCATGAGGATGCGCATATCTCGCAGTCCTTCTTCTCCAGACGTATGTGTAGGGATTTTATTGTTTTCTATCAACTCTTTGCACATTCCCTGCAACATCACTGTCTGGTGATGCACAACGGGCAGGTTCATTTCTCCACGGCTGGTACGGCCCTTGAGTGGTCCATAACCGTAGGCTGGACCTAATTGCGCCCAGCCATTGCTGGCAGACACATAGAGCTGTTCTATATTGGATTTGTAAGAGGTAAATCCATTCACCATGATTCCTTCGGGAAATTCCATTTGCCAGGATACGGATTCTTCTACAGTAGTAAAGCGCATTTTGTCGGTAACGGGCCCAAATTGAGCAGTAACCCAAAGCGGTTCCTTTCCTGTGGCATAACGGGAAGCCTGTACGCAGTAAATACCTACATCCATTAAAGGGCCGCCACCTGCCAGTTCTTTTTTCAAACGCCATTGCGAGGGATCGCCGATGCTGAATCCGAAATTGGTTTGTACAAAACGGATATCTCCGAATGTTTTTTCTTTACCAATACGCATGATCTCCTGCGTAAACGGTTCAAAATGCAGGCGGTAACCTATACCCAGTTGAACACCGGCGTCTTTGCAGGCTTTTACCATTTCTTCGGCTTCCTTTACTGATACAGCCATCGGCTTTTCGCAGATCACATGTTTGCCCGCTTTGGCGGCACGTAACACGTATTCATGGTGCATAGCGTTGGGGAGAACGATGTAAATGATATCAATGTCTTTGTTGGAAGCGATCGAATCAAAATTCTGGTAATTGTATATGTTCTGCGGTGGAATATTGTATTTGTTTCGCCATTCTTCCCCTTTGGAGGGGGTGCCGGTTACGATGCCTGCCAGATAACAATTGTCTGTTTTTTCGAGCGCCACGGCCAGTTGGTTTTTGGCATAACTACCAAGACCTACCAAAGCGATCCCCAGTTTTTTGCCTATGTAGGGTTTTGGTGGATTGGCCAAACTGCCGATACCGGGTAGTGCAGAGGCGAGTACGGTGCTTCCAACACCTAAACCAAGTGTTTGAAGAAAAGAGCGACGGGATGAATTGGTTGACATAGTGGTGGGTTTAGTGTCTTAAAATACAAAAGCTTTACAGAAATCCTATCATTCTGTAAAGCTTATTGTAGTATTTAACTTTTAGAAAGTTGAAAACTATCCAAAAGTTCCGGCTAATATTCCGGATTCACACCCACATAATTATGCGGTGTAATGGCTTTCAGTTCTTTTTTGATGGCTGCACTTACTTTCAGCTTGCCTATAAAATCGTGCATCGCTTTTTTATCGATTTTGTGGTTGCCGCGGGTAAGGTCTTTCAGGGCCTCGTAAGGGTTGGGGTAATTTTCTCTCCGTAAAATGGTCTGAATGGCTTCTGCCACCACGGCCCAGTTATTTTCGAGGTCTTCTTTCAGTTTGGCCTCGTTCAAAACCAGTTTGTTCAGTCCTTTTTCCAGCGATTTGAGGGCAATAGCCACATGACCAACCGGTACACCGATATTACGCAGCACCGTAGAGTCTGTAAGATCCCGCTGCAAACGGCTGATGGGGAGTTTGGCGGATAAATGTTCCAGCAGGGCGTTGGCCATACCCAGGTTACCTTCCGCATTTTCAAAATCGATGGGATTTACTTTATGCGGCATGGCAGAAGAGCCTACTTCGCCTTTTTTCGTTTTCTGTTTGAAATAGTCCACGCTGATATAGGTCCAGATATCCCGGCAAAGATCCAGCAGGATGTTGTTGATGCGTTTGATGGCATCAAAATGTGCCGCCAGACTATCATAATGTTCGATCTGCGTGGTAAACTGCATGCGTTGCAGTCCTAAAGTATCTTCTACAAAAGCATTGCCCAGTTCCACCCATTTCTTTTTCGGGAACGCTACCTGGTGTGCATTAAAGTTACCCGTGGCCCCACCAAATTTGGCGGCGTAAGGGATGCTGCTGAAAAGTTCGATCTGGTTGTTCAATCGCTCCACAAAAACCATGATCTCTTTACCCAGGCGGGTAGGAGAAGCGGCTTGACCGTGTGTTCTGGCCAGCAGGGGAATATTTTTCCATTGCGCCGCCAGTTGGTAGAGATGATTCTGCAGGTTGATCACAGCCGGCAGGTATTCATATTCCATGCAGTGTTTCCAGCTTAAGGGGATGGCCGTATTATTGATATCCTGGGAGGTTAAGCCGAAATGGATCCATTCCTTCAGATCGGGAATGCCCGCTTTATCGAGCTGTTCTTTCAGAAAGTATTCTACGGCTTTTACATCGTGGTTGGTAACAGATTCGATCTGTTTGATCTGCTGTGCATCATCGAGGCTGAATTCGTCCAGTACTTTTTTCAAAGCAGTTCTCGCTTTGATCGGTAGTTTGAAGAATTTCTGATCGGCCAGAAAAAAGAAATATTCCAGTTCTACCAATACCCGGTATTTGATCAGGGCATATTCAGAAAAATACTCATCCAGGTGTTGTACCTGTTTACGGTAACGGCCATCGATGGGGGAAACAGCTGTGAGGGAAGAAAGCTCCATTGTAATTGATAATTAGTAATTAATAATTAGTAATTGGGGTTACTAATCGGGGTAAAAAAAACTGTTTTAGCGATGAATTCATCACTAATTAAGTTTCTTTGTGGCAAAATTAGCCGAATTGGACAAGAGAATACGCATTGGAGCGGTAAGTTATTTAAATACAAGGCCATTATTATTTGGGTTACAACTTTCGGGACTGATGGATCGGGTGGAACTGGTAGAAGCTTATCCCTCCCGAATTGCTTCCCTGCTGCTGAATGATGAGATCGATGTGGGTCTGGTGCCCGTAGCCATTATTCCGCAATTGAAGGAATCGCATATTGTTACAGATTATTGTATCGGTACCGAGGGGGAAGTGGCTTCTGTAGCTATTTTCAGTGAATTACCGCTGGAACAGGTAGAAAAGGTATTACTGGATTACCAGAGCCGTACTTCAGTGAATCTGGCTAAAGTATTACTGAAGGAATACTGGAAACTAGATCCGGTACTGGAAGACGCGGGAGAAGATTTCCGGTCACAGATCAGTGGCAGTACGGCGGGTGTGGTAATTGGCGACAGGGCGCTGGAACAGCGAAAGATCTCCCGTTACTGTTACGATCTGGGTACTGCCTGGAAAGATCATACAGGTTATCCCTTCGTATTTGCCGCCTGGGTAGCCAACAAAGTATTACCCGAAGATTTTCTGGACGCATTTAACCGTGCCAATGCATACGGGATCTCGCATATAGCAGAAGTAGTGGCGGCGGAAAAACCTTTTCCAACCTACGACCTGACCGATTATTATACCCGTAATATCAGTTACCGGCTGGATGCAAATAAAAGAAAGGGATTGGCTTTGTTTTTAGATAAATTGCAGCAACTTTAAATCCCGGAATCCACTCTCCCTGGGTTATACATATGCAATATGGCTTCTGTAAAAGACGTCCTTAAGGTTTACAGGTTCCTAACCGTAATGACAATAGGGGCTATGCCTTTTTTTTTGAATGCGCAGTTTCAGCTTCCTGATACAGTATGTGTTAATGCCCCGGTTACGATCAGTAATACAATAATGAATGCTTCCAGTTACTATTGGCGTTTTTGTCAGGCAGATCTGAATACTGTTCCAACAGGTAAGAGTTTTGGTAACATCAGCAATACTCTGGCCGTTCCAGCCACCATCGACTATGGATATGAGAATGGTAAGTACTACGGGATCCTTGTCAATAATTCGCCGGGAGGGCTTGTCAGGCTTGATTTTGGTAATAGTCTGCTCAATACGCCAACTGCAGCATCATTAGGTAATTTTTCCGGAAAGATACCTGATGGAGCAGAAGGAGTGCAGGTGGTGAAGGAGAATAATAACTGGTATGCGATCATTGTAGGCGGTGATCCGGGGGCATTAAGTACCCCCAGAATTGTAAAGGCCGAATTTGGCACTTCGCTCGCGAATCTGCCTGTGGTTACCAACTGGGGGAATCTGGGAAATATGGCTTATCCACATGATATTTATGTTTTCAAAGATGCCGGTAACTGGCATGGTTTTGTTGCCAATTACCGGAATAACACCATCACCCGCTTTTATTTCGGATCTGATTTCAGTAACGTTCCTGTTGCCTCTAATCTGGGTAATCTGGGTAATCTGTCAGGTCCTACCGGACTATGCCCCATCAATGATAACGGTGTATGGAGACTGTTTGTGACCAATTTTACCGGGAATACGATATCACGGATCGATTTCGGGAACAGTTTGCGGAACACACCCACCGGATCAGTTAACCTGGGCAATCTGGGAAATTCATTTTTCAATCCGAGAGATATCATGGTACTTAGCTATTGTTCCGGGTCAGTGGCATTTGTGGGAAACGATAACAGTGATCTTGTCCGATTGAACTTCAGCTCATTAAGTTCTCCTCCCACATACCAGAATATGGGTAAGATTGGCGGCCCGGGTAATATTCATTCTATTTCCAAATTATTCAGGGAAGGAGCCGATGCGTTTGTTTTTATGCCTAATTCCTATTCCAATAACCTTACCCGGTTGCGTTTTGAAGGCTGTACGGTCTCCAGTATTGCCGGTTATGTTTTGCAAACACCGCCTCCTTTTTCTTATAGCTCACCGGGAACTTACAATGTGAGCCTTACTACTGATGAGGGATTGGCTACACAAAGCAATTTTTGTAAGCAGGTAGTGGTAGTAGCTAAAAAAGCTGTATCGGTTTCTCCGGATACAGCTATTTGTATAGGCAGTTCTGTAAACCTGTTGGCTACCGGTGGAGATGCTTATCAATGGTTGAATACAACCGGAATCCCTGCTTCTGAACTTGCCTCGGTATCTGTTACCCCACAACAGAATTCAAACTACCGGGTAGTGATCCGTAACAATACCTGTAAAATCAATGATACACTCGTGAGTGTCGTAAAAGTAAACCCACTACCCATAGTTGCCATTCATAAATCCAATGATATCAACTGCTCTTTTAATACTGCGCATTTAACCGCATCGGGGGGAGGCACCTATCAATGGTCACCCGTTACAGGATTGTCTGATCCTTCCATTGCTGATCCTGTTGTAACAATTCAACAAGCTACTAAGTATTACCTCACGGTTACCAGTGCTGCAGGGTGTTCGCGAAAAGATTCTGTGGAAGTATTGGTTACGGCACTTAGTAATACAACAGAAACTTATCTGGTGCCTACCGCATTTACACCGAATGGTGACGGCGTAAATGATTGTTTTGGTATTAAACAATGGGGTAACTTGAACAAGATCTCTTTCAGTATTTTTAACCGATGGGGAGAGCGTATCTTTTATTCAAATACAACAGCAAAGTGTTGGGATGGACGATATAAAAGTATTCCTCAGGCTTCTGGTACCTATGTATATCATATTACCTTCCAGAGTTTCTGTGGTATTGTTGATAAACAGGGTACAGTTGTACTTATCAGGTAAACCTATAATAATCATGTATTAATGACCAGTGTTTCTGTAATAACCATTTGTTTTAACAATCTTTCCGAGCTGAAGAAAACCTGTTTTTCTGTTGACGGGCAAACCCGTTTGCCGGATGAACACTGGATCATTGATGGATCCACCAACAATGAGATTGCCGATTGGCTGGAAAATACACCTCGGCCTGGTTACCGGAAATGGGTTAATGAAAGAGATAAAGGAATTGCGGATGCGTTCAATAAAGGCATCACCAAGGCCAATGGAGAAGTGACCCATCTTTTGAATTCCGGAGATATATATGCGTCTGAAAAGGTTATCAGTGAAGTGATGTCTTTTTTTGAAAAAGATCCTTCTCTTCAATGGACCAGCGGGAATATTTATATGACCCGTGCCGGGAAAACAGTACTGGTGGGTAAGCCTTTTGAAAAAAGCAAACTGTACCGGGGTATGCGTAGTGTATCGCATCCTACCTGGTTTGTGAAAAAAGCAGTGTATGACCGGATCGGTCTGTATAAGAGTGAGTATCAGATAGCCATGGACTACGATCTGATGTGTCGCATCGCAGATGAACGCTATGCCTATATCAATCAGCCCATCGCAGTCTTCGATGATACCGGCGTCAGTAATACCCAGTACCTTAACTCACTAAAGGAGAACAGGAGAGTATATGAATCTTATTTTGGGTTCTCTCCCCAACTGGTGGCCTGGCAAATGCGTTTACAGATCCTGCATCATCTGTTGCAGACAGGTTTTGGCAAATGGCTGTTTGCACTGAAACAGAAAGCGGGTTTGGAAAATATGTAGCTTTTCTGTCAGGGTTTTATCGCCGATCGGCCCGTGTCATCGATTCTGTTCAGCAGAAGTGAAAGCTGGTTGGCGGCCATATATTCATCCACCGCCTTACGTGATCCTTTCCAGTAACCATAATCATCAATGATCAATACGCCCGAACTGATCAGTTTGGGATAGAGATGCACCATTTCATGTTTGGTAGATTCATACCAGTCGGTATCCAGTCGTAACAACGCAATCTGACCCGGATCATTTGCAGGAATGGTTTGCAGTACATCTCCTTCTATATAATGAATATTGGCAGCGGGATATGCTACCTGACTGATATTGGCTTTTACTTCGGCAAGATTGGAATATGCCCATACCACACTTTCCTCTTTTACATCAGATTCCTTTTGCAGCATGGATGCAGCGGTTTCTTCGCTATAGTTTTTATCTTCTTCGGTAGGGGGGGGCATGCCTGCAAAAGTGTCGTATAAATATAATTGCCTGTCGGTAACCTGTAATTGATGCAGGGTTTCAGCAATGGCCATCATACTACCTCCTTTCCAGACACCACATTCCACAAAACTGCCGGGAATATTGTTCGTAACAACATATTTAACGGCTTCTATCAGTGCAAACAGTCTTTCCGGACTGGTCATTGTGTAGGGTCTGACTTTCCGGATGATTTCGATATGAAACGCATCAAAGTCTGGCGGATAGGAAATATCTGCCGTCTTTTTCCCGATTAGTGAATTGATGAAACGGATGGGTTTGAAAGCCATAATATTGCTATTGATGATAATGATGTTTAATTTTTTGTATCAGTTTTTCGGGTAATACATGGCTGTAAGCCACATTCACCACGTATTCATATTTTTCTTTTACCAGTTGCGGATCGAGGATCTCTTTTTCTACTTCGTCTGGATAAACCGCATAAAAGTTGTCAGCTGTTTCTTTTGGATACGGAGCAAAACGTCCGTATTGCGATCCGTTGAAAACGCCAAAAACCGTGCATCCAACTGCTGCCGCCAAATGTACTGAACCTGTGTCTACCGATAAAAGGCATTCTGCATTTTGTAAAACCGACATCAGTTCAGGAAGGGAGGTTTTTGCGGTAAGGTCAACTGCCGGGAATGAATAACCTGAAAGGAAAGCCGCTGAAAAAACGGTATCTCCGGGGCCGCCACAAACGATAGCTGTCCAACCGAAGGTTTCATACAGGTAATTGGCCGTAGTGATAAAGTAGGCGGCCGGCCAGATCCTGGCTGCACTTCTGGACCCCGGGAAAACAACAAAATAAGGTTTTTGTAAGGTAAATGGAATAGGCGGAAGCTGTTCGGTATTAACTCTGGTATTCATTACCCGCGATGATCTCCGGATAATAAATTCGGTAAATAACCGGTTGCGGTAGAATTCAAATAAAGGCTTTTCAGGATGATCGAAAAGCTCCTGATACAATCCTTTATCATAGCCTGATTGATAAGTCCGGACATTCTCAAGGTTACTCACCATTCCGATATTAAGGGCTGCTTTTGCAGCCAGTACAATGGCATCATCAAAGGTCTTATCGCGCGAGAACTGCAGGTTGATGACACAGGAATAATTCTCCCGAAAAATGGTTTGGAGAAAACGATACCGGTAACGCATATCCCTTTTGAAGAGCGGTTTCTGCAGCCAGTGAATTTTGTTAACGGTATCCTGATGAAAGCAGTTAAAAAGGCTTTTCCATCCATTGTTTCCGCAAAAATGGATCTGGTGATCTTTAAAACGGTCGGCCGAGATCAGTTCCTCCAGAAAATTATGCCAGAGCATAAAGTCGCCGATCTCATCTGTTTTTATGACCAGTACCTTGGCAACCGGGGAAGATCTTTTACCATAACGGGCCATGGTGCCGATGCAGTCGTATAAAAAACCTTTCAACCGGTTCAACATATGCTAAAACAATTTAACTTGCCCGGGTAACGATCTTTCCTCCGAGTATGGTTCCAAAAGATTATAACCCGCCTATTTCACATCCGTTATATTATATCCGTAAAGGGTTATATAACAAAATTAGTCTTTACAGCCGAGAATTGAATGGCAGACTGTTGGATTTTGGCTGCGGGGCAAAACCATACGAGTCGCTTTTTACCCATGTTTCAGCATATGTTGGACTGGATTATGCAGGAGAGGGGCATAGTCATGAACAGGAAAGTATTGATGTGTATTACGATGGTAAGACCATTCCTTTCGAAAACGAAAGCTTTGATGCTGTACTGAGCAGCGAAGTGTTTGAGCATCTTTTTGCATTACAGCAATTGCTTCCGGAAATCGCAAGGGTTACCAAAAAGGGCGGGAAGTTCCTGGTCACCTGCCCCTTTGTATGGGAAGAACATGAGATACCCGTGGATTATGCCAGATATACCCGATTTGCATTGAAAGATATGCTGGAAGCAAACGGATTTGAGATTGAACTAATGGATAAAAATGGCCATTTCCTGAGTGCACTGCACCAGCTGTTTGTTGTATACATCCATGATTTCTGGCTAAACAGGGTCTGGTTCTTTTCTCGGATAACAGTCTTCCGTAAACTGATCCGTCACATTTTTGTACCACTGTTGAATGTGTTATTCAGGCTTGTAGAACCCATTCTGCCTAAGTCGGATAAATTATATTTGAATACCATTGTATTAGCCAGGAAAAAATAATGAAGAAGATACTCTATACTGTTTGCTCAGCTAATCACCTGGCCCATTGCAAAACAATGGTGGGTTCATTTCTGGAACATAACAATGGGTATGATATCGTGATTGGCCTGGTGGATAAAACGGATAACAGGTTTTCAACAGAAGAATTTCTTCCCTGCCGCGTGGTGGAGATAGCTTCGATGGGAATTCCTGATTTTGAAGAGCTACTGCACCGCTATACCGTGATAGAGCTGAATTGTGCGATGAAAGTGTTTGTGGCCGAGTTTCTCTTTCAGCAATACAATCCTGATATCCTGTTATATCTTGATGCGGATATGTGGGTATGGAACCCTATCGGGGAACTGGAGGCAGAACTTGCAGCACATCCCATTCTTCTCACACCACATTTTACCATTCCGTTACCCGATAACGAAGCCAGGCCTTTAGAGCGTGATCTGTTGCGTTCAGGCATTTATAATGCTGGCTTTATGGCATTCAGGCGAAGTGAAACGGTAACCCGCTTCCTGCAATGGTGGAAAGGGCATATGCGTGGGGAATGCTATTACAATTTTGCAGAAGGAATGGGCGTAGACCAGATCTGGTTAAACCTGGTACCGCTCTTATTTACGGATACGGGAATCATAAGGCATCCGGGTGCCAATGTAGCTTATTGGAACTTACACGAAAGGTCTTTATCGGTTGTGAACAATACGATACTAGTGAACGGAACACATCGGCTTTTGTTCCTGCACGTGAGTGGATATCGGTTTGATGAACCGGAAAAATTATCCCGCCACCAGACACGTTTTCTTCTCCTTGATCAGCCGGTACTGAAAGACCTGCTTGACAACTACCGGGAACTGGTTATCAGAAACGGGTATGAAAAATTCAGTGCAATGACCTGCCTCTATGCTAAGCAGGTCAAGAAATCAACAGGATTTATGAGAACAGTTAACCGGTTACTAAAGCCGCTGGGTATTAAACTGAGTGATATTTAAGCAGCTTTTTTATAGATCTTCAATACCATTACTACGTTATAATCGATCTCGCAATTCTTACTGAACAGGGTTTCATATCGGATATTACCCAATTCGTTCAGGCATGACAGCATATAATCATAGCCCATATTTGCATGAACATGATAAGGATTCATGGGAATGCCCAGATCCCGGCAATATACTTCATACTTAGGCTGATCGGGGAATACGAGTATCAGGGTTCCTTCATTTTTCAGGATGCGGATGAATTTACGAAGAGCATCTTTGGTGTCTGCAAAATCCTCTATCAGGTGACTGGTATATACGTAATCGTATGTGTGATCAGGTACAGGAATCTCGTTATGAATCACATCACAAGGGATGTCCACTTTGTCTTTACCGGTGTTGGTATAGGGTTGTTCAAAATCAATTCCATCGCAATTTACTTTCATGATCTTATCACCGCCAAAACCAATATCGCAACCTTTGCCAATGCAATACGGAGCTACCCAATGCCGTACTTTGGCTGTTTCAGAATTACTCCTGAATTTGATTCCGAACCACCGGCTCAGTGTTCCTTTCACTTTTCTGTCCCAGAGAATTTGTAAACGCATACGCTATCTTTATCAATGATTCAATAAGCCTTTTAAAGCATCTGTCCGGAAACGGATTACCGGTAATGCTTTGGCAGGATTACCCTGCAATGTATAATATATTCCAAGTACAAAAGAAGCTCCCAGCTTGAAAAGGTACTCTATGATTTTTTTATAAAAGCTCCATTTGCTTTGCTGCAGTGTGCGAACACGCTCTCCCCGGCCAATGCCACTGGCTACCCGGTACATGTATTCGCGGGTGAGTTTGATGGTTTCTACTACATGTTGTACACGGATGGCGGGGTCATAATAGATTGTACGGCCAAGGGCTTTTAACCGGAAGAAAAAATCCTTGCCCTCGCCACCAATACGCAGGGTGCCCACCACACCTGGTAAAGCCAGGTTAAATCCCCCGATCTGGTCAAAATCGGCTTTACGGATGATCATGTTTGATTCCAGCGGGTATTTATTGGCGGCAAAAATGGCTACTTCATTGCTGTAATGGAAATGCCCTACCAAAGAGGATACGAAATGACTCATCCATTTGGGCTCGCGGGGTATATAGCGGGGAATGATGCGGCCGCCCAATCCACCGGCATCCGGATGAGTTTCAAAAAACCGAACTATTTTTTCGAGATAGTCTTTGTCTGCAATGGCATCATCGTCCATAAAACAAAGCAAAGGTGATCTGGCTTTTGCGGCTCCTGTATTTCTCGCAAAAGAAGCTCCCTGCCGTGATTCATTGAAATAGGAATAATGGGCATCGGAATGTGCTTCCATGAACTGTTCGCATACCTGCTGTGTGTTATCGGTTGAATTGTTATTTACCACAATCACTTCATAGGCATTTTTGGCCAGTGTCTGGTGATAGAGGCTTTCCATTGCATCCCTGATATATACGCAACGGTTATATGTACAGATAACAACAGTTATTTTCAATGGGTCACTCATACAGTTTGCAAAGATAACAGGGCTTTCTGTACAATATGGTCCCAGTTAAAGAATTGGTAGAAACTCTCCGGTAAAGGAGTAGGGGTATGGTCGGCCTGTTCAAACAGGGCATCAACAAAAGCAGGCCAATGATAATCATCAACCAGGCGTAGCGTATTCCCCGTCAGGGTAATATCAACCCCCCTGGCACCACTGCGGGTAGAAACAGACGCCAGATCCTGCGCCAGCGCATCCACCAGTTTTACTTTGATACCACTGCCCAGGGTAACCGGGTTCATGAAGCAATCGCAGCCATTGATGTAAAGGTTGATGTCCGGCACAAAATCCTTGAAAATTATACCGGGTGTATGCTGCAATACTTTTTTCCAGGCAGTTGTGGTACGACTGCCGCAAATGAAAATCCGGAAGGGAATATGGGTAGCCTGCATCAATGGTACCAATTCGCTGATGATCATGCGCAATGCATCGGTATTGGGCAGGTAATCCAGTGTGCCGCTGAACAGGAACAAACGGGTATCTGCCGTCAGATGATTCTCTTTTAGTAAGCTGATCCTTGCCTGCAGTCTTACAGATTCTGGTAAGGGTCCTGTTATAGCTGTACCATAACTGATAACAGTGCAGTTTTCTTCTCTCAACTGCCAGTGTTGTATGGCCCATTGCCTGTCTTCCTCGGTTATAAAAAAACTCAGGTCAGCCCGGCGATGCACTTGTTTTTCGTACCACTGGTACAACGGCCACCAGGGTTTCTGCATATCCCTGAACCGGTGTGCCTCAATATTATGTGAACGTATTATAAAAGGTTTGTTGGTGAGCCCGCGTAGCAATATGCCCAACCAGCCGAGATAGGAATGCTCTATACAAACAATATCTATCTGCTGCGTTTTGATGATCTTCCGCAACCGGAAAAGGTTCAGCAAATTAGCCGGTCCTTTGTTATGGTGGTACATGATCGGATAAGATAACTGTTTCCAGTCGTCTGTTGCCGGTGGGTTGTCTTTGTGAACCGCCAGCACTACCCTTGTTAAGGTAGCGAGGTGCCGGTAAAAAGCCACCACACATTTCTGGCCGCCCATCTGTGCAGGGAATACTTTATAGGAAACGATGCCCAGAACCGATGGCTGCCTCATATCAGGCCTTTGTTTCTTTTGGTTTCCGCAGCGTTAATACGATGGCTCCGATCAGCATCAGCCAGATAAAGGCCGATGCCCCAACGGATGCAAGGTTACTGTTGTAAAAGGAAGCAGGTTTGAATTCAAACTGGATCCGGTGGTTGCCGGCAGGAATCTGCAATCCGCGTAATACATAGTTGGTACGTACTATGGGTACTTCTTTACCATCAATGGTGGCTACCCAGCCTGCATCATAATAGATCTCGCTGAATACAGCAAATTCTGTGTTCTTTGAAGAAGATTCGTATTCAATGATATCGTTATCGTTGTACAATAGTTTGATATAGGCACTGCTGTCTTTTACCGCATTGGCCACCAGATTTTTTCTGTCTGCCTCATCCAGGATTGCAGTGTCTTTAGGGTTAAAATTGGTCAGGGCTTTCATTACTTCTGCAGGTCCCTTTTTTGTGTCGATGGTTTGCACAAACCAGGCGGCACCCAGTGCTTCCGGGTTTTCCTGGGCCATCAGCTGCTGACCATTCTGCTGGCCGGAAGTAATGATGTATTTGGTGTTCAGCATATCCAGCACCGGCAAACAATTGGGGAAATTGTAGAGTTGTTTTTCTATCAGATCCTGGTAAATGCTCAGTTTAGCCGGGTGATAACCACCAATGGAGTTATGGAAATAAGCGGTGAGCGGCCCTCCGTTAAAGGCTGCCGGTATCCCCTGCGATACATCCAGTACACGGTAATACCCGGTGTCTTTTGAGATCTGCTGGTCAACCGCAGAAGCTGTAAACCGGCTTTCTGAATCAGCGGATTCCTGGTAATTATCTCCGTTCAGGTATTTGGTATTGATGACCATTACATCAATAAAGGCAAATAATCCTACTGCCAGTGTTACGGCCATTGCGTTTAATTTTCTCTTCAGGAACAGGAAGATGGCCAGACCGGCTACGAGTATGAATAAAAACGAGCGCAGGAGATCGCCCATGAAAAGGCTTTGCCTATCTTCTTTTAAGCCATTCAGGAAAGAACGTATCGGGGTTTCAATAGCCGCTTTCTGTTGTGCATCAGTAATGGTGCTGATATTCTGTAACAGCACTTTGTCTGGCTCGCCGGTAAAATCTGACGTGAAATACACCAGTAATGCCACTACAAATACAGCGGCTACCGCAAGTAATCCTTTTTTATAATGTTCGAAGATTGACTCGCGGTTCTCTCTGCTCAGGATATGGTTTAACGACATAACAGACATCATACTCAACAATAGCGTAGGGATCACAAGAATCATACTCGGTGCACGGAACTTATCGTAAAAAGGAAGGTACTTAAGTACCAGTGTATTAAACCCTTCGAGGTATTTTCCAGAACTTAATAAAAAAGTAAGTACACAGGCTGTAAGGATCCACCATTTGTGTTTTCCATCCAGCATTACAAAACCGAGGATGGCGAGAAAACAAACAATGGCACCCAGATAGGGAGGCCCTGCCGTACCGCCGGCTCCGTCAATACCACCCCAGTAAAACTGCAGGAATCCCTGGATCTGTTGACCGAGTTCCTGTGGCATCTGTTGTAAGGCTTCGATGGCTTTCGACTTATCTTCGGCTACTTCCAGGTTATGACTGCTGCCGCCAAATGCACGCGGAAACATCATTACCAATGGTTCCATTTTGTACATGCTGTAGCTGAGTGCATAGTCTTTACTCAACCCGGTTTTGGTAACGGTAGATTTTTCATCGCCCAGCTGGCTGCCGCCGCGGATGGTTCTTTTCGAATATTCGTAGGTAGTAAATAAAACAACTGCATTTACCATGATGCCAAGCATAGCAGCAAAAATGACGAGGCTGGCAGAGGCAAATAATTGTTTGAAATTCTTTTCCCTGATCCAATGAATACCAAAACTGATACTCATGATCAAGGCAATGAGAAATCCGTAGTAAGTGATCTGCAGGTGGTTGGCAGAAATCAGCAAACCGGTAAACAATGCCGTAAGGGTAGTACCCCAGAGATATTTTTTGTGATAGAGCAATAGTAAGGAACCCACAAACGCAGGCAGAAAAGCAATAGCCATCATTTTGGTATCATGACCAACGGAGATGATAATGGGATTGTAAGTAGCATAAGCATAGGACAGGGCGCCGAACAGTCCGATGTAAGGATTCACACGCAACACCTGACTCAGAAAATAAAAACAAACACAGGCCAGAAAGAAAAAGCTGACGGGCTTAGGCAGGTTCAGCGTTAATACATTGGCTGCATAAACGATCGATACTGGGTTGCTACCCACACTGGTAATCTGGAAAGCAGGCATGCCACTGAACTGGCCGTTTGTCCATAAAGGAAACACGCCATGTTTCTCCTTGTATTCAAAAGAATTCTGGGCAGAAGCCTTCCATAATGAAACGTCTGATTGCTGTAAAACCTTCCCTTCCAGTGCAGGTTTACAGTATACCAGTGCCACCACTATAAATACCACCACAGCGATGGCGTGTGGCAGCAGATTTTTCCATGCAAAATTTTTCATTGTTTCCGGCTTAAGTGCAGCAAATTAATGGTATTTTGAACGAAATTTTTTAATGAAGGGGCTTTTATTTTTGGCAAGACTGGCATTGATCTGCAATGCGCTCTTCCTGTTCTGTCTGGTGATGCAGCGGGTCACAGATATCATTCCGCCGGGCAGTATCAAAAGTACGATCATAGTGCTGGGTTGGTTTCTGGCACCCTTTATCAATATGGCTGTGAATAGCTGGTTTGTTTCCCGTAAGATTTTGGGTAAGAACCAGAACATTCCCGGTTGGCTGGCTGTTACCAACCTGTTATTCCTGCTACTGCAGATTTTTGTTTATTTCATACTTCCCGCATGATACATAACATATTGAAAGATAAACCCACCAAGCTCTTTCTGGGTATCACCGCTTTTTTTGTGGCCAATGCCCTGATTGCTGAGTGTATTGGTGGAAAGATCTTTTCGCTGGAGAAACTCTTCGGCATGGATCCTTCCAATTTTACCATTTTTGGCCAGTCAGGACTAGCTTTCAACCTCACCTGCGGTGTATTGTTATGGCCACTGGAGTTTGTGATCACGGATATAGTAAATGAATACTACGGTCCCAGAGCGGTTCGTCGCATCAGTTATACCGCGGTAGTGCTGATCGCGTATGCCTTTATCATGTTTTACCTGGCGATGAAGATTCCACCAGCCGATTTCTGGATTACATCCCGGCAGGAGAATGGGATCCCTAATATGCAGGATGCTTTCGGGGGTATTTTTGGTCAGGGCATGTGGATCATCCTGGGCAGTATGACCGCTTTCCTCGTAAGCCAGATCGTGGATGTAACCGTATTTCACCGCATCAAAAAAGCAACCGGCGAAAAATGGATCTGGCTCCGTGCTACGGGATCCACACTGATCTCGCAATTGGTCGACAGTTTTGTAGTTTTGTTTATCGCCTTCAAGATCGGTAATGGCTGGAGCTGGCAACTGGTACTGGCGATCTGTCTGGTAAACTATCTCTACAAATTTACCATGGCCATCATACTAACCCCTTTGATCTATCTGATTGAGGGACAGATAGACAAATACCTGGGCAAAGAAACCGCAAATAATATGAAACAGGCAGCGATGGGGAAGGGGAGGGAATGAATGAGTGGATGAGTGGATGAGTGAATAAATGATAGAATGATAGAATGATAGAATGATAGATTGATAGAATGATAGGATAGTTGGTTGGGGTATTGATTGATACTGGGGGAAAACTGTGGGGCAATTACTAATTACTAATTACTAATTACTAATTATTAATTGCTAATTACAAAGATGCATGCTGCCTTCCGTTGATAATTCCGGGACTTTCTTTCAATAACTGAATGACCACTTTGTCAATCGGGAGTGTAACGGTATCTGTGGTTAGTGCGTCCCATTCGATCCAGCGGAAAACTTCGCTTTCGCCGTTGGGGTCGGCTGTTTGTTCGGGGGTGAACTGGAAAGGGAGAGTTTGTGTGGGAATATTGATAGGGTGTTCTGCTTTTACCTTGTAATAAATCGAAATGATCTGGTCTTTATTATTGAAGGCGGAGATCTGAAAAAAATCGGTGGTATAGATATGTTCCAGCACTTCCACTTCAATGCCGGTCTCTTCCATGAACTCGCGCTTCAGGCAATCGCGGGTACCTTCACCGATCTCCAGTCCGCCGCCGGGTAGTTTGGTAATGTACATCCCACGGATGAATTCATCGCTAACCAGTAGCCGTTTGCTGTCATCAAACAGTAATCCATACACACGAACATTGAAGAGTGCCATTTAAAACCATTTTTTCTTCATGAAATACCAACTGATCACCAGGGAAACAATTAATGAGATAACTACCGGTATATAAAAAGCATGAGTTGAGTGCTGGTAAGGAATATCTACGTTCATCCCATAAATACTGGTAACGAGGATGGGTAAAGAAAGGATGATGGTGATCGATGTCAGCCTTTTCATTACACTGTTCAGGTTATTGCTGATGATGCTTGCAAAAGCATCCATGGTGCTGCTCAGGATATTGGTGTAGATATTTGCCATCTCCAGGGCCTGACTGGTATCCACGATCAGATCCTGCAGAAATTCCCTTTCTTCTTCATTCAATCCCAGAAAATTGGTGCGCTCCAGTTTCATCATCAGCATTTCATTGCTGCGTAGGGCAGTGACAAAATAAACAAGGCTTTTCTGGATCCGCATCAGGTTCAATAAATCTTCGTTACTGTTACTATGATATAAACTGCTTTCGTACTGGTTGCGGCGATGGTTGATCTCTTTCAGAAACTCCATGAAATTCTGTACCACTTTTTCAAATACTTTCAGAATCATCATATTCTTCTTGTCAGGGTGTCTTTTCTGAAAAGAGTTCAGGAACTTTTTGATGGCACCGTTATCGAATGAGTTAACAGTAACGATCTGTGTATGCGTTAAGATGATACAGATCGGGATGGTGATATAAAAAGCATCACTGTCATTAAATGAGTTATTCTCGGTAGGTGTTTTGATAACCACGAAACGGACATTGTCCTCCATTTCATAACGGGGTCTTTCATCAATATCCAGGGAATCGCGCAGAAACTCAATGGGAATCTCCAGGTCTTCGCTCAGCTCAATGAATTCTTCTTCTTTAAAAGGCGGAACCAGGTTCACCCATACACCCATATCCGGTTTGTCGATCTCGAGGGTCTGACCATTGATATTTTTAAAGTACTGGATCATGGGACATCTGCGTTTGGGAATGCAAAGATGGGGTATATCCGGCTAACGACACCATTTTCAGCATTAAGAATCTAAGGTGAACTCGCCTTTGAATACAAAGGCGGCCGGACCGCATAACCAGATATTACGGAAAGAGTCTTCTCCTGTTTTTTCAAATTCCACTGCCAGGTGTCCGCCTTTGGTTGCTACTTCTATGCGGTTAAATCCATTCTCATTATGTGCAAATACAAGGGCAGAAGCCGTAACACCAGTTCCACAACTGAAGGTTTCGTCTTCTACACCGCGCTCATAGGTTCTGACCACAATTTTTTTCTCATCGTTTTCCACAAAATTCACATTGATGCCTTTCTCTGCAAATTCTTTGCTGTAGCGGATCCCGCGTCCTTCTGCAAATACGTCGGCATTCATCACATCGGCGCACGGTTTCACATAATGCGGGGATCCGGTATCCAGCACAAAATCGCCGTGGTGATCGGTGATGCCATCCACATCTTTCATTTTCAGGTTGATCCACCCGTTCTCTGCCAATGAGGCTTCATGGTCTCCATCTACCGCAGTAAAAAGGAAACTGTTTTTATGGATCCCCATATCATACGCAAACCGGGTAAGACAGCGACCGCCGTTGCCGCACATGCTTCCTTCCCGGCCATCGGCATTATAATATACCATCGCAAAATCATACCCGGCTTTTGTTTCCAATAACATCAGCCCGTCGGCACCAATGCCAAACCGCCTGTTGCAGATCATTGCGATCTGTTCCGTATTTAATACAAGGGTTCCTGTACGGTTATCAATAATCACAAAATCATTGCCGGTACCCTGGTATTTGTAAAAACTCAATGTCATGTAGTAAGTGTTTTTTATTGGTACCTATTATATGATTCATCCCAATACCATTAAACCAATAAACGAGAGAACCGTTAAAATGAATCAAATCCCCGAAACGATCCCCAATGTTTTCTGTATCAGGTTTTCAACCGCCGCACCACCATCTTTGCTGAAAGTTTTCTCTACTCTGTTGGCAACAATGGCACTCAGACTCAGGCATTGGTGCCCCAGCAGTTTACCCAATCCGTAAATAGCGCTGGTCTCCATTTCAAAATTAGTGATCCGGTGGTTACCAAAGCGGAAAGAGGTTAACTGGTCAATGAGTTCAGGATTGGTTAAGCCAAGGCGGAGTACTCGTCCCTGCGGACCATAGAATCCCGGGCAGGTAACGGTAATACCATGATGGAATCCTTCTACAAAATGTTTCTGTACACCGGCACCGGCTGAAGCGATATAGGGCGTTGTGATATTTTCCATATGTGTATGTACGCTAAATGCCTGCAGGATCTGTTTTTCTTCCACATGGTTATCGCGCCTGTAGAAATTCAGCAGGTTATCTATCCCCAACCCAAAACTGCTGGCCACAAAACTGTCCACGGGTATATCAGCCTGCAGGGCGCCGGATGTTCCTACCCTTATAATGGTAAGAGAGGAGAGGACCGGTTTGATGGTTCTGCTGGCAAAGTCAATATTGGCGAGTGCATCCAGTTCATTGAAAACGATATCAATATTATCCGGTCCGATACCGGTAGATACCACCGAAAGCCTTTTCTTGCCGATATAACCTGTATGGGTAATGAATTCGCGATGTTGACTCTTGTGTTCTATTGAGTCGAAGTGTTTGCTTACTTCCGATACCCGGTCCGGGTCTCCCACGGTTAAGATGGTTGTTGCCAGTTCCTCGGGGCGGAGATCCAGGTGATAAACTGCTCCCCGGTTATTGATAATGAGCTCGCTTTCAGCAATTCTGTTCATTGGTATAAGATTAGCGGCCAAATTTCGGCTTTTCAGATTTAGAATTTTAAAATTCCTCTGATTGCTTTATTTTCGCAGCGTTGTCTTATACAAACAACACGAAATTTATCATATGTAGTTGTATTACTACACAATAACTACAAAAAAAGGTCCTGTGGCCGAGTGGCTAGGCAGAGCTCTGCAAAAGCTTCCACAGCGGTTCGAATCCGCTCGGGACCTCTTACAACACAAATAAAAAACCCGCATTTTGCGGGTTTTTTATTTGATAATCATATAGATACATATTATTTGAGGGCTTCCTCATTGGTAATTACCGGTTGATGCCCTGCAAAGCTCCCGGGGTAGGTTTCACAGACTGTGGAAATCTTTTTTCAATTTTTTTTATAAATAGGACAAAAAATAGAGTTTTTATTTATATTTGTAGTGTAATCTTTACAGAAAGTCCGTTGATTTCCTCGCGGATGAGAACAGAAAGCACAGATTCTGAAAGTTCTGGGCCCCGAAATCCAATCCTGATCAACCAATTCTGAAAACTGAAAGTCTTTACTGGCTTAGGTTTCAGAGAATTTAGAATCCAATCCGGCAATGTATAACCGGTTTTCTAATTAACAGGATACGATAAAAAGACTTATGGGCCCGAAATTCTACAATACAAAAAATTTACGTTTCAAAACCGTTTTACAAGTATTGCTGCTTAGCCTTACTTGTACTGTGTTTGCAGTCGGTACTGCTTTTGCGCAGCCCGCTTCGGGGTTGCATTTTGATGGTGTGAATGATAACGTTTCAGTTACTGTAAATCCTTCACTGAATATCAGTTCGGCCATTACTATCGAAACATGGATAAAGCCTACCAAAGCTAGTGGTGTACAGGATATTGTTTGTAAAGCCCGTTCCGGTGCAGATAATGGGTACATTTTAAGAACTATTTCTGGATGGGCCAATATCGATTTCTGGCTCTTCATGAATGGTTTTGGCTGGAGAAGACTTTCTGTTCCTTTCGGTTCCAGTAAACTGGGTCAATGGCACCATATAGCAGCTACTTACGATGGTAAAGTAATGCGTGTGTATATTGATGGCGTACAGGGAGGTCAATTAACTTTTACAGGATCTATCATTACCAATAACAATCCCCTGACCATTGGTAACCAGACCGGTTACAATTCATTTTTCGGGGGAGCGCTTGATGAGACCCGTATCTGGAACAGAGCTTTATCACAGTGTGAGATCGCACAACATATGAACTGCGAATTAACCGGTACAGAAGATGGTCTTGCGGCATATTATACGTTTAATCAGGGATTAGTGGATCTCACAAACCTTGGTCAAACGCAACTATTGGATGCCAGCCCCAATCAGAATACAGGTACATTGAATAATTTCAGCCTTTTGTCAACAGTATCTAACTGGACATCAGGTGTAGTAACTCCCGGTGTTTCCTGCCAGCCTTTTGTTGCTCCGGTGGCTACGGCTACAAGTGAAAATGCTGCTTTACCCGTAGGAGGCACGATCAGATTGTTTGCCACAGGGATTGGTACTTTTTCCTGGGTAGGTCCCAATGGTTTTACTTCTACTGCGCAGAATCCTGTGCTGGAAGGTGTAGGTGCCAATGCTTCCGGTACTTATACCGTTACAATAGACAATAATGGTTGCGCTGTCTCTGTTAGTACGAATGTAATTGTAGCTCCCGCTGCCAGTGGCTTGAATCTGGATGGATTTGATGATAACATTTCGATACCGGCAAATCCTATTCTGAACAGTCCCACGTTTACTGTAGAATCCTGGATATTCCCTACCGGGGGTACTACCACGATACAGAATGTTTTGACCAAATCAAGATTTTTTGGAACAACCGGTTATAAATTCCCGAGAACAACAGATCGTTGGACCACTTTCTCTTTTGATCTCTCCATCGATAATGAATGGCAAACTGTTTCTGCCCAATTCCCCCAGAGTGCATTGAATCAATGGAACCATCTCGCTGCTACTTATGATGGTTATTTTATGCGCATTTACCTGAACGGTAACCTGGCAGGCATCAAAGAAGTAACCGGCACTTACACAGGTAATCAAGAAGGTTTGACCATTGGTAATCAACCTCAAAGGGCTGAATCTTTTCAGGGTGTATTGGATGAATTGCGTATTTGGAACCGACCACTTTCACAATGTGAGCTCAGGAATAATATGCTGTCTTGCGAACTTAGTGGCGATTACAATGAAAATTACAATGGTTTATCTTCTCAACAAGGCTTATCTGCATACTATCGGTTTAACCAGGGTTTAGTTAATCAGAATAATGCATCAAATGCTATTCTTATAGATTCCAGTGGAAATGGTAACCATGGTGTACTGAATAATTTTGCATTAACCGCCACCAGTTCTAACTGGGTAGGAGGTAAAGTGTATGGCCTGTGTGATTATTTTGTACCTCCGGCATTAACGGCTTCTGCCAATGGATCTACCTTCCAGATTGGAAGTGTGGTGAACCTCTTTGCCGTAAACGGAAATGGTACCGATACCTGGGAAGGACCTAATGGATATACTGCCTCCGGTTCTAATCAGGTTATCAATGATGCTCAGCTTAATCAGTCCGGTACTTATACGGTTGTCAATTCTTACGTTAATTGCGTAGTTACCGCAAGTACCAGGATCAAAGTATCCGATCTGCCTCAGATCATTGCTGATGGTCCTACTGAAATCTGTCCCAATGGTTCTGTGAACCTGTCATCTGCTACCACAGGCGCAGTTTACCAGTGGTATAAGAATTCGGTGCTGATTCCAAGTGCGACCGATCAGTCTTATATGGTTAACCAAACAGGTAACTACACAGTTAAAGTAACCAATGGACAAGAAGTGATTGTCTCTGCTCCGCTTACCGTTACGGTAGTTCCGGATCAGACAGCACCTGTTCCTGCCATCGGCAGTTTACCGGTATTGAATCTGGTAGCGCCTGCTACTGTTACAACTATCCCGACAGCAAATGATAATTGCCGCGGTATCGTAAATGGTACGCCTGATAGGGCATTAACTTTCAACAAACCCGGTACTTACCAGATCATCTGGACCTATGATGACCTGAACGGTAATACGACTGTACAGACACAGCAGGTTGTTGTAGCTGATATCATTGCCCCAGTAATTACTGCTCCTGCTGCAATCACCTTGAATGGAGACGTTACTATCTGCGGAGCTATTGCCAATTTCACAGCTACAGCCACTGATGATTCTGATAGTCCGGTGACCATTACTTACAGTCATGCTCCCGGTTCTGTATTCCAGATAGGAGAAACAGTAGTTACCATCACGGCTTCTGATCTCAGTAACAATACCAGTACAGCTACTTTTACAGTAAATGTGTTGCCTACAACAGTTGCAGCCATTACCGGAAATAACAATATCTGTTCCGGATCTACTACTGTATTTACAACTGCCAGTACCGGTGGAAACTGGAGTACGGATAATGCAGTTGTTGCTACCGTTGATGCAGCAGGTGTTGTTACCGCTTTATCAGCCGGATCTGCTACGATCACTTATACCAATGCCTGTGGCGCATCAGCCAGCAGGGTTGTTACAGTAGCTAGTCTACTTACTGCCACTGTTTCTGCACAGGGAGCTACTTCATTCTGCGCAGGCGGTTCTGTAGTACTTACTGCTAATGGGGTAGGTACTTATCAATGGAGCAACAACGGCACACCGATTAACGGAGCTACTGCCGCTACCTTCACTGCAACTGTTTCTGGCAACTATAGTGTAACCATCAGTAATGGTTACTGTAATGCTACTTCAGAATCTGTTGCCGTTACGGTAAATCCTTTGCCATCTGCTTCTATTTCAGCTGGCTCCGCTACTAATTTCTGTGCTGGAGGTTCAGTAGTACTGACCGCCAATGGCGCAGGTACTTACCAGTGGTTTAACAATGGTGTTGCATTGAATATTAGTTCTCAAACATATACTGCAACTGCTAGCGGCAACTATACGGTTGTTGTTACAAATAATGCGGGTTGTTCAGCTACTTCGGCTGCAACGGTCGTTTCTGTAGTTGCGATTCCGGTAGCGTCAATTACAGCTCAGGGTGCCACTTCTTTCTGTGCAGGTGGTTCTGTAGTGCTTATTGCAAATGGGGCAGGTACCTATCAGTGGAGCAACAACGGTACTGCTATTTCAGGAGCTACTACTGCTACCTATACTGCAACTGTTCCTGGTAATTATACTGTAACCATCAGTAATGGTTTCTGTAATGCCAGTTCAGCATCTGTTGCAGTTCAGGTAAATGCTTTACCTGCTGCTACAATCACTGCCGGATCTGCTACGGCATTCTGTGCAGGTGGTTCCGTTGCATTAACTGCTAATGGCTCAGGTACTTACCAGTGGTATAACAATGGTGTTGCACTGGGTATTAGTTCTCAAATATATACTGCTACTGCAAGCGGTAACTATTCAGTTGTTGTTACAAATAATGCGGGCTGTTCAGCCACTTCGGCTGCAACTAGCGTTACGGTAACTGCCATTCCGGTAGCTGCCATCACTGCTCAGGGAAGTACTTCTTTCTGTGCAGGTGGTTCTGTAGTGCTGTCTGCCAATAGTGGTTCAGGATTTACTTACCAGTGGAGCAACAACGGATCTCCTATTACAGGTGCTACTTCTGCTAACTATACTGCCACAACTTCTGGTAACTATGCTGTAAGTGTTAACAATGGTAATTGTGGATCAACTTCTGATCCTATAGCAGTTACTGTTACCGCAGTTCCGGTTGCTACCATTACGGCAGGTAGCGCAACCAGTTTCTGTACAGGTGGTTCTGTTGTTTTAACAGCCCCTTCTGCTGCCGGTTATAAATGGTTCAGAAACGCCATTGCACTGGGAAGCACAACGCAAACTTATACCGCTACCAATAGCGGAAACTATACTGTTGAGATAACCAATTCCAATGGTTGCTCAGCAATTTCCTCTGGTGTAACAGTTACTGTTAATACCAATCCTGTTATAAATGCCATTACCGGTAATACAACAGTTAATGCAGCGGCTACTACGCAACTCTCGAATACTACCTCTGGTGGCGTATGGAGCAGTAACAGCAGCAATGCTACCGTAAATGCAACCGGTCTTGTAACGGGTGTTACAGCTGGCTCTGCTACTATCAGTTATACAGTAACCAATACATCCGGTTGTGCAACTATAGTATCCACTGTGGTTACCGTAACCAATATCCCGGTTTGTAATGTGTTGCCTAATGCTATCATTGCTTCCAGCAGTGCAGATGCTTTCTGTAATAAAGTAACCCTTACCGGTTCTACTTCTTCTGCTAATCCGAGTTATAAATGGGTAACCCCCAACAACACGGTATATGCTACCACCCAGCAGATTTCATTGGATCTGACCAGCAACGAAGGCGATTATAAATTATATGTTTCTGCCAATGGTTGTACCAGTCTCGCAGCCACATATACCTTCCGTAAACAGGATCAGGTAAGCAGTTATACTATTCTGGCATATAAAAAAGTTGACTTAGGAAAATACAATAAGGTTTCTTCAGGTAGTATTGGTGTGATGAATGAAAGAGGAGAAGCTAAAATTGACAAATACAGTTATATCTCTGGTCAGGGAGCTTTCGTAAAAGCCCCTAAAATTGACCGTAATGGCGGATCGAACTATGGTTGGAGCTGGGGTTGGGGTAACTGGTATACTAATTATAGTAATAGTAATAGCAATAGCAATAGTTTCCAGAGCATATATGGTACCGCCAATGTAACATTGCCTGTTATGCAAACTAATACGGCTAGTACCAGGTATCTATCCAGTTATACAGTTTCTTCTTACGCAAACGTTACTTTGAACGGAAACTATAAAACACTGATCATCCGTAAAGGCGCAACGGCGATACTGAACGGAAATACCTTTGGTACCATTGATCTGGAAGAAGGTGCCAGCGTACAGTTCAAAGCTAGCGTACTGAATATCGAAAACCTGATCGTGGAAGATGGTGCCAGAGATGGTTACTATAGTTATGTTCGTTTTGCACCTGGTACCAGCGTAAGGGTTAGCAGCAAAGTGACAATCGGAAGCCAGGTGATTGTAAACCCTGACTACCACACCGTTACTTTCCATATGGCTGATCAGCGTTCAGATGAAGAGAAATTTACTGTGAAAGGTGTTGATACCAAGGTGATTGCCAATATCCTGATGACCAATGGTAAATTGTATGTGTCGACTTCTTCTGATGGTAAGGATGATGGTCATCATGATCACGATGACGACGAAGATGATGATGATGATCATTGTGATCATAAATCACATAGTTCATGGAGTTGTAAACACAAAGGCCATGGTCACAAAGACTGTGATCACAAATCGCACAACGCTTCAGATTGTAGGGATGATGTGTATATGATCGGTTTGTTTGTTGCAGAATCCGTAGAAAGTAAAGGTAACACTGTGATCTGGAGCAGCTTTGATTGTGGATCATCTGCACTGACGGTTATTCCTAATAACAAGAATGTAGCCGTAACTCAAAGCAGCACCAGTGAAGGAAAACAGGCAGAAGCAGTAACTACTGAAGAAGCACTGAAAGTAACTGTCATGCCAAATCCAACTACAACTTACTTTACATTAAAGTTGGAAAGCAAATTCCAAACAGCTGTTAATATCCGCGTACTGGATGCTAATGGAAGGGTTATAGATGCAAAATCAAATGTAATTCCTAACAGTACCTTCCAGTTGGGCGCTAATTACCAGACCGGAACTTACTTTGCAGAAATGATCCAGGGTGCCAACCGAAAAGTGGTACAGCTGATGAAAGTGAAGTAAATAACAATACCTTATCATTTTTCCGGGCCATCAATCGATGGCCCTTTTTTTGTACCTGTAGTTAATCAACTACTCCCGACCTGCCAAGTTGACCACACTTATTTGCGAACTAGTCTATTTGCCGGACTTTGGTTTCCCCATTCCTTTGCAATTATATTTAGCCGTTTATTGTTTGCATGAGTAAGACCTGCAATCGTATCAGTTAATAAACGGCCTCGTTTTGTATCTGGATTACTATAAAACACCAGTGGAGGTAATTATGAAGATTTTATTGGCAGATGATCATACGATTGTGAGAGATGGAATCAGACACGTTTTAATGGAATCCTATCCCGGCATCTCTATAGTGGATGTTGCCAATGCCAGTGATCTGATCGATTGTGCCCAAAAAGAAACTTTTGATGTAATTGTAACGGATATTTCAATGCCTCCCGGTCCGTCCGGACTGGACGCCATTCAACAGATTAAAAAAACAAGACCTGATATCCCTATTCTGGTATTAAGTATGCATTCTCCGGCTCAATATGCTTTACAAGCCATTAAATCAGGTGCATCCGGCTATCTTACCAAAGGAGTGGCAACACTTGAACTGGTAAAAGCCCTGGAAACAGTTGCGTCCGGAAAGAAATACCTGAGTCCGGAAGTTGTCTATCTGATGGCCGACTTTATTGAACATACACAGAAAAGCGTCCTGATCAGCAAATTATCAGAGCGTGAAAGGGAAGTTTTCCGTATGCTGGCAACAGGTTTGACCACTACCCAGATCGCAAAGGAATTAGGATTGAGCCATAATACCATCAGCACTTTTCGGGGTAGAATCTTTGAAAAGATGGGATTTCATTCCAATATGGAACTGATCAGGTATGCGATTTCCAACAAGATTATGTAAGAACCTTTTTTCGACGGACATTCATTTGTTTCAACAGCCTGGTAATATACCCAATATGAGACTGGACGCAGATCAAAGCCGGAAAACAAAGATTTACGGAAAGAAAGGTTTTTGGGCAGTATTGCTGATTGTTCAGCTACTTCTGCTGTTGCTATTTCTGGGGCTGAATACTATGGGTAGCTATACGCTAACCGTATACATTGTGGTATTCTCCCTTCTGTTAACTGTGTTGTTTCAATGGAAATACCTGCCGCATCCATCTGCTGAAAAAGTGGATGCCCTTTTGCTGGAAATAATACCTGATGGATTCATAGAACTGGATCGGCAGGGAAATATTATTCAACTGAATCAACTGGCGCAACAGATTTTCGGAACCGGTGGGGTAGTAAAGGCAAACCTGCCAGTAAGTACGCTCTTTCCTAAAGAGGATTGTCCCTTGTTTGATGAAGCCCTCCAACTGGCCTTATCCGGAACTAAAGTAGAAGAACTTTCCGTTTACCTGCCTTCACACGAATCCTGGTTTGCCGTGCAATTCAGTCCTTCACCAGGGGGAGTCAACGTTTATTTCCGTGATATCACCGCTATCAAAAAACAGGCTTCCCTGTTACAACTGTTTGAATCGGTCATTACAAAGAGTGCAGACAGCATCCTGATCACCAGTGCCGAAACGATTCACCAACCCGGTCCACAGATTGTTTATGTGAATGAAGCATTTACCCGTATGACAGGATATTTGCCCGAAGAAGTCATCGGATTAACCCCAAGAATCCTGCAGGGCCCAGGAACCAGCCGGAAAGAATTGGACCGTTTCAAAGAGGCATTAACGAAATGGAAGCCCGTGGAAGTGGAACTGTTAAACTACAAAAAGAACGGAGGAGAATTCTGGGTGAGTATTTCCGTGGTACCTATCTGCGATGAAAAAGGGTGGTTTACACATTGGATTTCGATTCAGCGGGATATTACAGATAAGAAAAAAGAGGAAGAATTGCTGAAAGATAATAATCAGGACTTAAAAAATCTCTCCCATTACCTCCAGAATATGCGGGAAAAGGAACGGCAACATATTGCCCAGGAAGTACATGAGGAACTGGGTCAGCTCACCACCGTTCTAAAAATGGATATCGACTGGCTCTCCATCAGGCTTGCCGGCGGGGAAGATGTGGTATTGAAAAGGCTGGGAAATGCCACCAGTACCCTCGCCATTATGCTGGCGTATATACACAGGATCGCTTCAAAACTCAGACCCAGCATCCTCGATCATTTTGGGTTAACGGTGGCACTGGAAGCTCATTGCAGTGAGTTTCAGCGTCAGAATGATATAGAGTGTATCTTTACATCAGAAATGGGTGAAGAGAACCTGTCTGTTCAGGCAAAAACCGGACTATTCCGGATAGCACAGGAATTGTTGGTAAATGTCTTAAACCATTCGGGTGCCAGTTTGGTTAAAGTGCTGTTAACTGAAAAGGAAGATAGTATCAGTTTATCGGTAACAGATAACGGACGGGGGTTTGAAACTTCGGAAAAACGTGATACTTTAGGATTGATGGGATTGAAAGAAAGGGCCATTTCGCTGAAAGGAATATTACACATAGAAAGTAAACCAGGACAGGGAACCCGTGTCCTTACAACCATACCTAAAATAAGTACTTATGAGAATCTTAATAGCTGATGACCATACTATCGTTAGAGAAGGTATAAAAATGTTATTAACCGAAGCTTATCCTTTGGCCGAGATCATAGATGTATCTGATGCGGTAGATCTGATGCGTTTCGTATACAAAGAGAAATGGGATGTGATCATCTGTGATATCTCTATGCCACCCGGCGATTCGGGTCTGGAAGCTGTTAAAAAGATCAAAGAACATACTCCTAAGACCCCTGTGATCATTCTCAGCATGCATTCTCCCGATCAGTATGCCGTTCGTTCTATCAAAGCAGGTGCTATGGGTTATCTTACCAAGGGTGCCGCAACACTAGAGCTGGTAAAAGCGGTAAACCAGGTAATGTCCGGCAGAAAATACCTGAGTCCGGATGTAGCCGACGCGTTGGCCGATGCATTTGAACATATTGATAGTGCCAAATCTGTAGAAAGCCTTTCCGACAGGGAATTTGAAGTATTTAAACTGCTCGCTTCCGGTCATTCTATCTCTGATATAGCCAAAGAGCTGGTGTTAAGCAGTAATACTGTCAGCACTTTCCGTGCGCGTATTTTCGAAAAAATGGGTTTCCATAATAACCTGGAACTCATTCGTTATGCCGTTGATAATAAACTGATCTGATTTTTTCTGCCACAATTTATTCTTACGGATAATTTGTGGTAAATCCAATATCACAAATCCCCCAATCCCCCAATTCCATGAGCGAGTTATTGCCGCCTGTACCCGAGAACGAGATGGAACGTATCCTCAAACTTTCGGATCTCGATGTTGATTATGCCGAAGTGCAGGATTCCTTACAGGATCTTTCCAAATTAGCGGCCAAAGTAGCCGGTACTACTATTTCGTTGATTAACCTCATTGATTCTTTTACCCAGTGGACCGTCTCCAATTATGGTCTTCCACTTGAACAGATGACCCGTACCGATTCTGTTTGCCAATATACCATCGTTGCCAAAGAAGAAAAGCTGGAAGTAAAAGACCTCAGCACCGATGATCGTTTCAAAGATAAATTCTATGTAACCGGTCCGCCATTACTCAAATATTATTTTGGTGTACCTCTGCAAACATCGGATGGATATAACCTGGGTGCTTTATGTGTACTGGATCAGGTAGGCAAAGAGATCAGTCCTGAAAAAATTGAACTGCTCAAGATTATTGCCAACGAAATTGTAAACAGATTAACGGCTTACCAACTTATCAGGGAACTGAAGAGTAAAGTGAAAGAGGCAGGCGAGACCCAGCGGAAAGTAGCACATGATATCCGAGGACCTTTAGGCGGCATTGTTAGTCTGGCCCAGATCATCAGCCAGCAGGGCAATGAGAATCAAATGGACCAGGTGCTTGAATTTATTGGTCTGATACAGAAAAGCGGTCGTTCTTTACTGGAACTGGCAAACGAGATCCTTGGTGCGGATAAAAGAGTGGATGCCACATCTGTAAAATCGACTAATCCGCAGGCTGCACCTGATACATTTAATCTTCAGGTCTTTAAAGACAAACTCGAAAAACTTTTTACACCACAGGCCATACCCAAAGAGATCCGTTTTTCAGTAACCATTGCAGATCAGAATGCAACAATTCCGTTCTCCAAAAATAAATTATTACAAATTACCGGTAACCTGATCTCCAATGCCATTAAGTTTACCCCGAAGCATGGAGCCGTTACGGTGGAATTGGGTCTGATGCTTTCTGACAATGATAAAAAATTACAAATAAAAGTGTCTGATACTGGTGTTGGACTGGATACCCTGGCTATAGAACAACTCTTTACACAAGGTGCTGTTTCATCAACATCCGGAACGGTTGGGGAAAAGGGTTATGGATTTGGATTGGCATTGGTAAAACACCTTGTTGATGATCTGAAAGGAAGTATTGATGTGGTGTCGAAGCCTGGCGAGGGGGCCAGTTTTACAATAGTCATTCCAAATGTCTGAATGACTATTGTAAAAGAACATCCTTCAACGCAGTTGGCATGTAAAACCCTTGCGGGATAACTTTTATAAGTCGTCTGATTCATCCTCCTCCTTCCTAACTGTTTGAGTGAAAACCGCTCATTCCTTTTGAAAATGTTATAGGTTTGCGGCAAGCTTTTTAGTATGAAACATTCACAAACAATCGGTATCGTAGCTACACTGGCCCTGATGGCCATGTGTTTTTTACCCTGGACGTATATTGCCAGCCGGGAATTGACCATTACCGGTTTTCATACAACCGGAACCAGTTTTGGCAGGCCGGGTGTACTGTCTGTAACGATGGCGGTGATTATGCTGGTCATGTTTCTGGTACCGGCTATCTGGGCCAAAAGAACCAACCTGTTTGTAGCTGCATTAAATCTTGCCTGGTCTTTCCGAAATTACCTGCTCGTTTCTTCCTGTTTGATGGGAGAGTGTCCTGAAAAAAAACCGGCCTTATATGCATTGGTAGCACTCGCTGTAGTGATACAGATCATGACTTTACTACCCAGACTGGATGTATCAAAGAAATAAGCAAGGCAAAGGGTGTTAACCCAATGCCTGCAAAGACTTCCCGATAATACCCACACATTCCAGTATTTGTTCTTTGTTGATCAGTAAGGGTGGTGCAAAACGAATCTTATCTCCATGGGTAGGTTTGGCCAGCAAACCATTCTGCATCAAAGCCAGACATAGTTCCCAGGAAGCATCCGGATTGGGGTGTTTGATCACGATCGCGTTCAGCAATCCTTTTCCGCGGATGGTAGTAATATAGGGAGAGTTCAGCTTTGCCAATTCAGATCGTAGCAATTGTCCCATGGCTTCTGCATTTTCGGCCATCTGCTCTTCCTTCAATACTGTTAAAGCCGTTATAGCCACTGCACAGGCCAAGGGGTTGCCACCATAGGTAGATCCATGCTCACCGGGGTGAATGTTCATCATCACCACATCGTCCGCCAAAACGGCTGATACGGGCAATACGCCGCCACTCAAGGCCTTACCCAGTATTAAAATATCCGGCCGAACATTTTCATGATCGCAGGCCAGCATTTTACCCGTACGGGCCAGACCTGTCTGAATCTCATCGGCAATAAACAATACATTGTATTTGTTACAAAGCGCACGCACGCCGGTCAGGTAACCTTCATCCGGAATCACCACACCGGCTTCGCCCTGTATGGGTTCTACCATAAATGCGGCCACATGGGGGTTCTGTAACGCTTTTTCCAGTGCAGTCAGATCGTTATAAGGAACCAGATCAAACCCAGGCATATACGGACCAAAACCCTTGTAACTGCTGGGATCGGTAGAGGAGGAGATGGCAGCGAGTGTTCTTCCCCAGAAATTACCTTCGGCAAAAACGATCCTCGCCTGGTTTTCTTCCACCCCTTTCTTCGCATAGGCCCAGCGGCGAGCCAGTTTAATGGCGGTTTCGCCACCTTCCACACCGGTATTCATAGGTAATACCTTATCGTACCCGAAATAACCGGTGATGAATTTTTCATATTCACCCAGCAGATTATTATGAAAAGCCCTTGAAGTGAGGGTGAGTTTTTTGGCTTGTTCGATCAATGTATCGATGATCTTCGGATGGCAATGCCCCTGGTTCACGGCAGAATACCCACTGAGAAAATCGTAATATTTTTTGCCATCTACATCCCACAGAAAAACACCTTCTCCTTTTTCCAGCACCACCGGAAGCGGATGATAATTATGGGCACCGTGTTTGTTTTCTAAAGCGAGATAAGCTGCGGATTTAGCAGACAGAGAAATAGTCATGGTAACTAAAAATTAGAAATTAAAAATTAAAAATGGAGAAAGCCATTCACAGGAAATGGGCAGGCAGGAAAGAATAATTGCTAATTTTTAATTGCTAATTATTAATTCCTTCGTTAGAAGGAACAAGGATGATCGAGAAAGTCGAGGTTTAGACGAAGGAAGCGCATAGACTGTATTTCTGCTGCAAGATACTGGTTCAGTTGCTTTTTTGCCAATTAAATCTTTACCTTGTTACCTGACAAATGTTTGTGATATGAAACTATTGAAAAGAATCGGCCAGCTGGTGCTGGTGTTAGTACTGGTATTTGCACTGTATGCGCTGGTAAGTGGAAAGACCTTCCTGTTCAAAGCAGTTGTGTACAATTTTGCCAATATCGATGATTACGAAAAGTTCTCTAACAATACAGTGGCTACCGGTAAGCCGGAGCCATGGCAGTTAAGTACCCATTACAACAAACAACCCATGCCCGATAGCCTGGTATCCCTGCTCGAAAGCCTGGGTACGGTTGGGGTACTGATGATCAGAAACGATTCCATTGTGGCAGAGCGGTATTGGGATGGATATAGCGATAGCTCCCTTTCCGGCTCTTTCTCCATGGCCAAAAGCATTACCAGCCTGCTGATAGGTGTGGCCCTGAAAGAAGGTAAGATCGGTTCATTACAGGATCCGGTAGGGAAGTACCTGCCCGAATTTGCCACAGGCGAAAAAGCAAAAATCCGGATCGTAGATGTATTAACAATGAGCAGTGGTACCGATTGGAACGAATCTTATATGAACCTGTTTTCTGTTACATCTGAAGGATACTACGGATCGGATCTGTATAAAACGGCTACCGGCGTTTCGGCCGTAGTACCTCCCGGAACGCTTCATAAATACAAAAGCGGGGATACCCAGTTGCTGGGACTGATCCTGGAAAAAGTAACCGGCAAACCGCTGTCTGAATACGCATCTGAAAAATTATGGCAGCCGCTGGGGGCCGAACATCCGGCATTATGGAGTACGGATAAAGACAATGGCACTATCAAAGCTTTCTGCTGTTTTAATTCCAATACCCGCGATTTTGCCCGTATCGGTAAACTGATGCTGGATAGTGGTAAACATAAGGGCGTAGCCATTATCGACAGTGCCTATTTCGCCAACTCTATCAAAGCCTGTGGTATCATAGACGAAAAAGGCCAAACCTGCGATTATTACGGTTACCAGTGGTGGCTTGATCCACTGAATCCAGAAATATTCTACGCCCGTGGTATCCTGGGACAATTCATTATCATGATCCCCTCTAAAAAAACCATCATTGTACGTTTGGGCAAAACCACATCGAAGGAGAGAGTGAGAACCGTACCTAAAGAAGTACGATACCTGATTAATTGGGGAAAGGCATAATTCGCGGATGAGGGATTACGAATTAACGAATTACGGATTGGGAAGATCTGTGGTGAGTTGGGGGGGCTTGGTTAAAAAAAATCCGCTAATCCGTCATCCGCCAATCCGCCAATCCTTTTAATCCTATATTTTCGCACAAAATCACCCTCTTGTCCCAACCCAGCATTGCCGTAGTCATACTCAACTATAACGGTCGCAAACACCTGGCAGCATTTCTGCCTTCTGTGCTGGCATCTACCTATGGTAACCTGCGGGTGATAGTGGCCGACAATGCTTCTACCGATGATTCGCTGGCTTTTATGCAGGAACACTATCCCGCGGTCGAACTGTTAACCCATCACCGGAATGAAGGTTTTGCCGGGGGCTATAACTGGGCTTTACAGCGGGTAGAAGCGGATTATTATGTATTGCTGAACTCAGATGTGCAGGTTACGCCGCACTGGATCGAGCCTGTTATAGCACTAATGGAGTCTGACAGCCGTATCGCTGCCGCCCAGCCCAAACTGCTTGCCTATCACCAACCCGAAATGTTTGAATATGCCGGTGCCGCTGGTGGCTGGATAGACCAGTTGGGCTACCCCTTTTCCAGGGGCAGGATATTTGATGTATGTGAGCCCGATACCGGGCAATACAATGACTCCGAACCCATTTTCTGGGCTTCCGGGGCAGCTATGTTTATCAAAGCGAAACTGTACCATGAAATGGGCGGACTTGATGGCAGCTTTTTTGCCCACCAGGAAGAAATCGACCTCTGCTGGCGTTTGCAGTTGGCGGGGTATCAGATCTGGTCCTGTCCGCAATCGGTGGTATACCATGTAGGGGCGGGTACTTTGCCCCGGGGTGGACGTAAAGTATATCTCAATTTCCGTAATAACCTGATCATGCTCTGCAAAAACCTGCCCTGGTATGAGAAGGTCTGGAAACTGCCCCTGCGGTTCGGGCTGGATGCTGTATCGGCCTGGAAGGGATTGTTAACGGGCGATGTTTACTTTTTTACGGCCATTATGCAGGCGCATTTTGCGGTATTGATCAGGATCTTTACCTCTGCGGGTAACAATACCCGTGGCCGCAAACCCTTGTGTGCACTGGATGGCGTGTATAGCGGATCGGTGGTATGGCAATATTTTGTCAAACAACATACCCGTTTCAGGGAAATTATTCAAAAGAAGGCTTTTTAATTTGCGGCTGTACCTTATTTTTGCAAAGTAACTAACCACTATGTCACACGAGATCAACGAGACACAAGAGAAAGATTTTACCAGAAACTGGGTAACTTCATCAAGGTTCCTGTTTTACCTGCAGGTATTCTGTATCCTGGCATTTGTACTGGGCGGCTGTTACCGTTTGTACAACCAGCGTTACAAGGGCAAACCCGATGTAGAAGTACAGAAAAGCAGCCAGTACAAACCTGAGTACAAATAAAAAAAGCAATAAAAAATTTTGTCAGGAACTACGGATGGTTATTTTTGCACTCCCAATAATTAAATAGTTCTTTACAAACAACGCGAAAGTAGCTCATTTGGTAGAGCACGACCTTGCCAAGGTCGGGGTGGCCGGTTCGAGCCCGGTCTTTCGCTCAGAAGTCCCGTCCGCCGGAGGCGAGGCGGGATTTTTTTTGGTTTGCTCCCGAGCAGGCCAATAAACCGGGACAGGCTCCCGAAAACGGGACAGGCCCTGGTGGTGGAACTGGTAGACACGCAGGACTTAAAATCCTGTTCGCCGCAACGCGAGTGCGGGTTCAATTCCCGCCTGGGGCACGCGCAAATAAAAACCCTTGATAGTGTAAACTGTCAAGGGTTTTTTGTTTGTATGCTGCATCAGACAAACATCCTTTGAAAATGAATTAGGTTACGCTGATTCAGCTGCTAACAATTCCTGCAACTGGGGAATATGTCTATTCGTATGCAGGTCTAAAAAATGGATCCATTCAAAAGCGGTCATCTCTCCAAAAAAACGGTGTGGAAAAGAGGTACTGATCAATGTCAGGTCCTGGGTTTCTATGGCGGCGGTAATGGCAGTACGCGCTGCCTGCAGTTTTGCGATCATCTCCGCGGGTGTTCTTTCCGCAGCAGCAGGCACCAAAAAAGGAGGGGCATCTATCCGTACTTCGCGGTTAGTAACCCTGCCGGTATAGTCGGCTATTTTTTCTGTCGGGTTCCGGTTAGCGGGTTCTGTAGAAGTGGCGAGGATTTCCTGTAAGCGGATATCAAATAATAACAGGTGCTCGGCTACATCGCCGGCATTCCAGGCTGTGGCTGTGGGTTTGCGGTTAAATGTTTCGGTCGTGAATTTTTCGAGTAAATCGATCAGTGTTGCCGTGGTGGCCCGGAACTGCGCCGCTAATCTGTTGCTGTTAATTTCCATTCAACTAAACTAACTAAAAGAGAATATTTGTTTAGTTGATTTATACAAACGGTTGCTACCTCAAAAGAAAACTGCGCCTTTGCGGGCTTATATTTCTCGCTAAGGCGCAGATAGGAGTACTTTGTTTTATTATTTGGTAACCGGTACTTTAAGATCCTGTAATACGGAGGATAGTTTTTTAGGATTCTTTGCGTAAGCAGACAGATCGAACAAAGCTACTTTTCTGAATTCCACCGGATGACTTTCGCTTTGCAGAGAAATATACCCTTCTTTCAGCAGGGTGCCATCAATTTTCACCGCAGGATCATAGTGAATTACATTGCCATTACCGATCTGTGGTTTCTCGTATTGCAACACCACTTTATTATCGATGATATGCTGCACCAGCGAATCGCCGAGCACTAGGATCGACACCCGCACCCACTGGTCGCCATGATAGGTTTGTGAGCTGGAGTTTACGCAGTGATTTGTCAATAACTTACCATCCATAACCACATTGGTACCCGGTGTACAAAGGTTGGCGGTGCTGCGTGGGTCTTTGCCGTTGCCGCCCAGTAACTGCACTTCAATAGAAATGGGGAAGTCCTGGTCCTTGCCCATGGTCTTCGGGTCCTGGCAATGAATCATCACACCGCTGTTGCGTGTGGCCCAGCCGGGTCCGTTTTTGGCCTGCTCGCCCGTAAAACGGTATTCAACTTCCATCAGGTAATAAGAGAATTTGTTCTTGTAAAAAAGATGGCCAAAGCGTTCATTAAAACTATCGTAAGCATCGTATTTTGTTTTCAGTAAACCTCCTTCTACATAAAAGGTATTACCGAAATTCTCGTTCAATGCATAACCGGTAATTTTTGGGGTCCAGTCTTTGAGGTCTTTGCCGTTAAAAAGCTGGATCCATCCGCGGGGTGTTTTGTTTTGCGCAGTACTGGGGCTTTGTAAAAACAGGCTCAGGCATAGCAGGGTAGCAAAGGTTCTCATGTGATGATTATTAGCTTTAAAACTAACAGAAATATATTATCCGGCAAAGTTGCGGATGTGGGCTACCGGTAAGAGAGTGAGATACTGCGGAGGCGTTTTTGAATACTGTTCTAAACCGTGCTTTTGTGCCTTGGTGTGCCATAGTATTCCCACATCAAATCACAAAGGCACGGTTTTTTCTATTTTTCCAGGGTCTCTCTTTTGGTCCAGCATTCATCCATTGGCCCACCGGTTGATTTTTCGCCACGATGCCGCCAATCGCCATTCACAAAGGAATAATCGAAGCTGAGTGATTTGCCTACGCTTTCAGCTGTTTTGGTGAAGAATTCGATGTTCTCTGAGTATTTGCCATTTACAGTAGTATACGTTCCGCCACCGGCATTAATGAACTGTTTATTGGTAATGTGATAAGCTATCCAGTGAAAATATTTGCCGGATAATACTTTCATGGTTCTTCGTGGAAAAAAGGGGTTCGGCCGTTTGGATACCTTATCGTTGTTATATGTTCCGGTTATTATCCAGGCTCCTGCCAGTTCACCGGGGCCACCATCATCCAGCCTGTCCCATTGTTGGTTATTGAAACTGAGTTGTTGGTTGCTCAGCTTAATTGCATAACTGAATTCTTTGCCAACGGCAGTACTGTCGGCTGAGTTCCATTCTATTTGCTGTACCAACTGATTTTCTTTTACCCGCCAGGTGCCGCCATAAGCTGTCCTGAATTTTTTACCGCTGATATCATAAGTAGCTACAGAGAATACATTTCCGCTGCAGATCATGACTGTACGGTTATCAGCCGGGCCATATCCCCAGGCTCCGGTAAGGGTAGGGGTGGCAGGTTGAAACGAAGAGAATAACAACAAGGTACTGATGGCTGTAATAAAAAGAGTAGCAATCTTTTGCATGCGTACTTGTATTAATTCTTAAAACTAATAAGAATTTTTTCTGGAAACAAGTAATGGGCAGGGTGTTTATAACCGTGCTTTTGTGCCTTCGTATGAATTGTATTTCCACACGAAGGCACAAAGGCACGGTGTATTCTTTGGGGAAGGAGGAGGACTGTTACGAAAGCAAGTTCTGTCTGGCCAGGAATTCCAGTTTTGTGTTGGCTTCCTGGAGTTTATCCGTCAGTTCCTGGTTCTTTCTTCTCAGTTCAAATACTTCAAACGCATTCAGGATCGAACTTTTTACCTCATGTTCTATCCAGGGTTTGGTGAGGTATTTGTATACCTGGCCGATATTAATGGCATCGATTACAGCGTTGATATCGGTATAACCCGTTATCAGAATGCGGATCGGATCGGGATGTGTGGTCAGGATAGATTGAAAAAATTCTATGCCTGTCATCTTCGGCATCCGCTGATCGCTGAGAATCACTTCTATGGGCTCTATCTCCAGGATCTTTCTGCCTTCTTCTGCTGATTCGGCCGAATAGATATTAAAGGTTCGGCGGAATGCGGCCCTGAAAGACGTGATATTGTTGGGCTCATCATCTATATACAGGACATTGATCTTTTTTTCTTCCATGACTTGACTGGGGGTTTCGGTCGTTTGGTTGTTCAATACCGTAAATCTAACAAAAACATACGTTTATACAATAATAGTCAAACAAACGAATATAGTTTTGTTATTTTGTAGGGAATAACACTGATTGTGATGAATGGTCCCCCAGCCTTTGATACTGAAATCAGGATACGTGCATTCAGGGCAATAGATGATCCTGTAACCTGCCGCAAATTTATTGCCGGTCACAGGAAGGTATTGTCTATATATGGGATCGAGAATATCACTACCAATACAGATGACTGGATGTTTAACCCTGCCATTTTTGTGATCGTGGTAGAAACCCTTGATGGAGAAAAATTGTACGGAGGTGCACGAATACAGCTGGCAGATGGTATACATCCTTTACCCATAGAAGAAGCTACCGGTAAAATGGATCCCCGAATTCATGAAATTGTTCGGGAGAAAGCAAAAAACGGTGCCGCAGAGCTTTCAGGTTTATGGAACTCTCGGGAAGTGGCCGGTTTTGGAATAGGTAGTCTGTTCCCTTCACGTGTTGCAGTAGCCCTGGCCAGTCAGATAGGGGTGAATACCATGTTCTCGCTCTGTTCACCTACCACGGTCAGGTTCAAAGATTGGATCGGGGGTAAATTACTGACGGAAGTAGGGAACAAAGGCACTTTTTATTATCCCAAAATAGACCTGATCGCTACCGCCCTGTATTCTGACGACCTGATCAGTTTAGGATCGGCACATCCCAGAGAGCGGGAGAAGATTTTTTACCTGCGTAACCATCCTGAACACATCGGAAAGGAAAAATCCCCTTTCAAGAATCACGAGATCAGCATTCATTACCAGCTTTCTCTGCCCACTGCCAACCCGGATGAATATAAAGTAGATTATGCACCGTTTGAGACAGTGCAGGAAAAACAACCCGGATGAGAAAAATCGTATTAGCCGCTATCAGTAATATCCTGATGGTGATTCTCCCCCTGTTAGGTAATCCTTCCCTGATCCTGCATCCCAAGATCCTGCTGATAATTGCGGGCAGTATTGCCATCTGGTTAACCCAGCCGCCGGTAAGCCTCAAAGAAACCAGCGATCAGCAAAGCAGCGACCGTTTTTCGGTGATACTGATCCTGGCCATGTCGCTGGTAAGCGTGGTAGTGCCCGTGGTACACTGGGCCTATTTTTTGCCGGAGAAGGATGGCTATGGATGGGTATTTTTTGTAGGAGCAGGCATGATCGTAGCCGGTATCGTTTTCAGGGCCATGGCCGTTCGGTACCTGGGCAAATATTTCACCGCTACGGTACAGATCCGGGAAGACCATAGCCTGATTACTACCGGTCCGTACAGTATCGTACGTCACCCCAGTTATACCGGCGCCTTTCTGGCCATAGTAGCGGGCGGGGTGGTATTGGGAAGTTTGGTTGGATTTATTATATCTTGTATGGCCATGATGATCGCTTATTATGTGCGCATCGGTATTGAAGAAAAAGAACTGACCGATCGTTTCGGCAATGAGTATCTGCAGTATAAGCAGCGAACAAAAATGATAGTTCCCTATGTATGGTAGCGGCTTTTTGGTAAGGCTGGCAAAACAAAATCCTTTTCCCGGCACAGCCGTGAGAAGAGGATGTTTATTGGGACTACTACTGTTTCTTTTTCCCCGTAGCCAGGCGCAGACCATCCGCATTACCGATCAGCAAAATGCTTCTTTTATTTCCGCTTCGCTGGAGCAATTGGTGGATCAAACCAACCAACTTACCGCAGCACAGGCAAACCAATCAACCGGTTTTGTACAACTGAAAGGAAGCATACCTGTGTTTACGGGCTCCGTCAAAAATGTCTGGTTTCGTTTTGCCGTGCAGAACGGTTCTGTTTCGCCAACACTATTGCTGAATATTGCCTATCCCAATCTGTCGCAGGTAAGCCTGTATGCTGCTGATAGCAACCAAACCCGGTTGCTGGGCCGGCAGGGTACGGAAATCCGTTCTGCTGCGGTAATAGCTGGTTCTCCCAACCTTGTATACGATCTGCAGCTGGCACCGGGTACTTCGCGCCGCTACCTGCTGCATGTGTACAGCGAGCATCCGATCATTGTTCCGGCCGAAGTGCATACCTATGATGCACTGCATAACTCCATCAATATACAGACCATTGTAACAGGTTTATATCTGGGAGTGCTGGCCGTCATGTTTCTGTATAACCTGTTCCTGTTTTACGGCACGCGCGATAACAGTTATCTGTACTATATCATTTATATTTTTTGTCTGGCATTGGCACAGGTTACCGTAGCAGGATATGGCTACCGTTATCTCTGGCCGGAGCATGCCTGGCTTAACCGCTATTCGGTTGTGTTTACTTCTACTTTTTCCGCCTTAAGCGGACTGATCTTCAGTATTCACTTTTTGCGTACCAAATTCTATACTCCCAAACTGCATCGCTGGTTACTGTTACTGGCTTCGGTGTATGTTGCCGGATTGATCTGTTCTTTGTTATCGTTGCCAGGTATCAGTTATGGCATTCTGAATTATAATGGATTGGTAAGCGTAGTATCTGTACTGGCCACCAGTGTGGTCATTGCACGCAAAGGATTTAAAGCAGCTTATTTTTATTTATTCGCCTGGCTACTGTTACTGATTTCATTCTCCATACTCATTTTCAGGAACCTCTCACTGCTGCCTTATAATAATTTCACTACGTATACTATCTATCTCGGTTCGGCACTGGAAGTAGCACTGTTATCCATTGCCCTGGCAGATAAGATCAATGCCCTGCGCAAAGAGAAAGAACAATCACAGGCAGAAGCATTGAAAGCTTCGCTGGAAAATGAAAAACTGGTGCGCGATCAGAATATCGTACTCGAAAGAAAAGTGGCCGAAAGAACCGAAGAGCTGCAGGCCACCAATGAAAACCTGAGTGATACTTTGCAGAACCTGAAAGATACCCAATCGCAACTGGTAGAAGCGGAGAAAATGGCATCGCTCGGTCAGCTAACGGCAGGTATCGCCCATGAGATCAACAACCCGATCAATTTTGTAAAATCGAATATCAAACCCCTGCAACTGGATATCAACGACCTGGTAGAAGTGATTGATGCTTACGAACAATTGCATACCGCATCTGCGGAGGAGATTCCTGCTAAATTAACAGAGATCGATAAACTGAAAAAGCAGATCGATATCGGATATGTAAGGACTGAAATTGACAGTCTGGTAAAAGGCATACAGGAAGGGGCGGAGCGTACGGCCGAAATTGTGCTGGGTCTGCGTACATTCAGCCGGCTGGATGAGAGTGAGGTAAAAACCGTGAATGTGCATGAGGGCATCGACTCCACCATTGTATTGTTAAAAAATGCCCTTCCGCCGAATATCACCATCCAAAAAGATTTTCAGGCGCAGGGTGAGATCGAGTGTTTCCCGGGTAAACTGAACCAGGTATTCATGAATATTCTGAGCAATGGTATCCAGGCCATCAAGGAAAAGGAAGAACAGTCGGAAAACGAGTCTATTACTATCAGTACCAGAGACATAGAAGACCGGATGGAGATCAGTATCCGTGATACTGGTATGGGTATGACAGATGAAGTGCGGCAAAAAATCTTTGATCCTTTTTTTACTACCAAAGATGTGGGTGAGGGTACCGGCCTGGGTTTATCGATCGTGTACAAGATCATCCAGAAACATGGTGGAAAAATAGAAGTACATTCTACCCGTGGAAAAGGTGCGGAATTTGTAATATCTTTATTTCGGGTGCTGCCAGAAACAGCCCTGACATAATCCAATATCCAACCATTACCGTATGCATTCCCCTCACGCCAAAATACGTGTATTATACATAGACGATGAAGCCAATAACCTGTTGGCATTTCAGGCTGGTTTTCGCAGGCTCTACGACATTTATACCGCAGACACTGTTGCCGATGGGATGAATATCCTGAATGAAAAAGATATCCAGGTGATCATTGCCGACCAGCGGATGCCCAAAACCACCGGGGTAGAGTTTTTCAATATCATCCGCCGCGCACATCCCGATCCGATCCGGATCTTATTGACCGGTTATAGCGATATGGAATCAGTGATTGATGCCATCAATAAAGGTGAGATTTTCCGCTTTATCAAAAAACCATGGGATGAAAGGGAACTGATTGCTGCCATCCAGAATGGGTATGAATTATACCAGACCCGAAAAGCCCTGCGGGATAAAGTGGTGGAACTGGAGAAAGCCAATGATGAGCTGAACCGTTTTGTATACAGTACCTCGCACGATCTGCGCTCGCCGCTGGCCAATATAATCGGTATTCTGAACCTGGCCAAAATGCAGCAGCCGGAAAGTACACAGAACGAGTATTTTACCATGATCGAAAGCTGTGTGAACAAGATGGATGCCTTCATTCATAAAACCATCGAGTACTACAAGGGCATCCGTCTGGATGATATCCATGAGCAGGTGGATTTTATGAAGATGTTTACAGATTCCATCGAACTCTGCAATATGCAGAACCCCCTGATTGTTTTTGATGTACATGTAGAACAGCCGGTTACCTTCCGTTGCGATGCGTTCCGGTTATCTGTGATCCTGAATAACCTCATCTCCAATGCAGTAAAATACCAGCGCCGCGAAGAACCACATCCCAATGTAAAATTATCTGCGGTGGTAAATGAGAAAAATGCCACCATCCATATCGAAGACAATGGGGTAGGCATCATTGAAGAGCACCTCAATAAAATTTTCCAGATCTTTTTCCGCAGTACCGATTTCAAGAATGGGTTGGGCATTGGCCTCTATATCGTAAAAGAGGCACTCACGCGCATTGGCGGCGAAATTTTTGTACGATCAGAATATGGAAAGGGAACGGCGTTCACACTGGTTATTCCTAACCAACCTTTACCGGAGAGCTAAGCCGGTTTATTCATAACTGTATTCGATCCGGCCGATCAGTTTTTTATCCTTATCAAAGCCCAGTTCTTTCTGTTTCAGGCCCTTGTCTGTATACGTGTATTTCCAGATAATATAACTGGCACTGCTCATCGATACCTGCGTTAGCTGGCTAACCCTGCCAGTGGCATCGTATTCATATTGAAAATCGGGGATCAGTTTTTTCAGCCGGCTGTTGTAGCGCACAATATCTGTGAGCTTTTTATTGGCATCATAATAGTAATAATAGGTTTCCAGTGTGCGGTTCTTCTTTTTCCAGTGCTCTTCAGCTATCAGCCCCTGTTCATCTTTGAGAAATACAACAGTTACTGTATCTGTTTTGTTTTTGATCTTTAACATCTGTACCGGAGCCCCGGTGCTATCATACTGCCATTCGTGTGCTTCTGTTAAAGTGCTTTTCATGGCAGTGTCTGTGGTAGTGAGCACGATCTTCTGTACCTGCCCTTTATCGGTATAACTGTATTCGGTACGGGTATCTATGTTCAGACTGCCGGATTGGGTTCTTTTCAATTTGCTCAGTTCATAAAAACGGTTGGTAACGGCAGACCGGCCGGCAGATGTGGCCGAACTCAGGATAATGCGTTTGCCATCTAGGCTGATCTCTTCTTCCAGCAGAAACCCTTCGGTAATACTGTTATCTGCCTCATAACTCGTGGCTTTGATCTTCCTTACTTTCTGCGAGCGTAGCAGTTTGTACTGCTCATTACTGAGCTGGGTAGAAATAATATCATTAAAATAATACTGCCCAAAACCGCTAGCAAAGAAACAACTGCAAATAAGAACCAGGAAGAAACGCATCGGGCTAATTTTTGCCAAAGGTCAGGTACAGTTTTCAACAATCCAAAAACAGTGCTGCCAGTCACTTGCTGCAATCAGATAGTTCTGTATTTTTAATCAAACGTTAACAAGTGTCGCATTTAAAGGAAAGAGAAGGAAAAGACTGTTTAAACTGCGGAGCCACTGTACAGGGCCGGTACTGCCATATTTGTGGGCAGGAGAATATTGAACCCAAAGAGAGTTTCTGGCACCTGGTTACCCATTTTGCCTATGATATAACCCATTTTGACGGGAAGTTCTTCAGTACACTGCGATACCTGCTGTTCAAACCCGGTTTTTTGTCGCGGGAGTACCTGCGGGGTAAACGGGCTTCTTATCTCCACCCGATCAGGATGTATGTATTTACCTCAGCTTTCTTTTTCCTCATATTCTTCAGTCTGCATAAGGAAGAAGAAGTGGTTAAGGTAAATGAAACAGAACCTACGGCTGCCCAGGTAATGAAGAAACTGGAAAAAAAGAAAGTGGATCTGCAGGAAAGTCTGAACGATAGTATGCCTTCCATCGCCCGCACACCCTTATTGAAAGCGATGCAAATGGTGGATAGTGATATAGTGGCCCTGCGGAAAGATACCACGGCAAAAAAGAGGCTGAAATCGGAAGGAGATAATTTCACGATCTTCTCTATTTCTTCTAACGACCAGCGCTTCCGCACCGAGCGAGAATACGACTCTCTTCAACAAAAATTGCCTCCCGGCAAGCGGGATAATTTTATTGAGCGGAGGTTTGCCCGCCAGAACATGCACCTGCGCGAGAAATATAAAAATGATGGTAAAGCTATCCTGGCGGCTATCTTCTCCAAATTCCGTCATCTTTTTCCGCAGATGATGTTTGTTTCCCTGCCATTGTTTGCATTACTGCTGCAGTTGCTATACACACGGAAAAAGAGCTTCTTCTATGTAAACCATGTGGTGTATACCATACATCTGTATTGTGCCACTTTTATTATCATTTTGCTGGGTATGCTAATAGATCTGCTGATGGGGAATATGGGGATGAGTGGTTCCGAATGGGTTTCCTCTCTATTTGCCCTCTTCGTGATCTTTTACTGGTATAAATCCATGCGCAACTTTTATGAACAGCGCAGAGGCAAAACCCTGCTGAAATATTTACTCTTAGGGTTCCTGTCGCTCTTCCTGATGGTGATTATCTTTGCGGTTTTCTTTATATTCTCGGCCATGGCCATTTAAACTGATAGGTATGCAAAACAAGGCAGATAGTTTTTTACGCTTGGTGAAGATCATGGATGAGTTACGCGAACAGTGCCCCTGGGATAAAAAGCAAACCATTCATACCCTGCGCCCCCTGACCATTGAAGAAACCTATGAGCTGGCCGATGCCATAACCGCAGATGACTGGAAGGGCATCAAAGAAGAACTGGGCGATATGATGCTGCATATCCTGTTTTATGCCAAAATCGGTTCTGAACAAAAACAGTTTGAGCTGGAAGATGTGATCAATGGGATCTGCGAGAAGCTGATCTTCCGCCATCCGCATATTTACAGCGATGTAAAAGTTTCGGGCGAAGAGGAAGTGAAACAGAACTGGGAGAAACTGAAAATGAAAGAAGGCAATAAAAAATCAGTGCTGGGAGGGGTGCCGCCTTCCTTACCCGCCGTGGTAAAAGCCACCCGGATCCAGGAAAAGGCCAAACAGGTGGGTTTTGAGTGGGATAACAAAGACGATGTTTGGAAGAAAGTAGAAGAGGAGATCGGTGAGCTGAAAGAAGCCATAGAACTGGCTTCGCAGGAGAAAATAGAGGAAGAATTCGGTGATGTATTGTTCAGTATGATCAATTATGCACGGTTTTTGCAAGTAGATGCAGAAGGGGTGCTGGAGAAAACCAATCAGAAATTTATCCAACGCTTTAAACAGATGGAATCCATCGCAGAGGGGCAGGGTACCCAACTGCAGAACCTGACACTGGCTCAAATGGATGCTATCTGGAACGAAGTGAAAAAGCAAAACAGACTTACTTGATCCACTCATTACGCCAGGCGGTATATAAACACGGTTACCTCATCATCACCGCTGCATGGCTGTATACCATCTCGTTTATTTTCATCAATTACTGGAGTTATCATTCCACGCCCAAAAAAGTACAGAACAAACTGGAGCAACGCCTGCGAACACTGGAGGCGGAGCTAACGGAACTAACGGCCGATACGGCCCTGCTGCAATCACTTCTGTCAAATTCCCCCGATGTAAAAGATCCCCTGAAGGGCGAGATCGGCTTATTTCTGTATGAAGCCAGGATAGATAACCAGCCTTCATCGCTGGTGTACTGGAATACCAACCGCATGTACATCAACAGCGAAGACCTGCTGCTGAAGGAAGGAAGTTATTTTATCGGCAACCAGAACGGCGATTTTGAAATGCTGCGCAAGGAAGTGGAACTGAGGGGCAGGCACTACCATGTGTTTGCCATGATCCCTGTTCGCTGGGCTTATTTTATGGAGAACAAATATCTCCATGCGGCTTTTGCCGGTTATCCGGGTATCAATGAACAGTACGAGATCAGTGTAGATCCGCAGGCATTACCGGTAAAAGGGTATAACGGACAGGAACTATTCCGCATCAAATTAAAACCGGGCAAATCCTTTATTGCTTATGATCCTGTTACCATTTTTCTTCGGGTGGTGGCGATCATCCTCTTATTGATCTTCCTGCATGCCATGGCATTGGAAATGGTGGGCAGATACCGGTTCAGAACCGGCTTTGTATTCTTGTTGGTGTCAGTGCTGTTACTGCGGCTGATCGCTTACCGGTTCTCTTTCCCTTTTGATTTCAGCAAACTGGCCTTATTCGATCCGGCTATTTATGCATCCAATTTTCTGCATCCTTCGCTGGGAGACCTGTTTGTAAATGCCGTGCTCCTGTTCTGGCTGGTCAGTTTTTACAAAAGCCATACAGACAGGCAACCCTGGATCCGCTCTCGGTTTACGCCAACGGTGTATGCGTATCTGAGCCTGCTGATCCTTACATTGGTTTGCTTTCTGCTGGCCGGTGTGATCACCAGTCTCGTGAAAGACTCAAAGATTCCTTTTGACGTAACCAATTTCTTCGGACTCACCATTTACAGTGTCATCAGTTTTGTGATTCTGTGTTTGCTGGTATTAAGCTTTTTTCATTTTTCGCAGGTGCTGTTGCAGCCAGTTATCAGGGCCGTTTTACCGGTGTATCTGCAATGTCTGGCCATCGCCTTATTTGGGTTCGCTTATATATTAGTGGTTACTTCTGCGGCTGATACCCGCCTGTATCTCTGGGTTTTGGTATGGTTACTCCTGTACCTGCTTTTGCTGAACAGCCGCAAAAAAGACCTTGACATTCCTTTACTCAAATCCAGTTTTTTTATTTTCTGGGTGATGATCTTTACCATGTCCATCGCCACCATGGTGATTTACCAGAACGGTAATGTGGAGTTTGAGCAACGGAAACGGATTGCGGAGAAACTGGCACTTCAAACAGATCCTACCGGCGAAAACCTGCTGAATATTGCGGCTACCAATTTTGATGATCAATTCCTCACGGAGAATTTTCACCGGATGGAAGAGAGTGAGTATTCGAACAAATTCATCAAGGATAGTCTGGTGAACCAGAATTTCTCCGGTTACCTGAATAAATATGATACACGGATCTACACATTTGACAGTCTGTATCACCCCCTGCATAATGAAGATTCACTGGATTTTGCTGCCATCCGTACCATCATCACAAACCGCGCCAAACCCACGGCTATACCGGATATATTCAGTTACGAGAATGCGGTGGATGGCTTCAGTTATATATACGAGAAAAAAGTACGCCGTAACCGGGAACTGCTGGGGTATCTCTATGTGATCATCAAATCCAAACGCTACAAAAGCGAGGCACTTTATCCCGAACTGTTTAACCAGGTGCAGGATGTGGCTTCCGATCTGAATACCAATTACGCCTACGCGGTATATGTTCACGGCCGGCTGATCAACCATTTTAATACGTATAGTTTTCCTTCGGTACTGGATAAAAAACAGTTGGCTGGACTGGAATTTCAGTATAAAAAAGTGGGCGACTTTAACGAGTTATGGTACAGTTCCGCCAACGATAAACAGGTGCTCGTGGTAAAACGGGATACCGGTTTTATGGAGGCGGTTACGCTATTTGCCTATCTGTTCTGTTTTTTCCTGCTCATTATCCTGCTGTTTCATTTTGGGAACTATCTAGTACAGGCCAGATTCAATGCCATAGCCCTCCGTAAAATGATGCGGCTCAATATCCGTTCACAGATCCAGGCTACCATTATCTTCCTGAGTGTCTTTTCATTTATTGTGATCGGGATTGCTACCATCTCATTCTTTATCCTGCGGTTTAACCGAAATAATGAAGAGCGGCTGTCCAAATCCATTCAGGTAATGGCCAATGAAGTGAATGCGAAAATGAGTTCTCTCCAGGCTTTTGATGATGTACCGGATAATGTGGGCGTAAAAGCAGGACTCGAAAAAACCATTGCCGAAATATCAGACCTGCATAATGTGGATATCAACTATTACAATTTAGGCGGTAGTCTCGTGATTTCTACCCAACCCTATATCTACAACAAACAATTACTCAGTTCCAAAATGGAGCCGAAAGCGTATCGTGAGTTACTGTCGGGCCATAGTATCCGTTTTATGCAGTCGGAGAACATCGGTTCTTTTGAATACCTGAGTATCTATGTGCCGCTTACAGATGATGGTGGCAACAACTACGCCTATCTCAATATCCCTTACCTGAATTCGCAAAGCGAGCTGAACCAGGAGATTTCGGGATTCCTGGCTACACTGATCAACCTGAATGCCTTTATATTCCTGATAGCGGGAGCCATTGCCTTTTTTCTGACCAGCCGCATTACAGCTTCGTTCAGCCTGATCGGACAGAAAATGCAGGAAATGAATCTCGGTAAGATCAACGAAGCCATTGAATGGAACAGGAACGATGAAATTGGTATGCTGGTAGAAGAATACAACAAGATGGTGAAGAAACTGGAACTGAGTGCGCAGGCACTGGCACAAAGCGAAAGGGAAGGCGCCTGGCGCGAAATGGCGAGGCAGGTGGCGCATGAGATCAAAAATCCGCTCACACCCATGAAACTCAGTATCCAGTACCTGCAGAATTCGATACAAAAGGGAGCCCCCAATGTAAAAGAGTTATCAGAGAGTATGGCCGTAACCCTGATAGAGCAGATAGACCAGTTATCCAAAATAGCCGGCGATTTTTCGCAGTTCGCCAATATCGGTAATGCAAGAATGGAAACTTTTGATATTTCAGAAGTGCTCTCGTCTGTGATCCGTTTATACAGCACCAACCCTGCCATTGAGATCAAATGGGAGAAAGAAGATGGCCTATATCCGGTTTATTCAGACAGGGTACAGATGAACCGGCTGTTCACCAACCTGCTGCAGAATGCGGTAGAAGCCAACGCGGATAAAGACAAACGCATTGCTATCCTGATCCGACAGCGCAAAGAAAATGGAATGATCCATTTATCCGTAGAAGATAATTGCGGCGGTATTCCCGATAGCATGCGGGATAATATCTTCACCCCCAATTTCACCACCAAATCCTCCGGCACCGGCCTCGGCCTTGCCATCTGCAAAGGCATCGTAGAAAAAGCCAACGGCCAGATCTGGTTCGAATCAACAGAAGGAGAGGGAACGGTGTTTTATATTAGTTTGCCGGAAGCGGAATAGTAGAACAGAGGAACAGATGAATAAGAAACAGACGAACAAGGATCGGAGGCATAGGCGAATATCGAACACCGAACAGGGAATATCGAACGCCGAAGTGAAAATCTTTGATGGTGTCGTTAGTTCTAGTTCTTTGTTCTAGGTTCTATGTTTTCCGTTCGGTGTTCGATATTCGGCGTTCCCTGTTCGATATTCAAGGCCGTTCATCTGTTCCCTATCCCTACGGTCTTTTCGCTTTCTGCCTGGCTACAAACGCTTCAAAATCTGCCAGCGAATAACTGCTCAGGTTCTGTTCTTTACTAAGGCCGGCTTTCTGTGCTACCAATACGCCGTAACGGCAATCCTCGAAACCATCAATGGCATGTGCATCGGGGTCGATGGAGATAAGTACATTTTTTTCAAGGGCATCATCGATCCAGCGCCAGTCAATATCCAGTCTGCGGGGGTGTGCATTCAGTTCTATCACCACCTGATTGGCTGCGCAGGCTTCAATGATCCGTTTGTGATCTACGGGGTATCCATTGCGGCTAAGTAAGAGTCTGCCTGTCATATGCCCCAGAATAGACGTGTAAGGGTTCTCTATCGCATTCATCAAGCGCATCATCGCTTTTTCCTCATTCATCTTCAGGTTCGAGTGAACGGAAGCGATAACAAGATCAAATGTGGAGAGGATCTCCGGCGAATAATCCAGACTGCCATCATTCAGGATATCACTCTCAATGCTTTTGAAGATTTTGAAGGGGGCCAGTTTTGCATTCAGCTCATCTACCTGCTGCTGCTGCGCGCGGATCCGGTCTTCCTGCAGACCATTGGCATAAAAAGCCGTTTTGGAGTGGTCGCTGATGACGAGATACTGTAACCCTTTGTCCTTAGCCGCTACCGCCATCTGCTCCAGCGTATGCACCCCATCACTCCAGTTACTATGGCAATGGATGATGCCGGTGATATCTGCAGTCTGAATCGGCATAGCCAGAGTGTTGGCCTTCGCTATATTAATCACAGATGCTTTTTCGCGTTGGTAAGCAGGGATAAAAGGAAGATTCACTGAAGTGAAAATCGCTTCCTCATCGGCATAAACAGCATCGGCGTTCCATTGGGTGGCTGTTTGCCAGGCTTCCAGGAATGCGTCACTGCTACTGGTCATGAATAACTTTGAAACGATAGAGGCAGGATTGGTGCAGTAGAATCCCATCGTTACATTCTCTTTTCCTTTAAAAGAAATCTCCTCAATGGATTCGTTCACTACAACAAATTCATTCCTGATAAAAAAGTCTTTCAGTGTTTCCATGGGCAGGGTAGTAACCCAACTGAGTGTATTAATGATCTCGAGTTGTCTCCTGAATTCACCTGTCAGTAAAAACTGTTCTCCCGGAAAATTTTCTTTGAGGCGATTATCGACCGAAACGGCATAACTCTCTATCTGCTGGTACAGATAACTGCCCAGCGTACCAAAATAGAATTCGATTGATTCCTTGATATTCTGCTGGGTCTTTTCCCCAAAACCTTTGTATAAAGTCAGGCGGTTTTCGTTGCAGGCATAGAGCAATTCTCCCAAAGTTTCTATTTCCAGCTCTTTCCAGATGGTGGCGATCTTTTTCGGACCAATGCCCTTAATGCCCATCATTTCAATAATTCCGGGTGGTGTTTTGGCAATGTATTCGTTCAGTAAACAAAGCTGCCCCGTCTCCAGTTGCTCTACAATTTTTTTGCCGATGGCATCACCGATACCACGAATACCGAAGATCTTTTCGGCAGGTAATTCGGCCAGGGGAGTGGTCAGTTTGTCGATGGTGAATGCGGCCGAAGAATAGGATTTGGCCTTAAAGGAATTGTCGCCGTGGATATCCATCAGCTTGCCTAAGAGGGCAAAATTCTCTGCAATGGCATAATTGTCCATATCGTTGCTGGTATTGGGTTTCGAAGGTAGGGATTAGGCCATAAAAAAGTCCCGGCGTTTACCGGGACTTAAATCTATTTCTGCTTGAGAAATCAGAAGGCTACTATTTTTTAGCGGCTTTCTTAGCAGCTTTTTTAGGAGCAGCTTTCTTTGCAGCTTTCTTAGGAGCAGCTTTCTTAGCGGCTTTTTTAGGAGCAGCTTTTTTTGCAGCTTTCTTAGGAGCAGCTTTCTTTGCAGCTTTTTTAGGAGCAGCTTTCTTAGCGGCTTTTTTAGGAGCAGCTTTCTTTGCGGCTTTTTTTGCAGTTGCCATGTTTTTTTAGATTTAATGGTTAGTTAATACATTAAAAGTAAAAACTTATTTGGAACTACAAAAAAAAACTTTTAAGCGGTTACTTCTACCGGTTTTACGGAGACGGTGGTTTTATCGTTTCTTCCCTTCTTAAATTCTACCAAACCATCGGTTAAAGCGAACAGTGTAAAGTCTGTTCCAACACCAACATTCTTACCAGGATGGTACACGGTACCTCTCTGACGAATGATGATATTACCGGAGAGTGCTGGTTGTCCACCATATATCTTAACACCTAAACGCTTGCTTTGTGAATCACGGCCGTTCTTTACGGAACCTTCACCTTTTTTGTGTGCCATAGTCTTTTGTTTTAAAAAATAAAATAATAAACAGGGCATGGCCCCATCATCATCTTACCCGTTATCGCTTACTAAGCGATGCTTTCAATTTTAATTCTTGTATAGTGGGTTCTGTGACCGTGCTTCTTACGGAAGCCTTTTCTCCTTTTCATTTTAAAGGCGATCACTTTATCTCCCTGTACGAGATCACTGATGATTTCTGCTTTTACAGTGGCTTTTACAGCACTGCCCACAGAAACGGTTCCGCTGTTGTCTGTAAACAACACATCGCTGAACTCTACTTTATCTCCGGTTTTACCCTGCAGGTGAGGAACATACAGGCTTTGTCCTTCCTGTACTTTAAATTGCTGACCTGCGATTTTTACAACTGCTAACATAGCTACCAAAATTAGGACGGCAAAGGTAAGGTTTCGTGCCGTAAATACGCAAACATTTTTCAAATAAATCTTGTCCCCACCCGTGGAAAACCGGTTTAAGGTTTGGAGTTTGGGGTTTGGGGTTGGTTTTTCCTTTTTTTTCGCACAAAAAGCAGCTTTAACCCCAAACTCCAAACTCCAAACCCCAAACTTCCTCTATTTTTGCCCCCCTTACCGACCTTGACATGATGAATCTGAAATCCTTATTGGCACGCCCCTTTGCCAATTACATATATAATAAGACACGTAAAAGCATGCAGACAGCCCTGGAAGACCAGGACGCGATCCTCAAAATGCTCCTCAAGACCGGTAAAAACACGGTTTTTGGCAAGGAACACCGGCTTGATAGCGTTTCAGACCATGCAGGGTATACCCAGGCGGTACCCATCCGCGACTATGAGCAGTTCAAACCCTATATAGAACAGGTAAAAGAAGGCAAACAGAATATTCTCTGGAAGGGGCGGCCCATCTATTTTGCCAAGACCAGCGGCACTACCAGCGGGGTCAAATACATCCCCATCAGCAAAGATTCTATTGATAATCATATCAATACGGCCCGTAATGCCCTGCTTTGTTATATGGCAGAAACGGGTAATGCAGCTTTTGCCAGCGGTAAAATGATCTTCCTGAGCGGCTCTCCCGAGCTGGAGCGGGTGGCCAATATCCCTACGGGGAGATTGAGCGGTATTGTGAACCACCATATTCCCAGTTACCTGAGATCCAATCAGTTACCCAGTTACGAGACCAACTGTATCGAAGATTGGGAGACCAAACTGGATAAGATCGTGAATGAAACGATCAACAAAGACATGACCCTGATCAGCGGCATACCGCCATGGATGCAGATGTATTTTGACCGCCTTACAGAGCGGAGCGGCAAAAAAATCGCAGACCTGTTCCCACATTTCAGTGTCATGGTGCAGGGTGGCGTGAATTTTGAACCGTATAAGGCGCGGATGTTTGAAAGCATCGGCAAAAAGATCGATAGTATTGAGCTTTTCCCTGCCAGTGAGGGCTTTTTCGCCTTTCAGGACTCGCAAAATGCGGAAGGGCTGCTCCTGAATACGAATAGTGGTATTTACTATGAGTTTGTGCCGGTGGGCGAGATCTTCGCCGAAAATCCCACGCGATTAACGCTAAGGGAGGTGAAAACCGGGGAGAATTACGCCATGATCATCAGCTCCAATGCCGGGTTATGGAGTTATAACCTGGGCGATACGGTCAAATTTGTGAGCACCGAGCCCTACCGCCTGGTGGTCAGCGGCCGGATCAAACATTTTATCTCCGCTTTTGGAGAACATGTGATCGGAGAGGAAGTGGAGCAGGCAATGCTGCAGGCATCCAAAGAGCACCATGTCAAAATCACCGAATTTACCGTAGCACCGCTGATACAGCAGGAAAAAGGCAAGAGTTATCATGAGTGGTTCATTGAATTTGAACAGGAACCGGCCGACAGGGAAGGTTTTGTGCGCTCGCTCGACCTGAACCTGCGCCAGAAGAACGTGTATTATGATGACCTGATCGGCGGTAATATCCTGATGCAACTGCAGGTGCGGACCGTTCGGAAAAACGGGTTTATTGATTATATGCGTTCCATCGGAAAGCTGGGCGGGCAGAACAAAGTGCCCCGTTTGAGTAATGACAGGGTCATTGCGGATGGTTTGCAGCCTTTTTTGAACTGAGAATGGGCGTGAAATGGTAAAACAATACCAAATTTTGCCCGTTCTTCCATTTCAGAACCCCCTTCTCCCGCTTATTAACGTAATTTGTAGAACAGTAGGAAGTATATTAAAGACACTAAATGAGTCAGAAACGAATAGCGCTTTTCGGGTCAACCGGATCCATCGGAACACAGGCATTGGATGTGATTGCCGCCAACCCCGACCTTTTTTCGGCTGAAGTATTAACGGCACAGACCAATGATGCCTTATTGATTCAACAGGCGCTGCAGTTTGAACCCAATATTGTGGTGATCGGGGATGAGAAAAAATACCCCATCGTAAAAGAAGCCCTTGCCCATACCCATACCAAAGTATTTGCCGGAGAAAAAGCACTGGAAGAAGTGGCCTCGCTGGATTGTTATGATATGATGCTGGCCGCTATTGTGGGGTATGCCGGTTTAAAACCCACCCTGCGCGCCATCGAAATCAGCAAACCCATTGCACTGGCCAATAAAGAAACCCTGGTAGTGGCAGGTGATATCATTATGCGTACCGCAGCCGAAAAGCGGATCCCCATCATTCCGGTGGATAGTGAACATTCGGCCATATTTCAATGCCTGGTAGGCGAGGGTAGGAACCCGATCGAAAAGATCATCCTTACCGCCAGCGGTGGGCCTTTTCTTGGAAAGAAACCCAATTTTCTGGTAAATGTAAAAAAAGATCATGCCTTGCAGCATCCTAACTGGAGCATGGGTGCCAAGATCACCATCGATTCGGCTACACTCATGAATAAAGGTCTGGAGATGATCGAAGCCAAATGGCTTTTCAATCTCACTTACGACCAGGTGCAGGTAGTGGTGCATCCGCAGAGCATCATCCACAGCATGGTACAGTTCGAAGATGGCAGTATCAAGGCCCAGATGGGGTTGCCGGATATGAAACTGCCCATTCAGTATGCGCTGGCATTTCCCAACCGCATCAAGAACGATTTTCCACGATACGATTTTAAAAAGCCGGGTACCCTCAGCTTTGAAGAACCCGATACCAAAACCTTCCGCAACCTGGCACTGGCCATGGAAGCGATGAAGCAGGGGGGTAATATGCCCTGTATCCTGAATGCGGCCAATGAGATAGCCGTGTATGCTTTTCTCCGTAACCGCATCGGTTTTCTGGATATGACAGAAGTGGTAGAACAGACCATGGCAAGGGTAACTTTTCTGCCCAATCCCACGCTCGAAGAGTATTTTGAAACCGATGGGGAGGCCCGTAACTTCGCGGCTTCCTTGATTCACATGTAATTTTAATTAATCAGCGAAAACCAATAAATCCCTCCGGGGTGTGTACGTATGAGTTTATTAGCAATTGACTGGGTAAGTGTAGGTGTAAAAACAGGACAATTCATTCTGTCTTTTTCCATATTGGTGGTACTGCATGAGCTGGGCCATTTTCTGCCGGCGCGTTTTTTTAAATGCCGAGTTGAGAAATTCTATCTCTTCTTCAATCCCTGGTTCAGTTTATGGAAAAAGAAGATCGGCGAAACAGAATACGGTATCGGCTGGGTGCCCTTTGGTGGCTTTGTGAAGATCTCGGGTATGATTGATGAGAGTATGGACAAGGAGCAGATGAAGCAAGCACCGCAACCCTGGGAGTTCCGCGCCAAGCCGGCCTGGCAGCGCCTGATCATCATGGTAGGTGGTGTGGTAGTGAATGTATTATTGGCCATTGTCATTTTTATCGGCATTACCTGGGTATGGGGCGAAGAGAACCTGCCGGTGAAGAATCTGAAATATGGCGTGTATGCAGATTCGCTGGGGCATAGCCTTGGTATCAAAGACGGAGATAATATTGTAGCCATTGATGGTAAACCCATCGAATATTTTGGCACACTGGAATCGGAGATCGTGTTAAGCGAAGCCAAAAAAATACAGGTAGTTCGCGAGGGACAAAATAGGGATCTGGTTATTCCGGAAGGGTTTATCAGTAAGATCATTAAAAATAAAAAGTTCAGCGGACTGGTATATCCACGTTACCCCGTGATCGTCGATTCGGTTGCCAGTAAAAAGGAGGGTGGCCTGCAGCGCGGCGATCAGTTGATCGCCATCAATAACCAGTCCTTCCAGTACCGTCATGAATTTGAAAAAGTAAAACAGAATTTCAAGGATTCGGCGGTGATCATCACTGTGATCCGAAACAATGATACGGTTCCGGTGAAAGCGAATATCAGCAGCAAAGGTTCGGTAGGATTTTTTGCCACTTCTCCCATGGAGCTGTTGGGGACGGTGCATAAGCAGTATTCATTTATGGCATCTATCCCGATCGGTTTCAAACATTGCTGGGAAACCCTGAGCCGCTATGTAACCGGATTGAAACAACTGTTTACCGGCAAAGTAGCTGCCAGCGATTCGCTGGGTAGTGTGATCAGTATCGGCAATACCTTCCCCGGCGTTTGGGATTGGGAAAGGTTCTGGACACTGACCGGTATTTTCTCCATTATCCTCGCTTTCATGAATATCTTGCCCATTCCGGCACTGGATGGCGGGCATGCCTTATTTACACTCTTCGAAATGATCACCGGCCGCAAACCCGGCGATAAGTTCATGGAATATGCTCAAATGGCAGGTATGATACTGCTGCTGGGACTTATGGCATACGCTTTGGGATTAGATTTTTGGAGACTCTTTAAATAATTAAAAATTAAAAATTAGCAATTAGAAATTAGGTTTAAGGTAACAGCCGGGTGCTGCATCCAAATCCTTCCAATTGTTAATTGCTAATTTTTAATTGTTAATTATACTTGGTGCTGGGGTCGTATTGGTTTTGACAGCATAGGTTACGGTTGGTGTAAGCATGCAGTGCGTTGCGTAATTAGCACTTTAATCTGAATACGCAAACTTCAAATGGCAATACTCAGTATGCCATGGCTGCTTAATCAGTGATTAAGTAACCATTTGGGCCGCCGCACAGGTTCGCTTCTTTCCAGGTGCCGCCGCCGACTCAAATCAAAAGGAGATGCTGTAACAGAAGGCTGTGACTGTTACCTAAGACCATCCAGCTAAGCGTGTTGTTGGTTTGTTCCCGTCCTGCAGCGTGCCGACAAATAATCAGGAAATAAGCATGTAGAAAGCTAATGGTAGCGATGTTTGGACAGGGGTTCGACTCCCCTCGACTCCACTCAAGGGGAAAATTGAAAAATTTTCCCCTTTTCTTTCCCAGAATAATAGCCCTTTCTCTTTCAATTTCAATTCGTTATGTGCAAGCGTTTTAATTAATGTTGGGGTTCGATAGGCACCGTCTTTATAGTATAAGTTCTGGTCGAACACCTTTCTTAGGAGTTCCTGTCCATCGCTAACACTCAAAGACTGGTAGACAAACTTCAGGTCTGTGAGCTGGTCCAATACTCCATACATCTTCTTGTAGAGATCCTTTTGATCATGGCCCAGGCGCATAATCTTTGCCCGTAATTGACCGATGGTAGTTGATAGTTCCTTGACCCATCTTTGGTAAGTATCCTCGTTTATTTTGCCGTCAAAGTATTTCTCCTCTACCGTTCTCATTTTGCTCTGTGCTGCAGTTAGCTCTTTTTCAAAATCCGCAATAAGCAACTTTTTGTTCTTCCATTCCTGTTCAAATTCCTTTTCAGCATTTTCCCTGATCTGTTGAATTGCATGATTGGGCAGGCTCAATAATTCAAGTATTTCCTCCAATTGGCTTTGAGCTTTTTTGGCACTGATGTTATTATGTCCGGTATGCTTGCATTTGTAGTAATACCAATATTTACCGCTTTTACCTCTGGAAGGTGCTCCAGTCAGCAATTTCCCGCAATGACACTTTAAACAGCCCCTGAGAGGCATTTCTGAGGATAATGAAACGGTTTCCTTAGCGACACCCATTCTTTTCTGTTGAACGGCCTCCCAGGTTAAGGGATCAATAATTGGCTCGTGTTGGGCCTTAAACAGCCCTCCCGGCAAATCCTTGTAAGGCTTTACTAGCTGTTTGCCAACGTATATCGGGTTATCCAATATTTTCTGGATCGCAGAGTTTCCGGTCATAACCATTCCCAGCCTGGCTGCTTCCTCTTTGATCAGGTAGTATGGCATGTTTCGCAAATAGGCATCAAATACAAACCGAATGGCTACTGCTTTGACTTCATCAATCTCCAAGTGCCTAAGTTTACCTTCCCCTACCTTGGTATATCCGTGAGGAGCAAAATTGTGGATATACCTGCCTTCTTTTGCCTTGGCTGCATAAATTCCTCCATTGATCTTGTTGGCCCTGTTGATATTGTCCTCTTCTGCCAGCAGGAACTGCAGACCGGTTCTTAACAAGCTTCCGGGGGTATTGTAATCAAAAGTGATTCCTTCACTGACACCGATTATCTGGATACAGTATTTCAGTTGTAGCTTTTTTACCATCATCAGGGCTTCTCCTGCATCCCGGCTGAACCGATCCATCGTATCAACTACCAGGTAATCTACCGAACGGGAATAGACTTTTATAAATTCCTGAAGTTTTACAAAATCGGGACGATCAAATGTTCTTGCACTATGTCCCCGATCGATGAAAGAATCGACCAATTCGACTTTGTTGTTTTCGATCCATTGGGAAGTCACCAATTCCTGCCTTTCTATGGAACTGTTACTTTGTCCATCCTTGCTAAAACGCAGATATCTAATCGCTTTTTTCATAGTCATTGAATGTTATTGAAATAACCATTTTGACTAGTAAATTTAAAAAATCCTGCTCCTTTTGATGTTCAAAATCGTCAAGAGCTACATTTGATTTTTGCTGTAAATCCTTTTCAGCACCTTCATCATTGCCCCCACTTTCCATACACACTTTTATTAGTTGATGCCTTCTTCGTCTGATTACCATTGGTGGTAGCGGCTAATTCGCCCGCACCAAGATGTGACCGCCGTTCGGTTAGGTGACCCAGCGCCAAAGGGTCTATCCAAGGAAAATATATCTCTCAAGAGATGATTATGGCAGGTATTGTTCCAGTGCAGCCCTTTCCTGTTTCAATCTTGCCACAACCTTTTCCACGATCTGCTGGACGTCCAGTTTGATCTGGAAAAAATTATCCTGGATTTCCTGTAGGTCGAGATTATATACAACAGGAATCTCCTGGAACGTTGACATTTCCTTGTTAATGGCAGCTGTATCCTGCATGATCTCAGCATGAAACATTTTCAGTTTGATCTTATCGTCCGGGTTATCTGCTGCCATCCCTACAAATTCGCCGGAGGATAAGGCGGCGATTTTTGAAGCCGGAATGGCATTATCCATCTGCCATGATTTGCTGAAGCTGGTTCCGTTACTGTTGATGCTCATGCTGTCACGTTGCTGGATGATCTTGCCAAAGCGTTCGGATAATACACGCGCGGTGTCGCCCATTACCTGGCCGCTTATAATGTTGCCACAGATATTGGTGATCACGTCTGCCTGGTCCTTCCCATAATCTTTCTTTAACTGGCTAAAATCCTGGGCGGCGAGGACGGTAGCGACCTTGTTGCTGCGGGCTGTGGCTATTAGGCCGTCAATGTCGTTGAAAAAGATCGTAGGGAACTCGTCAAAGACCAACGCGGATTTTAATTTTCCTTTCTTGTTTACGATCTTGATCAACCGGGAGACGTAAAGGGATAATACTGCGCCGTAGATGGATCGCTTTTCCGGATTGTTTCCCACGCATACAATTTTCGGCTGCCAGGGATCATTGATGTCAAGGGTGAAGTCGTTTCCTGATAGTACCCAATAGAGCTGGGGCGAAGCAAGCCGGGCCATTCCGATCTTGGCACTGGCGACCTGTCCCTCCAGCTGTTCCATGGCGTCATTCTTGAAAGCGGTGATAAATGGGTTGACGAACACTTCAATCTCCGGTTCTGAATTTAAAACCGGGAAGAGGGTATCATATTCCACCTGCATGAGTTCAATGACATGCGGCAGTGTGCAGTATACGCCATCCTCATATTTGCGCAGGAACCAAATGATCGCGGTAATAAAATTGATCGGCGATTCAACGAAGAAATCCCCCTGCTTCTTGATCCATTCACGGTTCAGACCCAGCAATATAGTACGGGCGGACTCGCTGGCATCTGTGATATCGAACATAGAATCGGGATCAAGCGGGTTGCAGCGATGAGAGGTTGAGAGGTTGTCAAAGTTGATTGCGTAAAAGCCAGGGGGGGACTTATAGGCCTTTCCGCTTAGCTGAAGCCAGTTGTAGGCAGCTTTAGACAGATCATCATATTTGAAATCATAGATAAACAGGCTGTAACCTTTGCTAATCAACTGCCGGATCAAAGGCAGAATGACGAACCATGATTTACCCGCGCCTGGACTTCCGGTAACAAGCAGGCCACGGAATGGATTGGGAAAACTGATCGTGGAAGGGCGGGTCTTTTCTTTCAGTTTGTATCGTGCCTGGAAGTTGACCGAGTATTCATTGAAATGAACCAGTTCCTCTTGCGGAAAGGTTTCGTTGATCTCATTGAATACATCCTTATTCAGGTTTCCTGAAATCAGCCGGCTGGCACGCGCAGCGCCGACGATAATGAGTGCAAACCCGAACGAGCAGGAAATTGTGTAAATGGCGGTGATCCGATTGATTGGCAGGTTCCAGTACAACACCCAGCCACTGGAATAGTACAATAACAGCCCCAGAGTGGCAATCACCAGTATGATTTTCAAGGAATGCTTTTCATCTTTCCTGGCTAGATTTCCCATAAGCGAAATCAGCAGGAGGGCAAGTACCATCGTTTTTACCTGCCATGGATGGCGAAAGAAAACCAAACTGTGCAGGATCCGGTCAGTGACCGTGCTATGCCATCCCCATGATCGGAAGACGGCGTAACAACTATAGTAAAAATGAAGCAGCAATAGTACGACCGAAAGGAACCTGGTAAGGTCCATAATCCTTCGTAAATCCTGCTCGTTTTCTCCGGTAGACATTGTTCTCGGTTTGGGTTAAGTCAGATGCTGCGTTTTTTCTTTCGTTTCTTTTTTAACTGGTGCGGCTGGAAGGAAGTGGATTTTTCCGGTTGTGTGAGATCTTCAATAGCTTCTCCTAATAACGAATGCCACTGTGCCTGTTCGTGGGCTGAAAGCTGCGAATTGTTCCCTAAAGCATGCAAACAGTTCTCCTTAAAAGAATTGGTCAGTCCTGCGATGCTGTACGCTTTACCCAATTCAGAGCCATTGAATACACTGCGGTTATGCTGATCGATGAATGTGATGCCATAGATCCTCCCTTCGTTGTTTTGGCGCAGAACGGTTTGAACGGATTTTGATTTGAGAATTTCGATCATTTGCTGCAAAGTGGCGGACTTTGCCAAGAGCGTTTGGTCAAGGGCTGTTTTCATGCGCAACTTTAACTGAGGGCGGAGCTTCTCGTTGTGGGTAAATCGTTGTTCCAGGTAGGCGAGGGTAGGTTTAGCGGGGATGCTGCTGGCTTTGATCGGCACTCCGATCGCAATTCCCTCCTTGTCGAGCATCCGGTAAAGCAGGCCGTTCTTGCGGTAGGTAAAACTGCCTTCTTTGCCCCGGTCTGCAACGACCCTGTACTGGCGAAGAACTGCATTGAACTGTGCCAGGGAAGTGTAGTTATACAAATGGATGGTTTGTTTTAGCACATTGGCAATACTTCGTTTGAGTTCTGCTTTTCCGTATTCCAGCCAGCAGCCAGGTTCGACCAGAGGCATAGCTGGCTCTGCTCTCAATTTGCCTGCTTTGATCAACCCGTATTTTTCTTCTACCAGTTTACGTGCGATCTCTGACTGATTTTTTCCGATGTTGTGTGTATTGATCCGGGATCCATCTTCACGAATAGTGGTGGCTACTATGTGAACATGGGGGTGTCCAGCATCTTTGTGTTGGTAAACCAGGTAAGGCTGGTCATTAAAACCGATGCGCTCCATGTAGTCTCTGCTAATGGCGGTCAGCTTTTCGACGCTGAAGTTTTCCGATGGGGCGAAATTCAGCGAGACGTGCAATGTCTTGGTCGTCGCGCGCGTATTGAGCCCATTTCGTGATTCAAACCAGTCGAGCTTGTGGTAAAATGTCATGGCGTTCAGTGGTAGTAAAAAATTGTTTTCCGCTATGCATACGGCTGCGCCTTTCCGCACTTTGTGCTCGTTGTAATTCAGGGTCTCATTTATGCTGGCGGGCGTACTTATCCTGGCAACCATGATTGTGTTCTTTTAATCAGCTCCATGAATGTTTGTTCTGCCATCGTTTTGATCTGTACCCTTGTCTGGTCATATTGCTGAACCCAGCTGCGGAATTCCGGGATTTTTTCCAGGGTGTGCAGCTTGTGGACGGCCTGATTGAAGTTGTGGCCGATGTAATGGATCTCCCTGCGCATTTTGATGATCTCGGCGCAGAGTTCATCAATGGATATGTTTCGGGTTTTGATTGTGACAGGTTGGTGTAGGGCTAGTTTGCGCAGGTAATTGCTATTGGTTCTCTCGGTGGTCTTCTGGCGGTTTTTGACCAGCATCAGCAACTCCTGCTCATTCATCCTGAGCGTGATAATTTTGTTTCGCACGTTTCGCTTTCCCTTTTCCATCACTTTTCATTTTCAGCTCAAATGATCGTTTTATGGCTCATTAGTCTTTCTTCATCACCACGAACGAGTTCCGAGTGAGTGGCCCTATGATCCCAAACGTATTACGTTTGTACATCTTGCAGCTGGCGATAAGACGGCTACCACGCAGCACCACTAGAAGACTTTTTAAAGGCCCACACAGAATTGCTATATAAAAGTAGAGGCTATAATATCCACGCGATTTACTTGCCTGAATTTAAGGCATGAAGGCAAGTGGAAAGGGCTATAAAAAAGGCCGCAAATGCGGCCTAGAAAACTACCTAGTTATATTACTTAATCATGCAAAAATGAGTACGTGTCCATCCTGGCAATCGGAGGCTTCTGCAAACGCCTCACTGTACTTCCCGAAAAATTTAATATTACCTTCAGTATCTCTTACAAAAGACGGATCTGGAAAGGCTTCGATAACGTAAAATTTACTATCAGTGTCTTCCATCATGTCTGCGTGAGAAAGCATAAATAGCATGTTCATATAAGTTAGTTTTAATCTGTTTAGATAAGTAATCAACGATCATTAGTTGGTCTTTTTACGAGCGAGAAGAATATCGACTATTTCAAATTCGCTATCGTAAACGCTACCTTCAAAGAGATAGGTGTCTTCATCGTCCGGATTGACATCGAACTGCTCGAAATCTTCGGCATCCAGAGAGTAATCTTTTAACACTCCTTTTGTGAATGTGCATTCACCATATATCTGCATCATCAATTCTGAATATTTATAGGTGAAGTCAACTACAAAATGTTCTGCAATCTCCACCAAGACTTCGATATTGGGAGACCATCTCGTGTCATAATAAAGAATACCATTTTCCCATCTTATAAAGAATAGAAATCCAACTTCTGAATTGCAGAATTCGGGTAGCTGCCCTTTGTCTTCTTTCTGCTCTTTTTTGGCAAGGTCAGTAAAGAACTGTTTGAGTTTTCTTTCTTTTACCTTACTGCAGGTAAAGAATAAGATGTAATTGCACCAGTTTGGCATATAAATAATGTATAAGTTTATAATTAAATATTTTGCTGTTCCTTAAGAATTGTAAGCTTATCCAGTATATCAAGCCAGTATTTTTTTTGCCTTTTATCAAGATCAGCGAATGCTTTGTCTTCATGGAAATAGGCGGTAAAGGTTTTGGCCTGTTTAGCGCTGCATCCAGGTCAGTTACTTTAAGCTGTTTATTGTTTAAATCGATTATGTACATACATGAAAGTGTAAAGCCGGGAATTGTGAGTTCCCGGCTCAGTGGAACATTAGCTGAATTGTATCTGGTTGGCCGCAAAATCTGTACACAGATTAAATGCTGCCTGACTTCTTTGCTGCGCCAGACCTCCATATAGCTGTGATTTAATTTTGGCTGTATCGTCCTTGTATTTGCGGATGTTCTGAAAATAGCCAGTAACGCCATTGTATGCACCGTAGAGTGTTCCGGCCGTTGCTTCCAGCAGCTGGGTTGGATTGCTCATGGTATACTCATAAGCAGTATCGCACATGTTCTGGTAATAGGTAGATACTTCATCCAGCTTTCCAGTCTGCAACCTATCCAGTATTTCCTTATTCGGGATCAACGCTGCCTGTATCAGTTTGCGAACTTCTTTATCGGTAATCCGGACCTTGGTCCAATGATTGAGAATGGTTTCCATTTCGGTAGCAAGCTGATCACTTATACCCATCAGTTTGTGCGCCTGTGACAAGCGTTCTTTGGCATTGGCGGTGTGACGGATCTTAATGGAACTACTGCGGTTACGTAGAGCTGCGTTCAGAGTATTGTTGCATACGATACGGATAGGTGTAAAGGCGGCCATAATGCTTCCATATCCGTCATGGGAGGTTGTAAGAAACAGGTATTTTTCAGTAAGATCTTCGCGTCCCACACGGATATATCCCGGCAGTTTGGCGGTAATGAAGATCCGCTCACCTTTGTTCAATGCGCCAGCGGTTTCATACATAATACCATCTCCGCCACCTACTATAGCGTCAAAGAATGAAAAGGCGTCGACATTTTGTACTACTTCGTAATCATTTCCAACGACTCCTAATACCGTTTCGTTATCAGTTCGCAGTGTCGCGAAGAAATCCGGAACGATCAGTTCTGGGATCTTTATTCCAGTTTCTTCATTGGCCGCATGATTCTCATTAGCATAAGTAAACATTGGTCGTTTCTCTACAGTATAGTCGAGACCTGCGAACACTAACGCTTCTTTGCTTGTCGGGTAATCCTTTACGATGGTGCCCAGTCCATGCCAAGCTTTTTCTTTTACACTAAAGAAGCTGTGTTGATTTGTATTTGGATTGAAATTTAGGTTATGTGTCATACAATTCGATTTAGTAATTAAATGATGATTTTGTAATTAAAATGGTAGGTTTTCAAGAGGCTCAGTTAACTCTGAAGCTTCCTGCCGAGCTGACTCATTACTCTTTTTGCCTTGCAGTAATTTGATCTCATTAGCATGACAGGTAATGCTCGCTTTCGCCCGGCCTTCTTTGTCTGTGTAACCATTGACGGCCAGACGGCCTACAATTGTTACAATATCGCCTTTCCTTAAGATCTTAGCGATGCCGGTGCCTTTCCACCAGGCGATGTTGATGAAGGTTACAAACTCCTTAGTTTCTCCAGTTGCTTTGTCCCGATAGCGGTCGTTGAGCGCTACAGAGAATGTTACCAGTTCCTTGTTGCCTTTAACGGTACTTGTCTTTCCGTTAGCTGTGATTCTTCCTGTGAATTCCATAACTAAAGTTTTAAATGATTAAATAATTGAAAGGAGGATTTCTTATCAATCCCCTCTCAATACCAATGGAGGGGTTGATAAGAAATCCAACTCAACCAATCATACCTTCATCAGCGAACGAGTAATAGCCTTCAGTAGTAATGATTAAATGATCTACCAGTTTTATATCTAGATACTTTCCACCCATAACAATTTTATCCGTAATAGCCTTGTCCTGCTGGCTTGGTGTCAGGTTCCCACTTGGATGGTTGTGGGCCAGAATAATAGAATTGGCATTTAGTTTCAGAGCGGCAGTAAAAAGCAATCTTTGATCGACTACAGTACCGGTAATCCCACCGATTGACAATCGGTATATACCCATCACACGATTTGCCCTGTTTAAAAGGAGTGCAACTGACTGTTCCACCAGCTCAATATTATTTTCGTCCCAGTGGGATAATAGTAACTTGTAGGCTGTAGAAGCTGTGTCGATCAAGGGCCTGTTAGATGGTTTTACTTTTGATTTGTACACCAGCTCGATTTCGCGTACCATGTTCCATAAAGGATGCAATACTGTTTCCATAAATTTTTTTTTGAGTTATTGAATTGAAAACAGGGGATTTCTTATCAATCCCCTCTCAATTCCAATGGAGGGGTTGATAAGAAATCCCCATACGGCGGGCGAATTGATTTAGGGAAGCGGATCAGGGGTAAGAAAGTCAAATGGAGCGTCGCAACGAGTGGTAAAACGGAGACCCAGCCGTCGGTTTGATCCCATTAATTACTAGGGAGCGGTATTCTTCATCTGATGTGCAAATGTTGTTTTGAAGCAGGTGAAGGCACCAACTGTCGGCTTTTTTATTTCCGGAGACTATTTCCTGAAATTTCCTTTCCTTGTCTTGTCCTGAAATAGCTTTACAGCAATCCAATCAGGATGACTGAAAAGAAAAAGCAAAAAAGCAGCCCTTTAAGCAGGGTTCCATGGAAACGACGAATCGAACAAGAAATGGAACTTGTCGTCGGCGAGATCCGCTCTGGATCGATATCCATTTGGGCCGCGTGTAAAAAACATGGCCTTAACCGGAACACTTTAAAACTTTGGATGACTCGTTTAAGAGTCGGAAGTTTGACGGACAAAATCAACACCACTGTGTTATCCAGTATGGAAGTAGACAAGAAAGCTCAGGATTACAAACACCAGATTAAGCAACTTGAGAAGGCCCTTGAGTATGCTAATCTCAAGATTCTTGGCTTGGAAACGATGATCAAAGTAACTGAAGAAGACCTTCAAATCAAGATCAAAAAAAAGCCTGGTACCAAACGGTCAAAAAAATAAAGCAAGCTTATCCCTCCATTAGCCTGGAGAAGCTTTGCGGACTGTTTTGTGTAACCCGACAGGCTTATTACGAAGCATTTAATTATGAAAAGAAAAGCAGCATTGCACACATGATCGTGCTGCGACTGGTACGAGATCTAAGAGATGCCATGCCGATGCTCGGTACACGCAAAATTCTTTTTAAGATTGAACCGATGCTGAAATATCACGGCATAAAGATGGGACGCGATCAACTTTTTGATTTATTGCGGTTCCATGGAATGCTTGTCCGGCGAAGGAAGCGGAGCATTGTAACAACAGATTCTTTTCATGGTTGAAAAAATATCCGAACCTTGTTGAAGATGTTTCAGTGTGTGCATCAGAACAAGTATGGGTGTCTGATATCACTTATATTAAGACGATTGAAGGTTACAGCTATCTATCATTGATCACTGATGCTTACTCGCGAAAAATTGTTGGTCACTGCTTGCATCCAAGTTTGGAAAGCGCAGGATGTATTGAAGCATTGAACATGGCTTTATCTAATTGATTGTTTCTTGAAAGAACGCTGGTGCATCATTCTGATCGAGGAGTTCAGTACTGTTCAGGTAACTATGTTGACATCCTTATGACTAACGATGTTGCAATTAGCATGACGCAAAACGGAAGCCCATACGAAAATGCATTGGCAGAACGAATGAACGGGATTATTAAATCGGAGTTCATCCCACGGAGATCTTACCGCGATCATAACGAAGCTAAAAAAGCCATTGACGGAATCATAGCAACGTATAATCAGCATCGGCCACATGCGAGCTTGAACTATCTAACACCAGAGGCAGCTTATGAAGCCACAGGACAGATCCAAAAGCGCTGGAAGAAATATAGGAGAACTAAATCAACTGAAGCAATTGAAATGTAAATTTGATGTAAAGTAAAAACTAGGATTATCTCTTAACCGTGTAAGGTTTTTTCAGGACGAGTCAGACGGTATGAATTTACTTCCTCCTGCCGCTCCTCGAACACCTTATGTTCATTTGTGGAAAACTGTATCACAACTGTGGAATTACACATTAGAGGTTGATAACCATGTGGATTGGTGTAGGCTGGAATGTCACGAAATTTGCATTTTTCCCTTTTTTTGCCTGCTTTGTTGCTTTTGTGAACCAGGTACCTAAGTTTGCACCTTACTATTCTGAACATGTCTGTCTGGTTAGAAACAAACTAACGATGTAAAAAATTATCCCAGTTGTTACAGCAATTGGGATTTCTTTGTCCATATCCGATCGCAATACAAATTCTTGCTATTTATGAGTATAAGATATTAAAGATGTTTGCATTCAGTCAATGAGTAAACCGGAACCTAAATCCGGATTATGATAAACATGTCAGCAATAGTAGAGACTTGCCCTGTTTGCGGTGTAGAAAACGTCTACCTTCTCAGTAAGCGCATCAAGCACTGGAGAACTGGACGTATGATCTATCTTCGTAAAGGTGGAGCTCTGAAGATCAGGCTCTGAGGCTTCAGCCACTAATCTTTGTGGCTGTATCGATGAAAAAAAACAGCTATAACTGGATTTTTATGGGGCGGGAAGCCTGATTGCTCAGGTCCTTCCCTTTTTTATTTAAAGACGCAATTTGAGTAATTTGTTGTTTCCATCCTAGTTTTTTTGTAATTACCAGAGAACATGGAAAGGTTGTGAACACTGCACTACAGGACATGATTGAAATACAAAAAGAGCATCCTAACTTAACACGAGAAGTTACACCTAGGTGTAACTTCCTCCTGAGAAATGTTTAGCGTAAGAGCACACCTCAGAACCCCTTCCTGATCATTTCACCCCAGTAATTTTTTTTCCGAATCAAATCAATGAACCCGGAAATTTCACTTAGGACTATTAATGGATGATAATAAAAAGGCTCTGAAATTTCTGATAACACCAATCGCAAGATATCTATCCCGCTTGAATACTTGTTAAAAGCAATAATTTCAAGATAAATAGCCAGCGTAGAATAAAAATAGGCAAAACACACTACAAGTAGCAGAAGTATTACAAATTCGCCGATATCAACATATCCCAAAGAGATCAGGATTGAGAAAACAATAAAACCAATGAACTCAACTAAAGGTGCATATAGTTCAAATAGCAGCCAATATGGAAAACTAAATAGTCCAAGTATACGGTATCGATAATTTAAAAATAAAGATTGATGTGATTTCAAGGTCTCATATGACCCTCTAAGCCATCTATTACGCTGAGTACTTAAAGCCTGATATGTTTCTGGAACTTCCGTCCAGCACAAAGATTCCGGAACATGACAAATTAAATAGTCTTCTTTGTTTTCTTCCATATATCGCCTCATCTTAACAATCAATTCCATATCTTCTCCAATAATATTATGGCTATATCCTCCACACTTAATAACAATATCCTTATCGAAGGCCCCAAGTGCTCCTGATACTAAAATTAATCCATTCATTTTTGACCATGCCATTCTACCCAGCAAAAAAGCCCTCAAATATTCTATTGTCTGCATTCTCGGTAAATACTCATCGGCTACTTTTATTTCTTTAATTTGACCATTATAAACAACACATGAATTAATAATACAAACTTCGCCTCCAACTGCGATAATTTTTTTAGCACTTTGTTCCATAAATGGCCTTATCATTTTTAGTAAGGTTTCTTCCTTAAGAATACAATCAGCATCAGTACATATCATATATTGATTAGAGGAGACATTGATTCCTGCATTTAATGCATCGGCTTTACCCCCATTTTCCTTGTCCACTATTATCAGATGTTGACATCCTGCTTTCCGTGTTCTATATAGTCTTTTGATTGGTTTAGTTATAACAAGCTGTTCGTAGAAAATGTTCCGTGGCTCCAGTTGATAAAACTCAAGTAGTCGATCCAGAGTATCATCTTTACTCCCATCATTCACAACTATAATTTCCATCTGTGTGTATTTGATTGCCAGTATTGAACGCAAACTTTCAATTATTGTCTTTCCTTCATTATAAGCAGGAACAATTATACTTATTGACGGCGCATGCATAGAATCAATTAACATGTATTCATCTGTAAATTTCCTAACCCTTCGATAGCGAAGTGTTTCATAAACTGAAATAATAGCGAAATAAATATAAAAAAAGAATAACAAAAAAGTGTAAACCACAATCAGAGTTGTAAATATCTCAACTATAAATTTCATAAGCAGCCCTTTACAAATAGTGTTTTATATGCTCATAAATACGTGGCCATGGTTCCATATTTTTTGAAGCTAGATCTCGAATCTTTTCTTCAAATTCACGGGAAACAAGAATCAAAACAAATGCAACTTTAAGTTTGATAAAATTATTACTTTCGTGCTCCAATATCGACTCCAAAAAAAAGACAGCGTTGCTATCAGCGATTTTGATCATTAAATCAAGAATCAAACATTTGTTTTCAAATTCTTCGTTACTATAAATATTCATTAAATGACTCATAGAAGATGGTGATTTGATTTCTCCAATTGTGAGGATTGCCTGCTTTTTTATTGCGTGTCGTACAGTATTCCGATAAATTGAAACAACCGCTTCTTCATATTGATCTAATCTGTGCTCAATAATTAACTTTAATGCAAACAGCACAACCGAATAGTTATTAGACCTCAACCATTCATCTATTTTAGTTATGGTTTGATCAGATATTGAATAATTTTTCAAATAATTCAGAATTCTAATCTGTTGCCATTCAGATATAATAAAAACAGCCTTGTCAAGAAATACTAAGCCGGCATACTTAAATAATGCGACCATTCCATATTGAGCCTCTATGCGTAATTGTTTGTTTTTCGAATCGCAAAACTTTTCTATGTTCGTAAACTCATTTAGTTGCATCATTTGACTTAGCTCATGTATACCCAAAGCAACAGAATACCAATCACGCGTCTTCTTAAGCTTCCTTTTCGAGTAAAAATTGAGCCGATAAGTTTCATAGATGTCTTTAACAATAAGAATTTCATTCTTAGAAGCCGTTGCGAGTACTTTTAATAGTTCATCAATAAACAATTGCTTATTTGTATCTAAACGTAAAATTGCAATTAAAAAATAATGGGCAGTTAATTTTGGCTTACCTGCTTCATATTTTAGCATTTTTTCTTGCAATTTATCTCTTATAAACTTGGCTATTCGTTCTCTTTTTTTTTATATAAAATAGTTACCACTATCGATGTTAAAATAACAGATGTGCCTGCTAAAAAAAAACATATTATAATGACTATATACTCAACATTTACAAAAATTCGGTTAATCGAATTCATTCTCTATTATCGTTTAATTAGGTTACTAGTAAGAGGCTTCTTGCAATATTTGAAACATATAACTTTCAGAGACATTCAATGTGTCCTTATATCAACAAACTCATTTTTCCTCAGCCTTATAGATTTATCTTACCGTTTATTTGACACATAATACCACCTTACACTCGGTAGCATCATCGTATTTCAACTTTCCTTTATTGGCACTTTGTATTGATCAATTAACTTCTGAATAAAGGGTATTAGTTGCCATGCCTTTATAAATTTATTGGGCGCATACTGCCACATTTGTTTAACTAGGTTCCGATCCCAAAAAATTTGTTTAAATACAAATTTAATAACCTTTCTGTCGCAATCGCTCCGTACTGTACTACCACCCATACTTTTTTTACAATTATAAAATTCGGCTTAGGAAATAACCATTTACCTACAAACTCCAGAAAATAATGCCCACGTATATGCATACATTAACTTAGAAGTAATTCGCTGCTATATATAGTATTTTGATAAGTAATTTTCCATCTTTAGGTTATGATTAATTTGTCGTTTTCCAAGTAATACCTATTTATTTTGGAGAGGAGAAATTCATTTTATATGAGATAAAAAATGCCATTTTGGTGATATCATACACTCATTAAGATGTCTTTAATAGGCGAATTGTTAGAAATATTTTTTAAAAATAGGGATGAATATCTATCCATGCTTAACTCATAATGCTTGCACTTTCCATAACAATGTCCTGAGCACGTAACTACTCACTCTCATAAATCGTGCGTTCCGTTTAAGTCCAAAAAAAATGGCATAGTCATTCATTATTTTAACTAGCTTAATTTTCTCCCTTTTTTTAATATATCGCTAATGAAGTCAATACTATATCGATTATCAGATTTTTTTGTTATACCAATAGCTTTTTAACCCATTCCGGAGGCCTATACATAGGCGTAAAGCACTGTTTAAGAATTTAAAAATAGAAAATATCTTAAAACAACTTTTATACAAATATTAAAAAATGAGGCTCCAGTTAAAACCGGCACCTTTGGCTGTTATATAATGTAACTTACATAAACACCCGGGGGAAATTAAGAGGTAAATTACCAAACAAAAACGAGGCCCGGATAAATAGCCAGGAAGTATAACAGATTCTGCAGTAAACTAAATTATTTGTGATCTGCAGGCCCCCTGATATTAAACTTCTATGGCAAGCGACTAGAAATAAACTGATCGTTTTTGAAGAAATCGGCAAAAAAAAATCAAAAATAAATCAAAATCATTCCATCAAAATGTCAACATGACTTGACAATTCAATGTAAAACGATTCTCCTCGGTTTACATAAATTAAAAAATTGACTGGCGTAAAAACGCCGCTTTAGATGGCAAGTAAAACAATCGACATGTCCAAAGTAAGACAGATTTTACGCCTATTTACACAAGGCAAGAGTAAAGTTTCTATCAGCCAGCAGACGGGAGCTTCCCGTAATACAGTGAAGCGATGCATCCGTAAGTTTTTACAGGAAAAACTAACTTTTGAGCATCTCAGTTCTCTGGAAGATGCTGATCTGGAAGTGATGTTGGGGGGGTAGTCAGCCACCTGATCTGGGCCAAAGACATGACGAACTTCTGCAGCTTCTTCCGGGTATGGAAAAGCGCTTTAAACAAAAAGGGGTAACGATATATTTGCTATGGAGACAGTACCGACAGAAGTACCCCAATGGCTATTGCCATACCCAATTCCACGGATACTTTACAGACTATATTGGCCGGACCAGACCCGTTATGCATCTGGAGCATAAGGCAGGTGATAAAATGTATATTGATTTTGCCGGTGAAAAGCTGAGTATTACATACCAGCAGACAGGCGAAGTGCAATACGTACAAGTTTTTTGTAGCTGTGCTGGGTTGTAGTCAGCTTACCTATGTAGAAGCAGTACCTACCCAGCGTAGACAGGACTTCTTTGGAGCTTGCGAAAATGCGCTTCAATACTTTGGTGGGGTTCCAGCTGCCATTGTACCAGACAACCTTAAATCAGCGGTGACACGCAGCCGCAAATATGAGCCAACGATCAATGAGACTTTTGCAGACTTTGCAGAGCATTATGGTACAGCTATATTACCTGCAAGGGCATATCGTCCCAATGATAAATCGTTGGTAGATGGTATGGTTAAGATCGAGTACCGCAAGGTATATGCGTGTCTTAGCGGCAGCACATATTTTACGCTTGAATCATTGAATACTGCCATAGGGGCTGCCCCGGAGGAATTAAACAATGCCCCCTTTAAAGGACGCAACTACATTCGTCGGCAACAGTTCGAATAAGTAGAGAAAGAAAGCCTGCTGCCGCTACCGGTATACTGTTATGAGTTCAAACAGTAGCAGGTAGTAACCGTAATGAAAAACGGGCATGTGTGTATGGGTATCGATAAACATTATTACAGTTTTCCCTATCGTTACATAGGCAAGAAAGTAAAACTTCAATTTACCCGTGATCATCTGGGAATCTATTATAAGTATGAGCGGATCGCACAACACCAGCGGTAGTTCCGTAAGTATCATTATACGACAACCGATGATCACCTGGCTTCTGCTCACCGCTACCTGAGCGACTGGACTCCGGAAAAAATTATTGAGCAGGCCAGGCAGATTGATGAAGAGGTGGCGGCTTATATCCTGTCAGTTATTGAGAATAAGCAACATCCCGAACAAGCCTACAAATCATGTTCAGGTATACTAAGTCTGGCCCGTAAAGTGGGCCAGCAGCGGCTAATCATGGCTTGCCGCCGGGCCAATAGTTATAGTGTATACAATTATGCTATTGTAGTGCAGATACTCGAAAAACGTCTGGATACACTTATTAGGAAGAACTGGAGGATACAAATCAGATGCCAGTTCATAACAATATCCGGGGCAATGATTGTTACCAGTAATTTTTAACCACTAACTATACAACAAATGAACACAGACACACTTGACAAAATGAGGCAATTGCGACTCTTCGGTATGCACCGTTCCTTCCGCAATAGCCTGGAATCACCCAAACATGAACAGCTAACTGTCGATGAGATAACGGCGCTGCTCGTTGATAGTGAATGGGATGAACGACACGCGCTATTGAACGAAGTACTAAAAATGCCCGCTTCCGTTATAAGTCAACCATTGAGCAACTGAATGTAGTTAACTAAGACTGGACAGCTAGCACCGGAAAAGGGTGGTCAATATCACCGGATTTTCCAGTGACAGAAGCATTGGAGGAGATGGTTAATGAACATCAGAGCCATGCAGCGGCAATGCTAGAACCGTTTGGAAAACAAAGCGCAGAGAAAGTGCAATCTTTTGGTATGTGGGCTAGTAACAGACGCTTGCTTTATCATTTTAACTGATGTGTCGTGTGTCATTAAAATGGTTAGAGGGTTACTCAAGCCGAATTTATCCGTCTGAAAGGAAAGGAGAAGCTGGTCGCATCTTGCGGATTCCTGACTGCGGATATGCATGATGCCTTTGCCTATGGCAATATATCGGTTTTGAAACCACTTGAGGGGAAAGTGGATATTGATATTATCCTGATGGTGTAGGGGTTTATCCCGTATAGCTGGTTTGGTAAACCATTGGATACACTGCTAAAGTAGAGTCATGGAGAAGTGGATGTAAGGATGTAATTGGAAAGTTTGTTCCGGGTATTAAAACACTAAATGCCATTGGAGAAGAGATGGTGCTGAAAAACAAGATCTACAGGGATTCAGCACTTAAGCGCTGCTGCCAGGTACTATCCACTGGTTTTTTTGAATGGCACCACTTTTTTCCTCCCAACAAGCGCACCGGTATGACAAAAAAGACTGCCATTAAGATCCCCACTATATAAGCTTAAAGGATCAAGCGTATTTCTTTATGGCGGGCATCTACAAGCCGTAGACAGATAAAGAAACCGGCGAAGCTGTCAATACCGTTTCCATTTGCACCACAGCAGCTCCCGAAGGTCATCTTATGGCAAAAGTCCATGACAACAAATTGTTTATGCCAACCATCCTTAACGAAGACCTGGCTTATGAATGGCTGCTTGAATCTATGAGTGAAGACCGAATCACTGAAGTAGGCACGACTGTATCTCCTTCTGATCATATGACAGCGTGTACGATTGTCAAGGATTTTAAGGAGCAAATTGAACTGGCGATACGTTTGTGTATGAGGAGTTGCCTATGCGAGAAAGTGTTTTATAACTCATAGAATATAAATCTACTTAATCAAAATAATTTATTTCTAAGCGAGAGTATTGTATGTTTTATTCGTTTAAGTGAGTAACAGTAGTGAATATGATTTTGGATCACGTATTTACTGAGTTAAAGAATGCAAAGCGGAGGATTTGGAGTCTTATAGTTTCGTTGACAAGTCATCTAATTTTGGCTTGATCTTGAGTTGCACTAATTTGGTGTCGTTCGATCGAATAAAGTCTGCATCATAGTTACTCGATAGATCAAGGGTTAGTTCTTCTAACATGTTTTTGAAAGCCTAAGGCTCATTTAAATTGCTTGGAATGGGCAGATTCTACAAGGTTCCCTAGGGAAGAAAAAGGTTGGGAATGCAGCAATGCACAGCCTCATTTTATTCCATTATCCTAATTAAATCAAGTACGTCCCTTTTATTTAACATGTGTTAAATAAAAGGGACGTACTTGATTTAATTTTTATGTAAGATTTTTTCGTCACAGAATAAAATGTTTGAGGGCTTATCAATCAATAATATAAAATAAGTATAAATAATACAATTTGTATATGAAATAATATCTATTGCGACATAGCTAATTAGCTATGCTGAATGGTAAATATAATTTTCAAAACTTACCTATTATGTAATATGAAATCATCAATAATACTAATAGGAAAATGTTATAGTAGGAAATTAATGTAGGTGATTTTCTACAATAAGACATATGTGAAAGCTAATGATAGCAATGTTTGTACCTAGTTAACTAAAAGCATTTAGAAAATAATTATTCAAAAAAAATGGAGCATAATTGTTTTTCTTTGATTTTATTTTTTAAACCCAACATTGTTTGAGTGTGTGTTTAATAGACGATTGGATTTTACACGATAGGCATTTATAACCAACATTGGTTCGATTGACCAAATATTGGTATGTTTATCATTTTTTCCTTTTTCAGATTCTTTGAATAGAGTGTTTTGATAAAAATGTTGCTTTTAAGCAATCACTATCTGATTCCGCATAGTGGGTTGACATATATTCATCGGTTGCTTGCCATAATAAAATATTGAAGTCGCGTTCAATGGGTGTTACTCCTTAATTGACCAAAAGTTTACCGGCGGGTAAACAAACAAAGGACGTTGGTAGAGAACGATACTACTTCGGGAAAACCGCTTAACACGACCGAGTGCAAAACACAAACCGGAAAGCCTTGCAGTATAAGCAAGTGAATAAACCGCTGAACATTTGATCCAAGGCGTTAGACAGGTGAAATAACATAAGAATTAGTATCATGAATCAAAAACTCGCATTAGAAAATTATGGAATGATGCCGATGAGTTCAACCGAAATGGAAGAAAATTCAGGTGGTTGGCTAATCCTGCTTGCTTGGGCAATCGAAGCTGCGGCGCTTGCAATTGAAGTCGGATCCGTTGCAGTTGCAGGCGATATGATCCTGAATCCAAGTAAGTATACCGATGCATACAAAAAAGGCGCAGCCGGTCGTTAAACAACCTTAAAAATAAGTTTATGAAAGATTTATCAAAAATGGGCCTCACTGATTTATCACACCATGATTCAGTGCAAATTTCAGGGGGGACAATAAATCCGGGAGAATGGATCATGTACAAACTTGGTCGCGCGAGACACGCCATCAGCAGTTGGTGGAATTTATCGTACGGGCCAACATTGCAGGATTTACAAAATGGTTGGCTGTTTGGACATGACAATAGTTAACCTTATCAAAAATCAACAATTTGCCAGGCACCTGGCAAATTGTTGATAACTATTTATATGAAAACGATAAAAACCCTTATTCTTTTGAATGTTCTTTTATGGGCTCTTGTTAGATTCTATTTAAGACCATTGGTATCGGCTCATCAGGTCTTTGATCTATGGTTTACGGGAAGTTATCCAAGTTTCGGTTTGGTTTTTGGATTTACGCTTATAAAATATAGTTTTTTTACGCAACGTAACAGAGTCCTTTTTATGTGCTTTGGCTATACATTAGGCGGGGTGCTTTATGAATTACTGGGACAGGGCTACTTACATTTTGGAACATTTTCAATCGCTGATGTTATCTATACTCTTTTAGGCGGCGTTGCCGCATATCTCGTTTTAAAAAATCACAAACGACAGTGTAAAATCAATTGAAACCTCTTTAAGTAAAGGGCATGTAACACAACCGATTTGGGGAAAATTAAAGCACGATACAGGAATAAATACTACTTCGTTTTTATTGAATAAGTCTTGAAAATTGTAGCCAAATGTATCGTTGTTCCTTTCTCGTATTGTCCCCAGATCTGTCAGCCATACATTTCGGTGATTCAATTTATGACTGCCGGAATGAATAGAATATTGGCAAAAAGGGAAGGGAATTATATCCTTTATAATAAACCAAAATGATTTATCCTTTCTCATTTATGCGCGAAACGACTATAAATTATATTCCTAAAATACGAGGGAGTTATCAATTTATATACCTGGCTATTTTATTAATCATCATTGTCACGTTAACAAGCCTCCCTTTCGTTTTTGTCGATGTGTCAGTTAAAACGCAAGGTATCAGCCGGCCTGTTAATGAACGTACCGAAGTAAAATCTGTGATCTCAGGAATAATTGATTCAATCCTGTATAAAGAAGGCGATAAAGTGCAAAAAAGTGCAGTGATTCTTCGTATCAAAGACCTTGTTACCAAAAGAAAGAAAACCGTAAACGAGTTTGAGATTAACCAGAGATCTCAATTCATACACGATCTGGCCTTACTCACTTCTAACCCGAATGTTTCATCAATTCTTACGCAGCTAACTTCTCCACTATATAGAGACCAGGCCAGCCGTTTCGTGCACCAGAAAACAGACCAGGAAGCATCCCTTAGAAAAGCAAATAAGGAACTCGAGATGAACACTTCACTGGCAAAAGACAAAGTGATCAGCCGCAAAGAATTATTTGACACACAAATAAACCAGGAGAAGGTCCAATCTTCTTACAAAGCATTTACACAGGAACAATTAAGCACATGGCAGCAAGAGCTGGCCCGTTATCGCATGGAGCTTTCACAATACCGTCAACAAATAGAGCAAGTTAATACAGATGCTAGTTATTATGACGTGAAAGCTCCTGTATCCGGTATCATACAGGGCATAAATACAAGATATCCCGGTGGACTACTACAGGCAAGTGAAACGCTTTGTAATATTTCGCCTGAAGAAACCCTTATTGGTGAATGTTACGTTCAAACAAAAGACATTGGTCTTCTTACAATTGGACAGTCTACACGCTTCCAGTTTGAGGCTTTCGACTATAATTATTTCGGTGTGATAACTGGTAAGATCATAAGCATAGATAATGATTTTACTGCGGTTGATAATAAAGCCATATTTAAAGTACGATGCAGTTTTGATTCTAGCAAATTGCATCTTAAAAATGGGTTCAAAGGACAACTTAAAAAAGGGCTTGGGTTCCAAGCAAATTTTGTGGTTGCACGGCGCAGTCTGTGGCAACTTCTTTTTGACAAACTGGATGATTGGTTAAATCCAAATGCTCCTAAAACAATCACCGCAGCGAATTGAATAAGATAAAAATAAAACAACAGGATATTACTGATTGTGGTGCAGCTTGCCTTGCCTCTGTTGCCGCACACTATAAGTTACGTTTGCCTGTAAGTCGTATTAGGCAATATGCTGGTACAGACAAACGTGGCACTAATGTATTAGGGTTAATTGAGGCTGCCGAAAGGTTGGGGTTTCAGGCAAAAGGTGCCAAGGGCCCACTCGAAAGTCTCGCAAAAATACCTCTCCCCGCAATTGCTCATGTAGTTTTAAAAAATCAACTGCATCATTTTGTGGTTATATACCGGGTTTCAAAAAAATACGTTACCATCATGGAACCCGGTGACGGAAGTTTGCAAAAAAGGAAACTTGCTGATTTTGCCAAAGAATGGAGTGGGGTGATTGTGTTGCTGTTACCAGATGAGGGTTTTACAACCGGCAATGAAAAAACAGCTAATTCAGCCAGATTCTGGCAATTGATTCGTCCACATAAAGGGATAATGTTCCAGGCATTTATTGGAGCCATTGTTTACACAATCCTTGGACTTTCTTCGTCCATTTACATGCAAAAGATCATTGATTTTGTTTTGGCTGATGGAAATCTCCGTTTACTGAACCTGCTGAGTGTAGGCATGATTATCATCTTGATTTTTCAATCGTTCATTGGAACATTCAAAAGTATTCTTGGCCTGCAAACCGGACAACATATTGATGCCAGATTAATCCTTGGATACTATAAACACCTGTTGAAGGTACCTCAGCGCTTTTTTGATACGATGCGAGTGGGAGAAATCGTTAGCCGCGTAAACGATGCGGTTAAGATCAGATTGTTTATCAACGATGTGGCTCTTTCTATTATTGTAAATGTGTTGATTGTATTTTTTTCCATTGGGCTGATGTTTTTGTATTATTGGAAACTTGCCGTAATCATGCTCACCATTATTCCGGTTTATTTACTCCTCTACTGGGTAAGCAACCGGGTAAATAAAAAATGGCAGCGAATTTTAATGGAAAACAGTGCTGAACTGGAAACGCAATTAGTAGAAAGCCTGAATGCATCAGGTACAATAAAACGATTTGGACTGGAAGAGTATGCCAATATAAAAACCGAGAACAGGTTTATTGTTTTATTACAATCTATCTATAAAAGCAGTTTAAAAGGACTGTATCTTGCCACTACTTCTGACTTTATTACACGACTGTTTACCATCATTATTTTATGGGCAGGAAGTTATTTTGTAATAAACAGAGAATTAACCCCTGGTGAGTTATTATCATTTTACGCGTTAGTTGGTTACTTTACCGGCCCGGCCGCCTCACTTTTAGGGGCAAATAAAAGTATTCAGGATGCACTTATTGCGGCTGATCGCCTATTTGAGATTATTGATCTTGAAACAGAATCATCCAATGAAAATAAAGTTGAGTTAACACCAGAGTTAATCGGTGATATCATATTTCACAATGTTCATTTCCGATATGGTACAAGGATTACCGTATTTGACGGCCTGAATATTAGCATTGCTAAGAACAGTATTACTGCCATTGTGGGAGAAAGTGGCAGCGGTAAATCTACCTTGCTTTCGCTTTTACAAAACCTCTACCCGTTGAAGGAGGGAAATATAAGTATTGGAGGCCTGGATTTGCAATATATCAGTAACAGAAGTTTGCGCCAGATTGTTTCTGTTGTTCCGCAGAATATTGACTTGTTTGCCGGAACAATTATAGAAAACATTGCAATCGGTGATTTTGAACCCGATATGCAAAAGATACTTACTATTTCTCAGATGTTAGGTATTAATGAATTTGTTGAAAAAATGCCAGCCACCTATAATACTATGCTGAACGAGCAGGGGGTAAACTTATCTGGTGGTCAACGACAGCGGATTGCTATTGCGAGAGCATTGTATCGAAATCCTGAAATTTTGATTCTGGATGAAGCAACTTCATCTTTGGATCCTGTAAGTGAGTACAAAGTTCAACATACACTCGATCAATTTAAGCGGGAAGGAAAAACAATTATTGTCATCGCACATAGACTAAGTACAGTTAAAAATGCCGATACAATTCTTGTGTTAAAAGAAGGGAAATTACTTGAACAGGGTAATCATGCAGATTTAATAAATAGTAAAGGAACCTATTATCAAATGTGGCAGAATACATTATTAAATTAATTTATTTCAAATAAATCTAACAAAATATGAAACAAAAAGTGTTGATATTAATCTTGCTGCTCAGCAAAATGCTAGGCGTAAACGCACAATCTTCTTTATCTGAAAAAATCCCAATTGATCCAAATGTAAAAGTTGGAAAACTATCAAATGGTCTTATCTATTATATCAAAAAGAACGGCAAACCCGAAAAGAAAGTAGAATTACGCCTGGCAGTTAATGCAGGGTCTATACTGGAGGATAATGACCAACAGGGTTTAGCCCACTTTACGGAGCACATGGCCTTTAATGGCAGTACCCACTTTAAGAAAAATGAGTTGGTAAGTTTTTTACAAAGTATCGGCGTTGAATTTGGCTCTGATCTGAATGCGTATACCAGTTTTGATCAAACAGTTTATATCCTGCCTGTTCCTTTAAGTGATCCGGGTAATTTCACTAAGGGTATGCAGGTGCTCCAGGATTGGGCAGCTGGCCTAACCTTTGATAAAAAGGAGATTGATGCAGAAAGAAAAGTAGTGCTCGAAGAAAGCAGATTAGGGAAAGGTGCCGATGACAGGATGTTCCGTAAAACCTATCCATTGCAGTATGCAGGGTCTAAATATGCGGAAAGATTGCCCATTGGTAAAGATAGTATTTTAAAAACCTTTACATTCGATGCGCTGAAACGATTTTACAAAGACTGGTACCGACCTGATTTGATGGCCGTAGTAGCCGTAGGGGATATTGATATTGCTGAGACTGAAAAAATGATCCGGCAATATTTCGCAGGGTTAAAAAATCCTGGTTCACCGAAAAAGAGAGCATCTTACCAGCTTCCTGTAAGAAGCAAAAACGATGGGATTGTATTAACTGATCCTGAAGCGACCAACTTTATTGTGCAATTCAGCTACAGTCCTGTTGAAAGTAAACCAGAATCAACTTTACAGGAATATAAGCAGGGGCTTGTAAAACGTCTTTTTGGAACCCTGCTTAACCAGCGCCTGAACGAACTGGCCCAGAATGCTGATCCTGCCTACCTTTTTGCGGGAACTGGTTTTGGATCTTACGCACGAGGCTATGAGTCTTTTAGCGGGTATGCTATGGCTGGTAAAAAAGGTCCTGATTCTGCCTTGCATACAATTTTATCAGAAATCAAAAGAGTCATCCAGTTCGGATTTACTGCGGCTGAACTGGAAAGGGGGAAAAAACAATTGTTGGCTGGTATTGAGCGGTCGTATAATAACCGTGACAAAACAGAATCTGCACAGCTAGCTGATGAGTATATAAGGAATTTTCTGGATAAGGAAGCGATACCAGGCATCGAAAAGGAGTATACTTACCAAAAGACGTTACTTCCCGGGATTTCTCTTGATGAGGTAAACGGAATTACCGCCATGCTTATAAAAAATGAACATCTTTTTGTAAGTATACAGGGGCCATCAAAAAGTAATAATCCATTGCCTACCAAAGAAGCATTGTTGGCCCTGACAGAAAAGAGCTTGCATGCTTCAGTAACTGCCTACGAAGAAAAAGTGATTGCGGCCACTCTACTAAAAAAACAACCGGTAGCTGGAAAGATCACTAAGGAGTCTTCTAATGAAACTTTGGGTACCACAGAATTACTATTTGCCAATGGGGCCAAAGTGATTCTGAAACCCACAAATTTTAAAGCAGATGAGATTATTTTAACGGCTTTTAAAAAAGGAGGTTATAGTAAGTACGGTATTACAGATAAATTTAGTGCCTATTTTTCCTCACGAATTGTTCAGCAGATGGGTGTTGGTGATTTTTCACCTGTGGACCTTAGAAAATACCTTGCCGGAAAACAGGTTGCTGTAAATACCAACCTGTCTCCATTACTAACCGGGTTGAGTGGAATGAGCACTATCAAGGATCTGGAAACGATGTTGCAGCTGGTATACCTTAACCTTACGGCACCCAGAAAGGATGAGGGACTCTTCGCTGGTTGGAAAGAAAAGCAGAAGTCATCGGCTCAGTTTATGATGGCCGATCCCACTACCGCTTTTATAGATACCGTGTTTACGACGCTGTATCAGGATCAGCCGCTTGCTCCGGTAAATTTTCCCAAAGTAGAGGATTTTGATAAAATAGACCTGGCAAGGGTGTTAAACATTTATAACGATCTAACAACTGATGCAAATGATTTTACTTTCATTTTAACAGGTAACATCGATCCTGAAACGATAAAACCAATGGTTAGTACATATATTGGAGGCTTGCCGGCTAAGGGTAAACCCGGTACTTATTTTGATAATGGGGTAAGAACAAAAAATGGCGTGCATGAAATCAATTATTATAAGGGAACCGAACCCAAAAGTTTCATTTTTAATCATTATTCTGGTGATATCTCTTTTAGCGAGGGCCTGAAGTTAAAGACAGAAGTGTTAACTGAGGTTTTGAATATCAAGATTATTGAAGAACTGCGGGAAAAGATCGGTGGTATTTATGGGGGTGGCTTTTTTGGTGGCCTTGTGCAGTATCCTTATAGCCACTACGAGCTTGTTCTGCAGTTGCCTTGTGGCCCTGAAAATGTAGATAAGCTGAAGTCGGCAGCAAAAGAGGAGATAGCAAAAATTAAAAATAATGGCCCGGAACTGAAAGACCTGGAAAAAGTAAGGAAAACAATGCTGGTGAAGTTTAAGGTTAATAGTCAGGAAAATCGTTTCTGGGCACAGGCACTTCAAAGTATATACCTGGATGGCAGTAGTTCGGATTCGATTTTGAAGTATGAACAGCTTTTGAATGCGATAACAGTAACAGATATAAAAAATACTGCCAGTCTTTTGTTTGATTATAAAAATGAGATAAGGGCTGTTCTCTACCCTGCAAAAAAATGATGCATAATAATAGGAAATGTTTCTTCTTCAGTTTTTAGCCGGCCCATTTCTATGGGCTGGATTTTTTTTTCGATTACAGATGAAAGGTAATTATGTAAAATGAGTGATCTGATTTTGTGAACCTCTCCTGCAGGTTTCGATTCTATTGTAATTTATTTAAAACTGCTAGTGTAAAATTCAACATCAACGTAATATGACATCAATGTATATTAATAAGTATTTCACTAATTGCTACTTCCTTTTTTACAAGCAAAAAAAAATGATAGTGTTTGGCGTGGTGTTGAAATTCCAAAGCGCCTTCCTATACATGGACTTGAAATTTAAAGTTTCTTCATTTGGAATTCTGCTCAAATCGGGACAACTGATTTAAATTCATTGGATGGGCAGATTCTATGAGGTTTCTTAGGGAATAAAAGGGTCGGGAAAGCAGCAATTTCATGCCTCATATTATTTCATTGTGCAAATTAGATCAAGCAGGCCCCTATTATTTAACATGTGTTAAATAATAGGGGCCTGCCGATTTCTATTTTTAAGTAAGATTTATTCGTCACAAGAATATAATGTTTGAGGGCTTATCAACCGGTAATATAAAATAAGTATCAATAATACAATTTGTATATGAAATAATATCTATTGCGACATAGCTAATTAGCTATGCTGAATGGTAAATATAATTTTCGAAACTTACCTATTATGTAATATGAAATCATCAATAATACTAATAGGAAAATGTTATATAGGAAATTAATGTAGGTGATTTTCTACAATAAGACATATTTGAAAGCTAATGATAGCAATGTTTGTAGCTAGTTAACTAAAAGCATTTAGAAAATAATTATTCAAAAAAATGGTGCATAATTGGTTTTTTTTGATTTTATTTTTAAACCCAACATTGTTTGAGTGTGTGTTTAATAGGCGATTGGATTTTACACGATAGGCATTTATAAACAACATTGGGGCGATTGACCTAAATATTGGTATGTTTATCATTTTTTCCTTTTTGAGATTCTTTGAATAGAGTGTTTTGAAAAAAATGTTGCTTTTAAGCAATCACTATCTGAGTCCGCATGGTGGATTGACATATATTCATCGGTTGCTTGTTATAATAAAATATTGAAGTCACGTTTAATGGGTATTACTCCTTACTTAACCCAAAGTTTACCGACGTGTAAACAAACAAAGGACGTTGGTAGAAAACGATACTACTTCGGGATAACCGAGAAACACGGCCGATTGCAAAAGACAAACCGAGAAGCCTTATTGTTATTAACAAAATTAAAATCAAAATCCATGAGAAAAATGTTTAAAAGAAAATTGATGTTATCTGTTTTGGTAATTATTGCAATTACAATATTTTCCTGTCAGAAAAATTCGGTTGAGCAAACTTCAACTCAAAAAAATCCTACGGTACAAAATTTAGCGAATAACTCATCGTTTGTGAAATTTGTAGAAATTCTGGATAATTTTGAGAGTCACAAGGCTATATCTGGGAATTCCAATTTATTAAGTAAAGCGCAACTAAAAAGCTATCTTACATCACAAAGTTTAACTGAAAAACAGCTAACACAAATTGCGATTTGCTCTGGGTACACTTCTCTAAATGAATTTTTAAACGTTTTTAACAGTCAGGATAAAATAGTTTCTAACTTAAGAAATGAGTTTAAAGACATTAATTTTGTCTCCATTGACTCTTTGAGTGAAGCGATAACCCTGGTCAGATCTTCATTTAATTCTATAAACATTAAACTTGCGTTTGATAACCCTGATGATCTTTGTAAACGAATTTATGATAACTGTTACAAAAGGGCTTCAGCAACATACACAGCTGCTATTTTAGCGTGTACCTCAGCTGCTGTTGGTATCGGTGCGGCATCATTTGGAGTTGGAGGATTACTCTTTGAAATTGCCTGCGGAGGTACAGCATATTATTATCTTGGTGCACAAAGAGATGAATGTTCTTTAAATTATGAAGTCTGTATAAAAAAACAATAAATTATGAGTAAAAAAATGTCAAGTATAATTTGCCTAATTATAGGCTCATTAAGTCTTTCATTTTTGTATTATAACAGTCATGATTTGATTTTTACTATAATTGGCATCCTATTAGCAGTAGTAGGTGTGATTATTGCGATTACTAATCTGATAGTAAAAGAAAATTCAAATAAGCGACTATATTATTATATAATAGTTGTAATAGGTATTTGTTTTTTATCGTTGGGGCTTATTATTTGACAATAATACTTTTGATATTTTTATAGATATTCCGCCTCATTCGAATAAGATGGTTTTATTCGCTATAAATCTGTGAATGCTGTATGTAAAAAACCATGAAGTAAGTTCAGGACTAGACAGTCTTTTTTTATTAAATGACCCGTTTATAGAAAAAATAATCTGCGGGAGGACCAAACTACCAATCATACAACAAATATTTAGTTGTGAAACTTTTATTATATCCAGTATTTCTTTTATTACTTGCAACCTCTTGCAGAAACAGACCAGCAAAGAGGTTCCAGCCTTACACTAATGAGCTTGATACACTTTTTCACGCAGATCTTTCTAGAGAATGGTCAAACAAGCGGTTTAAACCCGAAGAAGTTTTTGATATCAATTCGTCCGCGTATAAGAAATTGGTTGCAGCTGGAATACTGAATACGAATTCTCAAATTATTTTTTCGGCACCTGACTGTGTTTCAATTCTCAACAGTAAACCTCTTGCAAGTTGGTACATTGAACAAAAGCGAATTGCTGATACTATAATCATGTTTAACGGAAATGAAGGAAAATTTGCATGTGGAATTAATTATATCTATACAATGAATCAAGACGAGTCTATTACAAGCTTGCATATTTCAGTTTATCAAGTTGATGCACTTACAAATGTTTTTATAGTAACTAATTAAAGCGAATTCCTGCTCCGCGGCTGCCTGGTTATTAAGTATGGATGAAATGAGTATCGCAGACTATGATAATATATGAAATACCCATATATTTGTTTCACCCTCCCCCAAATCACTAAGCATCCCAGCTAAGCCTTTCTTTTATCTATTTAATTCATCGTCCTATGCGTTTTTTACAAGCAAAAAAATTGATGCTGGTTGGCGTTCTTTTAGTGGCAGTATCTCTTGCTTCTGCACAACTGCACGAGCGGATCTATATCCAATCAGACCGGAATAGTTTTGTAGCAGGAGAAACGGTCTGGTTTAAAGTGTACCTGCTGAACTCGTTGATGCCGGGAAGTACCTCTACCAATCTCTTACTGGATCTGGTAGATGAATCCGGTAAACGGATCAGCAGTGGCAGCCTGCCCATTTTTGGCGCTACCGCCTCCGGTAGTCTTGATCTGCCTTTAACCCTGGTTCAGGGTATTTATTTTTTGCGGGTGTACACCAATACCAAACCGGATAAAAACAACTATTTCTCTGCAACGAGAATACTCCATGTATTCAATCCTTCCACTACAACGCCACCGGTAGTGGGTGAAAGGGCTTGTATTTTTCATCCTTCATCCGGTAACCTGGTAGTGGGAATAGCCAACACCGTATATGTAGAAACCCGCGACCCGCTGGGTAAACCTGCTGTAACAGAGGGAAAGATTGTAAATGCCAAAGGAGAAGAACTGGCTGCATTTACCACAGATGCTACCGGAAGAGCCAAATTTGCCATACTGCCCGGAGCCGGTGAAGAATATACGGCCCATGTTCGGTATGCAGATGGTACCATGCAAAAAGTACCCTTACCACGCCCGGACGAAACCAAAGTTTTACTCTCTGTATGGGAAGCTCCCAAGGCCCGGCAATTCAATGTGTTTATCCCGGAGAACCTGCGCGATGGCGCTGCTATGTCTATCAAAGGGTATATGGATGAGAACCTCGTATTCGAGAAAAAATTTACAGCCAATACGGCTCAGGTAAATGCCCGCATCGCCATTGATGAATTACCTACCGGGTTATTACAATTACTGGTGATCAATGCACGTCAACAGAAAATTGCGGAAGCGGCCAGTCTCATTGTGGCAGACAGTGCCTTTCTGCCGGTGGCTTTTACTGCCGATACACTGAGCCTTACTTCCAACGGGAAAAATGTATTTACGGTAACGATGCCGGAAGGCATTACGGGTAGTTTTTCTGTTTCGATCACGGATAAAGACAAAACCATTTATACAGAAGAGAACAATATAACCACAGGACTGCTGCTGAACCAGGATAGTAAGGCAAATAGCTTTATCAGTAGTGCCAACCTCGCTGCCGGTTTACCCAAAGAGCAGCTGGATCTGCTGATCGGAACAACCAAATGGCGCGATCAGTCTGTATCGGCAGCTGATACGGCCATTAACTATGACTCTGCTTATATAACTATCAGAGGGAAAGTAGTAAACAAAGGGAATGGCAAACCACTTACCAAGGGTGATCTGAGTTTTACTTATACCACCCGCGATTCTGTAACCAATATGCTGGCGGCATCGATTGAAAAAGATGGCAGTTTTGCCCTACCGCAACTTTTGTTTGAAGGGAACCAGCTGTTCCGCTATTCGCTGAATAATGATAAATGGATTGAACTCGGTGTAACTATGGATACCAGTAAACCGGAAGACAGATTCCCCTTACCCTTCCGGAAAAATGATCTCATGGTAAACCGATCCCTGTTTGCAGATGAAACAAAACTGGCCCTGGTAAAAGAAATGCATACGATACTGCTGTCTGATTCTATTTCTTCAACAGGATTAAGAGGTGTAACCGTAACGGCTCGGAAAGTGCCTCCCAAACAACAGGTGAACGATAGGTACACATCAGGTATGTTCAGAAGTATGGGCTCGGCCAAAACACTGGATCTGATCAACGATCCGCCCAGTCCGGCGTATAATATCCTGGATCATCTGCAGGGGCAAATAGCGGGATTGCTGATCAGTTCCGGTGGTGGTAATTATACGATACAAGCCAACCGGCAATTGTCTTTGACCCTGATGCCGGAAGTACGCCTGTTCCTGAACGAAATGCCTACCACCATCGATTTTCTGAAAGGGATCCGTGCAACAGATGTAGCACTGGTGAAATACTATCCACCCGGCATGGGAGGTGGGATACCAACTGTAGGCATTGGTGCCGCATTGGCAGTGTATACCAAAAAACCAACGGATGGTGGTACCGAAATGATCGGTGCTATGAGCCAGTTCAAATATCCCGGTTACCTGCTAACCAAAGATTTTGTCAATGATTATCTGCAGAAAAATACACTGGGTGTTGGCAGAAGAAATACGGTGTTCTGGAATCCGAATCTTTTTCCGGAAGAGGGTACTTCGGTGTATAAGATTCGTTTCACCAATTCAGAAACTGCCAGAAAATTGAAACTGGTGATGGAAGGAGTGGCATCGGATGGCCGGTTACTGCATTTTGAAAAAATACTGGAATAAAAGAATGGATGCAATTATTCATGATTATTTAAACAATTAAGGAATCCTTCAGTATAAACAATCTTTTCAACTGTATGAAGATTTATAAATAAGTGGTAGGAACTAAACGGTAATTGGTTGGAGATTATCTGAATAATTAATTTACTAATGCTCTAAAATAAAATCTATGCAAGATTTGCTTTCAAATTACTGGTGGATACTATTCATTCTTGTTTCAGTGATTCTATATAAATATATATTACGTTTTTTTTCGGAATGGTAATTGTTCCGGAAGACAGAATCGGATTGGTTACAAAAAAGTTCGTATTGTTTGGGACCCACAAAGAGTTACCTGATAGCAGTATTATTGCAACCAAAGGGGAAGCAGGCTTTTAGGCACAAACGCTGGCCCCTGGTTTATACTTTGGCAAATGGTTCTGGCAATATTCCATACAAATGGAACAGTTTACTGTTATACCGGAAGGTAAAATCGGGTTGGTAATGGCAAAAGACGGGAAAGAAATTCCTACGGGGAATATTCTGGGACAACATATTGACTGTGATAACTTTCAGGATGAAGTTAAGTTTTTAACAGAAGGTGGTCAGCGGGGAAGGCAAGCAACCTATATAACTGCCGTGTCTTACAGAATTAATACCCTTCTTTTTCAGATTTCAGTTTCTGATATGATCAGGATTCAAAAGAGTATGGTGGGTATTATTACAACACTTGACGGTCTTCCGATTGAGGTTGGCTAAATAGCAGGTAAGTTAGTGGAAGGTCATAATAATTTTCAGGTTAATATCCCATAGATTATAGTTGAGGTGGGCTGAAAAAATTCTGAATCCGGAAAATATGGCCGGGGTCGATCCTATCAAGGTTATCGATCACCAATACCTGCTGTTTATCTCCGCACGCACATATCAACGTCCGGATCAATTATGTAATTATGTCGTTTTCATAAATGGAATAAGTAGCGTTTTGCAGTTATGTAATAAAGGACGTGACGTGGGCATCTTCAGTAGCCGATTCGGCATCCCTTTTTTGCTGTACGATTTTGTCGTAGACTTTCTCAGCAACAGGTATCATTCCTTTAATACTATGTCTACTTTTGGTACATAAGCTAACAGGCATTTGAGGGGTTCCCACTGATGTAATGAAAGATAATATTTCGCTACTTCCGGAAAGCTGAATTCGATAGTGTCAAGTTGTTTGTTATTTCTATGTAACAGGTGCAAAAGAATGCCGTATTTGACATACTTCATAATATCTTCCTTGCCAGAACCGCGAAGTTGACCGGGTCTAAGAATATTACGTCATACTTGGTTTTGTCTACATATTTTTCCTGGTGGCAAAAGAACTCCTTCAGGAAAGTGGTCTTTCCTTTGCCAAACTTACCGGAGAATAGTATCCCATCATTTTTTTCAAGTTCTAGGTGATGTTTAAAAATTCTGGGCAGCTTCCGTAATCAGTTCGGGTATGAGTTCTTTTCCCATGGTTTTAATGTTGTATTTGGGGTTGTAAAGATATTTAACATAGAGTGCAATATCTGAGCAAATAAATGAGAATTATCAGAACCTGTAATAACATGATACAAAAAATCGGTTACTTGTGCCGCCTATAAGAATCCAATAAAAAGCAACCAGTCTTTTGACGCTATTTTCCTTGGATAAGATATTACAGGTCAAGCTCTCAGTTTTGGTTGGGCTGGAAAGCCTAGCAACTACTGAGGTTTACCAGAGTGATGAAGCAACATTCCAGATAATCAGGTTGTCTTCTCAATTGGGAATTGTTGATTTTCAGGAGTCATTAACCTAACGAGTGTTATTTTTTTATTAGTTTTCCGAAACAAAAGATGCCAAGATGCCATTCAACGCCCTTACTGAAATTGACTGTGTACGGCTGCTGAACAGCGGAGACCCCAGGGCGGTTGGGTACCTGTTGGATCATTGTTTCCGTGCTCTGTGCTTGTTCTCGGAAAAGATCACGGGCGACCCAGTCAGTGCGCAGGACATCGCAGAAGAAAGTATCATCAAACTTTGGGAAAATAGGGGGGACTTTACGAGTTTTCCGGCAGTAAAAAAATTCCTCTACCTATGCGCACGCAATGCCTGTTTTAATGAACTTAAACTCGGCGGTCGCAGGTTGAAAAGACATGATGAATACATGCGTAGGCAGGAACCAGCAGAAGGTTTTGTCCTGAATGAAATCATCCGCGCGGATGTGATGGCGGAAATCTACAATGCCATTGAACAACTACCGGAAAAAATGGGGCTGGTTTTTAAACTGGCCTTTATGGAAGGCTTTAGCAACGGGGAGATCGCAGACCAGCTGGCACTTTCTGTTCATACCGTTAAAAACCAGAAGAGCCGGGCACTGGAACTGCTTCGCCTTCAATTCAAGGGGCGTGAACACCTCTTAAGTATGCTTCTCATGCTGGTGGCTTTGTCTACGCCAGAAAAAAATATCATGGTACACTAGTATGGCTTTTCCTCTTCGTTGTTATCTACCTAATGCGGCTTAGCGGCCGTGTTATCTTATTAAAAATTTTTATGAACGAAGCGCAACTGGACCGGGCTTTACGGATGGCATCGCTGATCAGCATAACGCGAAAGGGTGAGCCATTGCAAGCCATTGATACTGAAACGCTTATGGCGTGGCGGCAGGAAGACCCGGCCAATGAAGCATTGTACCAGCAATTAAATGATGGGGAATACATTGCCCAGGACCTGGCACAGATGGAACGCTATGATATTCATTCCTCGAATCAAAAGATCATGGAAAGGATCGTGCCTTTAAGGCGCATACCTTTTATCCGCCGTTACCAATGGGCCGCCGTGGCCGTATTGATCCTCGCCTTATCGGGTATCGTGTTTTTCTTAAATCGCGAGCAGAAGCCGCAGCAGCAGGAACTTGCGCAGACAGATATCAAAGCGCCCCAGACCAATAAAGCCACCATCACACTTCCCGATGGGAAGCGGGTCATGCTGGATACAGTAGCCAATGGCACATTGATCGCGGGTATTGCCCGTAAAACGGCTGACGGACAAGTGGTATTTGAGGGTAATGCAACAAATGTCGGTTACCTGGTTGCCAGCAACCCACGAAACAGCAGGGCCATGCAGATCATCCTACCTGATAATACGATAGTATGGCTCAATGCGGACACTTACCTTCAATACCCCACCAACTATAATGCAAAGGACAGACTCGTGACCTTAAGAGGGGAGGCTTATTTCGAGGTGAAACACAATGAGGCCAAACCTTTCCGGGTGATGGCGGGCGAACAGACGATTGAGGATGTTGGTACCAGTTTTAACGTAAAAGCTTACGAGGATGAAGAATCTGTCAAGACTACGCTTTTAGAGGGTGTCGTGATAATTAACCATTCCATTTCACTCAAACCTGGTCAACAGTTCAGTAAAAATAAAGTCACGTCTGCCAACACTGATGAAGTCATGGCATGGAAGAACGGCAGCTTTTATCTTGATGGCCGCGAACTGGGCATGGTAGTGAGTGACTTAAGCAGGTGGTATGATGTGGAGGTCGTATTTACTAACCCCGATGCCAGACATAGTATCGTTTTTGGAGGCGAAATGGGACGTGACCTGACACTTACCCAGGCAATAAAGGTGTTGGAGAAAATGAATGTGCGCTGCAGACTTGAAAGGAAAAAATTGTTTATAGAATAGCTATACAGGTAACCGAAACAAAAAGCCGCAGCGTCTCGAACACGCCGCGGCCGGATGGTCAGGTTACCCAATCAAAAGAAGTCCGGAAGGCTTTCTTATTTGTTAACCCAACCAAAACAAAGGTATGTCAATTACCCAAATCCTGCGTGTTATGAAACTAACCGCCATCCTGCTTACTGTATGCTGCGTTCAACTCATGGCTGCTGCCGGAGCACAAACCATCAGTTACAGCGCTAAAGATGTTAGCCTAAAAGAGGTATTTAAGGTTGTCAAGAAACAAACTGGCTACTTTGTGGTATATAATGCCACACAAGTCAATACCAACCAACAGGTTACGATTAATGCCAAAGACCTGCCACTTATCCAGTTTTTGAGTTCCGTACTTAAGGACAAAGATCTTGAGTACACGATTGAAAACAAGACAATTGTAATCTCCCTAAAGGCAAAAAAGCAAAGCGCCCCCATATATCCCGAATTAGGCCAGCGGGCGCAAGTATCGATCATTGAAATACGGGGAAGGGTAACAGATGAAAACGGAAAGCCTGTTGTTGGTGCGAGTGTGCAGGTCAGGGGTACGAACAAGGGAACAACAACAAATGAAAATGGTGAGTATATATTATACGGTGTTGACGAAAAGGCTACTTTAGTTGTCAGTGCAATTGGTTTTGAAATGAGGGAGGTTGCCGTGAATGGAAGAACAAAAATACCTATAAATGTAAAAACAAGTATCAATATTCTGGATGAGGTACAGATGATTGCATACGGTACAACAACAAAACGTTATAATACAGGAAGCATTACAACAGTAAAAAGTGAAGATATAGCTAAGCAGCCAGTTAGTAATCCAATCGCAGCCTTACAAGGCCGTGTACCTGGATTACAGATTAGTCAGGGTAAAGGAACTCCTGGATCATTTTTCACTATTAGGCTTCGGGGAACCAATAGTATTGCCAGTGGCAATGACCCTCTTTTCATAGTTGATGGTGTTCCGTTTGCATCATCTCCGTTCAACAATTTTGGAGGAGCTGGTGCAAATGTAAGTCCATTTAATAATCTTAATCCTCAGGATATTGAAAGTATAGAAGTTCTAAAAGATGCAGATGCTACTGCGATTTACGGTTCGCGTGCTGCCAATGGGGTTGTTTTAATAAGTACCAAGAAGGGAAAGAGTGGTCGTACACGATTTGGAATAAATTATTATTCTGGAATAGGTTCAGTTGCAAGAAAAATCGAACTGTTAAATACCCCGCAATATTTGCAGATGCGAAGGGAGGCACTTAAGAATGACGGGTTGATCCCCAATGCCACGAATGCCGTTGATATTATGGTTTGGGATACGACTCGTTATACTGACTGGCAGGAATTCTTTTACAAAAATTCCCAATACAAGGATATTGAAGCATCTATTTCCGGCGGTAACAACCAGACTCAATTTCTGCTTAGCGGCGGCCATCATAAAGAAAGTACCGTTTTTCCTGGGGAATTTGCCGAGAAAAAATATTCTCTTAAATATCAAATGTCACATAATTCAGTAGATGGTAAGTTAAATATCAATTTTAACGTTAGTTATAATCGATATAAGAATTACTTGCCAATAAGTGACCTGATAACTACTCTGCTTAGGTTAGCACCTAATGCACCTGCTATTTATGACAATAATGGCAACCTTAACTGGGAAAATTCTACATGGACTAACCCATATGCGCAATTGAAAACGGAATACCGTACAAGAACTGATAATATTCTTGCTAATATGTCGTTAAGCTACAATTTATTACCATTTTTAAATTTTAAAACAAATTTTGGATTTAACACAGTTAACAATGGTGAAATTTCCAAAACCCCTAGTAGTGCAAACAATCCTGCATTAAATTTTTCAAATAATGCTGGTTTCTTTGATAGTAAAGTAAGGACATTATTAGTTGAACCTCAATTGCAATTTCTCCGAAAGAATTCTAACTCCGAAATCGGCTTCTTGGTTGGAGCCACTATTCAGGATAATACACAAAAGCAGCTGCTCCTAGGTGGCACCGGCTATAGTTCTGATAATCTGATGGGGAGCATAAGTGGGGCGTCCTCGGTAACTGTGTCTTTAGACAATGAATCCCAGTATAAATATGTCGGAATTTTTACTCGAGTAAACTACAATTTATTAAAGAAATATATAATTAACCTAACTGCAAGACGAGATGGCTCCAGTAGGTTTGGGCCTGAAAAGCAGTTCTCAAATTTTGGTGCGATCGGAGAAGCATGGATATTTAGCAACGAAGATATTATCAAGCGAAAACTACCGTTTATAAGTTTTGGAAAACTACGATCTAGCTATGGGACAACCGGAAATGACCAAATTGGGGACTACAAATATCTAGACACCTATTCTTCCTACTATTTGACATACCAAGGTGTTCGTACTTTTCAACCAACTCGCTTGTATAATCCGGGTTACCAATGGGAAATGGTAAGAAAATTCAGTTTGGGGGTTGATCTGGGGTTATTTAATAATTTTATTATGATTTCTGCTGATTATTACAGAAATACTACTGACAATCAATTATTAAATTATTCATTGCCATCCTTAACTGGGTTTAATGGTATTATACAAAACCTTCCAGCAGTAGTTAGAAACTCAGGCTTTGAATTTCTTATTGATTTGCTTCCAATAAAATCCAATGATTTTAAATGGCAGTCATCTGTTAATTTAAGTATTCCAAAGAACATATTGGTAGATTACCCTAATATTCAAGGTTCCAGTTATGCAAATACATATGTAGTAGGACAGCCTCTGTCTATTTCCAAGCGGTTTCAATGGATAGGGATAAACCCTCAAACCGGCCAGCATACATTTACGGATTTCAATAATAGTGGTACAATTACAGCAGATGACAGGCAGGTTGCCGTTAATGTTAGCCAACAGTATTTTGGTGGGTTCCTAAATAAATTATCGTTTCGTCAATGGCAAGTTGATTTAGACTTTCAATTTGTAAGTCAGAGAAACAACACTGGTTATAAGTCACTATTTGGTGCGCCTGGGGCAATTGGCAATCAGCCATTATATGTACTTAATCGTTGGCAAGCGCCAGGAGATCAGACCGATGCACCTAGATTTTCTACTCTAAATAGTACGGCGAACACCAATTATCTTAATAGTGATAATGCAATGGAAAATGTATCATTCATAAGGCTTAAAAACTTCTCACTCGCCTATTTATTTAACAGTAAAGTTATTCAAAGGATGCATTTTCAAAATGCACGGATATTCTTGCTAGCTCAAAATGTTTTTACAATTACTTCATATAAGGGACTTGATCCTGAAGTACGGACAGGAACTCCGCCATTACGTGTAATCACAATTGGTTTTCAATTTAATCTTTAAATTATTGTTATGATAAAGAAAATGTTAATCCATTTTAAAAAGGGTATATGCATTATATCTTTTATTTCAGTTCTCATTGCCTGTAATAAAATGGTGGAAGTTGAATCTCCTGCCAGTGAATTAATTAACGAAACAGTATTTCAAAATAATATCACTGCGACATCTGCAATGATTTCTATCTATGCGCAAATGGAAGGCAATGGTATTGCTTTTAATTTTACTAATTACACAGGTTTATCCAGTGATGAGTTTACTAATTACTATACAACAAGTGATAATATCGATATATATAATGCAAGTATTGCATCTACCAACGGTAATATCCAAACTATGTGGAACACTTTCTATAGCTATATATATCAGGCTAATTCTGTTATAGAAGGCGTGACCAAATCAACTTCGATATCTGTTGAAGTAAAACGACAATTGATTGGAGAGGCTTCTTTTGTGCGAGCTTTTAGTCATTTTTATTTAGTTAACCTCTTTGGAGATATCCCCATAATTACATCGACTGATTTTAGACAAAATGCTAACAAGAAAAGAATAGTAAAAGACTCTGTGTATCAACAAATCATTGTAGATCTTAAAATGGCACAGAATAATTTGACTGAAAGCTATGTTGATGCAAAGAACTTAGTTACTTCCGAAAGAGTAAGGCCCAACAAATCGGCAGCGACAGCTTTATTAGCAAGGGTATATTTATATATTCATAATTGGTCTGGGGCAGAATCTGAAGCCACTGCCGTTATCTCACAATCCAGTAAATATAGTTTAGCAAGTCTAAATAACGTATTTCTGAAAAATAGTTCAGAAGCAATTTGGCAATTAATGTCAATCATTTCTGGATTTAATACATTTCCCGGAGCCCTTTATGTCACAAAATCTGCACCAAGAGATGTGGCAATAAGTCCGCAGCTTCTTGGAGCTTTTGAATTTGGTGATAACAGGAAATCATCATGGATCAATCCAGTAGTCGTCTTGGGACAAACATATTATTATCCATTTAAATACAAAGTAGGCCAAAACGCACCATCAGTTACCGAGTATACAATGATGCTAAGACTTTCTGAGTTATACCTAATACGTTCAGAAGCAAGGGCACAACAAGGGAACATTCAAGGCTCGCAAGCAGATCTTAATATAATACGCGGTAGGGCTGGGTTAGCAAATACCAGTGCTGGAAATAAGGTTGACCTCCTTGATGCAATATCAAGGGAAAGGAATGTCGAATTTTTTACTGAGTTTAGTGATCGTTGGTTGGATCTAAAGAGGACTGGCCGCGTAGATGCAGTTATAGGATCTACTAAAGGTACAAGGTGGCAAACTACAGATAAACTTTATCCAATTCCAAATTCGGAAATTTTGAATTCTCCTAATCTCTTCCAGAATCCAGGATACTAATTGTACGAATAAATATTTTTTTACAACTCAGCTGTTTCACTCAAAGGTGAAGTTGTATACATATTAATTTATATTGAATAATAGCAAGAGTTTATGAAGTGTTTAAATAAATATATTCTTTTTTCTTCTTTAATTCTTTCACAGTTAACTGTCCGGAGCCAGCTTTTGAATGAAGCTGATGCGTCTTTTATGATTGGGAAGCCTATCGAGTCACTCAATTTTAAATCAGTTTATTATTATAATAAAGAAGCTATAAGTGTTCATGAGTTAAAAGGTAAGTGGGTAATACTTGATTTTTTTACGTCTAATTGTAACGTTTGTTTTATAAGCCTTCCTAAAGTAGATAAATTTCAGAAGTTGTACGCTGATAAACTGCAATTCCTGATGATTGGGAAAACTGATAAAACTATAAAGTCGGTATATGACCGTTTTCATAATAAGCTTCAACTGTCGATGCCTGTTACGTATGTTTCAGAGGATATATTCAAAAGGTTACGTCTGTCGTCAGTGCCGCATCTCATTTGGATTGATGATCGGGGGATTGTTAAGGCTGTTACAGGGCCTGCCGAGCTTAATCCATCTAATCTACAGTCATTTTTTGATGGTAGACCTTTGAGAAAGGATAGTAATTATGTCGTTCCATCAATAAGTTATGATTCTAAAAATCCTTTTCTTATGAATAATAATGGTGGTACAGATACATCATTTTTGTTTAGATCTTTGCTATCTCCCTGGTTTCCGGGCATGCAGGTTTCGACTCCCCCAGTGATAAACTGGGAATTTCAACAGGAGGGTGGAAGTAAAATGTTTCAAATTTTATCTTCAGGCTTAAAGCAATTATATAATTACGCCTTTTTGGGTACGGATTTTGGACTTGAGGGTTCAAGACCATTGTATGGAAGTGTTTCATTTGACCCGATTTTTGAGATAAAGGATTCATCATTGCTAATTAGTGAAATGAAATCTGGTAAAAATTTATTTTGTTACAGCCTCATTGTAAAAAAATTTCGAAAGGACACCGCATTGCAATTGATGGAGACAATGCGGAACGATCTTGAAAATTATTTTGGATATAAGGCCTCCGTCGAGAATCGAAATTGTAAATATTGGAAGTTGGTTTTAAACGAACAGTTGAAATCTCAGTTGGTAACTCAAGGCGGCCCTAAGGAATACAATGCAACAAAAGCCTGGCTTTCCATTAAAAACCAGCCATTATCTGTTGTTATTAAATTTTTACAAAATCGTTTTCAAAAACAGTACCCTTTTGTAGAAGAGTCCGGTTTTATTGGAAATATTGATCTTCGGATTGATGCATTAATGACAAATTTTGAAGATGTTAAAAATGCTCTTGCGAGGGCCGGAGTTCAATTGATTTTGTCTGAAAAGCCAATGAAAGTTGTTGTAGTAAAAGACTAATTTAACGTTAATGCCATGAAACCTATTATACATACAATCAACTTTATACTGATTTTATTTATAGTTTTTCCCGTGTCTGCGCAGCAATCAGATCTTGTTCGTTGGAAGTTCAAATTTCAACCTACAGGAGACAAAACGGGTGAAATTCAACTGACTGCTAATGTCATTAAACCATGGCACATTTACTCGCAGGAGCAGCCGAAGGATGCCGTTGCACTTCCTACTAGAATAAAATTTAATCCCAATCCTATTATTGTGATAAAAGGAAAAGTGAAAGAGATCGGGAAAAGGGAAAAATTTCACAATCAGGATGTAGGCATCACTCAATATCAGTATGGAGACCAAGTAATATTTGTTCAGTCGGTTTCATTAAAAACGAAGATAAAGACGAATATTTCCGGTACGGTTAGTTTTCAATTGTGTAACGATCAAAAATGCTTGCCGATGAAGACGGTCTCCTTTAACATCCCATTAAATTAAAGGCAGTATAAGCGTGCTGTTCTTTTTCAGATTTTACTTCGGCTGGCTCCTCAACGTGGCTAATCTATGCTTTCAGCCTAATTGAAAATATCACGCTTTCTGGAGGTAATTAATTTTTGACTTTATGGTTTTTGTTACAGTTGAAAATTCCGCCTGCAATGGATTCAGCCCTGTTGCAGGTATTTTCAAAGCGAATCGAGAATTTTCTCATGTAATAGCTGGTAGTTTTTGGACCTATAACATAGCTATTGACAACGGCCTGTATTTCTATACTGGGCCCCATTTTACCATATGTGGCAGAAGTGCTAGCATCATTCAGAACGCCAAACCGGATTATTTATTCACTAAAATCTTACAGTTTTAAAAATGAGTTTAGTAAAAGGCTCGATCGTGCAAGTACGAGATGTCAAGGGGCGTATCATAGGAAAAGCTAAAGTGGGTAATTATTATCCCGGCACTAATAAGTACCAAATCAGTTTTCTATATCCTACGGGTGAATCAGAAGCGATTGATGTGCCGGGCTGGTGCCTGGTTGTTGAGGAAAAAAAGATTCCCGTACAATATTCGACATCCTTACCCATTGATCTCAATACTAATGAATTCTTATGTTCATAGATTTTGCAAGTACAGATACCTTACAGAAACAACAATGGTTGCACAGCGCAGAAGTCCCTCGCCCTATTGGCCTGATCAGCACCGTTGGATGTGATTGGATGCCTAATCTTGCACCCTTTAGTTTTTTTAACGTGGTAAGTATCGATCCACCTATTCTGATCTTTTCACCTCTTAGACGGGTGCACTCCAATACGAGCAAACATACTGTAGAGAATATACGCAAAGTGCTGGAAGCGGCGATTCATATCATGCCTGATTCCATGCTGCACCAGATGAATCTGACGGCATGTGAATACCTGGAGGCGACCGATGAATTTATCAAGGCCGGATTTGTCAGGCAAAAGGCAAGTGCCATCAAGCCATGGCTGATCAATGATTGCGCGGTCATTTTTGAATGCAGGGTTAAGGAAATGCGACCTATGGGTAATAAGGGCGGCTCGGGAACCCTTATATTCCCTGAAGTCGCCTGTTTGCATTATGATTCCAAAGCGTTAGATGGCCATGGCCATATTGTCGCCTGTAAACTGCATCCGGTGGCGAGGCTGGGTGGTGAATACTATACCACGATTCATTCATCCAACCTCATTACGATGTTCAAACCGAGCGGGCATTTAGGAATTTGTTTTGCTGGGTTACCTACCTCCATCCTAAACAGTTTCGTACTCTCCGCCAATGATCTCGGGCAACTCGCTATGGTTTATTCCATACCGGGTCTGAATGAAAACTTCATGCATAAAGAGGTCGAGTATACCCTGAAGCAGCCCTTAACTGAAAAGCGGACCAAAGAAGTGCACGTTTTCGCAAAAAAAATACTTAGCCTGGGGCTGGTAGAAGAGGCCTGGTAAATAATGTTACGGGAGGATACTGTTATACCGCCCATGGAAGGCTTATTTGTGATCGGCAGGGTGGATTAGGTATTGGGAAAAGTAAGTAGAGGGGGAAGATGCGCCCAGGAATATTAGTTTTTGGTTTTCCTCTTTGTACCTACTGAAGACTTCTTAAGATTGGATTGCTCTTTGAATTTTTGAATGTCAGAATCGGTAACGCGGTCGTAAGCCTTGCCAAAATCAGCCATGGTTTTGTTTAGTGCTTCCAGAATTATTGCAAGCGTGGGTATTCTTGCGCTTCTTTTTGCATTAAATACATCGGCAACAGTATGCTTTCTTATTCCTGCTTCTAAAGCGATTTTACCAAACGAGTTTATTTCGTAATCTGGGTTATTTGATATGCGGGCGTGACTTGATCCCTTACCTTTGGCTTCGTCCAGAAATTTGGTTAGGACAACTGCAGTCCGGATTAAAACGAGCGTTTCTTGGGTATCATCCATAGTGGAAAACTCCAAGAAATAAAAAACTTAAATGTGTCGCTAATTCGTCACAATTGCATATTTGATATATCTTTGCCCATATATCAAACCATGTCTGCGAAAAAATCTATTATTCACGAGGTGAAAGGCGAAATAACCCTGATTGAACTTCATTCCTTGCGCAATAGCTTGCCGGTATCTTCAGATACCTACTTACGCATATTACACGGGCTTTCAATGAACGGATCTGTTATACTGCCCGGTAAGGATCATTCCAGTAGGAGCGAGGCCATCCTGAAAAAGAATTCGTAATTCCCGCCATCTACATTGTAAAAGCCGCCATAAGCCATGGCCTTTTGCTGCATAGTATTGCAATATAAAATTGATACTATGCAAAACAACATCATTCAACATTCCATTTCGCTCGACGAAGCGATCCAATTGACATCCAGTTTTCAATCCAGCCGGCCAGTAGATATGCCGGTCTGTGAGACCTTTGAGAAATCATCGGTACAGGCCCTTCTCCAGGTGGCCGGAGCGGAGAAATTCCGTATTTATTACGGGAAAAAGGTAAACGGAGAGATCTGTGCCGTATTGGTGGCAGCAGATGCAGATGGCAGGGATATATTACCTGCGCAAAATGAAGTAAACAATCAAATTAACGCCGATGAGGGAGATGCGCTCATTTTGGAGGATTCTTTCAAATGTCCCTATGCGTGTCCGCCTGAATCACCATTGTACCAGGGTTAATGACAGCTTATAATTTATCTATTATTTCCGCCTTTTCGGTGTTGTTGCCTTTAGCTGCTGCTATCTGGAAACGACAGGTGATCTGGCGGAAATTTTCATTATTGGTTTTGCTACTACTGATAGGTGGGCTGAATGATCTTGCCAGTTACCTGATGATCGAAAGGCATGGAAACAATATGGTCAACAGTAATGTCTATCAACTGGTTGAATTTGTATTACTTGTATGGCTGTTCAAAAAATGGCCATCTTACAGGCAAAATTATTTTCATTCCATCATTCTTTACATAGGAATATTGCTTTGGATATTGAATTTCTGTATACTTCATTCTTTGCGGGAAAACAGTTCCGTTTTCAGAGTATTTGGTTCGATATTGTTGGTATTTGTATGTATCAATCAAATCAATTACACCATCCTAAACAGGGAGAATTCAATTATTTTCTCAAGGATGCTTATCAAAGTTGGGTTCGCATTGTATTTTCTTTATAAAGCCTTCATCGCTTCTTTTGAGTTATTCCCGATTCCAATCCATTTCCCTTATTACGCCCAGCTATGGTATGTCCATTGTGGAATCAGTATCCTGTTAAATGTGCTAATCACTATTGCTTTTATATGTTACCGATTAATGCCACCCCGTTCTATACTTTCCTCGGGACACTGATTTCCATAACTCTAATTTTATCCGTGTTCGTCATATCGCTTTTTTATCATGTGCGAAGGAAGCGGATTCAAATGAAGGCGAAAACGTTCCAGGATGAATGTTTGATGGAGAGGCATAAGAAAAGAATCGCGGCTGATCTGCATGATGATTTCGGGTCCTTGTTAACCGGTCTTAAACTTTCCCTCCAGGAATTTGCTCAAACCCAGCCACACAGTCCCTTGTTGCAAAGTTCTACTGATTTACTTGAACAGTCTATCGTCCGTCTGAGGGATGTATCATTGAACCTAGTACCACCTGAACTGGAAAGGGAGGGACTATCTGCGGCAATTGAGGCGATGGTTGAGCGGATCAATGTAGGTGGGAACATAGAAGTAAAGTATTCGGCTTCTTTTAAAAATGATGTGTTTGCTACTGAAAAAGCTATGCTGATTTTTCGTGTCATACAGGAACTAATCACCAATGCTATCAAACATTCAGGAGCAGCAAAAATTGAAATAGGTATTGCTACAAGCACAAACCGGCTGGTTATCGAGATCAGGGATGATGGTAAGGGGTTTGATTATGAAAGTGCATTGCAGAAAAGGGGCAGCTTCGGACTTACCAATATTCAATCCAGGCTTGATCTACTCAATGCCGTTTTAATGGTTCAATCTGAGTTCGGAAAGGGAACGCATTATTTTATTACAATACCATTACAGCAACTGAGCCATGGAAACAGATAACAGGATCAGGATCATTCTGGCAGATGATCATGAAGTATTCATTGATGGGATGCTGCGAGCATTTGAGAATCATCCGGAATATGTGATCGCCGGGACGTTCAAAAACGGCGAGCAGCTCGTTCGTGGCGTGAAGACCCACCGGCCGGACGTGGTACTGACTGATATCAGCATGCCCGTGTTAAACGGAATTGATGCCATCGCGAAAATCAGGCAGGATCATCCCGAGCTTCTCTGTATTGTACTTACGAATTTTGACTGTGACCACTTAATCCTTAGTGCCCTGGAAGCCGGTGCTTTCAGTTATGTCAACAAAGCCATGCCCAAAGAAGAAATCTTCGCAGCAATTGACTCTTCCATCAATGAAATACCCTATTACTGCAAGTCGACATCGCAAAGGGTTTTGCGCCTGATTGCTAACAGTGAGTTTGGCAAACCAAAGAAACGGGCAGAATGGTTTAATGAAACTGAAAAGAAGATTATAGCGCTTTTTGTCAAGGATCGGCTGGTGAAAGAGATCGCTGCGGAACTATTTCTGGGCGACAGAACCGTTGAAAGGTATAAGGCGAAGATCATGGAGAAGATGGGGTGCAAGACCACGGCAGGTATTGTGGTCTATGCGATCAGGAATAAACTCGTTATCCTTGATGACAGTGACATGTAAACCTTTCGTAATCCCCGCCAGCAATTGTGGGAATACCGCCATCAGCCGGACTGACTGCTTATATACTTTTGATCCTCTTACCCCCGACAGTTGGTTTTGGTTTAGGACGGGGCCCACGCCCGTCCTTTTTTAATTTCTGATCTTACCATGGACGAGTTTTTCCAATATCTGGCAATGTTACACCCTCTTTCTGATGAACTGAAGGCTGCCCTTATCGGCAGGATGCACAAGGAAGTATATCGGAAAAACAGGCCGCTTCTCAGTGTCGGGGATACCGGGGATTGGCTTGCGTTTATTGAAAAGGGGTTAGCCAGGCTCTGTTATGATATCCCGAACGGGCAGGAGCGGATCATCTGTTTTTTACGGTCAGGTGAGATGGCCTGCAGTATGACCAGTTATCATGCTTCCACCCCTTCCCGGTTGGCCATTGTGGCCATGGAGGAAACCATTGTCCGGAAAATTTCACGCAAAGATGCGGAGGCGGTGGCGGAGAGACATCCGGGTTTTCATGTGCATTTGCGGCGGATTACACAGATTCAGGCTTCGCAGATGGAGAAGCATTATCTGATACTGGCGGAGCCAGCCAGGGCACGGCTTGCGCAACTGCCGCAGCTCTGCGGATGGATGCTGAAGGATAAAAGGATTAAGCAGTATATGATTGCGGATTACCTGGGGGTGGATCGGGCGACGGTGAGTAGGTGGAAGAGGGGGTAGCTTGGCACCTATTACATCAAATGGCGGCAAGCCAATGTGTGTTTATATCTATTCCTAGTATTCATATAAACACACATTGCATCTGGGGAGATTTAAACATATACCCTCCATGTTTGGCGTTTCCCGGCAGTGGTAGTATGGAGTTACCCCAATAAATAGGGTATATATACCCTATTTATTGGTTGGGAGTGTCACGTAATTCCGTAAAAAGGTCACAGATTTTGAATTTTGTTAGAATTTTAGCCATTTTCCTAATAAAACAGATATCCTTCAAGTATAGAAGTTTGTTTATATGTTTTTAACATTTCATAAAAATGCTTGATAATCAAAATAATAAACTTATATTTGTGTAATAAACCTATGTAGTTTATTAATCATTTTTAGTTTATCGAATGGATGAGTTAGAAGCATATATCGCCAAAGTAAGCGGAGAGGAGGTAAGGGTGCGTCCTGCCCATGATGCCAAACGTAAACTGCCTTTTTATATAGGAGAGGCGTATGAATTTGCTTTTGTCGATATTTTCCATCACCGATTTGTCCTGGCTGAGTTAAAGGATAGAAATTTTACGGTTGGGCAGTTGCGTAAACATGTTGATCTGATCAGGGCCGAATTGCTTGTTCAGGTCATTCTTGTTCTGCCTGAAGTAGATGCGATGTATAGGAGCCGTTTGGTGGAGCAAAAAGTCAATTTCATCTGTCCGGGAAAACAAATGTTCATCCCTTTCCTGTTTATGGATCTTAGGGAGCAGTTTGAAGACAAAGGAAGGAAAATAGAAAATAGGACCTTACTCCCTTCCTCACAGCTCGTTCTGCTGCAACATTTTTATGACCTTACAAACGGAGCAATAGGAAGAATGACATCGTTTAAAGAACTCGCCGATGAACTCAAATATTCACCAATGGCAATAACAAAAGCCGCGGCTGAACTGGAACGACTTGAGCTTTGCGAAGTTTCGGGAAAGAGGGAAAAAACTCTCATATTCATGGGAGATAAAAAAGCGTTCTGGGATAAATGCAAACCGTTTCTAGGTTCTCCTGTTCTGAAGACCATATACGTTGACACATTACCAGACCGCAAACTGTTAAACGCAGGAGAATATGCATTGCCTTTTTATACTGATTTGAATCAAGGTGAAGAACTAGTGTATGCATTGGGTAAATTTGATTTTCAGTATTTGCTCAAAAGCGGAAGCTTACCAGATCATAATGAGCATGAAGGAAATTACAGGATTGAGATCTGGAAATATGAACCTGAAATCCTGGCAAGAATTGACAAGTCATGGCTGGATTATGTTGACCCTCTTTCTCTTTATCTCAGCCTTCGACATATCAAGGATGAAAGGGTTGAATTGGCATTAGAACAAATTGAACAAAAATTTATTTATGGTTGAGGGATGGGATACATTTAGAAAATACCTGGTGGAATTTCCGGACAGCTATGTAATTATTGGTGGTACAGCCATGCAACATGCATTGGACAGTGCACCGAGAAATCCGCGCATTACCACCGATATTGATATGGTGCTGGTTGTTGAAGTTTTGGACGATGCATTCATTGAAGCATTCTGGGCAATGATCACAGATGGAGAATATGCTTCACACCAAAATGTAGAAGGAGAAAAGAAGCAATATTGGCGTTTTAAGGAACCGCAAGCAGCAGGATTTCCTGCAGAAATTGAAATTTTCTCAGGAAGACTTGACTTGCCATTTCCACTGATGCCGGGTGCTAAGTTTACACCTGTGCCTGCAAATGGGGACGTGCCAAGTCTATCGGCAATCCTGATGGATCAGGATTATTATGATTTTCTCAATGCCAATCATTCTGTAAGGGATGATGTTAAGCTTGCAAACAATAATGCATTGATCTGTCTGAAAGCAAAAGCATGGCTCGATCTAAGGGATCGGAAAAGGAACGGGGAAAACATTGATAAAAGGAAAATTGCCAAGCATAAGAATGATGTGTTTCGTCTTATAGCATTACTAACTCCAGATACAATAATTTCAGTTCCCAATTCAATCAAAACTGATCTCGTTACTTTTGCCAACGAGGTAGAAAATGAACTTCCTGATCCGGTTCATTACAAGGATATGGGTTTAGGAAAAATTAAATCAGAGAGCATATTGGAGCTATTTAAAAGTGTGTTTTTAATAGCGTAAGATTGAAATGATATGGACGATTCAGCAATCATAAAAGACTTTGATGAGTTATTACACTGTTTTATTTCTATCGGAAATAAACTGGAGCATAACCGAATACCTGAAGGCCAAGAGCAACTGTATAATGCGGAAGGGCTAGGCCAAAAGGTTGTACATCACACAATAACTATTCGGGTACTGTATAATGACTACCAGTTAAATGGATTTGTTCCTACTGTTGATTTTGCATCCATTGGCGTACTTACACGAACTGTTTTTGAGACCTACCTCGTATATCATTATTTATTTGTTGAGGAAGTCAGCGCAGATGAAAAAGAATTTAGAATTCTGTCATGGTATCTGGGAGGCCTGGATAGGATAAAATACAAACCTGCGTTTGAATACAATCTAGAGAAGTGGGAAAAAGAAAGTAAAGAGGCAGAAGCTCTTAAAGTTAAAATACAGGCTACCGAAAAATTCCGGGGTTTGGACGAAAAAAAACAGAAGCAAATACTTAAAGGCAAATGGCAATACAAGCTGTGGCATGAAATGGCAACGAATGCTGGGTTCAGTGAGAACTTCTTTCGCCAGATTTACATGTATATGAGTTCGTATGCCCATGCGAACCGATTAAGTGTTATCCAGATTCAACAATTAAAAAAAATCACGAACAAAAGGCTGTTGCAGAAGGATTTATCGGAATTATTTTAACGGTTATCTCAAAATATATTTATGATTACGTGCAGATCATGCCGGGATTATCTGAAAGAGTAAATCTTGATTCACCTGAATATCGGCTTGTGAAAATCTATAAAACAATTGGTGAGTCCATTCAATCTAAATAATTAATTTTTCTCCATTTTATTGACCGAACTCAATTTTTATTTTCCATTCGGTTGACTACAGTCAATTTCCTCCCTTAAAAGCACAGGTAGCTTTGTTGTATCAAATCATTCAACAAAAGTTTACCTGTTATGAAGTTTCTTCTTTCACTTTTTTTCTTCACTTGGCAAAGTTTGTTGCCCGCTCAAAACGTCAGCCTGCAATTGGGGCACAGCCTCACTCCGTCAGATCATGCTTCTCTGCGCTATGAGCATTGGACAAACGGGCCGTTCAATTTTGCGATTGGCGGCTTTTATGAGCGTTCGCGAAATCAACTGCTGAACTATTCCTGTTTTGGCGCGGACCTGCTGGGTGAATATGTGAGCCATCGCGACGCTGATCCCTTACCCTGGTTTGGATGGCGGCTGGGTTTGGGGGCCACCTGGCAGATTGAAAATGAACCCTGGCTATATAGGGGACTTCCCTTTTCCCAACGGATGAACTACGGATTAATAGGGGAAGTATCTATCGACTGTCATATCTCTGAGTCATTCCGCATGGGTGTCTTTGGGCAACAGAAATTCCTGGCTCGAAAGGCACTTGGTGCATTGCAATTCTGCTTTGGGCTTGGGCTTGGCTATCGCTTAAGCCATTACTGATCACTGCTTTAAACTCTTTATTATGTCAGCTAGTAAACTTAGCCGGTTGAACCGGTACGGAATATGTATGGCCCTGCTGTTACCGCTATTCGGTATTGCACAATCAACGGAGAATCATATTGAGATATCACTAAACAGTGTCAGTTATGATTGCGCCACTGGCAATGCCACGGTCAGTTTTCATATTACCAATTACGATCCCGATGGCAATTTTGGGTACTACCACACGATTTATAATATTGATCTGGGCGCAAGCCGTATTTTAGGCAGGAGCCTGGCATCCGGTGATGCGGATGTGTCTTTTACGGGAGCCTATAATCCGGGTGATGATATTGTTTGCACCGCCTGGGGGATCAGTAACAATGCTGCACCGCAAACAGATTTTCATACCTATATTTTAGCGCCCGCCCCTTCTGTACCAGTGATCAGTGCCTCTGCTTCCTTTCCACTTTGTAATGGTGCTTTTGTAACACTGACGGCCAGCAGCCCGGATGCGATCTATTATGTCTGGTCTAATGGAGAACTGGGTAATTCCATTTCGGTTAGTACGGCTGGAACGTATATGGCTCATGCAGTTGGTAATTGTGGAAGCTCAGCAGAAAGCAATGCAATCTTGGTGACTGTCGGATCCGCACCTCCAGCACCGGTGATCGGAAGCAGTAATGGAACTCTCTTGTGCAATGGAACATCCACTGTCCTTAGTGCCACTTCTTCAGGCGGAACGATTAACTGGAGTAACGGGGCAACGGGCACCAGCATGAGTACTTCAGCACCTGGTACCTATTACGCTTCGGAAACCAACGGATGCGGTACCAGCGGTAACAGTAATATGATCAGTATCAGTGTTGCCAATACGCCATCGCCTCCAGTAGTCAGCAGCAGTAATGGAACTTTTCTTTGTAACGGCGAGAGCACAACACTATCTACCTCGCCAGCGGCTGGTGGTACTATTACCTGGAGTACAGGGGCGACCGGAGGATCCATTACAGTCAGCAGTCCTGGAAATTATTACGCCTATGAAACCAATAGCTGCGGCACAAGCGGGATCAGTAATGTGGTATCCATCACAACTGGTTCCGCGCCGTCAGCACCCATTATTTCGAGTTCCAATGGAACGCTGCTTTGTAATGGGGTATCTACAGTACTTGCTGCTTCTGGTGGGGGTACAATCAGCTGGAACACCGGGGCCGTCAGTGGTTCTATCGGTGTGAGCAGTGCCGGGACTTATTATGCTGTTGCATCAAACAATTGCGGAACGAGCAGTTCCAGTAATTTGATTGTCATCACGACCGCTTCGACGCCAGGTGCTCCACTTGTTTCCAGTTCCCTTGGGACGCTATTGTGCAATGGAGCCGCCACCACGCTCAGTACATCTCCTTCATATGGCGGTACTATCCTGTGGAGCACAGGCTCGGCTGGTAACGCAATCAGCGTAAGTGGTGCAGGAAATTATTACGCCTATGAAAGTAATGGTTGCGGTAATGGTATTTTCAGCAATACGGTTACAATCTCAACCGCTTCAACTCCCGTAGCTCCAACCGTTACCCCATCTGGTAGCCAACTACTTTGTAATGGGGCTTCTGTTACGCTTTCTTCCAGCGGGTCAAATGTGTTGTGGTCAACCGGGGCCACCGGCAATTCCTTCAGTACTTCCACTGTGGGTAGTTATTATGCGATCGACCGCAATGTTTGCGGCAACAGCGCTGCCAGTAATACAATAACCGTTAGCACGGTGATCTGTCCGACTCCTGCGCCGGGAGGCTCTTTTTTGGTTTGCCCCGGAGCCACTAAAACACTGGACGCGGGCAGTGGGTATGACACCTACCAATGGTCAAATGGAGCCACCACACAAACAACCAATGTAGGGCCAGGCACCTATTCGGTTACGGTAAGTAAGAGCGGCTGTTTTGCCAGCTCTGCTGCGGTTACCGTAGGATATTACAACGTATCAACGCCAACAGTTTCAGCGTCTGGTGCCACGACTTTTTGCTCGGGTGGGAGTGTGGTGCTGAGTGCAAGTGCCGGTAGCGCCTATGCCTGGAGTAATGGAGGATCAGGCAGTTCGATTACTATTACCGGAAGCGGCGCCTATTATGTTACCGTAACGGATGTTAATGGTTGCCAGGCAACCTCAGCGGCCATGAATGTTACTGTCCGGGCATTGCCAGGGGCCACGATTTCCGGGAGCAGCCATGTTTGTCTGAACGGAACCTCTCCATCGATTCTGTTTACCGGCAGTAATGGTACAGCACCCTATACTTTTTATTACAAAATAAATGGTGCTACCACTCAGTCGGTTGTCAGCACCAGTGGCAATAGCGCAAGTGTGAATGTACCCAGTTCTCCTGCAGGCAACTTTACTTATTCTTTGGTCAGTGTGCAGGAAAGCAGCAGTACCGCCTGCAGTAGTACCGTGACAGGATCGGCCACGGTTACTGTGAATGCTTTACCTACCGCAGTTATTTCCGGAACAGCCAGTGTGTGCAGGAACAGTGCTTCGCCCATGGTAGTATTTACGGCGAGCGTTGGCAGTGGCCCTTATACCTTTTCTTACCGCATCAATGGAGGCACAACTGAAACAGTTAGTTCCTTAGCTGGTAACAGTGTGAGCCTTGCTGTACCCACCATTTTGGCCGGAAGTTTTGTCTACTCTCTGGTGAGTGTGCAGGAAGCGGGATCCTGCGTGAATAATGCCAGCGGGTCTGCGACCATTACTGTTAATGATTTGCCCAATGCTGCCTTGTCCGGAACGGCTACAGTTTGCCAGGGGGCTGCGTCGCCGATGGTCAGTTTTTTCGGAACCAACGGGATTCCGCCTTACCTCTTTACTTATCGCATCAATGGAGGTTCACCTCAAACTATCGCCAGTTCCTCGGGGAATAGCGTGACCGTTCCTGCATCCAGTTCTTCTGCCGGTGATTTTGCCTATGAGATATTAAACATCCAGGAGAGTAGCGCAATGGCTTGCAGCCAGGTGGCAAGCGGATCAGTGACAGTGCGTGTCAATCCGTTGCCGTCTGCTACTATTAGCGGTGATGCCACTATTTGCCGAAACGCGTCTTCGCCTGCCATCCGTTTTACGGGAACAGGCGGAACGGCACCCTATACGTTTTCCTACCGTATCAATGGGGGGACTTTGCAGACTATTACCACTGTTTCTGGGAATACCGCCACTGTACTTGCGCAGGGAGGAACGGCAGGGACATTTGTGTATTCTTTGGTCGGTGTGCAAGATGCCAGTAGTACGGCCTGTCTGACGCCCGTAGGCGGTACGGCGACAGTTGTGGTGAATCCTTTGCCGACTGCGACCATTAGTGGTAGTGCAACTGTGTGCCAGCAGGCGGTGTCACCTGTCATCAGCTTTACCGGTACTGGCGGAACGTCTCCTTATATTTTTACTTACCGGCTGAACAATGGTTCCGATCAAACCATCACGAGTACGGGTAATTCAGCAAGCCTCCAGGCGCCTACAAGGGTTGCGGGAAGCTTCACTTATTCATTGATCAGCGTTCAGGACGCCAGTTCGACCACCTGCAGCAACGCCGCCGCAGGGAGCGTTACCATCAATGTCAATTCGCAACCCCATCAGGCAATCATCACTACGACCGCCACGCATTTATGCAATGGGGAGCCGGGTGTGCTTACCATCAGCAACTATGTCACTGGCTACACGTATAGCTGGTACAGGGATGGTTTACTGATACGCACTACTGGAGCCGACACGATTCAGATAGCTGTTGCAGGAAATTATACGGTGATGGTAGTGAGTCCGGGAGGATGTGCTGCGGCATCACTCTCTGATCCAATGGTCATCACTACAGGTACCGTAACAACTCCGGTCATTACGGGTTCCCTAAAAGTCTGTAAGGATGGTGTATCCTTACTCACAGCTGTGAACGGGCAGGGGTTGGCTTACGATACTTGGGCATGGACGGGGCCGCCGCCAAGGAACCGGCTATTATCGGAGGACAGCAGTTTTTTCGCAGTCGCCGGGCAGTATTGTGTTAGGGTCAGCGCACAAGGATGTGCTGACAGTGTAAGAGTAGCTGTAACAGCAGACGATACTGAGTACCCGGCGGGACAATTGGTGATTCAACCGGCTTCGATCGCATATGGAGAGAAGGCGACCATTACGGCGGATATAATGGGCGCAGTGGGTTTTACCTGGGACCTGGGCGACAAAAAGACAATCACCACTACAGTTGGAATGATCGAACAACATTTTTACCAAAGTGGTGACAGCCTGCCCATTAAAGTATGGGCGACCAGTGCGCGGAACTGCGTGCGTTTGTTTTCAGGTTATATAAGTGTTGCTCCAATCACCACAGAGCGCTTGGCGGATCATTCTTTTACCGGAACCGTTCGGGACTGGAACGTATTCCCGATCCCTTTTCGTGATCAACTTAAAGTCACAATGGTACTGAGCAGAAATGAGTCAATTCGGCTGGACCTTTTTTCGACGGACGGAAAATGGTTGCGCAAGTGGGCATTCAAAGGAATTAAGGGAGAAAATCTACTCGTACTGGATGGGCTCAATAACCTGCTTAGTGGCTCCATCTATTATCTCAGGGGCTTTTACAACAACGAACAACATTCTGAAAAAATTATCAAACAATAACTCAAAGAACATGAAACGATTTTTTGCATTTTTTCTTTTGTTATCTGCCTGCAGCGACAAACATGATCTGATAGTAGCCGGTACCCAAGGCGCAGATCTGCATTTTTCCAAAGACACGGTATACGTACGTGAGAAAGATTATACCAATATCAACAATACCGGTAATGGGATGGTCATGGTATATGCTTCCCCTTCTGCGCACCAGCTGAATCTGTCTTATAGTGAGCCAAGTGGAAAAGTTCATTTCAGTTATCGTGGTCAAAAGCTCACTGATTCGCAACCTTTCGTTGTGGCGGCAGACAGCAGCGGACTTTTTTGCAGCGTAGACACACCCGGGGTGTACCATGTGGATTTTTACCTGACTGACCAGCTTGGCCGCATCGTCAGCAAAGAACTGGTCGTGAATTGCGCAGCAGGTGTCAAACCCATTGCAGATCTGCAATACGAAGAGATCTCACACAATACCAATAACTGGTTTTATTATTTCAATGCAGGTGCAAGCCGACAACCGTATGGATCTATCATGTCTTACCATTATAGGATTAATGGGGATACCATCCATACCAACCTGCCCTTGCTGAAATGGTATTTCCGCCAGGCGGGATCGCAGCAAGTCTCCTTTTATGTGATTGATGATTTAGGCCTGTCTTCTGATACACTTAACTATTCAATTCAGATTCAATGAGAAATATCCTGTTGCTGATCCTTTTACCACTGTGTGTTTGGTCGCAGGACCTAAGGCTTACCCATTTCCCTTCTCTAACGATCCCGGCATCTAGCCGGGGATGGGGTATGGGTAATACCGGTATCGCGGGGGCTATCGAAAACCAATCGATGAGTTACAATATAGCTAGGGCGGCATTTACGCATCATTTCCACCAGATCAGCCTGCATTATATGCCTTGGCTTCCGGGTGTGGCCAGTGATACAAAGTTTGTTCATGCGGGTTATCTCGGATCAGTTGGCGATAATTCTGCGTTTGGCGCTGTAGTCAATTTTCTTAATATGGGAACCATTGCGCTAAGAGATGATAATGGTGCGACGTTAGGGTTGTACAAAGCTAATGAGTACAATATCGGAACCGCTTATGCTTTGCAGTTGGGAGGTGGCGGATCCCTTGGCGTAACACTTTGTTTTCTTGGCCAATCCCTGCCGGGGGTGGCAACTAAAAATATGTATAGCCTTTGTGGTGATCTTGGCTATTACCAATCTGCGCAATTGGGGGATGCTTCTCATATTCTTTCCTGGGGAGCGACTTTGAGCAATCTGGGTGCCAATATACACTTGCCTACTACAGCCGGAATTGGCTTAGCCTATACACAACGCCATGAAAGTAATGGTCAGTTCAGCTTTATACTAGATGCTACCCGGCTTATACAGGATGACTGGAAGGGTATACGTGTTGGGGCGGGTGCAGAATATGCTTTTGATGAAATATTTTTTTTACGTGGCGGCGTGAATATAGAAAATAGGGCCAAAGGCAATCGGAAGTATTTTTCACTTGGCGCAGGATACAAATGTTTTGTCAGCGACCAAAGCTTATTCATAGATCTCTATTACCTGGTTCCTTTCGGCCAGGATGCCTCTGTGTCGCCATTTCAAAACAGTTTCGGACTAACCCTTTCTTTTAACATTGGAAACTTTCAATAGCATGTTCAGCGGAATTGGTTGGATGCAATATATACGGACGGTCCTATGCGTGGTAGTGGTCTATTATGTCGTGATCATACTCGTTTACCGGAAGTCATTGGTGCAGTGGTGGCGCGAGAGAAAGAAATGAGCGCAGGGTGCCACCCTGAGACCTACATGTCCCGCTGCCGTGCAGGAAACCCAAGTGCATAACATTCGGGTAGCGGGCATGTTTTTGGAATTAATCAAGCGCCTATAAAAAGACGTAGCAAAATAGCTGACGGAGAACGCTGGTCGTAATCCCTTGGTTTTCGCTAAAAGGGGAAGCCGCAAATCGGAAAGAAGCCTTTGGATCCAATAGTGAATGAATTGGATTGAAAACTATATATATAAATCAATTAATAGAAGTGAGATGAAGAAGTGGAGATTGAAAATGGAATTGATGCTACTGCTTGTCTTTATTGCCTGCGTGGCTATTGCGCAAGACGGTAACGCTGGTATCCAGGACGCAAACCTGAAAGTTAGGAGTTATTTCCAGTCGGGCACACAACTGATGTATGCAGTGGGTGCGATAGTAGGACTGATTGGTGCAGTAAAAGTGTTTAACAAGTGGAATGCAGGTGAACCGGATACCGGGAGAGTGGCTGCAGCCTGGTTTGGCAGTTGTGTTTTCCTGGTTGTGGTAACCACTGTAATCCGGGCATTCTTTGGAATATGAGAGCGAGGGAACTGCCCAAGATCGATGTAGCAGGCGAACGCTATTACATAGATCTGCGCCTGAATGAATTTCGTCATGTGGATGATTTTATGAACCGGATATTCATTGATGATGACCTGGTTGACAAAGGTGACAAGTTTCTGCTGGCATATGATAAGGTGCATAGATGCGTATTCCGGGGAGAACGAGAAGAGTTTGAGGCCAGAAATGGCAGTGGGATTGTTGTGGTTGAATTGCCTTCCCTGCAAAAGATGGATCCTGAAGGATTTGAATGGCTATGTGCCAATATCGAACAGCATCAAAGTAGTCTTACCACCTTACTTTGGTTTGCCGATAGACATCGGAAATGGATGGAGGAGGAGAGGCAAAAAAGGCAAAATGCAATGAGGCCCCTACTAGAGAAGAAACGAGTACGAAAAAGCCGTGGAAAAAAAATATGAATAGTGTCTATCAGATAAACAGGGGTGTTGGTAAGCCCATTGTATTCAAAGGCCTGAAGGGGCAATGGATCGCCTGGCTATGTGGGGGATTGCTGGGATTGCTGTTACTCTTTGCGATCTGTCATATCGCTGGCGCAGGGCTCTTTGTTTGCGTGGCGTTTATTGCCCTAGCGGGGGCAATGCTGTTTTACCTGGTGTACAAATACAATGGAAAGTATGGTGAACATGGATGGATGAAAGAAATGGCCGCGCATGTTACCCCAAAAAGAATTGTCTGTGATCAACTTTTTTGCAAATGAAGAACCTTTCTGCCATCATTCCCCTTTACGGCGTGGAGCATGATATTCTGCTTTCCAAAATGGGAGATTTAACCATCGCTTACTCCCTTGTTTTGCCGGAAATATTCACGCTCTCCAATGCGGATTATGAAACCCTGCACCAGGGCTGGATCAAAGCGATAAAATTGTTGCCGGCAGGTTGCATTTTGCACAAACAGGATTGGTTCACTGAACAATCGTTTAGTGGCGATTTTGACAAGGAGCATAGTTTTCTGTCCCAAAGCAGTGAGCGGCATTTTCATGAACGGCCTTATCTGGAACATCAGTGTTATTTGCTTATCACGATGCCTGCAAAAGACCGGAAATTGGCGACTTCCCTCCATTCCACGCTGCTCCGCAAGCATCTTGTCCCGGTGGAAACAGTTGATCCGGCGTTTGTCAAAACATTTGAAGGGATTTGTTCACAAGTAGTACGGTTGCTTTCCGATACCGGTTTCATCCTTTGTTCGCGGTTGACCGGTCCCTCACTGGTCGACCTGGTAAATAGGTACCTGCTATTGGATGCAGACGGGGTTCGTAGGGATATGGATCTGTCGGAGGGTGTCAGGATCGGGGAGAAGCACTGTGTTATGTTCAGTTTGAGTAATGGGGCAGACCTGCCTTCTCATTGCGGGCCAAGGATCCAGTATGATAAGTATTCCACGGATGGTACCAGGTTCCCGGTAGGGTTTGTAGCTGTGCTGGGGCAACTACTGCCGGTCAGTCATTTATACCAACAATTCATCCGGGTGGAGGACTATGCGGCTACCATTAAACGCTTAGAGAAGCGGAAACTACGGTTACAGTCTTTGTCAGCGTATTCGCGGGACAATGCTAATGCGCGAGAGGCGACGGATCAGTTTCTGCAGGAGGCGGTATCGGAACAGCGGCAACCAGTAAGTGCGCATTTTCACATGCTGGCATGGACAAGTGACGGCACCCTAGTTCGGGATGTAAGGAACCAGTGTACCGCGGCCCTGGCAGCTATTGATGCGTCCTGTAAACTGGAGACCGTGGGGGCTCCACAGATCTATTGGGCAGGTATTCCGGGTAATGCGGCGGACATGCCGGTTAATGAGACCTTTCTCAGTTTTGCGCCTCAGGCGGCTTGTTTTCTGAACATGGAAGCGGGATACAGATCTTCTGGCGGGGATTTTGGGTTCCGGTTGTGTGACAGGGTAAGCGGGAGGCCCTTGCTGGTGGATATTTCGGATGAGCCGATGCGGAGCGGGATCATCACGAACCGGAATAAATTTATCGTCAGCCCTTCAGGAAGCGGTAAGTCGTTTTTGAACAACCACCTGATTCGATCCTACTATGAACAGGGAACACATATCGTACTGGTTGACGTGGGGCATTCTTACAGAAGTTTATGCGAACTGGTAAAAGGGTATTATTTCACGTATTCCGTAGAAAATCCCATTTCATTCAACCCGTTTTATATCGATTATGATGAGAAACCGGATACAGAGAAGCGGGAGAGTATTAAAACACTGCTCGTTACGCTATGGAAAAAGGATGACGAACATTTTTCCCGCAGCGAATATGTCGCCTTATCAAATGCCATACAGGTATACTTCGAGAAACCGGTTACCTTTCGCTCCTTCAACTCTTTTTATGAATTTCTTTCTACTGACTATGCAGAGATCCTCAGGCGTGACCAGGTGAAGGAAAATGATTTTGACCTTAGGAATTTCCTGTACGTCCTAGGCCCTTACTACCGGGGAGGTGAATATGACTATCTCTTGAATGCTTCGGAAAATTTAGACCTGCTGCGGGAACGGTTCATCGTCTTTGAACTGGATTCTATCAAAGACCATCCCATTTTGCTGCCCGTAGTGACGATCATCATCATGGAAGTGTTTATTTCCAAGATGCGGCGCTTACAAGGGATACGTAAGATGATCGTGATCGAAGAAGCATGGAAAGCTATTGCCAAAAAGGGAATGGCGGAGTATGTCCTTTACCTGTACAAAACAGTTCGTAAGCATTTTGGCGAAGCGGTTGTGGTTACGCAGGACATTGAGGATATCATTTCTTCACCAATTATCCGGCAGGGGATCATCAATAACAGTGACTGTAAAATTCTGCTGGACCAATCCAAATACGAAAATCGTTTTGAACAGGTGCAGGAATTGCTGGGTTTAACTGAGAAAGAAAAGGCATTGGTGCTTTCCCTAAATCGGGCAAATGATCCCACTAGAAAATACAAGGAAGTCTTTATCTCGCTTGGTGGACGTGTGTCAAAGGTCTACCGCGTGGAAGTATCACCGGAAGAGTACCTGACCTATACCACAGAAGAAAGGGAAAAGTTGGCTGTGCAAAATGCGACTGAGCAATATGGAAGCAGGGAGGCTGGTATCAGATCCCTTGTTTTACAACAACAAAATGGTAAAATATGAAAAAGTGGTGTTTGGTATGGGCTCTGTTTTTTGGCTGTTCGTCATTGGATGCCCAGAGCATTGATCCCGTTTCGTTGGTCATTGCGAAGGTGATCAAAGCGCTTGACCTGCAGGTGCAGAAATTGCAAAACCAGACGATATGGTTACAACATGCCCAGCAGGTGGCAACCCATGAATTGTCGAAATTAAAGTTGGAACAGATCGCTGGCTGGCAGAACCGTCAGAAAGAATTGTATGCTTCCTATTTCCGGGAACTTAAGACGGCGAAGCCCTTGTTAAAGAACCTACCGCAGGTAAAACAAATCCTGGCGATGCAGGCGGAGGTGGCAAAAGAATACCGGCGTTATTTAAAAGATATCCATGTCCAGGAATCTTATGATGCACTACTGATGGTAAGTAATGAGATACTCCAGGAATTGCAGCCGGTTATAAAAGGAAATACGCTTCTCATGAAAGATGCGGACAGGCTACTTTTCCTGGCATCCCTTCGCGATTCCATGGAACATTGCCTGGAGGAAATGAACCAACTCAATAATCAGTTTGCGCAGGGAGTCAATAATAAGATGCGTATGAAGCAGGATTTGCGCATGGTAAAAACCCTAAACGGAATCAAATGAAAACAATCATATGCCTGATAATCACAATGGTTCATTGTATGGCATTGTCTGCCCAGTCACAGGAACTACAGCAATTAAGGCTGGATATGGAAAAACTCGTACAATTCAAGGCGATGCTAGCTGAAATGAAAGCGGGTTACCAGTCAATGACCAAAGGCTATGGCTTAATCATCAACGGAGTTGCAGATAATTACGATCTACACAGCCGGTACCTGCATAGCCTGCTAGAGGTCAGCGAATCGGTCAAACGTGATCCAACCCTGTTACGCATTCAATCTAGCCAATCAAGACTAGCTGTTTCCTACAGGACCTTACTGTCTAAGTATCAATCCAGCGGGCTATTCTCCACCTATGAAATAGCGGAAATTGTCAAAGGTCTTCAGCCCATATTAGAAACCTGCCATGCTGACCAGGATCTGGTGTCGGATGTATTAAGCTCCGGCAAGCTTCGGATGACAGATGCCGAGCGACTCTCGGTGCTGGCTAAAGTACAACAATCTGTTTACCGGCAACTGGCAAAGTTTAACCAAAGGCAGTTGGAACTGGATCAACAGCTTGCTTTGCGCAGACAAAGAGTAAAAGACAGGGAGGATATCAGGAAGATCACAAAAGGAATATACCGATGAAAATTATCAGTTATCTCTTGCTGATGGTATTATTTCCCGCAGTGGTTCCTGCACAGTCAATTTCCAACGGATCCTCGATGCAGTTTGTCCTAGACCGGTTGTACCTGGATATGATACCTATGTGTAAACAATTGATCGGGGTTGCCCGTGGGATCGGTGGATTGGCCACGCTTTGTTATATCGCTATGCGTGTGTGGAAAAGCATTGCGGCGGCGGAGCCGGTGGACGTGTATGGACTGTTACGACCCTTTGTCATTGGATTTTGTATCCTGATTTTTCCTTCGGTCATAGCACTGTTCAACGGGATCCTGCAGCCTATAGTAACCGGAACGGCTGCTATGGCAAAAGGCTCGGGTCAGGCAATGGAAAAATACCTGGCTCTGCACGATACATCGACGATGGGATTAGGTGGATTGAATCCTGCGAACTGGATTCGGGAGGGGATCAAGGAACTACTTGAACTAGTGTTTCAGGCCGCAGCGCTCATCATCAATGTCATTCGCACTTTTTACCTGATCGTACTTGCGATCATTGGCCCGATTGTGTTCGCACTTTCCATTTTTGATGGCTTTCAGCATTTGCTAACCGTTTGGCTCGCCCGTTACATCAATGTTTATCTGTGGTTACCTGTTGCCAATATTTTCGGAGCCATCATTGCCAAAATCCAGGAAAATATGATCAACCCTGTGACTTCCGGAATTCAGATTCCAGGACAGGCTTTCTCCACAACAGACTGGGCCTATATCGCTTTTCTCCTCATCGGAATTGTCGGGTATTTCACTGTGCCCTCTGTTGCGGCCTATATCGTGAATGCTGGCGGAGGAAATGCGCTACTGGAAAAAGTTACCCGTGTTTCAGTTGGTATGGGTAAGAATATGGCGAGTTCGGCAGTTGGAGGAATGGCTTCGGATGCTTTTGGGGATGGTGCCAATACTATGCGTAGCGGGATGAGCAATGCAGGGGTAAACAATGGATATTTCAAAGATAAAATAGGTGGCAAATAATGTTTAAACCGACCCAAAATATAGATGCTGCATTTCGAGCTATGCGTGCTATGATGATGTTGGTGGTAGCAGGGAGTCTAACTGTTAGCCTATTTGCCCTGTTTCAGAATTCGCGCCTTGCTTCCCATATGCAGGACAGGGTGTATGTACTGGCTGGTGGAAAAGCGATGGAAGCCGTAGCGGGAAGCAGGCGGGAAAACCTTGGTGTGGAGGCGCGCGACCATGTGGCAATGTTTCATACCTGGTTCTTTTCGCTCGATCCCGACGAAAAGGCGATACAGAACACCGTAAAAAGGGCATTGTATATGGCAGATAATTCTGCTAAGAAACTATACGATGACCTGGTTGAAACCGGTTATATCGCAGGGTTGATATCGGGTAATGTCAGCCAGCATATTACACTAGACAGTGTGGTGGTTAACACAATTAAGGAACCTTATACTTTTCGATGTTATGCAAAAGTCCTGATCGTTCGGACAACCAGCAGTGTTACCAGAAGCCTGATTACACAAGGTCAGTTGCGCAGTGTCGCAAGGACGGATCATAACCCGCACGGATTCCTGATTGAGCGCTGGGAAGTTTTGGAGAATAAAGATCTTAAAATGGAAAGCAGATGAACGGTAAAGAAATTACAACAAGACGGTTTTACCTGGTATTACCCTTACTTGTATTGCCATTTTTGACCATCTCTTTTTGGCTGATGGGGGGTGGTGAGAAGGTATCAGGAAATGTTGTTGGTAAATCCGGAATGAATACTTCCCTGCCAGAAGCACACAATGGAAAGGACAGTGGTAGGGATAAGCTGTCGTTTTATGAATTGGCATTTGCAGATTCTGTCAAAAGGAGGGAGGAGATGCAGAATGATCCCAATTTTCGTGTGATAACTCAAGCACCTTTACCTATGGAAATGGAGAAAGCGGAGATTCCCACTCCAACGATGCGGTCAATGCAACGCCGGAACAGCATACCTGACTATAAAGTACCTGAACTTCTCCATTTTGAGGATAATCTGGCTGAGCGCTCTGTGCCGTCTGTCAAACTACAGGTAGATCCTGAACTAGAAGCCATCAACCAAACCATTGAAAAGCTGGCAGCATTGCAAAATCCAGTGAAGCCTGCCCGTAAAACTACCGTTGAACTTGGAAAGGAGGTGCTTCCGGTTAATGCATCTAAAGAGGATGAGGATACCTACTTCGGCAAAACCCAGGCAGGGATGGATCGGAAACGATTTTTGGGTGACAAAATAGCTGGTTCCAAACCGACCAAGGCATTTACCGCTGTTACACCCATGACGCAGGTGTTACAGTCCGGCTCGGTGATCAAGTTACAATTAAGCCAACCCGTGTCCGTGGCTGGAGTATTAATTCCTTCTGGCACCGCCTTGCATGGCACCGTGTCCATAGAAAATGAAAGATTGTTGGTTTATATAAGTACCCTGCCATTTGAAAACGTCCTTTATCCGGTAGCGTTGTCCGTATTTGATCTTGATGGATTGGAAGGAATTCATATACCCGGGTCTGTTTCACGTGAGGTTGCGAAATCAACTGCGGAACAATCCTTACAATCGGTAAACATATTGAGTTTTGACCCCTCCATCAAGACGCAGGCATTATCGGCCGGGATCGGCGCAGCGAAAAACCTGTTGAGCCGGAGGGTCAAAATTGTTAGAGTAACGATCCCGGCAGGATATGGTGTATTGTTAATGGACTCTAAAGGCTATTGATATGAGAGTATTGATGATGATGACAGTCTTGTTGGCGGCTTTTTTTCAGACGAAGGCCCAATCCGCCGATTCGGTAAGACAACTGGCCGTATCGAATATCCGCACAACGAGCGTGGTATTTCCATCCACTATTGTTTCAGTGGACAGGGGAAGTGAGCGGATCATCGTGCAGAAATCCATCTCCAATATTCTACGCGTTAAGGCGGATTCTGTATTTACTGATACAACGAGTCTGACGGTGATTACTTCAGATGGAAAACTATATGCTTTTCTTGTACACTTTGAAAGTGCGCCCCAGAATCTTACTATGAATCTCAGTCGTCAGGGAGATGTGACGAAGGATACATCTCTTTTGGCTCTCGCCAGGCAAGTAATGGGGTTAAAAAATAAATTGCACGGGATAAGATGTAGCGAAGGGAATGTGCGATTGATCGTGCTTGGTATCTATACAACAGGAGAACAAGTCCTATGCAAACTGAAAATAGAAAATACCTCTTCGCTTTCCTTTGAGATAGGGGGGCTGCAGGTATATTCCAAACACGTTCAAGTAGGGAAACGACGATCGAGCCAAGAGAGACTCATAGAGCCCTTGCTTTCCTTTAAACCTCAGACGGTTATTCGGCCCAAAAGCTCTCAGTTGATTGTAGTCATTCTTCCCAAACCCGCTTTGAATTATTCGAAAAGTTTAAGGATTGATCTGGGTGAAAAAGAAGGGGAAAGGAATCTTTCACTAGCTATTCCCAACCGTTATATCATCGATGCAGTATTACTTCCGTGACAGCCTATGGACTTTTTCGCGACTTAGGAAACCTCCAGGTGAAGTAAATAGGCTTCAAAACGAAATTATTATTTAATCATAAAGCAAAAACCATGAACACAGAGAATTTGGAATACCTGCAGAAGCAGTTGCTGTATGCAGGTTTCGGTGAGGGTTTACACACACAACTGGAAAGAAAGCTAAAAGAAGGTCTGCCCGATTTCCAGTTGAACGGGAGCCACGAGTTTGGCAAAGACAAGATGGATGCTGTCTTGCATTTTTCGAGGTCTAAACAGGATGGGAGTGACAAGTATTTTTTTAATAAGTACGATGCCACGCTGAATAATGCGCTCGGCAGTTTCCAGCAAACTTTCTTTATTAACAACAAAGGCCAGAGCATAACCTTTAAAGAAGCCTGCAACCTGCTCAATGGCCGTAGTGTTTACAAGGAACTGACACCCAAAGAAGGGGCCCGGTACAAAGCCTGGGTGAAACTGGACTTCAGTAAGCGTGATGAGCAGGGAAATGCCAAACTGAACATTTTTAATGAAAAATATGGCTTCAGTTTGAAAGAGGCGCTGGGAAGGATCCCGCTGAAGGAGTTAAAGGATCCTGAAAGAATGGCGAGCCTTTTTACCGCACTGGAGGGAGGTAATCTGGCAAAAGCTGTTTTGATCAAAAGTGACAAGGAAATGGATGTGCAACTGGCTGCCGATCCTAAATTCAAAACGGTTAAAATGTTCGACATGGAGGGGGCCAAACTCTACGTACCCGCGCCTAAGCAGGAAACGCAGTATGGTCAAGCTCCAGCAGATGAGAAGCGCATTGCTGAAGGAATGGTCATGGAAGTGGGCCAGCCGGTCGACCCTGCGAATCAGCTGGGAAAAGGTCATGTCAAGGACGGTAAACAACGCGAAGCCGTGGCAATGGTCAATGAACCTCCTGTTCAGAAACCCAATAATAGACCCCTGCTGGAAAAGAAGCGGGTGAATAATAAAAAAGGAAGACAAATCGCTTAACGCCTATGAACAAGAGAAATATAGAACGGCTTGCGGCCAGGTTGCAGCAACTCGGTTTTTCTGATGACATCCAATATCGTCTGCAGGCTAATGCTTGTTTTGGGCCTGCACAATTTGAGATTACCCATCAAATCAATGTAGGTGCGGACCGGTGTTATTTTTTTGTGCATTGCGCGCGGGGTGACCAGGGATTATATGATGCCATTTATTTTACAGCCTGTCTTCGTAGGATGCCGGAAGCTTCACCTGAATTGGCTGCACTCGATCAATCCCTAGCTTCGATTGATTGGCAGGCTTTGTATAGGAGTAAAGAAGGTTTGAGTGTTGGAGATTCGATTCCGGATGCCTATTTAATAGCAGAACTGTTGCAGTCGGTTAATAATGCAGATCCTGACGGTGTGATCCGTTTCAGGTACTGGTGTGATACTTCGCTGGAGAATATGGTTCCGAACCTGTCATTTCTGAAGAATCAATATGAAATAAGTCAACGGTTTTACCTGATCGATGAGAATGCGCCTATCAGTTTTGCCGATGCCATGCGGTTTTTGCAAAGTATGTGGGTGCAAAGAAAGGTAAATGCGGATCGGAAGTTGTTGGTGAAGAATACCTCCTCCGAGGTACGCTCGGGCGGTGCATCGGGCAAATTACTCACCAAAAGGGTACGGGCCAACCGGAAACCAAGTACTCAGCAGCAGTAATGATGATGCAGGATTTTTTTTCTGTGGTGGTCGATGATGTAAGGATCACAGCCTCGCATATCAGCCTTTATTTTGCGCTGTTGAGTGAGTGGGAGAGCCAGCATTGCCCTCAATGGCTTGCCGTAGATCGAAGTAAGTTAATGAATATGTCGAAGATCAATGGACGATCCACTTACGACAAATGCATGCATGACCTGCATGCATTTCGTTATGTAAACTATCGCCCTGTCAGGGCCAAGGGAGGGAGCAGGTTGGCCTTTCGGAGGCTTTGTTAGGCGAAATGGGTTTCGTTGGAAAGGAATAGGAGAAAGGGAGATGAGTAGATCTCACCTCGAATCCAGCAAAGAGAATGATTCCATCGTTTATAATTCTGGGTCCGAATACTGCTATTTTGGAATAGAAAACAATGGTTCAGGAATCGGTACACAAACTAAGAAGTTTGCTTTACTTGGAAAAGTCAAGTGAGCAAAACGAAAGCTAGGTAATCTGTAAAATATTACCTGGCTTTTTGAGTGGTTCTGAGCTTTTCTGATCAAGTTATAAAGAAGTGATATCTCATTATTATCATCAGGTCAGGGCAGATTGAAAAAGTAAAGCGGCCTTTTTTTTCTAAAAGTAATAGTCACTGGGAACCGAATATTTGATAAAATTTTATTAAGGCATGATCCTCTATAACCCCACCAGTATGAAGATTGATACTAAGGCCGTCTGTGTATTTTCCTGCCTGTACACTTGAAATTCTGGTTTTCATTTCCTTATCTATTGAATTACTTAAAAGTTATGTTTGTTTCTACTTGCATCTTATCAATTTCTTTACCTAAATAAGGAACTATTTGCAGACAGGCCCGGCAAACCGTTTGCCAGAAATCTATCAGAACAGCATTCCCTTTCAGTTCGTCCATTTTCACTTTCTAAACTCAAAGGAAAAGCAATGCTACCTTTCGCTCTTATTGAAATATAATTTACATAAATCCTTTATAGATAAGGGTCACTTATCTTACCCTCCATGGTGGAGAGAGTTTCTTTTAAATTGTTTGAACCGGTACTTTGCAGCCAAGTTATGGGGGATCTTACATTACCGAATTGTAGTTGATTATAATCTTACTGGTCGAAAGTAGGGGAGCTCGCATCTATACTTGTAATTAGTTTTGGATCTCTATAATAAACAAATGAGAATATACCCTTGATTTTTGAAATTTAACAATTGTTAAAACTATAATCAGTTATTTACTTTTCCTTTATAAAAAAATTATCTATGAAAAAAATAATAGTGGTTGCTGATGATGATTCTATCTGCAGACTAATCCTTTCGATGAATCTTAATAAAGTCAAAGTGCCTGTTTTGTATGCTGAAGATGGGCAGGAAGCATTTATCATAATCAATAATTTAATTTCTGAATACGATGAGATTTTATTGTTTACTGATTTAAATATGCCTATATTAAATGGTTTTGAATTGATTTCCTTGCTTAAGGATATTCCTAAGGACATTTCATGTAGAATAAAAATTGTTGTAACGAGTAGTCATTCGTTTTTTGAAGTGGACAATAAGATTGTAAAGCCAATTTTTGGATATATTAAAAAGCCTGTAACGCCAAAGGCTATTGGTACATTTATTAATGATTACATAGATATTGACTCTGTAATATTACAGCCTATTTAAGTTAAAATTCGACTGAGTAATAGGCTTAATTTCTAATATAGTTCATTTTATCTATCGCTTTTATTTTAATACACTATTGAAGACCTACTCTTTTTAGGACAGTACTAATTTAGACCTTTTTTTTGTTTGATAACTGAAGCCTATGGTTGGCCCCCCACCCACGTCATAGGCTTTTTTGGCTGGAGCCGGACTGATTCTGTTTATTTCTTTGTGCGTATGGAAGTAATTGTATTTGTACTGCCATTCGTCGCAGAGAATTCGTAATTTTTCGAGAGAGTCAAACTGGTAATCATCCAACAAATCTTCTCTGAAGGTTCGATTAAGCCTTTTGATATAAGCGTTTTGCATGGGTCTGCCCGGATTTATGTAACGGATATCTATTTGCTTTTTCTCACACCATTTCATAAAACATTTACTTCTGAACTCTGGACCATTGTCAACTATGATATATTTTGGTTTACCTCTTTCCGCAATAATATCTTTTAGCACATCAACCACCCGCTCTCTTGGTATGCTGTGATCCGCATAGGCCGCCAGAGATTTTCTGGTACAGTCATCCATGATGTTAAGTATCCTTACTTTTCTTCCACTTGTTAATGCTTCCTCATGAAGTCCATACTATATCCAGTATTAGGGTTTTCTTGTTGTTCTAGCGGCTGTTTAATCCTTGCAGGAAGCCTACACTTATGTTTTCTTCGTAATCCTAAGCCAAGCTAACGGTATACGCGCAAAACACGATTACGGCTCTTGCCGTAGTAATCATCAAAACCGCGGGTCGGGTACTGTTCTGCAAATGACTGCAACTTGGCAGTTACTTCTGAGTCGTCTTCATGTGTTTGATAATACCAAACACTTCTATGCAACGATACAACCCGGCAAGCCCTGCCAATACTCACTTTATCATCCTTAAGCACACCTTCTGCCAGTTCTTTCTTCTGACAGGGCTTTATAACTTTTTTTCAATGATGTGTTTAGCTAATTGATGATCCAGCATTAACTCAGCATACATCTGTTTTAAACGACGGTTTTCTTCCTGAACGGCTTTGAGCTCTTTGAGATGGGTGGAATATCCATCCCGCTGTACTTTTTGCACCAATTGTACAACGTAGCTTTACTAATGCCATATTCTCGGCATACATCCAGTGCCTCACAGCCCGCTTCATACTGTTTTAAAATTGACACGATCTGTGTCACTGATAATCTTTGCTTTTTCATATTTGACGGTTTAAAATTAACCCATTCGAGTCTAATTCTTATCCGTCCTAAAATCAAGTAAGGCTACAAAAAGAGTAAGTCTTCACTTAAAGGCTGAGACAATCTGTGCCTTTTTAATATTGAAGTTTGAATTTAAGCGTTTCGCTCTATTTTTAAAATGTAACCCTTTAGGGATACATACAACTTTTAATCAAAAAAATACATATATACACACACAAACACACACACACACATATATATATATATATAATGTAAGAAACAATATTGCCTTGTCTATTATTTAACAAATGTTAAATAATAGACAAGGCAATATTGTTTCTTTTGTAAATCTTGAATTAGACTTTGTATTTAGGAATGCATCGCAATGTTTAATGACACTTTTTTAGTGATACAAGATTTCAATCCAATCTCCTTTCTTTACCAGCTATGCTATAATCATTTTATTACTAATGATTTAATAAATCAGTAATGTATAAAAAATATACTAAATTTATTTTAACAATTTACTTTCTTCTTACTTCATTTATAATTAGGCAAGTAAATGCCCAGTCTATTTCTCCTTATGTTTTGAATTCTGGCGGTGGCACTTCTTCGCTTTTTCAGAATCATCAATTTGATTGGAGTATTGCAGAGTCATCTTCAATTGACTCATATTCAGGGTCCCATCTTTATTCTAATTCAATTTTAACACTAACTAATTTTTTCACTTCTGGTTTTTTACAGCCGTATGATAAAATTAGTATTATTTATAATGCATCCTTGCCGTCACTTACAAATGAGGAGGTGCGATTATATCCAGTTCCTGCTATTGATTACACAATTTTAGATTTTCGAGCAATTTCCAATGGTATAGTTCTTGTTCAGTTGTATAATAAAGACGGGAAATTGATACAAACCAAAAAAGTATTCACGAATAATAACTCTTTCAAGCAGAAATGGGATTTATCATCGCTTGCAACCGGATGGTATTTTTTTAATATTACTACTTATATCTCGGATGGGTCTATTAGTAAATTCGGAGTTTTCAAATTTGTAAAAGTTAACTAACTATGAAATTTCGATTTTTAATTTTATTTGTGTTTATTTCAAATTTTGCAGTTGGCCAAGCAAGAAATCAATTAAATTTTCAAGGAATCGTCAGAACTCAAACTGGTGAACCAGTAACTTATCAGGATATAAGTGTCAGATTTACGATTCTCGACAGTTTGAATTTATCGTCTCCTAATAAAGTAATATATCAAGAAAATAGAAGAGTTAGAACTAATTTTGCTGGTTTAGTTACCTGTGTTATTGGTGACAAAAATGCAAATGTAAGTTTTGGTAGTATGGGTAGTATAGATTGGTCTGTTGGGTATAAAAAGTTGAAATTCGAAGCTGACCTCTCTGGACTAAATAACTACGGATTAGTTGGAATTACAGACTTTCAATCAGTTCCTTATTCCTTGTATGCATTAAGTGCTTCTCCTTCCGGTAAGGCTTATGGAGATTTAACCGGCTTTTATCCTTCACCATCAATTGCTGATTCAGCTATTAAAAATAGAAATTTAGCTAAATATAGTGTAACAAGTGAGAAACTTGATTTGTCATTATTTAACAGTATAAATAGTAAAGTTAATTACAGCGATACTATCAAAATGTTATCACCTTATTTCAGGTTGAGCGATACAGCTGCTTTTGCTAAAACGATTTTAGAAAAATATAATTATAAATCTTCTGGGACTGGCTCTGTAACCAGTGTTTCTATTAATAATTTAAATGGTATTACAGGATCTGTTTTAAATCCAAGTACTGCTCCAGAAATTACACTTTCTCTAGGTGATATAACGCCATCTTCTATTTATACTAGAGGATCTGTTTCTGCATCTTCTTTTTCTGGAACTATAACAACCTCCTCGCAACCTTATATAACTTCTATAGGAGCTTTGCATAGTCTAAGTGTTATTGGAACAATAAATGCTCGAACAATTAATGGAACTCTAGGACAAGATGCATTAAATAATATAACTAGTGTTGGAGTTTTGAGCAGCTTAACAGTAAGTGGTACAGCTACTGCAGGTACTATCAGCAGTACTTCTGGTACGATCAGTAATTTAAGTGTACCAGGCACGATCACCGGAGGAACGTTCAGTGGTACACTGTCAAGTGGTACGGTAAGCGGTATTACCTCGCTAGGTAATCTGAGTGCAT